>CAJKAP010000005.1 GCA_905197905.1 uncultured Sutterella sp. | reverse complement strand
GTGATTAGTGAATCCTAGGAGAGTGGCCTGCAGAAGATGCCGTGCGTTCGCCGTGGGGGTGATGATGTTGCTGGTCTACATTCCTGTGACGGCTCTTTTCACCGTGATGACACTCAGAGCGTATTGGCACAAAATCCCTGTCGTAGGCGACTTACTCATAAAGGTCGCTGATCTGTGCACTAAAGTAAGTGGTGTGCTTTCTTGGGTAGGACTTTTCTTTGCGTTTGGGATCTGCGCCTATACGGGCTTTCTCATTTCGGCGTTGATTCGTTTCCCGCTCATTAATACCGCCGTACTCCCTGCACTTTTTGTTGCTTCGGGTGTTTCCGCTGGGACGGCGGCCGTGAAGCTTGTTGCTGTAGCCGCTTTTGGTGAGTCTCGGGAGAGCCACAGCATGCACGTGCTTCACAAAGCGGAATGGCCCATGATGGCAGCAGAAATAGCTTGTCTCTTGATGATTTTCGTCTCACTCCTGACAGGACAAGCTGGAGCTCAAGCAACCAGTGGTGCCTTTACGACAGGGATTTGGGCAATGGTTTTCTGGGTTGGTGCAGTAGGCGTCGGTTTTGGGATTCCACTGATATCTAGCACCTTGATACGCCGTGATTCTGTATCGCTTTTTGTATCGCTTTTCTGGCTTGCTAGCCTTGCGGGTATCGTTGGGATGATGTGTTTGCGCCTTTTCATTCTTTATGCAGGGCAGCAAAACTCATTGATGGCAATCACAATTTAAGACTGTCGTTTGGACCGCAAATTGGTAAAGATCCTCTGTGTGGTTGGGGTGTGGAGCGGGTAGAAGAACTGTTAGGCAGATGCAGGGTCGGAAATCCGCTCCACATTTCTTTTTGGGAGAACACAAAAAAGAGAAACTCGTTTAATAAAAAGTGAAAATATGCTTTGTTTTACAATGAGGAACGATGACCTATTGATCCCAACGGGCTGACTATGAAAAATATTCCCTTAGACCTCTTCCGACTTATCGTTGCCTGTGACGAAACACAATCACTTCTAAAAGCATCGATGCAGTTAGGTATATCGCTCACATCAGCTTCGAGACTACTTTCAAATTTTGAAAAGACGGAAGGCATTACGCTTCTCAACCGTCGTGTGAGACCAGCGAGCTTTACTGAAAATTTTCATCGTTTAGTGCCTATAGCGAAGCGCATGATCGCTACGCAAACAGAAGCTGAACGCGATATCAACGCGTTGCGTGCGCATTCAGCTCGTTCAAAGCGTCGTGTTGTACGTTTTTCTTTGCCCATTAATGTGCGCAATTCTCAGGTTTTTGTGAACTTAGTGGCTTATGCGCAAAAGCATGATATTCAACTTGAATTTTTTGTGGATCCGGGTGGCATTCCTAAGCTTCTTTCTCGCGCAGTAGATATTGCCCAGGTCGGCTATTGGCCAGAAAATCCCCAAATTTATAAGCGTTACATTCGTACAAATGGCTTTTTGATTTTGGCTACTCCTGCGTTTATTGAGCGTTATGGAAATCCCAGCGATATTCATGATCTGGAGCGACTCCCGATTGCCTTGCGTAGCCCTTCGAACTCATCCGCTTCTCGCAAGTTTGAAAGAGGTGAGGAAGTCTACTATTTACCAGAAGGCGAAAACTTGATTTACGCAGATCCGCTAAGCTGTCAGACTCTCTTGAAGGAAGGGTTGGCGATCACGGTGGATTTATCCATTGGGATGGTCTTAGAAGATTTAGAGAAGGGCGTGGTGGTGCCGATTTTGCCAGGCTGGTTCCGAGAACCAAATAACACCTTTGTCTGTTGCCGCCATGAAGATGCAAAAGATCCTGTGATTAAGGACTTGATGAAAATCTTGCACAATACGTTGCGAGCTGAGACAAAAGACCGTTGGGACTACAGGTATACAAAGTTAGGGCTCCCCGTGGAAATGCTCGAACTTTACCGTCGTTCCGAGACGGATATGGAAGAACTTTCACCTTTAGCAAGTTAAGGTTGCCCGTGAACGCCCCAAGAGCGCACGTTAACTCTTTAAACTATGTTTGAAAAGAAGGAAGAAGGGCACTCAAAAGTTTTTTCTTTCTCTCTTCTCTCGCGTTTCTCACTTTTTGTACCTCTGCTAACGGAACGCTCTTTTCTACGCTACAGTTTGCTCATGGTGGATAGTGCAAACGATGCGCAAAGCTTTCTTGAGAATGAGTCGCTCTACTTGACCGGAACGACCTATGACCTTTTGCGCGTCCTCTCTCTTGCTATGTCCTCCTCTCTTGCGACTGAGCTTTACCAAAAGCGCTTACTTTGTTAGGACGATGAAAAAATGACTCAAGCACAAATGACACTTCCCCAGAAGATGGCTCTCAATGTCCTTTTGATGGTGAGCCTGTCGCACTTTTTGAATGATTTGGTTCAGTCCATCATTCCTGCAGCGTTGCCGCTCTTGAAAGAGCAGTACGCGCTTACTTTTGCGCAAGTGGGTCTGATTACGTTGACGGTGCAGGTAACCTCATCCATCTTCCAGCCGATCGTGGGTCTTTCAACTGATAAGAGACCAACGCCTTTTGCCTTACCAGTCGGGATGTGTGTGACGTTGGTGGGTTTCTTATTACTCGCTTCGGCACCCAACTTTGCCGTGATTTTAGTGGCTTGTGGGATTGCAGGACTAGGGAGTGCGATTTTCCATCCAGAAGCCTCTAAAGTGACGCAAACCATTGCTGGTCAGCAAAAAGGGTTTGCGCAGGCGGTTTTCCAAGTGGGTGGTAACGCGGGCTTTGCTTGTGGTCCGCTCGCAGCTGCGCTCATTGTCCTTCCCAATGGTCAGTCGAGTATTGCATGGTTCGCGCTCTTTGCGCTTTTAGCTGTGGCTCTCTTGAGTAAAGTAGCGCTTGCGATGCGCAACAACGCCGCCATGAAGGGGGCTTCTAAGCCCAAGGCAGCGGTCTCCGAGTATGGCAGCAACCTCAATATGAAGTTCATTTTCACATTGCTCTTCATTTTGATGTTCTCTAAGCAGGTCTATATCTCCTCGCTCTCGAACTACTTAACTTTCTACACGATTGAGAAGTTTGGGCTTTCGATGGCGAATGCTCAGTATGTACTCTTTGCCTTCTTGGCAGCGAGCGCAGCGGGGACGCTTTTGGGTGGCCCGATTGGAGACCGTTGGGGTCGTCGTACCGTGATTTTGTGGTCCATTTTGGGGGCAGCACCTTTTGCCTTAATGCTCCCCTGGGCACCACTCGCTGGCGTGATTTTGCTCTCCATTATTGTGGGCTTTGTGATTTCTTCTGCGTTCTCGGCGATTTTGGTTTTTGCCCTTGAACTTGCTCCTGCCCGAACCGGGATGATTGCAGGGCTCTTCTTCGGGTTCACATTTGGATTAAGCGGTATTGCTTCCGCAGTCTTTGGCGTGATGGCTGACCACATTGGGCTCGATATGGTCTTCCACTTAGTGGCATTCTTGCCTCTCTTGGGGATGGTAGCCTTCGCGTTGCCAAAGAAAGCAGAAGTGGCTTAAAACTCAGGATGAAACGTTAAATAGAAGAGGGCGCCTGACGGGCGTCCTTTTCGCATCTAGCCTTCGCAAAACTGGACTTCGCAAAACTGGAAGCCACCCGAAAAGCTGAGTATGATTAGATTCACAGACCTATTTCTGGAGTTTTTATGGTGTCCCTTCCCTTTTTCCGCACACAAGTACGCCAGCTGGCATACTTCGCACAGGCTGTGCGGGGCACCATAGCCCCTCTACTATTTCTAGGGTGGGTGGGCGCTAGTATCGGGGCACCAAGCCTTACTTCGCACGATGCGGCCATGCCATCTCCCGAGGTGATCTCTGGTGCGACTATTTCCGCTATGCGAGCGCAAAGCGTCCCTGCGCCCACTAAAGCTCCCACGATCGATGCCATTTCTTCTGCGCAAGGCGGGAAACACGCCTTAGTGCTCGCTGTGCCCGATACGTACTTGATGAGCTTTGATGGAGGGCGGCTTGATACTTATATTGCGAACCTCAATCGTGCCTTGCGAGATAGCCGGAGTGGCTACTATGTCACCGTTGTCCCCTTTCAGGCAACGGATGCGACGAGCCAACTCGCGCTTTTAAAACCAGACTTTGTGCTTGCGCAGTCTTCACTCATTATCGCGGTGGCAGGCAAAGAAGGAACGCCTGCTTACAGTGTGGCGACACGCAAAGTCCCAGAAGCCAAAGACGCCGCCCAATCGGTGGGTGGGCTTATTCTTGTCCCAGCAAATCGCAAAGATATTCAAACACTCGAAGATTTGAAAGGTAAAGAGGTGGTCACCACGATGCCCTTGGCTGCTGGTTGGTTAGCGGTCTTGGGAGAAGTGGCCAAGTTGGGAGACGATCCAGAGCAATTCTTTAAGAGAACGCGTTTCCTTAATATGGCGCTCCCCAACGTTTTTTCTGCACTCGCTTCTGGACACACCGATGCGGCGATTCTTGAAACTTGCACCATTGAGCGCCTCGCTAGAGAGCGTTTGATCGCGTTTGAGGGCTTTCGCGTCTTGAATGATCAGACAGACGGGAAACTTGCTTGCGCACGTTCTACGGGTCTCTATCCTGACGCTACGCTTTATGCTTTTGAATGGACGGATGAGACCGCCGTGAGAGCGATGTTAAGAGTGCTTCTCTCTGCAAAAGAAACCGATTTTGGTGAGTGGCATGTGCATGTGTCGCGCTCCGCGATGGATGAATTGCTCAAAACCCTAAGAATGGGTCCTTACGCTTATTTGCGAACAGTCTCTTGGCAGGCGCTCCTTGAGCGCTACAGCTACGAAATTCTCTTAGGGCTTTTGCTCATCGTGCTTCTTATCGCTAATGAATTCCGCCTTCATCGCCTGGTGGCAAAACGCACGGCAGAGCTTTCAGATTCGCTCGTGCGTCAACAGGAAAGTGAAAAAGAAGCGCGTCAAGCTCGTTTGCGCTTAGGAAGCCTCGAGCGCCGTAATGTGGTGAATCAGATGTCGGCGATGATTGCACATGAAATTCGCACTCCACTTGGCGCGATTACGAATTTCGCTTCTGTATTGAAGTATCTCTATCCCGATACAGCGAAAGAAGATACGCCAAGCGGTATTGCGATGGGCGGGATTTTGAAAGAAACGCAAAAGATCGGGGGTATTGTGGATCGTGTGCGACAGTATGCGAAGTCTCAGCGCTCACAACACGTTCCCATTGATTTAGCGCGTAGTGTGCGAGAAGCGATTCGTGTACTCCATATGACGATGCCAGAAGCGGTGAATCTCAAAGCAGAGGTACTTGAGAGCGCCCCGATATTGGGCGACAGTCTCGAAATAGAGTTGCTCGTTTTTAATCTTCTTAAAAATGCGGTCGAAGCCTCTTCTGCGGTGAGCAAACCAGAAGTCTCCGTGCGACTTTTTTCGCTCGACGAGCGCAAGTGGCGACTTGAGGTGAGTAACAACGGTAATGAACTAAGCGATGAAGCGTTTGAAAAGCTCGGGCGCTCGATTGACAGCGTGAAGCCCGAAGGCCTTGGTATGGGGCTCTCCATTGTGCGTGGTATCGTGGATAGCCACGGAGCACTCCTACACTTTACGCGTCGCGAGGGTGGGGGATTAGTTGTACAGTGTACGATCGACAAACTTTTAGACGGGCAAAAAACCGAGTCACCCACTGAGTCAACCTCTCAGAAAGAAGGAGGACATTGATATGGTTAAACATCCGATGGTTCGTCTTGTGGACGATGATGATTTATTCCGCACTTCGCAAGCGATGCTACTACAAGTCAACGGCTTTTCAGTGGCGACTTTCTCTTCTGCCGCAGAATTCCTAGAGCGTGATGATCCGCATCGCCCTGGTTGCCTTATTTTGGACGTCCGTATGCCAAAGATGACAGGGCTAGAGCTTCAAGAAGAGATGAATAAACGCGGTTGGCGTCTGCCCATTCTCTTTTTGACGGGGCATGGCGACATATCGATGGCTGTGCATACGATGCAGCATGGTGCTGTGGATTTTCTTGAAAAGCCCGTGCCACCCGATGTCCTTATTGCGAAAGTGAAAAGCATTGTGGAGAAAAATCTCGCCGAGTGGGAAAAACTCGATGAAGAAGAGGGCTTGCGTGAGATTTGGAACGAATTGACTCCGCGCGAACAACAAGTGATTAAGCTTGCCGCACTGAACCTTCCCAATAAAGTCATTGCACAACGCTTAGATATTGCCGAAACCACGGTGAAAATGCATCGCGGGAATGCCTTTGCAAAGTTTAACGTGAATAATCCACTGGACGCTTATCGCCTCTTAGTGCGAATTGGGATGGTTGACGATGAAGATCAATGAAAAACGTCGTCAAGTGCTCCATGGCGCGCTACTCGCGAGTGCGAGCTACGCAATCCCGACATGGGCTGCAGAAGCGCTCTCTGATGGGAGTTCTGACTTGCCAGACGAAAAACGCCTTTGGGATATCGTTGTGGTAGGGAGCGGTCTTGCGGGTGTCGCGGCAGCACTCTCCGCCCTTGAGGCGGGAGCACAAAATGTGCTCATGATCGAAAAAGGTCCACTCATTGGTGGGCACAGTGCCTATAGTACGGGGACGCTTGCCGTTGTGGGATCTGATCGACAGAAAACGCAAGGTGTTACCGATTCGCTTGACCTGATGTGGGAAGAGGCGAAAAAAGTTGGGGGTGAGAGCGCTGATGAGGCTCTCATTCGCAAGATTGGACGCGATAGTGAACGAGCACTCCAGTGGTTCGAGTCCTATGGCGTTGTGTTTACGCCTGGCGTCTTTCAATCTCTAGGGGGCTTGACGCCTCGTTCTGTGCTCGCTGAAAGTGCTCAACCAGGACTGACCTATACTCGTGCGCTCTATGAAGCGGCGCTCGAGCGTGGTCTTGTTGTGCGCTTTAATACCCGCATGACAGGACTGAGTTCAACCCAAGAGGGGGCAGAGGGGCGTTTCTGGACAGTCGAAGTGACTTCTCACCAAGTGCCTAGCACTTTGCAGACGCGCTCCGTAGTAATCGCAACAGGAGGCTTTACTGCGAACGCGGAGATGGTGCACCGTCATGATCCCCAGATTCCGCAAGGCATGCGTACGACAGCGAACCCCAGAGGGCTTTACTTTGATGGTGCGCAGGGCGATGGGATTCTTATTGCGCAAACCGTGGGGGCGCAATTAAAGGATATGGACAACATTCAGTTGATGCCCATTTGGGGCGGCCGTCTTCTTGACTATGTGGGTGGGGATATTTTCCTTGACCATGAAGGACGTCGCTTCGTAAACGAAGGGGCAAGTTGGAAAACACTGGAGAATGCGCTTTTGAAGCTTCCCAATCAAACAATGTGGGTGGTGACGGATGCACAGTCCAAAAAAGGCATTAGCCTCGGTGTGAAATTGGCGGACGGCACCGTGAAAAAGTCCGATACCGTAGCTGAGATGGCTATCGGGATGGGAGTGGACGCCACCGTGCTACAAAAAACGCTGGACGACTACAATCGCGCGGCAGCACGAGGAGAAGATCCGCAGTTTGGGAAAACGATCTTTACCCAACAAATCAATCAACCGCCTTACTACTGGGGAAAAGAGCAACTTTTTCTGCACACGACGTTGGGGGGCATCGCGATTAATGAGCGAGCAGAAGTGCTCGATGAGCAAAATCACCCCATTCCCGGCCTTTACGCCGCAGGGGAAACCGTGGGTGGCATTTTTGGGAAGAGCCGCTTAGGAGGCTTAGCCATCACGGGGTGCGTTGTCTTTGGGCACGAGGCAGGGCGTCAAGCAGCCGCACGAGCAAAAAATACTCAACCATAAACTGAGCAAAGCAAGGTCTTTTTCTCCTAGGGTTTCCCCTAGGCTCTCAACCTATCCCACGGGAGGTAGTGAGAAAAACGGGGAGAGTCCAAAATGACTTTCAACGAGTTTGAGAACACTTTCTCAAACGGTTTAAGAAAGTCAATCCTTTGGAGAAAAAGATTATGTCGATTGATACCTCCCGTCGCGCCCTCTTTAAGAAAGCTGGTGTTGCCTCTGCCGCCATGTTTGGCTCTTCCTTTGCCTTTGCTGCTGGCATTCCTGCTAAGACCGTTGAAAAATACGATGAAACGTTTGACGTGGTCGTGATTGGTTCTGGTTTTGCCGGTTTGGCCTGTGCTCTCAAAGCTGGCCGCGGTGGCAAGAAAGTGCTCGTCATTGAAAAGATGACGGTCTTGGGTGGTAACTCCGCTATTTGCGGTGGTAACGTTGCTTGTCCGGTGAACCCTGTTCAGAAAGCTCAAGGTATTAAGGATAGCAAGGAACTCTTCATCGAAGACTGCTTGAAGGACGGCCTTGGTATCAATCACACCGAACTTTTGGCCACGATTGCTGACCGCTGCAACGACACCATTAAGATGGTGGAAGACTTGGGTTGCGAATTTGTCCCCAACAAGATGCTCTTTGAAGGTGGCCACTCTGTGCCACGTTCCTATGAAATTAAGGCTGGTTCCGGCTCTGGCTACATCCGTCCGATGTTGGCAGCTCTTGAAAAAGAACCCAATGTAACGATCCGCGCCAAGACGAAGTTCGATGACTTCATCGTTGATGATGACAATAACGTTGTCGGTATCGTCTGCCGTGAAAACTATCGCTTCAACACGAAGCTCACCTCTGACGACTTGGAAAACAAGACCGGTAAGAAGAAAGTGATTCGTGCCACGAAGGGTGTGATGTTGGCCGCTGGTGGTTTCTCCCGCGACACTTGGTTCCGTCAGATTCAGGACCCGCGCGTTGTGCCGACCACGGACTCCACGAACCAGTTGGGCGCTACCGCTGGCGTGTTGGTGAAGGCCTTGGCCTTGGGCGCTGCTCCTGTTCAGCTCTGCTGGCTCCAGTTCTTGCCCTATTGCAACCCGCGTGAAAAGGGCTTCGGTGTTTCCGTGAACTTCACGAACCACGCTTGTATGGACTTGGGTCTTGTGGTTGACCGTAAGACTGGTAAGCGCTTCATGGACGAACATGCTGGTCGTAAGATCAAGTCTGATGCGCTCTTCAAGGTGATTGGTACGGATGAAAACTACCCGATCGCTGTGTGTGACGACGCTATTGTGAAGGCCATTAACCCGAGCTTTGTGAAGTTGCCGCTTGAAATGGGTACGGTTAAGAAGTTTGACACCCTTGAACAGTTGGCCGACCACTTTGGTATCAAGAAGGACGCCTTCTTGGAACAGGTGAAGAAGTTCAACAGCTATGTGAAGGAAGGGAAGGATCCGGAATTCGGTCGTATTCTCACCTACAACAACGGTCTTGATGTTTCCAAGGGCCCGTTCTACGGTATTGAATGCTGCCCGAAGATCCACCACACCATGGGTGGCGTGATGATCAACCCGAAGGCTCAGGTTATTTCTGCCGCAACGCACGAACCGATCAAGGGTTTGTATGCTGGTGGTGAAATCACCGGTGGTGTGCATGGCGCCTCGCGCTTGGGGACCGTGGCCGTGATCGATGCTTTGACTTTCGGCATGATCGCTGGTGAAGAATTGGCCAAGGCCTAATCACTGCAAAATAACGTTCTCTCGTTTCTCCTAAGTGAACGTCAGGCTATAGTCTCCTAGCCGACCAAAAGCTCGTCCTTCAGTGGCGAGCTTTTGGTTTAAGGGGAAAGAGAAAAAGAGGGCAGTCCCCCTATGGCCAGAGACCGCCCAAAAATTGTGGTTTCTGGATATTTTAGGCTTCAGCAGAACTCGGTCTGAAGTGTTTAAGCTGGGTCCCAAAAACCACAATACTGAGAAGGAGGATGAACGCAAAGGCGATCAAGATGTTGCTATAGAGCACAGCTTGTTCATTTTGCGTTGAGAGGTTGACCGTGAAAGCGACAAACCCCCAATCGATCATTTTGCTCGCAACGACCGAGGAGAAGGCAAAGGCCATGAAGTAAACGAGCGAATAAAGCCCCATTCCAATACCAATATCTTTTTCAGGCAAGGTGTAAGAGGTGAAGTTAGAGAGTGCCATAGTGAGGTAAGAGGTCCCTAGGACGCCAAAAACGAGCAATACCACCGCCCAGCTCTTTGGGAAGCCCAAAATAACCGAGGTGATGAGGAAGTAAAAAAGAAGGAGCGTTGCCGCAATGCGATAAAGGACTGATGCGCCAAAGCGGTCCACAATTTTGCCACCCACGGCGCCTAGCAAGGCTGTGATGATGGTGGCAGGTAAAATCAGCAGTCCAATTTCAGAGGGTCCCGCAAGATAGACAGCAGAGAGGTAAAGTGGCGTCACAAAAGAGACCGTGCTACTCACAAAAGTGAAAACAAATAGGAAGCCTAAAATCCTCACATAGCGCTGATTGCGAAAAAGCGAGAGTTGAATAAATGGGTGCTTGGCACGCAGAAGTCGCCAGGCAAAAAGTCCCCAACTCACCATCGAAATGGCAAAAAAGAGAAGCGAGAAATGCGTAATCGTGATGAGTAAAAAGGCCGACCCGGAGGCAAGTAAGACGCCACCGAGGAAATCGATGGATACATCGTGTCCTTTATCCTCTGGTAAAAGTTTTAAATAAAGAGGAAGTGCAAGGGGAAGTCCCAAGGAGAGGAGAAAAAGCGATTCCCAACCAAAGGTTTCCGCCACAAAACCCGCAATCGTCGGACCAATGGTGGAGCCTAAAGCAGCTCCTGTTGCCATTAAGCCAAACGCCATCCCACGGTCTTTAAGAGAAACGTAGCGCGCAGGAATAATCATGCTAAGAGAAGGCACCACAGCTGTTCCGACTGCTTGAAGTGCTCTCGCAGCGAGGACCATGGTGTAGTTGACCGCAAAAAAGCCCAAAAGGTCGCTTACGACCAAAATAGAGAAAGCAAAAATGACTAGGGTTTTGAGCGAATAGCGTTCTGTGGCTTTCCCATAAATCGCGGTACTTACCGCATAAATCACTAAAAAGCTAGTCGATACCCAGCCCATCATTGAGGCCGTGAGGTGAAAGTCTTCACGGATGTTGGGAAGCACGATGTTAAACATTGTCCCATTCATCACCGAAATGATGGTAGAAAGGGCAATTAGCACCAATAGAAAAGTTTTTCTTTTTTCTGACATAGTTTCTAAGAGTAACGGTTTAACGTAAGTCAGTCTTAACTGTCATATTTGACGCAAAAAAGACGTCTACTTCTCAATAACGAAATAGACGCTTTTGTACTGACTAGAAATTTCCCAGATTAAGGTTTCAAGCCTTTCACAAAGGTTTCTACACTCACGCGAATGTAGTTCGCGAGCGTAATATCAGGAAAGTTACGCTCAGAGTCGATGTGATTAATAAAGGCCCCGTACTGGGAGGTGATTAAGAGAAACGCTGTCGTTTTTGTGTCTACTGCACGAATTTTCTTCATCTCCACCATTTTGTCGAGATAATGCTCCAAATCCTTTAACAGACTTTGAGGATGCTTCAAGATGCATCGACGTAGCTCGGGGAGGTGTTCTTCCTCTTTGAGACTGATGATGAAGATTTTTCGGTTCTCATTAACGATTTCGTGATATTTCGTCAAGATGGTGGTGAGATCCTTCTCGATATCGAAAACCAACGTTTTTTCGATGAGGAACTGAAATTCCGCTGCGTAATACAACTGATTGCAAGCGTGCTCTAGAAGAGCAAGCTTGGTAGGAAAATGCCGAAAGAGGGTTTTTTCACTCACACCTGCCTCTTGGGCGACTTCTTTGGTCGTCACAGCACGATAGCCCTTGGTGTAGACCAGGTCAATCATGGCATTCATGAGTTTTTGCTTAGTATCTTTCACACAATTTTCCTAAATGACAGTGTTCACTGTCATTTAGTGTATAAAAATCTCCAGAATTTTGTCAAGTACCTCTTTGGTTCAAGCTTTTAAAAATTGAAGAGGACTGCGCCGAATAACGACTACAGTCCTCTAGAGCAAGACTTAGCGAGGAAGATTAAGGTCTAAAGACGATGGTCTTCACAAACGTCACCTTTACTGGCACGCCAGCTAAGCGAATCGGTTCAAAGCGCATTCCATTAATGGCTTTGAGGGCCTCTTCTTCAAAGTCAAGTGGTGGTACGTTCTTGGTGAGAATACGAGCACGTTCAACCGTACCAGACTCATTCACCACGAACTGCACCTTAACCCGCACTGTACTTGTAAGACCCATCGAGCGAGCACGACGTGGGTAGGTGGCCTTCGCGTCTTGCAAGATGGTAAAGCGCAAATTACCTTTACCCGTGGGGCGGTAGGTTCCGTCACCATTATCAGCAAGCGCTGCGTCACCATTGCCTTCAGAGAGTTTCTTTAAACCGTCTCCAGAGCCTGGCAACGAGGCAGACGTGCCAGGCGCAGCGTCACCCAACGCGGTTCCCAATGCGGCTGGCGCACTGGCAGTACTCGTAGCACCACTCGTGGGCGCTGTGCTTGGCGCAGGGGGCATCACTTTCTCAGCAACCTTCACGGGTTTTTCAGCCGCTTTCGGACGCACCGGTTTTTGCTCTGCCTTGGGCTTAGGAGGTGCTTTGGGCTTTGGCTTTTCCTTTTCAGCGACCACAGGTATTTCTGCGGGCTTTTCGGGCGGAACAGGAATTTCAGCCTTCTCTGTGACGGCTTCTTCAGCCTTAGGCGTTTCTTTCACGGCTTCTTCAGCCGCTTTTTCAGTCACAAGCGCTGGTACATCAGAGGCTTCAGGCGCGGGAGCCTCAGGTTCTGCAGGTTCGGGCGGTGTGGGAGGAGCACTTTCTTCAGGGGGGGCAGTCTCTTCTTGAGGTGCGTTCTCTGGCGTAGGAGCTTCTTCACCAGTTGCTTCCTGGGTGCCAGATTCAATCCCTTTAGGAATCACGGTTTCCGTACTTCCTGCAATCCCGCCAGCCCCAATGCTCACTACCAGAGGCGAGCCACCGCCTGGCGCTGCGGTTTGTGTCACCGAAAGCGAAAAGAGGGCAATCAGCAACCCCACGATGGCACCATGGATGAGCACGCTGGTTCCAAAAGAGGAACCTAAGCGAAAGAGGCTCGTTTCTGGGGCCGTCATGATGGCTCGTAGTGCCTCTACGCGCTCACGTTGACGTGTGTCATGGTCACTCATGAGCGAGAGCCTCCATCGGTGGGCGTAGTCGCGTTTTCTGCAGATTCTGTTTCACTCTTTGGTTTTTTGCCTTCGGTGGCGATGCTTAAGCGATCAATACCAACACTCTTGACGGTATCCATCACTTCCACCACACGACCGTAATCAGCCGCACGATCGCCGCGCAACACAATGATCAACTTTTCGTTTTGTGCTTTTTCAACGGCGAGTTTTTCAGCCAACATTTCAAGCGTCACAGGCGTGTCCTCAAGAAAAACTTGTCCGCGTGCATCCACGGCGATGGGCAGAGTTTTTTCAGTGTCAATGCTCGACGAAGAAGCTGCAGGCAAATGCAGTGGCATGGTTTTTTGAACCACCATTGTGAGCATGCTCATCATGAAGAAGACGAGCAAGAAGAAGATGATGTCGATCATCGGAATGATCATCAGCATCGGCGTCTTTTTCTCTTGATGATTAATGAGTTTCATGGAAAATTTTCCTGAAAAGGTGTTCAAAGGACGCTAGCGACACTTAGGAGTGCACAGCGCTCATCGGGCAAGCAGCAGGGATGTCGTCAGAAGAGGGTTTCGTCTTTTGGACTTCAACAATTTTCGTGGCGAGTTCAACCACATCTTTCTTGCATTCACCTTCACTCACTAAGAAGATGCCACAGGCTTCTTCGATCTGGGCAATGAGATTATTGGCACGCTGCTCGAGCATAACGTAGAGCACCATGGCGAGAATAGCGACAAAAAGACCAAAGGCGGTAGCAACAAGGGCTTCTGCCACACCAGCCGTAATCGCAAAAGGTTGACCTTCGGAAATCGAGAGCACATCAAATGCTTGAATCATCCCCGTCACCGTCCCCAGTAGCCCTAAGAGCGGGGCGAGAGTGACGATAGCGGAGAGGTAGTTAAGGCGCTCTTTCAAGCGGCTAGCGCGCTGCTGAGCTTCGAGTTCGAGCGAAGAGCGAGCATCCGAAATGTAGGAGCGATTCATCAAGAAGGTCGCAAGCAATTCACCAGCAACGCCACCAGCTTTTTCACACAAGCGCTGTGCTTCTTCGAATTGGTGGTGAGAAAAAAGGCGTGGGAGCTGAGACTTTAAAAGAGCCATATCGCTTTGTGCCAAACGATAAAGACGGAAGCGTTCAACTGCGATGGCCACCGCGATAATAGAGGCCAAGAGCAGGGGGTACATCATGAAGCCACCCGTCTGGAAGAGGTGCACAAGCGTATTCATAGTAGGAAACCTTTTCAATAAAAAACGTATAACGAAAAAACGAATATTCCTCTCGAGAGGCTCCCCTAGAGCAAAAACTTAGCACGCCAAGTTTTTGCCCTACAAAGACAGAGAATCCACTCGAGAGGAAAAGGTAGAGGTTACGTGAGTAAACGGATTACCAGATGGCCTTCATTCCGATGTAGTACATACGTTCTGGGCCAGGGATAATCGTCTGGGAACTACCAGCAGCAGAGCCGTACTCAAAGTATTCTTTGTCAAAGACGTTGTTAATACCTGCATAGAACTGGAGATGTTCATTTGGACGGTACTTCACGCCAATATCGGTGAGTTCATAACCCTTGAAGAAGCCATCGTCTTTGTCCGAATTACGGATAAAGTTGGTGTACTTACCCTGGTAGAGGTAAGTGATGTTTGCGCTCCAGGTATCGGTAATGTCCCAGTTGGCACGCAAGGTGAGTTTGTGCTGAGGCACTTTCATCAAACCTTTATCAGTGTAGTCATCGTCTTTTTCCAGGAGAGCACACTGTGCGGCATCGTGGCAGCGCGTTTTACCCATGGTGTAGCTATAGGCTTCGTCAAAGGTGAAGCGCCACAATTTCTGCGAGAAGGCTACGTCTGCACCCCAACGATCCGTATCGAGCAAATTCACGGTCTTCATTTCAAGCCCATTGACGCCCGTCTGATAGAAGCGGCTCATCTGGTTTTGCGTACGCGTATACCACAAGGTCACGCTAGCCGTGGTCCAGGGGAAAGCTTCACGCCAACCAATTTCAAAGATGTCGTAGTGCTCGTCATCAGCCTGTGTAGGAACAAGGTATGCTTCCTTTTTATTAGTCACAGGGTTACGTCGTCTAAGCTGGTCTGCAATTTCGATACCGTCAGGAATGGTGTAGCCACGTTCATAGCGACCATACACACGACCCGTATCGCTGTAGAGGTAGGCGAGCGAGAGGTCGAACGCAGTGTTGCGGCGATTACTTTCGCCAACGCCATCACCTTCGGCCAAAGAGCCACTCTTGTCAAAGCTCCACTTAGTCAGTTCGTAGCGAGCCCCTTCGTTAAGCTCCCACTTGCCCCAACGGTTTGTATTGACGGCAAAAATAGCGTACGTATCTTTCTGGTATTCGAAGTTATAAGGAATGACCATACTGACACGATTTTGCGTCGTGTAGTTGTCGTAATGGAGGTCTGCGTATTGATGCAAGAGATCAATCCCAACGAGCAATTGACCACCGTCCATGTATTTCCAGTTAGCCTTGCTACGCAAGCCATAACCACGGATATCCATGGTCTTTTCGTTGCCCTTTTGACCTTGGTAGTAGCCTTCGTTGAAGTAAAGGTCATTAAAGAGTTCAACCTTGTCGGTGACTTGACCACGATGGGATAAGCTCACCATGTTCAATTCTTTGTCACCGCGAAGGTAGGAAGGACGCTTGGTCGTAATGAATTTGCCAGTGGCTTCATCAATCCCCACCTTGATGGTTTCAAGCGGTGCTTCGTAGTCACGACCGTATTTCATCAAGTTTCGGCGAGAGACGTTACCCAAATACTGGGACTCTTCTTTCATATGGCTTGCACGAAGAAGAATCTGTTGAGTTGGGGTTAAATTCCAACGGACACCAGCCGAGTAGTATTCGGTGTCGGCATAAGTGTTCTTAAAGAAGAGGTCACGATCAAGTTTGCTGGCCGAGAATTCCACGGCACCACGGTTGTCGGCAAAGGTTGTTCCAGCGGTTAAACCAGCGCGGTAGCCTTTACTATTCCATTCGCCCCAAAGTGTAGAACGAGGTTCTTTCATGGCTTGCAGGGAGCTCGTCATACTCACGATACCGCCCACTGCGCCAGAGCCGTACATCACGGAACCACCGCCAGGAATCACTTCGATACGTTCGAGCTGTTCCACAGGAATGACGTCATAGGACATCGTGAAGGGGTGGGAGGTCACGGAAGTAATTGGGGCTCCGTCAATCAACACTTGAAGATTCTTTTTAGCGGATTCAGAACCTTGACCGCGAATGTCAATTTGGTTCATCCCAGAGGCGCCAACGGTGATCGATGGCACCTTGCGAAGGGCATCGGTTATGGTGCGGTTACCGTCTTGCTGGATCTGATCCTTTGTGATGACGATAATTTCTTTACTGTTCGAGAGGCGTTCGATTTCGATGTAATCGGGACGAACCACCGTATCGGCAAGTTCAACGCCATCGGCTTTTTCAGAAGCCTGATCTAGGATAGAGTCTGTCTCATCTGCGGCATTTTCTGCGGCCATTACCGAGAAAGAAGCCAACAAGGCAAGGGCTAGAGTAGTGTGTTTCATAGTTATAAAAATAGGGGAGTTTTTGTAAACGAGAATGATTCTACTTATCAATTAGTAAAAATGCAATTCTCTTTAGACTTAGATTTCTTGGCCAATAGCACCTAGCTTTTGGTAGGAAAGATCGTCAAATTTTGGTGATTTAAAAAGACTGTGAGAGAAGGAAAAATGGGAAGAGGTAACTCTCCTCTTCCCGAGATAGAAGTCTCTGAGTGAAGGCTTGGAAAAGCTCTCCGATTAACGCTTTTGGCTCACTCGGTAACATTCCATCCCGAGAAGGGAGAGGGTAACAGCGGAATGTTTTACCAGATGGCTTTCATCCCGATGTAGTACATACGTTCTGCACCAGGCATCACCGATTGCCAGCTACCTGCAGCCGTGCCGTATTCAAAGTACTCTTTATCAAAAACGTTATTGATCCCAGCGTAGACTTGAATATGGTCATTCGGGCGGTATTTGAGCCCAACATTAGTGAGACCGTAGCCCTTCATGAAACCGTCATCAGCATTCTTTTCATGCGTAAAGTTGGTGTACTTGCCTTGATAGATATAGGTGATATCAGCACTCAATGTATCAAGGATGTCCCAATTCGCATGAAGAACCACTTTGTGCTTAGGCACTTTCATGAGTCCTTTATCGGTGAATTCGGCATTTTCTTTGACCTGTTTACACTTTTCAAGATCGTGACAAGAGGTCTTCCCCATGCTGTAGCTATAGGATTCATCAAAGGTGAAGCGTCCGAACTTTTGGGAGAACGCAATATCCGCGCCCCAACGATCGGTGTCAAGGAGGTTCACGGTCTTGATACCAAATCCAGCAGGGCTAAATTCGTAGTAGCGACTCAACTGGTTTTCGGTCTTGGTGTACCAGAGAGTGACGTTAGCCGTAGTCCACGGGAACACATGACGCCAACCAATTTCAAAGATGTCGTAGTGTTCGTCATCAGCCTTGGTGACTTCCAAGTGTTTGCTCTTCACACGGGTCACGGGGTCTTGCTCTGCGATTTGGTCAGCAATCTGCAAGCCGTCAGGCAAGGTGTAGCCACGTTCGTAGCGAGCATAAACTCGGTCTGTGTCGCTATAGAGATAGGCAAGCGAAAGGTCAAACGCGACATTCTTGCGGTCTGCTGCGCTCTTGCCTTCGCCGTTTTGGAATTTCCCTTGCTTATCAAAGCTCCAGCGAGCAATTTCATAGCGAGCCCCTTCGTTCAGCTCCCACTTACCCCAACGGTTGGTGTTTAATGCAAAGAGCGCTGTGATGTCTTTTTGATAGTGGAAGGAGTAGGGCACTGACATATAGCCGTCGTTAACCCAGTCAAAACTATCGTAGTTAAGATCTGCGGTTTGACGCAAAAGATCTAACCCAATTAAGAGCTGACCGCCATCCATGTACTTCCAGTTGACTTTACTGCGCAGGCCATAGCCTTTGATATCCATCTTCTGCGTTTCGTCGTTGATCCCCTGGTAGTAGCCTTTGTCGTAGTAGGCATCGCTCAAGAGTTCAACTTTGTCTGTGAGCTCGCCTCGATAAGAGACACTTACCATATCGAGCTTCTTGTCGCCGTGGATATAGTTGGGCTTCTGGACTTCGATCAAATCGCCATTTTCGTCAATCCCGATAAAGTCACGTGTTGTGCCTGGGTCATAATCGCGACCATATTTCAAGAGTTTCAAGCGATTGATAACGCCCACAAACTGTGCGTCTTCTTCCATGTGGCTAGCGCGCACGAGGACTTGGTGTTTAGGCGTGAAGTTCCAGCGCACCCCCGCGGAGTAGTACTCGGTTTTTGCAAAGGTGTTCTTAAAGTAGAGATCGCGATCGAGTTTGCTAGCGGAAAATTCCACAGCGCCACGATTTTCTGCAAAGGTGGTTCCTGCGGTGGCCCCAATGCGGTAGCCTTTGGAATTCCACTCACCCCAGAGATTGGTACGTGGCTCTTTAAGTGCTTGCAAAGAGCTCGTCATACTCACAATCCCGCCTACGGCACCAGAGCCGTACATGACAGAGCCACCACCAGGAATCACTTCGATGCGTTCGAGTTGTTCCACTGGAATGACGTCATAGGACATGGAGAAGGGGTGAGAGGTAATTGAGGTGATGGGAGCGCCATCAATCAAAACTTGCAGGTTGCTTTCAACCGTGGCTGAGCCTTGCCCGCGAATATCGATGGAATTAAGCCCTGCGGTATTGACATTTACAGAAGGAATTTTTCGCAAGGCATCGGTCATGGTTCGATTGCCTTGTTGTTGGAGTTGCTCCTTGGTGAGAACAATGATTTCTTTAGTGTTGGCGAGACGCTCGATTTCGATATAGTCTGGCCGCACGACGGTATCAGCGAGTTCGATACCAGTAGAGGAATCAGTGTTTTTATCGGTAAGTTCAGAAGAATCAGTGGTATTTTCAGCGGCCATTACGCCAAAAGAGGCGAATAGCGCTAAGGCTAGAGGTGTGTATTTCATGTTGGTCAAGTTTAGTTATGGTTGTAAACGATAATGATTCTAATTCTCAAAATGTAAAAGAGCAATCTTTTTGTAATACGGATAGGGTAATCCTTGAGAGAAAGGACTTTTTTGACTCAAGGCGCAAAGGAAAAGAAAAGAAGAGAAGCGAGGAAAGTTTGTTAAGATGAAAAGCAAATATCGGTATGTCGGAAACCTTGTTTGTGAAAGGTTCTGGCGTATTAAGTTCAATTTCACCTGAAGAGAGAATAACGATGAAAAAAGGACTATTTGCTGGCGTGGGCGCTGTGGCGATCATTGGAGCGGGTTACGCTGGTCTCATCTATTACCAAGGCATGTTTTTTGATCAAGAGGCTGCCGCTTCGCTCGATAAATTCACCGAAAAAAATCCCAACCTGCGCCTCGAAATGAAAGAGCTTGGGCGAACCTTTGATTCGCGTTCGGTTGAGGTTTATGTTTATGTGCTTCCTAAAGATCCCTTGCTCGAACTTCCAAGTCCACTGCTTCGATTCGTAGGCGAAGTAAAGTTTGGACTGGCAGTGAAAGGAGAATTTTCGACTGATCCACAGGCTGGCATTTTTAAAGATTTCACGCAAGAAGGAAAAGAGCTATTTAAAGACCACATTGTGGCAAATCTCAATTGGCAAGGTCAGTTTGAAGACGTCCATTGGCAGGTTGAGCCTATTGACTTCACTAATGCTAAGACAGGCGATCAACTCAAAACCGAAGAAATGAACCTTCGCTGGAACGCTAAGTCTCAAGGATCCTTTGAGATTCCGCTGATCTCTGTCAATGGGAAAAATCAAGGTGAAGTAGTTCTCACCAACTGGTCCATGGAAGCCGATGGCAACAAAGGTACGATGAGTTTTGATGGCCTCAAGATCAATTTTCAAAATGCCGTGAATCTTGACTTTGGGCCGCTTACCAGTGAATCTACGCTAGAGAAGCGCGAAACGCTCGACGATGGTATTACTCTTCTCACGGTGAACGGCATTTATGAACTCAAGGGCTTAAAAGGCGCGCCTTTTATTTCCTTTGACTCACTTAAAGGTGAAGTGCATACTGTGAATATGCCAGACGTGTCCTATGCGAGCGATGAGAAACTTCTGGAACTCTGGAAGAAGGTGCTCAATGATGGCTCTTTAAAAATAGAGTTGCCTCTTAGCATTTCAACGGGAGACAAAACCTCCACTCTGAAAATGGTCATTGGAAAGCAAACGGTGGATAATCAACCTTCCATTGGCACGATTGATCTTACCTTTGATCCAGCTTCTTTAGGCACAACGGTGGCTTCCTCAGAATTGCGGAAATTTATTCGTCAGCAAGATCGCAAATACTGGCGTCAAGAGGGTGAAAAATTTATCGTACGTTGGGTGCTACCTGCGTATGATGAAATTTTTCCTGAGAGTGCCAACCCATAAAGGTTAAATACTGGGTTCATGCTCACTAAGGTCCGATTTCCTTTGACGGGAAGTCGGACTTTTTCTTCTTTTGACAATCAGAGCTAGAACGGCAATTTGTATGGCACTTTTAAATGAGTGTGAAGGAAAGTGACACAGCGCGTTGCGAGAGTAGTAAGTTTGCTATGATGACGTGAATCAGTGTACCTACCAGAAGTAGGTGAAAAAGAAACTCTCAGAAAGTAGAGCAAAGTGGCAAATAGCACTTTGACTCTCAAGGAAAAAGAAGAAATGAATAAAGGCGTAGCCACCGGGGTTGGCGTTGTCGTAGTTGTTGCTGCCGCTTATGCTGGTCTCGTTTACTATCAGGGCACCGTTTTCGATCGCGAATTGAAGACGATTGTTGAGAAGATGGAAAAGGAATCTGGGTTGACGATTGATGTCACCGAAACAGCTCGCTCCTTTGCTTCTCGTTCTCTTGATGTGAAAGTCTCGTACGAAGACGAAAAGAATCCCGCTGGCGTGGAAGATTTCTGGCGCTGGAAGGGAGACGTGAATTTCGGCCTCTCGATGAAGGGTCACTTTGTCAGTGATACGACATCTGGCATTCTCAAGAACTTGACCCAGGACGGAAAAGTTCCTTTCAAAGATCAGTTGAATTTGGCACTCAATTGGCGTGGTGACTTCAAAGATGGCGATTGGCATATCATGCCAACGAACTACGTGAGTGAAGACGGCACGGCTAAATTTGAGATGAAAGAGATGGCTCTGCGTTGGAGCGCAGAAGGAAAGAGCGCTTTTGATGTCCCTTATATTTCTCTTACCGAAGGCGATGCTGCTGCTTTTGAAATCAAGAATTGGGTGATGAAAAGCGAAGGAAAGTCAGGTGGCGCAACGTTTGATAGCTTGAAGTTGCACATTGCGAATGAACTCTCTCTAGACATGGGCGCGACTTCCACGTCTGCCAAATTAGAGAAGATGGAAACGCAAGAAGATGGCTCGATGCTGGTCACGGGGACGTTGAGTTACGATTTTAAAGACTTTAAGGCAGGCCCCCATCTCTCAGTGGACGCTAAGGGCAAGACAACGCTCGGTCCCTTTATTTCCTTTGATCAGTTAAAGGGCGATATCAACCTTGAAAACGTGCCCACCAACCAAGCTCTTCGCGAAAAGCAGGTTGCAGCATGGGTTGATGGTTTAGAAAAAGGAGCCTTGCGCGTGACAATTCCTGAGTTGGTAGTTTCCACGGGCGATCAGAAATCGGTGTTGAAAGTTCTGCTCGCCAAGGAAGAAAAACCTCAAGGTCTTTCGCTGGCGCAAATCGATTTGACCTTTAATCCTGCGTCTTTAGGCAATACTCAGGCGGCTAAAGAGTTGAGTGCTTTGATTCGCCAGAGCGACAAGAAGGATTGGAAGGCTGAAGGCAATACCTTGGTTGCCCATTGGGTTTTGCCCTTTGAGTACTTGACCTTTTTGAAAGAAGCTCAATAAGTATCCTGCTCTTTTGCGCAAGAGAGAGGAGTTAGAGTGAAACGGTTGGTGGAATGCCAGCCGTTTTGCTTTATGTGAAGAAATGTTCGGGAAAGAGAGTAAAGACCAGGGTAAAAAATGATCAGTATCAAACAAACTTCTTATGCTTTGTAAAACATATGTACAAGTAAGCATAAGACATCTAAGATAGGAAGTGACCCCTTACATTCCATTTATACAAACTGAAGGAGATAAAAATGGAAAGTCCTGTCAAAGTAGATCGTCGCGCTTTTTTGCGCAGTGGTGCCGCTTTTGGCCTTGCTTCAGGCTTAGGTATAACCCCAGCCATGGCTGCTGAAGAGACCCCAACTAAACCGAAACTACGCCCATTGTCGGGCAAGATGACGTATGAACAAGTTCGCACTCGTGCTCGAGAAATGATGGCACCTCGTTGTGCTGTTTGTCCCGAATGTGATGGTCGAGGTCCTTGTATTGGACAAGTTCCTGGGTTTGGTGGTATGGGAGCAAACCGTAGTTTCCAGGCGAACTATGATTCGTTAGCTGCCGTCGAATTGAATGCTCGGGCTATTCATGATGTGAAAAAACCCGATATGACATTTGAGTTTTTTGGTGAAAAACTCTCCATGCCGTGTATGGCTGCTCCGACTGGTGGCACTACTTATAACATGGGCGGAAAACTAACTGAAGAAGAATTTGTGACTGCCATTTGTGAAGGCTGTAATCGTGCTGGTACCTTAGGGGCAGTAGCTGATGGTATCGGAGATCCGATTGATGTTTTTGAGGCTCGCTTGCAAACTTTGAAGAGCCATGGCTTAAAGGCCATTATCGGTTTAAAACCGCGACTTCAGGAAGATATCATTTTGCGCATGAAAAAAGCCTATGAAGGCGGGGCTATTGCCCTCACGATTGACCTTGATTCTGCAGGTCGTGCTGCTCGTGCGACAGCCGGCCAGACCGTAGAACCAAAAACCTTTGAGCAGATGAAGGCACTGGTGAAAGCCAGTCCCTTACCTCTTTTCTTTAAAGGCATTATGACCCCTGATGAAGCGGATTTGGTCCGCAAATCTGGTGCCGCAGGTTTAGTGGTTTCTAACCATGGTGGGCGCACCTTAGCTGATACCCCGGGTACGGCCGCTGTTCTTCCGGCTATTGCCGATCGAATTAATGGAAAATGCATGATCTTAGTAGACGGTACGGTAGCACGCGGGACAGATATTGAAAAGTATCTGGCTTTAGGAGCAGATGCTTGCCTTGCTGGTCGTCATTTTGTACGTGGTGCACATGGTGGCTTGGCTGATGGGGTAGAGCTTTTTGCCAACCGCCTTAAGAGTGAATTGCAAGTGGCGATGATTTTGACGGGTGCTAAGAATTTGGCTGCAATTGATCGTAGCCGTATTCGTTTGCCTCAAAAGTAATGCTAGGCAAAAAGATCTTTAAAGAGAAATTTTTAGCCTAAAATATAAATTTCATGGGAGGGGATTCAAAGTTCTCTCCCATAATTATTTTTAGTCTCGCAAAAAAATCTATCTTTGTGGCATGATTACAAGGAGATTAAGCGAAAAAACAATTTTTGGGATCGCGCAAAAAATCTTTTTTGTGGGTATTCAGACGGTTATGCACATTGAACTTTTTTATGCTCTTGAGCAAAATGAAGGGCATTTAGGTCCTGCTACGCTAAAAAATGATTTGATTAAGATTTTGGCGACGATCGAATCAGAGCACTCTATCAACAAAGCTGCAGGTAAGCTGGAAACGAGTTATCGTTATTTATGGGGTTGTGTTTTAAAGTGGGAAGCCGCTTTTGGACAAACCTTGGTAAATAGAGAGCGCGGTAAACCTGCTTCTTTAACACCTTTGGGTCGTAAGCTATTGTGGGCAGAACGCTCAGTACAGGCTAAACATGCCGTGAACATTGCTCGTATTGTTTCTGAACTGAATACCGCTTTTGCAGTTGCATCAGACCCCAATGCTGAAATTGTGACAGTAGCAGGATGCTACGATTCTTTCCTTTCTTCTCTACAGGACCGCGCTACTAAAGCGGGGTTAATTATCGACTATCACTTCAGTACAGGCTGCGAGGGGCTTAGGGCACTCAATGAGCAAAAATATATGGTGGCAGGTTTTAATTTCCCAGAATTTTCAGAGAGGGGGAGTGAAGCTTGTAAAACATTTTCTCCGCTAATTAAACCAGATAGTATGTTTGGTTGCCATGTGTGTCGCAGGTCTCAAGGACTTGTGGTGGCAAAAGGGAACCCTCTTAATATTGAGCATTTTCAGGATATCTTTGATAAAGAGTTACGATACGCTGCCCGCTCGTCTGACACTGGCACTTACACATTACAAGAAGAGCTACTTCGCCCATTACCCTATTCTTCTAAAGATTTAGAGCCACACAGTACCGTTTACAGATCTCATATGGCAGTCGCTACGGCAGTGGCTAGTGGAGAGGCGGATACTGGTCTTTGTGTGGCTGAAGTTGCACAGATTGTCGGTGCAGATTTTATTCCGTTAGTGTGGGAAAACTATTATTTAGCCTGGATGAAAAAAGATACAGAAACCGTGATCCCTTTGATGGAGCTATTGAAAAATAGTAGGGGGAGTATTCACCAACAACAAGAGGGTCGCGATCTTTCCCAGTGTGGAGAATTTATTGAAGATTGGAGAGATGTTTTAGATTGGTTTTAAGTGCGTAGCATGAAAAGAAGACTTTTAGTAGAAGGGTAGTGGCTAGTGTTATCCGCTAGCAACGAGAAGGAGGCTGTTAACTTGGTCTCCTTTTGTTTTTTCGATTATGTAATCGAATTAATCGATTGTGGGGTCTAAAAAATCACCAAATCCTTGTGGCATGATGAAAACACTATAGTGAAAATTCCCCTTTCCCCCGTTTTGTCTATGAAAATAGAGCTTTTTTATGGTTTGGAACAGTCTAGAAGTTCCATTGGACCAGCAACGCTGCAAGATGATTTGATAAAAATATTGGCTGCGATCGATTCAGAACGCTCCATTAAGCGTGCCGCCGAAAAATTGGGAACGAGTTACCGCTATTTGTGGGGCAGTGTGCTCAAATGGGAAGCCACCTTTGGCCAGACGCTGGTGAGTCGTGAACGAGGAAAACCCGCGACGCTCACCCCTCTTGGACGAAAACTGCTTTGGGCAGAGCGCTCAGTACAGGCCAAATATGCCGTTGATATCGCGAAAATCGTTTCAGAACTCAATACCGCTTTTGCCGTTGCCTCTGACCCCAAAGCCAAAATGATCACCGTAGCGGGTTGCTACGATCCTTTCCTCTCTTCCCTGCAAGAAGCAGCTAACCGCGAAGAACTTATTCTTGACTATCACTTTAGTACTGGCGCAGAAGGCCTTCGTACGCTCAATGCTCGTCAAACAATGGTTGCGGGTTTTAATTTCCCCGAGGGGTCGGCTAAAGGAAGCGAGGCCTTTAAAGTGTTTCGCCCACTGATTAACCCCGAGCGTATGGCAGGTTGCCATGTTTGTCGACGAGCGCAAGGTCTGGTCGTTGCAAAAGAAAATCCCTTGGGAATTAAGACTTTTGAAGACATCTTTGAGAAAAAAGTGCGCTACGCATCCCGCGCCCCAGGCACTGGCACCTATACGCTTCAGCAAGAATTGCTTCATAAAACGGGACGCTTGCCTGAGCAGTTAGCTGCCCAAAGCACTGTTTATTCTTCTCACATGGCAGTGGCTACAGCGGTTGCTTCGGGAGAGGCGGATGCAGGGCTTTGTGTTGCAGAGGCGGCACACTTAGTTGGCGCAGAGTTTATTCCCCTTCTGTGGGAAAACTATTATCTTGCGTGGATGAAAGAAGACGCTAAAGTGGTGGAACCTCTCTTAGGTGTTCTCAAGGAAGGGGCAAAAGTGGCTACCGAGCAACACGGCAAGCGCGATCTCTCTCACTCTGGTGAGCGTATTGACGATTGGCGCGAAGAGCTCGATTGGTTCTAACTACAAGGCATTGTGTTGAGGAACTTTGTTTTTGCAATAGTTCCCCAACACAAGGGGTTATTCCAGTTAAATGATGGCAAGATAAGCCACAACCAAAGTCCCGATAAAGAAGCCGAAGGCAATATTGGGGCGTTGGAAAAGATTTGCTTTCACAAGGTCAGACCCTGGTACCACTGGAATGACAGTGTTCAAACCAGATACAGGTCCACCCGTTAAATAGTACTGACCGATATTACAGCCACTAGCTGCTGCGACAGCAATACCCATAGGATCTCCGCCAGCGCCTAAGGCAATGGT
The DNA here is from genome assembly GCA_905197905.1 of uncultured Sutterella sp. Classification (GTDB taxonomy): domain Bacteria; phylum Pseudomonadota; class Gammaproteobacteria; order Burkholderiales; family Burkholderiaceae_F; genus Sutterella. The sequence goes on along the minus strand of CAJKAP010000005.1, from coordinate 122,932 downwards.
GCAAAATGGCAAGACTACTGCAGCGGAGGCCATATAAGACTGGGTAATCAGGCCAGTTAGACTTGCTACAAAGAACATCATGAGTTCTGGAGAAAAACTCAGAACTGGCTTAAACCAAGAATCTAACAAGGCGACAAAACCGATATTTTTAATCACTCCAGATAAGAATAGAAAAACAACGGTAGCGGTAAAAGGCACCGCAATCATTTTGACGCCTTCAATCATATCGGACTGACTTTGCTCCCAGTTTCTGCCAGAGAGGACAATGACGAGCAAAGAGCAAACGAAACAAACGACAAAAATAGGGATTCCACAGGAAGACGCAACGATCAAAATGATAAATGGCAAGAAGGCCTTAAAGGAAGAAATGTCTGGGCGAGTAGTGCCATCAGTCAATGATGCTAGGAGAGTCTGAATTTCTTCGGGACTATATCGCTTCAAAGAGCCTTTATTGCGCAGATGTTTACGCATGCGCCAATACCCCATGCCGATAACGGCTAAAGCAGAGACAGCTCCCCAAACATTAAACATCCCGAAACCGATACCAGTGATAGCCAAGATGCTAACCATAGTTGGGTGGGCAAACCCGGCACCGCAACCTAAATTGTTCGCATGTTGCAAAGCGCCCGCAGCTTCGTCAGGATCTACTCCCAATTTAATAGCAGCAGGTCCCGCGACAACACCCGTAATGGCCGCTTGGGTAAAGCCAACCATCATGCCTATGACGCCAGCGACTAAGCTTGCGGCAGTAATGATGCCGGGACCACCGCCCACATAGTTTCCCGCTCGAATAACGTCTCCAATAATGACATTGAGAAATCCAGAAGCTTTCATGATACCAATGAAGAGCAGGATGCCACACATATCAATTAAGACAGGGTTGAGCCCCGAAATGAGGAGCTTTGACATCGTAACAGGGTCGCTACCAGAAAGCGGAATTCCAGCAAAAAAAGCAGCAGCGGCTGCGCCGACGACTGCGGTGATAAACATTGGGGTTTTGCCAATTACCATAAGGAGCAGTGTGATGGCAATAATAATTTGACTGACGATAAGGAGTGTCATTTTGAGTCTCCTTTGCTTGGAAGAGGTCAAAAAATCCCCTGCTCACCACCCCAGGGGTTGGCAAACATCAAGAGCAGGGGAAATGAGGTCAAAGTCCCAGCTAAGGATTACTGGGAGATCAATGGTTGGTTAAACGGTTTCTTCGATGGTTCTTTTGGGACGAGTATCGACGTGTAAAGAGAAGACATCTGGGCGCGCGTAGTGGCCAGAGACATCCATGTCGTATCGTGCTCGCGTAAGGTCATCTAGATCGATTTCAGCGGTCACAAGCCCCGCTTCGTGGAAGAGGGGACCTGCTAAAAGGTTGCCTTGAGGCCCAACAATCAAAGACCCACCACGAATTAAATCTTCATCTTCTTTCCAATGAGGAACCGTAATATCAAGGGCTTTAGGGCTAGGAACATACTGGCAAGCAGTCACTACAAAACAGCGTCCTTCATGGGCGATGTGGCGCATGGAATGTTCCCAATGGTCACGGCAGTCTACGGTTGGAGCGCAATAAATTTGTGTGCCTTTGGCATACATGTAGGCTCGTAACAGAGGCATGTGGTTTTCCCAACAGATTGCCGCTGAAGCTTTGCCAGCAGCCGTATCAACAACAGGAAGAGTAGAGCCGTCGCCCATTCCCCAGACAAGGCGTTCGGTTGCGGTTGGCATCAGTTTTCTGTGTTTACCAACCAACCCGTTTTCAGGGTCAAAGAATAAGGCGGTGCAGAATAAGGAATGAGGAGTGCGTTCAATACAGCCAACCACTAAGGAAGCGCCAGTTTTGGCAGAGAGTTCAGCAAGTGCTTGCGTTTCTTCACCAGGAACATCAATAGCGTTGTCATAATATTCACGAAACTTTTCTCGTCCTTCGGGAAGACGGAAACCCATGTAAGTGCCGAAAATTTCGCCTTTTGGATAACCACCAAGAAGCGCTTCAGGCATTACGACGATGTCGGCGTGGCTATCGCGAATGGCATTTTCCCAAGAAAGAATATTTGCCAAAGTTTGTGCTTTGCCAGCAACGTCGGCACCAATTTGCAAGGCGGCGATAATATGTTTACTCATAATAAGTTCCTACACAAAGAGTTCGTATAATGGAAGAGGTCAATGCTATGAAGTCATGGAGAAATCCTTGAATTCTTTAGAAATTATCGATTTTTCTATGAGGAATGAATAGATGAGTTTTGATACATCTGATAGTAGTAAAAGTAATATCGAAACGATCGATCTAAATTTACTAAGACTGTTCGTAGCAGTATTTGAAGGACATAGCGCCACTACAGCTGGAGCGAGGCTAGGTATTTCGCAATCTGCCGTTTCACAAGGCATAGCGAAACTCAGAGAAATTTATTTAGATCCCTTATTTGAGAGAACGGGGCGTGGTTTTCGACCTACCCTTTTTGCTCGTCAGATATACCCGTTCGCACGAGAGGCGTTGGACCAATTTGCGGCAAGTTTTGAGCTTCATGGCAACAAGAAAGGATTTGATAGAGGTCGTACCGTTACGGTGGGGATTTCCGATGACTTTGAAATGGTCTTTGGGACACAATTGGTCAATCTATCTCGACGTCTAGGAAGTACTTTTCGTTTGCATTTCCGGCAAAGTAATTCCCATCTGGTTTCCGATATGCTGATGTCGAGAGAAATTGATCTAGCGATTACTGCGGGGGGACTGTCTGCAGAGGGGATCAGTGTGACAACAGTAGGGCGTAGCAATTACGCATGTTTACTTGATCCAAAAACATTTGGGGAAGAATTAACCCGCGAAAGTTATGTCATGCATGAACATGTGCTGGTCTCGAGTGGGGGATTTTTTGGGTTAGTAGATGAAGTATTGGCAGACCAGAATTTACGGAGAAAAATCTTAGTTTCTACCTCGCACTTTAGTGCAATTCCGTACTTATTAGCAGGAACGCAGGCATTAACGACCATCCCTAGGCACGCTGCAAAAAAAATTGCTGAGATGAGCACATTAGAGTATCACGAGAGTCCTTTCGCTTTTCCAGATTACCCCATCATGATTGGATGGAGAAATTTTTCTCGCAAAGATCCGTTGTTGCTCAAATTGATCAACCTCTTTTCTGAAGAATTACCATATTCTCCATACCTATAAGCAACATTATGATGCGCTTATCTAAAAGAAGAGCTTCCTTGATAGAGGAAAACATCAAGGAAGCTCTGGACGCGCAATTAGGGAGAGGATTCAAGGCTCCCTGCTTGCGTGAAGTTTGACTTACATCTTGGATTCTTGTTTGGCAGGAGCAGCCTGGTGGTGCTGGTGAGCGTCACCGGCATCAGCCTTGTCAGCACCATGAGCGCCGTGGTCCATCATGCCGCCTTTGCCGCCCATCATACCCTTGCCCATCATTTTGCCGTGGCCACCCATGTCGCCACCCATCTTACCGTGGGTCATTTCCGTCTGTTCAAGGACATACTTCTGGGAAGGATTCAAAACCTTCAAGAGTTCAGCACGAGCCTTCACAAAGGCCTTGAGCTGCTCAGTCCCTTCGGTTTGCATTGCAATGCGGCGTTCCAAACGATCCTGCGTATCCACAGCGGGCTTATCCCAGGTCTTCTTCGGACCCATGTGCATGGTCTTGGAAGCATCCACATAAGCCGTCCAAGCAGCCTTCTGGTTGGCTTCCAACGTCAACATACGAGCGATACCTTCAAAGCGAGCGTTCATCATGTCTTCTTTGTTGACCTGGGAGGCCATCATCGGGCACTGATGTTGTTGAGCACCATCCGTATTACCGTGAGCCATCGGCGCGGCAAAGGAGTAAGAGGCGGTTGCCAAGGCACCTAAAGCAGCGACAGTGGCTAAGAGTTTGGTAGTTTTCTTCATGATGCTATCTCCATCGAAAGTTAACGCTCAGACGATTTGTTATGAGAAGGCTGAACGCGTATTGGGTTAGCGTGAGGTTTTGAGACCTCAACATAAAAATTTGGTTAAGCCTACTGTAGCGAAAATTAGAATGGCGGTGTTCTAAATAATGTAACAGAGCGAGAAAAAATCTTTGCTCCCAGAGAGCAGTGAGATGCTGCGAAAAAGGTGAACAAGGCTTACCGTAAAGAAGCCGTCAAAATGCTCAAGAAGACTGTGTAATTAAGGAAAAGAGTGGGTAAAGAGAGGAATGCTCTGTCGCTCCAGAGAGCTGAATCGTAAGGCTCAGATAAGAAACAAAAAACTAGGGAATTTTTCTTAGGTTTTTACAGACACACAGCGTTACAAGTATGGTTAGATACCCTATATTTGGGATATTTATGCCAGAAAAAGAAAAACCCTGCTCCAGAAAACCAGAGCAGGGCTGAGGGGGGAGCGATTAGTAGCTCATAATGTGTCCGTCAGTGCGCTTTTCCGTGGCACCTACGTAGACACCATTCTCGTCACGCAGAATCATCTGACCGCGCCCCATATGGTAGGGGTCTGGCTGTACGATGATGTCGTGGCCGCGACGCTGCAAGAGGCGAATGACGTGGTTAGGCGTATCCTGCTCCACTTCGACCTTCTTGCCGCCAACCCACTGCCAACGTGGTGCGTCAAGGGCTTGTTGTGGGTTCAAGTGCCAATCGATCATGTTCTGCACAACCTGTACGTGTGCCTGCGGTTGCATGAAGCCACCCATAATGCCAAACGGACCCACAGCAACGCCGTCCTTCGTTAAGAAGCCAGGAATAATCGTGTGGTAGGGGCGCTTGCCGCCCAGGAGAGCGTTGGCGTGGTTTTCATCAAATTTGAAGTTTTCTGCACGGTCGTTTAACGAAATAGCCGTACCCGGGATGACGATACCCGAGCCAAAGCCACGGAAGTTCGATTGAATCATCGAGACCATATTGCCGTCTTTATCTGCGGCGCAGAAGTAAACGGTGGAGTGATATTTTGGATCACCCACAGTCGGCAACTTCGCCACATCACTAATTTCAGCACGACGGCGAGCGGCATATTCTTCGCTCAAAAGTTCTTCAACCGTCACCTTCATGTAAGAAGGCTCTGCCACGTAGTTGGCCGTATCGGTCATCGCAAGCTTCATTGCTTCGATTTGCTTGTGGAGCGTTTCCACATCGTCGCGTGCGCCAAGATCCATGTCTTTGAGGATTTGGAGAGCCATCAAGACCGTAATGCCGTGCCCGTTAGGCGGCAATTCCCAAACGTCGTAGCCGTGGTAATTGACCGAAATCGGGTCAACCCATTCTGGGTGGTAGGCTGCCAAGTCTTCTTTGCGTAAGAAACCATTGTGTTTCTTGAAGAACGCATCCATCACGTCAGCTAAGCGACCGCGATAGAAACTCTCACCCTTCGTGGCAGCGATTTCACGCAACGTAGCAGCCATTTCGGGGACTTTGAATAGGTCGCCCGGTTTTAACCACGTGTCATTCGGGGCAAAAGTATCAAACCAGCCTTGGAATTCGGGACGATCGCGATACTTGGAATAAATCCCGTAGGCTTCTTCCCAGAGGCGAGAGATATTGGGCGAAACAGGGTAGCCGTTTTCAGCGTAGCTCACTGCAGGGGCAAAAACTTCTTCAAGTGGCATTGAGCCAAAGCGTTCATGCATGGCCATCCAGCCACCGACGGCGCCAGGGACATTAATCGGTTCCACGCCGTAAGACGGGATCTTGTCAAAGCCACGTTCTTTGAGAGCAGCAACCGAGTTGAGCATGGGGGCGGGGCCCGTACCGTTAATGCCGTAGAGTTTGCCTTTGTACCAAATAATCGCGAAGCAGTCTGCCCCTAAACCGTTCCCCGTGGGTTCGACCACCGGGAGAGAGGCAGCCATGGCCAGAATAGCGTCGATGGCATTCCCGCCCTTTAAGAGCGTTTGCAACCCAGCCGAACTCGTGGAAGGGTTACCAGAGCAGCACATCCCATTTTTGGCATAAACCACGTGGCGCTTGCTGGGGTAAGGATAGTCTTGAGCATCGTACTGATACATGATTTTTGTTCCTTCTCAATCGAATAGGTTAAACATAGGGAGCCATGAAGCCCGCGATAATGACGGAGAAACTCGTTACCGTAGTAAACCCACCAACCAGGTACTTCGGCATGAGTCGATCCGTAATCGCTTTCTTTTCGTCTTCGTTCGTGGCCGCGGCTTGCGCCACTTCGTTCACGATCAAATAGGTTGCGGGGAAGCCTAAGAGCTGGCAGCAGGCCACGCCCATGGCGACGTTACGCGAACCCAGGATCTTCCAGAGAGGCAGGATATAAAAGCACAAGAAGAGTGCAACAAACACCACCACGAAGAGGGCGATCACCATCATCCCCAGCGTCGTCAAATCACCCATGGTGATCTTGGCAAGAGAAGGAATAATGGTGGCAAACGTTGCGCAGTTAAAGAGCCCTGCGGAGTTAGCGTGCTTCAAGATATTCGAGGGAAGCATCCCCGTCGTTGAGACAGCAGCGCCCAAAATCAAAGCCCAGATAGTGGGCGAGAGATTCGTGGCCTTGCCAATCAAGAACGAAATCCAGCAGAAGAAGGCCGTAATCGCCAAGCAGGTGAAAGGACCATAGTACTTCTTGTTGCGCTCAAAGAACGTTAATTTCTTATTGGCTTCGGCAGCCTGAGCAGCCGCTTGTGCGGCGGCATCGTGCTCAAAGGCTTCTTTATTCTGGCGATACTGTGCCAAAATCACACGAGCTTCGCGAAGGCCGAAGTAGGAGGCTACAGGCGAACCCAAGAACTTTTGAATGGCAAAAATAATGGTCCCAAGTGCTGCGGCGAGTGCAAAGCCTTGCTCCATAGCCGCGTTGGTCATGATCTGCGTCGCCACAATGCCCCCCGTCACAATCGGGAGCGACACAATGGTTTCTTGTTTACCAATAATCGGAATTAAGACGAGACCACAGATCAACACCGCCACCATAGAAAGGAGAGCAGTAACGACCGTGCGCCACTCAGCAATCAATTCGCGGAAATTAATCGTTGTGCCCATAGAGAACACCACGAAAATCACCGCGATTTTACCGAGGTCTTGCAAACCCGCTTTTTTAATAATATCGGGAGGAATGAGCCCGGACATAAAGCCCGCCAAGAAGAGGAAGAGGCTCACAAACACTGCTGAAACCTTTGCTTTGGTTGCAACCCCAAGGAGGTCACCCACGCCAAAGAAAAGGAGGCAGATCAGCAGGTAGTAGAACATGTTATCGAAGGCAATAGCCGCCATACGTCACCTGTGAGGGAAAAGTGAAGGGGAAAGTTATTCTTCTAAGATACTAGCTTCCCAAGAAAAAGGACAAGAAAGGACGGTTGCGTAATACGCTTTTCTTAGGTGGGCGCAAAGCGTCTGGGTAGAATAACCTACAAACCTAGGGTAAACCCTGTCTCTCTATCGTTGCGAGAGTAGGGAAAAGAAAAGGCAACGAAAAAAGAAAACTATCCTCTCCCGCGGGAGGTATCGCACCTAATAAGCTTTCTGTAAAGTGTGAGCTATTGAGCGATTCTGCTCCAAAAAGAGCGCTCAAAAACGAAAGTTTTCAAACCCCTAGGAGAAAAAAGAAATGAAGCAAGGAGCACTTTTAGCTTTGATGGCGCTCTGTCTTGGTATGAGCTCGATGGCCCAAGCCGCTGATGGTCACTTTGGCGCGGATCGCCACGTGGCGCGTGGTTTAACGTGTGAAAGTTGCCACGGCAAAAATATGGATATGAAAAATCCTGAAATCCCGACGATTGAAACCTGTACGGGCTGCCACAACACGAAGGACTTGGTTGCGAAGACCAAGGACGTGAAACCGACGAATCCGCATATGTCTCCGCACTATCAAGATACGCTTGATTGCACGAACTGCCACTTAATGCACTCGGAACCGGATAATTTCTGCAATCAATGCCATCAGTTTGATTTCAAAGTGCGCTAAACACAAATTCTTGGAATGCTGGTCAGAGGCTGCTGTCGAGAGACGGTGGCCTTTTTTATTGTTTGTAATGAAGAAGAGGAAGGGCAAAAAAAACGGTAAGCTGCCTGTATCAGCTCACCGTATTAAGAAGATTAAGAGAAAGCGCGGGCGGAGATAAAACCCTTGTTTCTCATGTGAAACGCTGAGAAACCTGCTCTGTCACTGGCGACCCCTCACCAGTTTGTTGTGCGACAGAGTGCTTTCGCTCGTTGAAAGTAAGATTACATTAAATGAGAATCATTATCAATAGTGAAAACCCTTAGACGAGAAAATAATATGGAAGCCTTGTTTTTAATAGAGGAGAGCTATTGAAGAAAAACGCAGTGAAAAAAACGGCGAACCGCCTGTACCGGTTCGCCGTATCAAGGACATCAAGTGAAAGCGAAGGCGGAGATAAAACCCGATTTCAAAAAGTGAAGCGCTTCGAAATCTTCTCTATCACTGGCGACCCCTCACCAGTTTGTTGTGAGATAGAGTGCTTTCAACCCATGACTTGAACTATACATGAAATGAGAATCATTATCAATAGAGAGTCAAGCGCAATTCAAAATAATATAGAGAACGTTTGTTCAGTAGAGGAAAGCTATTGTGGCTTGATGAGAGAACGAAAAAAAAACGGCGAGTCGCCGGTAAAGGACTCGCCGTAACAAGGACATCAAGTGAAAGCGAAGGCGGAGATAAACCCGATTTCGAAATGAAGCGTTTCGAAATCCTCTCTGTCACTGGCGACCCCTCACCAGCTTGTTGTGAGACAGAGTGCTTTCAACCCATGAACAGAACTATACACGAAATGAGAATCATTATCAATAGCAAAACTCATGTCAAGAAAAATAATATTGCTCTCGCTTTTCTGATAGAAGGGTGCTATTAAAGAAGCACCGTCATTTTTGTCAGACTTCTTTCAAAGAAAATGCTTTTTGGGTGGTTTTTTTAGAATCCTTTCATGCCATGAGGATTTGTCATTTAAAGTCAAAAGATTGGGAAAGACTGACATCGTTTGAGGGATGGTGAACTTCTCAAAAGACCTAATTCCTCAGATTAATTTTGGCTAGCTCTTTGTCTTAGGTAAGAAAATTGAGAAGTCCTAAAACCCCTTATAACACTAGGGAAGACTAGAAAGATCGCAAATCGAAAAAAGGCATTTTTTCCGTCATACAAAATTCTTTTTAGGGACAAAAAATCTTCCTCAATACACCACCAATAGTCCCTCTCCCTTTTGGAAGAGGAGAGGGGAAAAAGAGGGATAAACACTGGCGCGAAAAGATAAGAGGTTGACGCACTTAAGCTTCACGTTTTCAGTAGGGACTTTCTACTATAGAGCTAACGCAAGTGAGTCTCTTCTGACGAGGAAACAAACCTGTAGCCAACCGTCAAACTAGAGACCAACTCATCCTTTCAATCTTTAAAACGATTGCAACTACTCTTTCATATATAAGGAGCCAACCATGGCACTTGATCTGAACTTCAAAGCACGTGATATTCGTGAAGTCTTGGATGCGACCCACATGCGTGGTCGTAACATCACGTTTTTGGACGATTTCTCCCGCGACGAAATTTTGAGTCTCTATCAGGCTGCTGAAATGCTCGAACCGTTCATGCGTACGGGGACCAATCTCTTGGAAGGTAAAGTGCTCTACACGCTCTTCTTCCAACCGTCCACTCGCACCCGCTGCTCTCACGAAAACGCAATGCACCGCTTGGGTGGCTCCGTCATTACCGAAGCTGACCCGACACACAACTCTTCTGTGGCAAAGAACGAATCCTTGTCTGACAGCCTCCGTGTGACGAGTGAATACGCTGACGTGATCGTCATGCGTCACCCAAACGATCAGGAAGCCTTGGGCGCCTTGAAGGAAATCGAAGGTCATTGCGCTCCGGTGATTTCTGGTGGTTACGGTCACGTGACTCACCCGACTCAGGGCTTGCTCGATAGCTACACCTGCTGGCGCGCTTTCGGTGACCTCTCCAAGGTGACCGTTGCTATTGCCACGCCTGACCTCTCGCGTGCTCGCTCTGGTCAGTCTTTCGCTCTCGCGCTTGCTGCCATGGGCGCCAAGATTGTTTACACGGGTACGAGCGAATTGCGTACGCCGGAAATCGTTCGCGAAAAATTGAAGGCCATGGGTGCCAACTTCGAAGAACACTTCGATTTGACGCAAAAGCAGAACGAAGAACTCTATGCCGATAGCAATGTCGACTTGATCTACTTGCCTGGCTGCTCGGTGAAGAAGGATGACCCGAACCGTGCTGACTTCGAAAAGAAGATGGCTAACTACTACGTCTCGCTTGAAATGTTGAAGAACATTAAGGCCAAGACTGGTAAGACGGTTGGTGTGCATCACTCCTTGCCGCGTAATCCTGGCGAATTCGACTTCGGTATCGACAACACCGAACACCAGCTTTACTTCCGCGCAATTGGCTTCTCCGTAGCTTTGCGTATGGCCCTCTTGGCCGCTGTGGTCGGCGTGAACTAATTCACACCTCTCCATCTCATCTACTGGGGGTATTCGAGATTCCTAGAGGACTCGGAGGACCCTTGGTAGATGGACACAACCATTTCTCAGGCGGAGAGGCATCCCTCCCGCAAGGATGACAAACATGACTGAAAACACTAACGTGGCGAAAAAGAAAGGCTTTAAAATGCCGGACATTTATATTGTCTTGGCCTGCTTTATCTTGGTAATGGCGGCACTCACTTACATCGTTCCTGCTGGGAACTATGACCGCCAGATGATGGAAACCGCTCACGGGATGCAAAACCTCGTGGTGGCAGGGACCTATAAGGAAGTTCCGTCTAGCCCGACGACTTTGATGGACTTGATCACCGCTGTGCCGGCTGGTTTGGAACGTGCCTCTGGCATCGTGTTCTTGACCTTCATGGTGGGTGCCTGTATGGGTTTGATCAAGCGCGCTGGCTTGATTGACTTGGGTGTGCAGCGTTTGAGTAAAGCTGTTGGTTCGAGCGACTATTTGGTGGCACCGATCCTGATGGTCGTGCTCTCCCTCTTGGCTGCTTTCATTGGCGTACCTGAACTCTCGCTTGCTTATTTGCCTGTCTTCCTCCCCTTGTTCTATCGCTTGGGCTATGACGGCATGACCGCAACCGCTGTGGCACTCTTAGGGCCTTGCTTAGGCTTCACCTTCGGTATCACGATTCCGGGTTCCGTCGGTATGGGTCAAGTGATTGCTCAGATCCCGATGTTCTCTGGTTCCGCTTTCCGTGCTGGCGTCTTGGTGCTCGTTATTGCTGTGGCTATCGTCTATGTGATGATGTACGCTGCTCGCGTTAAGAAGAATCCTCAGTCGAGCTTGACCTACGACACCGACAACGAAATCAAGGCTGAAATTTTGGCCGAACAGGGTTCTGCTAAGGAATTGACCTTCACGAAGCGTCAGATTTGGGCTGGTCTCTCCCTCTTGGTTCTCTTCCCGATCGCCATTTACTTGATTCTTTCTCGTGGCTTGGGCTTTAAAGAAATCGGTGGTTTGTTCCTCTTCATCGGTATCGTCTCTTCCGCTATCGCTGGTAAGGGTCCGCAGCAGATTTGCGATGACATCAACGCTGGTATGCGCGATTTGATGGTCGGCGCTCTCCTTTGCGGTGTGGCTTCCGCTATCGCTGTGGTGATGGATAAGGGTAATATTACGGATACGATCGTGTTCGCACTCTCTAACGCCTTGGCTTCCTTGCCACCGGCTGTGTCTGCGATCGGTATCTTCTGGGAACAAGCCATCTTTAACTTCTTGATTCCTGGTGCAACGGCCTTGACCGTGTTGACGATGCCTGTGTTGTCGCCATTGGCTAGCCTCTTGGACATCTCTCAGCAGACGGTAGTGAGCGCCAATGCTTGGGGTGGTCAGTTAACCGATATCTTCTTCCCGACCTCTGGCTTCTTCGTGGCTACGTTGGTGATCGCTAAGGTTGACTTCTTCAAGTGGTTGCGCTTCTACACGCCTTTGATGTTGATCCTCGGGGTCATCTCTTCGGCAGCTCTCTACATCATGCAGGCTTTCAACATTAACTAACCTCTGTTTGGGTTAGAAGGATAGAACGCTATGAAATATGATTTGATTATCTCGGGTGGTTATGTGGTCTTAGCTGACCGCGTGGAAACAACAGACATCGGCATTAAAGATGGTCGCATTGTGACGATCGCGCCCAACTTGGAAGGGGCTGATAAGGTTGTCTGCGCGAAGGGTCAGTACGTCATGCCTGGCATGGTGGATCCGCATATGCACATCTCGGAACCTGGTCGCACCGAGTGGGAAGGTTACTTCACCGGTACGCAGGCCATGGCTGCGGGTGGGATCACTTCCTTCGTGGAAATGCCGCTCAATACGATTCCGGCAACGACAGACGTCGAAACGCTCAAGATTAAACTTGATGCCGCTAAGGATCAGTGCTGGGTTGACTACACCCCGATGGGCGGCTTGGTGCCTTGGAACCTTGCTGACATTGGTCCGATGGCTGAAAATGGCGTTTACGCTTATAAGGCCTTCGTTGCCACTTGCGGTTCTGGGAAACCAGGTGACTTCAAGAATGTGACCGACTTTGAACTCTATCAGGGTTGTAAAGAAATCGCGAAGCACGACGGTATCCTCGTGGTGCACTGCGAAAACGCGACGATCACGGACGGTCTTGGTCGTGAAGCCAAAGAAGCAGGGCTTACCAAAGTCTCTGACTATGTGGCTACGCGCCCCATCTTCACGGAATTGGAAGCTGCGCACCGCGTTTTGATGATCGCTAAGGAAGCTGGCTGCCGCATTCACATCGCTCACTGCTCTTGCGTGGAAGTGATGGAAGAAGTGCAGAAAGCCATCGACGCAGGTCAGAACGCTAGTTTCGAGTCTTGCCCGCACTATTTCCTCCTTGCGACGGAAGACTTGGATGCAATCGGTCCGAAGGCGAAGTGCTCGCCACCGATTCGCGACCGCGTGCACCAGAAGCAGAACTGGGATCGCTTGGCCCGTGGCGGAGTGCAAATGCTCGTCTCCGACCACTCGCCTTGCACCCCCGACTTGAAGTCGGACCCGAATGCCTTTAAGGCTTGGGGTGGTATCAGCGCTGCTCAGAACTGCGTTGACGCGATGTTCGATGAAGCCGTGTTGAAGCGCCATATTAGCCCAGTGATCTTGGCTAAGGCACTCTCTACCAACGCTGCTCGTCGCTTCCGTATGACCGGTAAGGGCGAAATTGCCCCGGGCTTTGACGCTGACCTTGTGTTGATTGATCCGAATCAGTCTTACACGATCACCGCTGATAAGCTCTACTACAAGAACAAGTTCTCGGCTTACGAAGGTCGTAAGGTTGATTGCCGCATTACGCACACCTTTGTGCGTGGCAACGAAGTTTACTCGCTTGAGCATGGCTTTGAAGGCAAGAAGCCTATCGGTCGTCGTATCGACCATGCTCGCTACAACATCTAATTCGCTGTAGCGGCACAGTAACGTAGTTAAAAGTGAGAGAAGGGTCCATTCCTAATTTGGGAGTGGGCCCTTTTCAATGGGCGCAAAAAACGAGAAGGACGAGATCACGAGAAAGAGGGTAGAGGGAAGAAGAACCCCGCCAGGCGAAAAACACTAAAAAATCCCTTTCAGGGAAAAGGCGCGAAACAGGCTTTAAAATGGCACTAGTCGGTTTTTGACGCCAGCGAGTTGCGATTGTTGAGAACAATTATCACAATAATTGAAAGAAAAATTCCTCCTCAAGCCCTCTTTAGCGCTTTCCCTCTCACTTAGCAAAGTGCGCCAAACGTTTGTCATTTGAAGTCTAGGTTTTAAAGTATTTCATCCTTTCCTTTTCCTTCCAATAACAAGAAGGGGTAGCGGAGAAAGGTCTTTATTTTCAAGTGTTTGCGAGTGTTTCTAAGCGTGAAAAACAGAGACGATGAGAGGTTGGTGCGCGTTGATTTTTTCTGCTTATGCTCTGCTGCTACTTCTTATTTGTGGCATGAAAAGCCACCTAAGGGTTTCAAAGAGAGAAGAAAAGCGCTTAAAATTTCCTCCAGAAAGTGAAAGCTAAGCGAATATCAAGCAATGTCATCAAATGATAAGTGAATGGCAGTTAAGGCGATAAAACGCCCCTGCTTTCCTCGTATAGTTAACTCAACAGGGCGGGGGAGCAAACGCTCCCCCAGACGCCCGCTTTCACTGGTTTTACCCATAATGGAGAAAAGACTATGCCAGGTTATCCTTCCGATTTGCTCTCGAACCGTTCGGTCGTCAAGCGTGACAGCTATGCCATCATCACCCCGCAGGGTCGTGTGACGAACGTTATCCCCGGAATCAAGGATTCCACGATGACGATTTTGTGCACGCCGAAGATGGGTGCTGGCTTTGTGCAGTTGATCGGTAAACTCGGTCCGACGGCTCATACGGAATATCCGTACGCCACCGCTGCTCATGAAGAATCCTTCATCTATGTGTTGGATGGCTGCATCGAACTCGAAGTTTCCGTCGGCGAAGAAAAGAAAGTGTTGACCCAGGGTGGTTACGCTTACGCTCCGGCTGGTGTTGGTATCGGCTTTAAGAACGTCAACGGCAAAGAAGGCCGTATCCTTCTCTACAAGCAGCGCTATGTGCCGCATCCGAAAGGACTTCAGCCTTGGGCTGTGTTTGGCAACATCAACGAAGTTGCCTTCCGCGACTACGATGGCATGGCCAACGTGCACGTCAAGGACTTCCTCCCGATCAACGAAGCGTTCGATATGAACATGCATATCCTCTCGTTCGATCCGGGTGCCTCCCACAACATCTGCGAAACCCACGTTCAGGAACATGGCGCCTACATCTATGAAGGCGAAGGCATGTACCTCTTGGATGACGACTGGGTTCCTGTGAAGACGGAAGACTTCATTTGGATGGGCGCCTTCTCGGTTCAGGCCGGTTATGGCATCGGTCGTGGCCCCTTCAGCTACATCTATAGCAAGGACTGCCACCGCGACGTCGATATTTAATCGTTGTTGAACGGATCAACTCCTTCGTGTACTAATCTCTCTCCTCTATGGTACCGAAGGAGTTGTTTCCCACCTTCCTCCCTTTCTTGAACAGAATTCAATTCTAAGGAGCCAACCATGGCACTCGATCTCAACTTTAAAGCCCGCGATATTCGTGAAGTTTTGGACGCGACCCATATGCGTGGTCGTAACATCACGTTCTTGGACGACTTCTCCCGTGACGAAATTTTGAGCCTCTATCAGGCTGCTGAAATGCTCGAACCGTTCATGCGTACGGGGACCAACCTCTTGGAAGGTAAAGTGCTCTACACGCTCTTCTTCCAACCGTCCACTCGCACCCGCTGCTCTCACGAAAACGCAATGCACCGCTTGGGTGGCTCCGTCATTACCGAAGCTGACCCGACACACAACTCTTCTGTGGCAAAGAACGAATCCTTGTCTGACAGCCTCCGTGTGACGAGTGAATACGCTGACGTGATCGTCATGCGTCACCCAAACGATCAGGAAGCCTTGGGCGCCTTGAAGGAAATCGAAGGTCATTGCGCTCCGGTGATTTCTGGTGGTTACGGTCACGTGACTCACCCGACTCAGGGCTTGCTCGATAGCTACACCTGCTGGCGCGCTTTCGGTGACCTCTCCAAGGTGACCGTTGCTATTGCCACGCCTGACCTCTCGCGTGCTCGCTCTGGTCAGTCTTTCGCTCTCGCGCTTGCTGCCATGGGCGCCAAGATTGTTTACACGGGTACGAGCGAATTGCGTACGCCGGAAATCGTTCGCGAAAAATTGAAGGCCATGGGTGCCAACTTCGAAGAACACTTCGATTTGACGCAAAAGCAGAACGAAGAACTCTATGCCGATAGCAATGTCGACTTGATCTACTTGCCTGGCTGCTCGGTGAAGAAGGATGACCCGAACCGTGCTGACTTCGAAAAGAAGATGGCTAACTACTACGTCTCGCTTGAAATGTTGAAGAACATTAAGGCCAAGACTGGTAAGACGGTTGGTGTGCATCACTCCTTGCCGCGTAACCCTGGCGAATTCGACTTCGGTATCGACAACACCGAACACCAGCTCTACTTCCGCGCAATTGGCTTCTCCGTGGCCTTGCGTATGGCCCTCTTGGCCGCTGTGGTCGGTGTGAACTAAGACTCTCTCACAGATAGGGCTCTTCTCCTTAAAGAGTCCTCCCCCTTACCACGAAGTGACTCCTGCCTCTTCTTTGAAGCGCAAACGCTCTTTAGAGAAGAGGTAAGGGGGTCTTTAACCTCAAAAAGGGCAACGAGGACTCGGAAAAGAGCTTATCTCTAGCGAAAAAGGAAAGAAAAAATGCGTTTAGTGATTGCTTTGGGCGGCAATGCCCTCTTGAAACGTGGCGAACCGATGACCTGCGAAAACCAGCGCAAGAACGTTCGCTTGGCTTGCGAACAGATCGCTAAGGCCTACGAAGGTAACCAGTTGGTGGTGACGCACGGCAACGGCCCACAGGTGGGTCTCCTTGCTTTGCAAAACGACGCCTATAAGACTGTTCCGATGTATCCGTTGGATGTGATCGGTGCCGAATCCTTGGGGATGATTGGCTACATGATTCAGCAGGAATTGGCTTCCTTCGTGCCGAAGAGTGCCTCTCTTGTGAACGTGTTGACGCAGACGGAAGTCGATCCTGAAGATCCTGCTTTCCAGAACCCCACCAAACCTGTGGGTCCTGTTTACAGCAAGGAAGAAGCGGAAAAGTTGGCCGCTGAAAAGGGCTGGACGATTGCTCAGGACAACGATAAGTTCCGCCGTGTGGTTGCTTCCCCGCAGCCAAAGCGCATCTGGGGTTTGAAGCCCTTGAAGACCTTGGTAGAAGCCGGTTACATCACCATTTGCTGCGGCGGTGGCGGTATCCCGACCTACTTCAAGGATGGTCAGTTGGTTGGCGCAGAAGCTGTGATCGACAAAGACTTGGCCTCTTCCGTGTTGGCTGCCTGCATTGAAGCTGACCTCTTCGTGATCGCCACGGACGTCAACGGTGCTTACGTTGGCTGGGGTACGCCTGATAAGAAGCGTATCGCTCAGGCTGATCCCGCTTCCTTGCGTGAATTTGGCTTCGCTAAGGGCTCGATGGGTCCGAAGATTGAAGCAGCTTGCCGCTTCGTGGAAGCTACGGGTCGCGTCGCCGTGATCGGCGCTTTGGACGAAATCGACGCGATTTTGGCTGGCAAGGCTGGCACGCGCGTGGTTCCGGAAAAGGGCGTGATCTACGAATAAGAGGTTGCTCCTCAAGGTTGGGGTGTGTCGTGAGGACCGACATACCCCAACAGAAACTGAGTGGGGAAAAACGGAATACTGGCCACCATCGCAAAGAGAGGTGCGTGAGTGTTCCGTTTTTCTGTATTCAGAGTACAATCATTTTAAACAGTAAAGATAATCGTCTTTTTTGACAATTTTGTACGACAATTTTCTCCTTTTGAGACCCGAGAGATCTAATATCAAGGAGGAGAGCACTTTGTGAAAAAAGACAGACCAAACAGCGATAAGGAGGATGAAGCGACTTATGTATGAGGAAACCCTAAAGCGCGACTTTCAGTCGACCGCGCCCGCGGACGAAAGTGTTTTACCCCTGGGCGATAGTATTTTGGCGAGCTGGGTGCGTTCCATTTGCCAAACCGCGCGTGGTTATGGTGTGGTGCCAGAAGAAATCATGAAGCGCTCGATGATGAATGTGTCGCTATTGAGTGTTCCAGACGCACGTTACCCTGCGGTGAGTGTGCGTAATTTCTGGGAACAGATTCTCAAAGCCTGTGGGGACAATCTTTTTGGGCTGCGTTGTGGTGCCGAAATGCAAGTCTCTGCGCTCCACGGCTTGGGGCTTGCCATCATCACGAGCCATTCTCTTGCGCAAGTACTCGACTTGATCACGATTTATGGGAAAGTGATTTCGTCCACGATGGATATCGCGCTTTTTCACGATAAGCACGGGACGAAGATCAGCATTCGCACATTGCACGGCACGGAAACGCATAGCTCGGCCACACTTGCGCTAATTGCACTCATTGCCCGACAGGCAAACTCCCTCGCGCAACGTAAAGTCAAACCCCTTTATGTACACCTCACTTATGACGGTTGGAGTGCAGAGGATCGTAAGCGCTTGATGGATTATTTCGACTGTCCAGTGATCTGTGGCCCAGACTACGAAAACGGGATTGCCTTTGCGTATAACGACATTATTGAGCCTTATGCGAGCGCGAACGCGGTACTTCGTGAAGCCAACGAACGCGTGGTGAAGATGTACTTAAGCAAAGTGCACCGCAATTCCTACTGTGTGCGTGTGGAAGAGGAAATCCACAAGTTGCTTGAAAATGGCGACAAGGTAAAGATTGAAACGGTCGCGAAGGCACTCAATATTTCGCCTCGCACGTTGCAGCGTCGCTTAGAGAGTGAAGGAACGCTTTTTGCCGATGTCTTTGAGCGCTACCGTCGACAGTTAGCACACGATGCGCTTGCCCACACGCAGCAGAGCATTACGGAGATTGCCTATAGCGTGGGATTCTCTGAATTGAGTAACTTCTCTCGCAAATGCTATCAATGGTTTGGGGCAAGCCCTGTGACCTACCGTAAGCGCATTCAGTCGCTACAAAACTAGGCTCTTTCAAAAGAGTAGGGCACATAAACGAAAACCCACGCGGTTCACAGAAGGAATCACGTGGGTTTCGTTTTTAAAACGCTATGCGCGCGAGGCTAGATTATTTCACTTTGCCTTTTTTCAAGAGTTCCTTGAATTCTTTCAACTCTTCGCGCAACTGAGCGACTTCCGCTTCAAGGGCTTCAACCTTGGTGTCCTTCGCCTTCAAGGCGTTGACGTCATCGATCAAGCCATTGTGCTGATCAAGGTCACCCGAGAGATCACGCTGCATCACGTAGGAAGCCGTGATCGGGCCAGCCTTGTAGCGATCATGGATCGGGTAATCGCGATCGTTAGCATCCTTCAACTTGCGGTTGCCGAACTTGAAGGTAAAGCCCACGTTGAACATCGGATGTTCATTCATCGCAACGCCTGCGTGCCAGAGCATACGTTCGCTCGTGTAGTGACCGATACCCAAGGAGAGCGCCACGCTACCACGATAGCCACCGATAGCGGCCATCAACTGCGTGGGCTGAACCGGGTCATACTGAATCGGCTTCAAACCAGCCAAAGCAGCAGCGGCAGCACCTGCGTCACGGATATCGTCGTCAAGGTCAGCGATATCGCGCTTCAATTCGCGGTACTGGTTGTTCTGTGCTTGGGTAGCCTGATAGAGCTGATCTTCCGTCGCAGCCTGACCAGAAACGTAGTTGTTCGGGTTCCAGGTCGTATTGGTCAAACCACCAACCGTGCCTTTACCACCTTGGTTGATCGTGACGCTACCAAAGTTAGCGCCACCAGTCTGGCCGTTAAAGGCGATATTGTCGCCAAACTTCGCGTCGCCTGTTTGACCATTCAGATTGATCGCGCCACCAATAGAGACGTTCCCCTTGTTGCCATCAATCACGACCTTGTTGTCGCCAGCACCCACAGTAATGGTGCTCTTGTTGCCTTCAATCGTGACTTTATCCTTGCTAGGATCCGTACCCACTTCGATCTTGTCGCTGTTAAGCGAAACGGCATAGTCGGTCACGCCATCCTTTTCAGACGGAGTCACTTTGATGTTGTTGTCTCCAGAAGAGACGGTAACATTCTTCGCACCACCACCGTTATTACCGCCATTGTTGTTGCCACCGTTATCCATGGCCTTTTTCAAAGCAGCTTTCAACTGAGCAACGTTGACAGCATCGGTATCGGCCGTACCAGCAGCAACACCTGTGATTTGACGGGTAATGTTGTTAGAGGCATCGCCAATAGACACTGCGCCAGCAGTAGACGTCCAAGTGGCATCAGTGGTCTTCGTAGAGGCAGCGGCAGTTTCAGGATCGTAACCAGCAACTCCCTTGTCGGTCGAAGCGATGCTCTTGTAACCCAAAGCAACGCCACCATTAACAGTTGCGTTAGCTTCACTACCCAAGATAACAGCTTGCTGTGCGGAGGTTGTGGTGGCTTTGGAGTAAAAACCGAAAGCAATAGTGTCGTTGGCACCAGACAGAGTGTGGTTGCTGCCGAAAGAGACCGCGTTCGTCGTGTTTTCAACCGTGGAATTAACCCCAGATAACATTACGTTCGAGGATTTATTCACAGTATTTTTTACACCGCTAACACTGAGGTTTTTGTTGTTAGTACCAGTAACGGTATTTTGGACACCAAAAACCTGAGAAAACGTTGTATTTGAGAGTTCATTACCAGAGCCTAAGACAAGCGCGGAACCACCTTGATTGGATTTCAATGCCGTGAGCATTTTGTCCTGCAGCTCTCCAGGTGAAGAAGTCTTTTCGGAAATCAAACCAGATAGCTCAGATAGATCCACATAAGAATTGGAGATTTTATTTCCGCCCCCAAGCACTAAAGAACCATTACTATTGCTGACTTTGTTCCCGACGCCACCAATGAAATTTCCTACTCCAGAAGTCCAGTTACTGAAGCTTTCAGAGAAACTTTCATTAGAGTTAAAATTCCCAATTACCGTTGCAAAGGCATTTTTACCAGCATGGAACAGTGTATTAAAGCCTCCACTTCCATCGTACCCTGAAGACTGGATGTTGTAAGAGCCAAAAGTTGTGGCAAACGGTCCGTTCGCAAGAGAGTTTGTACCTACAGTGGTATTAGCTATACCAAAACTTTGCATTTTACTGGCGTCGGCAACATCCCCCATTCGCAGATTAGCACGCAAGGAATGAGAACCAATCACTACAGATCCGGTACGAGCCAGAACATTTGTACCGATAGCAATAGTCTCGGGGAGATTCTTAACCCCTTCAGTGGTTGGACGATTTCCGCTATCTTGTTGTCCAAATGCCAAAATACCTTCTTGTCGGCCTTGCCCAACGAAAGCCTTGGCCCCTTTTCCGAGAGCAATATTTGTACCTTCGGTATTTGAGTCAGCATTAATAGCGACGACCCCGCCGAAGTCAGCCCAATCATTTGTGGCGTAAGAAGAAGTATTCCATACAAGACCACAGACCATCAAAGCTAAGATGGAAGGTTTAAAGAATTTGTTACCTCGATTGATAGGGCAAATCGAGGTCGATAATTTCGAGACTTTTTGTTCTGTCATCGTTGTCACCCTTAAAAAGAGTAAAAAATGAGAAAAGTGATTCATTCTATCAACGAAGTTTCATTATCGCACATAGAAATACATTTTGAAACATTTAACTCGAAGTGCGTGATTTCTATAGATTTTTTGAAATCTTTTTATAGGAAAAAAAACTAAAGCTTGTAAGCACTATAAGGAAAACCCTTGTAAGTATTAACACTTCCCATGTATGTGGATAATTGAAGGAACGTTCGGGCGACAAAAAATGAGGGAAAAGGGAGGAAAAGTGTTTAGTAACGCTAAATATTCGTTTAGCAAAATAAAACCACGTGACCTGACAAAAGATCACGTGGTTGGGAGGTTAGTTAAGCGAAAAGTGGATTACTTAACGTTCACTTTTTTCAAGAGCGCTTTGAATTCGTTTAACTCTTGACGCATCGAAGCCATTTCGGTTTCGAGGCTAGCGTTCTTGGCCTTGAGATCGCTGATTTCTTGGAGGAGACCGTTGTTCTTATTCACATCGCCTTCAAGATCACGCTGCATCACGTAAGAGGCAGTGATCGGACCAGCCTTGTAGCGGTCGTACACTGGATATTCGCGATCGTTTTCATCCTTCAACTTACGGTTACCGAACTTGAAGGTGACACCGACGTTAAACATCGGGTGTTCGTTTAAAGCCACGCCAGCATGCCAGAGGAAGCTCTCACTCGTGTAATGAGCAAGACCTACAGAGAGGGCAGCGCTACCGCGATAGCCACCCACAGCAGCCATCAACTGAGTAGGTTGACGTGGATCGTACTGAATGGGCTTCAAACCAGCCAAGGCGGCAGCCGAGGCACCCGCATCGCGGATATCATCATCGAGTTCGTTGATATCGTCCTTTAATTCACGATATTGGTTCGCTTGATTTTGCGTTGCCTGATAGAGCTGATCTTCCGTCGCAGCCTGACCAGAAACGTAATTGTTCGGATTCCAGGTTGTGTTGGACAAACCTCCGATCGTGGCCTTATTGCCTTCGTTGATCGTCACTTTCCCGAAGTTAGCACCGCCCGTTTGAGCGTTCATGCTGATATTGCTACCAATCGAGACGTTGCCACTACCACCATCGATTTTCACTTGGTTAGCACCTGTGCCCACGGTGATAGTGCTGCTATTGCCTTCAATGACAACTTGATTCTTTGAGGTATCCGTCCCTAAAGTGAGCTTATCGCTATTGAGCGCAAGGTCATAGGTCGTTTCGGTATCGGTTTCAGTAGGCGTCACTGTGAGGTTCTTATCCGAAGATGTGACCTTCACGGTCTTGGTGTTACCCGTATCACCACCCGTGTTACCGCCATTATTGCCACCAGAGTTGCTCATAGCTTTCGTTAAAGCGGCTTTCAACTGGGCGACGTTAACTGCATCGGTATCTTGGGTACCGGCGGCGACATCAGTGATCTGACGAGTATAGTTGTCAGCACCAATAGAGACTGCACCTGCGGTAGAAGTCCAAGTGGCATCTGTCTTCGTAGAAGCAACGCCTGTTTCAGGGTCGTAGCCAGCAACACCCGCTGCGGTCGAGGCAATACTCTTATAGCCCAGAGCAATGCCACCATCTTTGGTGACATTCGCGTCAGAGCCGAGAATCACGGCTTGCTTAGCGGTGGTAGTAATTGCCGCGCTGTCTGAGGAGTTAAAACCAACAGCAATGGTGTCAGACGAACTCTTAACAGTACGGTTATTACCTACAACAAATACTTTGCTCGAGTCTTCTACCGTATTATCCAAGCCGCTAACACTTACGGTTTCGCTCGCTTCAGAGGTTCCCTTAATAGTGTTTTTCACACCAGTAATCTGGGAATAACGCACGTTAGTCGCTTGGTTGCCAGAACCTAAAATCAGGACAGAACCACCTTTAGCTTCAGAAAGGGCTTTAATTGCAGCGTTTTGTATTGCAAGAGGGCTTCCCTCGGTGGAAGCCGCCGTGATGACTGCTTGTCCTACAGGGAGCAGATTTGTCGAGGAATTTTCGACAACATTGCCACCACCAATCACGAGAGAGCCGTTGCTATTGTTTACGCGGTTAGCGACACCGCCAATAAAGTTACCTACCCCACTAGAAAGCTCAGTCGCATTGTAAGATTCATTGGAGTTAAAAGTCCCAATGACGGTAGCAAACGAATTTTTCACCATTTCGTTACTACTAAAACTTCTAGCTTGAGAGGATTGAATATTGAAAGAGCCGTAGGTCGTTGTGAAAAGACCGTTTGCGAAAGAATTGGTTCCTACTGCGGTACTAGCGAGACCATATTGACCAGGCTGGGTGTCTACCCCTGAGGTCGGGGAGCTTAAATCTGAGACGGTGGGTCCGGACTTAGTATCGCCAATTGCAGTGTTTGGTGCTAAGGTACGACTACCAATTTGAATGGTACCTGTACGAGCATAGGCATTTGTACCAAAGGCAATAGTGTCTGGAAGCCATTTGTACCAATCTGTCCCGTAACCCTTCATGGAGAGCAATATGCGATCAGGATCGTTATCGGAAGTACCTACCTCAACGAGCGCGCCTAAACTGATAGACGAGTTCATCGTGTAGTCATTTGCACGATCTGATTTTGTATAAATAAAATCGCCACCTACACTAGAACCACTCCATTCGCTAGCCAATGTAGGTGTCGCTAGGACAGCCAAAGACACCGCAAGGCATAAAGGACGAAGATTTTGAGAGAGAAAATCTTTACTAACAGAGTTCTTTTTCATAGTAAACCACCACTAAGAAATAAAAGGGTCTGATGTTGGAAGAATAACAAAAGCTCTCAGAGGTGTCGAATTATTTCTATTAGTTAAACTCTACTAATGAATTTTGAATTATATATTACCTGGTTTGATAACAAATTATTGTTGAAAACTCTTATAAATCAATGATTTATAGAAATTTATATTTTGATATATAAGAATATGTAGTACGAAAATATATGAATATAGGTAATTTATAGTGTTGCCGTAAAGCAACACATAAAACGTACTACAAAATAGATAGCTTGATTAAGAGAGTCTTAGGAATAATAAAAAATGCTGTGTCTTATTGGTTGTTTGATACGCTCCGACGAACTCTCAGAGGTAGAAAAAGGAGAGGATCAAAATGATCCCTCTCCTTTATAGATGCAAGTAGTCAGTGTTTATTTTTGACTACGAACGTACTTCACGGCGCTATCAGCAGCAACAACGCCCGAGACAATCGCCCAAGAGTTCATCATAGCGGTCATCGAGTCAGCACCATTGGCACCACCCACAACGCATCCTGCTCCATAAAGCGCAGGGATCACAGAGCCCTTCTGGTTGAGAATAGCGAGGTCGCCATTTGCTTTAAGACCGCCCAAGGTTGTCTGGTAGCGAACTTTCTGCTCGACGATATGGTAGGGACCAGCGCCTAAACTACCCGTGATAGGACGATTAAAGGCATCATCTTTTCCGTTCTTAGCCATGGCGTTCCAGTCTTCCACCGTTTTCGCGAGATTTTCTGAATTGATACCCATGACTTTAGCGGCGTCAGCGAGGTTGTTCGCAACCGCCATAACTGGCACGCCTTGATTAGAAATCTTGGCCCACTGGTCAAGCGCAGCGGCGTTAGGAACGAGCTTATCTTCCAAAGACTTTGCAACGTAGAGCTTCCAAGCAGCGTCATCCATCACGATATAAGCAATGTGGTTTGGCTGGGCAATGGTGGCATCCGTTAAGACACCTAAGCCTTCACGCTCGTTCACAAAGCGCTTCCCATCTTGATTGACATAAATAGCGCCAGATTTCTTGATGGTATCGGTCGAAGAGGCTGTTGCAGCAAGCCCATGACCTGGGGTGGTTTCTACACCTTGCGGGTACTTCTTCACGAGGTCAAGGTTAATGGTATCGGCACCGATAGCGGTAGCCATCTTCAAACCGTCGCCCGTTTCAGAGTCAAGTCCATAGAAAACGTAGTTACGCATATCGCGGGGGAGGCGATGCTTTTCTGCGCCATAGCCGCCACTCGCCAAAATCGTGGCTTTACTCTTAATTTCGTAGGAGTTGCCATGTTCATCAAAGGCCTTGACGCCAATGACTTTACCGCTCTCATCCGTAATAAAGCGATCCGCACGAGTGCTCAGCATCAACTTTCCACCATAGTCTGCAAACTTTTGGTTCATGAGCTTCAAGAAGTTGACGCTACGGCCCTGAACGCCCAGCTGACGATTTGCTGAGTGATCGGGATATTGTGTTGCGGCTGGACCATAGGGAATCTTTAGATCGTCAATCAGCCAATCTACGACACCCCCCACGCGTTGCGTGATGGTTTTGACGAGCACGGGGTCGTTACGATCTTTCCCGATACGCATGATGTCTTTAGCGGCAAGTTCAGGACTATCCTTCGTTTCTTTCATCGCTTCGCGCTGATAGCGAGATCCTGTGGCGATGAGAGTCCCTGCATTTAATTGCGTCACGCCACCAATCATGGGCATCTTTTCAATGAGGATAACCTTAGTGCCTTGGCTCGCTGCACGAACAGCTGCGGAAAGTCCAGAGCCACCTGCGCCCACGACGAGAATATCAGTGGAGAGGTTATGCGCCTCCCCCTTTTTAAATTCACTAATGGGAATCACGGCAAAGTCGATAGGGCTGCCGCCAGCCTTACGAATGGCCTCATTAACCCCTTGGCGAATCCCATTACTCGTGAGTGTGGCACCAGCGACAGAGTCGACGGCAGTGCTATTGCCTTTGACTAAACGTTGTGGAAATTCTTTGAGTGCTGTGTCGGCAATCCCAACGGTTTCGGATTGCTTGAGCACCTTGACGACTTGAATCTTGCCACTCTTAAAGGTGACCGATACATCAATAGGGCCATTGCGCCCCTGACCAGTTGCTTCAAAGGTCCCGTTTTTCACAGTACCTGCTTGTGCCATGCCGACCATGCCGAGAGAGGCGAGGAGGGTGGCGACGGTTGCCATACGAAAAAGCATGAGTGCATCTCCCTTTTGTTCTAGTCTTTTCAATCCACTTGGTGGTTAAGCGGTAATTAGGAAATTATCACTCGAAAGCCTTTCTCTCGACAATAAAACCTAGTGAAAGTCCTAGGCAGGAAAAGACGAAAAACTCCGCTTTTTGTGTGCTAGGAGTACTCCTCTAGAAGAAATTTCTTAGCTAAGATGAGAGGTAGAGGAAACGGTAAGAAGGGACTCTTTGTGAAAAAACGTAAAAAATGAAGGGGAAAAATCCCCTCTTTTGGGGATAGGAAAGCGCTTTTCGAGCGCTCGTTTGGCTCAAAAAACGCCTTAGTAAGCGAAGAACGACAAATTCTACCAACCTCAATAACGAGAAGAACTTTAAGGGTTATCCCTATAGTGAGTTTGACAAAAATTTCACGCAGAGTAGGGAGAAAAAGAAGTCGATTTTTCTTCTCGGATATCTTTGAGGAGGAGAAAAAAGCTTCTCCACAAACAAAAAATTCTGTGCTACACTTCATTCCATCTTAAAACTTGAGTGAATTGCTCAAGTATTAGAAAACCGCAACGCACTAGCGCGTTGTTCCAATTTTCCCTATTTTGTCAGAAGGACTTTTAAGATGAACGCTTCCATGATCAAGACGATGTGTTGTTGTCAGAGTGGGTTTGCGTCCGTCGAAATGGAAGCCTCGCTTCTGACCGCTTATGCCTTGCAAGCGTAATTTGATAGCTTAACGGCATAACACAAAAAAGTTTCGTAGGACGCTGCCACAGATGATTTCGGGCAGCGTTTTTTGCTTTTCTCTCACACTTCCCGAATTCCTCTGAATCCCGCCTCTGGGTTTCGCTGTGGTAGCGCTTCTTACACCAAGTAAGTGTTTATTTTTTACCTAAAAAGGAATTCATCATGAAACACACCGCTCTTCGTTCCGTTCTCGCCACCGCTTCTGCTTTGACGATGTTGGCCGCTGGCTCTGCCTGGGCTGGTCAGTTGGATGACATTAAGGCTGCTGGCGCTATCTCCTTTGGTACCGAAGGTAACTACGCCCCCTACACCTATCACGATGAAAAGGGCACTTTGACGGGTTATGACGTTGAAGTGGGTCGCGAAATCGCCAAGAAATTAGGCGTCAAGGCCGAATTCCGTGAAACCCTCTGGGACGGCATGATCGCTGGGTTGGATGCTAAGCGCTTTGACGTGGTGATCAATCAGGTGACGCCCACCCCGGCTCGTTTGGAAAAGTACCTCTTTTCTGTTCCTTACACCTACAACTATGGTGCTGTGCTCGTTCACAAGGACAATCAAGACATCAAGAATTTTGCTGATGTGAAGGGTAAACTCGTTGCTTCTAGCTTGACCTCTAACTGGAACGCTACTGCTCAGAAGTTGGGTGCCAAGATTGTAGAAGTGACGGACGGCTCTGGTGCCTTCCTCTTGGTGAGCCAGAAGCGTGCTGACGCTGCTTTGAACTCTCAGTTGGCTTTGGCTGACTTCATCAAGAAGCAGCCTAACGCACCAGTTAAAGTGGTGGGTCGCTCTGACGAAGCCATTGAATCCGCTGTGATGATCCGTAAGGGTAGCGACGATTTGAAGGCTGCTGTGGACAAGGCGCTTGACGAATTGCGCGCCGAAGGCAAGTTGAAGGAACTCTCTGTGAAGTTCTTCGGCATTGACGTTTCGAGCAAGCAGTAATCTCGTTAGCGTTAACGACTTAAAAAGCAACACGCCTTCTTCTCTTTCCTCAATAAAAACACATCACGTCAGAAGGGAAGGGCGTGTTGCCCCTCAAAGGCAATGATTCTTTTAGAGAAGCCTCATCATGGACGATCGCATTATTCAACTCCTTTCTGATTCCTTCTGGAATCTGCTGCTTCCTGGGATTACCGTCACCGTGCCATTGACTCTTGGGTCTTTTGCATTGGGGCTAACGATTGCGGTACTCTCCGCTCTTGCCCTGGAAGCTAAAGTTTCTGTGCTCTCACAGATTATTCGCACTTATGTGTGGATTATTCGTGGTACCCCGCTTCTGGTACAGCTCTTCATCATTTTCTATGGTTTGCCAAATTTGGGCGTGGTGATCGATCCGATCCCGTCCGCCTTGTTGGCCTTTAGTTTGTCGGTGGGTGCCTACTGCACGGAAACGATTCGTGGTGCAATTCGTGCGGTACCACGCGGTCAGATCGAAGCTGGCGCTTGCGCAGGGCTCAATTATTTGCAGATTATGTTCTTAATTGTGCTCCCACAGGCTTTCCGCTCGGCTTTCCCGGCACTCTTTAACTCTTTTATCTCTCTTGTGAAAGACACTTCTCTCGCAGCGTCCGTCACGGTCACTGAAATGTTCATGTCTGCGCAGCGTATTGCGGCTCGCACCTATGAACCTTTCTGGCTCTACTGCGAAGTAGCTGTGATTTACCTCATCTTCTGCACGGTCTTAACTGCAGTGCAAAATCGTGGTGAAAAGTGGCTTAACCGTTATGCCTAATTAAGAGAGGAAAAGAAATTATGTTGAAACTCACGAATGTGAAAAAAGCCTATAACGGGCAGACCGTGCTCGATGGCGTCAATTTAGAAGTGAAAAAAGGCGATGTGATCGCCATTTTGGGACCTTCGGGTTCTGGGAAAACAACGCTCCTGCGTATTGCGAACTTCTTGGAGCAAGCTGATGCAGGGCAAATGGACTTTGATGAAAAGCATTTAGATCTTGCGCGTGTGAGTAAACGCGATATCACTGAAATCCGTAAGCGTACTGGTTTTGTTTTCCAAAGCTATAACCTTTTTGCCAACTACACGGCACTCAACAATGTGACGTTGGGGCTGATGCACGCTCACGGTATGAAGCGCGATAAGGCAGAGGCGATTGCCAAAGAAGCCCTGACAAAAGTGGGTCTTGCCGATCGCTTTGGTCACTATCCGAGTCAACTCTCGGGTGGTCAGCAGCAACGCGTGGGGATTGCTCGTGCGATTGCCCCGAACCCAGAAATTCTTTATTTGGATGAACCCACCTCAGCATTGGATCCTGAGTTGATTGCGGGTGTGTTAGGCGTGATTCGTGAATTGGCCGAAGAAGGGCGCACGATGGTCATTGTGACGCACGAAATGAATTTTGCGCGCAAGGTTGCCAATCATGTGATCTTTATGGAACACGGGCGCATTGTCGAGGAAGGGGATCCAGAAGAACTCTTTACGAACCCGAAAGAAGCTCGTACGCGCCAGTTTTTGTCTGGCTTAGGTGATGCGCCTTCGATTTTTAATGCGTATTGAAGGGACCGGGAGTCGGAAGAAGAAAATTCTGACGACGCCCGTTGATCCCCGGTAATTTTTCTTTCTGGCTGAGCGGCGTGGTGGAGAACCCTCGAAACCACGTTTGCGATCGTCCCGCTCAGTCATTTTTGCGGTATTTCCCACTTAAAAAACACGTAGAGCGTTGATGCCTCTCGATCGTGGGGAAATACCGCTTTTTTTCGTTCACCAATAACACTAACCCCCACTCCTGATAGGGAGTAGGGGTTAGGAGAGAGAGTTAAGAAGCAAGATTACTTCTTATCAGGATCGAGCATTTCGCTAGCTTTCTTGCGGGTGTCGTGGATGACTTCAGAGGTTTTTTCCTTAGTGGCACTCCAGGCATTGCTCGTCTTTTCCTTAGTGGCGTCCCAAGCATTACCTGCCTTTTCACCCGTGGCTTCAGCTGCATCCTTAGTGCCTTTCTTGGCCTTACCAGCTAATTCGCTAGTCTTTTCCTTGGTGGCATCCCAAGCATCACCCGCCTTATCCTTGGCCTTACCAGCTAATTCGCCAGTCTTTTCCTTGGTGGCGTCCCAAGCATCCTTGGTGGCATCCTTCACGGCGGCAGCCTTTTCGCTCACATAGTTACCGGCCTTGCTCATCGTGGATTGTTCCTGAGCGACGGCAGTGCCGAGAGCGAGAGCCAAAGCTGTAGCGATTGCAGTAGACGTTAACCATGTTTTCTTCATAAGGTGTCTCCTTATATGAAGCCATACCACAGGAAGAATACTCAGATGGTCATCACCAAGATGATGATGGTTTAGAAACCTTAGTGCATTCCAGAAGTCCCGTAAGAGAGTGGCTTCGGTTTGTTACCTTGCTAAACAGCCTATCATGCTTTTTATATGTAACGGTAGGGAGAGACCGTAACTTTTTGCGTCAAAGATGGTTCCAAAAAGGCGTAAAGATAGGAAAAAGGCTTAAATGTAACAGGGCGCTTTCTCAAGTCAGAACTAGGCTCGAAGAAAAAGGACTTACTTTGTAGACGTTTTTTTACAAATGGGGCGTTTTTGTATGACGAATAGAGGATGAATTGCCTAAAAAGATGGCAATTTAGAAGAAATTTGTTTTGCAAAGAGCCTCCTAAATGATAAACGCCCAAGGGTGGTCTCAGGCGTTTGCAAATGGACAAAGAGCGCGAAAAATTAGTGCTTCATCGCGTGATCATGGGATTCGCCATGATTCATGTGCTCTGGGTGTTCGGCATGTTGATCAGCATGGTGATGTTCGTGAGCCGCTTCAGAAGGAGCTTTTTCTCCCGTAACGTGATCGTGGTGGTGTTCGTGTTGAGCGTCAGTGCTCTCTTTTTTCTTTACTGGGCAGCAACTCTTTTGTCCTTCTTCTTTGACGGCAGAAGCTTTTGCCTTTTTAGCAGCCTTGGCAGAGGCATGAGAGCGAGAAGCGTGAGAAGTAGCATCCGCGGCCATCAAGGGGCTACTCACAAGCGCGAGTGCGGTAAGTGTGGTCACGAGTAAGGTTTTGATCATCGGAATTTTCCTTTTGGTGGTTGTTCTAATGGTTGAGGTCTAGCGTGGCTCACAAGAAACTCAGGTGATTCACTAAAAACAAAGTGTACGCAGAATTGGTGAGCTGTAGCTTAGGAGGTAAAACTCTTTTTGACGAAATTTTGACATTAAACAGAAAGTTTTCAAAAAGACTCCCGCTCAAGTCAATTTCGTGTTATGCCGTCTTGCAGAGGAGAATAACGGTTCTTTAATGTCATAACAACCCAAGCAACGAGCGCACCACAGAGCGTTCCCCAAATGGCGCCACCCAAAATATCGGTCGGGTAGTGTACAAAGAGGGCCATACGGCTCAAGCCCATGAGAATGGCTGCCAAAGCAACCCAACCCCAGAATTTTTCCCGCATAAACCACACAACACCAAACGTCGTGAAGGCTGCCGTGGTGTGACCAGATGGGAAAGAGAAGCTCTTGGGGCACTTATGGATAAAGTCGGGCAATGAGAGCTGGCAGGGACGAGGGCGGCCAATCCATTCTTTAAAGCCAAGATTGTTGATAGAAGTGGCTACGGCAAGTGCGATCAAAATAGTGATACCCATCCAACGCGTACGGCGGAAAAAGAGCAATACCACCGCTAAGGCAATCCAACATTCACCATGGTCTCCAACACGACTAATCCACTTCATGACTTTGGTGAGACCAAGATCATGAATCAGCGTGGCAAAGCTGATGAGCATTTGAAAGTCGATGATTTGGATGACGTCAGTCATTGGAGAGCCTTAGGCGAAAAAACGTTGAAAACTGAGATAGCCACTAATTCTAAAGGATTATTTTTAGCTATGAAATTTTTGCACTACAAATTTAGTTCAATTGGTAAGTTTGATCACAAGATTCTTCCAAGAGGAAAAACGTTAGATTTTTTGGGTAATTCCCCTAGATGGGGTAATTCCTAGTATACACAAAAGATGTAAGAAACAAGTATCTTTTCAAAAAAGATGAAGGAGTGAGTGATTTTGATAATCGATAACCCCTTGATATAAAAGTCTTTTCTCTAAAAAGTATGAAAAATCACACTTAGAATTAAGTCAAAAGATGGACTTTTTTTGGGATCTTGACCCTACAACTAAGCCAAAAGTAGAATTTTCACGATGCATTCTTCTAATGCAGGACCAACAACTTGGAGGAGATAGCCCTTTTTGATCTCATTTCGTTGCAATAGTCAGCGATATGGCATCACTTCTATCGACTCCCAACCATCTTAGGATAATCACAATGAATCACGTTTTTAAAACTACGTGGAATGTAGCCCGCCAAGTCTACACAGTGACCGATGAACACCATGCCAGTAAAGGCAAAGCCACGAAGAGTGCACTCACAGTGCTTGCTTCTGCGTTGCTTCTAGCTGGGGTGGCCCAAGCTGCCTATGTTGAACAAGGCTTTGTGGCACAAGATGCTTCTCAAGTCGCAGAGGCGATTAAGTCTTGGGAAACGGACGAATATAAAAAGGATTGGGGTTTAGGAGCCCAACATTCATCCACAGCTTATGCTCTGGGTTTTTATGGGCAAGATACTGCTGTGGCTGTTATGGATTCGGGTGCCCTTTTGCAAAAACACCCAGAATTAGCAGGTGATCGTTTCCATGCATCTCATGCCAGCGGTACATATGGCTCTACGGGTAGCCGTTATCAGAAAGACATTGCCGCTGTTGGCGATAAGTTTGGTAATGGTGATTACAAAAAAGGAGACAGTTTCGATGTTGATGGGAACTTTGTCCTGAATCTCAACGATAAACATGGTACGCACGTATCTGGAACAGTAGGGGCAAACCGTGACGGAAATGAATTCCACGGTGTAGCCTGGGGTTCCAATGTGTGGGTAGGAAATACTGGTGGCACGGACAATACGAACTATGGTCCGTTCCAAGATCATGATTATTTCTACACAGTGTGGAAAGCGGTAGCAGATGATTTAGTTTCGGCTAATGGGGCTAAACGAGGCGGTGTCATTAACAATTCGTTCGGGACCAACTTACGCATTGATGATAAAAAGAGCCCAACCTCTTATGCTACGGACACTACCGCTCAAACAGAACACGAATATTTCCTTTTTAAGAAGAAATATGGCGATCAGCCCAGTTTTGTCGATGGTGCCTGGGAAGCAGTGAAGGGCACAAATGTCGTGCAGGTATTCACAACAGGGAATCGCAACTTCAACAATCCTTATTACCGTCCTCTTTATCCCTATTTCAATCCAGAAGCTGAGCAAAACTGGATTGCTGTAGCGGGTCTTATGAAAGAAACTAGTGATCAAAGTAAATATATCTGGAGAACTCAGTACAACGAGGCTGGGAATGCTAAATGGTGGACTGTAGTGGCGCCAGGGCACAAGATTTACGGTAGTGCGGTGCAAGATGGTAGCATCGATCCTGCCGTTGATCCAACTCCAATGGGAGAAGCTACTTACAAGGAATCGAGTGGTACCTCTATGGCGGCTCCTCACGTAACAGGAGCGATGGGTGTTTTAATGTCTCGTTATCAAGACATGACGGGTATTCAAGTACGCACTGTGCTCTTGACTACCGCTAACCATAAAAACGAAGACGGCAGTATCTTTACGGGTTGGACTGCTGCAGAAGGGACCCCTGATGAAAAGTATGGCTGGGGTGTTCCAGATCTCGCTAAAGGCATGTACGGTCCAGGTCAGTTCCTCGAGAAGTTTGAATATACGATGAGTAACACTTCTCTTGACGTCTGGAGCAACGATATTAGCCAAGCTGGTTTAGATGCTCGCAAAGTGGAAGACGAAGCTTGGATGACGTTGACGGAAAAAGGTAAGAATCTTGACGCAGAGCCTTATGAACTTGGCACTGGCGAAGTTTACCCAACTTTGGGCGACGCCTCTGTAAGTCAGGAAGACGCCAAGAAGTGGCGCCAGGAATACTACGCGAAGCGCGTAGCTGCGATTGAAGCTCGCGACTATAACGGTTCTTTAGTGAAAGATGGCCAGGGTACACTCGTTCTGACGGGTAACAACACTTACCGTGGTGGCACAACGTTGAAGGCAGGTACGCTTTTAGGTTTCACGGAATCCTTCGGTGTAGCTGATACGAGTAATGCTAACGGTAAGGTTGTAGTTGAAGGTGGTACCTTTGGTCTGTTGAATACCTATACTGACAATTTCACTAAGAAGGGTGAATTGAAGCATAGCGACTCGGCTGATCACAACGTTGACGTTGATTTGCAAAAGGGCGCTACGTTACTTTTGACACTTGGTCAAGACGTAGAAATGGGTAAGCTTTCTGTGGCTGAAGGCGCTAAGGTAGTGGCGAGCTCTGTGGATGCAGAAACGCTCAAAGCAATCTATAACGGCGAAGCTCAGAAAGGCTCTTTGACGGCGAGCGAAGTGGCTGATTTGGGCACTACGATGGAACGCGCTGCAGGAGCGACTGGCTTAGATCGCCTTGAATTGAGCAATGATCCCTTGCCGTTTGCTAAGACAACGTTGTCTGTTGACAACGCCACGAAGACGATTAGCACGACAGTGGAACGCGATGAAAGCAAGACCTTTGCTTCTTACGCCAGCAACCCCAACGAAGAAAGCGTTGCTAAGGCACTTGAAGCACTGGGTGCTGGCACCATCTTTGACTCTATCGTGACGAGTACTTCGAGCTCTGAAGTTGCTCAGACGATGGCCTCGCTGGGTGACGACTTCTTCCTCACTACGGGCAATGCAAACGTCACGCATGGTTTAATCCTATCTCGCGCCATTTTGGACCAGGCTACGGGCATTGGTGACGGTCGTAAGACTGAAATGCTTGATGGCCATGGCCGCATCTGGGCAACTGGGGTGGGTAGCTGGACGACATTAGATCGCTCCAATGGTGACGCGGATAGCGATTTCTACGCTGGCGTTATCGGGGTCGACGCTGATGTGACAGATAACACCAAGCTTGGCGTCTTCTTCGGTGCTGGTACCACGAACACCAAGGCGGGCCAGAACAAAGTTGAAAGCGACGATGTTCATGTGGGCTTTTATGGTATGAGTACGGTTGCTGACGTTGCACGCCTCTCTTATGGTGTGATGTACAGCCATTTGGATGGTGAATCGACTCGTACGTTGCAGGTTGGCTCTCAGTTTGGTTACACCAAGCTCAATACCAATACCAATGTGACGCAGCTCTTCGCTGAAGCGGCTTATGCTGGCTTTAATACAGCTGCTTACTCGGTTGAACCCTACGTTGGCTTTAGCTTCCTCCATGCTACGACGAGTGACTTGGATGAATCGGTTGCTGGTGCAGACGTCTCCACGAAGATGGATAGCCGTAATCTTGAAGTGTTGACGCTCGGTGTGCGTGGGGCAGTGCCTTTCGCCACTTGGGGTGCAAGCACGATTTCCGCGAAGGCTAACTTAGGTTGGAGTCACTTCTTTGGGGATACGGAAGCCGAAGGTTCGATGTCTTTTGGTGGTACGCCGATTGCCCAGTTGAAGGGCGAAAAGCTTGAAAACCTCTTCAATGTTGGTCTTGGTGTGGAAGCTCAGTTGGGTAAGGCGGCTACGGCGGGTCTTTCCTATACGGGTTCCTACAACAGCAACGTGAAGTCGCACGGTGTGATGGCTAACATCCGTTTCCTCTTCTAATGTCAAGCTTGTGGGTCTTCAAGAGAGTGAGCTCTTGAGACCTACACCTGACACTATTTAAGGCCTGATGGTTGACGATTGTTGACACTCGGGCCTTTTTCTATTGAGTGAAAAAAGCTCCTAATCGTCACAAAACGATTAGGAGCACACTTTAGCGAAGCTCTTCAAGGATGACGCATTAGGCGTCTTCCCACACTTCCTTCGCGATTTCCACCGTTAAGCGGACCTTGGCCCACTGATTAGCTTCCGTCAAGAGGTTTCCTTCTTCCGTTGAAGAGAAACCGCACTGCGGAGAGAGGGCGAGTTGGTTAAGAGGCACGTACTGTGTAGCTTCCTTAATACGGGCTTTGACTTCTTCCTTGGCTTCAAGCGCCGGGAATTTCGACGTGATTAAGCCTAAGACGACGGTCTGATTCTTGATGAATCGAAGTGGTTCAAAGGAACCAGCGCGTTCCGTGTCATATTCAAGGAAGAACCCATCCACGCGGCAGTTAGCAAAGAGGATTTCCGCGACAGGTTCGTAGCCACCAGAGGAGAACCAGGTGGATCGGAAGTTACCACGGCAGATGTGCATCGTAATGGTGAGATCTTCTGGCTTCGTGTCGAGAATACGGTTTAAAACCTTCACATAGTTGCGAGCGATTGCATCCACATCAAGACCGCGAGCAGCATAAGTAGCACGCTTTTCAGCGGAGCAGAATTCACCCCAGCTCGTGTCGTCAAACTGCAAGTAGCGACAACCACGGGCGTAGAGCGCCTTCACAGCATCAATCCACGTCTGAGCGATATCGCTGTAGAGGGCTTCTTCGTTATTTTTGTAGGCGTCGATTGGCTGATACTCAGCTTCACGCACACAACAGATCAAATGGAGCATGGATGGCGAAGGAATCGTGAACTTAACGGGCGTGTCGCCTGCTAATGCCTTTACGCGGTCAAACGCTTCCAAGAAAGGATGGTTTTCTGGGAAGTGTACGCGGTTTTCAATCACCACCGTTTCTGCCTTAGGCTGCACGCCTTCAAACTTCACAGACCAAGCTTCTGCTTTGATGTGCTTAATGCCACCCAAGCCAGCCAAGAAGTCTAAGTGCCAGAAAGCGCGACGGAATTCCCCGTCAGTCACAGCGCGGAGACCGTTGGCCTTTTCTTTTGAGATCAAGTCCAAAATTTCACGGTCTTCAATCTTTGTCAATTCTTCACGCGTGATTTCACCCGCGGCAAAGGCACGACGAGCATCGTGAATGGCTTTAGGACGCAAGAAGCTACCGACCACGTCGGCACGATAGGGGGGATTCACACGGGACATAACGCTTTCCTTTTTTAAATCAAAAAAATCGAGAGGCCACAAAAATATGCGTGGCAGGTAAGTCTATTGTGCCGATTTTTGGCAGGGATAGATAAGTAATACCTCAAAGAACGCCTGAAAAAAGAATTTTTTACGGCTCAAAGCGCTTTTTTTCACTTTTTCGTCAAAAAATTGTTAACCCGAACAAATCTGTCAAGTAGGGGTTTTCCCATTCTCTCGCAGCGAATTCTCTTAAAGCACATACAAAAATGTAATGAAAAAATCTTTCAAAAAGCTACTCTCACAGTCAAAGCTAAGACGAACAGCTTACTTGACTGATGCGAAACTTAAAGGTATACTGCGCTGAAAATGATAATTATTCTCGTTATCAACTATAACTTTCTCTCTCAAAACTCTGGAGACAAAACATGTCTATCCTCCATTCCGTCAAACAGTTTCTTCGTGACGAAACCGGTGTAACGGCAATTGAATACGGCATTTTGGCCGCTGCTATGGCTGCGGCTGTGGGCTACATCTTCTCCTCGGATGGCGCCTTTATTTCTGCTTTACGAGATAAGTTTGGCCAGATCGCCAACGATATTTCCGGCGCAGGGAAGAACGTCAACATCAAGTAAGTTTCTCAGCTTCTTGATCGATGGCGACATTATTCCCCACCCTGGGCTTTGCGGTCGTCCTTTTGACCGTGTGGGCTGCAGTGGAGGATTTACTGTTCCGGCGTATTCGTAACGTAGTCGTTCTCTCGATCTTCATCATCACACTCCTTGCCACGGGCTTAGCACTAGGTCGTGGTTATTCCCTCCCGAGTCTTGGGCTCGGGGAGGGTGGGCTTTTTGCACTCGCAATTTTGGTTGTGGGCTTCCTCTTTCAAGTGAAAGGTTGGGTGGGAGCCGGGGATGTGAAGGTGATGACCGCGCTAGCGTTCTGGTTTGGTAGTCATGCAGGAACATTCTTAATTGTGACGTCGCTCTTGGGAGGCATTCTGGTTTTAGCTCTACCTCTCTTGCGATGGTTAGAAATCCGCCTCGCACTCCTTTATGAAGCACTGTGCCGACTCTGGCGCTTAGAAAACATGCCTGAGCCCCTTTGCCTCAAGAAAGAACCCGCTGTAGAAGGACTCCCTTACGGGCCTGCGATTGCCTTAGGGGCAATACTGGTCACTTTGCTCTAACTCAACCTATTACCCCCGAGCGAGAAAAAGAGAGCTTGGGACTCAACTTGATGAGGATCTACTGTGAAGATCAAAACCTCTACTGTGATGCTGTTTGGCTTCGCGCTGGTTTTAGCACTCTGTGCAGCCTTCGTAGCGCGCAGTTTGCTTCAACCGCATGTCCCTGAGACAACTGCTTCTGAGGTCGCAGCACGCGAAGAAGCAGAGAAAGCCCCGCCCGTGTGGGTTGCTGTGACTGCCGAAACGGTGAGTCCAGGTAGCTTTATCAGTCCCGATGCCATCAAGTGGATCGAAGTGCCGGCTGAGAAAGTTCCTGTTGCTGCCTACAGTGCAAAAAATGCACGTGATCGTGGCGCCATTCGTCCCATGTTGGGCGCAACGGTCCGTAAAGAACTCGCCCCCGATACCCCCATCACCGAAGACCTCCTTCTCTTCCCTGGCAACCCTGGCTTTATCGCTGCGGTGTTGACTCCTGGCAAGCGCGCCATTTCTATTCCAACTTCCGCTGTTTCGAGTAACTCTGGCTTGGTCAACGCTGGTGACTGGGTGGACGTGATTTTGAGTTTGAAGCGTGAATCCGCTACCGCTTTGGTGGATGCAGGTGAAGCAAGTGAAGCTGCTGGTCTTCGTCAACTGGCTGCGCAGACGATTTTGACTCGTGTGCGCGTTTTGGCGTTTAACCAGAATACCGACAGCTTGGCGCCTGCTGCTGAAGGGACAGATACCGCTTCGGCTGCTGCCAACAGTGCCGCCAAGCGTAACGCTCCTGCTACGACGACTCGTCGTCAGGAATATCGCACGATCACGCTCGAAGTAAGCCCGAAGGAAGCAGAAAAACTCGCTGTTGCCAAGGAAATTGGCGACTTGCAGATTGCGCTTCGTAGCTTACGTGAAGACGCTCAGACGAATGTTGCAACAGCCGATGGCGCCGAAGGGTCTGCCGCCGCTGCCGATGGTGAAGCCACTACTAAGCAGGGCGCTGATGCCGTCAAGCAAGTGGCTGAAGAAAAGCCCTCGGTGACGCACATTCAAGAAGCAACCGCTTTGATTAATAACGCCAAGAGAGCTGCTAAGCCCGTGATGAGTTATCAGGGTAAAGCTGCGACTCCGCTTACGTTTTAACACCCCATTCTCAAAAGGATGATTCAAATGTTGTCTGTTAGTGAACGACACATGACACTCAAAGGGGCTGTGCTAGCCGCACTGCTCACGACAGCCGTGTTAGGTGCTAACACAGTCTTGGCAAAAGCCTCGAGTACTGTGGAGGTGTTAGAGACGCCTAGCAAGTTGCCCGCTTCGGTGAAGGCAACGAAAAATAGCACCACGTTGAAACTCTACGCAAAAGAAGGGCAGCTTGTGACGCTCCCGCGTGATGCAAGTACCGTTTTGGTCGCTACGCCCAATATTGCAAGTTACCAGATGCCTTCTCCCGATAAAGTTTTCTTCTTCGGTATGGCAGCTGGGACAACGACTTTCTACGCATTGGATGATGCGGGCGAAGTGATTAGCGCCATCAATGTGGTGGTGGAATATAACCTCGACAAATTGAAGGCCGATATTGAACGTGCTGTGCCGAAGGCCAAGATTGAATTAGTCCCGACCTTGAACCAAAAGATGGTCGTGCGCGGTAAGGTGCAAACACCTGCTGACGCTCGCCGTGTGGTTCAGCTCGTGCAGGGCTACCTTCAGAGCGAAGCCGCTACCGCTGGTGGCGGTGGTGAAGGCGGCGAAGGCGGCGGCGGTGGTGGCGGTGGCCAAGGTGGCGGCGCTGATGCTAGCTCCCCGGACTCGCTTGTCATCAACCAGTTGAAGGTCGAGACCTCGCAACAAGTCAATATTCAAGTTCGTGTGGTGGAAGTCTCGCGCTCCCTCTCGCACTCCTTGGGTTTTAATTGGGGTTCGGTGCTGAATACCTCGCGTGGTCCGCTCTTTATGGGGACGGGTAACGCGCAGTCGCTTCTCAATACCACGACGGGTTACACCTCCTTTACGCAGGCTGGTTCCTACACCGCTGGTCGCGCCAATGTGCCGAGCTTGATGCCAAATAGTTCTGGTGCAGGTTCCGCTTTGGGTGGCATTTTCAACATCGGTCGTATGAGTTTAGGCATGTTGATTAACGCCATGAGCGAACAAGGCTTTGCTTCTTTGCTTGCTGAACCAAACCTCACCGCCATGAGCGGTCAGCCAGCTGCCTTTGCAAGCGGTGGCGAAGTGCCGATCGTGATTATTACGGGTAACTCCATCACGATTGACTACAAGAGCTGGGGCGTGATTCTTCGTATGACGCCGACTGTCTTGTCGCCCAATCGTATCGCGATTCACGTCGCGCCTGAAGTGAGTGAATTGACGAGTGAAGGGCAGGTTACCTTGGGTGAATCCGTCATTCCCGCTGTGCGTGTACGCCGTGCCGAAACCACGGTCGAGCTCGCCAGTGGTCAGAGCTTCGCCTTGGCTGGGATGCTTCGTAGTGAATCCTCGCAGTCTGTGACTGGGGTGCCGGGTTTACGCAAGATTCCGTTCTTGGGTCGCCTCTTTGAATACGAACAAACCTCGGTGGAAGATACGGAACTCGTGATTTTACTCACGGCCAACATCGTTGATCCGATTTCCTCTAAAGACTTACGTACCCCTGGTGAAGGCATGGCTGCAGTCGATGCTTACCTCCCGCAGGAAGGTGCGATGGGTTATCTCTTCTAACGCGAAGGAGTAAAGAACTATGGCAAAAATCCAACGTTTCTCGCTCCTCGTGGTGGGAGTAGGTGTGAGCGCTCTGCTCACGGGTTGTGGAACCGTTTATGAACGTCATGTGACGGACGCTTTGAGCACTGGTGTGGGCTATGTGCACACTGCGGTCTCTAAGACGTGGACGACAGTTGAAGACTGGGAAGGTCACACAGTGGGCAAGATTCGCGAATCGCATTTTGCGTCTGCTCCGCGCAATCAAGCACCTGAAGTGACGATGAAAGCGCGTTCCTTACACATGCGTGTGAATTCCGATGGTTCCGGCTTTAGCAGTGAAGTGCTCGATGAAACGAACCGCTTCCTCGTGAGCCAGGGTCCGATTTCGCGTCAGGTTTTAACAGTGGTGCCGATTTCGGCTCGTGGTCGTGATATTGCGCCGAAGCTCGCTCAAGCGCTTGAAGATGCGGGTGCTAAGGATGTGCAATTAGGTCGCTATGCCGTGAAGAAGGCTGGGAAAGAAACGTTCCCCGATCGTGATACGGGTTGGGACGTGGAATTGATTTCTGAAGCCTACGTGGCGAAGATTGCGCGTTGCAAGATTGAACGTCCGAACCGCTGGACGATCGATCCCTACGATGCGATTGGCACGCTCGGTTGCGCCAACCAAACGAACATCGCATTGATGGTGAGCGATCCGCGTGACTTGATCCGCGGTCGTGGGCTTGATGGCGCTGATGGCGCACTATCTGAGCGCAACGTGCGTAAGTACCAGGAAGGCGATACCGAAGATCTCGTCGATATTGATTTCAGTCAGGAAGATTAATCGTGGAAGCAGTCAAAAACGAATCAACAACGGATGACAAACTCCGAGCTGCCGTTTTTGCCGGTAGCGCAGATTTGCAACAGTTGCAAACCTGTTTTGCTCGCCTTGGCCGTCAGCTGCTCATCACTCAGCAGGGTGGTATCGATGAAGCGCTCGACTGGTGTGCAAAAAATAAAGCCCCAGGGCTCCTTTTTGTGGATATCGCTGGCGAACAGTTCGCACTCTCGAAATTGGCTGATCTTGCGGCCAGTACGGGTCCGAGCTGTCGCATTGTGGCGTTGGGGACGTCCTCTGACGTAAACCTCTACCGCGCCCTCTTGCTCGCAGGTCTTTTTGACTACGTGGTGAGTCCGCTCTCTGATATGCAGATTGCGGAAATTCTTCACCGCGCCGATACCGACCGTTGGTTGGGGCTGCCTGAATCGGGTGGCATCCGCTTAGGTCAAACGATGGCCATTTCGGGTGTTTCGGGTGGTGTTGGAACGAGTACGCTCGTGACGCTCTTAGGTCGCATCTTTGCCGAAAAATTCAATATTCAGACGTTGCTCGTTGACTTCGATCGTCAGAAAGCAGACTTGGGCTTGCTTTTAGGCGTGACGCCTGACAATGGCTTAGCTGGGATTTTGAACGCGAGTCAGATCGACTACCGCTTAATCGCCCGCAGTATTTTGTCTGTGCCGAACTCTGAAAAGAAAGAAGAATCTCGCTTAAATCTTCTCGCCCAGCGTCCTGGTCGCGAAGAAGTCGTGCAGCCAGAACTCCTCCTTGAGTTGGGCGCTGCGCTTTGCGAACTCTTCTCGCTCTCGATTTGGGATATTCCTTCCTATCGTCCGAGCGGTGGCACGGAAATCTTGATTCATTCGGATATCTGTGTGCTCACCTTTGACTACACGCTCTCTCAAGTGCGTGCACTGAAGTTGCTTCTCTCTGAATTGGGTGAAGCCGCTCCTGGTCAGCGTCGCTTCTTGGTGGCGAACGCCTCGCGTAATAGCTCTGGTAAGCCCGTGCTCTCGCGCGCTCAGGTGGAATCCTTCTTAGGGACGGAAATCGACTTTGAACTTCCCTACGCAGGTCAGTCGCTTGATCGTAGTTTGCTCGAAGGGCCGCTTACCGCTCGCGCTGAACCTGAATTTGCGAAGACGCTTGAAAGCGTGGCGAACGCACTCTTGGGTCGCCAGAGTAGTGTTGAAGAAACGCGTGGCTCGCGCTTCTCGATGCGTCGCTTCTTTAAGTAAGGAGAAGGCACGATGTTAGTGAGTTCTCGTTTAGGTGCGCGTCGCGCTGGCGCCGCTAACGTTGAAGAAAACACCGCGGGCGTGGTGGAATGCCCCGTGACGGGTGCGACGGGTACGCAAGCTGATGTCCCGCAGCACGTCACTGGGATGCGCGCCGGGATGCGTGCGGCAACGAATGCCAACGCATCGGCCTGCTTGCGCCCAACGGTAGAAGCCAATGCGCAACACAACGCCGCGCCTCAGCAGACGGAATCCAATAAAGTTCGCCGCTTGATTCATGACCAGGTCATGAGTCAGATCGACCCGATGAAGGCCGCGACGACGAGTCGAGAAAACCTCGAAACGCAGTTGCGTGACTTGATTCGCGATATCTGTGATGCGAACCGCTTCCAGTTGACGGCTCAAGAAGAAACGTTAATTAGCGCTCAGATGCTCGACGAAATGTTGGG
Source organism: uncultured Sutterella sp. (assembly GCA_905197905.1). Lineage (GTDB taxonomy): Bacteria > Pseudomonadota > Gammaproteobacteria > Burkholderiales > Burkholderiaceae_F > Sutterella. Next base: position 79,892 of record CAJKAP010000005.1, on the reverse strand, counting down.
GATTGGGCCAATTGAACCGCTCCTTCATGACGAAACGGTGACCGATATTTTGGTGAACGGCGCGCATCGCGTCTTTGTGGAACGCTTCGGTAAGCTCGAACTCACGGACATTACCTTCATTGATGAAGAACACGTCTTTAATATCGCGCAGCGTATCGCCGCGCGTGTAGGTCGTCGTATTGACGAAGCCAATCCGATGGTGGACGCCCGTTTGCAGGACGGTAGCCGTGTGAACGTGATCACGAAGCCGCTGGCCTTAGATGGTACCTCGATCTCGATTCGTAAGTTCTCTAAGCACAAACGTAACCTTGATGAGTTGGCCGACAACGGCGCACTCTCGCACGATATGGTCGATTTGCTTCGCAAAGCGGTGCATGCTCGCCTCAATATCGTGGTTTCTGGGGGTACGGGTGCTGGTAAGACGACGCTTTTGAACGCTTTGTCTTTCAACATCGGTAAGACCGAGCGCGTCGTGACGATTGAAGACGCGGCCGAATTGCAATTGAACCAAGAGGATATCGTGCGTCTCGAAACTCGCCCAGAAAGTATTGAAGGCGGTGGCCAGATCACGCAGCGTGACCTCGTGAAGAACGCCCTTCGTATGCGTCCAGACCGCATCATCTTAGGGGAAGTTCGTGGTGGGGAATGTTTCGACATGCTCCAGGCTATGAATACCGGCCACGATGGCTCGCTCTGTACGGTGCACGCGAATAATCCGCGAGACGCGCTCATTCGTCTTGAAAACATGGTGTTGATGGCGAACTTGCAGTTGCCCTTGAACGCCATTCGTCGTCAGATTGGTGGCGCTATCAACATGGTGGTGCAGATTGAACGTATGCGCGACGGTGTGCGTCGTGTGGTTTCCATTACCGAAGTGTGTGGCATGGAAGAAGACGTTATTCAGACGCAGGAACTCTACAACTACCGTATCAACTCGATCGCGCCTAGCGGCAAGATCACGGGTGAACACGTTAGCACAGGGTTGCGTCCGAAGTTCTTCCAAGACCGTGCCTTTGCTTTTTCTGAGTAAAGCGGAGTCGGAGAGCGCGTAATGTTGAACCTCTTTACCTTTTTAGTTTTCCTCGTGGTCTTCCTCGGTACGCTCGCGATTGCCTCAGTGACGGGGCGCCAGCGCCGTGAAGCCCGTGAAGCAGAACGACTCGATGCCCTCTTAGAGCAGGTGAACACCGAGGCGAATAAGCTCTCGCGTGAGCAGGTTCACGAAGAATCCGTGCTTTTGACGGTCGATAAATACGACGGTCCCTTCCCGGCGCTCCATGAACGCTGGCAGGCCCTTCTCAAAGGGCTCGAAGCGCTCGGTTGGATGCCGACGATTCGTCTGCGCTTGATTGTGCTTGCTGCCGTTTCCTTTGGCTTGGCGGCACTTGTGGCGCGTATGACGCCGTCGCCCTGGTTGGTGACCTTTACGGGCGGCATCGTGATTGGTGTCCTTTTGGGTGCCGTGCTCTATTGGCGTGCGATGGCGCAGTGGATTGAAGCCCTCGGGATGTCGCTACCTGAAGCGATTGATGCGATTGCGCGTATTTGCCGCGCGGGTGTGCCAGCGCAGACGGCTTTTGGCTTAACGGCCCAGAATTTGCACGGTCCGCTTGCGCAGGAATTCCGTCGCTTAGACCAGTGGTTGCGCTTAGGCGTCCCCTTGAAAGAAGTGTTGCAAGAGTCCGCTCGTCGTGTGAATTTGCCGGAATACCGTTTCTTCGCGGTGATTTTGATCATCAGTCAAGAGTCTGGTGGTCGTTTGGCCGATACGCTCGAGCGTTTGGCTGCCACGTTGCGTGACCGCGCTGAGTTGCGACTCAAAGTGGAAGCGAAAACCTCTGAAGCACGTGCTTCTATCAAGATCGTGGCCGCGTTGGTGCCTGGCGTCTTGATTTATCAGTACATCCAGTCCCCAGGAGACTTCCTCTTTTTGGTGAGTGATCCAGTGGGTATCAAAGTGCTCATCTACGCGGCTTGTAGCGTCGGTTTGGGCTTATTCATCACGTGGGTGATGGTTAAACGCATCCGGTAAGGGAATGAATATGTTGATGGGTTGGATTCTTGTGTTTGCCTTGTTGGCACTGAGCTTTGCGATTCTCGCTTGGATGATCGCCAGAGAGCGTCGTGCTGAGCGTGTGCAAACCCGCTTAGAAGAAGCGATGCGTGCGCCGCAAGCTCGTCAGAAACGAGTGGAAAAAGCACAGGTAGGCACGGAAAAGGAACCTTCTGCTCTCTGGCAAAAGCTTTCGCTCTGGGGTGATCGCTTAGCTGGGAACGAAAAGAGTCGCGTGGTGACAGAGCGCATCCTCGCTCAAGCTGGCTTTTCGCGCGAAGGTGTTGTTGGCGTCTTCTTATTCCTCAAAACAGTGTTGGGCTTAGGTCTTGCTGTGGCAATTTGGGTGATGTCGACAGAGAAAACGCTCGGCACCTTCGCCTTTGCGCTTATCGGTTATTTCTTGGGGAGTACTGCTCCGGAATGGGTTTTGAAGAGCATTGCCGCTCGTCGCTACAGCGCGCTTGAACGCAGTATGCCTGACGCCCTTGACTTGATGGTGATTTGTGCGGAAGCAGGGCTTCCCTTTACGCGTATTGTGCGTGTGGTTTCAAAAGAAATTGCCCTTTCGGCTCCTGTGCTCTCGCAAGAATTGGCGCTCACCAATGCTGAGCTTGAAATTTTGCCAGAACGCGCAACGGCCTTGCGTAATCTCGCAAATCGTACGCGAGTCCCCTCGATTGAAAGTATGGTGTCGACTCTGATTCAGGCTGAACAGTTTGGTACCCCCTTGGCGCAAGCTTTGCACAACATTGCAACGGAATCGCGCAAGACTTTGATCTTGACGCTTGAAGAGCGCGCAGGGAAGTTGCCTGCTCGCTTGAGTATTCCGTTGATGACCCTGATTTTGCCTCCAGTGGTGGCGATTGTTGCTTCGCCCGCGCTGATGCGCGTGATCCGCTCGTTGATGGCTTAACTGAGAAACGAAACATGATGAAAAAGACATTGATCCTCTTAACCCTTGCTGTGAGTTTGTCGCTCACGGGCTGTGCCTCGCTAGTAGGGGGAGGAAGTGATACGCCGAAAGCGAGTCGTACGATCTCGGATCGTCAGCGTCCTTCTGCCCCAAAGATTGATAGTGGCGACAAGGAAGCGGGGCTTCGCTTAGCACACATGCTTCTCTCGCAAGAGCGTGTGGGAGGCGCGCTAGGGGTCTTTGCTGAACTCGATCGCAAGGGGGTCTTGAACGGTACGAAACTCCTTGAATACGCCTCGGTTTATTCCTTGATGCATACGCCACAGGATACGCTTCCGCTTTTTGCGCGTGCGGAAAAAACGTTAAACGAAGAAGGCACGAAGCTCGATAACGTCAACACCGCAACGCTACAGACGGGGCTGGGTCGCGCCTATATGGCTGTGGGTGATATGGAAAGCGCAAAAGCCGCTCTTCAAAAAGCGGTTGCTGCGGATGATAAGAATTTTGTCGCTCTGAATGCGTTGGGCGTTTTGGTGGATGTGGAAGGACAGCACAGCGAAGCGCAGGACTACTATGCGCGCGCCTTGAAGCTCTCTCCCGCCAACATTCAAGTTTTGAATAACCAGGCGCTCTCCAAGATGGCTACGGGGGATGCCCGCGCTGCCTTGAAGTCACTTCGTGAAGCAAAGAATTTTGCGCCTGCTAAGAGCTTGAGTGCACTGAGCGTGACGATGAACACGGCACTCGTGCAATTCATGATGGGTAATCCTGATCGCTCGCTTGATACGCTCAAGACCGTCATGGGAGACGAACAAGCAGAAGAAATGCTCACCGAATTTGCGGCCATGAAGGGGCGTATTGAGGCTGGGGAAAGCTCTCTTCCGCAAGAAGCGATGCAAAGCGCTGGGAAATTGATTTCGATTCGCTCGAAAAAGAGTGAAGAAATGGAAGCCTATGAAGTGCCCGCCCAGATTGAAATGGCGCCGCTGATTGAAACGACACGTCCTGCAGCTCGTACGCTCTCAGACCGTGCCCAAACCTATCCCATCAACAAGGCACCCGCTGAAGTTGAGCAGTTGGTGCGCGATAGCGCCAAGCAGGCGAAGTAAGGCCTGATGGGATTGGGAGAACACACCATGGGAGTTCGTGAGATGAGTGCAAGAATTGCAGAGCGCTTTGGCGCAGGGCGTTTTTGCCGTAGCACTAAAGGGAACGTGGCTGTTGAAGCGGCCTTCGTTTTCCCAGCGGTGCTCATCGTCATCATGATCGTGTTGGAGCTCGCACATATGGCGCTCACGATTCAGTTTTCTGAAATGGCCTTGACGAGCGCTTTGACGCGTTTTCGCGCAGATGGCACGTTGGGTCCAGGGGCAGATAGTGAAATTCGTGCACATATGGCAGGCGACAGCCATGGGCTTTTGAAGCAAACGAATATTACGCGCGTCACGGTGACGCAATACGATTCGCTTGACGCAATGGGCAACCCTGGTGGGAAAGGCTCTGGTGGCGGGGCGGACGAAAAAGAGGGTGACGATGTGGATAACGATCTTTTAGACCGTTATCCCGCTTGGCACGTTGTGGTGGTCATCGAAAAACCGTTTATCACCCCGTTGCCGCGCTTACTTTTAACCAAGCGTAAAGACTTTACGTATCGCTATGAACGGGTGCTGAGCTATTTGCCAGAACCAGAAAAGGGACAACTCTAATGGCTATGTCGCTCTTAAAGAAAATGCGTGCACGCCTGAGAGAAGGCGTGAAGTCTGAGCGCGGTAGTGTCGCAGTAGAAGCGGCCTTGGGGATCGTGGCGATCTATGGGATTGCAACGTTGCTCGTTGATATGCACCAGATTCATCTGGAACGTACAGCCCTAGAAACGACAACAACGCAGTTGGTGCAAAACACCGTGGTGTTGCCGAAATTAATGCGTCCCGCATTGGATGCATTAGTGGAAAACGTGGCTGGGAGCAATACGCTCGACACGGAGATTTATCTCATGAACGTGTACCAGTCCGGAAAGATCAACTGGATGCTTAAGCGTGGCGACGGCGCCTTGCTTTGCGAATTGCCTGTTGATGGAAAGCTTTTTACCGGGGATTTGCCGGTTGATCCACCAGAAGGGTCGGAAGACGAAGAGGACATGAGCGAAATGTCCATGGTGGTTGTGGAGGTGTGCCGACGCAGTCATGCGATCAAGTTGATTGGGAAGTGGTCGCTTCCTCGCGTGATGCAGGTGCAAACGATTCTTCGTGCTGTAGCGAAAGATATTGAGCTCGACGAAGAGTTAGAAGAAGAAAACCTTGTCAAAGATACAGACAAGGAGGCGGAATAAGCATGGGAAAACACATGAATATTCAGTGGCAGTGGTGTTGCAAGAAGCTCTCTCGCGCTTGGCGTGAAGAAGAAGGAGCGGCTGGCATTTTGGTGCTCTTTTTCCTCTTGGCAGGGATTGCTGCTGCTGGTTTTATGTTTGATAGCACCCGAATGGGGTCGGACGCTGCACGCCTGAAGGCTGCAACCGATGCGGCAGCACAGGCTATTGCCCTTGAGTCGGCAAAGGATTCCGATACCGACTTGAATGCGATGGCGGCGCGCTATGTGGAAATGAATTTGGGGCTCGACGATAAGGCGCTGCGAGAAGCACTTCGCGTCTCGATTGAGCCCACGATGTGGCATGGCTATGACGGCTATCGTGTGCGGGCTAGCTTCCGCGCTCAGCCTCGCCTTTTGGGTGGGAAGAGCCGAACGGTGGAAGTGGCTTCGGCCGCTGTTGCCGTTTACCACCCTTTGGAGGTGGCTTTTGTGGCGCCTTCGACCATGAATGAATCGGAAGCGGATATGAGCGCCATTCGTGATATTGGCGAAGCGTTCTTTGATCGCTTAATTGATCGTAAACCTGATCGCTGGATGGCTTTGGTGCCTTACTCCGACGGGGTTAACGTCTGGGACGATGAAAAAGGCGTTTCGCGCATTCGTGCTTGGGCAATGCCCGGACGCTTGGATCCCCCATGGCTTCGCTACATCAAGAAAGGCGCAGGCATTACGAACTTAGCCTCTCCTCGTATGCCAGACGTGAGAAAGAAAATCTTGCACGTTGACCGAGGAATGTTGCCGGGCGAAGTTTTTAAGTGGAAGGATCCACCAGAAGGAAGCTTTGAAATTCGTGTTCAGGACTGTGTCGGTGGGAACTGCATTATGTCGAACTACCCACCAGGTTGGCCTTATATCGAATGGACGGGACCAACAATTCCTGGGATGGGTAATGGGATTACGGGCCCCGTGGATGTTCGACGTATCGCGGCAGATAACACGGTGCCTCTGACACCGCTCCTGCCACTCACCGACGACCGCGAAAAATTTGTGGCACGTTTGGCGAAGATGATCCCAGACCATAACGAAATGTCGCATGCCATTAATTTGAATATTGCGATGGGATGGGGGGCGATGGCGCTCTCGCCAGGATTCCGAGGAATTGAAGGGTGGGGCGATTTAGACCATCCGATGGATTTCTCCGAAGACGGCAGAACGACGGTGAAGGCTGTAATCGCCATGGTGAGTTTCAATGGTCCACTTTGGGACATTGATGAAGACTCGAATAACTTTTATTTAGATTGGGAAACGCTCGGCGGTGGGGAAACCTTTAAGGATCCTGATTTCGTCCGAGATCGTATTAAAGACTTGTGTGATGACTTTAGAGCAACAAAAGATTTTCACTTTTTCCTCTTAGTCATTCCACCGATTACCGATGAATCTGGCAAACGCCGTTACGACAAACTTTGGCCCACGTTATCGGTTTGTGGGCGTCGCTCTGGTGATGTGCAAAAGATTGAAACTCCAAGCTTTGCAGAAGGCAAAACGAAGTTCATCAATGCACTTGAGCGAATTGCAACCGATTTGGAGGGTCGCAGTGGTTATGTGCGACTCGTTGAATAAAAACACCGTTTTTTTGGAAGGTGAGAGACAATGACAGTAAAGCAACCCATGGCCGATAGTTTGCTTTTGGCACTTGAGCCACGCATGATGTTCGATGCGGCACTGGCTGCAACCGCCAATGAGCTCGCAAGCCCCGACGCCGCGACAGATGCTGGCGTCATTACCGCGGATAGCAGTGCAACTGCGATTGCGGTAGACAAAAATGGTTCTGCCCCTGATGTAGACATTTTCAAGAATGTCTCTGTGCAGACGCCTGAAGGCAAAGAGTATGACGAGTTGACGGTTTCTGTCACTGGTGCTGGTGGCGGTAGCATTCTCGTCAACGGTGCTCGTATCACACTTGAGCAGGGTGGTAGCCACAGCTTTGAAGGTGGCACTATGGATGGCTTGGCGGTGAGTGTGAGCAAGGTAAATGACACCCGCTATAGCGTCAAAATCCAGGTTACGGGTCTTGATGCCGCTAAGGTCAAGAGCATCGTGGACAGCATTGGTCTTGATGTGGATGGCACACAGCAAAAAGAAAGCACTGTTAAGGTCTCAATTGACTCTGTCAAATATCTTGATGAATCGACGGATGACCTCTCTGTAAGCAATAGTCTCACGGTGACGAGTCAGTATAACTTTGCGCCTGACGTGACGCTTGATGCTGACTTTAGTATTGCGGACCAATTACTCCTCTCGGGCTTCTCTGATCCTGCTCAGATCGTGACGGCCACGAAGGGCGGTATCGTTTTTGCGCGTGATACCGACGGTCATGTTGGCGTCTTTGCCTTGTCTGGTGGCAAATTAAGCCAGACTGGTACGGTTGATTTTAGTTCTGTTGCGGATTTTGGCTCTGCGAAATCGATTGCAACTGATGCAACGGGTAGCCGTTTGTTTGTGAGCGATGGAAATCGACTCTATACCTTTAACGTTGACGCGAATACTCGCGCCGTCACGTACAGTGGCCAGTCTGTAGAAACTGGTAGTGGTGACTATCCTGTTGATGCAACAGATGACGGTAAATTTGTACTGATTGCTAACGGTAGCCCGAAGATTGTTGTATTCAAAGTAGGAAGCAATGGTTCTTTGGAGCAAACCGCTCAAGTGGAATACGGTAACAACCGTAGCTTCTTTGTTGCGGGCAACGTTCTCTACGATATTGATTGGTTCTGGTTAAGTCCTAACATTCATCCTTATGAAATCCAGAGTGATGGAACCTTAAAAGATTTGGAAATGTTCACCGGAGACTTTGGAGACTTTAGTGCTCCTAAGGGGTGGACCGCTTCTTCAGACGGTTCCATGATGTTCTTCTTGTCTTCGGAAGGAACGTTGTGGACATTCGCTCGCCAAAGCGGTGGCTATATCGAAGGGGCTCAAACTGAGCTCGAAGATGTTATTGATATGGCTGCTAGTGCTGATGGTAAAACTCTTTATACGATTAAAGAAGATGGCACCTTTACGCAATACAGCGTGGCAAGTTCTGGGGTATTGACCAAAGTTGCTGAAAAAACGGGCTTAGGCACTTTAAGTAAGTTGACTCTTAGCGAAAATGGTGAGCTCTATATTTATGGAGACAAGCTTATCCGTTTGTCGACAGAAAAATACGCGACTGCTGGCTCTGCTATTGACTTTACTAGCGCTTTGACTGTGAAAGACACAGAAATGGACCGTCAGGGTAGCTATGAAAAGGCCGTTTGGACGGTGAAGTCCAGTGAAACTGGTGGAACCTATCGTTTCGTGAGTGATGCTTTAACTTTGAAGGGCAGCACGATCTCTTCTGGAGACAAAACGATTGCAACGGTGACTTCTGCTAATGGTGTTTTGACGCTGATTTTCGCGGCTAACACCACGACAGCTGAAGTTCAAGCCACTGTTCAGGCATGGCGCTATGTAGCAGGAACTGGTGCAACGTCGATTACTCTGAGCATGACGCTGTCTGACGGCGAAAAAACGTCTTCCACTGAAACGTTGACGTTAAATGTGACCACGAATACTGAACCTGTAGTGACGACGTCGGGTGAAGGCACGGCAACGGTTACCACAGCAGATAAAGCAATTAGCGTCTTTAATAGCGTTGCCATTAATGCTGGTGAAACAGGTCAGCTGATCGATCGTGTGGTGATTAATGTCGGTAACTTGACAGATTTAGATCCACGAGAAGTATTGATTGTGGACGGCGTAGAAATTGCTCTTAACGCAACTTCTCAAGGGAAGACAAGCTCTGGTCTCACATATCGCTATACGGTAAATGCTGATAACACGGCATCGCTAGTCCTTGAGTCCGCAAACGGAATTTCCGTTAGTGATGCGGGTAATTTGCTCTCGGGTGTTCAGTACCGAAACAGTAGCGTAGCGGGGCAAACCACCTTAGGCTTAAGCGGCACGCGTACATTTACGATTGCTGAAGTTCGCGACAATGGTGGTACGGCTGGTAATGGGGATGACACTGCTAATCCCAACATCACCACGACGATCACGTTGGATATGAACACGACTCCTAACTTAGTGATCGATGGTGCTTTTAATGCAACCGCTTTTGCTCTAAAGGGTGAGCTCAGTGAAACGACTGGAGACTACACCAATGTGGTGAAGTTCTCTCCAGATGGCAAAATGGCCATTACTGTAGGCTCGTCTGGTGGTTATAACGGTAGTTCAGGGACTTCGACTCTCTTTGTCTATCAGCGTGACCCAGAAACTGGCGAAATGAAGTTTGTTGAAAAATTCTCCCAGAGCGAAGATACGCCCTGGCTTCAGCGTATTTCTGCCGTTGCGTTCAGCCCCGATGGGAAGTCGGTTTGGGTTGCTGGCTACGACACGGATGCAAATCAGTACAGTTTAGTGAAGTTTTCTCGCACTGATGATGGCGGTTTTTACTATGAAGGTAAGGTCGCTACACAGGGTGAAGACGGTGTAGCTGGTCTTGATGGTTGGGTTTCTGACATTGTCGTTAGTGCAGATGGGAAGACGCTTTATACCATCAATGGGACGAATGCACTGGGTGCTGCCGCTAAGAGTGCGATCGGTGTCTTTAGTATTGATGACTATGGTTATTTGACTTTTGAACAAGTCATTGACTCTGCTGATATTAACAAGCCTTCTGCTCTTGAGATTACTAAGGACGGCACGCAGGTCTTTGTGGCCAATCGTAGTGAAAAGAGCATTTCTGTCTTTAGTCGCGATAGCGACACTGGGAAACTCACATTTGTGAACAAAATCACAACAGGGGCTTCTCTGTACGATATCGAGATCAGTGCAGATGGCAGCAAGATCTACGCTTTGACGACTGGTGTCAAGGTTGAGGTTTATTTCAAAGAGGGTAGCGACTATGTTCTCAAACATACCACTGCGGCCCTTTCTGGATTTGCTGCCATTCAAGCGCATATTCAACTCTCACCAGATGAATCGACGGTGTATTTCGGTGGCTATCAGGTCCGAGAAGTTATTTACTTGTCGGTTGGTGAGGACGGAACTTTGACGAAGTCGGGCAGCGTCGCTTCCTCGCAATATATCCATAGTAGCAACCTCGATATCAGTCCTGATGGAAAGACACTTCTTTGGGGTGGTCTCTATGTTGGTCAAGGGGTTTCGGTTGCTCAGGTTGGGGCAGTGAGTTACTACACAGGTGAAGGCGCTTCGATCGGTAGTAGCTTGACGGTGAGCGACGCCGAAGACGACCTTTCTAATGACTATAAGGGTGTTTCCCTAACAGTCGTGCGCTCTGGGGAAGCTAACGCCAAGGATACCTATAACCTAACAGGCGACTACCGTGTTGAAAACGGTAAAGTTTACGAAGGTAGTACCGCTATCGCTGATTGGACAGTAGAAAATGGCAAATTAACGCTCACCTTCTCGAGTACGATTGCCGCGGCTAAGGCCAAGGATGTGATGCGCCATGTGCTCTACAGCAATGAAGACATGGGCCAAGATATGGTTAAGTTGTCCATCTCTGTGAGCGACGGTGAGAAATCGACCGAAGGCGCGCTCTTCGTGAAGATGGCTGACGTTTCTATCGATAATCCTGGAGAAAAGACCGTTCCCTATAACGAAACGGATGGCGCGCAGATTTTGCCTAAAGTCACGACTCGTTTTAGCGATTCTCTTGATGTAACTACACTCAGTTGGGAATTGAAGAGCACGGATAGCACAGCTACCTACAGCTTGAAGGACGGTGACTACACGTTAAGCGGCACGGAAGTGCAGAAGAATGGCGTGAAAATTGCCGATTGGACGAGTGAAAACGGGGTCTTGACGCTTAAGTTTGTTGCTGATACAACGCAGGAAACTGTGAGCGAAGTCTTCCAGAATGTGGTCTATAAGACCACGGCTGGTGGTAGCGCTGACTTTGACATGTCGGTGAAAGATTCTCAGGATCGTACGCTCTTCACGTTAGAAAAGGCGGTCAACGTCTTTGTGAATTTGGCTCCAGAATGGACGCAAGGCGATGATTATTCCGTTGAAGTCTATCCTGGTCTTGATGTGACGTTGCGCTTGCCTGTCGATATCTTCAAGGATCCTGAAGGCGGGACGCTCACTTTGGAAATGACTGGTTTGCCAGAAGGTCTCACCTTTGATGCGAAGACGATGAGTATCAAGGGTACAGCCCCGACGACCGAAGGCGAAGTGACGCTTACGTTGAAGGCTACTGACCCGTACGGCGCTACTAGCGAACACACATTTACGCTCGATATCAGCAGTACTGCTAACCGTCCTCCTGTGGTGGTAGATGCCTTTACGCCAGATACTGCTCGAGCAGGTACGGCCGTGAACACCAACTGGTCTGGTCTTTTCTCGGATCCTGATGGGGATGCTCTGACGTTGACAGCAACTGATTTGCCAGAAGGTTTGACGTTGAGCGAAGCAGGTGTCCTTTCGGGTACACCGACTCAGTCTGGTGAATTCACAGTTACTGTCACTGCTAAGGACGCTAAGGGTTTGGAAGTGACGACTACAGTGAAATTGGTGGTAGAAAACGATCCACCAGTTTTGAATGACGCGGCTCAATTGCCAGCTATGGCTGGTCGCGAAGCAGTGGACTTTGATCTCACCTCGATCTTTACCGATCCAGAAGGTCACACGATTCCAACCTTTGAAGTTACGGACTTGCCACCTGGCATCTCCGTTGTTGATGGACACCTCCAGGGTACACCAGCTGCTAGCGGAACCTTCACGGTGACGATCGTGGCGGTTGACCAGTACGGTGCGAAGTCTGAACCTGCAACGTTTACGGTTGAAATCGCTAACGATGCGCCAGAGTTCAATACGGAACACGCCAACTTGACGATTGCTGCTGGTGAACAGAATCTCCCGATTGCAGAACCTGTGGCAGTGCCAGCTGATCTCTTTACGGATGACTTTGATGGTCTCACCGTGCAGCCGACAACCGTTACTGATGCTTCCGGAAAGACCGTGAGCTTGGCTGATTTAGGCCTCACTTGGAATGCTGAATCGAAGAGCTTTAGCGGCACGCCCAAGCTCGCAGGCACCTTCACGATTGCCTTCACGGCAACTGACGCCTCTGGCGAAACGGCAACGGGCACGGTGAAGTTGAGTGTAGTAGCCAATCAGGCTCCTGTGGTGAGTGACGATATCACGGTACCCAAGGCGCTCTTTGGTGAAAACGTTTCCGTTCCGATGAAGGATTGGATTAAGGATCCGAGCGGTGAAGAGCTCACTTATAGCTTAGAAGGCACGTTACCTTCTGGCATGAGTTTTGATCCTGCAACGGGCACGCTCTCGGGTACGGCTCTTGAGCTAGGTAACTACAAACTCACGCTTGTTGCGAACGACGGCACGAACGATCCGGTTCGCTACACCTTCACCTTCACGGTGCGTGGTAACAATGCGCCAGTTGTCAATAAGACGGTCGAGTTGCCCACCATCATCGTGGATCGTGAAACCTCGTTTAGCGCTAAGGACTTCTTCAAGGATCCTGATGGTGACGAATTTACCGTGACCTTGGATTCTGCTCCGGAAGGGTTCTCTTACAACGCTGATACGGGCTTGATTTTCGGTAAGGGCACGATCAAAGAAGTGACCTCTGATGAAAATGGTGGTAGCGACGACAACACGGGTACGGACGATGAAGAAAAAGAAACGGTGAATCCGCGCGAATTGAAATTCACGCTCACCGCGACCGATTCTCATGGTCTGAGCACCACGTACACCTTCACGGTGATCATGCGTGACAACAGTGCGCCAGTTGCCAACACGGATGCGATTGACTTTGGGGTGGAATCCCAGTTCAGCACGCCGCTCGCACCGCTCTTCACTGATGCGGAAGGTGACAAGGTAACGGTGAAGTTGCTCAATCCTGAAGTACTCCCTGAAGGGGTGAGCTTCGATGAAGCTACGGGCACGCTCTCGGGTCAAGTTGACACAGAAACGAGCTTCAAGCTTTCGATTGAAGCCACTGATGAATTTGGTGAAAGCACGATTCGCGAAATCAATGTGCTTCTCCGTGTGCCGAGTGTTTCTAGCGCCGATCCTTCCCTCTGGCCAGAAGACTTTGGTCAGGGTCTGGAAGACCTTCGCGATGGTGACTTCCCGAGCGACATTGAACGCCAGCAATTCCATCCGCTCGTTCTGCGAGTCGATGTGGCTGCTTTTACGCCGCTCTTTGGGGTGGGCAACATTGTGGAATTCAAGTCTGCCGACTTCACGCCACGCATGACGGATGCCGAAGGGCTCTTTGAAATGCTTCGTGTGAACGACAAGGCTCGTGAAACCGAACTCAATCAGCGTCGTGACCGCGCGCTTGAAATGCGTGTCGAACGAGCGATTGAAACGATGCTTCCTGAAAGTAAGCCAGCCACGCCAGCGACTGCTGCTGAGACCGATGTAGCTGCTCCTCAGGTTGCTGAAGCGGTGGATGCCGAACTTCAGGCTCTTCTCGAAGAGGTGGGTCTTGAAGGTGTCACCACGGGTCGCGCTCCAACAGGTGCAACCTCGCTTTCTGAACAACTTGCTCGTGAGACGCTCTTTACCTCTACCCCGTTAATGGGGAAGGTGAGCACCAAAGCCTCATAAGAACAACATTTACCGGGGCTAGGGAAGCCTAGCCCCACTTGGAACCTTTTTATTTAAGCCTCTTTTTTTACTGTTAGGTCTTGATTATGAATCAGCAAAATACTTCCCGCCGTCCTCAGCGCTCCCGAGTTTCGCTTTTCGTGAGTTGCGCCCTTGTGATTGGTTTGACTGGTTGCTCGGTGATGGCACCGGAAAAGCTTTCCACTGAAGATATGATCGCTATCGCTCAGCTCGATCAGCAGCAGATGTACAAGTCTCAGGAACCTGTGACTGCTCCGATCACGATGGAAGAAGCCATCGCTCGTGCGATTAAGTACAACCTCGAACATCGCCTCTCCATGATGGAACGCGCCATTGCTGAAAACATCGCTGATGTGCAGAGCATGAGCCTTTTGCCGAAGTTGACGGCAAGTGCTGGTTACCGCGATCGTGATAACGATCTCGCCTCTTCGAGCGAAAGCTTGGCAACGGGTCAGCAGTCCTTGGTGCCTTCTAAGAGCAGTGAACGTGACGGCACGACCGCTGGTCTCGAACTCTCCTGGAACGTTTTGGACTTTGGTTTGAGCTACTACGAAGCAAAGGCCAGTGGCAACAAGGCTCACGCCGCTGAAGAACGCCGTCGCCGTGTGGTGGCTGACATTGCTCGTCAGACCCGTGCTGCTTGGCTCTCTGCCGTCTCTGCTGAACAACTTCGTGATGAAGTGAAGGCCGCTTTGGATGAAGCCCAGACTGCACTCGCCCAGTCGAAGGCAACGGAAGAACGCCGCTTGGTGAAACCGTTGGATGCGCTTCGCTATCAGCGTGAACTTTTGAATTTGGTTCGCCAGTTGGAAACGCTTGACGACGAATTGATCAAAGCGAAGTCTAAGCTCGCTACGTTGATGAACTTGCAGCCTGGCACGCCGTTTGAATTGGCGCTTCCCACCGAGCAGCAGTACGCTGTGCCCAAGATGCCCTACAAGTTGAGCGACTTGGAAGTGCTCGCTATGGTTCGTCGTCCAGAATTGCGTGAAGAAAGCTATTTGGCTCGTAACGCGGTGCTCGAAACCCGTATGGCTATTTTGAAGCTCTTCCCGAATGTCTCGCTCTTCTCTGGCATTCACTATGACAGCAACAAGTACTTGGTGAACGATCATTGGGCTGACGTTGGTACGCAGGTGAGTTGGAACTTGTTGAGCCTCTTCCAGATTCCTTCCATCATGAAGGGGGCTGAACTCCGTGAAGAACTCGCTCCGCTTCGCCGTCAGGCCATCCGTATGAGCGTGCTCTCTCAGGTGCATATTGCTTGGCACCAGCGCTTTGCCGCCGAACGCCTCTTTAAGCGCGCTGATGAAATCTCCCGCGTGCAGAATTCGATTAACGAACAGGTCGACAACGCCTATCGTAGCCGTACCGAAACGAAGCTCGAAGCCGTGCGTACGCACGTCGAAACCTTGCTCGCTAAGCGCGCTCGTGACTTGAGCTACGCTGAAATGATCAACGCTCAGGACGCCATCTACCAGGCCGCTGGTTTTGATACGGTGCCCGATACCGTGAAGAACCACTCCTTGATGGGCATCGCTGAAGCGATTGCTGCTCAGGACCGTGCGGTGGCTGATGGCGCTTTGATGAACACGCTCTACGGCTCTCAGGTGCACCCGTCTGCTACTTCTAAAGCCACTGGCTGGGAAGTGAGCGAAGAGGGCTCTTCTGAAGCCCCCGCTGGTGACGATGGTCGTACGGCCGTTCGCCTCGTGCGTGGCATGCCTTGGGAAAGCCTTGGCTCCTTGCGTAGCGGCGAATAACTCTATATTGAGAAAATCAAACGATGTTTTCTTTACAAAAAACGTTGTGTGGTCTGGGGCTAATGCTGATGGCGGGGACGCAAGTTCTCGCTGCCTCAGCTGAGGGGCTCTCCGCCCCTCAGTACCGCGCGCAGATTAAAGCGATTCATCAGGCAGTGATTTCTAGCGAGGTGCAAGGTCGCATCGATGCGGTGAAAGTGCACGATGGTGATCGTTTTAAAGCGGGCGAAGTGCTCCTCACTTATGACTGCTCTGGCGCAAAGGCGCAGTTGCGTCGCGCTCAGGCAGCAGAAGCTGCTGCGAGCAATCGTTGGAAAAACGCTTCTGAATTGAAAAAACTCAATTCGATTAGTCAGGGTGACTTTGCCGATGCACGCGCTGGCGTACAGGTCGCTCAGGCTGAATCGCAGATTGAACGCTTGAAAGTCGATAAGTGCAGTTTCACGGCTCCCTTTGGTGGCATTGTGGGCGAAGTCTTTGTGAAGCCTCATGAGTTTGTGGGCGAGGGGAGTAAACTCTTTACACTCTTTGACGATAGTGGCTTTGAAGTGGAAACGATTTTGCCTTCCGCTATGCTTCGCACGCTCAAAGTGGGCAGTCTTTTAACGCTTGAAGTTGATGAAACTGGCTCGATTGAATCGGTTGAAGTCACGCATATCGCAGGGAATATTGACCCAGTGAGCCAATCGGTGAAAGTCACTGGTAAAATTCTGCGTAGTGTTAATCCCCAGGGAGGGAAGGCGGAGGGTGCTCCCTTACCGCTTCTTCCTGGTATGAGTGGGACAATCCGCACCCACTAAAGTTCGCTCCTCCCTAAAAGGAAAAATTTGAGCATGGCTGAGACCCCGCAGAATTCCTCTTCTGAGTCTCGAGAGAAGCCCATTAGTGCCCATCCAACGTTTCAAGCGTTGCGAGAGGCACTTCAGACTTCTCACGAAAGTACTTTGCGTTTAGAGCGCTTTATTCGGTTAAGTGAGCGACTTCGTCACTCACCAAGCCGAAAGGCGCTCACTTTTATTGCCCTTAACGATACAAGAAGTGTCCTTACCTATCGTCAAGCCGCCCTTTGGTGGCGCCCAGAAGCAGGCGTAGGAAAGGGGACACTTGAAGCCGTTTCAGGGAGCAATGAAGTGGCGCACCACGGGGTCTTCTCCCAGTGGCTTACCGATTTCTTTGATCGTTTTGCGAACGAACATCTTGTCCAAAAGCCGATTCTCAGAGGCCCCGCTGAACCGATCGTTTTAGGTTTTGGTGTGGCGGGACTTGCTGAAGCGGATGCCGAGAAGTGGCGTCAATACTTTCCTCCCTATGCCCTTTGGGTGTCGTTGCCTTTAGCCGCTGAACCCAGTGCTCGCGTCAAAGCGATCGAGGCTGGCGTTGTCTTTTTTAGCGAAACACCCTATCAAGAAACCGATATCTCGCTCATGAAACTTTGGGCGAGTGTTTTGGCGGACGCTTGGGCTGCTCAAAAGGCGGGTCGCTCGGATTGGATGGGCGAGAAAGGGCTTTGGCAAGCGACGAAACGCAGTTGGCGTTGGACACGACACCGTGCCGTGCGCGTGGGGATTGCCGTAGCAGCCCTCGCGATTTTGGCTTTCCCTGTTTCGCAAAGTGTGCTAGCACCCGCGGAAATCGTGGCAGAAAATCCTTTTACGGTACGTGCTCCCTTGGCTGGGGTAGTGGCCGAAGTGATGGTCAATCCCAACGCTGAGATTAAGAAAGGAGATCTCCTTTTCCGTATGGACGCACGAGAACTAAAGGGGCAGCTGCAAGCAGCAGAACAAGCGCTTGCTGTCGCTCAGGCACAGCTTCGTCAGAGTGAGCAAGAAGCGTTTTTTGACGATAAGAGCAAGATGGCGCTAGGCGTCATCAAGCGTAAACGCGATCAGGCACAAAGTGATGTTGCCTACTACACGCGTGAATTTGACCGTACCGAAGTGCGCGCTGAGCAAGACGGTCTGGCAATTTTTGCCAATAAAGATGAGTGGAGCGGTCGCCCTGTGGCACTAGGGGAACGCATCATGACGATTGCCAGTCCCAAGGATATGGTCCTTGAGGCGGAAATCCCGATTGCCGATGCGGTAGCGCTCCCAGAAGGCGCGGAAGTGCGCTTTTTTATGAACGTGGAGCCCACCAACCCGGTGGAAGCTAAGCTCACCTACGTTGCTTACCGTGCAGAGCCCACCGCTGAAGGCGTGCTCGCCTATCGCGCTCGCGCTAGCTTTACGATGAGCGAAGAAGACGCCAAACGCCTTCGTATTGGCCTTCGTGGCACAGCGAAATTCTACGGGGAACGTACGGCCTTAGGGCTTTATCTCTTGAGAAAACCGCTTTCTGTGGTGCGTCGCTGGTTAGGAGTCTAAGACATGGCGGTGACGCTCAACGCTTCTCGAGGCATGCCGTTTGCGAAAGGGATGGGGGCTCAAAAAGAGCCTCAACTCCCTGCGCTTCGTGAGGACCTCCGTCTTCACGAGGGGCCTCGTGCTTATGATGGCTCGCCCACTTGGGTAATTGAAGACCCAGTGCGCGATCGCTTTTTCCAGTTGGGCTACCGCCAGTATGAGATGCTGATTCGTTGGGCGAATCAAACCGCCTCGGGACTTTGTGCACGTATCGCGCGCGAGACGCTTCTTCGTGTAGAGATGGACGAAGTCGAGCAATTTAAGCGCTTTCTCCTTGCACAGTCCCTTACCGCTGAAGAGGAAACAAGCGCTCGCTTGATTGGGCTTGAAGCGCAACGTCCTCGTACGAGTCTCTGGAAGTTTCTCCTTCACCACTATCTCTTTTTCCGCATTCCGCTCGTGCATCCCGATCGCTTTTTGGATGCCACTTTGCCTTTTGTTGAACGTGTCTTTTTGCGTCGTGGTTTTTTGATTCTCACGGCAATCGTTGCCCTTCTTGCGCTCATTTTGATTTCTCGCCAGTGGGAGACGTTTCTTCATACCGCAGAACACTTTATGACTTGGCAGGGGGCACTCTTTGCAGGGATGACGCTCCTTTTTACGAAAATCATCCATGAGTGTGGACACGCCTATATGGCGAAATCCTTTGGTTGCAAGATTCCGAGTATGGGGGTGGCTTTCATGGTGATGATGCCACTGCTTTATACCGACACTACTGCCGCATGGCGGCTCTCAAGTCGCCGAGAACGACTCTTAGTAGTGGTTGCAGGCGTTATGAGTGAAATGAGTCTTGGGGCTTGGGCGGCACTTGCCTGGTGTTTACTCCCTGATGGATTTTTAAAAAGTAGCGCCTTTTTGCTTGCGACCACCACATGGATTATGTCGCTTTCCATCAACATGATGCCCTTCATGCGTTTTGACGGCTATTACTTCCTTTCCGATTCGATTGGTGTGGCGAACCTTCATCAACGTAGTTTTGCCCACACCAAGCATGCGTTGCGCGAATGGCTCTTTGGATTTGGAGCGGCTAAACCCGAACAGTTCCCCACGGGGCTAGATAGGGGGTTAATCCTTTATGCATGGGCAACGTGGCTTTATCGATTCTTCCTCTTCTTAGGGATTGCGGCGCTCGTTTACTATGCGTTCTTTAAAGTTTTGGGGATTATCCTCTTTTGCGTTGAAATCACGGTTTTTGTGCTCTGGCCGATTATGAAAGAAGTTCTCTACTGGATAAAAGCCCTTTGGGGTAAGCCTCTCTCGCTGAGAGCCTGCACAAGTCTTTTTGTGATGATTTTTGGCGCAGGGATGATTCTCTTTTTCCCATGGTCGCACGAGGTGAGTGCGCCTGCAATTTTGCGTTTTGCCAACGAATCTGCGCTTTATGTGACAGAACCCGCTCAGATCACGAAGATCCTCGCTACGCGGGGTGCATACGTGAAAAAGGGTGATGCGCTCTTTACACTTGCTTCTCCCTCATTAGTGCACGAACAAGAAAGTTTGCGCTCGGAGTTGGCGCTTCTTGACTGGCGTATTAGCTATTTACGCGTGAGCCGCGATAGTGCGCAGGAGGTACCTGTTGCGACACGAGAGCGTGAAGCGCTTGTGGTGCGTCTGCGTGAGTTGAACGACCGCGTGGATGCGCTCACGATTCGTAGCCCTTTTAATGGCGTCGTGGTGGAAGTAAATCCCGACCTGCGAGTGGGCGAATGGGTGAGCGCGAAAGAAGGAGTTGCCCGCGTTCTTGAAGTGAATGGCACAGAAGGGGCAGAAAAAACGTTGACCTTGAATGAAATTGCTTGGGGCTACGTGAATGAAAAGGCGCTTTACCGATTAGAAACTGGTGCGAAAGCGGTTTTTATTCCCGATGATTTGAGCCGCAAAAGTGTGGAATTGACGCTCACCGAAATCGACACTATGGCAACGCTTCATATGGGGAGCGCTATGGAACTCGCCTCGCAGTTTGGTGGGGAAGTCACTACGGTGATGGCCTCTGATCGTGCAGCTAAAGCGGTCGGGATTGATGCGGGGCATGCCTATGCCACTAAGGAAGCGCAGTACCGCTTGCGTCTTGCCGCAACGGAACCGTTAACGCTTAAAGAAACGGCCAACGGGCGCTACGATACCGCAGGACTTGGTGTTGTGCGTGGCCACGTGGTGATTGATGCGGAAAGTAGTAGCCTTGCGGGAGACCTCTTGCGCCACGCGTGGGCTGTGATTCTTCGTGAGTCGGGGTTCTAAATGAAGGCGTCCCATCGTTTACAGCTTTGGCTTTTAACCGCTGCCTGCTCGGCACTTGTGGTGTTTTTTCTTTGGGCTCCGCGCCCTTGGGAAGACGGCCCTCTTGTTGCCCTAGAACTTTTGGTTTTTAGCGCTCTGACGCTTGAAGCGGGGCTCACGGACTTCTTTTCGCGCCGAATTCCCAACGCGGTGCTTTTCATATTGGCGCTTTTAGGGCTTCTCTTAGGCGTATTAGAGACCTATGTAGGACTTCCTGCGCACGGTATTACCGATGCGGTGACACTCACGGATCGCCTGGTGGCGATGGGCGCGAGTGCCATACTCTTTAGCCTCGTGAAGTTTCTTTTTGAGCGCCTCTCTCATCAGCAGCAGTTAGGGTGGGGGGATATTAAGTTCTTAATGGCTCTCGGCGCGTGGTGTTCTTTTGTGGAACTTCTCAACGTCCTTTTTGTCGCAGCTTTGATTGGCGTAGCGAGTGCAGTCATATCCAAATTGCGACATGGCGCGTTTACGTCAGTACGCCTGGGTTTTTGGTTGAGTCTTGCTGCAGTTTTCTTAAAAGCCCTGTCTCTCAGCATAACTAGCTGATAATTACTTGACGAGAAGGAGAAGAGCAGATACACTTAGGTTAAATGCAATTGAGAATCATTATCATTAACCGAAACTTATGACTGCGCTTCTTCTCTCCATGAAACAACCCGGAAAACAACTCGTCTCTACGGCCTTTTATGCTGGCGCTCTAACTCTCGTCACAATCATCTGTTTGTTTAGCGAGCGTTTGTCGCATGGTCCCGTTTGGCAGGCCATGCATTTGTGGTGGTTTTCTTTTTTGCTTCTGGGGGCTTTGCAGTTTGAGTTAAAAGAAGGGCGTATTCCTTTCTTTGTTCCGATTCTCCTCGCTGCAACGGGCCTTTTGACAGGGTGGATGCACCAACTCTTCGGAGTGACCACCGCTGAACTCTCTGCTTATATTCCGCTTTGGGAAAGAGCCACCTCTGGATTCCTCACGTTAGCGACGCTTTATTTTGTCAACGTGGTCGCGTTCTTCCTTCTTGGTCGTGATCAACTTCGGCATGATGAAATCTATTTTGCAGCCGCGCTCGCTACGTGGGGGAACTTTAGCTATATCCTCACCGTCATTCCGCTCGCGACTGCAATGGGACTAGGTACTCTTTTGTTACGCCAGAGCGCAAAGACGCATGCACAGGAAGCGTTCTTTGAGAAAACTACACGTTTTGCCGTGTGGTGTTCTGTCGCTGCTTGGATTGCTTATTGGGGCGTGCTCGAAGAAGTGATTCACCTCTAAAAGAAGGAGCTAACCACTTTTCCTAAGAAAAGAACGGATACCTCAATATTTCGTTAAAAGACACAAATTCGCCCGCCTAATGGATTGTCTGAAAATTAGGCGGGCGATATATTATTCTCGAACCGTTTTTGTTGACAACGCCACTTTTTTGGGAGGGTGTGCGATGACAGAAGACCGTTTTTTCCGACCAACCGTCCTGCTTTATGGGGACTCAAACACCTACGGCTGGCATGAGCTCGAAGATGGCACCATTGTACGCTGGCCAGTACAGCAAACGTGGGGCGGGCGTTTAGCCGAAGCACTTAAAGAAAAAGCGATTGTGGAAATTGATGGGTTGAGTGGTCGTACGACTGCTTTTGACCGTCCTCCAGCCAGAGGGAATGGCACAGGGAGTATGCCTGGTTCGCTTCTCAATGGTGTGACTTGGCTTCCAGCAGCGCTTTCCCGTGTGATGCCAGTAGAAATCCTTGTCATCATGTTGGGCACGAACGACTTCAACTATCAGCTCAACAAAACCGCCGAGGAAGCAACAGAGGGTGTGCGTCGACTCATCGAAGTGACGCAAGAGGATATTTCATGGCGTGAGCTCACGTTTTACCATGCGCCACAGATTCTGATTGTAGCGCCGCCTCATATTGAACTCGCTGGGACGCCGAATGAACGCTTTTTCCCCAATGGCGATAAACCTTCTGCCCAGTTTGCAGAGCATCTGAAAGCTCTGGCGGAAGAGAAGGGCGTTGTCTTCTTTGATGCCGCATCAGTTGTGCCTGTCGCGCACGATACCGATGGCGTCCATCTCTCCCTAGGAGACCATGAAGCGCTTGCCAAGGGTATTCTCCCTGTGATTGAAGAGTTGATTGAAAATTTGTGATGAAGATGAAAAAGCCGTGGCAGAAAACCACGGCTTTTCAACTAACACGAAAAATTATTTCGCTTCAAGAAAGTGCCTTGCAATGGCGACTTCCATTTGCACGCCAACGTCTAAGCAGCCTTCTTGCGGGTTAAATTTTGGATGATGGTTCATGAAACCACAGCCCTCAGTTGCGTCCCCACAGGAGAGCGCCATATACATGCAAGAATCCACGACTTTGGAATATTCCGAGAAGTCTTCACTGGCCGTGAAAGCCCCGCTAAAGATGACGTTTTCTTCACCTAATTCTTTGACGGCCAAGTCGGTCACTTCTTTCACCAGGTCAAGGTCTTGCTCAATAGCATCGTAACCAGGTAACCATTCCACCGTGACTTTAGCGTTATTGTTTTCGCCAATGCCTTTAGCGAGCTGCTCAACGCGCTCCAGAATGAGCTGACGATCCACATTGTCTTTTGTACGGATATTGACACCAATTTCAGCCGTATCGGGAATGACGTTAACCGCATTGCCACCACGGAAAACGTTAGGGGAGACCACAGCAAAATGTTCTGGGCTAATGTTGCGCGAGACGATCGTGTGTAGTGCTTCAATAATTTGAGCACCTACCAAAATTGGGTCAATCGAGAGGTGAGGGGTAGAACCATGGGAGCCCTGTCCCTGAATCTTGATATTGCATGAGTCGCAGCTCGTACTTGCCATACGATCGGTGAAAATGCGCAGTTTGCCGAGTTTACCAGGCAACACATGTAAACCAAAGCAGTGGTCAACGCCTTCCAATGCACCGACCTTGATCACTTCAATTGCGCCTCCTGGTGGCATTTCTTCAGCAGGTTGAAAGATAAATTTCACCCGCCCTTTGAGACGATCACGCATTTCGGAGAGAACGAGTGCCGTGCCCATCAGCATGGCAGAGTGCATATCGTGGCCGCAAGCGTGCATCACACCAGGGGTTTGCGACTTAAAGGGGAGGTCGTTTTCTTCTAGCACAGGAAGCGCATCGGTATCGGCGCGGAAAGCAAGGGTTTTGCCTTTACCAGCAAGGCCATCCAACGTTGCAACAATGATGGTGGGTGTTGGGCGTTCAACCTTGAGCCCATCAATACCTTCTAAGACACCTGCGATGTAGTCAGCTGTTTTCGTTTCATGAAAACTCAGCTCTGGATGCTGGTGGAGGTGTCGACGCCAGGCAATGACGGATTCGGTAGGCAAAACGTAGTCACTCATCAAAGTGCTCCTAATGAGTTGGATTAGATGTAGCGGTCAGTTCAAGAATGGACTGGTCGGGGACGATTAGTACAGAATAGCAAAAAGAAAGAAGATCGGAGGTCTCAAAAACCGTGTTTTGAACCCAATTTTTAATTAACATAATAACACTTATGTTGAATATTAAAATTTTACGAGAAAAAGCCCAGGTTTTGGAGTTTCTAAGAGTCCCGTAAAAGACTCCCTCGACCCAGCCTCTTTCCTTTTCTTTGAGGCAAAATCTTCTTCAGTGTGGTAAAAAAGATATTAGGCTCTGTGTGCTTGATCACAAAGGATGTTTTGCCATGGATTTACGTGTACTGCGTTATTTTTTAGCGGTTGCTAATGAAAGAAATTTCAGCCGAGCTGCAAACTTATTGCATCTCACGCAACCGACGCTTTCTCGCCAGATCCAAGAACTGGAAGATGAATTGGGAGACCTCCTTTTTGTGCGTCATCCGCGACACGTGGAACTTACGCCCGCTGGTCGCTTTTTAAAGCAACGTGCGGAAGAAATGCTCACACTAGCTAATAAGACCAAAGAAGAATTCCGCGAGATGAAGGAAAATCTTGCGGGACACGTGCACATTGGCGGTGGCGAAACGCTAGCGATGGACCATATTGCTGATATTTTGAGTGAAGTTCGTGCGACCTACCCTGGTGTTCACTTTCATCTCCACAGTGGTAATGCAGACGATATGATCGAGCGTCTTGAAAAAGGCTTGATTGATTTTGCTCTCGTGATAGAACCTTTTAACCTTACGCACTATGAATCCGTGCGCCTTCCTCATAAAGACGCCTGGGGTGTAGTAATGCCGCCGGATGTACCACTAGCGAAAAAGAAGACAATCAAGAAAGAAGATCTCAAAGAGCTTCCTTTGATTTGCTCTCGTCAGGCGATTTACCAACGGCAAGTTGGCAATCCGTTTCAGGAGTGGTTTGGCGAGACGTTTGAATCGCTCAATGTAGTGGGCACTTTTAACCTCATATTCAATGCTGCGCTAATGGTACAGCGTCACATGGGATACCTTATTGGACTAGAGGGGCTAGTGAATACTGAAACGAACCTCGTTTTCCGGCCTCTGGAGCCCAGACTTGAAGCAGCAGCGCACGTGGTTTGGAAAAAGTCAAAAATCTTCTCCCCTGCTTCAGCCATTGTGCTAGAAGCCCTAAAAAAACGTTTTGGCTAAATTGTCTTGTACAAGAAAAAACTCAACTAGCTAGTTCATTACTTGCTAGTTGAGTGTGATCTATTAAGGCAAGTACCAAGACTGCACATGACCACGTGGAAAATAAGTGCCCGCACTAGCACTGTGCAATGTTTGTTCTGGACGACCTTCACAAATGATGCTCTCACCATCCCAGTAGTCCGCTTCAACTTGAGCTGAAACGACATCAGCGATAGCAATACCCGTGCGAGCAAAAAGATCGTGATCCACAATACGACATTCAAGGTGAGCTAGTGCCCCCTTAACGAGGGGCGCTTTGATGACGCGAGCAGAAAGCTTGTCTAACTTCGCGTAAGCGAATTTATCTTCCGTAATCTCACGGGCATGAATCGAACCGGAGGCAACGAGTCCTTTTCGTAAAGAAGTTCCAGGAACCGAAATGCCAAATTCTCCTGATGCGAGAATGTTTTTCGTGGAGTCGCGCCCTTCTGGGCTGCGTGAGGTCACGAAGACTGTAGGGCCACCAGTGAGAAGCGCGTAGGACTTATCCTGTGGGACGTCAATTAACATAAAAACCTTTCAATAAGTAGAGTGTAAGAGGACTCTTCCCCTACTCGCCTCAAAAGGAGAAACTGAGGCGATGTAGAGAAAGGGAAGCACTTTGGTTAACGACCTAAAGTGCTCGCATAGAAAGCATCGATTTTTTCAAACGGCACTTTCTTGTCGTAAAGGTCAGTGTGGTTAGCACCAGCCACAATGTAGAGTTCTTTATTCGTGCCTTTCAAGCGTTTAAACGCATCTTCAGAGAAGTACCGGCTGTGTGCCTTTTCGCCGTGGAGCATCAAAACAGGTGTTTCAATTTCATCGATGTAGCGCAGAAGCGGCATATTGATGAAAGAGAGCGGTGTCAAAGGATTCCAAGCTCCATTGGAGTTGATCGATCGCGCATGAAAGCCTCTGGGCGTCTTGTAGTATTCCCAATAGTCTTTCACAAACTGCGCTTCATCCCCTTTGAGTGTTTCAGGTAAGCCTGGTGTACCTGCAGCGAAAGTGCCTGCTTTGGCATTTTTCGTGCGAATCTCTGCGATGGCTTTACGCTGTGCCTGACGAGCTTCTGCCGAGTCAGCAACATCGTTGTAGCCGTTGCTCATGACTCGTGACATGTCGTACATCGTTGTGGTGACCGTGGCCCGAATGCGAGGGTCAACAGTCGCGGCGTTTAACGCCATACCACCCCAACCGCAAATCCCGAGAATACCAATACGGTTTTCGTCAACTTCTGGGAGTGTGACCAAGAAGTCCACTGCTGCGGAAAAGTCCTCAGTATTAATGTCGCCAGCGGCAATATTGTGAGGGAAGCCTCCGCTCTCCCCTGTGAAGGCGGGATCAAAAGCGATCGTAATCCAACCGCGTTCAGCTAACGTTTGCGCGTGGAAACCAGAAGACTGTTCTTTCACAGCGCCAAAAGGTCCCGAAACAGCAATCGCAGCATGCTTACCAGCGGAGAGCTCTTTCGGCATATAGAGGTCTGCGGCAAGTGTGAGACCAAAACGGTTCATGAAGGTGACTTTGCGGTGCGTCACTTTGTTGCTTTTCGGGAAAATTTTGTCCCATTCTTGAGTGAGTGCCAAAGAGGCAGGTTTAATCGTTTCAAGCATAGTTGTTCCTTGTGTTTTTCGCGTATTAGCGTGCGCAACTGGGGCCGCTAGTGAGAGTGGACTAGAGGCTAGCGTGGCCAATCCAAGTTGAGCTGTTTTAATAAGTACCGAGCGGCGTGAGTGCAAACTAGCGCTCGGGTTTAAGAGAGTGTTTGAGTTCATAACTCCACCTAAGTACTTTTTGATAGAAAGGAGTGTATAGAGAAGGTTGATCTATGTAAATTACTTTATTTTTATAAGAATTAATGCTTTATAGGCATAGATATAAAGAAAGCCAGAACAAATAAGCTTTTGTGCGAAAACGAGCGCTTAAAACTAGAGAAAAATTCGATAGCTCTTATGCCTTTTAGGCATTCTTTTCAGCGAATCCCTTTTTTAAACTAATAGAACATAGAAAGTGGAAAACTCGCTTTCTTCTAAAGAGAAACAGCGAATTGGGAGATAACACTATGATTAAACAAACCGCAGGTCGAGATGTTTTAGGGAATTTTGCCCCGCAATTTGCAGCGTTAAATGACGATGTTCTTTTTGGGAAAGTTTGGAGCGATACGAGCCTCTCGTTACGTGACCGTAGCTTCTTAACGGTGACTTCACTCATTTCACAAGGCATTACCGACAATTCACTTCGGTATCACTTAATGACAGCCAAAAAGAACGGAATCACACGTGAGGAAATTGTCGCCATCATCACGCAACTCGCTTTCTACGCAGGTTGGCCCAAAGCTTGGGCCGCGTTCAATCTGGCAAAAGAAGTTTGGTCTGAAGAGAAAGAAGAGACAGCAACATTGCAAGATAAAGAGGCTTTCGCACGTTCCATGCCCTTCCCTATAGGAGAGCCTAACGATGCGTATGCCCAGTATTTCACGGGACAAAGTTATTTGGCAGTGCTTTCTCAGGGAGACGTGCAAGTAGCGAATGTCACTTTTGAACCAGGTTGCCGCAATCATTGGCATATTCATCATGGCAAGCAGCAAATTCTGCTTTGCGTTGCAGGTCGCGGCTGGTATCAAGAAAAAGGCAAAGAAGCACAAATGCTTATGCCGGGCGACGTGGTCACGATTCCCGAGGAAGTGTGCCACTGGCATGGTGCGGCGAAAGATAGTTGGTTTTCGCATATCGCTCTGCAAGCAAGCCATCCTGCGGGATCCAACGAGTGGTTAGACGAGGTGAGCGATAAAGAGTATGAAACACTTTCTCGCTAGCTAAATCAAAAAGCTGTACTAAGATAAGAAGCACCAACGACGAACGATAAAAATAACGATGAAAGTTTCTTTTTTGTTTTTGATTTTGCGGTGGCTTTTTCTTTTCGCCATTTTGGTGATCGCCGCCGTGTGGTTATTCCTACGTTACTACCCTGCTTTTGGTGGGAAGCCAGATGCGGAAACGATGGCGCGGATTCAAGCTTCGCCCAATTATCGCGGTGGTGTGTTTCACAACCTTGAAGCCACAGCACTCTCAACACGCGATTCAGTGGGAGAAAATGGCGAATCACTCAGCATGACGAAGTGGCTCAAATCCGTCATTTGGCCGCCTGAAGGAAAGCGCCCTGCTGAACCACTCCCGAACATCCCTTTTAATGCACAGCGTGCAACATCGGATGCTCCCGAGGGCATTACTGCGACCTGGTTGGGACACTCTTCAGTCCTGCTTCGCATTGCTGGAAAGACGCTCTTTTTCGATCCTGTTTTTGATCGCGCCTCACCTGTGCCGATTACTGGAGCCCCCTTCCCGCTTGCGAACCCTATTGAGGTCGAGGATATTCCAGCGCTTGACGCGATTGTGCTCTCTCACGATCACTATGATCATCTCTCATGGCGAACGATTAAAGCCCTGAAGGATCGTACAACGCATTTCTTTGTGCCGTTGGGTGTCTCGGGACACCTCATGCGTTGGGGCGTGCCCAAAAATCGCATCACGGAGCTCGATTGGGATGAGTTCACCGAATGGGAAGGCGTTAAATTCACGCTCACGACGAATCGTCATTTCACGGGACGCATGTTTGGTGACGCAAACCATACGCTTTGGGGTGCTTGGATTGTGGACGATGGCAAACACCGTGTGTTCTTTAGTGGAGACGGTGGCTATGGGCGGCACTTTGCCAATATTGGGAACCGCTACGGACCATTTGATTTGGCCTTCATTGAAAATGGTGCTTATAACGACGCTTGGGCGCAGATTCACATGAAGCCAGAAGAATCCGTTCAGGCAGCGATTGATCTTAAAGCCAAAACCGTTGTGCCTATTCACTGGGCGAAGTTTGACTTAGCCTTTCACCCGTGGAAAGAACCGATTGAACGATATACCCGTCGCTGGGAGGCAATCCAAGCAGAAAAAGGGGTATCGCCCTACTCGCTTTGGATGCCAAAAATTGGCGAAAGTTTCTCAATGGACTACACGCCCCCAACCGAACCTTGGTGGAAAACCGTTAAATAATTGTACTGAGAGGCGGAAGACGGCGTAGAGAGTTGGTTTGTTACAAAGCAGTTACAACCATTATCTTTCCCTCTCGCACAACAAATTTTTTAGGAAAAATGCTCTTTTTTCCTAAAAACCTTAGACCAAACTCGGGTTTTTAGGCTTCTTTTTAGACCAATAATGCACTTTTTCGCGCAAAATGGAACAAGACACTCCCTAATGATGGGGATTGTATCAGATTGTGTCAAACGTAAATCCCTCTAAATCCCACTTCAAAATTGTCTTTTTCTACAGAAAAATCAATGGGTTAATGAAAATCCTTTTCTCAGACTTAAGAGAAATTCCCTTTTCCCTAAAAAGAGTAATGTATTACAGTTGCCTTTTTTAGAGAGCGCCAAAGGCGCTCAGGATGGATAGAATTCATTTTGTTAGATCAGCTGACTTTGCCCGTCCAAATGGATGTGAGGTGAAAATCAGCAGAACCAAAGTTTTTTGAAAGGAATTGAACTATGTCTCTCGAAATTTTCCATCCGACCCTTTTGCCAGGCGCTGTTTCTGGTGGTCTTTTGATTTTGCGTGTGTTGTTAGGCCTTGGTCTTTTGACCCACGGTCTCTACAAGTTGAACCACTTCTCCGAAGTGTCCCAGAACTTCCCCGCTCCGTTCGGTCTCTCTAAGAAGATGTCTGTTTTCGGCGCTATCGTTGGTGAAGTCTTCTTGAACCTTTTGGTGATCATTGGTCTCTTTGGTCAGTTGGCTGCTATTGGCGTTGCCCTCATGTTCTTGATGATTTACTTCGTTGTGCATGGTGGCGCTAAGTTTGCTGACCGCGAACTCGCTTACCTCTACGGTATTGGCTACATCTTGTTGGCCATTACGGGTCCTGGCGCTTATAGCTTGGATGCTCTCTTTTTCTAATATGAAGTGAACGACCTAGTGCGCTTAACGGGGCGCATTGGTAGCAAGGCACATTCTCTGCGGACGGGGGATGTGCCTTTTTCGCATTCTCTTTTTCCCGTTTCACACTAACCACTCTTGAGGCAAAAAACCTTCTTTTAGAAGAAATCAAAATACTGAAGTGGAAACGTTTTCTTTTAAAGGAGGAAGCGTCTGGTGCATGACGTCCCACGCCTTTTAGGATAAGAGGATCTGGATGTCGCTTTAAACGATGGATAGCAACGTTATGGCCTCAGGGAAGAATCTTCTTCAATGTTTGATTAGGATGCCTCTAAATGTGAATAGAGAGCTTTAGGAAGAAAAACTAGAAAGGGAGAGGGATGGGTTAGGAGATGAGAAGAAAAATTCTGCACATGCAAAAATGCCTTCTCTTCGGAGGAAAGAGAAGGCATCTAAAAGCGAAGCTTTAAGCTAATCGATTAGCGACGCAACTTAGCGAAGATCTGATCGATAGAGCAGCGGCCAGGGCCAGCGATGAACAACACCACGAAGGCGAAGAGGAACAACGCGGGTAATTCACCCTTGAAGATGGAACCCTGGTGAGCCACCATGATGGCCATGAACATGTTGAAGATGATCGGAATCAAAGCCAAACGCGTGAAGAGACCGAACATAACAGCCACAGCGCAGAACAATTCAGCAAAGATCACCAAAGAAAGTGCCACGGTGCTACCGAAACCGATCGGATCCGGGAACTGCGTGGAGAGCGTGCTGAAAGCCATCAACTTGTCGTAGCCGTGGGTAGCAAGCATGCCACCGAAAAGAATACGGCCCAAAAGAAGACCAAAAGTAACGCGTTGAGGTTCGTTATTAGCGGGGAAAATAAGGCTGCAGAGACTCATTTTGGTTTGTCTATTTAAAAGAGAGCTCCTGAGAGATTCATCAAAGAATTCGTTGAGTCATTTGATGAAAAGGGGGAGAGCCGAGCTCTGGTTAAAGTTAAATTTGGGGCAGATGCAAAACGCCCTACCCCATAAAAATGTAATCCAAGAGATATTACGTGTTTCTAGTGAAATTGGCGTCAAAATAGATGTAACAAGAGTTAGGAAGTTATGGCAAAAATTTGCCTAAATGTGAGTCTTTCTCACTTGAAGACTCCTCAAAACTCCCTCTCCTAAAATGAAGTACTATGAGAGATGAACTACAAGAGCGCCTCTTTTGAGCTGCCTCTCCTAATTTCCTTCGCGGATAAGAACATAATGAATAAATGGACCAGAGCCGACCTCCTCAACCAACTCAACCAATGGCATGACGATGATGAATTCTCTTCTATCATCAAGGCGATTGAAGCCATTCCAGAAGACGAAAGAGATTTTAGATTAACTCTTCTCTTGGCTCGTGCCTATAGCAATTTGGCAGTCTTGGGCGATAAGCAAAAGCATCGTGAAGACAATAACGTTGACATGCCACTTCTCAAACACTCCATTGATCTTCTCGAAAGTATTCGCGCAGAAGGCGAAAGCGACCCTCAATGGAACGCTCGCATGGCTTATGCGTATGAGCTCTATGAGCCCTCGATTAAGACGGCCTACAACTATGCACAGCGCTGGTTACTTTTGGATCCAGAGAACCCTCTCGCCCGAGATTTGATGGAATTTTGCGAGTCGGAACTAAAGGAAGAAGAAAACTCAGAGGGTGAAGAGGACGATGAAGAAGAGGAAGACGTATTCACGCGCCCTACTCTCCAAGAAAACGCTGAGTTGATTGATCGCCTTCAGCACCACATTGATTCCTATTTTGGAGAACCCATGCGTGCGATGCGCTACGAGCGTGTCGCAGATCGTCCTATCGATATCCTCCTTATTCCACCTCGTGTGGAACACGACTACTATACGTTTGTCACGATTGGCGTGAGTAAGTGGATGCGAGAAACGGGAGTTTGGGATGAAGATGAGGTGGGGCTCGAGTTCCTTATCAATCTTCCGAAGACTTGGGACGTCTCCTATCCTCATTTCCCGCAAGACGAGTGGCATTGGCCAGTTGATATGTTACTCACCGCCGCAGAACGCGCGATTGAGGACCCAGAAAGTGCAGAAAGCATTCCGCTGCCTGCTAAAACGGGCTTCAAAAAGGCGATTACGCTTCATCCTGCTGTTTTTGGCTTTGACTCTTTTGCTTGTCAGGTACCTAAAGACGATTTGGTGGAGTTCTATCAGCTCATTCCTCTATTTGAAGAAGAAAGTGACTTGATTGAGAAACAAGACGTTGACGCCTTCTTGGATCTTTGCCACGACAAGCATTTAGAGGTGATTAATCCAAAACGCCAGAATGTGGTGCTCGATCAAGACGAGATTGAAGATAACGCCACCGAAATGGATAAGGGCGAAGACCATCTTCAAAAGATTGCTGAGTTGGGACTTCCAGTGGACGATATTTGCGCCTTTAACCATATGGCCATGTATCTTTACTGGTCTATTCAACACGATCTGATGAGTAACCCCTTTAATCACAAGTATGTCCACCTAGTGAATGGTGTGAAATCGGGCATGATCACGGACTTGCGAGAGTTTATTCGTGATGGACTCAATGGACGCCTTGAAACGACTATGTACGGGCCAGATGGCGCTTACTTTGCGATTGGCTACAATCAGGGCGATCGCTCGAAGCGCTACGTTTATTTGCGTGACTATCGCAACTATGCGCTCTCTGTTCTTCAGCGAGACGATTGGCGGGATGTGGAAGAGGAAGAAGCTGCCTATCTGCTTCTTCCCTTCACAGAAGAACATCAAGCCGCAGTGGGCAAACTCATTGATGAGCGCTTTGCGGAGTATCTCAAAGAAAAAGAGGAAGAGACGGATGATGAACGTCCTCGCTTCAAGGTAGCGACTGCCGATGCAGGAAAAGTTCGCATGCTAGACAACTGGGATGGACCACTATATGTCTACTGTTCAGACCGTATCGCGGAGGAAGGGATTCCAGCAGGCTGGGCTAAGCGCATTGAACCCGATCCAGATCATGAAGGCTGGGAAAGCGGGTGGTTCTTTATTGTGGGGGATGAAGCAGAACTCTATGGCGAAGAGTACGCGAAGGCGCATTGTGCATTTTACGATTTAAGAGAAATATGCAGTATTGATCCCTTGCTTGTGGAAATCCTCAAGAAGCCTGCGGGGACACTTCTTCGTAAGCTCGAGAATGGCCAGTGGATCGATGCTAGCCAAGAAGAGGACGATGAGGAAGAGGGCTACTGGGTTCGCGTGAAAGATTACACACCTCAGTACAGCTAATTTATTGTTTCCTAAAAGCAAAGACCTCCTCTTTTCATAGAGAAGAGAGGAGGTCTAAGGAAGTTCAGTCAGCGCAACCTTACTTCTTAATCGCCTTGGTGATTGCATCAGCTGCCACGCGGCCAGACGTTAAAGCCCAACCCACGTTGGCACCAGCTGGGGAGTCATCCCCCATCACGCCACCAACCAATTCACCAGCAGCCCAGAGGCCAGGAATGGTCTTACCGTCTTTGGTCATCACATTGAGATGATCGTCGGTTACCAAACCACCCATCGTCGTGGCGAAGCGAGGCTTCTGTTCAACGATGTAGTACGGACCTTCAGCCGAGATTTCAGCCTTCATGTACTGAACTGGACGATCAAAGTCGGCGTCCTTCTTCGCCTTCACAAAGCTGTTGTAGCGAGCAACGGTAGCCTTCAAATTGTCACCGTTAACGCCAGCGAGCTTAGCGACTTCTTCGATCGTATTGGCTTTCACGAAGAGCGGAGCGCTCTTGCCGTTGTTGGCCAAGTACTTATCAGCATCTTCATGCGAAACGCCCGTTTCGGGGAGGCGCTTGTAGAAGCCTTCCCAGGACTTCTGGTCCATGAACACATAGGCCATACGGTTCGGGGTTTCCATCATCGGATCGAGAATGTGGCGGTTAGAAGCCTTTTCATTCACGAAGCGCTTGCCGTTCACGTCAACCAAAATACCAGCTTGGTCAAAGGCTCCGACGTTAGCGTAAATCGTGGACTTAGCAATACCAGGAGCCACTTCAACGCCGTTCGGATAGCGCTTACCGTACTGCATCAACTGGGTCTTGGCGCCCAAGCTCATAGCCATCTTGTGACCGTCGCCCGTGGAGGAAACAGGACCGTAGTAAAGAGCAGACTTCACCGGTTCAGAGAGCATTTCTTTGTTGTTACCAAAGCCGCCCGTGGTGAGCAACGTGCCCTTGGCTTTAATCGTGTACTTCACACCGTTTTCATCGGTGGCTTCTACACCGACGACATGACCCTTGTCGTCGGTGAGAAGTTTGTTCACTCGGGTGTTATAGAGCACCTGAGCGCCATTGCTGGCGATGACTTCACGTAAGTGCTGAGCCATGGTACGAGCGCCACCCTCGAATTCCAAGGCGCGACGGTGAGAGTATTCAGCAAGATAAGGCAGATCGTTCGGGATGAACTTCACGCCAACTTTGTCATGCAACCAGTCAATGGTTGCACCAACATTGTGTGCGTAGAGAGAGATTTTGCCAGGATCGTTGAGGTTATGACCATTAGCCATAAAGTCCTTGATCATGGACTCGGGGGAGTCATCCTTGACACCGAATTCCTTCTGGAGCTTAGAACCCTGAGCAACGACTTGACCACCGGAGATAGCTGCTGCGCCACCGATGTACGGCATCTTTTCAACCAAGATGACGTTCAAGCCATTCATACGACCACGAATCGTAGCGGACATACCAGATCCGCCACCACCGACAACCACCATATCGGTCGTGAGCGTCTTTTCACCACCTTTCGCCTTAACGGCTAAGGGCGCCAACGTGGCAGGATCCACGCCAGCTTGCTTCACGCAATCTTCCACAGCTTTACGAATAGCCGTAGAAGTTACGGTAGCCCCAGCTACACCATCGACCGCTGGAGACTGACGTTCAACGATGCGACCTGGGAGAACTTCGACAGCCTTGGAGCCAATGCCCAAGGTTTCAGTTTGTTGGACGACTTTGACGCTAGCAATCTTGTCGGTCGTAAAGGTCACTTCCACCGTGACTTCGCCGTGAATACCAGGAGCGCTAGCCGTATACGTACCAGCTTTAAAAGTTGCTGCAGAGGCAACAGAGGCAGCCATCGCAAAGGAAGCGACGAGAGCTGTTGCTAAGAGTTTTTTCTGAAAGGACATATCAATTCCTCATAAGAGGCGTCATTCTTGTACTACCGAGAGAGAAGCAAAAGAAGAGCCTACGTTTGTTGCGCTGAATGAATGTAGAACACTTTTTCTGTCCTACAATCGATTCTCAGTGGGGGATGTTTGCCAGAGAAGGCACGCACCCTACTCTGAGTCTGCCGATTATTTTAGAAAAAACATTTCTTTTTCACTACCTCCTTTGGGAGGTAGTGGGAGGGGGTAATATTTAAGAGAAAAAGTGTAGAAAAAATGCGTTGGGCTCAGAATTCAACTCTGCGAGTAGAGAAAAGTGAAATCCTTAATCATCCCAAGGGAAAAGACCAACAATACTTTGCTAAGATGAAGTCAAAGGATTTCTTTGGTTGTTTCTGCGGAGTTTTTCTAATGCCATCGCCTCAATCCCCTACTGCCTTTTTGCGTTTTCCAAAGCGAGAAACGCTGTTTGAGCAAACCAGTCAAGCGGTAGCTGAACTCATTCACACAGGTCATTGGCGTCCTGGCGATATGTTGCCTAATGAAATTGAACTTGCAGAACAGTTCAATGTAAGCCAAGGGACCATGCGACGTGCCTTGAAAATGCTAGTCGATTCTGGTGTTCTGATCCGACACCAAGGACGAGGTACTTTTGTCGCTGATTTTGGGCATAACGAAAAAATGGTTTACGACCGCTATATTCGTTTAGTTCCTGATGACCTTGACGAGAAAGAAACAATTCCTACAACGACCAAACTCATATCGTTCGAAGTCACTTCCCCCACTCCGGAAGTGGCTAAGACATTGCAAATCATTCCTAGTATTCCAGTGATTCACGCCGTTCGTTTAATGAGTACTTGTCGAGCAGGTCTAGTAACTTACGATGAGTTGTGGGCTGTCGCTTCGGTCTTTCACCGTTTAACGGAAGAAAATCTGCGAAACCATAAAGAGAAGATGCTTTACGCGTTTTATCAAAATCAGTGTGGCGTTACGATCACGCATAGTGAAGAAACGCTGAAGGCAGTCTTGATGCCAGAAGAAATTTGCACTCAATATAACCTCCCTACCCCATTACCAGTAATGGAGGTTCGCCGGCTTTCCTTCACTTATCCAGAACAACCTGTAGAGTTCCACAGACAGCTTTCGATTACTGAGCATTTTCACTATATTGTGTGATTTAAGTGTTTTCAGAAGATAAAAGAAGAAAAGGCTGAATGATCCTGTCTAAGAGTTCATTCAGCCTAATTTGGTTTTTGAGAGCCAATCTTTAGAAGTACTTTGTAATCCCTGTGAAGACGTTCACGCTTTTATCAGTGAGTCCTTCACCTTTACTTCCTAAACGATCCCACTGCGAATACCCAGCACCCACATACATGTCAATTGTCTTGGATGGACGGTACAGATATTTCGTCGCGATCCCAATGGAGCGTCCTTTCTTGTCGCTCGCATTTTGAGAGTCAAGCTTATAGTCTCTCCAGTAAACCATACTTTGCCAAGAAGAAAGGCCAAACCAGACCTGAGTTCCACCATAAATGCCGTACCCTTTTAGTTGGCTAGCTGTTTTGCTGGCGCTCATGGCATCGATTTTTTCCACACCATTAAAGTATTGGCCCTGCAAATAGTAAGTGACGTCGTTGAGACGATAACTCCCGCCTAAGGTAAAGACGCTTTTATCTTTATCAGCACCAGTGAAACTATCATGCCCCCAAGTGGTACCCTCGTAGATAGCAACCAAATTTAAAGCTCCACGATTAAATCGGATACCAGATGACCAATAACGTGTGCTACTGGCTTCACCCTCTTCCCCTGCATCTTTCGTGTCGAGCGAGTTGATTTTCAGAGAATGTTGGAACGTAGCTTGAAAATCTCCTAACTTTGGCGTGCGGTAAACGATCATGTTGTCCATACGGGTGGATTTAACAGGCGCTAACGCGCTACCAAAAGTGCCACCTCCAAATGCATCCATAAAGAATTGAAGATCGTAGGGACCAGCGCCAGAGCCCACTCCAGCAATGCGACCTGCTGCTAATTCTCCCCAAGTCTTGCTGACCACATTGATTAAGGACATCCCTTCAAAAAGCCGTCCACCTTTAAGTTCGCCCGTGTCGGAAGCGAAGCGACTTTCAATACGGAAGCCTACTGAGACATCTGAGCTAAGGTTTTCTTCGCCGCGAAGGCCAACGCGAGAAGCAGTGTTGGCGCCCGATTCCATGGTGAAAGTATTGTCTCTGACAGAGTCACCGAAGAAATTTTGATAAACAAGCCCTGTGTCAATACGACCATAAACACTAACTTGAGCTGCAAAAGCACTGCTAGATAAACAGAGTGCAGCAAGAACCGCGCTAGTCAGCAGAGGACGGGAGTATGTGAGAGGCATAATTTGTTCTCCTAAAAAGATGGTTGGAGTCTATTTTTTAAGTGATTAGAGGAAGAAGTACGAGCCCAAAAGCAACAGGAACATGACAGGAGCCGTACGTTTCACAATGTCGAGAGGGTTAACTGCAGCGATACCGGCAACCAAAATCACTCCACCAGCCAACGGCGAGGTTAAGCGACCGAAGGCGCCAGAGACAACAGCAAGGTAGCCTAACGATTCAACAGTCATACCGAACTGAGGGGCGTGAGGAGTCACCGCTTCATTGAAAGCAAAGGCGGCAGCATCACCAGAACCAGTTAAAACGCCCATGATGTAGGGACCAAAAGCTCCGCCGATACGAGCGAGTTCATTGGCAGAGGTGAGCGCTTGCACAAGGAGGTCAACCACGCCGGCAGCTTTCAGACCAGCAGCGAAAACACCAGCCGCGATGATGATGCCGAGAATGTCGGCATAACCTTTGCCCATACCGCCGAAGAATTGCTTTGTGACTGTTGCTGGGTTAGTGCGAGTCACAGCGATGGCGTAGATGGTACCGATAATCATGGCCGTAGCAACGCTAAGCTTCGTGCTCGTAAAGAGCGAGAAGTAAAGCAAAATCAAGATAGGAACCAATGGAGCGAGGGCATAAAGCACGTTCACTTTTTCAGGCAGGTTATCTGCCATGGCGACTTCGGAGGTATTCGCCGAATTAGTGGCGGGCTTTTGGTAATCACGGTAGATAAAGCAGATGATTGTGATTCCAACGACTGCCGCCAAACTTAAAGCAAGGAGAGCTGGACTGACGTTCCCAATTAAGGTCATCACATCTATGTTAGCTAGCTTGGCAATAAAGACGTTATGCGAAACACCAGGATTGAACAGTGCTGGAGTGGTGGACGCCACAATAGCCGTTGCCGCTATGACGGGGCGGAAGCCAGCGCGAATCAAAATAGGAATCATAGAGGGTCCCACCGCCGCACAAAGACCAGCCGTAGAAGGAATGGCGACAGCACAAAGACTAGTCACCAACATGCAGGCGGGTAAAAGCAAAACGCCTAATTTACGTAGTGGGCGGGTTAAAAGAGCTACCAAGTGCACATCACACTTAGTCAAAGAGACAGCGGCAGCAAACCCCATGGCCGAACAAATAGCGATGATTAACGAACTATTTGTCATGGATTTATCGAATTGCTGGAAAGCAACCATAGGCTTTAATGAACATAAAGCCATAATTAGGCCAGCACTAATTAAAACTAATCTAGTTTCATATCTTTTAATTAAAGCGTAAATCGTTGCAATTACGACAATTATTGAAACTAATAATGGAATGGACATATCAATCTCCAGATTCGCTCCTGAAGAGTAGGAACTTCTTGGGTACAGGGATAGGTGAAATTTTATAAGGTACACACAAAATTACAATCAGGGATTTTCGACATGATAACTATCGGATATCGGATATCCGATATCAAATAACCAATATTCCATTAGAGGAAAATTCCTACTTTTTATTTTTTGATGGATAAATATAATGACGAGAAAGAAATAAATTTTTCAGGATTAATACCCGAATATGAACCCCACAAACATCCTTAAGCAGCGATGGCTCTTTTTAGTGCTCTTTTGCTTGATCAATTTTTTTACTGGTGCACTTTATGTCTGGAGCGTCTTTGCTAGCGCAATAGCTGAGCACTTCACGACTCTCAATCCAGACATGCCAGTGACCGTCGCGATGTTAGGGTCTGTCTTTGGTCTTGCTACAGGATTGACGCCAGTGTTGATGTTGGCTGGGGGCTTTATCAATGACCGTTTTGGACCACGTTGGATCATTTTGGTTGGCGGTGTCTGCCTCGCTGTTGGTTATGCCATGAGTGCTATGGCAACGGCGGTAAGTGAGCTTTATTTGAGCTATGGCTTGTTGGTTGGTGCTGGCACAGGATTGATTAACGGTTGCACGATTAACAGTGCAGTGAAATTTTTCCCCGAGCGTAGAGGCTTTGCTGGTGGAACGGTATGTGCTTGTTTAGGTATTGGTGGAGCCTTACTTCCCCTACTCGCTAATGGGCTTATTGCTAGTTTAGGGATTAGTCAAACGCTCTTTGTTTTTGCCGCTTTGCTTGGTGGAGTGATCGTTTTATCTGCCTTACCTCTCAAACGTTGCCCAGACAATTTAGCGGAAATGTTGGGTTTGGCTTCCAAGGCAAATACTGAGTGTAAGTCCGTGAAGGATGTGACGTGGTTGGGTATGGTGCGCACTCCCCTCTTTTACTCACTGTTCATTCTTTTTGCGGTGATGGCTATGTTGGGACTCATGATGCTCTCCAATATTTCGGAGATTGCCAAAAACCAAATGAGTTTTAATGCCACGTTGGTTGCTTTGAGCATTTCAGTCTTGTCTCTTGCGAATACAGCAGGTCGTTTCCTCTCAGGAACCATTTCTGACAAGGTTGGACGCTTACTGACCTTAGGGATTGCTTTGTTCATTGCTATTGGCTCTCTTTTGTGCCTCTATTTTGCTAAGGCTGGGGATGATCTTCTTTTCTTTGTCGGTCTCTTAGGGGTGGGATTGAGTTTTGGTTCAAGTTTTGGAGTTTATCCAGGGCTTGTGGCTGATGAGTTTGGCGCAAAGCACAATAGCGTGAATTTTTCTGTGATGGCTTTTGCTTATTCGTTAGGTGGCTTTGGTGGCCCACTGATCATCCGTTGGGTGACTCAAAACACAGAGACTCAATCGGGCAACTATGACCTGGCCTACCTCCTTGCTTTGGGGATGGCAGTAGTCGGACTGCTCTGCCTAGTTTGGAGCCGCCAACTAATTCAACGTGAAAAAGTTTTTGAGGCAGATAGTCAGGCTGCCACTGTGAATGCTTAAAAAAGTGATTTTTTAGGAGAACAAAATGACTACGACCTACACCGAAGATCTTGTCCGCATTCGTCGACACTTACACCGCCGTCCGGAAGAAGGGTGGACAGAATTTGAAACGACTTGGTTTATCGTTCAGGAGTTGCGCAAATTAGGATTGCCCGTGACCGTTGGTAAGGCCAATATCGATGTGAATGAAGTGCTCGGGCGAGATGAAAATTTAGTTAAAAGCGCTATGCAACGAGCATTAGCACAAGGTGTTCCTCAAAGCTTCTTAGATGAAACAGAAGGCTATACAGGGGCAGTGGCTATCCTGGACACCGGACGCCCTGGCCCTACTACAGCATTCCGTAGCGACATTGATTGTGTTTTGGTGCAAGAAAGTTGTGATCCTAGCCATCTTCCTGCTGCCGAGGGCTTTGCCTCTGAACGAGAAGGCTTGATGCACGGTTGTGGTCATGATGGTCATACGGCCGTGGGTTTAACTGTCGCCCGTTGGTTGGTAGAACATAAAGACGAGCTCTGCGGTCGCTTTAAGCTTATTTTTCAGCCTGCTGAGGAAGGGGTACGTGGGGCTCGTGCTATGGCGGCCTCTGGTCTAGTAGATGATGTGGACTACTTTTTAAGTGGTCATGTCGGCGGTTGTGCGAAGTTGGGTGAAATAGGCGTGATGGACGGCGGCTTCTTGGCCTCAACGAAGTTTGACGTAACGATTACTGGTACGCCAGCCCATGCTGGTAATGCTCCTCACCTGGGACACAGTGCGTTGATGGCTGCTTGCGCAGCCTGCATGATGCTTCAAGGGATTCCTCGCCATGGTGATGGTCCTACCCGTATTTCGGTAGGCACTCTTCATGCCGGTGAAGGACGTAACGTTATTGCAGCTCAGGCAAAACTTCAGCTTGAAGTTCGTGGCGACACGGAAGAAGTCAACGCTTATATGCGCGACTATGTTTACGACATCTTTGCAGGGGTTGAAAAATCTTACCGTGTAAAGGTAGACGTGAAAATTGCAGGCGAATCCACGACTCTCTCGCTTTCTCCGAAACTTTTTGATGTCGTAGAAGAAGTGATGCATACCATCCCAGAGGCTACCGTGATTCCTCGAGTTCACGTGCCATCTGGTTCTGAAGATTGTGCTTTGTTCATCCGCCGAGTTATTCAGAAAGGTGGACAGGCGGCGTTTATTCTTTATGGGTGTAACCATCCAGGGCACCATCGCCCGACCTTTGACATCCAAGATGAAAAGAGTTTACCTCTCGCTTTTAAGGTGTTTACTGGTTTTGCTCAAAAAGTCAACGGCATTCAAAAATAATTTAGTTTTGTTGTCTTCTTAAACATTCCTCTTTGTGCGTGGTTTCTACTTCTGGTAGGAGCACGTTTTTTTTGAAAAAAACTTTGGGGATGTGTTAAGCAAAAGCAAAGTCACAATGGAATTAGCTTCTACAAGAGGAACTCTTAACTTTTGATATGGTGCAACCTACTCGAGTATGTACAGATCTATACTGAATTTAGTCCCCCCAACCAACGCGAAGCTCCCTATCTTCGCAACTCACGATGGTACTGACCATAAACACCATCAAAGGAGTAATCATGAAAGATCTCTCTCGTCGTACATTTCTTGCTGGTAGTGCTACTGCTGGGCTGACGTTCGCCCTTCCGTCAGCAGCTGCAACCAGTACGGAAAAACTTCCTGCGCATTGGGACTTTGAAGCAGACGTTGTTGTCGTAGGTGCTGGAGCGACTGGGCTACCAGCGGCGATTGGCGCCCGTGATAGAGGATTCTCGGTTCTTGTTGTAGACGCTAACTATGATATCGGAGGGCATGCGATTACCTCAGGCGGTAACGTGCCTTTAGGTGGCGGCACATATTTCCAAAAGAAGTATGGGATTAAAGATGATCCAGAGACTTATTTCAAGGACTTGACCGATTGGTCAGTTGTTGAAACCGGTGGTATGCCAGATTATCGTTATAACGATCGCGGCGTTCAATATACGATTGCGCATAATGCAGCGCAATGTTGTGATTTTTTGATGGCCAACGGAGTGCCTTTTGTAGATCAAGCACCAGACAATCGTGGTGGCCATGCCATTGGTATTTCGGCTAAGCGCGAATTACATTGTGTTTGGAAAGAAGGACAGTCTGCCGAAAGTCCTGCGGGAGCTGGGGGTACAGGATTAATGCGTGCTCTTGAGGCTTCTGCGAGAAAAAAGGGAGTGAAATTCTTATTGAACTACCATATGGATGTCCTTTTTCGAGAAGAAGGTGGAAACAAGCGTGTTGTTGGTCTCGAAGCTCATCACTCTCCAAGAGTTAGACCAGATACGAAGGAAGCGCTGAAGAGCTTCCGTTCAGAGGGCAATATTGAATCAGGAAAGAAAACGGTGACGATTCGCGCTAAAAAAGGCGTGGTTATCGCGACTGGTGGTAATGCGGGCAACGTAGAATTTCGCCGTATTTTCGATCCGCGGTTGACAGCTGAGTACCCAAATGCAGCCGCAGAGTATTCCCCACAGGATGCATCTGGGGAGCTAGCTGCAATGCGAATTGGAGCGTCCCTTTGGGGAACCGCCAACCAGAGTATGGACCGTAACGGGAGCCTGAGAAAACGTCCTGTGTTGGGGGTTCGTACAAACTACGTAACTTGGCGTCCAGAATCGCCAATTTTTCCCTTTGTTAAATACACTGGTATTTTCTTTGCCAATTGGCAAAATGCCATCATTGTTAATCAGGTGGGGCGTCGCTTCTACAACGAAATGGAAAATGGATATCCCAATGGAACTACAGAAGGTTTCTATAAAGATGGAGCTCCATATGTCCACGGAGATTGGAGGAATACCACACGCATTCAATATCGTCCACGCAACTACATTGATGCAGCATTAGCCATTAATGAAGGCAGCCAGACTCCCGATTTTTCAGCTGGTCCAC
Source organism: uncultured Sutterella sp. (assembly GCA_905197905.1). Lineage (GTDB taxonomy): Bacteria > Pseudomonadota > Gammaproteobacteria > Burkholderiales > Burkholderiaceae_F > Sutterella. The sequence goes on along the minus strand of CAJKAP010000005.1, from coordinate 36,702 downwards.
AGTGGGCTATATTTGACGCAGAGGCGCTCAAACGAGAGCAAGTTAAGCTTGACGACAAAAGTGCCGACCCAGAACTTTTCTTTGTTGCGGATACGATTGAAGAGTTAGCTGAAAAAATCAACTCTTCTCCATGGCAAACCTACAAAATGAAGCCAGAGGTTCTCAAGGCTACGATTGAGCGCTATAACGGCTTTGTCAAAGCAAAGAAAGACGAGGACTTTGATAAACCGAAACCCAAACATGCCATTGTAAAGGGACCTTTCTATGCGGCCTGGGCGACTTTTGCAGTGCATGATTCGTACGCAGGGTTGCGTATTGACTTAGATTGTCGCGTTGTTGACTTAGAAGGTAAAGTTATCGAAGGGCTTTGGTGTGGCGGTGAAAGCGCTGGTGGTTGCTCTCAACATGGTCTTGGCCGTTGCACCACGCAAGGATATGTTATTGGCCAACGAATCGGCTAATTTCTTCCATTTTTCTTAATTAAGAAAGCCAATCATCGAGCGATTGATGATTGGCTTTCTCTTCTTTAAAAGCGGTTTTTCTCTTTAAGCGGGAAACCTGTAAGTAATCTAGGGGAAACCTCTAGGTCGGATTCCCTAATTAGGGGCTTAAACATTTTCTTACACCCATCTATACTGTCAAGAATCTTCCTAATCAGTGCAGGAGAAAAATTTGCAGGACCAAAAGCAACTCTTGCACTGCAGTTAAGAAGAGACCACCACTCCCAGCAACAATAGAAAATGAGGAAATTCTATGTCTTTGACCCTGTGGTTCGCTGGTATTGTCGTCATCGCGACAGTCTATGCTCTCATCAAGCGTTATGAAACGCGTCTAGTTCTTCTCACCGCTGGCTTCCTTTTAGCCATCGTGTCGATGAAGCCCATGATGGCCTTCCAACAGTTCGATAAATCCATGACCAACGGTAGCTTGATTATCGCTATCTGTTCGGCTTTGGGTTTTGCGGCTGTGATCTCTCTCACAAAGTGCGACGTGCACTTAGTTGTGCTCTTAATGCGCCCCTTGAAGCGCTTAGGGCTCTTGCTCTTGCCTGCCTGTATGGTGGTGACGAGTATTATTTCGACCGCTATTCCGTCGATGGCGGGACTCTCAGCCGCGGTTGCGCCGACAATGGTTCCGATTTTGGTTCGTTCTGGCTTCCACCCTGCTCTTGCGGCAGCCTCGGTGGGCGCTTGTATGGTGCCAGCTTACTTAAACCCAGGGGTATCGCATAACCCCTTTGTGGCGAAACTCGCTGGTATGGATGTGATGCAGTTTATTGGTGCACACTCGGTGACAACGCTGACGATTGGTTTAGTGAGTATCCTTTGCCTGACGCTTACCTGTCTTTTCTACAAAGACTACAAAAAAGAAGGTTTTGCCAATACGGGTATTGTGAAGTTTGACGATGCTGATCCGATTGATAAGCCAAACGTCTTCTACGCCATTGCTCCGCTCGTTCCTGTCGTTTTGATGGTGACGGTCTCCATGGTCGTGAAGAAATACGTTCCTGACTTCAAGATTTCAGTGGCTACTGCTATGCTCGTCGGTACCGTCTACGCTTTGGCTGTGACGCGCACGAGCCCTGAAGCCGTGACGAAGAAGTTCTTTGAAGGGATGGGTCGTGGTTACGCTAACATCATCGGTATCATCATTGCCGCTGGCGTGTTTGCCGCTGGTCTTCGTGCCTCTGGCCTGATTGACCTCTTCGTGGAATATTTGAAGCATGCAAACGAAGTTGCCAAGATTGGTGGCAGCTTTGGTCCCTTCATCCTTGCCGTGTTAACGGGTTCTGGCGACGCTGCCGCTTTTGCCTTCAATGAAGCCGTGACACCTCACGCTGAAAAGTTTGGTCTTACGATTGACGGCTTGGGCTATCTTTCCATGGTTTCAGCAGGTATTGGTCGTCAGGCCTCTCCGCTTGCTGGTGGGATTATTCTCTTGTCTGGTATCGCTGGAGTTTCTCCAGTTGAAGTCGTGAAGCGTACGGCGCCTGCTGCGGTAGTGATGCTCTTGACGCTCTACTTCTTGACGCACTAATCCCTCTCTTTTACTAAACCAAGGGCACCGATGACATGTAATAGGTCTCGGTGCTTTTTCGCTTATCTCGGAAGTGTTCTCGCTGTGGGCATATTGAAAGGGGCAACCGTCAAGGAGACAAGTTCAAGTGCAAGAAACCTGGCTTTGAGGAACATGCTGAGGTGAATGCTACCAAGAAGATTTTCTCAAGATATCAACGCTTTAATACTATTTTTCTTTCCGCGTCTCCAGAAGATGTTCTGAAAATAGAGAAAGACCAGATCTAAAGATGATATAAAAAAGTACGTGAAAATACGTAAAAATGAATAGAAGTTTGAAAATTTATGATTTCGAGCGTACAATAAAAAAATCTTTCCATAGGTAAATATGGAAATTGTTTGTGGGTTGGACACTTAATTGGTGAGTAGTTAGGTGTTTGACTTTCAACCCTGATATTTGCGCCCAAGCCCTGTACCCATTCCAAATAGGATGGGAATGGTGATAAAAGCAGGTAAGTGGCACGTACAGTGGTAGTTTGCACAAGAAATGCCGCCTTAGACTGGAGTTTTCAATCTAAGTGTTTGTTCAAGCACTGTTATTCGCCTGGTGAGCGTAACGTGGAACAATAGGCCATCGCCGAGAGGGAAGGTTTAAACCTTTTATAACCGTACTCGGCGGAACTGAAGACGTCATAGCTCTCGAAAACTTCACCAATTTTTCGAGTTGTAAACTGTGATAAATTCAGAGCGAATATGAAAAATAGAGCTGTGTAAAGGTTGAACTGCACACCAAAAGTTAGACAAAAAACTTTTGGAAGTCAGTTCATATAGTTTTGTACAGAATTTCTTTTAAGGCTGAGTGAAAACGAGAGTTGTCTATTCAGCGTGAAATCTGGCATGATGAACCTTGACCCCCTCCTCTGCTGATTGAGAGAACGCTAGAAGCACGTTTTCTTGGTTGGAGAGTGAGAGAATTTCAAGAACAAGGTTCAATCAAAGGCTCTATTCATGTCCGCTAAACTCGCTCTTTTAACAACTTGTAAACAATGGCGTGAGGCAGGATTCCACCAAGCAATTGTGGATAGCATCACACAGGTCGATAACTACAAAGCGGACGCAGATCTCTGCTTGGTATTGGCTACGGCCTATAACGAGATGCCAAACCACGAGTTAAATGCCAATCGCGCAATCGGCCTTCTACTTCCTCATCTGGAAGAGCACCTCGATGATATCGAGTGGCGCTATCAGATGGCGCTTTGCTACAGCTATATTGATCGTCCACATCGTGCACTGGGTTATGCCGTGCAGGTGGCAGAAAAGGACGGCCAATACAAAAACGTCAACGATATTATTGAGCGTTCCGTTACAGGAATGCAGGTTGCGTTTGGAGAGCGAGCTTTTACCGAGCGCATTAAAGAGATGTGGAAGCTCTTTGAAGCGGAAATGGATAATTTCGAGGCAGCGATTCGCAATTTCCATCAGGACCCTGATGCTCTGATGAAGAATCTCACAGCAGTACTCAATGTGGCTGTGAAGGATATCGATTTTGGGGTCTCGATTGACTCGAAGAAGCCTTCCCTATTTTTGCCGATTGGCGATTTAACGGACGCCTTCAAACTCTGGCGTTTGACGTTTGATATTCCAGCAAAAATTACTGAGCGTTGGGATATTCGCGCTGGGCATCCCTTTACCGAGTCGGGTGACGTCTCTGTGGCAGGAATGCGTCCAGAAGATATTGAATTCTGGATTGATGAAGCAGAATCCAATAACGCCTATCTCGCCCTTCAGGTCTATTCGCCTAAAATCAAAGCGATTTTTGATAAAGAAGGTGAGACGGGGGCTCGTCGTGAGGCAAGCGGCATGATCAACATGCTCTTAGGCGACGTGAACCGTTTGCGTTACATCTACAGCATGAATGTGACGGAATCGCGCCCTGAAGGGAAAGCCTATAACCTCAAAGAACTCCCAGCAGTCCTCAAAGAGCGTGGTGCTGTCTTAGATGGGACGTTGAATGACCTTCTAAACGAGAAGATGGGCTATCAGCTCAAACCTAGCGAAAAAGATCCTCGCTTCCGTGCCGACGTGAGCCATGGGATTACGCAGCATGCTCGTTTGATTTCCGAGTGGTATGAAGAAAATCCCTACACGTTTGATCGCTTTGCGGACGATGGGATTATTCCCGCTATGATCGTCTTTGAGTTGCCAGAAGATAAAAAGACTGACGACCCAGGCGCTCGTCTTGACCTCGCAGGTCAAATGGCAGGCCACTTGATCAACTTATTAGGAGACGAGAAGATTCGCGTCTTTGGGCTCGCCTCTGGATTAAAGCGTTGCTATATCGACTGTCTTTTCTGGAGCCTCCCAGAATGCAAAGCAGTGGCTCGCGTGGTCGCTGATGGCTTGAAGTGTCCCTATGCAGTCATCCAGTTCCTCGATTGGCGTTTTCCGCCAGACGACCTGAAAGAACCTCTAGAGAAAGAAGAGGCGTAAGAAGTTCATTCTAAGGATTCAAATTTATCCAATGGCGCAGGCTTTGTCCTGCGCTTTTTTCCGTCGAAATTTGAAACCAGCCTGAGAGAAAAAACCTTTCCTCAATTTTCCCGCCACTCATCAATCTGCGCCAAGCTTTTGAGAAATAAGAAATTTTTCTAGAGGTGAGAAAACAATATTTGTACGACAAAAGTCTCTTCTAAAAATGTCACTTTTAGAGCATTGAGGTAAGTACTGGAGAAAACGGACTTATCTTGTTACTCAGACATTTTTCTTTTCTTGCTATTCTTAGGGTTTCTGCTAATTTTCGTTCTAAAAAATTCCCTTAATTTTTGGGGAAAATTTGAGTTTTGACGCCAAAGCCCACGGTGTCTTTAACTGCTTAAAAATGTGAGGTAGCCGATTTATCTAGGGCAAAAGAGGTTTCCATTTCCTAGACTTTTTTCTGGCGTGTTTTGATAAGGTTTTGGCACGTTCGATCAATCAGCGGGGGTGAGTTTTCGCGATGATAGACACAACAACCTATCACAGAGGATAAATCATGACTGATATTGCCGAACTCAAAAAACGTTGTGCTGGCAGCTACCTCAGCAATGATGACCTCTTGCCAACGAAACAGACCTGGAATTGGTACAACATCTTTGCATTTTGGATGTCAGACGTACATAGCGCTGGTGGCTATGTCTTCGCGGGTACCCTCTTTTCTTTGGGGTTAAGCGGCTGGCAAGTGTTCGTCTCACTGATCGTTGGGATTCTTATCGTTCAAGTTTTGGCCAATACGATTGGTCGAGCAAGCCAACGTTACGCAGTCCCCTTCCCCGTGATCTCCCGCATGACCTTCGGGGTGATCGGCTCTAACTTATCTTCCTTGACGCGTGGCATTATTGCTATCGTTTGGTACGGTATTCAAACGTACTTAGCGAGTAGCGCCCTGCTTGTCACGGTACTCTACTTCTATCCGTCCTTAGCGCCTTATGCCGAAGACAGCATCCTCGGTCTTTCCACCTTGGGTTGGTGGTGCTTTGTCATTATGTGGCTCTTCCAGACAGCACTCTTCTTGATGAAGATGGACTTCATTAAGCGCTTCATTGACTGGGCGGGTCCTGCCGTTTATGTGGTGATGGTCGTCTTGATGTTCTACATCATCTATAAGGCGGGCTGGAGTAACATCTCCTTCACCTTGCACGATAAAGAGCTCACCGCAGGTGAATCTTTCTGGCAAGTGATTGTGGGGATCTCGTTAATCGTTTCCTACTTTGCTGGTCCCACGCTTAACTATGGTGACTTCTCGCAGTACTGCAAGAGCATCGACGATATGAAGCGTGGTAACTTCTGGGGCTTGCCGATTAACTTCGTGTTCTTCTCCTCGATCGCAGTGATCACGATTTCGGGTACGCCTGCTGTGTTCGGCAAGATGTTGATTGACCCGATCCATGTCATGGGCTATTTGGATACGCCGCTCGTTGTGCTCTTGATGGGCTTTACGCTCCTTGTGGCAACGATTGGGGTGAACATTGTGGCGAACTTCGTTTCCGCAGCGTTTGATATCTCGAACGTGTTCCCGAAGGTGATTACCTGGCGTCGTGGCGGTTTGATCGCTGCTGTGGTCTCCGTGATGATTCTTCCTTGGAATCTCTTTAATTCGCCTGAAACGATCCACTACACGATTGACGTTTTGGCGGGTCTCCTTGGGCCTCTCTACGGTGTGATCATCGTTGACTACTACTTGATCAAGAAGCAGTACATCGACGTGATTTCGCTCTACGATCCGACCTCTAAGGGCGCTTACTGGTATACCAAGGGTGTGCACCTTACAGCCGTGGGCTCTGTCCTCTTCGGCGGTGCTATCAGCGCGGTGGCGTTCCTCTCGCCCGATACGTGGGGTATTTCGAACTTCTCGTTCTTCATCGGGATGTTTGCTGCGACGGGTATGTATATGCTCCTCAACGCAAAGACGATCTTCGGAGGCAAATAAAGAAAAGTGGGCACTTCTCACAAAGTGCCCAACTCCTCAAATTCCTAAGGCGCTTCACCTTGCACTCTTCTCTCCACCCGGGAGAGGTTGTAAGGTGAAGCGTTTTTTCTTCTCTTTAGAGGTATTCTCCAAAAAAATCTCCATTTTCCACATTAGTCCAAGCGACTCGACCATCAAGTGGTTTCCCACAAATATAAGATGCTGCTATCGAGGCGTCGGCAAAGTCAACATCCTCGGTAAGGCGCGCTACCTCTTGATTAATCGGGATCAATATGCCAGTAGCGAGATGCTTGGATTTTAATTGTTTGATGGAAGTGACGACGGCAATATCCGTTTGGATGTTTACCAGAGCCCCTTTTTCTACACGAATTCCCTCCTTGATTTTGACGCCTCTCCCTTCGAAGAGGGCTCCCGTCTCAGAGACATCAGAGCAGTGAAAACGGTATATTCCTTTCTTGTCGGGTCTCCTTGGTTGAGGTTTACTCGAAGTTGGAACCCTATTGCCTTTAAGGAAGAGATCTAGCCGAACGTCGTTGCTTGCTTTCCAGCTAGCAGTGCCACTCCGTAGTTCTCCAGACAAGTAGGAGGCAGCGCTCGAGGCATTTGGGAATTCAATATTTTCTTGTAGCTCAAACAATCCTTGACCATCTGGTTGCAGAATTCCCCTCTCCTTGTGCAGTTTTCGCAAGGTCACTAAGTATGCTGGGATCTCGCTGCGATGGTGAATGGCTACTTTTGCTCCTTTTAAAACAATACAAGCGTTTTTGCTGAAAAGGCCTTGTGCTTCAACTATTTGGCCATTGGCACAAGGAATATTTAAGGTGATTGGAATCTTGTGTGTTGAGCGGTCTATCTCAGCAGTTTTGGTCTTTGGTTGCATTGCTGGGTATTGCAAGAAAGGAATTAACTTCAAAGTTATTTCGAGGAAAGTTTCACAATCCATTTCTTTGGAGCTTTCTAACGTGGCGCCAAGGGGAGTAATTTCATTGATGACATTAGATCGTGTCGTGAAAATGTCATAACAACGTTTTTCAAGATAATCAAGTTGTGAAGCACTCATTTTGGGGGTACTTACAAAGAGCATGTATTCAATTTGATCCAAGGAGCCCCTCTTCAGGTGTTCAAGCACAGACAGGTTGAATGCCTCGAAACGTTTTGGGTGAACCTGGCCAATGTAAAGACATTCTCCGGTACGGTCTTTTTTCTTACCGAACAAAAAGTAAATCCCTCGAGGATTGCTACTGACTTTGGAAGATGAAAGCGCAAAAGGGCAACTAGGAAGAAGATAGGTTTCTTTTCCAGTGTCTGGGTCGGACATAAGCCAATGATTTGGCTTTAAGCGATAAAGGGCTCCTGACCAACTATTTGCAGTGATCCGTACTCTCCCATCTTGGGTATCGTCCATTAGGCATAAATAAAACTGTTTTGCCACGATCTGTCTCTCCTCTTATTTGGGGCATTGCGAAAGGTTCCATTCTACTACTAATTACAGGAAAAATAGATAAAAAAATGATCTTACTTTCAAAAATAGCAAGTATTGGTTGCGAAAAGATGTGTCCTCTTTTCTCCAGTGCCTCGTAAAATGACGATAAAGCAATCGCTTGTTGGGTGGACGAGATGATTGACGCGTAAAAATCCTCTCATACCTTGAGTGTGAGGAACGGTTTGTCGCTTCAACCTATTTTGTCGCCTGCTCCACCCAATGGTGATGATTTAGGCTGAAGCGCCTTGAATTTCAGCCGCCAATATGAGGAAGAGAGAATGAAGACGATCAAGATCACGTATTACCAATCTCCCGTTGGGGAAATGATCCTGGGCTCGATTGATGGGCATCTTTGTATGTCGGACTGGAAGGCTGAACGCCACCGCGAAATGATTGATCGTCGTATTAGTCGCTATTTTGGGGCTACGTTTGAAGAAGGTACTTCGCCCATTATTAAGCAAACAATCAAGGAGTTTAAGGAGTACTTTGCAGGGAAACGCAAAGCATTCACTGTGCCTATTCTCTTCTCAGGGACTGAGTTTCAATGCCAAGTTTGGGAAGCGCTGCGAGCGATTCCCTATGGCGAAACGCGGTCGTATGCCGATATTGCCCGCGCGATTGGGAACCCTAAGGCAGTGCGAGCTGTTGCAACAGCCAATGCCACGAATCCGTTTTCGATTATCGTGCCCTGCCACCGTGTAATTGGAACCAATAGAACGCTTACGGGCTATGGTGGAGGACTTCCTGCCAAGCAGTATCTTCTGACGCTCGAAAATGCTGAAAATGTGCTTTTCCCAGTGAATGAATAAGATTGACTAGCAAGACGGAAGCGCTTTCTTTCTCAAGGCGATTTGATAGAAGACTTGAAAAAGGAGAGCGCCTTCTCTTACCAGATAAATCCCCTCTGGCGCCAGGCGTTTTGAGCTGCTAAGATATGGTACCGATTCTTAGTTTTGAGCTTATTTCGACCGCTATGACCAGTGAACAAGGCGTTTTATTTCCCGATACAGAAGATACTTCGGAGGTCTCTGTTTCTGAGGATAAATCTTCAGGCAAACGCTCTCTTGAAGACTTCCTGCTACATGCTGAGTTTGTTTCCAATCGTCCCAACCAAGCCAAAGTTGTTTCCCAAACAATAGAGCGAGAGCTACTCAAGTGTGACCGCTACGATATCTCTGTGGCCTTTATTACAGCCGGCGGTATTGCCCCTATCAAACTTGCGCTGAAAGAATTAGACGACCGAGGAGTTAAAGGAAGGTTATTGACGACAGACTATGAACTCTTCACAGAGCCAAGCGCCCTAGAAGGTCTGCTCGAACTAAAGCACTTAGAAATTCGCCTATTTCGTGTCAATGATGATCCTAAAGACGGCTTTCACACGAAAGGGTATCTTTTCCACGATGAAAAGAAAAATATTTTGCGAGTTCTCATCGGAAGCTCTAACTTGACGTCAAAGGCGTTGAGCATCAATCGCGAATGGAATGCCCTTATTGTTTCTCCTGAAGAAGAAACTTTTGCTCGAGATCTACAGGAAGAATTTGAAGAACTCTGGGTAGATCAGCGTAGCCAGCTTCTGACAAAAGAAACGCTTGCTGATTATGCGGCCATCATTGCCGAGCATGAGAAAGCTCGCCGAGATTATGAAAAAGCATTGGTAAAGTTGAAAACGGAGAAAGAGCCAGAAAATCTGATCCCCAATGCAATGCAAGCAAAGTTTGTGAAAGCCTTGACGTCTTTGAGAGATCAAGGCGAAGATCGTGCTCTACTGATTTCGGCGACAGGAACAGGGAAAACTTATGCGTCCGCTTTTGGCGTGAAAGCACTTGCCCCAAAACGCTTGCTTTTCATTGTGCATCGTGCGCAAATTGCCGAAGCGGCAATGAAAAGCTATAAGAAAGTTTTAGGGGGCGAAGATTCCCTTTATGGTCTTCTTTCTGGTGACCATAAGGATACTGACGCGCGTTATGTTTTTGCGACGATTCAAACGTTATCTAAAGACAAATGGCTAGAAAAGTTCAAAGCCAATGACTTTGACATGATTGTCATTGATGAAAGCCACCATTCAGGTGCCGAAACTTATCAAGACGTCATGGCTCATTTTCAACCCAAAATGTGGTTAGGGATGACAGCAACGCCTGAGCGTACCGATGGATTTGATATTTACTCTCTTTTTGGGCACAACATTGCACACGAAATTCGCTTGCAAGAGGCCTTGGAAGAAGAATTGCTTTGTCCATTTCACTATTACGGTATCGACGATGATGCTGTAGACCCACAGGATATTAATAAATTCTCCGTCAAAGATCGTGCTCGCTACATTGAAGAGCAAGTGAACTACTATCGCTACTCTGGAGATCGAGTCAAAGGGCTAATTTTCTGTGCTGAGCGCGAAGTAGCGGCAAAGCTTTCCGAAGAATTAAATCATCGTGGATGGCGCACCAAAGCGCTAACCGGTGACGATACCCAGGAACAAAGAAAAGAGGCGATTCATAGATTGGTTCAAAAGGCCAACAATGCTGATGCGTTGGATTATCTTTTAACAGTTGATATCTTCAATGAAGGCATCGATATTCCTGAAGTGAATCAGGTTGTCTTTTTACGTGAAACGAAAAGTCCGATTGTTTTTACCCAGCAGCTAGGGCGTGGATTGCGTAAGAGTGAAGGAAAAGAATTTCTAGTTGTCTTAGATTTTATTGGTAGTTATGCCAACAACTATCTGATTCCTATCGCTCTCTCCGGGGATCGAAGCTACAACAAAGATTCGATGCGAAAAATTGTGGTTACCGGGGGCAGTGAGATCCCGGGAGTTTCTAGCGTTCACTTCAGTCAAATCTCCAAACAGCGGATTTTTAAGGCCATCGATCGAGCAAAAACTCGTACGCCAGAGCTACTGATAGAAAGCTATCGGAATTTACGCTATAAATTGGGACGCCGCCCTACCCTAATTGATTTTGAGGATTACCAAGAAATTGATCCTGTGAAGTTTTTTGAACAAACTAGTGTTAGCGCGAAAATTCACACATATTATGATGCTGTGAAAATGTTCCAAGAAGAAGAAAATAAAAATAAGGAAGAAAATGATTTGATTCTCGATATACCAAGAGATTGGACGGAAGAAGAGCAAGGCTTCTACCGTATGTTGAGTCATAGAATGGGTAACGGGAAGCGGTTAACGGAATGGGCATTTCTACATGTAGCGTTGGAGGGATCGCAAGATGTCGCAGCGGATGCCAGAGCTAAGCTGGAAGGGATTCCAGAATTCAACCGAGACGTCACAGAGGCGGAGTTGCGCAATGCCATTCGTGTGCTAACAGGGAATTTTGCGGATACAGAAGATAAAAAAGCACAACAGCGTCATTATGCACTTCTGGAACATCCTACGGTGGACATTGCAGCAGAAGAAATGTTTGAAGATTTCCCTATTTCGGGGTGGAGAATATCCTCTAGGTTTAAATTGATCTTAGAGCAGCAATCGGACGTAGCCACATTAACGACAGAATTGCTTGCTTTTGCATACCAGCGTTGGGCAACTCGTTATAAAAAAGCCACCGACGGTACGGCTTTCGTGTTAGGAGAAAGATATACCTATGCAGAGGTGTGTCGTCTTTTAAATTGGCACAAGAATGTCATTCCCAATAGCATTGGGGGCTATTTCTATGAGCGCAACACAAAAACAATGCCAATTTTCGTTAATTACGACAAAGCTGAGGATGCCATTAACTATAAAGACCATTTCATCGATGAGCGAACTATGCTGACGATCTCGAAGCAAAAACGCAAACTGGGTTCCGATGATGAGAAGCGTATGACAAAACAAGAGCCCTATGCGGATACTGTGTGCTTCTTGTTCGTCCGTAAAAATAAAGATGATGGTGAAGAAAAGGCTTATGTTTTTCTGGGAGAAATCAACGCTCGAGAAAAGCCGAAACGACATTCTGTGACAAACAAAAAGGGCGGACAAGAAGAGGCATTTGAGATTACCTGGGATTTAGTCCATCCTGTGGACAGAGATCTCTACTATTACTTACCGGATGGAGAAAGTTGAACGTGAAGACAGTACGGGTTGTGGCTGCTATTTTGCACCACGAAGGTCGAATTTTAGCTACGCAACGTGGATATGGTGACTTTAAAGATGGTTGGGAATTTCCTGGTGGAAAAATTGAAGCTGGAGAGTCTCCAGAAGCCGCTATTGTGAGAGAAATTGAAGAAGAATTGGCTGTAGAGATCGTTCCAGAGAAAGCAGTGGTTACGGTGGAGTATGACTACCCTACTTTCCACTTATCGATGACGTGCTTTTGGGCGAGTATCAAGGCAGGTGAAAAAGTTGCATTGCTTGAGCACGAGGCAGCTAAGTGGCTCACCTATGAAGAGCTCGATAGCGTGGCTTGGCTACCTGCCGACGTTGACGTGGTAAAAGCAATTAAAGCTCGGTGGGCAGAGTTACAAAAGTAACGTTAGAGAATAGTCCTTTGAAGCCCCAAAACAGGATAGAGACTTTTTTGGGGCTTCACGTTGTTATTGTCTAGCCTTTATCGTTCTTTTCTGAGTACTCTTTTTCAATTTCTTTATAGAACTTTTGAAGTTCTTCCTCGGAAAAGGCTGAGTACTCATATCCCAATGTTTCAGCTAATTCTTTTTCTAGCTGTTCTTCATCAGCCTCTTCTAAAAATTGTATGAATGAGGCACACTCCTCTATTAGAGTTTCAGCTTCTTCTGGCGTAGGGAAATCTAGTTCCTTTTTTAAGGTGACATACGCTTCTTTCAATTTTTCAGGCAATTCAAGATTTCCAGGAATCTCAAAATAGAGTAGAGCTCTGTCTGAGAGCGTGCCAACGGCAATGGGACGCTTGAAAGTGTTTATCAGATCTCGGCCCAATAATTTAGACCAAAGTAAGTTGAAGGCAACAAGAACTTTTTGCTTGGGTGAAAGAGAGGCCTTGGCGAAAAGACAGGACAAAGTGACCTTGATATCAGGGTCGTAGGAAGAATGGTAATGCCATTCTTCAACTGTAAACAGAGGGCGAACTAATTCTTCCAATAAGTTTTTGGCATAACTAGATTCCAGCTCTAAAGCTTTTGCCCAACAGACATAAAAATCAGGATTACCCCAAAAACTTCCTACTTCAGGAGGGTACTGCTGGAAAAACTCGCTTTCTTTCAAGAAATGTTGCCAGCGACTAGCATCCTCCGCTACTTTTTTAATCGCAAGCGAATGCAACTCTGGAGGAATATTTTCCACAAGAAGCTTCAAATACAAGGTCTTGTTGATAGACATGATTGTTCTCCTGGGCGGGAATAAAGGGTATTTAGTAGTATATAAGATCAAACTTAGATCTCAAATGAAGGTTTTCCCCCATAGATCAAACAGTATTTGATCCTATAGTTGGCAATCAACATATGCCGTTTCATATTGGCAATAAAAAATGCCACTCAGGCGAACCTGAATGGCATAAAGAATTGGAGCTATGTCTTGGAGTTGTTATAAGAGACTTCTGTTAGACAATCACATTCATGATGAGCATGGCGATCATGGCATTAAGCACAGAGATACTCATCAAAAGCGGGATACGGGAACCACGGGTACCGATCACACCAAGGCAACGGCCCATGTACTGCAACTGGGAACCCATCAAGATGAGCGCCGGGCACAAAATGGCGATGTCATGCACGCCGATAGAGCCCTGATCAATCAAAGCAGCAGCAACACCAACGCCACCACCGATCGACATCCAGCCAGCGATTAACACCGTAGCGGCTTCACCAGGAAGACCAAAGACCATCATCACAGGGGCGAACACGTCGCCAATCACCGTCAAAAGACCCGAGATATTCAAAATACGGATCAAGACGAAGGCCATCATCACGTTCGGGATGGTGGAATGCGTCATGATGTTCCAGCCATTAACTGCACCCTTGACGAAGACGTCAGTCACCATCATATTTTTTGCATTTTCGTTCGACATGGTTATTTCCTCCAAGACTTAGGCTGCTTTTTTACGTTGGAACATGAAGATGAAGCGAGCGACGTTAGCGCCGAAGAACTTCAACAAGAAGGTGACGACCAAGCAAGCACCTAGCGTCACAGGCACGGTTTCACCGCTAGCACCAGTGAGACCCAAGAGCACAAGGCCGGAACCCATGAAGTTAGCGAGCGTTGCGTCAGCACTTAACTGCAACATGCCAAAGATGTCAGCTTCGTCTTCGGTGATTTCACCGGAGTCTTTCAACTGACGGGTCATAGCAGCACCACCGTCGGTGGTCTGGAGGGAGGAAATGAAAGCGAGGCAGCAGGTACCTGGAATGCCGACCAATGGACGAAGCACTGGGGTAAGCAACTGACGAGCGGCATCCAAAGCGCCATAGTGTTCAAGTACCGTAATGGAAGCTAAGGCGAACATCACGGTCGGAGCCAAGGTGATAGCGAAGAGGAAGCCATCAATAGCACCGCTACCGCCCTTGCCGCGGAAGTTAGCCATCGTGGTTTGGAGAGTTTCACCGTTAAGCGAAACGCTCGTTACCATCTTACCGAAAGAGCCATTAAGCGTAGAGAAGTCGAAAATGCCATACCAAGCATTCACACCAGCGAGCACGCCAGAGAAGAAAACACAGGCGAAGATCAAAGCCAAATAGGCACCGATGCCTACTTTCTTGGTTGGTTGTTCGTTCAATTTGTCTGTCATAGTGAACCTCGAATTAGGTGAGTCTCTCTCAGTAGAGGAGTCAGAGGCGCCTCCCCTACTGAGCAATTGGGGTTAATGTAAAAACAGGGTTTAACGAGAAATGTGGCGAGTCTTATCCTTTAGCCAGGCCTTTTCTTCTTCGTTCAAGTACGGAGAAAGCTTTTCATAGACCGTGACATGGTATTGGTTAATCCAGTCAAGTTCTTCATCGGTGAGTTCTTCAACGACGATAGCCTTTTGTTCATAAGGCAAGAACGTGACGGTTTCAAACTGCAAGAACTGGCCGAATTCGTTCTTTTCAACGGGTTGGACAAAAACGGTATTTTCAATTCGGATACCGTGGCGACCAGGTTTGTAGATTCCTGGTTCGTCAGAGAATTGCATGCCAACTTCCAGTGGACTGGTGCGGGCATACGGGAATGCGGGCGCATATTCCATGATGATCTTGCCAGGACCTTCGTGCACTCCAAGGATGTAACCCATGCCGTGGCCAGTGCCGTGACCAAAGTTCATCAAGTAGTGCCAGTGATTCGACTTCACGATTGCATCAATCAAGTTACCCGTGACCCCATAGGGGAACTTCAAAAGTGGCATAACGAGGTGAGACTTGAGTGTCACCGTGTAGTCATGCTTCATTTCTTCCGTGATCTCACCCAAGGCAATCGTACGGGTTAAGTCAGTCGTGCCGCAGAGGTAGTGAGCACAAACGTCAAAGAGTAAGAACCCTTCGGGTTTTAGCGTAGTGCTCATCGTATCGGTTGGACGATAGTGAGGGAGCGCTGCGTTTTCACCGTAAGCAATAATTGGGAGGTTCGCACGCTGGATATAGAGTGGATCCACGCGGCGGAATTCTTCGAGCTTCTTCCCGATCGTCATTTCATCGAGCGTGCCACTGCCCACATTGGCTTCAATCCAACGCATGAAGCGCACGATAGCAAGACACTCAAGAATATTGGCGCGGCGCACGTTTTCTTGCTCCACAGCACACTTGCGAGACTTCTGAGAAGTTACGAGGTCAAGACCATCAATGACGCGTACTCCTTCTGGAACGGATTCATAAAGACCAAATGGTGTCTTAAAGGGATCAACGTAAAGTGTGGATGGGCTCTTGATGTGTTTGACAAGGTCGTTGACTGCGTTATATTCGCAAAGCGTCCAGCCGTCTTCTTCCAAATGGGCACGAATGCCGTCAGAGAGTTTGAAGAGGTCTACGCAAAGATAAGCGTCAGACTGCGTCACATAAGCGTAAGAATGGAAGAACGGATAAAGAAGGTTTTCATTACCGCGAAGGTTCGTGAGCCAAGCGATATCGTCGAGACTGCAAAGAAGTGTCGAGGCATCTTCCGAGATATCACGCAGACGCTGACGGAGAGCAGAAAGCTTTTCAGGACGGCTCAAGCCTGCCCACTGAAGTTCCAGTTCCCAAATCGGATCGGTTGGCACAGCGGGACGGTCAGCCCAAATTTCGCCAACGAAGTTGCGGTCATGTTTGATGTGCAGATTCTTAATGGGGAGTTTTTCCTTAATGCCACGCAACGTTGCTTCACTTAACACTTCCCCGTCAAGCGCGAGCGTATCGCCCTCTTTCAACTGCTTTAGGAGCCACTGATGCCAGTCAAGCGTCCCTGGTTCCGAAATGCAATTGATATGGAAGCAGCTTTCGTCGATTTCTCGGGCTGCTTGTACCGTGTAACGACCATCGGTCCAGAATTCGGCAGCTGTATCCGTGACGACCACATAGCCCATGCCACCGCTGAAGCCTGTCAACCACTGCATAGCTTTCCAGTGATCAGAGACGGATTCCGTTTGGTGCGGATCGTTAGAGATGACGTACAGGGCTTTGACCCCCGCTTGCGCCATGAGTTTTCGCAGTGCACTCAGCTTTTCAGTAGTTTGCATGGATAGGTCCTCTTTTTTCTATGATGATTAAACTGGGAAAATTTTTTGAATTTTTAAAGAGTTTCCACTCTATTGAGTCGTAATTTCGCTTGTAAGCGTGGTCCGAAGAGATAAAGCAAAATGCTCAACCAGATGAAGCTCATGGGGAACAACTCATCCCATCCGAAGTGCTCGTTGTAAACAAAGACTCCTAAACATAAGGTCAAAATCGGGCTCAAGTACTGGCAAAAACCGAGCAAATTGAGCGGCAAATAGTTTGTGGCGTAGGTGTAGGCAATGAGTGGCACAGAAGTTAAAATCCCTGTCCCGACTAAAGCCCAAGCCGTTGCATTGAAGCCCGCCAGATCGCTTGCAAAAGTCATTTCTTCTACATTGCCGAGGTAGAGAAGCGCAAACGGTACAACAACAATCGACTCCAAAAAGATCGCCACGGTTGGGTCCAAAAGAATTTTCTTCTTGAGGGCCCCGTAAATTGCCCAAGTGGAAGAGACTCCCAACGCGATCCATGGGAAGGCTCCAAACTCCACGAGCATCAGCGCTACGCCGACAATCGCCAGAATCACGCTGAGTTTTTGAACGCTATTTAAACGTTCACGGAAAAATAGCACCCCGAGCATCACGCTCATGAGTGGCGTAAGAAAAAGCCCGATGCCCAGTTCCACAACATGCCCGTGCATCGGGGCGAAGATATTGACCCACCAGTTCACTACCGCAAAAAACGAAGCCAGTAAGCAAAGGATGAGCTTCGTGCGATGAGAGAACACCTCTTTGGTAGTTTCAACAACTTCATGCCAACGACGCCCAAGCACAATAAAAAGGAAAAGTGCTACGGTAGTCCAGCAATAGCGATGCGCAATCACGACCCAGGCATCTAGCTCAGAGAAGACTTTCCAATAGGCCGACTGCAATCCCCAGATGAAATAGGCAATAAAAGCACTGAGGATACCTATTGCTTGCGGATTGTTTTTAAGGGCTGTCAAAGTCATAGCGGCTTCGCGGTGTTGTTGAAAATTTGAGAGAGCCTAGGTCTAAATCCAAAAACTTGGTGGTTGGTCCTGCAAATTTTGTTCTTTAGACCTAGGTGAATTTCCTTAGTTAGTGATGATATCTAGCTCCAATAAATAAGTAAAACGAATTATTTTTCTTTATACTATGAGAAAAAGGAATACATCAAGGAGAGAAAGATGAGTTTCACGAAATACAGAGCCTTCCTGCGAGTAGCGGCCACTAAGAGTTTTAGTGAGGCTGCACAGCAACTCCATTGCACGCAGTCAGCAGCGAGCCGCATGATTGCAGATTTGGAAAACCAATGGGGCGTACAACTCTTTTCTCGTTTTAAACGAGGCGTAGAACTAACGCCAGAGGGAGAGACCCTACTCCCGCTTATTCGTGATGTGGTGCTCGCAGATGTGAGCCTCAAGGCGAAAATTTCTTCCATTACCGGACTCACCACGGGGACCGTACGTATCGCAACTTACGCGAGCGTGGCATCGATTTGGCTCCCGCGTGTGATTGGAAAATTTAAGCGCCTCTACCCTGGTGTGGAATATGAAGTGTTGATGGGCGACTACACCGAAATTGAACGTTTGGTGAAGACGGGACAAGCAGATTTTGGCTTTTCAACGCCAGAGATTGGAGAAGGTTTAGATTCGGTACTTGTGGCGCAAGATGAACTCCTTCTAACGGTTTCTCGAACCCATCGATTCGCGCAGATGGATGCGGTACCGATCAAGCTCCTTGAAAACGAACCTTTCTTTCTTGTGGAAACAGGAAGAACGAGCTTTGTTTCGCACTATCTCAACAAAGAAAATGTGCACCCGCATATTGGTTTACGCACGCAACATGACTACGCCATTTTGAACATGGTTCGCATGGGATTAGGAGTCTCGATTCTTCCAGAACTCCTCCTTAGACTTCCTGTTGAAGGTGTGCTATTTAAAAAACTTGAACCACGTGCCTACCGTGAAATTCACTTGGTAATTAGACAAGGAAGACATTTGTCTCTTGCAGCAAAGAAATTTTTGATGTGCTTTAGCGAAGTGGTGAAGGACGAGCTAGCCCCATCGTTTGAGAAAGAGATTCAAAAATTTGTGGAGTAAAGCCCCATCGTAAAAGCGCCTCCCCATTGCTGGAGAGGCGCTCAAGTCTACTCAGTTAATCTAGAAGTTACTTCTTCATCGAGTTAACGATCGTTTCAACTGCCATACGGCCAGAGTTGATAGCGAATGCAGAAGCCGTACCTTCACCGATCTTCAGGTCATACGTATCACCGTACACACCACCGGCATCATGCCCAATGGCATAGAGACCAGGAATGACGTGATCGTTCTTGTCCAAGACCTGCAAGCCAGCGTTAACCTTGACGCCGTTCAAGCTGGTTAACGTGTTCAACTTGCCGCGAACGATGTAGAAGGGGCCCGTATCCACTGCACGGAGGTAGTACGGATCTTTACCGAACTGTTCGTCCTTACCCTGCTTGGCATACTTCGTGATGGCGTCGGTCGATTTCTTCAAGATTTCCGGATCCATCTTAGCCTTCTTAGCAACTTCTTCAATCGTGTTACCGATAAAGACGTTACCCTTAGCTTCGTTGGCCTTCAAGAGAGCGTCGAGCTGGGTGGCAGCCTGATGACGCTGGATGAAGTTACCGCATGGGTTCGGATAACCCTTACCTTCGGTCGAAAATTCTTTCTTCGTATTTTCGTCAAAGATAATGTGGGTGTATTCGCCCGTACGAGCAATAGCGTTAGAAGCGATCGGCCAGTCAATGGTCAATTCTTCATTGAAGAAGCGGTTACCCGTGGAGTCAACATAGAGAAGACCTTGGCGGAAGAGCGCGCGGACTTCCTTGTTAGGACCATTACAGATAGCTTCACCTTCGGCAGGCATAAAGGCACCGTTAATCATCATCGGGCCCATGTTGTCGCCGACAGCACCCACGGCCAAGGCCATGTTGATACCGTCACCAGTACGGCCAGGTGCGCCCACAGGCGTCATATCAATACCGGTCGTTTCCTTCACTAATTTTTCGTTGAAGGAATAGCCGCCCGTTGCCAAAATGACGTTCTTGGCGTTCACAGTGATGGTATCGCCGTCCTTATTCTTGGCGATCACACCAACAACCTTACCGTCCTTGGTAATGAGTTTTTCAGCAGGCGTAGAGAGCAAGAGCGTGCCGCCCTTTTCCTTAAAGATAGACACCATCTGTTTCGGCAAGGAACCAGCACCCGGATAAATATGCCAGGTCTTGGAGTCGTTCGTACGCCATGCGGTCTTCACTTCTTTCCAATGCACACCGTGGTCATAAACCCACTTAATGGTGTCGGCGGACTTATCCACGAAAGCCTTAACCAACGGGGCATTGATGCGCCAATGATGGTAGGCGGCCATGCGGTTGAATGCTTCGAGCTTCGTCAACTTAATGCCAGCGTCCTTCTGCATGAAACTTTCTGCAGCGAAGGAGCCTTCCATAAAGTTACCAGCACCGCCTGGGAAAGCATTCTTTTCAAGAATGACGGTCTTTAACCCGGCTTCGACAGCGCTCACACCAGCAACCGTACCGCCTGCGCCACCACCGACAATGACCACGTCCGCATTCAATGTTTGGTCAGCAGCGAATGCTGTGCCGAAAGCCAACGACATAGCAGTGACAAGAAGTACCTTTTTCATCATATTGGTCTCTCCTAAAAAGATGAGGTAATGGGGATAGAGAAAACTGACACTTGGATTCCCTCCCAATGAATAAGGTATCTCCCGAATTACTTAAGTAATTAAGACCATGTCAATAAGTCGGCCTAATCCTCTTTAAGGATTTCCCTAATCTCTGGAATTAGAAGAGAGAATTGTTGGACAGAATGTACCCCTACACTTTTGTAGACATTCGCGCGATAAACTTGCACAGTACGCTCCGATAAACCCATGCGATCTGCAATGGTAGCGTCGTTTAAGCCTTCGAGCATAAACATCAGAACTTTGCGAGGTTGCTCGGAAAGGCGCGAGATTTCATGGCGCAAGTTGGTGGGAACAGATGCCCCTGCTGCACTCAAGCAACTCAAACGCACGACACGTTCAACGACTTCCAGCAATTTATTTGGATCGACTGGTTTTAAAAGAAAATCAACGGCTCCTGCTTTCAGGGTGTCAATAGCCGTATGAATATCCGCATAACTCGTAATAAAAACGATGGGGATCTCAAAATTGCTTTTATTGAGTCGCGCTTGAAGTTCTGGACCAGAGAGCCCTGGGAGTCGCACGTCAAGGAGAATGCATCCTGGAATCTGGCTATCAAAGTCGCGCAAAAAGTCTTGCGCAGAAGCGTAGGCTCTCACTTGATAGCCTTCGCATTCAAGCATGAGTTTGAGCGATTCACGCACGTCAAGATCGTCGTCAACCACATAGATCAACGGGTCTATTTTCTGAGAGGAACGGCGCATAGTTTTTCCTTCAATATTTTCAAAAATCTATTCAGTGTGCGATCTGCCTTAAGCGGCAGGAGTTTTGTCCGATTCAAAAGAAGCTTCAGTCTTAGGCTGATGACGAGGTAGGTCCAAAATAGCAATCGCCCCACCCCCTTCTCTAGGCGAAATGGAGAACGAGCCGCCATGCCCTTCCGCAATGGAGTTGATGATAATGAGGCCGAGCCCAATACCCTCTTTCTTAGAGGTACTCATCGGGGTCATGTGTTCTTGAAGCGTTGCTTCATCGACTTCTTTCCCTGCGTTTTCGCAAATAAATTTCACTCGTTCTGGCTGAATATCGAGTTTGACCTCAATCTTTCCTTTGGGATTGTCTTCAAGAGCTTCTGCCGCATTCTTAAGAATGTTGAGTACCGCAAGCCCAAGCTCCAGTTCATCCCCTTCAACTTCTACCGGTTTAAGACGCAATAGGATGTTGGAGGTGAGTTTTCCTGAGCGCTTCAAGTCACCCCAAGCGGTTTCGACTACTAAGTCAAAGCGCACAGTTTTATTGCGGCTGGTTTCGCCTTTGGCGTAGTTGCGTACCTTTTGCAAAATGCGGGCAGCCTTGTCACCCTGATCGGCAATGGACTGCAGACAGCTATCAATCAGCGCTTGATTGTTCTCTTTTTGCTTAAAAAGCGTTTCAAGTGTTTTAGTGCGATAGCGAATCACCGACAGAGGTTGCCCCATTTCGTGCGCGAAGATGGCCGAAAGTTGACTTACCACACCAAGGCGTGACATCGCTGCCAAACGCTCTTCTGTTTTGAGTGCTTTGTCTTCTAGGCTTCGTTGCCGCACATAGGCTTCCGTCAAATCATGGGCGCGCTTTTCGGCGACGCGTTCGACTGAGACCCAATGCACAATCCAGAAGATAAGGAGAAGCAACGCGACAATGATGAATTCTTTATATTCGCGCCACACTCGTTCCACGGTCCAGGCGCGCAAGTATTCATATGGCCCCGCTTTAATCAAGCGGAAGACTTCATTCACACGATGAAAGTCTGTTGCCACACTCCACCCCATCCCATTTTCTGGATCCACTGGCATGGCGAGTAACGCCTTCACAATACGGGTGCTGATTTGCGTGTCTTTGGCGGAGGTCATCGTGACGGTCCAACCAGGGAACAAATCTGTGGAACGCATACAAGCCAAGTTGCCGTCTTTTCTCACCCCCACAGGGAGAATCTTGGTTTGCAGATCAGGCTGCATTTTCATAAGAGCTTCGTATTCGCAAATACGAAAAACCCCTACGTCAGCTTTTCCTTCTGTGATGAGTTTCATCACCTTTTCCGGTTGGTCGTTAGTGAAGAGTTCTTCTCTAAAAAACTTATCGGGGTCAAAGCCCTGACGGGCAATTTCCCCTAGTGGGATCTGGTAGTTGATGAAGTTTGCCTTACTGTTAAAGGCGGCTCTCAGGCCTTTCAAGTCCGCAATGGTATGTACATCAGGGAATCGAGCACTCACCACGAAGAGTGCGGCTGTAAATTGATTTGGATCCGGGAAGCGTGAGGTATAAACCGTAGCCAACGCATATGCTCCCGAATTTTGGATTTCGACAAATTGCCCAGAACTCATCAGAGCGAAGTCAATCGAATGCTCCGTAGCAACTCGCCCTAGTTCGGCTAGACGATATTCCACAAATTCGAAATGGATATCTGGCAAGGCTTTTTGGAGATAGCGCTCGAGAGGCCGGCGGATGTCCGTTTCGCCTGGTTGGTAGTTGTTTTTTCCGTAAACGTCCATTGGCTTTAAAAAGCCAAATCGTACGGTTTCTTCTGCAGGAGGAAGTTCGTCAGCAAAGGAAACGGGAAAAAGAAAGAGCAATAGAAGCCCTAAGCAGAAAACTCGTAGGCTTTCTCGTAAGTGTTTCATCGATCCCTCCCTTCGTGATCTGTCATGTGTAGACATAAAAGATATTTTATGACGAAAAATTCTTATGAAAGTACATTTTGCCTTGTCTCCAGTTCCGTATTTACCCTTGATAGAGTTTGTTATTAAAGCAAAGGCGTGCTGCTGAGCTAATGCTGAATGACACGATGGGAATGAGGGTGTATCTGATCTTCATTCGCTCTCCGGTTTGAATGCGGGTGAGTTTTTTGTTTGAGAAAGGTATCCCGAAAGTAGTTAATTAGAAAATTTTATTGAAGTTAAAGAAGAGAGGAAAATGGCATAAATATTGATATTAAGCAAAGATTAAGACTTCCCTTTTGCCATCTCAGCGGAAGAGATCTAGGATTTTTTCTAGACCAATCTTTTTTGTTCAAAGGAGGTTCCCTATGTTTGGCGTGATTTGTACGTTGATAGCCGTTGCTGGTATCGCGTATTTTGTGATCAAAAATATTTATCCGCCCACCATCTTGCTACTGTTTGGCTTAGTTTTGCTACTAATCGGGGCTTGGATGGGGAACGCTCCAGTAAGTCCGAAGAGCGCAACGAACTTTTTGGGTTTTGATTTGGCGCAGGCATTCACGGATCTTATGAAAGGGCGACTTCCAGGGTTAGGTCTTAATATTATGGCTATCGCTGGTTTCTCGTTCTATATGAACAAAATTGGCGCTTCGAAGTCCTTGGTGAAACTGTGTATTCGCCCTCTTTCTGCTATTCGTTCTCCATACCTTCTCCTCGCAGTGACTTATGTAGTTGGTCAGACTATGGCTTTGTTTATCAACTCTGCTGTAGGTTTGGGTTTGTTGCTGATGGCGTCAATTTATCCCTTGTTGGTTCAACTAGGTGTACGCCGTGCTGCTGCGGCAGCTGTTATCGGGTCAACTTGTAGCTTGGATTTAGGCCCCAGTTCATCTAATTCAATGAGAGCTGCAGATCTACTACAAACGGATGTTGTCACATACTTTATCACTGGCCAGCTCAAAGTTGCTATTTGCGTGATTATTGCTATTGCTGTCGGTCACTTTTTCGTTCAGCGGTGGTTCGATCGGCGAGAAACTATGAAGGGAATTGTTGAGTCTGCTGATACTAAAGCCGCTGATCAGGAAGACCCATTTGCAGA
This sequence comes from uncultured Sutterella sp., assembly GCA_905197905.1. Taxonomy (GTDB): domain Bacteria; phylum Pseudomonadota; class Gammaproteobacteria; order Burkholderiales; family Burkholderiaceae_F; genus Sutterella. The sequence continues at coordinate 12,696 of CAJKAP010000005.1, read as the reverse complement.
TGCTGGTCCTGCTCACTATGCAATTTTGCCAGTCCTCCCACTCTTCTTGCTGATTGTCTTCTCCCCGATGGTTTATGCAGGGATTAAATTGAGTTTGGTAACGGCAATCATCGTGTCGACCCTCATTGCATTCGTAGTTGATCTCCTTACTGTCCGTAAATTCAAGGATTGCTGCCAATCTACTCAATCATTTTTTAATGGAATGGGCAACGTATTTACTTCGACAGTTAGTCTCATTTGCTGCGCAGAACTTTTCTCTTTAGGGTTGACCAAGGTTGGTGGAATCAGTACTTTGATCCAAATGGCCGCAGCGCAACAAGGTATCGGGTTAGCACTCATGCTCTTTGTCATGTTGGCTATCATGATCATTGCAACGATTGTGACTGGGTCGGGAAATTCGGCATTCTTTGCCTTCTCTCCACTTTTGCCAGAAGCCGCAGCAAGTGTTGGCTATAACACCATGGCATTAGTGATTCCTGTGCAACTCTCTGCTTCTTTGGCCCGCTCTATGAGTCCTATTTCGGGTGTAATCATTGCGGTTTCAGGGATTGCAGGTTTAACCCCAATTGAGCTCATCCGTAGAACGATACCAGTGATGTTGCTCGGACTCATTGTTAACGTCGTGAGTTCACTAGTGTTCTTGTAATTATTTTTGGAGAAACAGTATGTCGATTCTTATTCGTGGAGCTCGAGTTTTTGCTCCTGCTGACTTGGGTGTCAAAGATGTTCTCGTTGTCCATCAGAAAATTGTTGCTGTTGGGGAAAATCTCAATCCTAATTTGGATGACCTTGAAATTGTCGACGGGAAAGGACTCCTCTTAACTCCAGGATTCATTGATCAGCATGTGCACGTAACTGGCGGTGGTGGCGAAGGTGGCCCGAAAACCCGTACACCAGAATTGGTTCTATCTGAATTAATAGAGTGTGGAACTACTACTGTCGTTGGAGTATCTGGAACCGATGGTACGTCTCGTTCCATTCCAAACTTGCTGGCAAAAGTACGTGCTCTGCAAGAAGAAGGTGTATCGGCCTGGATGTATACGAGCAATTATGCATTCCCCCCAACCTTACTCACGGATTCAGTCAAGAATGACTTGTTCTTTGTACCAGAAGTTTTAGGGGTCAAAATAGCGATGGGCGATCATCGTTCCAGTTTCCCTACTGAAGAGGAAGTGCTTCGCTTACTAAGCCAAATTCGAGTCGGTGCTATGGTTGCTGGAAAATTGGGGGTTTTGCATATTCATTTGGGAAATATTCCGGGACCATTTGAAATTTTCAAGTCTGTTGTGGCTAAGGGTTTCCCTATTGGGCATATTCGCCCAACGCATTGTGCTCGTGACAAAAAAGTCTTTGAAGCTGCTCTTGAGTTTGGAACTCAAGGTGGTTATGTCGATATCACAACGGGTGGCTCTTGCGCAGTAGGAACCCCTGCTCATGGAATCGTTGAAGCATTAAAAGCTGGTGTACCTCTTTCTCATTTGACGATGTCGACAGACGGTCATGGTTCTGTTCCCCGTTTTAATGAAAAAGGTGAAATGATAGGCCTTGGCGTTGGCGGTGTTAACGCCAATTTGAGAGAACTCAAACGCTTGATCGGAGAACTAAAAATGCCGATAGCGGATGCTTTGTCTCTTATAACTGTGAATCCTGCAAAAGCTTTACGATTAAGCGGTAAGGGTGAAATCAAAACTGGGTTTGATGCAGACATCAATCTCTTCAATGACTCCATGGAATTGGTCCACGTAATGGCGAAGGGTGTTCACATGATGAGAAACAAAGAAATTCTGAAAAAGGGAACTTTTGAAGAATAAATTACTAAAGCCCCTAAAAAGGTAGATCGCTTTTCAGACTTTGAAAAACATATTTAAATATGTCTGAAGTAAATTGAACTGCCTTTCTTGGATTTATTACTGCTATGATCGCAACTAATTGCAGTGTTAACGCTCGGGCCTTCAATATGTTTTATGCGACAGCTGATTAGGTTGTCTCAAGGTGGAGAAGCTGTAAAAGTTTTCCGTAAATCCTGCTCGGTAGGAAGAGTTCGTTTGTGTTCTCTTCCTATTTTTTTGATTAGCAAAACTCTTTTCAAGTCATATCCTAAGAGCCTAACAAGACTGATTTCAGACATTATTTCTAAATATCACTACCACTTCGTTTTTTCATGGAAATCCCTGTTTTTAAGAACCTCAAAAAGCCTTTAAAATTCAATAGATGAGAGTGTGAACTTTCAAAGGATCAGGGAGAAAAATGCGACAACATTACTACGGCGAGGCTTTTAAAAAGGCACAAATAGCTCTATCAAATGGAAAATTTCAGTGGGCCAAAAAATATTTGGAGCTTGCCGTTGAGGAAGAGGAAGATTCTCGCGCTCTATACAACCTGGCAATGCTCCATGCTTCTGGCAACCTTGAAACCATTGATGTGAACGCTACTCTTCGTTATTTAATTAGAGCTAGACAGGTAGAGAGCTTTGGCGCATCTTCCGTCATTGATCTTTTAGAGTCAGTGACGGGTTATGAGAACGATCTATATGCTCTATATAAAAAATTCTTGTCTCTTGTTACGTATCCAAAAGAGTACGGGTCTTTTGGCCGGTACAGAGTACCTCCGCCCCTGTTTATTTTCCTTTTTTGTGCCTACTTTAATTTTCTCACGAAAACTTTAAATGTTGAAAAAGAGGCTATTTACGCAGAATTAGATTCCCTGTCAATGACAGCGACCCCTGCTGTATACAATTTTCTCCAACAAACACAGATTCCCTTTAAAGACTTTTTTGGCTCTCTTGAGGGGGCTTATTTTGCTATGAAAGATTCCCAAAATTTGAGGCAGTTGAACAAAATTCTTCATGACTTTCATGTCTGTTGTCTGTCTTATTTCGGGGAGGCTCCAGGTAGCGTTGATTTCATGAGATGCACGTTAGCGGCAGTGCTCATTAATAGTTCAGATTGCGGATTTAAGAGGATTCCTGTGCTTGGGGGAAAAGAATTTTTTAAACGTCGGAATCTTGCAGAGATTAAGGCTCAATACAGCGCTTTAACCACTCAAACCGCCCCCGGGAGCGTGGATTGCACCGAAGGAGAGTGCCCAGTTGCGGTGTTTGGCACAAAAATTGACAGAAATTTCTTTGAAAACGACGTCAACATTGCTAAGCGTGTTATTGCCAGAGTTTCGTTGACCCTCTTGGAACGGTTGAAAAACGCCGCTGGCACATACCAATTTATCATTACAGAATTTGATGCTTTAACCAATCTTTTTGAGCTGAAAGCTCAAAAAGCAACAACAGAACCACACTCGCTTAGCTATGAAAATGTGGATTGCGTCTCAGAGGAATTTGAAGCTGAATTTTTCCGTCAATATCCTCCGATAGAAATGTTCCCGATAGAGTTTTATGGGAAAAACGAAAAAGTAGACAAGAGAAATCCACTTTCTAAATATTTAGAAGCGGAATATCAAAAACTTCTTGAAATCTATGGAGATTCCAAAGCTAGGACTATACGGCTCGCTATCTATTATCAAATGTGGTATGGATCCTACTTGCGCCGAGATTTCTTTTTGAAATTAAGAGAACTTCAGGCAAAAGATAACGAAGCTCGTTTACACGAACGCAACCAAACGCTTTCAGATTGCTGGATGCGGGCAAGGCAACACGCTTTAGCATTACAGTCAGAGGAATGGCAACGCTTAAACCCTAACCATCCTGAGCCTCTGCAGAGGTATATGGACCAAATCGAGATTGAAAAAGGCATGACCAGTTTATCCTTGAAGAGGCATGACCGCTTCACAGAATATTGAGGAGATAGGGATGTTTGGATTTTTCAACCCTGAACAATGGGAATTATCTTTTTCAAATATAAATGAAGTGAAAGAATTTCTTTTCCGACATCGAAATTTAACAGTAAAACGTCTTCAAAGTAAGGAATTTTCTGAGGCCATTGTTAAAGCGGGATTTGAAGAAGAGCTTTTAGAGCTGCTGTGTAGAGAAAAAATAGCATTGAATAGAAACAATACCAACGCTCTTTTAAGAAAACGTTTTGGGATAGATGGGGAAGAAATAATACGATATATATTTAATGCTGAATTAGAAATAAGAGAGAGATATTTACCTAATGCTATTTCTATAGAAGGAAAATTACTTAACCGAGATGAGAATTTTCAAAAATGGATTTTGCATACAGAAAGATTGATCTCCCTAAGTCACGATGGATTTTGGTATGACGGAGAGGAAGATTGGCTAAAAAGGTGGTTAGACTTTTATGCTCAGTTGGTCTGTGTATATGCAAGATCTGTTGCATTCGCAGATGGTGTTTATGAACTATCTGAATATAAAAGCTTTATTCAAATATTTTTCGTATTTAAAGAAGTACTAAAGAACGCTTTAAAAAAGATTAAATCTGAAGAGTTTAGAAATAAAGTGATCCGTATGAGGGACGAGGCCTGGGAAAATATTCTTATTATTGAAAATAGATATTATTTCAATGGTTCAGATATAAAAACAAATTTATATGCGAACCTTTCTTGAACTTTCTTTATGTCGTGCATTTCCTCGACTGTCATAATTGGCCGTCGTGGTAACACTCGAGTGTCCCATCATACCTTGCACAGTAGTGATATCGACATTGTCTTCAAGCAGTCGAGTGGCAAAAGTTCGTCGCAAATCATGCGCTGTAGGAAGAGTTCGTCCACCCTCTCTTCCTATATTCTCTAGGTGAGATCTTAGAATATCCCCGATCGATCTGGCATCCAGCGGGCGTAGCAAATCAAGGCGCCCATTCTTATAAATACGCCCAAAAAGATAACCTTCCTCTTCTCCCCTATCTTTTACAATCCAGCCGTGAAGCCATTCTTCCACTTGAGGTGGCAAAAAGACGAGGCGTTCTTTATCGCCTTTCCCAATCACCCGTAGGGAACCTTCTTCGGGGTCGTAGTTTTCGAGCATAAGTTCTGGCACTTCACCTCGACGGAGGCCACAACCAAGCATCAATCCTAGAATGACTTTATCTCGTCGGCCAATCGCATCATCTCGTTTATCACAATCTGCAAGCAAAGCGTGAGATTCATTCATCGAAAGCGCTCTCCCTGCAGGCAACCTACGAAAACGGCGTTGCTTCACGGCATTAACCCGCATCATCGTGTCGTGTGAAACGAGTTCCGCTAGCCAGGCAGCTTTCACAACACCCTTGAGTGCAGCCAAGTAGCAGTTCACTGTATTCCCTTTTCTCCCTTCTTGCTCTAAGCGATTCATGATTTCGAGAACGTGCTCAGGTTTCAGCGCCGTCCAATCACAAGTTTCTAAGTCTGGATAACCCGCCATGCGCGCAACCACATTTAACTTGCTACGCATGGAGATGCGGCCAGTTTCCGAGTGCAACGTTGCCAAATAAGCCAGTGCTGGATTAATTGGCTTTTTCTTCGGGAGAGTGATTTCTCCAGAAGGCGGCTCGACAGGTGTGATCAGTGAAAACGACATAGAACTTTCAAGAAGATTTTTCAAGAGCAACAATCTCTCTTTTCTTCATGATTATAAAATAATCTCCTAGAATTAACATTCTATCGGGTTATTTTTTGAGAAGTCTTTTCGAAGAAATTTTTGCTTTCTAAAGGAGGGGATCGATCCAGATTTGACGACAAATTTGGAGAGAAAAATAAAGTGTATTACGAAATTAATTTCTTTCATGTTGATCTTTTAAAAACGATCAACTTATCGTATTCATATCATTTTAGCGATGTTGAGAAAAATGACTTCGCCAAGAGCCATTCCTCTTCTCGATGTACATCTTTTTTTTGTGAATCTCAAAAGAGTCCCCTCTTCCCTCGTCTATAATTTCGGGAACTCTAATTTTCTTTCTTAGGTACTCTCTGCTATGCGTTGGGAAGACAAACCAGAATCTAATAATGTAGAAGATCGTCGTTCCGAAAGTTCTTCGGGCTTTGGTATGCCTCGTTCTTCTAATCAACGTGTCCGTATGGGCGGCATTCCGTTGCGCGGCAAAACGGGCTTGATCGTCGTCATCGTGGTGTTGATCGCAGGTTACTATGGCATTGACTTGACCCCATTGATCACGGGAGAAATGCCGACCGCTACTCAACAGCAGCAAACGACTCAGCAGTCTCGCTCTGCTACGAGTTCCCAACAAATTTCTGCTCAAGAACAACAGTTGGCAAAATTCACGTCGGTCGCCTTGAAAACGACGGAAGATGTGTGGACGCAGATCTTTAAGCAGGAAGGCAAAACCTACCGCTTCCCAAAATTAGTCCTCTACTCTGGCTCGACTCCGACCGCTTGCGGTACAGGCCAAGCAGCAATGGGGCCCTTCTACTGCCCCTCTGATGAGAAGGTTTATATCGATCTCTCGTTCTACAACGATATGCAAAAAAGGTATGGCGGTGGCGGCGATTTTGCGCTGGGCTATGTGCTAGCTCACGAGGTCGGGCACCATGTACAGACGCTCGAAGGGATTTCCGACAAAGTCCATCAAGCCCAGCAGCGCGCTAGCAAAAAAGAAGCCAATGCTATTCAGGTAAAGATGGAATTGCAGGCTGACTGCTACGCTGGTGTCTGGGGCTACTACATGAACAAACTCGGCATCTTGGAAGTTGGTGACTTAGATGAAGCCCTTGATACCGCTTCAGCTATCGGTGACGACCGTCTCCAAAAAGAAGCTACTGGTCGCGTGGTTCCCGATAGCTTTACGCACGGTTCTTCCGAACAACGTAAGACGTGGTTCAAGAAAGGTTTTAATTCAGGCAAACCCCAAGTTTGCAATACCTGGAAAGAATAATTTTTTATTTTCTTCACTCTCCGCCCCCAGTAGAAATACCGAGGGCGGAATTTTTTTGAGCGCTGGGTTAGTGAACCATTTCGCTATGGTCCATGTTCATCATTTGGCTATGATCGATCGTAGCTGGATTGCTCCACCCTGCCAAAGCGGGATCCGCCATCCCAGCAATCATGGCTACGTGGGAAAGTACTAAGAAAGCGGCTACATTCGCGACGTGGCATCCCATACGAGTACGTTCAGAAGCCTTCCCAAAGAAAACGCGCAAATTGAGTAAGGCAATCAAAATCATAGGTACGCCCGCGAGTAAGTAGCTAATGACGGCTACGACATCAATCCAGGTACGCCATTGACCATTTTGCGTCAAAGGAATAACCGCGTTGGGAATAAGATAGGCCGCGATACCCACAAAAACGATCCCCGCCAAAATGCCACAAATGTGGTTCAAGCCTTTGACAAACTGGTGCTCTTTTTGAGAGAAAAGCAGCACGAGTTCAGTAATGGCAATGGTTTCCGCCAAAACAACAGGAAGTGCCATAAAAATCAATAAGTTCCAAGGCGAATTTTGCATTAAAAGTTCCATGTAGTGAGTCATCGACATGATGTGTACTCCAAATTTCAAACGTTAAAAGAGACCTCTTCTCAGGTACAAGAAATCTGGACGCGAACAAAGACCTTCCAGTCAAAATGGAAAAATGCGTCAGCCTGAGAAAGGAGAAAAATAAGAAAAAATGGAGTTATGCCAGTGGCGGCCTGTAAAGACCTTGGGGAATATTTTGGGGCGAATCGAGAAGCACCCGCGGGAAAGGAACTTGTACGATTTCTGGTGTAACCACTACTGGGAGCGGTGTATCAAGCGCAAGCATTGTTGCGCAGCAGAAGTGGAAGCTAGGAGAGCAACAATCATCAGAAGAAGATGATGCGTCCTTGTGATCTTGAATGCCTGACGCCTGGATTCCATCCATTTCTTGGCAATGGTGAGAGGTAGCCTCCTCCATCGCCGCTGTCGAATGCGTCGACGCAACGATTTCAGTCGCATGAACCTGAGGTAGTGGAGCGACTAGAGGCAAAATTGCCAATGCCGTTAACAATACCAAGGCCAATGCTTTTTTCAGGAGAGAGGAAAAGCCTAGAGGCACAGGGAAACCCAAAAAATCAAAATTGAGGTCTTAAAATTTAGCGGATTCTTAGCCATTCGTCAAGTTTTCCTGAACATCCTCAAAAATGACTTCTTGCGGAGATACCGTTCCTTCTGGGCACTCAATAGGAAGTTCAACCTGCCAACGAAGTGATTCTTTCTCCATAGAAATCTGGCTACACATATGAATCAAGTACATGGTGTATGGTGGTGTGAGCAGATTCGGAGTCAAACACTTTTTGATCACGTCTTGCAGAGTATCTTTTTCAGGACAGAGCCAACTTCTAAAGCGTCTTGCTGGAAAATCGTAGAGCTGAATCTCTTCGTTGAGGCTTTCCTCCTCAAAGGGCAGTGACTCATCCGCAAGAAGAGAAATGAAAGGGAAAATATCCCAATGCTTTGCCTCGTTATTAAAAAAGAGGAGCATCCCCCAGTCAGCCGCCATCGGCGCATTCACTGTTTTAAGTTCTGCATAGAATTCGCTCAATGCTGTCTGTAAACCGTAGTCATCGGGAATTTGATTGAGGCGGCTAATGGAGCAAAGATAGGTAATAAAGTAGCGTTCTGAAGGCCGAATCCCTTGAGCTTGCACATGCTTTTCAAGGTACCGCTCTTCAGCTAAGCGCCGTTTTGCCCACTCTAAAACCAACTGAGCACGATGGATGTCACGGGCTTTTTCTTCGAGTTTTCGCTCTGCATAGTGTTGAAACTGTTCTGCTGTGAGCTTATCTCCCTCTTTGAGTCCCTCTTCTGCCGCCCAGTGCATCAATGAGTTCATTGGAAGCCCCATTGTTTTGAGGTGCTCGAGTCGGTCAACCACTTGAAGTTGCTGCAAAAGATAGTAGCGATAGCGGCTACTTTGATCAACATAAGCGGGTGTCAGAAGTCCCATCTCATCCCAGTGCCGCAAAGCTTTAACACTAATGCCTGAGAGAGTCGAAAATTCGCCAATACTCATGCGTTTAACTTTTGCACTACTTTTCATGGTCTTTCCTCGTGGTGGTCTAGTAGTTTTCAAAGCAAAATCACTACTTTATGGGATATTTTACACTTGACTCTCCCGTCAGTGGGAGACTTTAGAATGCTATTTATCAAAAAAATTTTCTATTTTCCTCTTTTGAAGGAGTATTTGTAATGAGTTGGCTTTACCTCGTGTTGGCTGGGATTAGTGAATTAGGTTGGCCTTTGGGGTTTAAGATGTCAGCTATGGCACAAGCTCAAAACAACACCATGCATACCGTGCTGTGGTTGGGCTTAGCACTACTTTCCATGGTCACGTCAATGGCATTTCTCTATCTTGCCCAACGTCATATCCATATGGGCACTGCTTATATCGTCTGGACAGGGATTGGCGGTATGGGAACGGCCTTAGTCGGGATTTTCTTTTTTCAAGAACCCGCTACCTTGATACGTCTTTTGAGCTTGACTGCGATTTTAGCGGGGCTTATTGGTTTGAGTCTTGCCCGATAATAAAGAAATCCCCTTCTCTAAACACTCTAAGAAGGGGAAAGTCTTATCGAACATGCAGGAATTTGTGCGATTGAAGTGAGACGCGGTATGGATCACCTCGCTCCATTGCGGTTTTGATGCAAAGTTTTGTGGAAGCTTCCTGGCAACTTAGCGGTTGCAAAGAGATAACAACGTCTTCCGTGCAATAAGCGAGAAGTCCGTCTAGCACGGAAATATCTGCTTCGCTCCCCAGCACCATCTTGATTTCATCAGCGCGTTTCAGCGATGGTAAATGCATCTTTCGTCCACCTGGCATATTTACCTTTGGGCTCACGGTGACATAGACCCCGTCGGGGACATCGATGGGTTCTGTGCCACTCGTTTCAATCTGCACCATGATGCCTTCTTGTTGAAAGCGTTCGCAGAGTTCGTAGAGTGGCTGCAGGCAGGGCTCACCTCCTGTAATCACCACCATCGGTGCTTGCGGAAAATGTGCTTTGACCGCTTCGACAATTTCTTCAGCGGTTGCGTTTGCGTAGTGAGCAGTATCCGCTTTTTCAAAGCACTCTTCGAGTGTTAACCGAGCCTCCCTGCCCTCTTTCCAAGTCCACTTTGTGTCGCACCAGGGGCATTGGCATAAACACCCCTGTAAGCGAACAAAGACTGCTGGTTTACCTGTGAGTGTTCCTTCCCCCTGTACGGAGTAAAAGATCTCATTGACGAACATATTGCGTCAAACTCCAGGTCGCAGAACATTTGCGAGTTTCTTCCACCGTACAGCGAACAACGGTTACCCCTGTGCCTTTCAAGGCTTCAGGAGCGACTACTTCGGCAAGGTGAGCCGCCATGTTTTCGGCGGTTGGATTAAAGGGAACCACCACAACGGTCGAGTCGATAGCGAGAAGCGCATCCTTGATCGGATCTTCTGCCCAAATCAAGAAATGATGATCCCAATTAGCTTCTAACCATTCGCAAAGCGTGCTTTTAATAACGGAAAAGTCCAAGACGCGACCAATGTTGTCGAGCTCTTCAGCAGCGCACTCAAACGTGATGCGATAGTTGTGACCATGGAGGTGAGCACACTTTGACTCATGATTGGCCACGCGGTGGCCACACGAAATATCGTGATAACGAGTAGCGACGATCATTCTTTACAAGCCTCCAAGAATTCGCGACGTTTGTCGGCGTCTTCAAAAGCGCCGCGCATCACCATCGTGGTCATGCAGGAGTGGGTATCCTTCACCCCACGCCAAGCCATGCAGGCGTGGTTAGCCTTGATATAAACAGCAATCCCTTTCGGGGCAATCAAAGTTTCGAGCAAATCAGCAATTTGCACTGTACTTTCTTCTTGAATCTGCGGACGGCTCATAATCCAAGAGATCAAGCGAGAGAATTTCGAGATACCAATCACCTTTTCACCTGGGACAATCCCAATCCAGGCTTCCCCCATAATTGGGGCAAAGTGGTGCGAGCAAGTCGAGCGCACAGGAATATTGCCCACAATGAGCATATCCTGAAGTTCTTTGGTGTTGGGGAAGTAGGTGACCTTCGGCATCGCACGATAGCGACCTTCAAAGGTTTCTTCCAAGTACATTTTGGCAATACGCTCGGCCGTTTCTTGCATATTGGGATCGTTATCGATATCGATCACCAAAGAGCGCAACACAGCGCGAACCTTCTCGGTCACTTCTTTACGGAGTTCCGCGAGTTCTTCTTCACTTACGTAGTCGCCAATGTTATCGTTGGACTTAAAGGGAACGCCTTCGGCTTTGAGGCGTTCAATGAGTTTTTCACTAATCGACATAAGCTAATGACAATAAATTGGCATAGCGCCTTCTCGCAAAGGGCTATGTGAAATAGGTTAAAAAGAGTGCAGGCATTTTAACCGAAATGCCTTAAAAGATAGTGAAAACCCGAAGGTCACTTTCGCAACAAAAAACTTCCCGATCTGAGAAAGAAAACGGGAAGTCTTTGTCGAATTGCTTAGTCAAAAACCATCTTGTCTTTAACTTTGAAATAAACCAAGGCGGTCAGAGTGCTTGAGATCAGCAAAACGATCGAGGTGGCAATGAAAATGTCGCCAATCCCTACAAGCGGGGAGCAGATGGCCCCAACGAAGAAGGGGAAGAAGCCAACGAGCGCTGAAGCCGTCCCAGCATTTTTGCGCTCTGCACTCATAGCCTGCATCGAAACTGTTGGGAAGATAAAACCCAAGGAGAGCGACATCGCAAAGAAGCCCGCCTCCACAAAGTAAACACCCCAGTGCAAATTGAGCGCACAGGCAAGGTAAACCGTTGCGAGCCAGAAAAGAGAAACGCCGATACGAACCGCAAGACGCCCATCGAGCTTGTTGCCGACATTAGCCCCCGTCATCACCGCTAGCCCGTTCGCACCAAAGCAAAGACTAAAAGCGAGGGGAGAGAGGTTAAAGCTCGATTGAAAAATAAAGGGCGAGGCGGAAATGTAGGAGAAAAGGCCGCCAAAGCCTAAACTTTGCATCGCGACAAAACCCATGAAGGTCTTATTGCGCAAAATCGTTGGATAAACGGCGAAAGCTTGTAAGAGTGGCGTGTGAAAGCGCTTTTCGGGCGGGAGCGACTCATGATAAAAGAGCACTGCGGTAAGAAGCGCGAACCCCAAAATCGTCAGACTCACGAAAACGCCGTGCCAATCCGTGAAGGTGAGCAAAAAACTCCCCGCCATCGGAGAAATCACCGGGGCAATCCCGTGCACAGTCATGAGAAGTGCAAAGAACGTGCCTAATTCTCGACCCCGATAGAGGTCAGTGGCAATGGCGCGGGAGAGCACAACGGAGCCCGCTGCCGAGAGCCCTTGGATAGCACGTAGCGTAATGAGTACATGAATATTCGGGGCAAAGATAAGCGCGACAGAGGTGATCGTAAAGATGATCAACGAAATGACCAAAGGCTTTTTGCGCCCTACTTTGTCACTCACTGGGCCCAAGATTAACTGCCCCACCGCCATGCCAATCATAGCCGTCATCAAACTCACCTGCGTGAGGGCTGGCGTGGTATTGAAGTATTCTTTGAGTTCTGGGAGTGAAGGAAGATAGAGGTCGATGATAAATGGACCAAAGGCAGACATGGTCCCGAGCAAAATGATCAGGAACAGCTTACTATTTTTTTGTTGAGACATATTGTTGTTGTCATTCTCTTTATGGGTTAATAACTAGCTATTAAAAATCTGTACAAACCTGTACATTATAGGGTGAATGGGAGGTATTTTCTGCCTTAGGAGATATATATATGAAAGTATCAGAATCCTCCCAAATCTCCATTGGTAAATTAGCTCTTCGAGTTGGTGTTTGTGTCG
>CAJKAP010000004.1 GCA_905197905.1 uncultured Sutterella sp. | reverse complement strand
ATTTCTCTGATGAAAATAACATACTTTTTTTGTTTAAGAAATTTGACAAGATATCAAATAAAAATGAGGTTATTAAATATATTTCGACTAAAAATATGTTTGATCCAAAATATCTCAAGTCTGTAAATAAGGAAACGGTTGTTTATGTGTTAAAGTCTCCATATATTTCGATAGATACAAAAATCGTTATTTTAAATGAAAAAATTAATCAAAAAACAAATATTAAAACAGTTCGAGAATACATAGAGGCTGTAGAGGAATTGAAGAAAACTTCACTCATATGGGAAAATCAATCTCCGATAATTGAAAATAGATATCAAGATGCAATAGTCAAAATTCTCGAAAATTTAGGTATTGCAAAAAGAGAAAAATCATCAGATGATGATAGTGAATATGTGGCTCTGATAGGTAAGTAATATTACGTTGAGAATGTTGGGTAGATATGCTTTTATCTAGCCAACATCCAAATTTTGAGATATAGCTAAAGGGCTCTCATGAGAATAAACACAAGCGCAGTGTCTCTAGTTACTAAGTAGGGAATAAAGCAGGAAAAACATAATAAAGGGGCACTTAAACTCACGTCTTTGGCTTGTATGAAAGTTTTTCTCCCGCTCCCTCATAGACATAGTGACAGTGTCTTAACGATCGAAGCACTCTTGCCTCTACAAAGCTAATGTAGCCGTGCTCTCACGGTAGAGAAAATACATCACAAAAAATGGGACGTTGCCCAGAGCCTCCATCTCGGCTCTAGACAACGTCCCACTTCATAGGAGCATCAGTTTTAGCTCAGCCTAGTCTTCATTGCGGATGAACCATCTTGGATGGATCCACATACTGGTCGAACTGTTCTTCCGTGCAAAGACCCAATTCCAAAGCAGACTGCTTCAAGCTCAAGTTTTCAGCGTGAGCGTGCTTAGCGATCTTAGCAGCGTTGTCGTAACCAACGAGCGGGGAGAGGGCGGTCACAAGCATCAAGGAGCGCTTCATCAATTCGTTGATCTTCGCTTCGTTAGCCTTAATGCCAGCGACGCAGCGCTTATCAAACGAATCCATCACGTCGCCCAAGAGGCGAATACTCTGAATCAAGTTATAAGCAATCACAGGCTTAAAGACGTTCAATTCAAAGTTACCCTGGCTAGCGGCGAAGTTAATGGCGGTGGCGTTACCCATCACCTGAACAGCGACCATCGTCACGGCTTCACACTGGGTGGGGTTGACCTTACCCGGCATGATAGAGCTACCCGGTTCGTTAGCCGGAATAATGATTTCGCCCAAGCCACTGCGCGGGCCAGAAGCGAGCCAACGAATGTCGTTCGCGATCTTCATCAAGTCAGCAGCCAAGGCAGCAAAGGCGCCTTCAAGGGCAACGATTGCGTCGTGGCTCGTCAAACCGTGGAACTTGTTGGGGCTATCGACAAAGCGATGCTTCGTGCTTTCGCTCAAAAGAGCAGAGACCTTTTCACCAAAGCCTTTCGGCGAATTGATACCGGTACCAACAGCCGTCCCACCAATGGCGAGTTCACGGCAACCGTCCAAGTTGGAGGTGATCAACTTCAAGCAATGGTCAAGCATGGAGGCGTAGCCAGAGAATTCCTGACCAAGGGTCAAAGGCGTCGCGTCCTGCAAGTGCGTACGACCATTTTTGATGATGTTGGCAAATTCTTCAGACTTACGGTCAAGCGTTGCCTTCAACTGCTTGAGGGCGGGGAGGAGATGTTCTTCCGTTTCAATCACGGCCATCAAATGGAGAGCGGTCGGGAACGTGTCGTTCGAGGATTGCGACATATTGACGTGATCGTTCGGATGCACGAAGTTTTCTTTCGCGATTTCAGCCTTGTTGCGGAAGTCACCGTTGATGATTTCGGTGGCGCGATTGGCGATCACTTCGTTCATGTTCATATTGGACTGCGTGCCGGAGCCGGTCTGCCAAACGGCGAGCGGGAAGTTGCCGCAGAGCTTACCCTGAAGAACGTCTTGGCAGGCCTGGGTGATGGCCTTGTAGCGACGTTCATCGAGCTTACCAGAGGAGAAGTTCGCCGCAGCGCAAGCTTGCTTCAAGTAGGCGAAAGCCTTGGTGATTTCCTTCGGCATCTTTTCAATACCGATCGGGAAGTTGTTGTAACTACGCTGCGTTTGGGCACCCCAGTACTTGGAGTTGTCGACTTCCATTTCGCCCATGGAGTCTTTTTCGATACGAACTTCTTGCATGGTTTCCTCCTAAAGAAGAATGAGTATCATTTAGAAAACGTGAAAGCATTATAGCACTTCTATTTAGAAATGATTATCACTTTCACCCATTAGACCTAGCTCAATATCTCTAAATTGATAGGGGGAAACACTAGGTAAAGGAGAGAGGCGTGCATTGCCTTCTCTCCCAGTCCCAAAGAAATTAGCCCCTCACAATCTGAAATGCCACAAGATGGTTGTGCGCTTTCAAGTCGAGTGCTGCGTTGTGGCGCATGAGCGCAATCGCGGCCATTGAGGCCGCCATCCAGAAGATGGTGTTTTCTGTGAACGTCGGAATAAGCGCGGGAAGAGGGACTCTTAGGGTGACCAACGATTTCACATCGACGCGAGTGATGGGGGAGCGGTTAATCTTGACGCCTTTACTCGTGACGACTTCCTGCACTAGGTCGTCATCTCCTTCGTCTTCCTCCTCGTCGTATTCATCCTCATACCAATCGTTTTTGCCAGCCCAGTTAAATTGACACCAGGGAGCCGCTTTGTGAACGCCTTCTTGAGTCTTAAAGGCAGCGAGTAAGGTAGCACTGTCGAGCCGTACTTCTGCCCAGAGAGGAGAGGGGATGCCCTCAAAACCAGAAATGCGAAAAAAAGCCTTCATCCCTGTACGAACAGAAAGGACGGTTTGTCTTCTCTGAGCCTTTTTTCTGCCGACAGAGACGATCCAGAATACGCCTTCTGTTTCATTAAGGCGAGGAACCGTCATCTTGAGAAAAGTGCGTGTTGCTTCAAGAATTTCATCCTTTTGAAGACGAAGCGAGAGTAAGTCCCATTCGTCTACTTCATAAGCGGGGACCATTTTGCAAAGCTTCGTCCAGTCATTGCGCCGTGTTTTACGCTTGGCAATGGCTGCGACGAAATCGTTTTGCTCGTAGTAAGGAATCTTGCGATCGTAATCACTTGTATTGTGCTTACGTTCTCTATGGGGCGAAGGCTGTCCTTGGTAGTTTGCAATAGGAAGTCTTAAATCTAAGGCACGCTGAATGCAATCCTTCTCTTCAGCATCGAGTTTCTCTGGTTTGAAGTGCCG
This sequence comes from uncultured Sutterella sp., assembly GCA_905197905.1. GTDB lineage: Bacteria > Pseudomonadota > Gammaproteobacteria > Burkholderiales > Burkholderiaceae_F > Sutterella. Next base: position 163,964 of record CAJKAP010000004.1, on the reverse strand, counting down.
GTAGGCCAAATATTCCACTCGATAGACCTGTTCCCAAACATGCTGGGTATGACGCGCAGAGACATTCTTTGCTTGACCAATATAGATTTTCCCATCATCACGAAATTGGCAATAAATGCCAGAAAGGGGCTCTGGTTCTTTGCGTTGTGCTGCGGTTAAACAAGGGAGAAGCAAGTCTCTTGGCGCATGCACACCTGCCACTTTGATTAAATGAGGAAAGAGGAGTCGCTCTGAGACGATTCGGGCTTCTTCTTCGGTGTACGACATTGAATAATTTCCTTATTAATGGTATTGCTTTTTGGGGTTTAGAGGTATAGACTTTCAATAAAATGATCCATAAAAAATCATTTAAAATAAAATTTCCAATAAAATCACATGCTTAGTGGTTTTCCATCGTTAAGTGGATAGTGAGGAGAGAAGTACATGCAATACGTTGAAGAAAAGCCTGATAAAACCATCTTGTATTCTGTGAGGTATAACGGTTTCTTCTTCTGCTGTGCGTTGTACTTTTTACGCAATCTCGTGATGTTTCCAATCTCGCTTCTCATGAAGCCTTTTGGTGTCAAAATTCTGTTTGGTGATAAGGCTTTTTTGAGGTTTTTATCGAAACTCACGTTCATATGGGCTAGCAAAGAGATTTATCCTGCAGGAACGAAATTCACCTATATTCCTCGCACTATCCCACATGATCACGGACTGACTTTCCTTTCTGGAAAACTCCCCAGCAATGACTGGTGGCTCTGATGCCACCAGTGCCTCTAGCTTTATCGATAAACTTTTTGTAGCTGTTGCATAAACTCTTCATCCGACAGGGCTGATTGAGTAGCTTGAGACTTCAAGAATGTAGATAAAGCAGGATTGTCTTTTGCTTTGCTCTTCAGATCATTAGCCATTACATCTGGCGCGGTGTAATAAAGCCACGCGCCAGAAAGAGCTCTATCCGCCACACTCAACGTTCCAGTTTGCTGATACTTAAAGTACGTCTGGGTAGCTTTGACAATCCCTGCCTCTAACTGTCGGGCTTCTTTCTCTGCCGGCGAGTAGGTTGGCGTTTGAACTTGAGGTGTAAAGTGCCCCACATGTCCAGATCCAGTGTTAACTTGAGGCAAGGGTTGTGTCTGAGCATTGCCTCTAAATGCACTCAAGTTAGCGTTGCCAGTCTGTTGGACAGACGATTGCTGTCCGTTACCCAGGTTCCCCAAAGTGTCAGGCAATTGGAAGTTGGCGTTGGCTTCTCTGGCTAAGGCTTCTCGGCTATCCTGGTTTTGGTTCAAGTTCCAAAGTGCGTCGATGGCACTACCTTGAGATTGTTGGATAGCCATAGCCAAGGCAACAGGGCTGTTGTTAACAGTGGCCTGCTCTCCCCAAGTGCTATTTGTCTGAGAACCTTGAGCGCGACTAGTATTTGCACTAGTTTGATAATTGCGTTGTTCGGAACCAGTGGCGCTTGTAGATTGACTTCGATTCGTGTCAGAACTACTAGAGTCTTGCGTACGGATACCATTACTCCAAGAAGTAGAATCGCTTAGGCTACTACTAGTTGTAGAGCGTTCCCCAGCACTGTCGCTAGAGGAGTTGTCCACTTTTGCACTGACAGATTCGGAATGTGTACCAGACACATTGGTTTTAGCGGCTAAGGCTAAATTAGCTCCCTTGAAGAAGTCCGTATACGGTTTCGCATCTGGCGAGGAACCATTAGCAGGAGGTACAACTCCAGGCGCCCCAGTAATTGTGGAAGCAGGGTTATTTGTAAGCCCGAAACTAGGCGTAGCTCCTTGAGTAGAATTCATGAGATTACCCATGACTCCATCAATATTCGTACCTGCACGGCCAAAGCCTGAGGCGTTTACGCTACCTCCGATGGCAATCGCATCACTAGCCACTCCACTCGAGCCATAGCTATACGATTCCTTTTTATCCATGCCATTAGCCATAAACGACTCCTGCCCACTCGAATACGTCTGCTGCTGACTCTGCATATTTGCGCCTTCCGTGGAAATACTCGCTCTCGTGGCATAACTCGTATTGCGCGTCATCCCCTGGCTATCCGTCATGGTGTAGCCATGGTTCACATTGGTCTGCGCGCTAGAGCTCCACTGATCGGTCGAGCCATAAGCACGGCTTCGGGACGAACCCATATCCACGCCCAACTGTGACTGATTCACGCTCATGGCCGTTACCGTGCCAGAACTCGTTTCTCGGCGAATCGAGCCTGCGGCGTTACTCGTGACATGCATGTCGCTTCCCGTATAGGCAGAACTCATATCCTGACGGTTTCCGGAGCGATTATTAATCGAGGTGTTATCCACGGACGCATTACCCGCATTAATGTTCCCCATCGCAAGAGAAGAGCCTTGCGCTTGAGCTGCCGACTGTGCGGGGCTCAAGAGGGAGGAAGACATCGAAGTGATGGCCATATCAGATCCCTTAGCAATGGCGTAAGCGAGCACTGGCACAATCCAAAGTAGGGACCCCGCCATGGCTTGCGACGAGGCGCCCACTTCTCGAATGAGGTCAATCGCTTCAAGCGTCATGCCCCCATATTCCGCACAGAGGCGATTCATGGGCTGCGCATCGACATGCACCATCAGGTAATTAATCACTGCGGTGATCGGTGGCCAAAGAGCGGTGGAGAGAAGAATCGTGTAGTAAGCGCGCAAAATCCCTAAGCCAGAGCCACTCATCACCATCATCACGCCCACAATCGGAAAGAGCCCAATCATGATGAATTCCAGCAAGTTGCGAATCTTGGGGAGGGCATCCTGCGCCATTTCGCCCAGCGTGCGATAGTTAATTTCGCTCGACAAATTCCCCTGAGCCTTGGCAATCGTGATCGCCACGCCCATCGGAGACTGATTATTTGCCGTGTAAGAGGAAAAGGCATTGGGGAGCGCCGAGAGCATGACCGTGTGCTTTAAGGTATCCGTCAAGGTCTGAGAGGTCCCCAACATAATTTCCGTGGCGCCAGGCACAACGCGCGAGAGCATGCCGTTTTGTAGAGCATTTTCTGGCAAAGCGAGTTGCGTTGCCAAAAGGCGCTCCATCTTAGGGAGCTCTTCATTATTGAGGTACGTCTCAATTGCGCCCACTGCCTGAGGACAGGTGGTGAGCGTCTCATCAATCATCACGCGACGTGCGGGATTGACCCACTGCGCAGCACTCACAGTTTTCCAAAGGTTGGGGCTCGTTAAAACTTCGTGGCGCTTCACGGAGCTACTCAAAATTTCAGGCACCACACAGTGCTCAATAAAATTTTTGAGTGAGTCTTGCCCTTGCGCCGTGATGGGGCCCGCTGCCATCAGCGCCTTGATGGTGCGCTGCGGCAGACTCATCCCAAACTGCGTAAAGTGCGTGGTATCGGGCTCTTGAAAAGCGGCTTCAAATTCGGTCGTCATCCAGTAGCTCACCTTGGAGAGCATGGAAACGGACCATCCCAAACCCATGGGGACGCCATCGACCACTTGATCGCTCTTTGCACTCACATCGTGCACGATGACGCTCACCTTCGGAATAAAGAGAAGGTAAGCAATCACCACCACACTCAGTGACCACGTGACGGCCTCCATCCCGCGGTTTTTCAGTGCCGACTGCATCATCACAAAGAGAAAACCCAGAAGCACCGCACAAACGAGCAAAAACGTGTAGTTTGAAGTGGACGTGATGCCCGCGACCGCATGAAACAGGTCGGCAACCTCAGTGCCATTCCAAAACGCATAAAAAGTGACTGACATATGGTTCCTTTTCGCTTTGTCTTTTCTTCTTTTTTTGTCTTTTTAACTTCTCATGCGCTTAGCGCAAATTCCCTGCTGGCAACTTCCCATAGAAGGTGTCCGCTTCTTTCCCGTAGAGCGTACGGCGCAGGTGCGAAACCTCATCAATAAAGTCCGCGACACGACTCATGCGGTTGGTGAGTAACCCTTCGCGGCGACGAATATCAGCCGTTAACTCATGCACACGCGCTTCCAAATCTTTGGCGTACTGCGCTTGAATGGTGTTGACATCTTTTCCGCCCCCTGTGACCAACTGCTGCACCTCTTCAGTGAGGCTTGCCAATGCGGCCAAAATCGCTTCATAGGCAGCGGCTTCTGCGTAGGTTTCCATAAAGGAGTCAGAAAAGGACACCGCCTGTGGCGTGGCGGTTAATTCCACAAAGGCTAAAAGGGGAATGGAGGAAATCACCGCCATGTGTTGCAACTCGTCTTCTGAAACGAGCGAAGGATTACGCTCTAAAAGCGACTGGCGATAGTGCACCATCGCGGTATAGAGCGCCGCAGACAGATTTAAGTCCGTTGTTTCTGCCAATGTGGGATTGAGACACCGATCTTCCGTGTCACAGCGATAAACCGTAATCCCTGTGTGGCGCATTGCGCCTCTTGGCGTTCCGATTAAAGATTCGAGCAAGGGTTGCGCCGCCAAGGGGACTTGACGCACGGTGGTGTCGTCCCCACTGCCCGTTTTCTGATAAATCACACTTCCCACCAAGGTCATCAAGAGTTCCAAATGCTCTTGCGGGAGGCGAGAAGTGGTGCGCCCTGCCTTGAGTAGGGCCCAGGTGAGATTCATCTCGGCTGCCTGCGCTACGCTGCCTCCTGTGGTGCGACGCTCAGGGACTGAAGCGAGCGTTGTGGCGCCATTGGTTCTCGTCATACGCATCGCATCCGCCGCATCTTCTGCGCGCCCAGAGGAGCGCAAATAGTTGCGGGCTTGGTAGCCCGTGTTCGCTAACCAGGCAGAAGCTCCTGTCGCATCCATTAGACGCTCTGCTGCTTGGCAAGAGTCCCCCATATCAGAGCTCAAACTCATCAAAAGGTCGCGGTATTGCGCGAGTGTTTCATTTAATTCTGGGGCCATGGCGTTTAAAGCGACTTGAAAGGCAACGCCAGGGAGCGCGGTTCCAATTGAGCGCAAGAAACTCATAAATTCGTCTTGGCTAGGAATCGAAAAAGCGCCCAAATAAAAGTCAATCCCGCCACAGCCCGCTTTCAGGTGTGGCGCATCAATCCCATAGAGCTGAAAAGATTGGCGTGGGGTTTTCGTGACAAAGCGCCCACCCGTGACTAACCCCAAATCGCTACTCGTGTAAATCCCCGCTGGGGTCACACTGGTTTGCGCGGCAGAGTCACGATAGAAATCTTCCACAAAGCCCGCTTCTGTTGTGAAGGGGAAGAGCGTCATCCCAGCAACAAGCGTGCTGATGACTTTCATTTTGAGGGTAGGGTGAGCTTTTTTCATTTGGCGCTTTCCTTCATCGTTTTGGCGGTTTTCTTTTCGGTATCGTTTGTCACGTCTTTAAGGCTTTCTTTGGCTTTTTCTTTGCCTTTTTCTTGGGCCTTCTCAGCGCTCTCGTTCCCTTTTTCTTGAGAGACTTTGAGCGCGAGCGCAGCAATGCGTTCATTCATCGGAACCATCGCGGGATCGTTATCTCGAGGCGTGGGATTTTCTCGCAGGAGCGCCACAAGTCGGCGTTCACACTCAGACATCGACACGACGCCCGTAGCAATCAAAAGGGGCTTGGGCGTACTTGCCTTCACCACGGGCCATGTGCCTTTCTCTCCACCAAGTGCCTCTCCTGCTATGAGTCCTGGGAAGACTTTCCCGGCTTCCTTGTTAGGCAAAAGTAAGAGAGCCGGAAGGGTTTTGAGTCCCAAGCGCTCTGCGTGCCCGGTATCGAGCTTGATCGGAGAGAGGTCCGACAAATAAGCTGAGAGTGCTTTATCGTCTAGCAACCCCAGCGCGGCCATACGGCTTAATTCCCGTGGGCGCTTGACGATGACGAGCACTTCAAAGTGGTGTGTGTCAGCCAAGGCCTTCACGGTCTTTGCCATCAAAGGAGCCATGGGATCCGTGGGATCCACTAGGAAAATGAGCGCCGAGACTTGAGAGAGGGCACTCATCACTTGCGTGGTTTGTTGGCGCTTCACTTCACTCATTTCCGTGCGAGCAAAGTTCGCTGGCGAATGCGTTGCTGTCCAGTCGTACTCAGGGTTCGCAAAACGCGCTTTTTCCCAGGCAGAGGCAAAGCGGTGCGCGAGCCCCAGCATGTAGGCGTTCACCTCTTGGTAGCGCACCATGTTTTCGGCAGTGGGGTTCATAATGGCGATTTCAAGACGCGCTTCTCGCTCTTTTTTGAGCTCAGAAATAGTCGTAATCGATTCGAGCTCTCGATAGCCTACTTTCTCATTATTTTCAGTACTCTCCGTCTTGGACAGAACGATAACTTTTTCTTTTTCGGTCGTCTTTTGACGAGTATTTTCCGTGCGAGAGGAGGGGTGCGACACTTCCTCGCGCTCTGCTTCTACGCGATTTGCCTTCACGCGCTCCGCCTTTTCGGGTGCACTGATCACCACCGCGCGTTCTTGGCGTGTGTCCTGCAGGGGCTCTTCAGAAGTCGCCTTTTCTGGGACTTTTTGAACGATGACCTTTTTCACGTCTTTGGGCTTTTCTTTCTCGATCCCGTAGTAGAGAAACGGGCGGTTGGGATCGTGCCACACATCGGTTCCCCACCAACCACGAGAGCTACTCTCAGAACGACTTTGAGGCATCGCGCCTTCTGGCGTTTCCCCAGCTTTTCCTTCTTTCCCTTCATGCTCTGGCGCGTCTCCTAAGAGGAGCGCAGACGGGGTGGTGTGCGATGGGGTAGAGAAAGCCGAAGAGGAAGTTTTCACCTCATTTGTCAATTCCTGAGCGATGGCTACTTCGCCCACGAGCCACATCCCCGTCACGCTCATCAAGAGCCAAAGGGGTGTTTTACGAAACCCGCAGTTTTTCTTTATTTGCATCACTTTTTGTGTCTCTTTTTGCGTCATTTCTTTTGTTCCTTCATTTTTTGCTTTTTCTTTACTTGCCTTTTCTTTACTTTCCTTTGGGATGCGTAGGTGTCGCTGCCGTGGGTACAGTCCCTGTGGCTTTTCTCGTGGGGGCCCAACGGCTAATTTCGCCTGCCACCATCTGACGGATGCGCTCTGCGGCGTTTTTGGCAGCAAGCGTGGGGTCTTCGCCCTTACGCTCACTCACGCTTTTCATCACGTCCTGCACAAAGTCACTAAAGTCAATTTGCGTGAAGTCGAGCAATTCAATTTCTTCTAGGGTGAGCCCCCGTGAAATCGGCGCATCAGGCGTCCCCCAGGAGAGCCCCAACTGTTGGTGCGCAGCTTCGGTGATGGTTTTCGCCAAGCGCGAGTTAAAGCACACGTAAACCTGCTGGCGCTCGGTGCAACCTAGTCCTGGCGTTTTCTTCGCGCACCGCTCACCCACGTAGTGGCAGAGGCGCTCACCCTTGGCAAGCGACACTTTGGCGTCCTCTGCTGTGCAAGCAGCCCAACGGTCATAAGCCGTGAGCGCTGCGGTCGCTAAAAAGCCAGAGGGCGAGAAGGAAAAACTCCAGCCCGCACCTGCGCTATAGCTTGCCGTGAGACCCCAGTAGGAAAAACTTGGGCTATAAGCGCCAGAGGTGGCATCGCCATAAAAGTGGTTAAGGAGTGTCTCCGTCTTAGGCGACCAAGCGAGCGCGTCGTAGACAAAGGGGCTACCCACGTACTTAATCCCTTCACTAATCGCTTGACCCGCAAAAATAATGGCTTGCCCAAAGGCGACGTTAGAGGTTTCAGATCGCACTTCTCGCGCACAGCAAGACGACGCCCCCTTACGGTCTCGGCATTTAAGGCTCTCACCCTTAAAGAAGGTGTTACTCGGCACATCTCCATAGGCCGAGAGCTGGCGGCTCAATTCCATCTGCACCAGAGCGTTCACAAGCTCAGGATCTTGCAAGTTGGTGCTCGGACGACAAAGGTCGCCCAGACAATCTTCTCCATCGCATTTGGTCCCAATGTTGTAGGAGGTGGACTTGGTGCGACACCGATACGTTCTCGTGGGGGAGGGGCAATTGGGTTCTCCCTTGGGGCAAGTGGTTTTAATGAGCTCACAGCCTTTTTTCTCGAGCGCAGCACACTCCGCCAAGCCCCCGTTCGTAAAACAAACCTTTTCCACGGTTTCTTCCCAACAAGCGCGATACATCAAACGCCCGTCGACCACTCGCCAACCAGGACCCGCCGTACAACGGCGAGAGACTTCGGTGCAGTGGGTGAGCGCTTCCCCAACGGGAGCTTTGGAGAGAGGTGAGAGTTCTCCACCCACCAGCGTCCACGTGGGAACGAGTTGTGTGAGGGTTTTGAGTTCTGGCGCACCCGTAGGGACCGCCAAGGGCTTGGTGTCGGTATTGAGGCACACCAACGTTTTGTCGCTCCCCGCGAGCACACTCTGCCAACTCGTGTCCGTTAGCCCACCGACATCCGTGCAGGCCGGGTCCGCTGTTAAGGGCGAGAGCGCGTCGCAATTCCCAGGAACCGCTTTTTCGCAGTGCCACTCTGACACCTCTTCTAGACATTCCCCAGTGGCTTCATCCTTTTTCGTGCAACGGGTTGTCTTCTGGCATTGCCAGTCTTTGCCGCTCAGCGTCTTTTCTTTTTCTTCACACGCCGATTTATCCCACTCACCAATCACGGTGACAGGGTCTCCCGGATGCACCTCTCCCGCGTCAATCCCATCGCCCGTGACTTTTCCTTTACAGCGGTAGGTCGCTCCATAGGAAAGGCACGCGCCAGTGACGTCCGTTTTCGTGCAATGCACGGGCTCAATCGCCTCACAGCCTGAGGCGGCGAGGGTTTGGCAGGCGGGAGCGGATGCAGCTTCAGCGTCACTCGGGACGCCCGTACAACGATAGGTCTCGGTCTTTTTCCAGCAAACGCCTTCTACCGTGTCAAAGAGTTCTGGCGCATTAGCAAAAGGAATCTGACGAGCACTCGCATCAAGACATTCGCTCTTTGTCAAAGTGCAGCTAGGTCCAACGGGCGCTTCAATATCGGGCTTCGTTTCAAAGACGCGTTTTGGCGTCACTTTAGGGGTCGAGAGTTGTGCGCCAGCGGCGGGCTTAGCGCGAGAGGCGCACTTTAAAGCCACGCTTTTTTTGACACATACGCCGTCGACTTCTTCAAGGCAAACGGGGTCTTTCGCTTCACACTCGTTTTCTTTAGCTGTCAGCGTGCAAGCGCCAGCCTCGGCAGTCGTTTTGAGACACCGATACGTGTTTTCCCAACGCGCACAAGTTCCGTCCGCCAGGTTTTCAGCACAAGTGCGCGCTGTGCGTATGCATTGGCGTTCAGGTTCTGCGGCAAGGGCAGAAAGCGCCAGGACATTCATGGCGAGTGCCAAGCAAAGCGAAGCAAGCGTACGAGAGGGCTTTAAAAGCATCATGGTTCATTTCCTCCCGCCGCTTTCTTGGCTTTTTCAAAGGGCGCACAATCATCGACCCACGTGACGTCTTCTACCTTGGCATCATCTTCAGGAAAGACCAAGACGCCTGTGACTGTTTGCATCACGCGCTGGTTGTAGCGAAATTCGGCGGAAACGGTTGCCAAGCAACTTCCTTCTTCACACTTCAGCGACTTAAAGGCATAACGAACGCCCGACTTTTGAAAGCCCGTGAGGTTACGCCAAAAGCCAGGTCGCCCAACTTGCATTTTTTGCGCGGGACTAAAGGGGGTGGAGAGAACCACTGAGCCCTTTTCTCCACAGCGATGGGTTGCCGTAAAGGGAATCTCACGCCCCTCTAAAACGCCTTTTTCTTCAAAGGTGGTGGCAATTTCCTCTCCTGCGGGGCAAGCTGGGCGCGTTGTCACCACGCGCTTTTGTGAGCACGTAATGGTTTCGATCACCGCAGGCGACTCCGTACACTGGTAGTCAAAGGAGGCTCTCACGCTGGCGCTTGTTGTGAGCACACGCGTTGTGAGTTTGCTGGGGGCAGGGACCACACAGCGCATGTCGTAGAGCATGGGCGTTTCCACTGTGACGCTGCGTTTTGCCGAGCAAGTTTCACTCAGCGTTTCCGTGTGTGCGTTAACGCACCCCCACCAGGTAGCCAAGATTTCCCCTGTTTTCTGAGCCCCCAAAACCTCATTCACGGCAATCTCGTGCCCACCTGGGCGACAGACTTCTTCCGTGAAGCTCTCAGGGAGCGTCACGGACAGGGGCGAGCAACCACCCGAAGAGGAAGCAGGGCGCTCGGTACTGTCTTTCACGAGTTGATCACGCTTGTCGTTTAAATCTTTGGGGAGGTTTGAGACGGTGGCGTCCTTTTCTGGAAACCCACGGTCAAGCATCTGCACCGCACGACACGTGGGGTCTGTTAAAGAGCGACAACGCACCACCTCGCCCATCCCAGGCATAAAAAGCTTCCCCGCGCCATTGGCGTAGAGACTTTCTCGCTCTGCGAGCTCAGGATCCGTATCCGTCGGAATATTGGGGAGCAGTCCCTGTGGGTTTCGCATTGCGCCACGTAGCGCATTTTTCTCTCCCACCACTCGCTCTGCATCACGCCAGGCGGTATTCGCGGCGAGCGAGGGCAGCGAGGTGAGCAGGGTGCCGAGCACCAATACTCTTAACCCCACGCTTACCCCTGCGCTGACTCCTAGAGCCTTCCCAGTGCCATTTCTTTTCGTCAACATCGTGAAACTCGAAAAAAGAAAATTCCATTGAGTGAATTAGAGTTGACGCAAACGCGCCAAACGACTTTCGCCCGCCTCCCACTCAAGGGGATCGGGAGGAAGAGCGCGCTCAAGCGGCATGCGCTCGGCGCTGTTGGCGTTTTTAGAAGTGACTTCGCTACCCATCACGGTGGCGAGCCAACTCACGGGCAACTCCAACGTTTCAATCGTGTGTCTCACTTCTTGTGGGAGCGCGGATTTCCCTGCGTCCCAAGCATTCGCTTCATTCTGAGAAAGGGCAGTCTTTAGGCGACTCCCTTCACTTTCAGCGTTCCTCGAGTGCACGGGGCGTGTATCTTGCCCCAGAAGGCGCGTGAGTTCTTCCTTAATGTTGCTTTCGAGAAGGAGCAGACCGAGCGCTCTTTCCACCGAACTCACCCCATCGACAAAGACACCCGTCTCTGCGGTTTCGACCCAAAGGAGGGTGCTGGGGGGCAAGGGTTGAGTCGCAACCCTCTTTGTTTGACTTTCTGGCCACATCGTGCCCAAAAGATCGGTGAGGGCTCGCACGCGTGGGGGATCAATTTCCAGCGCGACGCCACGAAGCAAAAAAGGGCGCAGTTGCAGGAGCGCCGCTTCTCGCGCTTTGTCTGGCGCGTGATTGACCATGCGACCTGGAAGCCCACGAAGAAGGACATGCACATTTACCCCCTCTAAGTGCGAGAGGCGCTTTAATTCCACCGCCAAGCGCTCAAGGTGAGCAGAAGAGAGATGCGTATCAATGGCAAGGGAGAGCGTCAAAGCTGGCGTTTTCACCTCTCCTGTAACGCTTGCAACGGCACTTTTTGCACCCACAAGCAAAGCGAGGGTTTTGTCGAGCGCTGCGTTTCGCGTGCTAGCGACTTTCTCCTCCGAAGGAAAAGGCGACTGTTCCGCCGTGAAGAGGTTTTCCAGCATGCCCACTCCGCATCCAATGAGGGCAATTTGCGCCAAAATGACGCCCACTTTGGCGAGCTCTCGGCGAAAGGCTTTCGAGGGGTGCGTGACAAGGTAAGCGAGTTTCGCGAGCGCTTTAGCGGTCTCCATTGGGCTCATCGAGTGTGAGCCAGATTGGGAGCCTGGTTTATGGTCTTCGGTCAAGATAGTTCTCCAAAGAAGAGGGGTTCAAATCAAAAAACAAAAACAGTCAAAAAGAGGGTCTTACGAGCGCGCCGTCTCTTTTGTCATCTGGCGCTCAATTGCTTCTGGCACAGGGTCAAGAAGTCCGCCGTCTTGCGTCAAGGCGGGCGTCCAGAGCGTCATGCGCTCGGTGTTGAGGTTGACGAGCGTCGGCGTAAAGCGCACTTGGCATTTGGCTGAAAAGCGCCCCCACTGATCGAAATAGACGGTAGGGGGAAGTTCAAACGCTCCCTGGTTGCTCTCAACACGCGCGGTGGCTAAGTCTTTCCTCAACACCGAGAGACTCCCGCCCGTCATCACGATGATGGGAGAGGGTGAGAGGCGCTTCAAAAGTTCCCCAGCAAAAAGGCGCTGCGCTTCCACACTCGCATCAAGAAAAAGGTAGGTGCGCTCAAACCCCGCGAGCGCAGTGGCGACCGTTGGGGTCAGAACGTTAGACGCTCCCGCCCGAGCGCGATCGCGCTTAAGCGTTGCCAATGGGGTTTCAACTTCCATAAAGCGGCTTTCTCGCACCATCGGCAGGCGCACGCCTTTGGGCGCATCGGCATAGCGCAAAAACGCTGCCTGCTGCTCCGTCATTCTTTTTTCCCAAGAGCCGTCTTTAACGGAGGCTTTCACAATCTTTTCCATTTCGGCTAACCAGTCGGGGTCTCTTGTCCCCAGCGGGGGGAGGTCGTCCAAGTGATGCACTTCCAGTTTTTCGGGGCTCTTTCCCTTGCCTTTTTCCGCCTCACAGTTAGGCGACTGGGTCGAGAAAGCTGGGTGGTTAGAGTCCTGAGAAGGATTCGAGAAAGCGGGGAGTTCGCTAGCACGCGCTATGCCCGTGCCCCAGAAAGCGGGGGTTGCGGGGAAAGTTTCTCGCAAAAAGAAGTCACGACTGAGTCGACTCTCGGTTTGACTCTCGGTGCGTTTCTCTGAGAGACCGAGTTCTTTTTTCACACTCTCTACGCCATCAAACGAGGTGAACAGCACAAACGCGGGGAAGATCACGAGAAGTGCAATCGTCGTCCAGTAGAGAAACCCAAAGGAGAGTTTGGGGAGGTGTCTCGGAAAAAGTCGGCCAAGGCGGTTCAACACAGCACGCAAGGAGAGGCGCTGCTTTTCGGAGCGCGACTCGACAAAAAGGCCAAAAGGATGCGGCTCAGAAGCGGGACGCGATTCAGAGGCGCGAAAATGAGAGCGAGCGTCTTTGGCTCGTTTGAAAAAAGTGAGCATGATGGATCTAAAAAACATTAATGGGTTAAAGCAAAAGGAGAAGCGCGCTCACAACAGTCTTTACGAGACCAAAGGAGCACTGCACCGTCAGACCCTTGAGGAGGCAAGACTCGTGCATCGAGACTCACCGTTCTCCCCCAAGGGCGACAGCAAGCGCCGTTTTCTTTTCTGGATTCCACCCCGTCGGGGTGCACAAACTGAAAGCGCCAAACGTCTTTACGCAAAATGGGTTGAAAGACGGGACCACATTGCCCATCGCGCCCGACTTGCGAGAGAAGAAGCCCTTCGCGCGCGAGTTTCGTGGCAAAGCGCTCCGTTAAAAGCATCCAGCGAGAAGCGAGGTTTGACTGCCCTGACATCCAGCCCGTGAGGGGGTAGAGCGACCCCTGACAGCCCGCACACCAGAAAAGCGCGTTGATAGGAAGTCCAGCACTCGCTGCCACGCAATCTGTAATGCAAGCGGCTTGCGCCACAGGGTTGGCAAAGAGGGCAGCCTCGGGCGACAAAACAAAGCTCGCAATAGAGTCGTTCCACAAGGGATCGAGCTCTGAGAGGTAGGCCAAATCAAAGGGACTCGTTTCAAGGCAGGAGCTATCAAGGAGCGTTTCCATCAAAAAGAGCCAAGGGGTGACAAACCAGTGCACGTGGTAAAACGACGTCAAGCGGTGCGACCCATCGCGCAAGCCTTTCTTGGAGGCTTTTTTCGCTGACGTGATCCCTGCGCCCGCATGCGTGGGATTCCCAAAGGAGACGCCACCCATGGTGGGCGAACACCCTGGTTCACTCACAATCTCGGCTGTTCTCACGGGTTCCCAATAACTCATGTTGACGCCCACACGGCGCTTAATCCCACGACCACAAGCGCAGATAGGGCTCGCGTTTGTTGCTGCATCAGGCAAAGTGCCTTTGGGCGAGGGGAGCGTAATCGCGCTACCTAACTTCACCGGAAAAAGGCAGGACCAGCAGACATCGGTCACGGGATTAATAAATCGTCCACGACAAACGCCAGAACTGCTCCCCGCCAAGGTGCTCTCGCTAGAGAAAAGACTGGCAAGAAAGAGGAGCACTGGAAAAAACTTGCTACGCATTAGAGAGCTCCCCCGAGCGTGCTCGTGGCGTCCCCTGTCTCTTTTTGAGGGCGCGCTGCGGGCAAGCTTCTCAAGCGCTTTTGTGCTCGCTTGGCGTGCTCTGCTACTTCTTTAGGCGTCCATTCTTTTCCTTCTGCGACCCAACGGGTGAGAAGGCTCATCGTTTCGGCGCGCATTGCCAAATAGGGGCTGCGCGCGGCGTTGGCGAGTTTCTTTTGTTCGTCTGAGAGTTCTCGCTCAGGGATTTTGAGTGGAACTTTTTGCGCTAAGAGCTGATAGGTGCGATGCCAGGCAGCGCGATCACTTCGTTTCATCGCTTCGCCCTCGGGCGTGACGATAATTTCGCGCATTACTCGCGTGTAGCCAATCTCAGCCAGGGTCTTGACCCAGGGCGCGACTGAAGAGGGCATTTTCTTTTGCAGGTCCACAAAGCCCGTAGCCTGCGTCACACTCACGCCACCCAAGACATGTTCCACTACAGCTGGGAGGCGCTCTGGCTCAATCCCCAGCATCAGCGGAATATGCCCTTCACGATCAAAAATAATCGGGACCCCAAGGTTCACGGGCGAGAGATGCCCACGAGGGGGTTCTTCTGTCAGCACAAGTCCCACACGGCTATCACAAACCCACGCGTCGCTCACCAGCTTTTCGACTTCAGGGGTCAAGTACTGAGCAATAATCAGCGGGCGCTTTTCGGCCCACATATTGGCTGGACGAAAGCCAATGCCAAGGGAATCACGAAAGACAAAGTCAAGGCGCTCTTCGCTTTTTGACGACAAGGCACGCGCATAGCGCACAAGTCCCAAAAGGTAGGCAGATTCGCGCGAGACCAAATGCCCATCGTGCACGCTATCCCAATTAAAGAATTTCTCGCCTGGGTCCATACGGTTAAGCGCTTTAGGGGTGAGCGCAGAGACAATTTTCTCGGCGTCCGCTTTTTCGTCTCCTGTGAGCGATTTGCGCACTTCTTTCATATGTAGGAGCGCTACCGACTCACAGCAATTGAGCACATGCTTAAATTGGCCTCGTTGATAGGTCTTGAGCGCTTCGAGAATCTCGTCAAAACTCAAGCGATAAAGCCCCTCTGAGGCAAGCACAAAAAGCACAGCCATCACAATGTCGAGAGACAATTTGGGCTGAGTGTGCAAGAAAGCTGAGAGCTTCATGCGAAGGAGCTTTTGCGCAGAATGCGCACCAAAGCCCAAGTGACGCGCATGGCGCGCGGCATCATAGAACTGGCGCGGTGGCTGATAAATCTTGGTATCCGTGGGCATCGCCACTTTTCTCGTAGGAAGTGGCTTCGCGTCTCTTTTAATCGATAGCGTCGGACGAATCCCAGCCAAAGGGCTTTCCGAAGAAGTCATTAAAGCAGAAGAGGGGAGAGGCGTCTCCTCTTTCTCATCCGCCTCGCTAATGAGCTCGACTTTCGGTTCTGCTTCGCATTCTTTGGCGACTTCACCTTCTGTGCTTTCTCCTGCGCTTTTTTCTCTGTTTTCTTCGTCGTCCTCTTCTTCCCCATACGCCTCATCGATGTCGTCCGCCTCTTCTTGCTCAAAAAGGCTAGAGAGTTGGGACGCCAACGCTTCTTCTTCGGGCTCCGCCGATTCTTCTTCACACTCTTTACTTTCTAGCGCTTCGGCCTTGGCTAATTCCGCTTCAAAGCGAGCATCCCAGTCAATCGTATCGAGTAGGGTTTTGTCGTCAGTCATGGTGTTCCTCTGGTGTTTCTTTTCTTTTTCGTCAAAATCTCAAATGGCTTTTAGGGTTTTTCTGTTAAGCGCTCCGTAAAAAGCTCTTGCGCTTCTTCTGGCGTCTCCGCTCTTGGGAACCAGTCGGTTCCAAGCGCTGCACGCCCTGAGCGGTAGGGCTCGCCCAAGGGATGGAAAATCGGATCCTTCACAATCGGTTTTTCTAACCCGTTGATCCCGAGCGCCCATTTCTCTGGCACAGGCATCGGCGTCCCACTTTTCACATGTGCTTCGACGCGCTCCCAAGCGCTGGCTGCTCCAGCAACGTTGGCGACGGCAGGGCCCTCACGTTCTTCTATTTGCGCTCCCGTTTCTGAGAGGGTGAAGTCCGCTAGGGTGCTTCCCACTTTCAAGCGAAGCGTTTCGTCAAAAAGCGCACTTTGAATGCGGGCGGGGTCCACTTTTTCGAGCCCACAGCGCCAAAGGACGCGATGCGTCACGTTGACTTTTTCTCGCTCTCCAATTAAGGGCGAGGCAACGTCAAGCAAATGCCGTCCCAAGGCGCGACTCTCCGCATCAACGCATTTCGTGAGCCACGCGTTAAGGCGCTCTGGCGTAATGGCATAGCGAGCGCGTTGCGTGCCAAGTGCGAGTTCTTTCACGGGTGGGGTGTTCTCTAGAGTCCACTGGGGATTGACTCGCAAATGTGCGCGAGGGACTTTTAGACCATAAAATTCCCCAACGCTGGCCCAAACGAAGCGCTCTTTTAACCGCGCTTTCTCATAGACCGCCACTTTTTCGTGTTCGGAGTCATCGAGCAAAGCAAGAAGCGCTGGATCACGATCATCCACAATGAGCGAGGCCCAATAGCGATAAAGCACTAAGAGCGCAAGGAGAAGAACGAGTAAGCCCCAAACAACCATCAACATGCGTGAGGTGCTTGAAAACGTATAAGAGAGCGCGGGTCCTAAGGCGTGTTGCCAGAAAACCCCCAGCTTTTCTCGGAGCGTCAAGGCGCGCGGCGCACTCTTTTCTTCCTTTGCCTTTTCTTGCGCGTCAAATTTCGCCATCTCTGCCGATAAGACTTGAGGGGGGATCGCAAGCCCTCCTAAAGTCATCGGGTGCTCGGTGCTAATCGAGGGGTTCATCTCGTGGTAGCGCGCACGTTCTTCTGTGGTGAGCCCCAAGGGAAGCGCAGCGCGCTCTTCGGGCGTCACCTCACTATCAGCGACTTCTTTTTCAAGGAGCGTTTGCACTTCCCAGTAGAGCATCGCGCGAACGTAATCCGTATAAGCCTCTGACTCGGGAAGAAGAGCCGAGATAGTGGATTCACGGCGCAAAATTCGCTCGATTTCACTTTCGCCGTTAGGCTGCCAGCCCGCCTCAATGGCGCACGAGAGCAAGGCATTAAATTCTTCAATCGTCAGCGCCACCCCATTGTCATTTCTCACCCAACGCCCCAGCGCTTCGTCATAGTGAATGGGGAGAAGCTCCGCTCCCGTGCGAAGCTCAATTGGCCTAAATGGGGTCTCCGGCAAATAAATGTCGTCATTTTCATATTCATCCTCATCGTCATCATCATCGTCATAGGTATATTCAGGATCGGGGATGACCCTGGGGTTTTCTTCGAGCGCTAAAAGACCGTCACCCGCATGGCGGGCGTTTCGCGCTTTGGCTTTTTCAGAAATCAAGCTTTCCCGGTCGGTAATGCCGCCCAAAACAGTAAAAACCTCAAGGGGATTGATATCCTCCAGCTCAAAGACTTTTGCGATGGGACGACGAACAATCTCTTCAAATATCCCGTCCTTAAGTTGTTCCGTAGTTGGCGCATCGGAGGCGGTTACGCCACGGCCTTCGAGCGTTTCTTTAGTGGCCACCTTTTCGTACTCTGCGCCTTCCTCTTTGAGAGGTTCAGAAACCCAGCGCGCTATCGCTTTTTCTTGCTCAGCACGAATCGCTTCCTCTTCAGGCGTCAGAGGGGAGCCCTCTTCAGAAGGCGCAACCTCGGTGTCGCTCTCTGGCGACTCTGCCTTGGCGTCTGCTTGAGCGCCTTCTTGAGTGCCTTCTTGAGCCTCTTCAGGAGCGTCTTTGGCATCCTCTTTGGGATCCTCTTTTTCGTAAAGCGCCTCTAAGCGCTCCTGCGTCTCAGCATGAAGCGCGTTTTGCGCAAGCGACTCGGCCGCTAAGCGCTCTTGCTTCTCGGCTTTTTTCTGCTGCTCTTCAAGCGTCTCAGGGCTCGGGTGCTTTTTGCGAGAGGTGCGCGTAGCGGGCTTTTTCTCAGTCGCATTCTCAGCTACTTTTTCTGCCACTTTCTTTGTCGCTTTTTTGCTCACTTTCTTTGCCGCTTTCTCGGCTTTCTTCTTTTCCGCCGCAGCCGCCGCTTCTTCCTGCTCTCTAATGGGGTGAGAGAAGGTCACGGTTTTCCTAGTTTTTCTGAGGCTTGGGGGTTTCCCTCTGACGGGAATCGTCGAGCCCCAAGGTTTCCCCACATAAGGGACATCTCTGGCACGCCAAAGCGCTCGCACATCCACTTTCTCAGGGAGGGTGAAAGGTGTTTTATCTACGGCTTTTTTCGCTCTTTTTTTCGCGGTCTCGTTTGCCGTTTCGCCTGTTTTTGTCTCTGTCACGATCGTTAGCCTCGTTTCTGAGAAGACGCAGCCAAGATGCTCTGGCGTCTGAGTTCTTCTTTTTCTGCTTCAATCCAAGCGCGTCGGATAGAGGCCTTGGTTTCAGGGTCCGTGAGATGGCGATAGAGGTACGCAATAGTGCTCGCCTTAGGGGCGCTCTTGGGTTTATCCGTTTGAGGCATCGCCTTTTTCACCGCTGGCGCACGGCTACGCGAGGAGAGCTCCACCGGAGTGAAGTGCGAGCAGTGACGAAGTGCGGGCCAAAAGAGGCGATCGGTATCTTCTGGAGGCGTCAGGTAAAGGGGAAAGCCTGGACGCTTGGCGTGCAAGGGCGTATTCGCCGGGACACGATACGTCTCACGAATACGCTCAAGCGTAGAGAGCTTCGCTAAGTGTTCGTTATGTTCCATTGGGCTTAGCACCAGGGGAGCCGGTTTTTTCTTTAAAAAGTTCGCCATGAGAGTTGTCTCTAAAGGGTCTATTGGGTCTACTGAGGGTGAATTAATGAGTCGATTGAGCACGATCAGCCCACTCACTGCGTTCACTACGGTCATTGCGCACTGGCGCAAAGCGAC
Organism: uncultured Sutterella sp.; assembly: GCA_905197905.1. Taxonomy (GTDB): domain Bacteria; phylum Pseudomonadota; class Gammaproteobacteria; order Burkholderiales; family Burkholderiaceae_F; genus Sutterella. The sequence goes on along the minus strand of CAJKAP010000004.1, from coordinate 145,114 downwards.
CAGCCGCCACGTTTTGAAGGGCCGTTAAAATATCGGCGCCAGCTTCTCGCCACGCCTGAATAGCAGTGACTTCCGCGGGGTTCGAGGAAAAAAGAAGCTGTGAGAGTCGATCAATCGTCAGGCGTCCCACGGCAGGCGGACAGTCGCCCGTTTGCACCAAAATTTCGGAGGATTGCCCGGCAACGGTTGTCAAAGATTTCAAGGTTGCAAGGAACCCTTCGTCCGCGACAAAGTCGCCTCGCGTCATGAGCGTCGCGACCTGATCGGTGTCTTGGCGCAAGAAAAAGCGTGTATCGGCGCAACTCCATGCCGCGCGTGCCGTGGGCGAGAGCCAAAAGTCGCCTAAGGCTTGCGTTGCCACGACAAAACTTCCCTTATGTTTACGAGCACGACGAAAGCCGCTTTCAATAAAGCTTCCCGATTGTCCCTTACCCATTAAGTCCCACGCCTCATCAATCAGCACCGCTTTAATCGTGGTGCGATCGCGCGCCATGGTTTCATCAATGATGAGCATCAACATCATCAAAACGGTTTGGCGAAGCGCTGGGTGCCCAGAGAGGCCCTCTAATTCCAAGACCGTGAAGCGGTTCTGGAAAGTCAAAGGTTTTCCCGTCCCATCAAACCATTTGGCAAAGGGTCCCAAGTAGGGAGTGAGCATGGCACGCAAATCGGCAATACGGTGGTCTCTTGCCGCGCTTTCTGCTAAAAACGCATCAAGGTCTCTGAGCGTTGCGGTGCGATGCTCTTGAAAGTGCGCCCATCGAACGGCCTGGTCAATTGCTTGCGTCAATGCACTGCGCTCGAGAGCCGTGAAGCGTTGGGCAGGCATTAAGAGTTCATTTAATACGCTCACCATATCGTCTAAGCGATCCACACTCCCGGGGCTCAACAATTGCAAGGGGTTTAAGTTCCAGACATCCGTTTCAGAAAACTGCAGGTATTCGCCAGAGAGCAAATCGCAGGTTTTTCGATAGCTGTGGCCCACGTCAATCACCCACACCACACCGCCTCGCAGGAGTGTGGCAAAGGCGATTTCATTCATCATCAAGCTTTTGCCAGAGCCTGGTGCGCCAACAATGGCCATGGAGTAGCCACCTGAGCGATTCGCAAAAGGATCAACGGGCATAATTTCGCCACGGCGTCCCACCAAGGTAATCAAGGGGGTGGGGGTTGCGCGGTCCACTCGTGGGCTCGTGCCCTGCCAATCCAGCACAATCGGAGCGCCCGCCGTAGCCGTTGCCCCTGTGCGAGGATGCATGACGCCTGCGACAATCATGTCGTCGGTTAAAAGCGGCCCACAAGTGAGTGGCAAACTCGCCATCAATCCCAAGGGGTGAAGGCCCGTTAGCGGATGCCAATCGCCACCCAACTGGCGCGCTAAGCCGCGAGCTGCCTGCGTGGTAAGCGCGGTGTGCTCTGCGAGCGTAAAGGTCGTTAAAAAGTGAGCGACTTGTTCAATCCCACCATGGTGCTGAAAACTTTCTTCTGCTTGACACCAGCTTTTCGCCTTGTCGTGGTAGTAGGGCGTCAAGGTTGAGAGTGGTGTTTGCGCCATCTGAAGCGCACGCACACGATGCGTTTCCGCCTTGAGTCGCTCTGCTTCTTTATCCAATACGCGACAAACTGAGGTGAGACAAAAGGGCGAGGGGATTTGCGTGCCGCCTCGCTGTGGGCTCCCTGCTAAAAGAGACGCGGTAATCAAATTCCACTCTTTGGGATAGTGGGTCAAGACATGTGTCGTCGCCACCACCGCTGGCGTTTCTGGATCGGTAGAAGAAGCAAATTCGATGCCTTCCTTTTTGACCGTTATTTCAGTGTCGGGCAAGACGACTTGATCGTTCACTGAGGAAAAAGGCGAATACGTAGCGCGTAGCAGCTCCCCCGTTCTGGCGCGGTGAGGCGCTAAGAGTTCGGAGAGCGTTGCGACGAGCATCTCTGGTCCCCAAGGCCCTTGAAGAAGCGCCGTGGAGGCAAGGGTTGCCATCATCCCAGAGCGCAAATCGAGCACTCGCTGGCGCACTTCCGGGTTTAACGGTTTCGTGGTTGGCGCACCAAGAGGTCTGATTCGCCTTCTTTCCCGGGCTTAGGGTTTGCTAAACGTAAAAGGTGACCTTTGAGTCCAGCATTAACCCCCAAAAGCATACGTGCGGTCTGAGAAGAGACGGCCTTGACTGGCGTATCGGCCATCATTGCCGTTAAGTCTTCTGGCGTCGGGTCCATCCATTCAAGAAGGCCTTCGACCATAGGGGAGGCGTATGTTGTGATCGTCACGACGCTTCCCACAGGGCAGTTTGCCGTGAGACCAATTAATTCATTTTGAAGCACATCGTTAGCGCCCGTCTGAGGCGTCAATTCAATCACAAAGCCTAAGCCCTCGGGCGCTTCCGGTTTGAGCCCTGAGAGGACAGCCAAGCCTTCTTCATCAATCGCATCAAAGGGTAGACAGGCCGCAAAGCGATCAAAGTGCGCCACCTCACCATGTGCAAAACCAGGGTAGCCCGCTGCCACATGAAGGTTCGACTTCAGCTCGCCCGTTTTTTCGGTAAGCGTCGCCCAGCTCGCTTTGAGACGCGCCCAGAGCGCCGTGCGCTTAAGAGGATTGTGGGGTCCTGGGGCGCTCATCGGAGAGACTCCTCAACGTTGTCACGTGCGGCAAACGCATTGTGAATGGCTGTGCGCGCGTTTTGCGCAGCCGAAACGGCTTCAACTGGGCTCATTTGGCGCAGGGGCTGACGGTCCCCGTTAAGCACGGGATGGCCATCGCCATCACGAATCACGTTTTCTTCTCCCGAGTCCTCCACCCAAAGTGGGGCGGATTTTTGGGGAGTGGGCACGGGACGCGTGATGGGTTCACTCATGGGGTGAGCCACAGGTGCTTTGCTTGGCGCTGTTACTGGCGTTTCAGCACGAAGACGCGCCACAGGCGTGCGTGTTAATTCCCCCACATGGCGAATACTTTTCTTTTGTGCGTAATAGGCGCGACGTCCCCCTTCTGCCCAATGAGAGCGAGAAACGGTGACGTAGAGAACTTCGCCTTCATGGAGGTCTCCATCGCGATCGGTCCAGGGGGCGACAAAAAGCGTTAAGACGCGCTCCGGCACTCGGCGCGGGAGCGTCAAAAGGGAGTCGCCATCAGGTGTGTAAAAGACTTCACGAGAGCCTCCCCAGCGCTCTTCTTCACGGGTGGAAGACGTAGTGAGAGGCGCTGGAGCTGGATTCCCCTCAGATGCGTTCAATGCAACACGCTGATAGTCTGAGGGAGAAGCCTTGCGGGTCTCACTCCCACACTCGGGGCAATCCTCGATGGTGCGTTGCGCTTTCTTTCCTTCGACTTCTGTTCGCGGGAAACGGCGAAGCGCGGCGCTATCACTAAGGCTCCCACGGTAGGCTGACTCCACATTCTGGCAAGGAATCCCGTCAGGAACGTTACAAGAAAAGGTGCTTCCTGCATCGAGCCCCGTGAGTGAGGTGCAACCCGTAAAGAGCATTGAGAGAGAGGAGAGGAGCGCGGCGCGCTCAAAAATCGTGAGTTTAGTCATGGTGTCTACTTACGAAAAATCTAAAAAATCAATGGGAATCCCCGAGAAAGCGTCAAGCGGTTTAGCGCTCAGGAGTGCTCTTTGCATGGGGAGCAGCGTGGGTATTTACCGCCGTCGCCTCAGGGTCTGAGAGAAGGACGCCCTGCGCAAAGACGACTTCCACTTGACGGCCGCTTGCGCATTCGAGCACTGGGAAAATTTGATCGGCAATCTTGAGGTAGTAGTCGACAATGCGATCCATCGCGCCACTTAAGCCCTTTCCTAAACCATGACGCCAGGCATCGCGCACTTCGGTGGTTTGAAAGCCAAGTGAGGAGGTCGTCGTGCTTTCGCTCGTTAACGTAATGGCGTTTCCTACGCCAGAGAGAAGCCCCATAGAAATCGCTGCAGCAATCGCTTGCCCTGAGCGCGTGATGAGCTTTCCTCGCACTCCGACTTTGCCGTCTTCGCCGACGACGTAACCCTTGACGCTCACGTCAAGTTGACTGCCGTCTTCTCGCGTGCACGCGAGACGATCAAGTCTCACGAGAATGCGCTCGCTCGACAAATCCCCCGTCGCAGCCCCTGTGACAAAGCAGCCTTTCACTTCTGCTTGAAATTCGTTCGGAAGAATGGCGGTGTTAACTAAGCGCAGGAGCACCGGAATGGGCATATTGCTTGCACTCGCCCCCGTCATGACATAGGCGCCCGTGAGGAGTGTGGCTGGGGCAAAGCTCCCCGCCGCGATATAGCCTTGAACGCCCATTGCGCGGTTAAGCGCTAGGGGCGTATCAGGGAGTAAATAAGGCGTGGGCCCAAAGGCAGGGGTTCTGGGTTGACGTTGCCCATTGGCGCTATAAGACACCGGCGAGTTCGCACTTTGACTTCTCGCACGACGCTCTCGCGCGGGAGCTGGCGCATCGGTGAGGCGCAATTCGGTTAAGTGGCGAGCGCTACGCACTTCGCTCTCGTTTGTTAAGAGTGCAGCGCTCGAGGCATTGGCGCTCCCTGAGCTAAGCGTTGCCGCAGGACTCACATAGCCGCCGCGCTCGCTATAGCGATAGTCCTCTCCCTGGTAGCCTTCTTTCTCAACGCCCAAACGGTTTCGCAATTCAGTGCGCGCTTCGCTCTTTTGAGCCTCGCCTAGAGAGGACGCGCTTTCTTCCCCTGTGAGCGTAAAGCGCGTTTCCATCGTTTTTTCCCATTTCTCTCGAGCGCTAGCGTCACTTTCTGCCTTTTGCGTCAGGGTGTTTAGCGCATCAGACAAACGGTTAATTTGCGAAGTGAGAGCATCGCGCTCTGCTTGCTGCTTTTTCACCGTCGTGTTAAGCGCCTCTAGTTGGCTGTTGAGCGAACTCACGCGCGCATCAAACCGCGTATAAAAGCTATCGCGCTCGGTGTTGGCGGTGAGTGAGAAGTGCTTGACTTCACTGGGCTTTTGCACGGGCTCGGTATCTTTGCGAGCACTCATAGCAAACCAGGCAAAGGCAAAGACCGTGCCCGTGGAGCCAATTAAGAGCGCGATTTGCCAACGGCGAAAGGGACGCGCATCGGGTGCGGGCGCTTTCTCATTGGGGTTGGCGAAAAGCGAGGAGAGAAAAGGAATTTTCATCGTCGTCTCAAAGGAAAAAAGAAATCTGGAAAGAAGCGAAAAAAGCGAGGGCGCGAGCCTTAATGGCGCTCGAGAAAGTAGAGCTCCACCACTTCACCCGGCTTGATGTACTGCGCACTTACCGCGCTCGCTTCGATCATGCCGCGCGTCCAGGTTTGCGGATCAATCACGATGGGCTTTAAGCCCCCGTGTCGGCAGGTGACTACCGTGCCAGTAAAGGCTTCGTTTCCTAAGAGCGTGACGTGCTGAGGTTTTAGAGGAGAAGAGGTGCGAAGTTTTTCCAAAAGACTTTTCACTTCAGGAGAGGGCGCTTCCTCTAACACTTCCACCACATTAGGGTCGCGCGTCACGAGCGCTAAGAGTTCGGCCTTGAGGCTACCTACATAGTCTCCTGAACTCAGAACACGCGCGGGCAGGCGACGCATGGGGGCTTCGGGCGTGAAGCGTTCATCAACAGTCCCTTTACGCTCTAAGACGATGTTTTTGAGCGGGGCATTTTCTTCTGAGAGAAGTTCAAGTGAGACCGTCTCGCCAGACTCCGTCGTCACAAAAACATTGACGCTCCCTTCGATGAGTGGCAAGACAAAAAGTCGACCAGAATTCGACTGCGCTTGCACTTCCACCTCGCGGTTATCAAAAATTGCCGAGACAAGACGCTCCCCCACCGCGCTCACCATGGTGGTTTTGCCCGTGGGAACAGTGGCCTTAATGCCTGCGTTTGAGCGCACGCGGTACTGAGAAGCGCTACTCTGTGGGCGCTGATGAGTGATTTGACTTGGCACCTGACTGGGTGTTTGACGGGCCACCTGCCACTCACTGGGAGCGAAAGAGGCGGGGGCTACGTCTGCAGGGGTCGCTTCGACTTCGGTTGCGGTTTCGGCTTCAAGCGCCTCTTCTTCATCAGAGACTAAGGGTTGGGCAGCGCTATCCAGCGCAAAAGACGCGGTAGGCAAAAGCGAGACGGCAAAAATTGAGAGCGCACTCGCCCTCAGGCTCACTGCGAAAGAGCGAGCCCCAAAAAGCTGAGAGAACATGAAAGTTGGTCTCCAGAAAAGGAAAAAAGAAAGCGGTCTGAAAGGTGGGTGGGTCCGTGGACCGTGGTGGTTTCTCTCAAAAAAGGGAAAAAGGGAGGAAAGAGGCTCTTTCTTCGCGTAGCGCTTGGTTAATCAAAGTGCGTCAAGAAAAAGGTGTCTTGCCACACAAAAAAACTCTCAATTTTCCTAGCCAATCGCACTACGAAAAGAAAAAGAAGGAAATCACCTCTCGCGCTTTAAACCCCAGAGAAAGAAACCGCCACGAGCCACAAAGACTCAAAAGCCAAAGGGCGTTATTTGCCAGGCGAAGCGTTTTGCAAAATTAAACTTCGCTTTTCCGCTTCAGTGAGCGCCCTGGCATCGGCTCCTGAGAGAAGAAGGAGCCCACCCAAGTAGCGATAGGTAAGCGTGAAGCGCTTCATTTCGCGCTTGGTGACCGTATCGCCCATCAGGAGAAGAAACTCCCCGTCTGCAGAAACCGTGAGCGCTTTTTCGTTAACGTTGAGGCGAAGCGGGGTGAAGACTGTCGAGAGGCGATCTTTTTTCAGATGATCTGCTTCCGTCACAAGTGAGGTTTCCAGCGTGGCAAAAAATTCGGGTGCCGTGTGTGAGAGGACAATCTCGCGCTGATGATCAATCGTGGCGGGCGTCACTGTCGTTAAGGCATGTAGTAGCGAGACAGACCAGCGAGAGAGGTAATTCGCAGAAGGGCCCGCTTCCGTGAAGCGCCACGCTTCTTTTTCATCTAACACGGTAGGAGGCACAATAATTGTGCGAGAGCTAGGGCGATGCGTGAGAAGCGTCATCGCAAGGAGCACGTTAGTGAGAAGCGAAAGCGCCACTGTGGCCATTAAGGCGTTACGTACGCCTAAGCGTGCCAGACCCGCTTGCGTGAGCGAGATAACGCTCGGGCGAGGAGAGTTAGGGAAGGCGACATCTGCGGCATTTTCTTTTGCAGCAGGCGTTTCCTGAGAGTTATTAGGTGTCGCGAGACGAGTATCGATGCTCATCGTGTGTCCTAAGAGAGATACGTGAAAAATCACTTAAAATGCTCTTTTTCATGAAGAGCAAGTGGCCACTATTTAGCCAATGAAAAAGCGTTTATGCGAGGCGGGGATACGCCGAAATGGCGCAACCCCAAAAGTCCAATGAGCCCAGCACACAAGCGTTGAGAGGTGTTTGACGTAGCGCTCAAAAAGCGCGCCCGCTACGACCCCCGCAATAGCGCCGATGAGAGGATGGTCAAAGAGCGCTCCGATAATCGTGAAGATTGAAAAAATCGAGACGGTGTCGAATGACCAAAAAAGGAGATGCGGTGGATCGTCTAAACCTTCAGGAACTGGAACGTTACTCAATGCCATGGCTTTTCTCTTCATCAAATATGTGCTAGGCTTCTAGGCGACTTAAGTTAGGACCCCACGAAAATGGAATCCACAATACCCGGTGCAATCGCGAGAGAGAGGGCTGCCGCAATGCAGGTCACTGCACCAAGAATCGAACCGCGCATAGCGCCTACGCCTAAGCCAATCAGCAAGAAAATGAGCGCAATGCTCTTGCCTAGACTCCCTTCAATCCAGCCTAAAAGCTGGTTATGAAGCGAGTCGAAATCCGAACCATGCGTATCAGCTGCCATAGCAACAGAACTAAGCATGAACATCCCGAGTGCGACGTTCACGCGAGAGAAAGCGCGTTTCATGCCTTGAAGGCTTTTCAGTTTTTTCACAAAAATCTCCTAAAGAGGGAGGGTTTAAAAAAAATGCACAGAAATCGGCTAAGGGCTCTTCTCGGTGGAGCGAGTCAAGGCCGAATTCGGGGCGACAAGAAGGCTAGCACTTTTTCGAGCGAGCGAAAATCTCCTCACATTTTTTAAAATTAGGGATACGGTTCGTCAATTTTTGGAAAAATTGACATACCGTAAGGTGAAAAAATCATTCTACGAACATTTGATTTAGGTCAGAAGTCTGTCGAAAAAGTTCGAAATTTCTCGAAAATTTTGGAAACCTATCCCAAATGGGAGAGGAAAAAAGAAATGAGATTTGCTATCAGATGAGCTGAGATTTCACCAAAATACCAAAAATATGGTATTGCGCAAGCTATCGATGAGGAGTACGCGCGCATGTTCATTATGAGCGCATAAAAAAGAACCTAAAGAAAGTATATCTTTCTTAGAAAGGCTAAAAATCTAGTGAAAATAATCAGTCTGAAGATTTCTAAGTTTTATAGGGGTTTTCCCTAGGAAGTTCGGTTTTTGAGAAAAAAAGAGATCTGAGGAGCAAAAATAGACTTGCTAAATTGAAACAATAGGAGGATAATTTGTTCCCTGTCAGACCACATTGAGGGCCAGGCGTATCACTGATAGAAATAAATTTTATTGAGAGATATTCATTTATTCCTATTTTCTATTCTTAATTCCGAATAAAGGATTATTCATCGTGTCAAATATGACAGACACAGGCGATATGGATTTCGCTAATCATTTTGATTCAATGTCGACTACATTTTTAAAGAGTGCTAATTTGATTATGCGTCACTCTTATATTCATGACGAAGACAGCTGTTCTGTAAAAGATAGCGAGGAGATTAAAGACATTCTTGATCGTCATGGCAAAAAGATGGCCCACTTTTTTGTGGGGCTAGCTCGCTTATCCCCATACACGGTAAAGAAAAACGCCCTCACGGTGGAAATAGGTCCGATGCGTTTAGAGGTGAAACGCACTGCGAAAGGCACGAGCCTTAAGCTCAGCTCGACTCGTCAGACTGATGCTGCTATCAAAAAGGCCTTCAGTCTTTGCACCTTGGTCGTCTCTGAAGATCAAAAAGCGGATGTGAAAGAGTTCCGCGCGCGCCTAGGTTTCTCAGAAGAGTGCATTCGCAAGGCCTCGCACGAATGCGAAGCACAAATGGATGATGATATTTTCGCCAAAGGCAGTAGTGCGCTTCGCTGTCTCATGAATCGCGTGAAAGAAAACGCGGTGAACGGGCGTGCATTGAGTGAGGCCGAAACCCAGCGCCTCGTTAAAGAGGTTGGCAAATGCTGGGCGAGGTGGTTGATTGCGCTGATTGAAATGTCGAGCGCAACCTTGAAAGATGGCGCTATCGAAGTGAAGTTAGGCTCCTTGACGATCTCCTTGTCGGGACACGCTGCCAAGCTGCAGCTTTCCTTTAAGTTCACGGGAAGCGTAGAAAAAGAGTTGAAGGCCTACTTCGCGCCACACCTTGAGCTAGAGAAAACAGAGCCTCTCACAAGCGATGAGGTGAAAGCCAAAATTAACGCTTCTAAAAAATAAAGGCCGTTCGCTTAGCTTCTCTCGATCCTGTCCGCGGTGACTTCTCTGTAGGCAGGATTTTTTGTGCCTATCGCTTTCGTTTGCAAAGCGGCCTGCTGTTCTTTAAACTGGCTTTCTTTTGCTACGTCAATGACTTAAAAAGGATTCCACCATGTTTTTAGGCACACCTTGGGAAGCGGTGACCGCGGGCGCCATGTTGGGCGCTGGGCTCATTCTTGCCATTGGCGCACAAAACGCCTTTGTACTTCGCCAGGGCCTTCGTCGCGAACACGTTCTTCTTGTGGTGCTCACCTGCCTCATGGGCGACATCGTCTGCATTAGCGCAGGTGTGGCAGGTGTAGGTGGCTTCATTGTGAGTCACCCGAGCCTTTTGGCGATTGCGACTTGGGGTGGTGCGCTTTTCCTTCTTTACTACGGTGGGCTCGCTGTCTGGCGTGCGATTCGGGCACGTGATCGACTGCTCGTGGAAACCACGGGCGACAAAACGCCTGCGATGAGCGTTTTCCTCACGGCGCTTGCCTTTACCTTCTTAAATCCACATGTCTATCTCGATACAGTGGTGTTGCTCGGTAGCCTCTCCACGCAGTATGGCGATGAGCGCTGGTGGTTTGGGCTCGGCGCAATGCTAGCAAGCGTAGTGTGGTTTTTTGCGCTTGGCTTTGGTGCGCAGCTACTCACACCAGTCTTCCGACGCGCCAGTGCTTGGCGCATCTTTGATGCGATTGTGGCGATATTGCTTTGGATTTTAGCGGTCTCGCTCATTTTAAATAGTGAGATTTAACTGTAAGACTAAAGCAGTTATAGAAAATGTTAAAAGTGTTAAATAAACGCTACTTTAAAGGACATCTAAGCACTTAAATAAAGTGACGCTTTGTGAAGTTTTTTGATTAAATAAAAACCCCTCATTTAAATAAGGAAATGGCCTCGCAAGGAGACCATGTGAGGAGATCTTTTGGCATCATGCCTTCACGCTCCAGAGCGGAATCACGCCAAAGAGAAAGTAGAGCTTTTTCTCACCTCGCATCTTCACTTTGATGAGCGGAATCAGATCAAAGAGATAAATCCACTGGCGTTGCGCGTTGCCTGGTACAAAGAGCGGGAACTCGCGCGCTAGGAGTGAGCGCGCTCTCAGAGTGGCATCCTCCATCGCTTCAGCTTGCAAGTGCGTGGTGTTATGCGTGTGGTTTCGGTAGTAGATGAGAGGCTCGGCGAAGTTATGGAACATCGTCACGCCCATCAGACGAATCCAGAGCACATAGTCTTCTGCGGGTGAGTAGAGCGCTTCATAGCGAATACCACTAGCTTCTAACACTGAGCGTCGAATCATGGCGGCGGAGTGCACTAAGGGACAACCCGTTATCATTGCGCGCTTAATCGCTAAGTTCTCTTCTGGATAGTGATCGATCTTTTCACCAGGGAGCACCACGGTGGCGCCTGAGACAACGCCCACTTCAGGATGCTCATCAAGGTAAGCGACTTCACGCGCTAAGCGATCTGGAAAAGCGATATCGTCGTGGTCCAGAATGGCAAGATATTCGCCACGGGCCATGTCGATCAAACGATTGCGAGCCGCGGAAATCCCTAGATTCTTTTCATTTTCTTCAAAGCGAATGCGCGGGTCATCGTAGAGTGAGACCATCTCACGAAGCGAGGAATCCCCTGGCGAATCGTTTAAAAGCAAAAGCTCAAAGTCCGTGAAGGTTTGCGCCAACACAGAATCCACCATGGCACGAAAGTGCTCTGGTTCGGTGTGAAAAAGCGGAACGAGGACGGATACTTTAGGCATAGCGCGAAAAAGAAAAGAAGGAAGACTATCTATTAATCATAGCGCAAGTTCTGTCCTTTAAAGACTTCTTTGAAGCGCTAAGGTGGTGGGAATGAAGCGCTCGAAGAAGGCGGGAAAAGTATTCTTTAAAAGAAAGTGTACTGATAGAGAGATTGATGTCAATCACTCTTACAGAAGGAAATACGGCGTGAAAAATTCGTTAATTATGAAAAAACTGAGAAGCGTTTGTAGAGTTTTGTCATACAAAAATGCGCTCCGACCTGGATAGCGGTTGGGGGGACAGTTGGTCTTTAAACTGTCACTATTCAGGTAGGAGCGCGAAGGTGAATGATACGGATTTTGTGAAAAACGTGTAGTGCTCTTTCGTGAAAAAGTGTGAATAGCGCTTTTGCCTTCTCCTGCAGAGCCTTTCAGAAGAGAAGAAAAGAGCCGATCGATTACGAAAACCGATCGGCTCATCTGAGAAGACGATTGCGTGAGCGAAGAATTAACGGAAGGCTGCGCGGTAAATCGCCACCGTATCTTCAAAAGTGAGCGCTACCGCATCCTGCTCAAAGGCCGCAGCACCCGCATCACGCGCTTTGTGAGCGAGCTGTGGGAGTTCTTCTTCGGTAATGCCATAGTCACTCATCTTCAATTCAGCTACGCCACAGGCACGTTGGAGCGCTACGAGCGCTTTAATAAAGTCCTGTGGGTGCACCGCTTCCGTATCTCCTAAGGCGCGTGCCAAGGCGACAAAGCGTTCAGGATAGACTCCCGTGGCGATTAAATGCGTGAAGTAGGCAACCGACAACATAATGAGCCCTGCGCCGTGCGGGAGCTCTTGATGGAAGGCACTCATGGCGTGCTCCATCGAGTGCTGACTCGTTAAGCGCGTCAACGTCATCACAAACCCTGAGAGCGTATTGGCAAAAGCCACATGCGTGCGAGCGTCCAAATCGTCGCCATTTTTCACAGCACGTGCGAGCCCTGCTGCTAAGTGGCGCACACTTTCAAGGGCATACATATCGCTCATCCAGTTGGGGCGCTTGGTGACATAGCCTTCACAGGCATGGAAAAGCGCATCAAATCCTTGCAGAGCGGTCAAGTGCGGTGGCACAGAGAGCATTAATTCGGGGTCCACAATCGCAATACGCGGAATGCACCCAGGATGACCCACGCCCACTTTTTCAGTGGTTTCTGGGTTGGTAATGACGCCACCTGCATCAACTTCACTTCCCGTGCCTGCCGTTGTGGTAATGGCGACAATCGGAGTGGGGAGCTTTTCAATCGGGCGACGACCGCCACGGCCTTGCTGTACGTAGTCCCAAATATGCCCACCATTGGCATGCACAATGGCGGCTGCCTTAGCGCAGTCCATCACAGAACCGCCACCCAAGGCAATCAAAAAGTCGCACCCTTCTGCGCTCATCTTTTCTGCCACCGTCTGCACGGTCGTTGAAAGGGGATTGGGTTCCACTACGGCCAAATGCACAAACGGCATGCCACGCTCTTCAAGAAGCGTTTTCACGCGAGGCAAAATCCCGGCGCGCTCCATCGCCGTGCCATTACTCGTTAAGAGCAGGGCCTTCACTCCTGGGAGCGCTTCCGTGCCAAGCGCAGAGAGTTTGCCTGGTCCAAAAATCAAACGAACAGGGGCGTGGTCGATAAAAGAGGTTTGAACAGTCATGTAGGCATCCTTTGTTGAGTGAGGTGAGTTCTGGCACACGATGCCAGCACTCTGGCAAGGTTGCCTCTAGTTAGAGTTAATTCTACGCCTGGAGGCCAAAAATTGCCTCAGCAGGAAAACCATGAGAGAAAAAGCAAAGAAAGAAAAGCGAGAGGTAGAAAAAGGAGAAGGGCAGTGCTTAACTGACACTGCCCTTCGGGGTGGGACACTACTCTACAACTTTCTTCGAGGAAACAACCAATAACTCAAAGAAAGGACAAGGCAAAGAAACCAGGAACCCGAAGCGAGAGTTCGATCAACAACACCGAACACGACTCAAGCTTCATTGCGTTCGCGCGCCACTCCCAGAAAGGAGCAACAAAGAGGAGTAACGCTACCAGTCTCTTCGCGACAAGCCTTGTGTGAAAGGAGGAAACAGCAAGACTTGACTCACGAGAGCGTATCACCACAAAGTGAAGAGGAGGAAAACCTCGCTCCTTCGCTCTCAGTTTCGGCTCGGTATCTAAGAGATCTTAGAAGACCGTTGGGCTTCCCCACAGCGACCTAACCTTGGCGAAGAAACGGAAAGATTTTCTTTTCCTGTTGAACCTATTTTAGCAGAAAATGCACGAGAAAATATACGTTCTTCTACTTAAGTCTTCAAAAAGTGATCGAAAAGAGAGGAAATAGGGGGCTTTTTGTGGATTTTAAGTGCTTTTTTGAGGGTTTTTCCTAATATTCTGTCTCAAGCGCACACCAAATTTCACAAAATGGCGGAAGAAAAAAGAAGGAACTCCGGCCTCGCTAGGTCCAAAAAAAGTCCTCCAAAGCAAACTTTGAAGGACTTCTGAGCTATTTGAAAGAGAGCTCCTGAGAGTTAAGCTCTTCCCAACACATTACTGCTGTTGGACAACCTGCCAGGCGCGCTTTGTTTTTTCCGATGCGCTGCAGCTGCAGCCACCCGAGCAGCAGGACGATTTACCGACCATAAAGTGCTTCAAGGTGCCTTTCGCTTCGAGGCGTTCTGCCATCATGGCGATCATAGCAGGCGTTGTTTCAAAATGGCGGGCGAGTTCTTCTTCCGTCATTGTTCCGTGTTCGGTCAAATAGGCCTTAAGTTCAAGTGAACTAACCATAGTAGTTAACCTCCAGAAAAATTAAAAGAAAAGTCTCTTCTGCCAAAGGTTGGGAAAATGGATAAGCCCACTTGAGGGTTCGTGGGCTTATCCGCTATTTTATCACCGATTAGTGCTTAGCAGCGATCGGGATAGTCTTCGGACCTTTGCCGCGGTTCTTCTGAGCGAAGGAACGCATCCAGAGGAGCATGCCACCGAGGATGGCAACGCTGATCAAGATCGAAACCGTAGCGTAGGTCGGGTTTTCAGCGAACGTACCGAGGCGATAGACGATCGTGGCGGAGCAGTAGCCCAAAGCCGTCGTCCAAGCAGCCAAGAAGATGGTCCAGCGAGCGCCAGCTTCGTGGTAAACGGCAGAAACCGCAGCCACGCAGGGCATGTAGAGGAGCACCATCAAGAGGTAAGCGAAAGCAGCGAGGTGGCTACCGAAGAGCTTCTGCATCATCGTCACCGTATCCACTTCCACTTCCTGTTCTTCAGCGGCAGCAGCCGTGTCAGAGAGGTCGTCAACAGCGATACCCATCGGATCCAAGAACGCACTGCCCAAATCCTTCAGGTTGTCAACCACCGTACCGACAGCTTCTTCAAAGGTCGCAGCAAGGTTAAACCCTTCTTCTTCTTCTTCCTCTTCTTCAGCAGGAGCGGCTTCTTCACCACCTTCCTTAGCAGCTTCAGCAGCCTTGGCTTCGTTTTCAGCACGAGCCATGGAGTCGTAGAGCGAGTTCATCGTACCGACCACAGCTTCCTTAGCGAAGATACCCGTGAAGATACCCACGGCGGCTGGCCAGTTTTCTTGCGTCACGCCCATCGGGGTGAGAGCAGGAGCAACGGTCTTACCAATGGAGGAGAGCACAGAGTTGTCGCTATCTTCATTACCGAAGGAGCCGTCCGTACCCATGGAGTTCAAGAAGGCCAAGACAGCCACGACCACCACGATCACGCGACCAGCGCGAACCACGAAGCCCTTCAAACGGTCCCAAGTGCGGGTGAACACACCAGAGATGGTCGGGATGTGGTAGGGCGGGATTTCCATCACGAAGGCGGAAGCTTCACCAGGAAGAGCAATCTTCTTCAAGAGGAAGCCCGTGATAATAGCAGCCAAAATACCGATGATGTAGAGCGCGAACACCAAGTTCTGACCATTGGTCGGGAAGAAGGCGGTAGCAAACAACACGTAAACCGGCAAACGAGCACCGCAGCTCATGAACGGAGCCATCATGATCGTGATGATACGGTCAGAGGCACGGTCCATCGTACGGGTAGCCATAATCGAAGGAACGTTACAACCGAAACCAACGATCAACGGCACGAAAGCCTTACCCGGGAGACCTAAGGCGCGCATAATACGGTCCATTACGAACGCAGCACGAGCCATGTAGCCAGAGTCTTCCAACACCGACAAGAAGAGGTAGAGGAAGAAGATCACCGGAATAAAGGTGGAGACAGTCTGAATACCGCCACCGATACCGTTAGCCAAGAAGACGCGGAGCCAATCAGGCGTACCAATCGATTCGAGCAATTCGCCAAAACCATCGACCATCACGCCACCCACAAAGATGTCGAAGAAGTCAATGAAGGCAGCGCCGAAGTTCTGCGTGAAGAGGAACATCACATACATGATGAACAAGAAGATCGGCAAACCGAGCCAGCGGTTCAAAACGATCTTATCGATCTTGTCGGTCATGGTGGAGCTCACTTCACCCACGCGGTTCACGGCTTTTTCAACGATGCCGCCCACGAACGTGTAGCGAGCGTCAGCAATGGCGATATCAAGGTCACCGTCGAATTCAGCGTTAACCGGAGCGATAATCGGCTGGACTTTTTCTTCAGCGCCATCAGGGAGCTTATCGGCGATGCCAGGAGCGCCTTCCATCAACTGGAGAGCGAACCACTTCGGACGTTCAACGCCCATCTGAGCCAAGGCAGCTTCCACCTTTTCAGCGCAAGCCGTAACGCGAGCGTCGTAGCCAATAGCCATCGGAGGCGTCACCGGATTGGCGAGGGAGGCCATGATGGCGTCCTTCAATTCCTTCACACCGGTCTTCTTGCTAGCGACGATACCGATCACCGGGCAGCCGAGTGCTTTTTCGAGTTCGTTCAAACGTACTTCCAAGCGGTGAGCCTTAGCGATGTCAAGCATGTTCACGACGACGATCATCGGAACACGCATTTCAATCAACTGACTCGTCAAGTAGAGGTTACGTTCAATGTTGGAGGCGTCAACAATGTTGATCACCAAAGAGGATTCATTCGTGAGAATGTAGTCGCGAGCAACGCGTTCGTCTTCCCCAGAGGTGGAAGAGGGCGTCACCGAGTAAATACCCGGCAAGTCGACGATTTCAATTTCTTCACCTTGGTGGGTGTAGTAGCCCACCTTCTTTTCGACAGTCACGCCAGGCCAGTTACCGACGTCCTGACGAGAGCCCGTAAGGGCATTAAAAAGTGTTGTTTTACCGCAGTTCGGGTTACCGACTACGCAAACAGTATATTTTTTTGCCATAGTAGTAAGTCTCTATGATTTTTCGTGTGTGAGTCCTGAGGGGAAAAGAAAACGTCATGTTTTCGTTTTCACGGTCAGCTTCCCATAGTGAAGTAGAAAGGGGGAAAACTCTGTGGTGGGGGACGTGAGGGTGACAGGGATTAACAGTAATCGGAGTGAGAATCAGTTAGCTTTTAGGGTAGAGCAACAAAAAAATCCCAAGGTCGATAAGGAGATGGGGAAGCGGTTTTGTTGCTAACTCAAAAAGAACTTTTTCTCGGGCCTCATGCTTCTCTCTCTCGCGGGAGAGAGAACCTACCCAGAACCCAGCTTCGCCCTAAAGGCGAAGGAGAGATTCCTCAATTAGAGCTTTTCGACTTCCAAGAGCTTCGCTTCGTCTTTACGCACGCTGATGAAACTGCCGCGAACGCGAATTTCAACGGGGTCCCCGAGAGGGGCAATACGAACAACCTCGAACTGAGCACCAGGGGTCGCACCAAGCATCAGCAAACGACGACGGTATTCGGGATGTTCTTTTCCGTAGGAGAGGATCTTGCCCTTGTCTCCCGGATTGAGATCTTTTAGAAACATGTTGAATTCCTAAGGTTTAAAGGATAAGGAAGGAAAAGTCCTGGCTCTTAGAAGACGTAAATCTGACGCGCCACGTCATAGTTCACGCCAATTCGGCCATCGCCCACCGCTAATAAAATGGCTTCGTTTTCTGCACCGTGCAAAATACGGACATCCGAACCACGGTGAAGACCGAGTTCGTTTAAACGAGCTTCTTCTTTCGCGTCAACTTTAATCTTGGCCACCGTTGCCGATTGACCAATTTCGAGGTCTGTGAGGCGACGCATGCCTTTCATTTCTACTGCCATGATAATTCTTCTTTCGTATGCATAAAAAGACGTTGGAAGTAGAGAAAAAGGAGAACGAAAGGAAGCCACCTCCCAGTCCTTTTTCACTACTTAACGTGATCAATCATAATGAGAATTGTTTTCACATTCAATAAGTGGAAGTCATGAAATTGCCAATTATTTGATCTAATACTTGAGTGATTTACTCAGAATTGGCGCGGTTTTGAGGGGCTCATTAAGTCCGATTAAAGTAGGGGGTATTTGAGAAGATTGCCTATATATCAATTGAAAAGAAGAGATTAGGGTTTTCGGAAATGTTGTCAAAAAAAGGTTAAATTTATCAAATTGTAATATTCTATCGATTTCTCAAAACCTATAGTTTCTTACACCTCTTTAAGAAAACCGCGTCATTTTGCCACTTTGAGGAAGATTTGTTTTTCGCTCGTTCATTTCTTTTGAAAAGAAAACGGAATCTGTTAAGCTTGGCAGGAAGAAAAAAGAGAGTCTTTTTTCTATTTTTTTAAAGGTTGTTGGTTGTGAGTACCGATGCTCCAGTGGGAGTTCTTTCCCAGAGTCTGTCTACATTTTTGGGCGAGGTCTCCTTTTCTGCGGGAAAAGGGGCGCTTTTTGCGCCTAATAGCGTCTCGCGCTTTTTCTGGCATATTGATGCTGGGAGTGGGGCGATCTTTGGCGTGCTTTTTGCAAGAGAAGATACTGAGGCAGCGCGTGCGGTGCTCGCAAGCCCCGGGTTTGACTGGCGAGAATGTGTATTAAGAGATGGGAAACTCACCGTCACGCTGGCTACGTTGGACGAGGAAGCCCCTGAGCAGCAAGGAACCTGGTATCGCGCTGATGCGACTTTCTTTGAAGCACTTCCCGATGGGAGTGATGTGCTTCGCGTCCTCAACCTTCACTATCCCGAGGCGGCAAGTCAAGAAGAGGCCTCTCAATACGTTCAAGCGATCAGAGCGCTAGGGGCAGGATTGGCTCCAAGCGAGGCGCCATTAAACGAGTCCCCACTTTTAGGCAAAGCTTGGCGGCTCGAGGGTCGTGGTGCAGCCGCAAGTCTTTCTTTTGAAGGGAAGCGTTGGGTACTTGCCGAGGGGAGCACGGCAGCCACCAAGGATCCCACACCTGACTTTGGTTGGGTTTCGCGCCAAGTGGCACGCTTTCTCGTCGCCGAAGAGCGAATGGTGCTCAAGTGTTGGCGAGAAGAAGAGGGGAGCTACAAGGAAGCGTGGATGGCACGCCGCCCGCTCGCTTTTGCCTCCGCGATTTTAGCGGCAAGCCTTTTTCTTCGCACCAAAGGGCGCTATGCGCAGTGGGTGGATAGCGAAGAGCCTAATCTCACAATGGAGACGCTTCTCACTCGAACAAAGCCTCAAAAGGAAGCAAAAGAAGAGAGAGGAGAAAAAGGAGAAAGCGACGAGTAACTTTCTTGCGAAAAGTTTTCTTAAAAGTCAATTGGTATGACAAAAAAGCACGCCTGTGATGAAACGGACGTGCTTTTTTGCTTTTAAAGACTAAAACACGGCGAAAGCGATTAGTCTTTCTTTTCACGGTTAGCGAAGAAATTCTTCTTTTGCACCGAAGCGGTGCGTTCCGTGAAGATTTCGTTTGTGAGACGCTCGGTCAAACTTTCCGCATCACGAATGAGCGCGGTATTGAATTCATCCAATTTGGCTTGCGCAGCCTTAGGATCCTTCTTGACGAGTTCAAGGTACTGCTTTTCAAAGTCGGTCATCTTCTTTGCGGCTTCATCTTCCCAAGCGCGATAAGCTTTAGTGACAATCGGCGCTAAGTTCGGGAAGTCCGTCATCACAAGCGTTTGGAGCTTGCGATACTTCCAGTAGGCTGAGGTGTCGTCTGCCTTGTCAGTGCCTTCTCCGTATTCTGCGGGAATCTTCGAGAGCCCATGATAGAACGGCACATAGCAAGAGAGCGCCGACATGCCCATCGCGAGGTAGGTCACTTCGCCGATTTCAACGGGCAATTCAGGACGCACTTGCATCACGTGCGACTCGTACGTACGGAAAACACTAATCGGGCGCGGTGTATCGGTTTTGAGTCCTCGGCTATATGGGTCAAACCAGTGGTCTTCGTAGTGGTTGCGAAGAAGTGCCTTCATATCGTCAACGGTGAGTTTCTTCTCTGGCGAGGCAAAGACTGGGAAGGAGCGACCTTCGGTCATGAATTGCTTCACTGAAGGCGTCAAGAGACGCTGGATTTCCCAAACGCGCGGGTCGTTGTAGTCACGATCGCGACTGTCGTCTCGGCAGTAGGCCTTAGAGAAATTAAATTCGCCGTCTTTCTTCGGATCGTAGAAACCATGCTTTTGCGCGAATTCAACTAGCGTAGGCGAAGCCATAAAAGCGGGATTTTTCGCTTCATACTTTTGTAAGCGTCCTTGGTTGCCACTGGCGAAATACTGATCCTTCGGGACCTGACGGGCTAACCACTGGTGACCCGTACCGGTTTCAAAGTACCAGAGTTCATCCTTGTCGACAAAGACAACGCCAAAGCCTTCGCCAGCGCCTTTTTCTTCCACAATCTTGCCTAATAGCGCAACGCCTTCACGAGCGGTCTTGGCGCGAGGCAAAATCACATCAGGAATATCGTCTTCAGTGATTCCAGTGTCTTCCACGTAAGGATCGATCTTTAAGGCATCGTCACGCGCAAAGATGGATTCTGTCCCAGAAAAGCCCACGCCCGCTTCATTAAAGCCCGTGGCGCCATGGAGCTGTGTCTTCCAATTGGGCACGGTGGTGTAGCGCATGCCGTTTTCGGGAAGGGGATATTCAAAGTTGTTCGCACCATGATGGTCCGCCGTGCGATACATGCCTTTTTGACCTTTGGTGGCGGGATGAATCACAACGTGTTGCGCTTTTAAGGCACTACTGTCAGCCGAGCGTGCGACTAAAAAAGAGCCGTCCTCTGTAGCGCCTTTATCGGCAATGATAGTTGTGCAGGCAAGCGACGTGCCAAAGGCCGCGCAAAGACTCAACGCAATGGCAGCTAAGGAGAGTTTTTTCATGATGAATTTCCTCAAAATGGAAGGTGGTGGGTGATGAGCCATGAGTGGCTCAGCAGAGCAAGTGAAGTCAGCTGGATGGCGGTGGTAGTGAAGGTGGTCTTTTCATTGGAGAAGAAAAGGCGCAGCTAAAAGGGCCACGATTTTTTCGAGTTGGTGAGACTCGAAAAGCATCCACTCAGCACAGAAGATTTCTGAGTCTGATTGATCGTCTGTCTCAACGCCAGGTGAAGGAGAAATCCTCTCTCGCACAGGTGAATAGGCGAGATACTCACTGAGATCTGCGCCTCTCATAGTAGGCTTCAAAGTGGGGAAAGTCTAGAGGGATTCGGGAAAGTACTAAGCAAAATTACCTAGACCTCCAAGAGATGAAATTTTTTTAGCCAAAAAAAGGCTTCTCAATTGAGAAGCCTCTAGATTCTTCCGTTAATTTTCTGAAAGGCTCAGACGTCTCCGAGCCTTGCCAGGAAAGGATTAGAAGAAGCCGCGTTTCTGTTCAGAAAGCGAGATGAAGATGTTCTTGGCCTGAGAGTAGTGGGCCAACATCATCTTGTGGGTTTCACGACCGATACCGGACTTCTTGTAGCCACCGAACGGAGCGTGAGCAGGGAGTTCGTTGTAGGTGTTGACCCACATACGACCCGTGCGCACAGCGCCAGCCACACGCAAAGCGCGGTTAATGTCGCGCGTCCACACAGCGCCACCCAAACCGAAGTCGGATTCGTTAGCCATCTTGACCACGTCGTCTTCGGTCTTAAACTTGATCAACACAGCGACCGGCCCGAAGATTTCTTCCTGAGCAACGCGCATCTTGTTGTCCACGTCAGCGATCAAGGTCGGACGCATGAAAGCGCCCTTATCAGAGGCGGGCTTACCGCCAGCGATCACCTTAGCGCCTTCCTTCTGAGCGACTTCCACATAGCTCATGATCTTGTTCAACTGACGAACGTTCACCTGGCTACCCACCTGGGTGGACATATCGAGAGGATCGCCCACTTTCACCTTTTCAAAGGCTTCGGAGAGCTTCTTCACGAATTCATCATAGATGCCTTCCTGCACGAAGATACGGGAACCCGCGCAGCAGACCTGACCCTGGTTAAAGAGAATACCGATCTGAGCCCCTTCAATGGCCTTGTCGATCTGAGCGTCATCAAAGACGATATTGGCGGACTTACCACCCAATTCGAGCGTAGCCGGAATCAAGCGCTTGGCAGCAGCTTCAGCGACACTGTAGCCCACATCCGTCGAACCCGTGAAGGCCAACTTGTCAAAGCCAGGATTATCCAACATGGCCTGACCAGAGACCGAACCGCGACCCGTGATCACGTTCACGACACCCTTCGGGAGCAAGGGCGAAATGAGCTTAATCATTTCGTTTAAAGAGAGCGGGGTAGCGGAGGAGGACTTGATCACGACGGTGTTACCTGCAGCCAAGGCCGGAGCCAACTTCCAGGCAGCCATCAAAATCGGGAAGTTCCAAGGAATAATCTGACCCACCACACCGATCGGTTCATGAAGGACGATGCTCATCGTGTCCTTATCAATCATCGTGGCGGTACCTTCTTCAGCGCGGATAGCGCCAGCGAAGTAGCGGAAGTGGTCAACCGTCAAGGGAAGGTCGACTAACGTGGTTTCGCGGATCGGCTTACCGTTGTCCAGCGTTTCCACGCGAGCCAAGTGGTCAAGGTTGGCTTCGATCACATCAGCGATCTTTAAGAGCAAGTTGGAGCGGTCCTGAACGGAGGTCTGGCTCCAGCCCGGGAAAGCAGCGCGAGCAGCTTGCACAGCGCGTTCAATATCAGCAGCCGAGGCGTCAGCGCAGTCAGCGAGCTTTTCACCCGTGGCAGGGTTAAACGTTTCAAAGGTCTTACCGCCTTCAGCGTCAACCCATTCACCGTTAATGAAAAGACCATATTTTTTGTCGAGGTTCATCTTTCACTCCTTGAAGAACGACTAGGTGAGTTCCATAGTGTTTGCAACTCATGGAAAAGCCCGACAAGGTTAGCAGAGATTGCGCCTTAGTAGGGCCTTGGAAAACACCCAAAGAATTATCAATTAATAAAAACTATTAAGTCTTGAAACTCGATAGAATTTATTTTGTTTTCTTGAGTGTAGCACTCGGACTTGGGAATGTCACCATACCGAAAGTATTAGGTATCTTGACTTAAGTGTAGACACGTATTGTCAAATTTGCGTTCTCAGAAGAGAAAGCGAGATCGCCAAAAAGACTGTGCCACCGAGCGTCATAAGAAGTCCGATAATAATTGGGGATTTATCTCCCACGACGATCACCTCGGTAGGGCGGTCTGGGTTGTAAAGAATGTTAACGGTTTGACCGATAGAAAGACATTTTTCACGACTTTTCTTAGAAAGCAAAGGGGCTTCAATGGGCTTGCCATTGGGCAAATGGAACGCAACCACAGACTGGTAGCGGAGTTCCGTCATTGGGCCCTCGTTTTGGCGCATCATTTTTTCCTGCGTATTTATACGTATACACTTCGCTTTAGCGGGTGTTCCGTTTCTAGAGAGCGAAATTGCGCGCAGAACGCGCGAAAGCCCGAAGAAAGCGGCCATTGCGCCGACGATGGCAAAAAGCGCAAGAATAAGGATGTCAAACGTTAAGACCATTGAAGCGTCCTTTTGAGGTTTCTCTAGTGGCGAGCGAAGCGGGCACGATGCCGACTTCTAGAATGCGCTAATATTTTAACTATTAATTCTCGAGAAGACGAGAAGAGCGCTTTTTCGATTTTGACCAGAAAAAGCGCTAAGACCAAACCACGACATGATCAACCACGAAGGAGAGAAGCAATGCGAGCAAAGCGCCTTAAAAAGCGAAGCCAAACTTGGCAAAAGCCGATTGCGCTCGCGCTCTTTTCTCTTTTCACGCTGGGCGCAAGTAGCGCGCTGTTGGCCACAGAACCGCTTCCCGAAGAGGCGAGTCGCGAAGAGCCACCTGAGATTCCCGCGACGGCGTGGTCTTTTGCGCCAGAAAATGCTTCGCCTTCGATTACGCCACACGCTCCAACTCAGTCGATGGGCATCGAAATTCAGTCCGAGCCTCGTGAGCCGCTCTATGCGGAGCCAGTGGATTTACCCGTGCCACCGTATATTCGTTTTCCGTCTTCTAACGTTGAAAACAACCGCGTAGCCAAAGGCGAAGAAACGCCTACGATTCGTATTGGCGTTGAGTGGGTATCGGAACCTTCGGAAGAGCTCGCCATTATTCGCCAGACGATGCTGCTACTAGAAGCTTCGCTTCCTCAGTACACCTTTGATGTGAAAGTGGTGGAGCGCGAAAAGCTCGAAGAGGCGATGCGAAACCGCACAATGGACGTGTTTATTACGGAGACGGGTTTCTATTTAGAAGGTGTCGCGACAGGACTTTCTGCCTTAGCGGCCTTAGTGCCTCCAGTGGCGCAGGATCCCAATAGTGCCTATGCGGGTGTGGTGATTGTGCGAGAAGACTCGAACTTCAAAAAACTCGAAGACATTCTGAGTGGACCGATTGCGACGCTTGCGGAAGAACCGATGAGTGGTTATTTGCCAGTGCGCGCAGAAATCGCGCGGAAAACCAATTTCACGGGAGAAGTACATGGGACGCATGGTTATGGAGAGCAGCGCCAAGTGGTCGCTGACGTGCAAGCAGGGCGTTACCAATCAGGCATTTTGCGTTCGTGTTTTCTCGAAAACCTTATTTTGAGAGAAGGCGAAAAACCGCTTGAAGGCCTCAAAATCCTCTCGCCCGTCGCGCAAGATGGACTCGAGTGTATTCATTCCACACAAGCGTATCCAGGCTGGGTCGTGAGCTTTGCGCCGACGCTCTCTGCCAAGGTGGCTAAGGAAATGGCAGAGGTGTTTCTCTCGGACGCGATTCCCGCAAACTCCGCTTTTTGGGACATGAGTACGGACTACGGTAAAGCGGCAGCGCTCTACAAAACCTTGCAGTTGGGACCTTATAGCTACCTCACAATGACGAGCGCAGAAGGCGTCATTTATCGCTATCGAAAGGAGATTGCCGTAGTGCTCCTCGTGATTGCGGCCTTGGTAGCGCACGGATTCCTCTTGCGACGGCTTGTGAATCGTCGCACCCGAGAGCTTCAGCACCTCTATGAGCGCGAGCGCGAAATGAAAGCGGCGGCGCTTGAGACAACCCGTCAATTAGAAGCTTTGCAACGCATTGGGGCGGTGAACCAGATGAGCAATGTACTCACGCATGAACTTCTGCAACCGCTCACCAGTATTCGCAACCTCACGCGAGGCGCAGAGCGCACACTAGAAGACGATGCGACACAAACAGAGGAACTCATGGAGGCGCTCGCGCAAATTGAAGCGCAAACGCAAAAAGCCTCGGCGATTGTGGAGCGCGTGCGAGCCTATACCAAAGGACGTCGTGAAAAACTAGGTAGCGCCAAGCGCGAGATGCTTTCTCTAGATAAAGAAGTGCGCGATGCGGTGGAGAGCTTTAAGCTCACCGCGAAGTCGCAAGGCATTGAAATTCACCTAGGAGAATTGGCTCCGATTCGCTTTGCGATGGAACTTCTTGACTTTGAATTGATCATTCTGAACCTTTTGAGTAACGCAGCCGATGCGACACGCGAAAAAGAAAAGCCTCGCATCACCGTCTCGCTCACGCCCAACTATGAGCAAGAGAATAAGGCGTTAGCGACGAGCTTCACCTTGACGGTGAGTGACAATGGAGGTGCGGTGACCGAGGCGGATCTTCGCCGAATGGAAGCGAGCGTTTTGGAGAGCACTAAGCCCGATGGACTGGGTCTTGGGCTCACCATCATTCGTCACTTAGCGAGTTTGACACTCGGACGAGTCGACTTTTCACGCAATGCTGAAGGCGGGCTATGTGCTCGAGTGACTTGGCCACTGCCCGAAGTCACACCGCCAACAGACAATGGAACCCTTTAACGATTGAGAGAGACACACCATGACCCGTGAGGAGATTGCTGAAAACACCACCGATATGCTCATTCGCGTCGTCGATGATGAAGCCGATGTGAGAGAGTCACTGGCTTTCATGCTCCGCAAAGAAGGCTTTGCTGTGGCAGTCTACCCGTCTGCGCACGACTTTCTCGTGAACGATATGCCTTCGCGTCCTGGCTGCCTGCTTCTTGATGTGCGTATGGACGGGATGAGTGGACTCGAGTTGCAAGAAGAAATGCGAAAGCGCGCGATTACGCTTCCCATTGTGTTCCTTTCGGCCTATGGGACGATTGAAATGGCGGTAGAAACGATGCAAAAAGGCGCGGTTGCATTTGTTGAGAAATCCGCTGATCGAGAAAAAGTGCTCTCGGCGATTTATCGTGCCCTAGAGCGCAATCCTGGAAGTGGAGAGGATGCCGAGGAATATGTGAAGCGCTGGATGACGCTCACGCCTCGCGAACAAGATATTGCGAGCTTGGTGGCAGAAGGACTCCTTAACCGTGAGATTGCAGAGCGTTTAGGCATTTCCGCAAAAACGGTGCAAGTGCACCGAGGAGACGCTTCGAGCAAATTAGGCGTCAAAGGTGTGGCGCAGTTAACGCGTGCCATTCGCCTCATTCAGAAGGCGCAGCGATAAGAAAGCTAGAGAGGATAGAAGAAAGTCTCCAGTGTTTGAAGCTGGAGACTTTCCCGGTAGGTTCAAATGAGTGTGCCAGGCAAAGGAACACGAACGCTAAAGAACTTTAAGGCACTTTGAACCCGAAACTGTGGCACTGGTCGCAGAAGTTTTCCGTTGGACCATGCATGATATGGCAGTTGATGCAATCCAACTGATCCTGATAGTGCGGCGACATATGGGGATTTTGCGGCTTCACATCTTTGGTTTTTTCAACCAACTGCTTGATGTTGTGGCAACCCGAGCAC
This sequence comes from uncultured Sutterella sp., assembly GCA_905197905.1. Classification (GTDB taxonomy): domain Bacteria; phylum Pseudomonadota; class Gammaproteobacteria; order Burkholderiales; family Burkholderiaceae_F; genus Sutterella. The sequence continues at coordinate 118,870 of CAJKAP010000004.1, read as the reverse complement.
GTTTCAATCGTAGGCTCTTGTGGATTGGCCTTATCCGCGCCGTGGCACATTTCACACTTAATGCCTTTGGCAACGTGACGATCTGCACCAAACTGATCAGCAGCGCTGGCAGAGATCGACGCAAAAGCCATACTCAAGGCGACTAGGGTGGTTGCAATCAGCGTCTTTTTCATCATATTTTTCTCCTTGGGCGGTTGATCACAACCGAGCCATGGGGGTCATGCTCTTGAGGTTGTGTATCGGTCTTAAAAGAAGAGGCTTGGACTCTCTGTTTTCTTTTAAGATTGAGTTAAGTATAAAGGAGAAAGTGTCGCTTGACTAGCTTTAATTTGTAGCGAAAGGGCGGAATTCTTCTCATTCTCACTAAGAGAAGGAAAGGCGTTTTTTGACAGAAGAAAACACCATGTGCGAGAATGTGCAAACTTGCCTGAAAGACGGGCATTTTTGAAGAAGATTCAAGAGGAACCAAGAATGAATTTTTCCACGATGGCGAAGGGACTTCTGGCCGTTGCCAGGACTTTAGCGATGGGGGTGAGCGTTGCAGCGGACGCCCCCAATCCGGGTAACACCAAAAATGACGACTTCCAGATCGCGAAAAAAGAGTTGCTTCGCAAGGTGTATTTTGACCATGCCACAACGCTTTATTGCGGCTATCCCTTTGATCGTAAAACAAAGGAAGTGACGCTTCCTAACGGCTTTTACACGCCTGCGCACAAAGAGCGCGCGACGCGAGTCGAGTGGGAGCATGTGGTTCCAGCAGAACACTTTGGTCAGTCGTTTAAAGAGTGGCGAGAAGGCTCTAACCACTGCTTAGACAACAAAGGTCATCGCTATAAAGGCCGCCGTTGCGCCAACGACGCGAACCAGACCTACCGCTATATTCAGGCGGATATGTATAACCTTTTCCCAGCAGTTGGGGCAGTGAACGCCTTGCGCTCTAACTACCAGTACCGCATTCTTGACTTTGTCCCGAATACTTTTGGAACGTGCGAGATGAAAGTGCAGGGGAAATACGCCGAGCCGCCAGAACGCTCTCGCGGTCGTATTGCCCGTGCGATGCTCTATATGGCAGACACGTATCCGGCACACTATCGCTTGAGCGACAGAATGCAAAAGTTGGTGGACGCGTGGAATGAGCAGTACCCCGTTGATGCGTGGGAATGCGTGAGAGCTGCCCGTATTGAAGCCTATCAAGGCAACCAGAATCCGTTTGTTGTGAAGGCCTGTAAGAAGTTAGGTCTCCCATACACCACGAAATGGATGCAAAATAACCGCTAATTTTTTTAGAGGAAAAGGACACTTTCTTGTACGGAAAAAACGATTTCGTACGACAAAAAGTGTCCTTTTTTTGCGTCTCAAAATTGGCTTTTGCTGACAAAAGCGCTACCTGAACACTAAAAACTTCAATTAAATCAAAGACTTAATACCTAGAGTAGGGTTTTCTCATTAGTTTCTTTGAGCCATCGGGATCGAAGGCGTTTTTCTCGCAACTCGCCCCCTAGAAAACGCCAAGAAGCAGAGAACTCTTGCTAAACTCACTCCTGCCTAAAGTGGGCTTTTCTCGCGCACAAAATTCTTAAAGAAAGAGAAGAGTTCACGAGAGGAAATTGAAAAAGGAAACTCTCATTTTTAAATGTGGCTTTGAGAGAGAGGACTCTTTCTGGTCACGCCTTCAACTCAAAGGATTTTTTCCATGGAACCCTTTAACGCTGGATGGCTCTCGATTATTCCGCCAATCGTGGCCATTGCGCTTGCCTTGATTACCAAAGAAGTGCTTTCTTCTTTGCTTTTGGGGATTTTGACAGGCACCTTGATTTATACCGTTGGTACTAACGGCAATGTGCTCATGGGAACGCTTGAAACGGCGTTCACCACGATGGGCAACAAGGTGGACTTTAGTATTTTGATTTTCTGCTCGCTCCTGGGGGCGCTCGTTTACGTCGTGGCCATGTCGGGCGGTACGAAAGCCTATGGTAAGTGGGCTGTGAGCAAGATTAAAGGTCGCCGTAGCGCCTTGGGTGCGACGGGTGGTTTAGGGGTGTTGATCTTTATTGACGACTACTTCAACTGCTTGACCGTGGGTACTGTGATGCGCCCGATCTGCGACCAGTATAAGATCTCACGCGCGAAGCTCGCCTATATTATCGACTCGACGGCGGCGCCTATTTGTATTATTGCGCCAGTGAGTTCTTGGGCCGCAGCAGTGGGCTCTTCCTTGAAAGGAAGTGACCTCTTTGAGAGCGATATGGCTGCCTTTGTGGCATCGATTCCATGGAATTTCTATGCGCTCCTTTGCGTCTTAATGGTTTTCTTCATCGTCTTTACGGGCTACGACTTCGGTCCGATGCGCCGCTCTGAAGAACGCGCTCAGCGTGGGGAAGAAGATACGAGTTCGACCACGTCGGCCGAACCGCCGAAATCGAACGCTCGCGGTCGCGTCTTTGATATGTTGATCCCGATTTTCGCCTTGATCGTTTTCGCGGTTTTGGCGCTCCTCTATTCGGGTGGCTACTGGGGTGATGACCCTGCCTACCACACCTTTGGTGGCGCGATGGGTAATGCCTCGGCTGCGCCTGCGCTCGTGTGGGCCTCGTTCGGCACGTTGATTGTCGCTTTCCTTCTTTATGTGCCGCGCGGTTTGGTGCCTTTCACCGACTTTATGACGGGGCTCGTGGAAGGGATGAAATTGATGCTCCCTGCCAACATCATTTTGGTGCTCGCTTGGACGCTCTCTGGCGTTTGCCGTGATTTGCTCCAGACTCCCTTGTTCGTGCAGTCCTTGGTGACCGCGGGTGGGGCAGAGTGGGCTGTGTTCTTGCCTGCCATGGTCTTCTTGATCGCCGCCTTCCTCTCGTTCTCGACAGGGACCGCTTGGGGGACCTTCGGGATTCTCTTGCCGATCGTGATGCCAGTTGTGGCCGCTATTGATCCGAACTTGATTATTGTGGGCCTTTCCGCCACGCTCGCAGGGGCGGTCTTTGGGGACCATTGCTCGCCAATTTCCGATACCACGATTCTCTCTTCGGCTGGGGCTGGGTGTAATCACATGGAACACGTCTCCACGCAGCTCCCCTATAGTTTGCTCGTGGCAGGCTGCGCTTTCGTGGGCTACCTCGTGGCGGGTCTTTCTGGCGCCAATTTGCCGCTCTCCTTGGGAACGGCAGTGGTCTTGTTGATTGTCGTGACGACGGCTTTGCACTTTATGCGTCGCGATAAAACGCCAGCGGCTGCCTAATCGAGAAATCATTCTTGGCTAAAAATGAGGCGCTTCTCCAAAGAAAAAGGAGAAGCGCCTCAAACTTTTTGTAGACGCTAAAGAATGCAAGCAATCTTAAAAACTTGAAACGGAAACTTTCATTTAACGCAAAGTTAACACTCGGTGTGCAAACTTGAGTCCTAACTTCAAACCTAAACCCCAAGGACACTTGGAGTGACAAACAATAAAGGAACACAAATGAAAAGTCTCAAATCGAATCTTTTGGTTGGTCTTTTGGTTGCTTCGCTTTCTGGTGTGGCTGCTGCCGCTACCGCAGAAAACGCGCACGATATGCATAGCATGCATCAGAGCGCTCAGACTGCTCATGAAAAGGAATACGTAGAATCGATGGGCGACATGCACAAAGACATGATGGAAGGCATCAAAGATGCTGACGCTGACCGTGCCTTTGCTCGCTCCATGATTCCGCATCATGCTGGCGCTATCAAGATGGCCGAAATCGAATTGAAGTACGGCAAGGACCCTGAAATGCGCAAGTTGGCCGAACAGATCATTAAGGCTCAGGACCCTGAAATCAAGCAGATGAAGAAGTGGCTCGAAAAATAATCAACGAGTCCTGATTCGTTTCCTTGTGTGATGAATGAAGAAGAGCGTTTCCTTTTAGTGGGAGACGCTCTTTTTTCATTTCATTTTTTTCGCGATCACGGCTTTAAGACCGCTCTCACTTCATTTAAAAAGAGTTCCGCCGCCTTGGAGAGCGGGCGATATTTCTTCCAAACAAAGTGACTAGGCACTTCTAGTATTGGGTCGAAAGGACGGAAGGTGAGGCGACTGTCTTCAGAGGTGTTTGCCAAATTGTCGAGGCCCAGTGCAACGCCAATGCCTTGCTCCACCATCAGCGTGGCGTTGAAAATAAGGTTATAGGTTGCGACGACATTTAATTCTTCAAAATCATATTTGAGCCAACTACTCAAAAAGCCTGGCGCGTGGCTTTGCCTCGGTGTGATGACGGGAATGCCACGCAAATCCGCTGGCGAAATCACGTTTTTGGCAACGAGCGGATCATCTTTTCGCATCAAAACGCCCCAACGATCTTTTTCAGGCAACTCGATACTTTCATAGACACGCACAAAGGCGCTTTCCAGCAAGAGTACGCCAAAGTCAAGGAGACCTTGATCGAGCTTTTCTACGGTATCGTTGGCATCCGCACTGATAATGTGAACCTTGACCTCTGGATATTCTTTTTGGAATTGGTGCAGAAAGTGGATGAGATGACGCATCACGACGGTTTCACCACAACCAATATAGATTTCACCACTCACCGCTTCGCTAGAAGGCTTAAATTCTTCTTCTGTTTTCGAGACCAAGGCCAAAATCTCTTCTGCACGATGGCGCAGTCGCTCGCCATCTTCCGTTAACGTGATGCCACGACTTCCCCGAACAAAAAGTTGCGTATCAAGCGCCTCCTCTAAGTCGGAGAGCTGACGAGAGACCGCTGGCTGCGTGAGATGCAAATACTCTGCCGCCGCAGAGACCGATCCTGTTTTTGCCAGTGCCAAAAAGTAGCGTAGTGGTTTGATATCCATGTTTTCTCTTTAATATAAATTTTTTGCATAGATTAGCATAAAAATAAAGAAATTGTAATATTAAAAAGCTTTCCCTATACTTTTTTCATCCTCAAAAAAAGAAGGAGCCAAGTGATGAAAAGAAGAACTTTTATTCAAGCGGGTGCAGTGCTCGCTGCGACGACTTTCACGGGCGTCGCTAACGCCGCAGAAGAAAACACGAAGGAAGGAAAAGTCATGAAGAAAACATTAGTGATTGTGTCTCATCCGTATCCAGATCAATCCACTTTCACCAAGGCCTTTGAAGAAACGGCTCGTGGTATTGAAGGCGTCACGGTACGCAATCTGGAAAGCCTTTATGGTTTTGACAGCCGTGCGATTGATAGCTCAACGGAGTATGAGTTAACGCGCCAGCACGAGCGCATCGTCTTTATTTTCCCGACGCACTGGTTTAACGTCACGCCGATGTTGAAAGCCTATATGAATGATGTCTGGGGGAGTGTGGGCCCAGACCTCTGGAAAGGCAAAGAGCTCCTAGTGGTGAGTCAAGCCGCGGGCGGGCGTTCTACCTATGGTCCCCATGGTCGCATTGGCGTGGAATTGAAAGACGTCTTTTTGCCGCTGAAGGCAAGCGCGCTTCATTGCGGGATGACCTACCTCGAACCGCTCGTTTTTGAAGCCGCTTCGCGCAGCAAATTAAAGGAATACCGCGAGGCACTCATCGCGCGTTTAACTGCCTAAGAGCCATTCAAAAAAGAAAAAGGAAAAAGTGATGAATAACATTGACAATAAAGTCGTGATTATTACGGGTGCTTCGAGCGGCATTGGTGAAGCTACGGCTTATAAGCTCGCCAAAGAAGGTGCCAAGCTCGTCTTGGGGGCGCGCCGTGAAGCAAAGCTCCAAGCAATTGTCGAAAAGATTAAAGCCGCAGGCGGTGAAGCCGTCTATCGCGTCACTGATGTGGTGAAGCCCGAAGACAACGCTGCCCTGATAGAGCTTGCTAAATCTACTTTTGGCAAAGTCGATGCCATCTTTTTAAATGCGGGTTTGATGCCAAATTCACCACTCTCGGCACTTGAGACCGCCAATTGGAATGCCATGGTGGATGTGAATATTAAGGGCGTGCTCAACGGGATTGCCGCCGTTTTGCCAACCTTTGAAGCACAAAAGTCCGGTCACGTCATTGCGGTTTCTTCTGTTGCAGGTCTCAAAGTCTATCCTGGCGCGGGTGTCTATTGCGGAACGAAGTGGGCTGTGAAGGCCATCATGGAAGCGCTTCGCATGGAATCTGCACAAGCTGGTACGAATATTCGCACCGCGACGATTTACCCAGCAGCAGTGCAGTCGGAGTTGGTTGACAGTATTACAGACAAGGACACCTCGGAAGGCTATCGTGCGCTCTATGACACCTACGAAATTCCGTCTGAACGTGTGGCTAACGTAGTCGCCTTTGCGCTTAGCCAGCCAGACGACACCAATGTGAGTGAATTCACGCTGGGACCGACAACGCAGCCGTGGTAAATCACGAAAAAGTCATGAAAAAAGCGATTTTTCTTTTAAGTTTGTTTCTTTCGACGATGACTTTTGCCGAGGAATCAGAAATGAAAATTCATGTGATTGCAAACGGTGAGACACTCACTGCAACGCTCGCTAGCGGCGAAGCGGCCAAAGATTTCTACCAGATGCTGCCGCTTGAGTTGGAGCTAAGCGACTACGCGGGTGAAGAGAAAATCAGCTACCTGCCGCGCAAGTTAGACACAAGCCGTGCGCCCGATGGCGTTGCGGCAGCGGTTGGCGACATTAACTACTATGCGCCGTGGGGTAATGTGGCTATTTTCTATCGACCACATGCCAGGTCTCGTGGCTTGGTGCATCTAGGACGCTTTGATGGTGACTTCTCGGCGATTCTTGGACGAGAAAATACAAAAGTCCGGTTTGAAAAAGCGAAGTGAGTTGCCATAGTGCTTTGCCGTGCTAGCTAAAGGAAAGAGAGCGCTTCTGAACTAAGAAGCGCTTTTTTCCGTTTTAATGAGCCAGAAAGCCGTCTCTTTCATCGGCAAGGCGAGGTTCACTCCGCTATAATCAGCGTGCATGAAGGAAGTGCTTTTTTCTTGACCACACTTGAGAAATGCTAAAGCCGAAAGAAAAGTGCCTTTTTCCAGTAAGGAGTAGGGCGTTTGTCTTTCTGCTTTGACTTTTAAAAGAAGAAAAGCAGGCCACTTTTATTAATCCTTTATGCCTTCGGGCTTTCTGATTGGGAAGACTATGTCAGACATTACCGGTACGGTTTTTGAACTTACAGGTCCTGCGGCGCTGTCCGCATTCCGCCAAGAGCGACTTCTGGCCGCATTGCGCCGTGCAGTGCCGACTGTGGAGGGGCTGAGCGCTCACTTTGTGCACTTTGTGAAGGCAAAGCGCGAGTTGGAATCGCAGGAAACAGCACGCCTTAAGGCGCTACTTGATTATGGAGACGCTCCGAGCGCTCCCGCAAGTGGCGCTTTTTCTTTATCTTTAATGGTGGTTCCGCGCTTGGGCACCATCTCCCCTTGGGCCTCGAAGGCAACCGATATTGCGGTGAATTGCGGCATTGATGCTGTTGAACGTATTGAGCGCGGTACGCTCTACACGATTTCTGCAGTGCGTGTGCTCTCTGCGACGGAAATTGAGAGCCTCTCGGCGCTCCTGCACGATCGCATGACAGAATCGGTCGTTGATGGGGAATTTGATCCCGCAACCCTCTTTACCGAATTGACGAGTAAAGCGATGGCAAGCGTGGATATTCTCTCGGGTGGCAAGGCCGCGCTTGAAGTTGCCAACGTTGAAATGGGTCTTGCGCTCTCAGAGGACGAAATCGACTACCTCTTGGCCGCCTTTACGCGCGCTAAACGTAACCCCACAGACGTGGAATTGATGATGTTTGCGCAGGCTAATTCCGAGCACTGCCGCCACAAGATTTTCAATGCCTCTTGGACGATTGACGGGGAAGCGAAAGAAGAAACGCTCTTCGGGATGATTCGTCGCACGCATAAGATGGCCCCGCAAGGCACGATCACGGCCTATGCCGATAATGCCGCTATTTTTGAAGGTGCTGAGGTTTCTCGCCTTTATGCGCGTACACGTGACTTCGACTTGACGCCTGGCATTTTTGAGCCAGTGAAAGAATTAACCCACACCGTCTTTAAAGTCGAAACCCATAACCATCCGACCGCGATTTCACCTTTCCCTGGGGCCTCCACTGGCTCTGGTGGGGAAATCCGTGACGAAGGCGCAACGGGTCGTGGGGCTCGTCCAAAAGCAGGCCTTTGCGGCTTTACCACGTCGAACTTGAACCTGCCTGAAGTTCCCCAGCCCTTTGAAAACGATCGTGATGTGGTGACGGGCGAAGGCGCAGAAAAGACGCAGTATGGCGCACCAGGTCGCATTGCGACGCCACTATCCATCATGACCGATGGTCCCTTGGGCGCAGCCGCCTTTAATAATGAATTTGGTCGCCCGAACGTTTTGGGCTACTTCCGTACGTTTGAAGCGAATGTGGGTGGGGTGCGCTATGGCTACCATAAGCCCATTATGCTCGCGGGCGGGATTGGGAATATCCGTGACGATCAGACGAAAAAGACCGTACCACCTGTGGGAAGCCTCCTCATTGTGTTGGGTGGTCCCGGCATGCGTATTGGTTTGGGCGGCGGGGCGGCTAGCTCCATGGCCACGGGTGCTAACGCCGAAGCGCTTGACTTTGATAGCGTGCAGCGTGGAAATCCTGAGATGGAGCGCCGTTCGCAGGAAGTGATTGATCGCTGTACTGCCATGGGTGACGCGAACCCGATTCTCGCCATTCATGACGTGGGGGCAGGTGGCCTCTCAAACGCTATGCCTGAATTAGCCGATTTGAGTGGTCGAGGTGCTTCCTTTGACATGGGTAAGATCCCAGTTGAAGAGTCTGGCATGAGCCCGCTTGAAATCTGGTGTAACGAAAGTCAAGAGCGCTATGTGATTGCGCTTGATCCCGCAGGACTTGAAACCTTCAAGGCCTATTGCGAACGTGAACGTTGCCCCTTTGCGGTTTTGGGTGAAATCACCGAAGAAGACCGTTTGCGCTTGACGCGAGAAGGGGAAGAAGATGCGGTCAATATGCCGATGTCGGTTCTCTTAGGGAAGACTCCGCGTACGTATCGCGACGTTGAGCATGACGTCACCGAACTCGCCCCCTTCAAGATGAAGCACCCCTCGATTAAGGCGGCGCTTCTGGATGTGCTTCGTCACCCCAGTGTGGCTAGTAAGCAATTCTTGATCACCATTGGGGACCGCGCCGTGGGTGGTTTAGTCGTGCGCGACCAGATGGTGGGTCGCTGGCAGGTGCCAGTGGCTGACTGCGCGGTGACCGCTCTTGGTTATGAAACCGAGCGTGGGGAAGCGATGGCAATGGGGGAACGCACTCCTGTGGCCATTATCGATTCCGCTGCCGCTTCTCGTTTAGCGATTGGGGAAGCCTTAACCAATTTGGCTGCCGCGAATGTGGAACTCTCCAAAGTGAAGCTCTCTGCCAACTGGATGGCCGCCTGTGGAGCGACTGGCGAAGACGTGCGTCTTTTTGAAGCAGTGAAGGCCGCAAGTGACTTTTGCGTGGCCTTAGGGATTTCGATTCCTGTGGGTAAAGACAGTCTTTCGATGCGCACGCAGTGGAGGGAAGGCGAAGAAAAGAAGAGCGTCACCTCTCCTGTGAGCTTGATTGTTTCGGCAGCGGCTCCGGTGGAAAACATTCGCTCTGGTCTGACGCCAGAAATTCCGTCTGGCGCGCAAGTCTTGATTTTGATTGACTTGGGTGCAGGTAAGGCTCGTATGGGTGGCTCTATCCTTGCTCAGGTCTCGCAGTCCTTTGGCGATACGGCCCCAGATATTGAAGATCCGATGCACTTAGCGCGTGCTGTGACGGCGATTCACCACTTGGCCGACGCTGGTGTGTTGAGCGCCTACCATGACCGCTCGGACGGTGGTTTAGCGGCGACCGTAGCGGAAATGATGTTCGCCTCGCACAAGGGCGTGAAATTGGATATCACCTCGCTTCTTGAAAATGGGGTGAGCCCAGAAGCGGCGCTCTTTAACGAAGAGCTCGGTATGCTCTTAGCGGTGCCTGCGAACAAGGTGGCAGAAGTCGCCCGCGCTGTGCGCGAATTGGGTCTTTCTAACCTCTCGCACTTTGTAGGCGAAGTCACCGCTGATGAAAACTTCCGCGTGGTGGCGCATGGCGAAGAAATTTTGAACGTTTCTCGCGCTGAAATGCAAGAAGAGTGGACTCGCGTCTCTTATGCGATTGCCCGCCGTCGCGACAATCCGCAACTCGCCGATGAAGAATTCTCTCGCATCGCCAATCCAAGCGATACGGGGCTTTTTGCCACAACCACCTTTGATGTTGAAGAAAACCCAGCGGCACCCTATATCGCACGTGGCGCTCGCCCCGTGATGGCGGTCTTGCGTGAAGAGGGCGTTAACAGTCAGCATGAAATGGCTGCCGCCTTTACGCGTGCTGGTTTTGATGTCTATGACCTTCATATGACCGATTTGCTCTCGGGTCGCAGTGACTTGGCAAGCTTCAAGGGTATCGCCTGCGCAGGGGGCTTCTCCTATGGGGACGTCTTAGGCGCTGGTGGCGGTTGGGCGAAGACCGTGCTCTACAACGATCGCCTCCTTGAAATGTTTAAGACGTTCTTTGAGCGTGGTGACACCTTTGGTCTTGGGATCTGTAACGGCTGCCAGATGATGAGTCAATTGCGTGGCTTGATTCCTGGGGCTCAGCACTGGCCAGAATTCTTGCGTAACGAAAGTGAGCAGTTTGAAGCGCGCTTAGTGAACGTGGAAATTCTCGAAAGCCCCTCCATCTTCTTTACGGGGATGGCAGGAAGCGTGATGCCTGTGGTGAACGCTCACGGGGAAGGCCGTGTACGCTTTAAGGAAGCCTCGGACGCGACCTTTGCGCGTGCCGCTGCTCGCTATGTGATGCCGGATGGTAGCCCCGCACAAACCTATCCCTTTAACCCCAACGGGTCCGTGGGTGGTCTTACGTCCTTTACGACCGATGACGGTCGCTTCACCATCATGATGCCTCACCCAGAGCGCTCGCACTTAGCGACCCAGCTCTCTTGGCATCCTGCTGAGTGGACTGGTGTTTCGGGCTGGATGCGCATGTTCTTTAATGCGCGTGTGGCTTTAGGCTAAGTTCTCGGCTAGGCTTTAACTTTTAACGCCTCGGATCGCTGTGAAAGTGGTTCGAGGCGTTTTTCCTTTTATCTTTCATACAAAACTTATTTTTGTATGAAGTAAAATACGAATTGGAGTAGAATGCTCCGCATTCCGATTTTCTTCGCCCCAAAGAAACTTATCCATGAACGCCACGCCGCCTTCCTCAACCGCCAATCGTCCGATGCCCTCTGCGCTTCATCGTCTTTTTGCGCGCCTTTGGGCGTGGCGTGCCGCGCGTGCGTGGTTGCTTCTTCTTTGTGCGGTGATTCTTCTGGGGCTTGCCGTTCCTTTTTTGCCGCTCGATAACCCCATCACGATTTCTTTAGGGCAAAAGTTTGCGCTCCCCAGCAGTGAGCACTGGCTGGGTACGGATCAGCTAGGGCGCGATATTTTCTCTCGTCTACTTTGGGGGATTCGCACAAGCGTTTTCACCGCGCTTCTCACCATGCTTCTCATTGCGCTCGTCGGAACGGTCTACGGGATTACGGCCGCCATGTCGCGCGGTCGCACAGAAAACCTCATGATGCGCTTTGCCGACGTGATGATGTCGTTTCCGAGTGAAGTGACGGTGTTGGCACTCGTGGGGATTATGGGGCCTGGCGTCTTTTCGATTGTGCTCGCCAGTGTTGTCGCGATGTGGCCATGGTACGCGCGTATGGCGCGCACGATTGTGAAGGGACTCCTTTCTAAGGGTTATGTGGAAGCCGCGCGCGTGAGTGGGGTTTCTCGTTGGCAACTCGTGAAAGAACATATTCTCCCTGGTGCTCTTGGGGAATTCTTCGTTTTGATGAGCCTTGATGCGGGGCATATTTTGCTCTTAATTTCCACACTCTCTTTCTTAGGGCTTGGCTTACAACCTCCGACGCCAGAGTGGGGGATGATGCTCGCGGAAAGCAAAGAAGTGATGAGCGTACACGCTTGGCTCTCGTGGATTCCCGGGTTGGCGATTTTGTTTGTCGTGGCAGCCCTCTCATTTTTAGGAGATGCGTTGCGCGATGCGCTAGATACTCGCGTGCAAAAAGGGTTTTCGCACTGGGAAAATAAACGAGCAGGGGATATCTTACCGCCTCAGTCTTTAGAAAAAGGGGAAGTGCCTATTCCCGTTTTGCCTCAGGGATTAACGGTTCGTGGACTCTCGATTGCGCTAGAAGACAAAGGGGGCGCTCGCTATGAATTGGTCACTCACGCCGCGCTCGCTGTCACACGAGGCGAAGCCTTGGTGATTTTGGGCGAATCGGGCGCTGGGAAAACCCTTTTCTCGCGCGCCCTAGTGGGACTTTTGCCCGCCAAATTCCAAGTCACGGGGGAAGTGTGGCTTGATGGAGAGGCGATTTTCTTGGAGACAGTCGATCATAGAGCCGCGTCTCGTGGTGCAAAGTTGCTTTACGTTGTGCAAAACGCGATGACGGCGTTTGAACCGCTGGCTAAAGTTGGTAAACAGCTCGATGCCGTTCTCTCACTTCGCCTTAAAGAAAAGGGAGAGGTGATGAGCGCTGAGGCACGTCGCCAGAAAATCGTGGACGTCCTCGCACGGCTTCGCTTCACGGAGCCCGAGCGCGTACTCTCCTCTTACCCCGCTGAAATTTCTGGCGGGATGGCCCAGCGTGCGCTTCTCTCGACTGTGCTTTTGCGAGAACCCTCTGTCGCTATTATTGATGAGCCCACCGCATCGCTTGATGCTGAATCGACGCGCGAAGTGGTTGAAACGCTCGTGAGCTTAAAAGCCTCTGGGATGACCCTTTTAGTGATTACGCATGATTTAACGCTCGCAGAGCGCTTAGCCGATCGGCTCATTGTGATGCAAAATGGCCGCGTGATTGAGTCGGGCGCAGGGGCACTTTTAAAGCACCCCGCGGATCCGTATACACGCGCCTTGGTGCACTCGCACCAGCAAAAAGAAAAAGCACTCGATAGGCTACTCGCTGAAGTCTCTCAAAAGGGCGTAGGGGCCAGCGTGGCACACGATTTGCTTCACCGTGAAGGGAAAGAACATCACCACTTGGCAAGCGATGTGCGAGAGCAGGGACACGATGAAGCCGGGCTTCTGGCGCACTTGGAAGAAGAGATTGCGCACCATCAGATGCACCATGCGGAACACTCGCACGGGCATCACCATCATGCTCATGATCATGAGCATGACCACGATCATGAGCACAGTCATGCGCACACGCACGGTCATCCCCACGCACATTCGCATGGAGACGATCACGATCATAAACATACGGAGGCAAAGTGATGAAAGAGAAAACTGCGCCTCTCATTTCGATCAGAAATCTTGGGAAAATCTACGGCGGTGGTCGCTTGGCTAAATGGTTAGGTGAAGAAGGGAAAACCGTTTTTCAAAACCTAAACCTTGAATTTCACCCTGGCGAATGTGTGGGCTTGATGGGGTATTCTGGCGAAGGGAAAACAACGCTCACGCGCCTCATGATGGGGCTTGAAGCGCCTAGCACTGGCACGATTACGATTGAAGGAATGAGCCCTGCGGCTTGGCAAACGGCGCACCCCGGGGACTTTGCGGCGGTTTTTCAAGATAGCAGTTCTGCGCTCAACCCAGACTTAACCCTTGAAGGGGCACTTTTAGGGAGTCTGCGCCTAAAGGGCCAAAGAGAAGACGAGCATGCCCGTATGAGGGAAGTGCTGCACGCATTAGGGCTCTCAGAAAAATTGCTCACTGCTTTTCCGCGTGAACTCTCTGGCGGACAGTGCCAGAGGGTGGCCATTGCGAGAGCACTCTTGTCCGAGGCAAGAGTCACCTTTTTTGATGAAGCACTCTCTGCATTGGATGCACTGCACCAGAATACGGTTTTACGCTACCTAAAGGAAACGAAGCCCAAAGAGAGCCTCTGGTTTTTCGTGAGCCATGATTTAGAAGCGGTCGTTACGCTGTGCGACCGGGTGATCGTGCTGGGCGAAGGGGGGATTTTGGCGGACGGAAACCCTGAGTCTCTCTTAAGGTCTGAGAACGCTGCGCTTCGCACACTCATTAAACGTTGCTACTGGGAGTAGGGCAAAAAGGTTGCCCCGCCAACAAAAACCCGCGAGTTTTTTCACGCAAATCAAAAGTGAGCCTCAATTTTCATACAAAAATTATTTTTGTATGAAGTATAATCTTCCCAATCCATCTTTCAGGTGAGTACGGGAAATGCTCTCTCTGAATATTGTGTTTTGAGAAACTCGCCAACACGTTGCCCACCTTTTGCAAAAGGGAAAAGGTAACGTGTTGGTTCTTTTTTTAGGAATTAGATGATGTCTAACGGAAAAGCGTCTACTTTGCGCCTTCGTCCTCTCGTTTTATCGCTTTGCGCGGTTTCTCTCTTGGGGCTAGGACTCACGGGCTGTGGGGACAAAAAAGAGGGCAATGCCGCTCCTGCTACTAGCGCTTCGGCACCACGCGATACGCTCAATTTTGGCTCCATGAAGGATATCCGTGACATCAACCCACACCTCTACTTGGGCGAGATGGCCGCGCAGGGGATGGTCTTTGAAGCGCTTACGAAAAACACGAAAGAGGGTGTGAAGCCGTGGCTTGCCGAGAGCTGGGAGATTAGCCCCGATGGGAAGGTCTATACCTTCCATTTACGTAAAGATGTGAAGTTCTCTGACGGCACGCCCTTTACGGCCGATGTGGTAAAGAAAAACGTCGATGCGGTGCTCGCTAACGCTTCGCGCCACGCCTGGTTAGACATTGTGAACGTGATGGAGAAAAACGAAGTCGTTGATCCCTTCACATGGCGCTTAACCTTGAAAGCGCCGTATTTCCCGACGCTAATTGAATTAGGCTTAACGCGTCCTTTCCGCTTTATTGCGCCGCAGTGCATGAAAGAGGGACAAACGCTCAATGGAGTCTCGTGCCTCATTGGGACGGGTCCCTGGGTTCTGACGGATCACAAGCGCAATCAAGAGGCTACTTTTACGCGTAATGAAGCTTACTGGGGCGAAAAGGCGAAATTGAAAACCGTCAACTGGATGGTGGTGCCCGATAGTCAGACGCTTCTTTTGTCCTTAGAAAAGGGCGAAATTCAGCTCATCTTTGGTGCTGACGGCGATCAGCTCTCGATTGACGCGATGGACGCGCTTCAAAAGGAAGGGAAATTTAAGACGGTGTGGAGTGACCCGATTGCAAGCCGAGCGATTTTGCTCAACTCGAAGCGCCCCATTACAGGCGAGGCTCCCGTGCGTGAAGCCATTCAGCGCGCCATTAATCGCGATGCGATTGTGAAGAATATTTTAAATGGGCGCGAAACCGAAGCCTTAACGCTCTTCGCGAAGACGGTCCCAGGATGCGATGTACCGCTCTCGCCTCGCCACTATGATCCGAAAGAAGCCGCCGAGATTCTCGAAAAAGACGGCTGGGTGATGGGAAGCGATGGGGTTCGTGCGAAAAATGGGACGCCACTACGCGTGACTTTCTACTTTAACGCCAAAAACGCTCAGGAAAAGACGATTGCTGAGGCGGTGCAGGCGGATTTGCGCGCGATTGGGATTGATATGCCGATTGTGGGCGAAGAAAAACAATCCTTCTTAGATCGTCAGCGCTCGGGGAACTTCGATTTGCAGTATTCTCTTTCTTGGGGTGCGCCTTACGATCCGCAGAGCTATCTCTCGAGTTGGCGCCAGCCCTCGCACGGAGACTTCCAAGCGCAGGTGGGGCTTCCCGATAAAGCGAAGATTGATGAAACGATTACGAAGTTGATGGTGGAGGGCGATGCGCAAAAGCGCCAGGAAATGCTCACCTGGGTCTTAACCACGATTCATGATTCGGGCGTTTATGTGCCGATTTCCTTCTCGCGCATTAAAGCGGTTTATGCGCCCGACCTAGAAGATGTGGGTTTTGACGTCTCGCAGTACGAAATCCCCTTTGAAGCAATGCACTTTAAAAAATAAGGCGCTATGTTAGCTGCGTTTATTAAACGACTTTTCCTTCTCGTCCCGCTGGTCCTGGGGATTAGCTTTTTGACGTTTACGCTTTTTGCTTTGTCGCCCAGCGACCCAGCAGAGATTGCGATTCGCGTCAATGCGATGGTCCCCACGCCAGAACTCATTGCGCAAACGCGCCATGAGTTGGGGCTAGATTTGCCGTTTTTTGAGCGTTACTGGACGTGGCTTACCCAATGCCTTTCGGGCGACTTTGGCACGAGCTTTGTGACGCGTCGCCCAGTGGTGGAGGAATTTGCTGATGCGCTCCCTGCAACGCTCAACCTCGCCTTCACTTCGCTCCTTTTCCTCTTAATTGTTTGTGTCCCCATGGGTATGGTCTCAGCGCTCAGAGAAGGGGAGTGGCCAGATCGCGCCGTGCGCTCGATTGTCTTTTTCCTCTCGGCGATGCCTGCCTTCTGGCTTGGGATTCTTTTGATGAGTTGGCTTGCGGTCTCTTGGGGTTTATTGCCCACAAGCGGTATGCGCTCACCCTTATCAATCGTTCTCCCTACGCTCACGCTGAGCCTCGCGTATCTTCCTACCTACGTGCGTCTGATTCGCACGGAGATGCTCACGAACCATCATGAAAATTGGGTCGTAGCCGCAAAGGCTTGGGGGATGCCACGAGCGCATATCTACTGGCGACTCTTGCTACAATCTCTGCGCGGTTCGGTAACGGCGCTGGGGATGTCAATTCCTAAACTCATTGCGGGCGCTTTTGTCGTGGAAACGCTTTTTGCGTGGCCAGGCATTGGGCGACTTTGCGTGAGTGCGATTTTTAATCGCGATATTCCGATTGTGCAAACCTACGTGCTCCTTCTCGCGGCACTTTTTGTGCTCTTTAATCTCATTGCCGATGTGCTCGTCGTCTTACTCGATCCCCTTCGCCGTAAGACGGGAGAAGGCCTCTAAAATTTCATTTCTTTTTTCGTTTGAGACACTCATGACTGATAAAAACCAAGATTTAGAAAACCGTATTCGTGACTATTGGGATCGCCGAGCCGCCGCTTTTGGCGACTTGCGTGAAATGGAATTGGGTAGCGAAAAGGCTGAGCGCTGGGTGAAGGAATTCCGTGCGGCGCTCCCAAAGCGTCCCTTGCGAATTCTCGATATTGGGACGGGTCCGGGCTTTTTCGCGGTACTTTTAACGCGAGAAGGCCACACCGTCACGGGGATTGACCTTTCGCCCCAGATGATTGAAGAGGCGAAGGCCTTTGCCGCGCGCCATGGCGCTCAGGCGCAATTCTTTGTGATGGACGCGATGAAGCCCGCTTTTGCGAAAGAGAGCTTTGATGCGATTGTGACGCGTAACCTCACGTGGACGCTCCCAGACGTGAAAGCCGCTTACGAAGCGTGGACTGAATTGCTGGTGCCAGGCGGCGTGCTCGTCAATTTTGATGCCAACTACGGCCCCATTTCCTTTACGGGCTTGAGTCACTCTTTGAAAAAAGAAGGGGTCTCAAATGCGCATAGCGATATTGATGATGCCGATTTAATTGATTGTGATCAGATTAAGAGTGAACTCGCGGTCTCAAAAGAAGCGCGTCCAGCGTATGATGTGGGATTATTAGAAAACTTGGGGTATCGCGTGGTGGCAGACGAAGCGCTCACCTCTCGCGTTTATCCTGAGCAAGATTACGCCTCTAACCCCATGGCCATGTTCTCCATTGTGGCTACGAAAAAGGCGTAATGCTTTCCCGCAAATAACTAAAGAGACAGAGACAAAAAATGGACAACACCACTATGGGTCGCTATTGGAGCGCGGATGCGCTTCATTATGGAAATATTGTGCGCGATGAGTTAGCGAGCTTTCGCCGTGAAGCGTGGATGGAGCGCTTTGGAGAATTGCTCCCCACCGCCTCTCGCGTGCTTGACTTTGGGTGTGGTCCTGGCTTTTTCTCGATTGTGCTCGCCGCCCTTGGCCACACGGTAACGGGTGTGGATATTTCCACCCAAATGGTAGAGCAGGCAAGAGCAAATGTTTCGACAGAGCGCCTGCCCGTGAAGCCCACCTTTTTACACTCAGAAAAGGGCCTTGCTACCTTTGCAGACGGCTCCTTTGATGTGATCGTGAGCCGCAATGTCACGTGGACGCTCTCAGATCCTGTTGGCTTTTATAAAGAGGCGCTTCGCGTCTTGGCGCCAGGTGGCACGCTGATTGTCTACGATGCGAACTGGAATTTGCCCGCCTTTGATGAGGAGCTGGCAGCTCGCTGCGCAGAGCGTGAAGCCCAGTGCCTCGCGCGCTATGGGTCCACTTTCGACCCGGCAGAAATTGATGCCGAACCCATTGACATTAAAGCGCTCCCGCTTTCTCGCGTGGTGCGCCCTGCTTGGGACGCCGAAACACTTCCCACTCTTGGTTTTGCGAGCGTTCTGACGGATGAAACCATCACCGAGACGCTTTGGGACGAGAAGGAAAAGCTCATCTATGGGGAAACACCACTCTTTGAAATTGTGGCGAAAAAAGCTTAAAGAGAAGCCAAACGCCTAAGGTTCAAGAAAAATGCCGTCAGTTGCGAAAACTGGCGGCATTTTCAGTTAAGAGGCTTTTTTGAGCGCACTCACGTCCACTCGATCAAAGTAGCCTGAGAGCTTCTCTTGGGGGACGATCTCAATTGGCATCCCAGCTAAGCGCTCGACTTCAGCGCTAAGTTGAGAGAGAAAATCAGGCGCTTTTTCGATCATGGCAAAGAGGGCTTTTTCATCGACATGCACGACGGGCTTCTCCCCATCTGGGAAGCGACAGCGAAGCGGCAAGGAAGGGAAGAGCTCCAGCAATCCACGTTCTACGCGCGTTGCGAGCGCAAACTGCTCGGCCTTGGGCTGCACGCTATAAGGAAAGCGCGTCATCAAGCAGGAGCGAGAAGGTTGATCCGCATCGGGAAAGCCCACTTGCGCGGCCAAGGTTCGCATACGGGGCTTTTCATAGCCCGCCTCAGCCCAAGGAGAGAAAACACCGAGTTCTCTTAAGGCACGTTCGCCCGGGCGGTACTGCGACAAATCACTCGCATTGGTCCCATCCGCGAGAGGTCCTTTCACTTGTGAGAGAAGCGTACTAAAGACCGCATGTTTACAGACGTAGCAGCGCTCACGTCCTGCGGCAACAAAGTCGGCAATTCGCGTGGGGTCCGCATCAAAAATCGTGACCTCAAGCCCCATGAGGGCTGCGCGACGCACGGCTTCCTCTGTTTCTTCCACGGGGATATGAGGCCCACGGATGTGCCAAAGTTGCACTTTGTAGCCCAATTTAGTGGCCATAAAGGAGAGAAAACGGCTATCAAACCCGCCCGAATAGGCAATGTTAAAAAAGCCCTCGGGCGCCATGCGTTTGAGAGCCGCGCGAAGCGGATCCCAGACGGGATCCGTCAAAAGAAGCGTTTCAGCCATGCTTTATTCCTGCGGAATTTCGCCCAAAATAAAGCGAGCGCCATTGGGTACGCCCTCAAAAACTTGGCGCGTGTAAGCGACTTCTTGACGAAGGACCGTCATTTCGGGCCAAGGACCAAATTTGACCCCTAAGCCAATCAAAATCGCAAGCCCCGTTGGCGTAATGGCCTCTCCCGTGCCCGCAAAGGGCATCACAGGGAGCCCTGGGAGCATCGCGAGCGTAGCAGGCGCTGGATTCGCGACAAAGCCGTGCGCGCATTCAATCACCCCATCTGCGACAGGAATAGGGCTCGCTGAGAGCGTGACGCCTAAGCGCTCCAAGAGTGTCGCAATGAGGGCGATGGCAATACGATTACTGAGGCGACCGACTTCATGAAAATGTACAGATTCTGGCGTAGCACCATGGACCGCGCCTTCCGCTTTGGCGAGCGTGAGCCAAATTTTTTCTACCCAGTCAAGCGCTTTTTCGCTCAATTTCGCTTCTTCATCATAAAAACTCAGAATATCGATGAGCGAATGATGGTGGTGTCCCTGCGAGGACTCTTCAGGGAGCGTAATCTGCGCTCGCCAGCCTTGAATCTCGGAGACACGGGCGCGCGTGAGCGTGAGGCCATAGCCTTTTTCAGAGAGCGTAGGGAACACTTGACGGAAAAAGAGTGGCGCCATCATGTCGTCGAGCTCCGCGACGGCAAGGAGCCCCGCCAACATCGACTCCGCATTAAACCCCGCCGAGAGGCGAATCGAGAGATGGTTTGCGCGAGAGAGATCGAGTTCACTTGGCATATTTCATTCCTAAAATGCGGGTAGCGGCGCAACCAGCCCCGTACCCATTATCAATATTCATGACTGTGACGCCTGGGGCGCAAGAAACGAGCATACTGCTGAGCGCCGACTTCCCTTTTTCAGCAGCCCCATAGCCCACTGAGGTGGGAACGCCAATAATAGGCAACGGGGTGAGTCCCCCCAGAACGCTCGCAATCGCGGCATCAAGCCCAGCAACCACGACGACCACATCGTGCTCGTTAATTTCAGGGAGCGCTTTCTCAAGACGCCAGAGCCCTGCCACGCCACAGTCTTCAAAAAGACGAGAACTGTAGCCCAAATATTGGAGCGTACGTGCGACTTCACGTGTGACAGGCACGTCAGCCGTGCCTGCTGAGACAATCGCGACCGAGCCACTGCGTGAGGGGAGTGCCTTGTACCAGCCGGTGCGAGAAAGGGGATCGTAGTTGAAGTGGGGAAGGGCAGTGTCTTCCCCAACGCCAAAGATTTCATGCGCGAGCTCAGGCGCCAAGCGCGTAAAAAGAATCGCAGGCGCATCAGCGGCGGCGAAAATATCGCGCAAACGGATGAGCGCTTCACGGGGCTTTCCTTCGCAAAAGACGGCTTCAGGAAGGCCCACGCGGGCAGCGCGGGCATAGTCAAAGAGAATGCCTGGAGTGGGGGACGGCGACTCAGACACGTTATTCTCCAACAACGCGAGGCACAGTGAGGCTACCTTCTGGCATCAAGATGATGCTGGGGGTTTCGCCCACAAAGAGCTTCGCGGCTTCAATCGCTTCGTCTGCGGAATCAAGCGCAGCGGTAAAGAGCATATGGCGCGCGAGCACTTTGTCGAGCTTCGTCACTAAAATGTAGTGCGCTTTTTCGATCGGACGCGTAATGGCATAGGCTTTGTTGGCCCCAATGCGGAAATTCTTTTCTAACTGCGTACGAATGGCGTCAGGCGTCTTCAAGGCCTTAAATGTGTCTTCCAAGACTTTGGACCCAGAGCCTTCTTCGCATTCGGCAAGCATCACTACAACGCCCCCTTTACGCACAGCGCAAGAGGCGTTTTCCATCGTCTTTTGCATCTGGTAGACGTTAATGTCTTTTGGGTAACCCCCACAAGAGACGATCACGAGGTCGGCTTCCTTCGGAATTTCTGCCCCATAGACCTGATCGACAAACTTACAGGCTTCACGGTGTGCGAGGTTATAGTCCCCAGCAAACATCTTTAAGAAGCGATGTTTGGCATCAAGCACCGCGTTAAAGAGAAAGAGCGAGCGGTTTTTCGCAAAGAGCGCCACACCTTCCATCTGGTCTTCGTAGCAGGGGTTCCCATCCATGACACCCAATCTTGCATTCGGATCCATCATAAAACTGTGGTTCACGCGCACGGTTTCCATGGCAGCGCAACCAGGGAGCACGGCCTTACGACCACCACCGTAGCCAGAGAAGTAGTGGTGCACAATGGTGCCCGTCAGAATGACATGATCCACGTCGCAGAGCGCCTTATGAATCCAGACTGGCGTCCCACGGCTTGTGGTCCCTTGGTATTCAAAGTCCCCTTCAATAGTGGAAATCGAATTAAAGCAGCGGATACGGCGAGCGACTTCTGGGCTCACCGCTTCAGCCATTTCTTCTTCCGTCATAGCGCGGTGAGTGCCAAGCGCAAAGACAATGCGCATATTTTCGTCTGGCACGCCCAAGCGATTCATCTCATCGACCAACACCGGCATAAAGTCAAAGCTATTCGCCACACGCGTTGGGTCATTACAGATGAAGGCGACGGTTTGTCCCGGGCGAATGCGTTTATCTAAGGATTCGCAACCAATAGGGTTGTGAATGGCTTCGAGCACACCCCCTTTAATATCGGTCATGGGTTCAAAAGCCGCCGTGCGGATTTCTTTCATCACGTGTTCATCGTCGAGCGTGAAGTCAATCGTGCCACGACCGTAAGCGTATTGATAAGTTTTGAGAGTCATCGAATCTGTCCTTATGAGGAATGTGCGCAAAGCAAAAGAGGTGAGAACTAAGTATTTTGACTTAAAGTCAAAAAATTCTAACCCCTTAGAGGTATAGGGTTAATAGCTAGCTATCAAAAATCTGTACAAACCTGTACATTATAAGGTGAATGGGAGGTATTTTCTGCCTTAGGAGAGATGTATGAAAGTATCTGAATCCTCCCAAATCTCCATTGGTAAATTAGCTCTTCGAGTTGGTGTTTGTGTCGGAACAATTAGACGATGGTGCAGAGAAGGAAAACTCAAAGAAACAAGTCGGACTCCAGGAAACCACCGTCGTTTTGCATATGATGATTTCAAGCATATTCTCCCCGCAGAAGACTCGCAGCGGAAAGTTGTTGGTTATGCCCGAGTCTCTAGCCATGACCAGAAATCAGATTTAGAAACACAAGCACAAAGACTTCGTGATCATGGATGTGATGAGGTGATCACCGACCTTGGATCTGGTCTCAACTGTCGCAAACCAGGTATCAGAAAACTCCTTTTGATGATATTACTCAATCAAGTTTCTACACTAGTCCTCACCCATGAAGATAGGCTACTGCGTTTTGGCACGGAAATGGTCTTCCTTCTTTGTAGACGTCAATCTGTGCATATCAACATCCTTGAAGAACCTGCAGAAACGCCCTTTGAGGAAGAGTTGGTAAAAGACGTGATCACGCTGATGACTGTTTTTTCGGCAAGACTTTATGGGAAAAGAAGTTGGAAAAACAGGAATCGGCTTGCATCTTGAGGGAAAAGGAGTACAATTCAAGATCACTTAGTAATCTAATTCTAATGATCGACCAAAATGGAAAAACAAAAAGAAGACCTCACTGAGACAGTAGACCGTACATACATTGCCTATTCTCTTCCACTCTCCGCAGAAACATTAGATTCCTGTCGTGTATTGGGTAATCTTGCTGAATTAGCACATCGACTTTTGATCTCAGCCTTGCAAACGCGAGAATTGCGGGATATGCCATTCAAAACGAAAAAGTACACTCTTCGAGATGTATTGGTGGGCTCGATGAAGAACGAAGATATTTATGAACTTGTGCGTAGGTTGTGCTATCACCCGGAACTTGCAACATCTCTTGAGATGAGCAAACTGCCAGAGGGGATTGTTCTTTGTCGTCCTATCGCTAAATTAATCCGCGTTTTACGCGACAGGAGTAATTCGCCTAACCCCCACCTTCAGGCACGCCAATGGAAAGTTGCCCTAGAAGATGCCCTTCGAGAAATGGCCACCTATTGGACAAGCGTTCAGGTAGCTGCTCAAAATGCAGTGAGTGACTTTATTTACCGCTTGAAAAAAGAGTACAAAGGTGTAAACCCAATCGATGAGAAATACCATCACAAGGGAAAGAATTACACCAAACACTGGTCGTATAACCGTTCGTTAAAGAAATGTTTTAAGCGAGCCCCTTACACCGAGGAACAGAAACATTATGCGAATTGGTTGGTGTGTGGCTGTTACCCACAATTCTTTCGCCTTTTGGATGGTATGGCACCAGACCCTACGTGTGAAGGACAACTTGCCATGGGGATCGATTCCAAAATCGCAAAGAAAAGTTCTTTCAAAACTCGCCCTCAAGACATGGAGCGAGTAGCCAATGATGTGCGCCGTTTAATCCACGAGATTCGCTCAACAACAGTTCGCCTTCCTCGGTGCGGAGGTAAAGGCAATTACTTTGGCTGTGACTCTAGTAGTTGGACGCAAAAAGACGGTCGTGATTCAGTGAATCTGATGAACTATGCTGGGACTCCTAAAAAGGTACGCAAAGCACAAGCTGAAGAAAACGCATCAAAGAGTAAGAAGAAACCGTCTGACCGTCACCCCCGTTTGCATATTCCTCTTAAAGGGAAACCTAAACTGGAAGGAACCCTGCGCGTCTATCTTCATGAGGATAAAGGGTATCTGAGTATCCATTACCATCGTTCCATTCCTTGCCAAGACAAGAAGTTACGGAAGGATGGGATAGTGCTTGGCTTTGACGCTGGACTTAGCGAAGCTGGTTACGATAGTGAAGGAAGATGTATTGCTAAAAACTTGGGGAAAATGTCTGCTGTCATTTCGGATAGACGTACGGCCAAAGATCAACGTCGTCAACCCCTTATAGCAAAAGTCAAGCAATTGAAAGCTAGCAATGACCCGAAAGATCGAGCAAAGGCAAGACGCATAGAGCATAACAATTTACGCAACAAAAAAGAAACGAAAAAACGCGCTGCGGAACGGGAACAGTTGGTCAATTACGTTCTCAGAGAGCTCAAAAAGAAAGTTTTTGTGAAACCTAAACAACCCGTTAAAACGCTAGTGATAGAAAATTTAGGTCCAATGGGTGGTCAAAAATTTGGGAAACGCATGAACCGACGTTTGTCTGCCTGGAATCGCGGCGACATAATTACCGCCTTTGAAGAACTGTGTCCGCTTTATGGTGTTGAACTCGTGAAAGTCAATCCAGCGTATACCTCTCGTAAGTGTTCTCGTTGTGGACATATTGAAAAGGCAAATCGTCAAGGAGACAAGTTCAAGTGCAAGAAGTGCGGGTTGGAGGAACATGCTGATGTGAATGCTGCCAAGAATATTTTGGCAAGATATCTCAGCTCTACTTCTATTCCTCTTTCCGCGCCCCCAGAAGATGTATTGGAAATAGAGAAGGCTAACCAGATCTGAATATGATATAAAAAGTACTGAAAATTATGCAAAAATAAGGATTAATTTGAAAAATTATGATTTTTAGTATACAATAAAAAGATCTATTTATAGATAAATGTGAAAATTGTGCGTTGAATGCATCATTCGTGAAGCGTTTGACTTTCAACCCCGGTATTTATGTCCAAGTCCTGTACCCATTTCAAGAAGATCGAAATGGCGATAACTACAGAAAAAGCAGGCAAGTGGCACATACAGTGGCGGTTGGCACAAGATACGCCGCCTTAGAGTGGAATTTCCAATCTAAGAGTTTGTTCAAGAAGCGTTATTCGCTTGGTGAGAATGACGTAGAACAATAGGCCATCGCCGAGAGGGGAGGTTTGAATCCTTCTGTAACCGTACTCGGCAGGACTGGAGGCATCATAGCTATCGGAAAATTCACCAATTTTTCGAGCGGTAAGCTGTGATGAATTCAGAGCGAATATAAAAAATAGAGATTTGTACAGGTTTGTACAGAGTTTCTTTTACGGTAATTATGCATCCTTCGACCGAAACGGCGCATAGAAGAGTGCGCTTTTTCGACAAGGATCAAAAAAACGTTTCGCCTTAACACTTTCCTAAAAGAAATGGCCGCCTCCAAAGAAGCAGCCATTTCCTTTGCGGTTAATTAAATTGCCAACGATAGAGCAAGTCGATCGTTTGGTCTTCGTCCCAGACGCCCTGCAAGTAAAGACGAGGCAAGAGTCGATAGCGAACCGTGAAGGTCGCAAGCGAATCAAAGACCCCAACGCCATACTTCAACTGTAAGCGCGGGAAGAGGTTCCCCTTCACGACGACCTTGGTTTTCACCCCTACGCCTTCGCTTGTGACCTGCAAATCTTGAATCCCAAAGGCGCTCCCGATGGAACCGACAATGCCAGAGGTTTGCGAGAGCCCCATGCCAAGAAGGGCACTCGCCACTGCCTGACCGTCAGAGCTGCTTGAACCTAACCCTTGACCACGCAAGAGGTAGGAAAGCGCCTCTTCGTTACTCATCGCGGGCGTGGAGAAAATCGTCACCTTGGGGCTTGTTGCCGAACCGCGCACACGAAGACCCGCCGTCACAGAGTCTTCCGTGGCATCAGGGTCACGAATCGCTTCTAAGTTCACATACGGATTATCAATCGGACCCGAGAAGAGGATTTCGCCCTTGGTGATATTTAAGGCCTGCCCGTAGGCAAAGAAATTCCCGTTCTTTAATTGAATCGAACCATTTAACCCTAAGCCTTGCTTAGACTGGCGCATGACGAGTTCCCCAATCAAGCGCGCTTTCAAATTAAAGGCATTGACTCGCACGCGCGGCCCAATCGTAATCTTCAAATTACTGCGAATGGGCATGCCGGCGGACTTGGGCGTCACGGGCGTCAAGTCACGTTTCAGCATCACCAGGTCGTCCGAGCCCTGAATGGCGGAGTCGGGGAGCTGATTAACCGTAATGTCACCCTTTGGAATCACCACTTCGCCCGAGATATCGACGCCTGCATTACTTGCTTTTGCCGTAATATCTGCCCCCATTTCAAGCTGGGCGTAAGGCGGAACGGTGAGCCCCATGGTCTCATCTTTCCCATCGCGGCGCGTACGTAGACGCACTTCTGCGGTGGGGTCTTTTAAGTTAGACCAGTCCGCACGACCCACGAGCGCCACTTCGCCTTCATTGGTGCGCACCACACCGTCGAGCGTCGAGGTTTTCCCTTGGAAGAGGAGCACAATGTCGCTCGGTTCAATCGAAATCGGGACCAAGCCTTCACGCACAGAAGCTTCAGTCAAGGCTAAGTGCCCGTTTAACTGAGGATCGTCTAAGCGTCCGCCCACTTTGAGGTTCGCTTCGAGGTTCCCTTCCACGACTTCACCCGTGCTAAAGAGCTGACTCAACGCGCCAACAGACCATTTCTCGAGCACAATCGTGCCGCCAATCTTTTTGTTGCTGTTGAGCTCTGTGAGCGAAAGGTCCGCTAAGAGTTTCCCGTTGTGTTCAGGCGCCACAGTGGCCTTCACGGAGACCGCTTCCCCTTGCGTATTGGCCGAGAGCGAGACTTCACTAAACTTCACCGTCAAGGGACCACTATCGGTGACGCGCGTGGCATTGACCCCTTTGTTAACAAGGTTCAATTTCACCTGAGGGAGACCAGGCTTAGTGGCATCCCACGCAACTGTGGCGTCGCCCGTGAAGGTGCCATCGAGCGCCACATCCTGCGGGAGAATTGGGGCGAGCGTCGTGAGCGCAAAGTGTTTGAGGTTCACCACGGCGCGACCTTTTTCGCCCACTTGCGCTTTTTCGGCTAAGCAGACGGCATTGGGCGTGTTGGTCTTTTTCCCTTCAACACTCATTTCCCAACAGTGCGCGGCGATGGTGGCGTTACTCTGGTTGATATTGACGGAAATCGGTACATTCTTTGTGCCCCAGTCGCCAATGGGACTCCCGATTTTCACTTCGGCGAGGTTGCCTTTCCACTGGGCAAAGTCTTTTGAGAGACCGCCCGTGACGACTAAGTGCGCCGGAACGGGTTCTCCCTTCACATCAAGCGCCACTTCATGGGAGGCGATGGTGCCACCTAGGCTTAATTTCGCTTCTTCAATGCGGGTAGGGGCTTTTTCTTCATCCTCGCCCGCGCCCACCACGAGATTCGTGAGTTTTAGCGTCAACGGGTCGGCGCCCTTTTTCCCAAAAGTGCCTTTAATCGTCGTGTCGCCAATTTGCGCCACGAGCGCTTCGTTGGCGTCCAAGACTTTTAATTCATGGCTCTTTAAGTCGGCCGTGATGACAGGTTCAAGCACGCTACTTGAGAAGCGCCCATCGACCTTCACGTCGCCCGTGAGGCTACCAGACAAAAGAGGCGAGAAGGCGGAAAGCTTTGTCAATTGGAGGGAGGCGAGCGCATCCGCACTCATCGTGTCACCGACAAGGCGACCTTTGCCGTCCATCGAGAGCGTATTTTCGCCCCAGCGGAATTCGTTCACACGAGCAGACCATTCGCCTTTGGCGTTGGCTTTCGCGGTGAGATCAAGGTCTGCACGGTTTTGGGCGGTTTTAGAGCCCGTCGCTTTGGCTTCCCCGCTCTTCGTGACTTCCAACAGTTCACCGGTGAACTTAGCCTTGGTGAGCGCGGCCTCCCAAGTGCTTAACACGTCACCCGTGCTACTCGTGAAGTCAACGCGTGCTTCACCCCCGAGTTTCACTGGGGCAGCGGGCGCGAGGGCGGCAACATTAAAGGTCACGAGCGCGAGACCTGCTTTCCCCGTGAGTTTATTTGCCCAATCAAGGTCCGCTTCTAAAACGGCCGTTCCATCGCTATTTTGTAGCCCAGTATTCCAGAGGGTTAAATGCGTGAGTGTTGCCTTCGCATCAAGCGCTAAGGACATGGGTTTCAGAGCAGGCATGGAAGGGAGCTTCACGGGAATGAGTTTCCCGCGCACTTTGAGTGTCACGCCTTCTTCCGTGATGCTCCCAGGCGGCGTGGCGTCGCGAGCGGCATCAGCTGCCCCTGCAACACTTGCTTCTACCTTATTTTTAGGGGCAGACGTGTTTTGAGTGGGCTGAGCCGTAGGCTCTTTCTCTTCGTTCTGAGGGGTTTCTGCCTTCTTTGGCACCACTAAGCGGCCGCCACCACTAATCGTCACGTCTTCTAAAGATGGCGTATTGGCATCAAAGGCGAGTAGCGCTGCCGAGCCTTCAAGCGTAAAGGGGAGGCCCGCCACCGAGGGTTCTGCTTCGAGCTTAAGGGCAAGCGGGTATTTCCCCGCACCGTTCAAGGTTGCGAGGAGTTTTCCTAAGAGCTCTCCGTCGAGGTTGACTGACAAATTACTCATCGTGGAGATGGGCTCAATCGAGGCGGGTACATAGTCGGAGAGCAACTCTCCAGGCTTACTAAAAAGATGCACCGCCACAGGGTAGTCCCCCTTGGCGTCAAATTTCGCGCTTCCCAAGAGCGTTGTTTTGTCGGAAAGCTGGAGCGCTAAGTGCGGGACGCGCACTTTTTCTTCTTTGAGCGTTGCCTCAACGGTAAGCTGCGTGAGCGAAGGGAGTTTCATCCCGGGGACATCCACTGCAACGTCTTTTAGCATCACCTGACGCACTTCGACGTCCATAGGCGAGAGGGCGCCTGCGGGGAGCATCTCCGCCGTTAAGAAGGGTTTTGAGAAGAGGCTTTCGAGTTCAGCTACAAGCGTCTCAACGGTTTTCGCTTCCGCTTTTGCTTTCGTTTCGACTTTTGCAACATCCGAGGCGACTTTCGCTTCAGGCGTTTCTGCCGTTTCTGCCGTCTTGGCTTCAGACTTTACCTCTTCCTTTTCTTCAGACTTTGCTTCGGCTGTCTTTTCCGCCTCAGTGCTATTGGCCAAAGCTACCTTGAGACCATCGAGCGTTAGCGCATCCACTTTAGCGAGCGACTTTGCAGCGCTAGCCGTCAGACTGAGCGACGTGAGGGCAATTTGGTTCCCATCAACGTTAGCGTTAACGTTTTCAATCGTGCCCCTCTCAAGCAGAACCCCCACGGGTAATTCAATTCGTCCCAAGGGTTCAGTTGAGGGTTCAGAAGGGGGCATGGCCGAAGTGTCAATATTGGCTTCGACCCCCTTGACACTCAGTAGCTTCATCTTCACTAAGCGCGCGGGCAGCTCTCGCCAATCGAGCTTATAGCCGGCTTCCTCAATCTTCACATCCACGCCAGGCGCGACATAGTGAATCCCATGCACGATAGGGGAGAAGAGGTGTCCGTCGAGCGACTCAATCGTTAAGCCGTCCACTTGATCAACGGCCCAGAACACCACTTTGTGCTGCAGTGCTGGCACAGCGGTAAACGTTCCCACCGCCACGACCACAGTTCCCATGACGCCACAAAGCCCCCAGCCGAGCATCTTGGCCCAGCGAGGAAGGCGACGAGGACGCTTTTCCAAATTCTCTTCGGGAGAAGCGCTTTCTGGAGCGGGCTCGGGAGTCGTTTCAGAAGCCGTTTCTTTCACGTCGTCCACTTCGCTCTCATTCCTGTTTTCTTTTGGTGTTTTTTCTTCACTCATGAGCGTTTCTCGTGATTAGAGTTCGGTACCGAGGGCAAAATAGAGGTGCGCATTTTTAAAGGTGATGCCACCGTTGTCTGTTGGGAACGCCAAGTCAAGCTTAATCGGGCCAATGGGCGAGACCCAACGAATCCCCGCACCAAAGCCCACTTTCCAGCGTACGTTGGTGAAATTGTTCACGGCTTCACCCCCGTCGATAAAGCCGGCAGCCCACCAAGGACCACTCAAGTGCTTTTGGTATTCAATACTTGCGGTGAGCGTTTTCTTCGCACCCGTCAAGCGACCCTGCGAATCTGTGGGTGAAATCGACTTATAGTCGTAGCCACGCAGACTTCTGTCGCCACCAGCGAAAAAGCGCAAATCGGGCGGTACTTTATGAAAGTCGTTGGTCTGCAGCCAACCGAAAGTCGCGCGTCCCACAAAGCGGTGTCCTTCCCAGGGTGTGCGCACCCAGACGTTATGAAGCGTAAAGCGCACAAAGCTCACATCCGAGGCGGCACCTTTTTGTGCCACATCAAGGCTATAGCGCTGTGTGTCGCCCCAATAGGCAAAAGCGCCCCCGCGAGCGCGTGTGCGCTGGAATTGAATCCCACCGTAGAGAATATGCACGGTTTCGGAGACATCGGCCTGCGTAAACTTGTTAATCAAATAGTGCGCGTGAATATCGCGCTCCCATTTGTTGTCAAGCATCCAGTGGCGCGCAACCCCTAAGTCCAATTCAGAACTTTCCGTATCGTTTAAGTCCGTCTTCTCGTAGTTAGCACTAATCGTGTAGTAGTGCTCAAGAGGCTGCTTCTCAAGCGGAATGCGAAGTTCGACGCCCACTTCTGGCTCACTCTTATTAAGGTCAAGGGACGACTTCAAGCTCCACCCTTTGGAGTTAATCCAGGGACGAGACCAGTCGACGGTGGCATGCGGGCCTCCGTCAGAGGAAAACCCCACGCCTAAGTCCACCGTATTTTTAATGTAGGGAACCACAGTGGCGGTAATGGGCATCTCGTGCTCGGCATTCGCTTCTTCCGTCTGAGGGACGACCACGACGGTGGAGAACCACCCCGTTTCATTTAAATTTTGCGAGAGCTGTGAGAACTGATCCGCCGTGTAGTATTCGCCCTTTTTAAAGGGAATGAGTGAGCGCAAATAGGGCTCTTCAATCTGGCTTCCCGTAAAGGTCACATCCCCAAAACGAAAACGTGGACCCGTGGCGAGATTAAGTCGCCAGTAGGATTTATTCGTGGCGAGCTGTACCCCCAGCTGATGCTCGGTGTATTCGCTCTGGAAGTACCCATTTTCAATGGCGGACTTTAAAAGCTGACTCTTAATGCTGTCGTAGTCACTCTGGTTTAACACTGAGCCCACGGCAGGTAAATCTTTCAAAATGCGCGTAAAGAAGGGTTCTTTTTCGCCAGGCCCCTCAATCGTGACATTGGTTTCGGCAATGAGGACAGGTTCGCCCTGATTGACTTTCACGGTCAAGGTGGCGGTGGTGTCCGTTTCGGACCAGGCGCTATTGAGTTCCGGATGAAAGTATCCTAAGGCACTCAGTGCATCACGCACTGCGCGCTCGACGCGAATACGGTCAAAGCTGGAGAGTGCCGTGAGCCCACCCGTGGTAGCACTTTTCACAAACACTTCCGCGTTGTCTTCCAGATCCCCTGAGAGCCCTTCGATTTTGACAGAGACCTTTTTCCCTTCTTTCTTTTCAGCTTTCTTCGTGTCTTTCTTTTCCGCGGTTTTCTTCGTGCTCTTAGCCGAAGCCGATGAGCTACTCATATCGTCTTCAATCGCGGCGTCGACGTCCGTGGCAGCCCAAGCGCTATAAGTCGAGACGAGCAAAAGCGCACAAAGACTCATTTTGAAAGGACGAGCAAAGGCTGGCGGGAAGGGCTTTCCCGGCTGAGAAGCAAACTGGCGCAAACGAGAGAGAACGGTAGGCGACATGTTTTGATCAGAGAAGAGAAAAGAAGGCAACGCCTCAAGAGAAAGCCGACGCGACGTGGCTTTCTTTTGTGGCGTAAACGAAAATCTTTCCTATTTTAATGGAAGAGCGCGACTTCTGGCGTGCGAGGAAGAAAATGAGTGTGTATCTAAAGCCAATTCGTTAGCGAATTGTGCGAGAAGTCGCACGCAGGATTGCGAGAAGCGCTTCAGGCGTTAGTGCTGCGCAAAGAAGAGGGCGCGCGAAAAGACGCGCATCGCCCACAAGGGTAAAAAGCGTTTCGGCGTAACGAATGGTGTGAGTCGTGAGCGCCACACCACAGTCACTGACCACAGCCCAAGCACTCTCATGGGGTAGGACGCGGTAGCCGCTTTTCCCACGATTAAGCTTCACCGCACATTCATGCTCGCCCCAGGCGCGATAAAAAAGCGAAAGTCGATCCTCGTCGCTCGCCCTTCCCATCGCAGCGCTAATACGCTCGCCAATTTCTGGCGCAAAGCTGTGCGCTAAGAGTTCAGGAATGTTGGCGCGCTCTCTCATCGCTTCCACATCTAGAGCAAAGGCGGGTGGCTCTTCTGTGAGCTCTCCCAGACCAGCCAATACCGTACTTTTTCCAAGATAGGTGTTGTGCGAGAGGGTGAGCGTTGCGGCTTTTTCTGAAGTGTCCGAGAGGAGTAAAGGACTATAGGGGAGCTCTTCTTTAAGGCGGTAGCCCGTGAGGCGCGCTAAAAGCTCTGAGAGTGCACGACCTAGAACGGCCTCTTGGTAGCGCACAGGGTGCTTAAAGCGCGAGAGTGCCGCGCTGGTTTCAGCAGGGAGTTGGGCGAGAAGCGCCGCCAAGACTTCGGGAGATAGCGGGTTTTCTGTATGCGCAAAAAAGAGCCAGCAGGATGAATCCTCTGGCAGGGAGGCTTTATCACCTTCCGAAAGGCTCACAGCGCGAAGTGTGAGCCCATCAGAAGGCGTAAGTACGGGATGAAAATTGTCGGCGTTAGTGTTTTTTACCATGCGCTGCTTCTTTCTTACCATCCATCGCTTCTTTAAAGAATTCCGATGGCGCAGGAAGCCCAGAGGTGAGACGACGCGTAATCACACGATCCAAGTCCGCCAAAAGGTGATTGCCTTTGGGGGAGAGCGTAATTGAGCCGTCTGGGTGTTTTTCTTCATAAAGCCCACGACTGCCCAAGTATTCAATACGAAATTCGCTTGCCGTATAGCGGACGTTGACGTCCAGCTCGAGGCGGTCGCCTCGCAAATATACCATGCGCACTTCGTTAGGCATAATCTGGCAGAGAATACGCCAGTGTAGACGAGAGGCAATCTCCACAATAATCTCGCGCACCTGCGCTTCGGTGAGCTTTTGCTCAATGTGGTGAGGCTCAGGTAAGGCGAGGGGTACGTTTTTGCTCGTCCCCACCGAAATCGAGGCAGCGTGTAGGGGAAGGGGTTGAGTGAGCACCCCTAAACCCATCGCACAAAGACAGGCACCTAAATAGCGGCGGCGAATCTCAAAAGTAGTCGGCTTCATAGACATGGTACTCACGATTTTGCTGACCTCAGTTTTTGCTTTCTCTTTGTCTTCTCGTAAAAGCTTGGAGCGAGAAGAAAGAGGGGGAGAGGCAAAAGGAGCGCTTTTCGTGAGAGTCAAAAAGAATTTTTTGTCGGGGTTTTGGCGTTGGCTTTTTACCAACAGCTCACATTGTACACGCGAGCGCTAAGTTAAAGAAAGCCTCTAAAAGGCGAAATGCGTCAAAAAACCTTGAGAAAAAGTCAAAACCTCGTCAAAAAGAAAAAGATTCAAAGCTAAAAAACTTATCTTTTCTCGCCATTAACGAGAGATAATGCTGAGAAAAAAGATGTCAATACTAGGGTTAATAGCTAGGTGATATAACCTTTTAAGAAGAGCCACTTTTTGCTAAAAAGAAGGCAAAAGGCTAAATACCGCTTTAGTAAGAAGGAAAGGGAGAAGAGAAAAACCTCGAAAAATGAAAGACTTAGTCAAAAGAGATATTGTTTTTTATCAAAAGACAAGGTTTAATACTAGAAAAAAGAAAAATTTTAGTTATAATAGCATTCATTAAGAGAACCCTCTATCTGATAATCTTTCTCAACAAGAAAGTTATTTGAAAAAGAGAACGATTCTCTTCTATTTTCCTTAAATAGAATCCTTCTTATAGAGAGCTGGTTCGCCTAGAGCACCTAGAGCACCAGTCTCGGTAGCTGACGAGCTGTCAAGTATCTCTCTAAGAGTGATTCAAAACGACATCGTGTCTTCTCCCCAAAAAGTGAAGCACAGCATCCATCAGGAGACCCTCCATGGCTGAAAAAAAAGACATGCAAAAAGAGCTTCTTGAACTTGAAGCCCTTGAACTCGAAGTGACAAATCGTCGCAAGGCTTTGCGTGATGACGCTATTCGTCAGGCACAGTCCATCATTAATCAGTTCTCGCTCCAGCCCACGGACTTCCATTTCGGGGAAGTTGAACCGTTGCGTAAAGGCCGTCGTGGCCCGGTTCGTCCGAAATATCGTGGCCCGCAGGGCGAAATGTGGACCGGTCGCGGTCGCACGCCGAAGTGGGTTGAAGAAGTCAAGAAAGCTGGCAAGAAATTAGAAGATTTCTTGATCAAGCATTGATAAACACTTGATTCTCGAAAGAGGAGGAAGGTATTAAGCTTTCCTCCTTTTTTGTATTTCAAATCAGAGAAGGTCCGCTATTTGACTTCACGCTTTTCCCGAGTGTGCGCGAAAAACCCAATTCAAAATCAGACTATTTAACGTCAGCGATTTATCTTTTCGTGCCAAGTTTTGAAAGACCGATTTTTTGACGAGATTTTGACGGAGTAGCTTCCGCTTTCTCTCAAAATGGGCAATCTTTTTCAAAAAGCTGACACAAATATGTAAAATTTTCCTACAATCTCGAACCCTTGTGATTTAAGGGTTTCCCCTAAAGTCCCTCTTTTTATCCCCCTCGGCTTTACCCCCAGAATCCCCCTTAAAGGGGAGGGGAGAGAAAAGCCTGTGTTATCCTATATGCCGTCGAACACAAAGACGTGTTCATGAATCAGGTTTGCGATATTGCATTCTCTGCGAGCCGAAAAGAGAAGAGTCCTCACGCAATGTGTGATTTTAGGCTCTCCTAAAGAAAGAACGCCAAAGGAGCCGTTCTAGGTTGCCAGCGGGAATGCTTCGAGCGAAAGACCGTTTCGCTTTAGTTTCGCACCTTCATTTTTGAGAAGCGCCTCATGGCCTCTCAACTCAATTAGCCAAAAGAGAGTCGACCACTCCGTCCTTTTGACTCAAAGGATTTTTCTCACGAGCCACTGTTGCTCGAGAAAGTCGCACTAATTGCTTTAACAGTCCTCTCTTTCGCACTGTGTTAAATAGCCTCGCTTGGGGATTTTTCGCTTTGCTTGGTGTGCTGCCAAGCTTTGCGCTCCCAAGGCCAGAGTGAATTTTTGGAGAATCGCTTAACCTATGCCAAATCAAACAACGCCTAGCACTGCACCCGCTAAAGGTCTTTTGCGCGGTTGGAAAGTTAATCCTGCCGTCTTCTGGCCAGCTAGCCTTCTTTCCATCATTGTGATTTTGATGGCTGCTCTGATGCCTGATACGCTTAACGCCGTGTTGGGTCACATTCAAACCCGCATCTTCCATGACCTCTCTTGGTTCTACATTCTTGCCGTTGGGGTGATCCTCGTCGGGATGGTCTACCTGAGTTTTTCTCGCTTTGGTGACATTCGCTTAGGACCAGATCATGCCAAACCAGACTACGACTTGGTGACCTGGTTTGCCATGCTCTTTTCGACCGGGATGGGTATCGGGATTATGTTCTTTGGCGTGGCAGAGCCTGTCATGCACTTCTTGGAACCGCCTACGGGCGCTGGTGGCACCGTGCAAGCAGCGCGTGATGCACTTGAGCTCACGTTCTTTCACTGGGGCTTACACGCTTGGGCTATTTACGCGTCGGTCGGCTTAATGCTCGCTTACTTTGGCTACCGTCATGCACTTCCCCTGACGCTTCGTAGTGCGCTCTATCCTTTAATCGGAGATCGCATTCACGGTTGGATGGGTAACGCCGTTGATATCTTTGCCATTTTGGGCACGGTCTTTGGGGTGGCAACGTCTTTGGGCTTTGGCGTTTTGCAGCTCAACAGTGGTCTTCACTACTTGGTGGACGCGCCGATTGGAATTGAAATTCAGTCGATTTTGATTGTCGTCATTACCGCGATTGCCGCAACCTCTGCTGCCTCTGGACTTAACAAGGGCATTAAACTTCTCTCGCAGGCCAACTTGTGGCTTGCCGTGATGCTCTTGATTTTGGTCTTTGCCCTGGGTCCCACGTCTAGTCTTTTGAAGCACTTTGTGGAAAATGTCGGTCTTTATATGTCTGGCATTGTGAGCAAAACCTTCAACCTTTACGCCTATGAGCCGAAGTCCAGCAACTGGTTAGGCGGTTGGACGCTTCTCTACTGGGGTTGGTGGATTTCTTGGTCGCCCTTTGTGGGTCTCTTTATCGCTCGAATCTCCCGCGGTCGTACAATTCGTGAATTCGTGAGCGGTGTGCTCTTGATTCCGGCTGGCTTTACGCTTCTCTGGATGACGGCCTTTGGTAACTCCGCCATTGAACTCATTATGTCTGGCGTGGGCGCTGACTTAGCCACGAGCGTGAAGGCTGATGTCTCGACGGCACTCTTTAAGTTCTTTGAATACTTCCCGATGACGCAGTTGCTCTCAGTGATTGGCATGCTCATGGTGGTGATCTTCTTTGTTACCTCGGCTGACTCGGGCGCTTTCGTGGCTGATGCCTTGGCTAGCGGTGGTATTCGTAAGACGCCCGCGAAGCAGCGCGTTTTCTGGAGTGCGCTCTCTGGCTTGGGCGCGATGGTGCTCCTCTGGGCAGGTGGCTTGCAGGCACTGCAAACGTTGACGCTTCTCTCGGCGCTGCCTTTCGCGGTGGTCCTTTTGATCGCGCTTTATGGTCTTTTGAAAGCCTTGCGTATCGACGACTTTAAGCGTCAGAGCCATCAGATTACGAATGTGGCGCCGTCGCTCTATCGTAACCCCGAAGGTTGGCGTCGTCGCTTAGGCGTGATCGTGCATTATCCATCTTACGATCAGGTGAAAGCGTACTTTAACGAGACGATTAAGCCTTCGATGAATGATGTCGTGGCGGCCTTTAAGGATGAAGGGTTGGATGCGAGTATGAATCTCGTCAAAGATCGTGCTTCCTTAGTGGTGCACTTCCCCGATGTGACTGACTTCCTCTACGAAGTGCGTCTGGTGGGTTACGGCAATCCAGAATTCACGATGGCTGACCCAGATCGCGATGAAGACGAAGAACCTACCTACGTGCGTGCCGAAGTCTTCTTAAAGGAAGGTGGTCAGGACTACGACTTGATGGGTTGGAGTCGCGAGCAGATTATTCACGATGTGCTCGATCAGTACGAAAAACATCTTTCCTTCTTGCGTATGGTGAATCGCCCTGTGGCTGCCTAATCGCTAGTTAGAAACTCAAAAATCCTCTTTAGGTGTTCGCGCTTAGAGAGGATTTTTTTCGCCTTTCTTTTTTTCCAAAGAAAAAGTCCCGAGAAAGCGGAAAACTCTCTCAGGACTCAAAAGGAAGCCATTAACGTTTAGTGAATGCCACGCGGCAATTCCACTGGCTCAGCGGGCGAATAAGGTCCCGTGTATTTTGCTACCGAAACCGACGCTCCAGAAGAAACATTTCCCTGAGCGAGGCTCGAAGTGGGAATATCACGCGTTAACGTGTTCGCAGCGCCATGCGTATCAAGGAGTCCTAATTGGGGGTCATTCTTCGGAATGTACCAGGAGCCATTATCGACGGCTACCACACCAGGACGGATGCGGTCCGTGACGTCTGCTGCGAGGAGCGTCTGCCCACGCGCACTCTTCACCACGACCGTATCCCCGTGTGCAATGCCAAGCTTGGCGGCATCCACTGGATTAATGTGGCAGGGCTCAGCCCCATAAGCTTCCGTGAGTGAGCTATCCAATTGGCTATGGAGGCGTCGTGCGCTCTTAGAAGACAGAAGTACGAATGGGAACTCTTCTGTCGTTTTTCCAGCGCCTTCCGTGGGCGGCACAAAGCGAGGATAGGGGGCAACGTCGGCGTAATTAAATCCACGAATTTTTTCGGAAGCAAGCTCAATCTTGCCTGAGAGCGTATTCAAGGGATGTTCGTCTGGCGCTTTGCGGAAGTCTCTTAAGGCCACAAAAGGCGTATAGCCTCTGGTGTCCTGCGCGCGTTCAAAAAGAATCAGCCCTTTCTGGCGCGCTTCTTCGTAAGGCGGCAACTCTGCTCCACGAATCACACTATCCGCACGCGCTTCATTGTAGAGGCGCTCGCGCCAGCCTTCCGCAGTCAAGCCTTCGGTGAAGACTTCTTCCAAGCCCAACTTTGCCGCGAGTCCACGGAAAATCTCGTAATTCGTGCGCGATTCGCCTTGAATCGGGAGCACTGCTTCGGTAAACACAATCCCATCGTTGGAGCGACCGCCAATGCGAGTGATGTCGCTCATTTCAAAATTGGTGCAAGCTGGGAGCACAATATCGGCGTGACGCGCCGTTGCCGTCCAATTAATATCCGAGACAATCACGGTGTCGGGCTTTTTAAAGGCACGAGCTAAACGGTTGGTATCGGGATGGTGCGTAAAGGGATTGCCACCCGTCCAGAAGACTAAATGCACTTCAGGGTAGGTGACTTTCACGCCATCAAAGTCGATGGTTTTACCGGGTTCCAAGAGCGCATCTGCGACGCGCGCCACAGGAAGGGGTTGAAGGCCCGCGGCAAAGCGAGCACGCGCCTTACCCAAAGGATCCGTCGGAATGCCTTTTAAAATGGCGCCACGCGGGGTGGGCGCAATGCCCCCTTGGTTATAGTGGTAGTTGGTGCCAATCCCGCCACCAGGTAACCCAATCTGACCCAAGAAAGCCGCTAAGGCCCAACCTAACCACGGGGTTTGTTCCCCGTTTTCTAGGCGCTGTGGACCCCAGCCCATCATGATCATGGTGCGGTGAGCCGCAATATCGCGTGTTAACGCACGAATCGTTTCCGCTGGAACGCCAGAAATCTTTTCTGCCCATTCAGGCGTTTTGGGGATTCCGTCGTTTTTCCCCAGGATATCGTCAGCCAACTCATCGCCACCCACTGTGTAGGTGTGCACAAACTGCCAGTCAGCGAGCTTTTCTTCAATCAAGACGTAGATCATCGCCGAGAGAATTGCGGCGTCCGTGCCAGGGAAGGGGCGAATATTTTCTGAACCCACTTCAAGCGCGGTATCGGTCACGATCGGATTGACGCTATAAGTCTTAATATCGGGGCGGTTTTTAAGCGACAAGGTATGGGCGCGACTTTGGTGCAGCGACGTAAACCAATCCACATCGTTTGTGCGCACGGGATCTGCGCCCCAGAAAAGGATACGCTCCGAGTGGTGAAGCACACTTTCCCAGTCGGTTGCACGCGGATCGCGGTCTCCCACAATATGCGTCTGAATAATCGAAATGGCGGCGTTGGAGTAGCTATTTTTAAGCGGAATAAAGCCACCGAGGCTATTGAGCAAACGGTGAAGGAGCGGGCGTGCACCTTGCACGTGTCCTGTGTTCATCCAGCCGTAGGCATGGCCCCAGACGGACTGCGGACCATACTGATCGTACGTTTCTCGAAGTGCTTTGGCGGCGAGCGTCAAAGCGGTGTCCCAATCGACCTCAACAAAGTCATCTGCGCCACGACCCTCGCGAGAGGCGGAGCCCGCGGTTAAGTAACCACGGCGCACTGCCGGGCGACGAATACGTTGGGGGTTAAAGGGAAGCGCCGCCAAGCGATCGAGCAAAGGCGAGGGGGCAGCGTCTTCTGCAATCGGGGTGAGGGACACAATACGACCGTTTTCCACTGTGGCACGGGTAATGCCCCAGCGATTGGCGTTGAATGGTCCCGTTTGGGAAATATTGTCTGTCATAGTTGGTACCAAAAGCGTGGTTGCGAGAATTTAGACTACGCGCAGGAGAAAGGGGGAGATGAGAGAGACGGCGCGCAGGCTCGCAAAAAATAAAAGAGATACTGATATCGTACCGAAAAGCCTACTCGGAGAGGATCTCTCTAATGGGATAGTTGTAAGACAAGTTTAGCGGCCTTTGACTTGAGGCAAAGCGATATAGAGCCTTTTGGTAATACGCTGACCTAGCACAAAGAGGAGAAAACGCAAACGAAGAGAGAAGAAATTATTTTTCAGAATGCGCGTCCTCTTTGGCGTCATCTTTTTCAACACCAAAGTAGCCCTGCAGCACCCAGAGGTGGCGCAGTTTTTCGATACGCTCAAAGTCGCGCTGGCGCTCTTCGCCCATTAAGTTGGGGTGGTAGCGCTTCCAGCGCTTTAATACCGCAGAGCGGTCAAGGTCTTCAAGCGCTCGGCGCAAAAAGCGAGGCATAAAGCGGGTGTAAAGTGCCGACTGAAAGTCAATCAGCGCGGGTTTTCCATCTTCACGATAAAAAACGTTACCCACCCCACGACAATCCAGATGCACCACGTTTCGCTCATGGATTCGGTTGAGGAGCGCTTCAAGCGCTTCTAAGAATTCAGGCGTCACGAGTTCTCGGCGTGTCTTATGCACGGTTTCACCAGGCACAAAGCGCACGGCCATCGCAAAGGCATCAATACGAAACGCGTCTTGCGAGACGCCATCAATCCCTTGAAGGCGTTGCAGGAAAGCGACTTCACGGCGAATCAAAAAGCGCCCAATGGTGTTACGCACGTACCAAGGTCGATCCCCAAAGTCCTTTACGGTCCAGAGCTCGCCGTTGAAAGTGGCGCAAAAAACCTTCGCATTGGCCATACGACCATCACGAAGGAGTTTTAGCGGCATTGTCTTGAGATCTTGACGGGTAAAGAAAGCCATAACGTTTGGGGTCTGGCGCGAGGCGATCGCGCTTTACTTTATTTAACTAAGGACTTTATTGTACGTGATTGAGGCGAGAATAGCGAATAGCCTAGTTTTGGGACGCCTAGAAACGAGAATGCCCGCAGAAAAATTTCTCTACGGGCACTCGTGAATGTCTTTCGCTTTTAGCGCACGATTAACATCGGCACCTGCGTGAGCGTCATCACTTCAGCAGCAACGCTACCCAAGAAGAGGGCTTTCAATTCTCCACGAGCGTGGCTACCAATGATGATGAAGTCAATTTCTTCCTTCGTCACGTAGTCGGCAATCGCTTGGCTAGCACGTCCCGTCAAGGCAATGTTGCGGCTCGTGAGACCCGCTTCCGCAAAGCGCTGCGCCACGGGATCGACTGCCTGATGCCATTCGGCATTGCGAGGGGCATGCGTGGGCTGTTCTTCCAGAGCGTGCGCAGGCGCCGTAAAGCGCGGGAGCACGTCAAGGGTGGAACCTGCCACGGAGTGCACGAGACGGAAGTCCGTCTGCGGGCTAAAGAGGTGACGGTTTTCTAAAATCCAATCGACCGCATGGCAAGTGACTTCCTGACTATCGACGGGAACCACAATCTTCATCGGGCGACCCGCAGGAGGCAACTGCTTACGAAGGAGCACCACCGGGCAGGTGGACTTGGAGAGCACGCCTCGCGAGACGCTACCCAACAAAATATCGCCCAGCGTACGTTCTCCATGCGCGCCCATCACGATCAAGTCGGCAGGGAGGTTTTTCGCGGTTTCTAAAATCTTTGCTGTCGGATCGCCTTCAGCGGTGAGCATCTTAGGCGTCTGACCCAAAGCGTTAAAGTAGGGCTTGGCGCGCGTAAAGATTTCATCAGCCGTGGCTTTCTGAATGCGTTCGATATCTTCCTTTGCGATCACGCGCATGAGAGAGGGGCGAATCGTCTGGTGCACGGTGAGAAGCGACACTTCGCTATCCTGCGTGAACTGGGGGCGACGAGCCAAAAAGGCCAAGGCGCTTTCACTCTGGCCACTGACATCAAGAGGAACGAGGATTTTCATTGTGGTTTTTCTCTTATTTTTTAACGTTTGCGCCAAACCCATGGCGTCTTAAGTCTTTTTTGCTGAGGTGACGAGCGTTTTGTCCTCACCTCAGAGTAATCCTTTTATTTTCGCAGATTTAAAAGAAAAAAGGGCAGAGAAGCGCTCTGCCCACCCTAGGGGTTTACACTAACCTTAGTGATTTTTCCATGTGAGAATGAGCGCCACAGCAAAGATGATTGCGTTGGTGAGCACAATGGCGGCCCCTGCTGGTACGCTCCAGAAGTAAGACGCGGTAAGTCCCACCCAAACAGAGATGACGCTATTAAGAGCAGCAAGCCAGAGCACTTTACGGTAAGAAGCAGTGAGGCGAAGCGCCGTGCTCGCAGGGAACACCAGAAGGCTAGAAATTAAGAGCGCCCCCATAATGTGCATCCCCGTGACGACTGTCAAGGCTGTCATCAGCGCCAAAATCGTCGTTAAAAAGCGTACGGGTTGTCCCGTGACACGAGCGAAAATCGGGTCAAAAATCAGCGAGAAAAAAAGCGGGGCGAAAAGCGCCATGGGGACCAAGACCAGCACGGAGACAATCCCAGTAACCCAAAGATCTTCAGTGTTGAGCCCCAGAATCGTCCCAAAGAGAATACTTTCCGCATCGACGTTAAAGCCTTCCGTTAAACTCACCGCGGTAATCCCAAGCGCCAGGGCAGTGCTTGAGAGCATCGCAATTGCGCGATCCCCAGTGCGCTTTGTGAGGGGTACCATCTTAAGCAAAATAAAGGCGGCAATGATGACGACGGGAAGCGCCACAAGAAGCGACTTTTGATGCAAGAAAAAGGAGAGCGCAATGGCGCCAAAGGCCACGTGCGAGAGCCCATCCCCAATCATGCTAAAGCGCTGAATCACGAGTGGCACGCCAATTTGCGAGGCACAAAGCGCAACGAGCGTGCCCACAATAAAGGCACGCACCATGAAGGGGTAGGAGAACATTTCAGCCAGAGCGGCATAAAGTGGGAAATTGCTCATGGCCGAGCCTCCCCTAAATGCTCTTCGAGTGACTCATCACGCACTGCACCGTCAGCCACATGCCAGACGCGGTTTGAGTAGCGAAGGGCGGCAACTTTGTCGTGCGTGACTTGAAGAATGGTCGTCCCTTGCGTTTGGTTGAGATCATAGAGCGCATCCATAATGCGTTCTGTGTTTTGGGTATCGAGCCCTGCGCCGGGTTCATCGAGCACAATAAAGCGACGGGAAGCAAGCACAGCGCGTGCAATCAAAACGCGCTTCATCTGCCCACCTGAGAGTTGGCGAAAGGGCTGCGCAGCTAAACTCGCGCAGTCAAAGTGACCAAGCACATTTTCAAGTAACCCAGCGGGCGCTTTGGTGCGAGAGAAAAAGTGCCAAGAAAGCCCTGTCTTTAAGACTTCGAGCACCGTGCCTGGCATGTCTGGCGGCAGGCTACTCGTTTGCGCCACGTAGCCAATTCCGGCGTTAGTGAGCGCAGGGAGCACTTGGCGCACACCCGAGAGTGGCGCCAAGAGACCCAGTAGACCCTTTAAAAGGGTACTCTTTCCCGCCCCGTTTTCCCCACAAATAGAGATAAAGTCGCCCGCACGAACGCTAAGCGTCAAATCGTGAAGTAAAACCTTCTCGGGGCGATAGCCAAAGCTCGCCCCGTTGAGGGTGAGCTCCACTTCGCCACGAGTGGCATCTGAGGGTGGTAAGGAAAGAGACATTTAAAGCTCTAAAAAAAGTTAGTTCAGTGCCTGACGCAACACGTCCACGTTTTCCTTCATCAAGGAGAGGTACGTGGCCCCAGCCTGCACTTCAGCTGGCGTCAAATTATGAATCGCGTGCAAGGAAAGAATCTTCGCGCCGGTGGTTTCGGCAATACTCTGCGCAATACGCGGGGAGCTATTGGCCACTTTCAAGACCACGGGGAGCTTCAATTCTTTCGTTTTATTCACCAAGAAGGCTACCGTCGCAGCGCTCGGACGCACCTGCGTGGAGCAACCAGGGAATGCCGCATAGTAGTTGAGACCATAGGCATCCGTCAAGTAGCGGAAGGGGAAGCGATCACCCACCAAGATGGTGTGGCGCTTTGCATTCTTCGTCACTTTGGTGAAGTCCGCATCAAGCGCTTGCAATTCGCGCACATAATTAGCGGCATTCTTCTGGTAGACGCTCTTACCCGCGGGATCCAGATCGATTAACGTATCTTTGAGCGCATTCACGATTTCAATCGCGTTCTTGGGCGAGGTCCAGACGTGTTCATCGGGATCATCGTCGTCATACTCACGAACTTCACGCGTCGCACGTTCTTGCGTGGCACGGGATTCCCCATGATGGTCAAGGTTGCGAGCGCGAGCGCGGCGGCGACGATCGTCATCATCGTCGTCATCTTTGTCGTCATGATCATCGTGATCGTGATCGTCGTCTTCCAT
Organism: uncultured Sutterella sp.; assembly: GCA_905197905.1. Lineage (GTDB taxonomy): Bacteria > Pseudomonadota > Gammaproteobacteria > Burkholderiales > Burkholderiaceae_F > Sutterella. Next base: position 74,740 of record CAJKAP010000004.1, on the reverse strand, counting down.
CCCTTCGACTTCTTCTTCAGCCACGGTCGCCACTAAGTCAATCAAACGCACGGTTTGTGGGGCACGGGTTCCCAAGCTATCTAAGAGATCATCGACCCAGTCGTCATTGTCGCCACCGACATAGATAAAGAGGTCAGCGACCTGAATGCGCTTAATGTCCTGAGGCGTCGGTTCATAGGTGTGGGCTTCTTGGCCAGGCTTTAAAAGAAGCGAGACGTCCACTCGGTCACCTGCGATTTGGCGCACAAAGTCATACTGCGGGAAAAGGGTCGTCACGATTTTCAGGCGTCGATCAGCAGCTAAGGCGCGTGCCACGGGAGCGGTGCCGAGGGCACCCATAACAGCCAAGCCTAAAAGACGGCGGCGAGAAAGCGAAAAAGAGGCAAAAGCGTTCATAAGAGAAGGAAACCTCAAAAAATTAAGACTCTTTTGCGCGGCATTCAGGGCAAAGCCCAGTGAATTGCGGCGCAACAGGATCAAGCAGAAAACCGTGCGAGGCATCGAGATGATCACGCACCGAGGCTTGTAAAGCGGCTAAAGCTTGACAGTGCAAATGGAAAATGCGCTCACACTTACGGCATCGCACATCCGCACAGTCCGTGATCACCGAGAGCTCATAGAGCGTGATGCCACGAGAGGCGTCTCGCCAAGCACGCACCACACCATCATCGACCAATTGAGAGAGCAGTCGATAGACCGTAGTGCGTCCAATGGAAGAGCCCGAGCGCGTCAAGCGTGCGAGCAACTCTGACGCGCTCAACGCTTCCCCGCGGGAATCGGTGAGAAGTGCGAGAATCGCTTCTTTTTGTCGCGTGTGATAAGTTGCCATTGTCCACTCACAAAAGAGAGAAAAAAGAAAACACGATTTGGGAGGACGGTACTGACGAAAATGAAATTGGTACTCTGTCCCAAATTGTGAAAAGTATTCTAGCACGAAAGTTTTGGAGTGGCGGGACGCGAAAATGTGTCAAAAAATTGAAAAATTTCTGAGATTCGCTCTTAGAGACCAAAAAGGAGAAGTTCGAGTGAACTTCTCCTAGCGGCATCGTCTTAACGATGAGTTTTGTGAATCTTCTTCTCAGGCGCGTGCGAGCGTTCCATCAAGAGGCTCCACCGTGATGTAGCCCTTTTCGAGACGACCCATCGGATTCCAGTCTTCTTTAGCTTTGCGTAGCCCAGGAATTCCCAAGTCTTCTTCACGATTGATGATTTCGTATTTTTCGGGAAGCGAGGCGGTAAAGAAGCTCGCGAGAGCCGGGTAGGCACCCGTCACCGTGCGATCGGCTTTTTCGATATGGACGGCAAACATCTTGTCGGTCACAGGCATCCCGTAGGTGAAGCCATGCACAACGCCTTGGTCCATCAAAATGCCACCACGAAGACCCAACGCTTCAAAGTGCGCAAAGGCAATCTCAATCGCGTCAGCTTCAGCCTGCATCATGGCATCAAGCGGCTGGTGCTCTGCGTACCAGTTCTTTAAGAATTCGCGCGCGAGCGGAATCGTTTCAGCGTTTAGGGGGAGGAGTTGCGCATCTGGGTGCTGTGCACGGTAGCGCTTCACAAAGTTGCGCTTACCAGCCAATTTACGGCCTTCGAGTTTCACGAGCGCTTCACGGCTATAGAGATAGTCGCCCCAGTCTTCCGAGGTGGTAAGGGTGTAGCGTCGTTCTGGCCACGTGGCGCGGAAACTTTCTTCTAGCGAGGGGAGAGTGCCATAGATGCGAAGCGGTTCGCCCATGGCAAGGCTTTGGTCTTCAAGTTCCTTCATAAGGGTTGGACAAAGGTCACAGTTAGCGGGCCAGATCCAACACATCGGAGACTTGGCAGCGGGACGCCAGCGAAGAACGAGCTTACCCACCAGACAAGCATATTCAACTTCATGCTCTTTGGCACGCGTAATGAGCGAAGCCATCGAGAGGTTACAGTCCCCATTGCCGTCAGAGGGCAACTTAGCCTTCAAGACGTCAAGCGACTGAACCGTAACAGGGTGTAGTGACAACATAACTTCTTTCAATACAAAAACGAACTGCAAGTGGCAAGATGAGGGCTCGAATGAGAGCGTCCAGGTGGATACCTAAAAAACGCGATAGGCGCAAAAATGGCGCGCCAAAGTCATATGGCACAGAGTGCGAGAGGTATCACAAAGTGGAAAATTAGCCCCATCTCACGGTGTCGCGGTGAGGAAAAGAGACTCAAAGAGAGCGCGGGGGAGGAGGGAGGAGCGACGATCATTAGGCCCCTTCTGAGAGAGCCTCTCTCCAGCGTACGCGATTTGGTCACGAGTCAGTGTCCCATCACCATTTTCTTCAATCCTACTCGGAATGAAAAAGGCTTGCAAATTAAACAAAAAACTCAATTAAAACAAGTACTTAGATCTCGGTAAGAGGATTCCCAAAACGGTATGAAAGAGAAATTCTCTTCGGGCTCTAAGCGAGAGTAAGGATTTAGGGTTAGTACTTATTTTATAGGGATTTTCTATTAGATGTCGGAAAATCATTGTTTGTTACAAACGGGTCATGAAATGCCAAGAGATTGGCGCGTCAAACCATCAGTGATATCCCTAAGAGAGGCGACGCTGTGCTAAGCGAGAAAGCAAAAAACTCGACCAAGCGCGTGGCTTAGTCGAGTCGAAAGGCATTTTTTTGCGAGCCGCTTAGATGGTGTTGTAGCCAATCCACTGTAAGAAGAACTGATCAAGCGTTTCCGCGTCGAGCGTGTCGCCTGCGACTTCGGGTGGGAGCGTTTCCGCCAAAGAGCTTTCGATATAGCTCACCACATTGGGGAAAGCGTTCTTGTCGCCCTCAGCATCCTCTTTGTTGGCGGATTTAATCTGGATGAGCGTATCGATTTCAAGGAGCAGGGCTTCGTCTTCGACGAGGCCTTTGACTAACTCATCAAAGCGCATCGGTGGGATGGACTTCTTTAATTCCACCCAACGGAAGGCAAGCACCGCCTGCACGATGTAAATCAAGCGCTTAAAACTCACGAATTGCGACTTACGTAGACTCATCGCGTGGTGTGCTTGCGCAGTCGAGCGATAAGACCAGTAGAGACGAGCGAGCGGATGGGCGCGATCGAGGAGTTTTCGCATTTCCGTCAAAAAGAGCGGATGATTGCGGTAAACAATAGGAGAGTAGAGCCACTGCACCAGCGTGGTGTCCCCATCGCGCAAGGATTTCAGAACATGGCGCAAATCCCAGCCTTTAATGTCCCAGAGGGGATCTTCTTGGCTTTCGAGCATTTCCCCTTCGGGCGTTAAGCGCAGGTAGTGTTTAATAGGGCGTACGTAAATAAAACGCACGTCCACGTCGGCGTCCGGTGACGCAAACCCCCAGCTACGACTCCCGGCTTCGCTTGCGTAGAGAATGCGAACGCCATGCTGGGCTTCAATGCGACGTAAATGCGCTTTTGCTTCATCAAATAGGGTTTCTGGCAACAGGCTCATGATCTAAAAATGCCTCCTTAAGGCGTTACTCTACCCGAAAACATTTTCTTCTGCGGCAAAAGAACACAAAAAATCACATTCCAAAGGAAGAAAAACGAGGACGCTCATCTTGAAAGGAAAATCTCTCAAGAAAAGCGTCCTCGTTCGGGTGGACGGCTGACGAACTACATAAAGAGGAACTGGTTAGCGACCAAGGTGACAATGAGGCCCAACGCCATCGGCAACCAGGTGCGACGCACCACGGCCACCGGGCTAATCCCAGCTGCGCCCGCGACGGCAATAATGACACCCGCCACAGGACTCATGGCACGCACCATGCCAGAGGCAAACTGCATTGGCGTCACAAGTGCGGGAACCGAGCCACCTAAACCCGCTGCCACATCTGGCGCCAAGGAGGCAAAGGACGAATAAGCGCCTACGCCAGAACCCGTGAGGAAGGTGACAAGCGAGACGATCCCGGTGAGAATTACCGTCATCGAGCCCATCCCAGCGCCCACGCCTTGAGCGGAATTAATGAGAAGGTCAATGAGACCAGAGGCTTTAAGGCCCGTGGCAAAGAATTCAGCACAGATAATAAGCGCCACAATCCCAGCGAAAATCTTGCCCATACTCTGGAACATCGCCATGGCGTCTTTGAAGACCTTCTGCACGGTGCGATAGCGAATGAGTTCGACAATCACAGTCAGCACCCACACCATAAAGAGCGCACTCACGGTATCGAGCTTCACGCTGGAAACAACGAGCTTAGAGAAGACAATCAATAGCGCAATCGGGAGGACCGGGAAAATCGCGTACCAAAGGGGCGCCTCTGGCGCATCAGAGCTTTTCGCTTCAACGCTCTCGCTATAGATGTCATCGTTTTTGCGGTCGTAGTAGCGCTGTACAAAGTAGTGCGCAATCGTCACCACAACTAAAGTCGGGATCGCGACCTTTAACTGATATTCGGCGAAGTAGATGATCGGGTCGAGCCCAGCGACTTTGGCTGCCAAGTTAGCGGTCCCCGCGGTTGGCGCAAAGGTCATGCCTGCCGAAGTTCCAATCACGGCAGCGCCCGCCGCAGGAGAGGTTCCTACCGCCTTTAAAATTGGGAAGAGCGCGACGAGCAGTAGCATCGCGAGCCCTGCAGCCGACGGGATCACCGCGACCAAAATTTGTCCGATGATATAGCCCGCAGCAAGGACCGCGTAAGGCGCGTGCAGAAGGCTCAATGGTTTCACGGCGACGTTGACGAGCGCGCGTGCGGCGCCAATTTTGTCCATATAAGCGGCAAACCCGCCCGCACTCATAATGATGAAACCAATGCCCGAGGCTTGCTTCAACGAGATGCTTGAGAGCGTGGCGAAAATATCAAAGAGCACAAAACCCGTGGGCTTGACGCCCTTGGGAAGGAAATTTGGGTTAGCGGTCACGGCAACGCAGAGAAGTAGCACAAGTCCCGCAAAAAGCAACACCATCGGCGTACTAAAGCGCTTAATTAACGCGTAGCCCGCGATGACGGTCACAACGACCGCGATGATTGGCAAAATGAAGTCGGTCATGATTAATCCTAAGTCCTTTGAGAGTGAGTCTTTTCCTTTTTGTTAGCCTTGGAGCGCCTTAAAGCGTTCTTGAAGGGTGGAGAGTGCCTCCTCGATCTCTTCCACACGTGTAGCGCGTTTGGCCTCTAGCGCGTTAAGCGTTTCTCGGGCATTTTCTAAGAGGCGATCCACTTCGGCTGGCGCAGCGCTTCCTTGCGTAGCGCGATGCGCCACGATGCTCTTGGGGTCAAGGGCCGAGCGGAACTCCGCTTCTGACATGGGAAGTTCGTGCGGCGCTTCAGGAAATTCTGCTTCCACCACTTCACGGTAGAGTTCGGTGAGTCGGGCGTAAGGGAAAGTGAGCGGCGTGAACCCTTCTTTTTTCGCGACGCTCACCATGCGGCTAGCTAAGTGGTGACCAATACGGAAGGGGAGGTTGTGGAGGCGCATTAGGCGGTCAGCCACTTCTTGAGAAGCGGTCCAATCGCTATTGAGCTCTTCTAAAGCGTGCGCTTCGTTCACGACAAGAGCACTCAAAATCTGCTTCATATGAGTGAAAAGCGTACGTGCGTCAGAGAGGAGCGCTAAATTGCGATTCGTGCTCTTGCCGTCAGGCATCCCCGCGCTCACATTGTGTGCACGTGCAAAGGTGCCCATCATGTCGGAGAGGAGATCTGCGGCTTCTTCTCGGGTGCTATTGAGAAGTCCAGGGTTGCGTTTCTGAGGCATCGCGGACGAAATATACGTTTTCCCTTGCCCTTCCTGAAGAAGAATCCAAGGACGAGGTGTGGCGTATTGCGTCATCACGTCGTTAATGAAGCTTGAAAGCCGCACTGCAACGTGAGCTAAGTGCCCGGACACAGTGAGCGGGAAGTCAACGGGAGAAAAACACGTGGCATCAAACGCGTTGGCTACTGGGCGCGGGAAACCTAAAGCTTTGGCCATCGCTTCACGATCGAGCGCCCACCCCGTGCCGTTAAGCACCATCGCCCCCATCGCGCAAGCATCAAAAGCGCTGATGCTTTCTGAGAGGTCGCTAGCAGAGCGTAAAAGTGACGCGGCATAAGCCAAGAACGTGTGCCCAAGGCTAGTGGGTTGCGCTGCTACACCGTTGGTGTAGCTTGGCACAATCGTATCGCGATGGGTTTTGGCGAGGTCGAGCAACTCCCCAATCAACTCATGCAAGACTTTGGCGGTCTCCAGTGCGCCATCGCGAAAGAGCGCACATCTAACGGTTGAGAGAATATCTTGGCTCGAGCGCCCAGCATGAATCACAGAAACAGCAGGTCCCGTGATCGCTAAGAGTTTGGGCTCCCAATCGATATAGCGTTTAACGCGAAGGCTAGCGTCTTCTTTGGCAGCGGATTCGAGTTGCGCAATGCCTCGCGCAGCCAATTTCGCGATTTCACTGCTAAATTGTCCACGCTCGAGACCCACGAGAAGCGTAGCGATACTGATTTGATTGAGCCAGAAAAACTCATCACGAGAAGAGGGACAGGTTGGCGACACGGCGCTTTTCCTCCAAAAAGAGAAAAAAGAGAGGAGAGCAAAAAGAAAAAACCTTGCTCTGGTTAAGGTTGAGTGTGGGCGATTTTCTTTTCTCTCTCAAGGCAAAAGATTCAACTTTGAGTTGTAAAAAATACAACGAAAAAGGGAAAAAATCGAGAAGAAAATAGTGCTAAAAGCCTTCTCTTTATTGCGGTTTATCACTTTTCTTTAGAGAGGAGGAAAGAGAAAAGAGGACGTTTCCCTCTTAGGGTTAATCCTAGGGTGTTTAGCCTCGTGAAAGGTTGGTCAGACAGGTGCGATTTGCTATCCTCAGAAGCATCGATTAAAGCAATGGAGCTAGAAGACGATGGCACTCGACAATTTGATGGCTTGGCGCGCCTTTCTCGCCGTTGCCCGCTCGGGCTCTTTTAGCACGGCGGCAGAGCAGCTCGACCGCGATAAATCGACCATTTCACGCGCCGTGGCAAGTCTAGAAAAAGCGCTTGGCTGCCAGCTTTTTCTGCAAAACAATGCGCGTCCGCTCGAATTAAGCGATGCGGGTAAAAAAGCGTACCGCCGTATGGAAACACTGCTGCGAGCGCATGATCAGCTAATTGAAGACCTACGCTCTGAGCAGAGAAGTATCGAAGGGCGCGTGCGGCTCTCTACCGCACAAGGTTTTGCAACGCGCCACTTAATGCCTGTACTGGAGAAATTCCGCCATATTCATCCTGAGGTTTCCGTTGATATTTTGACAGGCATGTCAGAAACCGATTTGGTGCGAGGACTCTGCGATATTGCCGTCTTAACGGGAGAACCCCAGCACCCAGGGCTCGTTTATGCGAGCCGAGGCCGCAACGTTTATTTGCCTGTCGCTTCGCCCGACTATATCAAGCGCTTTGGTTTGCCTTTGACGCCTGCACAGCTCTCTGAGCATCGTGGCTATCTCTACACGGGCCCCGTGAGAGAAGAAACGAAAGAGTTGATGCGGGCAGGGAGCCCCAATGGTGAGCGCGCTCCTGTGGCTTTTGGTAGCACCGTGAGAAGTACGGATGTGCTTGCCATTCGAGAGGCGCTCCTCAACGGGATGGGCGTTGCCGTGGATATGCCGCTCGTGCAAATACACGAAGACCTTCTTGCCAACCGATTGGTCCCGATTTTGCCAGGTTGGTATCGTCCTCCCATTGAATGTTGGGTCGCGTGCACGCGTAACGCTTGGCGAGCGCGTCGAGTACGTGTCTTTTTTGAATGGTTTGCGCAGGAAATGCGTCAACTCTTTGCCAGCTATGAAGCGGCCGTGGCGCCTATTATGGGGCTGCCGCCAGATCTGATGAAGGCCTCTGGTCGAGGCGAAATCATTGTGAGCGGGAGCGCAAAAGAAGCCTCGAAAAAGGCAAGGCGCTAAAACTCTAGGCTCCAAAATGATGAAAACCCCACAGCGTGTCTTTCTGTGGGGTTTTCGGTTCAGGATGGAAAAAGACCGTTTTTTATTTCCAACCCTGAGAGTAGCGATTATAACGAATAAGGATTAACTTTGTATACCCTTATTTAGTGTTTTTCCTTCTCGCACAGTCTATCGTATAATCAATAGGGCTTTTTCGCAGAGTGCACCCACGCGAATCGTGGTGCTCCCTAAGAAGAGGCTCTTGAAGTTACCATAACCGTGCGATCCCATCACTAAGAGATCAAGTTCTTTTTCTTCCGCATAACCGGCAATTTCTTCTGCGGTGCTGCCCACTAGGCAAGCACGCAAATAGGGGACACCCTCCGATTTAAAGAGTTCTTCAATGGGACCCGCGTGTTCATGCCAATCTTCTTCATGCATGAGAAGGTTTTCCGCGGGCGTTGGACGCACCGTGCTGCCCGTAATGGTGGGGAGCACAGCCTTTCCTAAGTTATCTGCCACATACATGAGGTGCACCTGGGCAGCATCTCCAAAGAACGCAGGGTGCGAGACCACAAACTTCGCAGCGCGATAGCTAAAGTCAGAGCCGTCCACAGCAATCCCAATACGCAATGGGCGGTTAATTGCAGGAGCATCGCCTCGTAGCAAGAGTACTGGCGTTTGGCTCTTGGAGAGCACACCGCGCGAGACGGATCCAAAGAGCCAGCCTTGGACGTTATTCATCCCACGAGCGCCCATCACGACGAGGTCGGGTTCAATCGCTTTGATGCGTTCAGCAATGGCTTCCACTGGGTCACCAATCAAGGTTTGCACCGAAACGTGCGCATTCCCTTCAATTAAGGGGAGAATCGGTTCAAAGACGAGTTTCGACTCTTCTTCCACGTAGAGTCGCATCTGTTCACTAGTGAGGTAGCGTGTGAGGTTGAGTGGTAAGGCCTTGACGACGGTGACGAGTTCAATCTCAGAGTTTTCCTTCAATGCCTTGGTGTTCAAGACATACTTGACGGTTTCTACACTGTGGCTACTCGCGTCAACGGGTACTAAGATACGCATAAATTTTCTCTCCCAAAAAAGACACCAACTGGGTTCGACTTTTTCACATCGCTTCCCGCAAAAAGAAGTCTAAGAGACTTCCCTCAATTTCATGTTAGCGCGTTTAATTCGACTTAACCAGTAGGGAAAACCTGCTGAATTGGAGAAAAAGCGCAAACTCTCGTGTTAGTGCGCAGTGATCAGGTCTTTGACTTCAAGCGCTGTGGGGCTTCCTGCCTCAAAGAGAAGGGCTGTGCCTTTAATGAGCTGATCCTCACGGTAAACCCAGTCGCCTAAGACCCAACGCGTTCCACAGCTCTCGGGCTCCTCGGGCGCAAAGCGCACTGGCGTCTCACTCAAAGGGTGGGTCCCAGGTCGGTGCGTGTGCCCATGAATCACGAGGCTAGTCTGATAGCGTAGGGCATCCTTTAAGACAGCTTCGGGCGTCACATCCAAAATGGTGCGCTCAACGACTTGCGCTTTGACGCTTTGCGACTTCGCGCGCGCATTTTCTGCCACACGGCGACGAATAAAAAGGGGAAGCGAAAGGAGCGCAAATTGAATCCAAGGGCGACGAAGGCGAGCTCTCACGGTCTGGTAGCGCGCATCGGCTGTGCACCACATGTCTCCGTGAGAAATAAGGGTTTTAATCCCTTGAATATCGGCCACAATAGGGTCTGCCAAAAGCCTCGCCCCTACGGCCTTCGTGAAGCCCTTTCCCACAAGAAAATCGCGGTTTCCGTGCATGAGAAAAAGACGGCGGGGCTCACCCTTCGCGTTTGGCGTTTTCACGAAATGCGTGAGCGCATCGAGCACATCGGCATAGTCTCCTCGGGTATCGTCCCCTAACCACGCATCGAAAAAGTCCCCCAAAATCACGAGTTCTTGGCGGTTGATGAGCGCGGGGTGCGAATCAAAAGCGCGCATAAAGCGAGCGAACGCACTTCGGAGCGTGGGCACTGCCACACTTAAGTGCAAGTCCGCAATAAAGACGGGATCCTGGAGCGTAATGGGACTCGAGTCCGTCTGCGTTAATGGCGCACGAGGAAAAAACATAGAACGTGTTTGAGGAGAATTTTCGTGCTTTTGAGCTTAACACAAGTGAGAAGGCAAGAAGCAAAGAAAATGCGGAAAGAGGCGAGAGAAAATTTTGGAGCTCGACTTTTCTCTTCACTTCTTTCCGCCAAAGAAAGACTTTTAGTGAGTGGCTTTAGTCTTCAGTGAGTTCTGCTACCGCTTCAATTTCCACTAAACAGCCAAAGTGTAGCGTGGTGGTGGAGACAATCACGCGCGCGGGTTTATGTTCGCCAAAAAACTCGGCATACACCTCGTTAATCGGCCCCCAATACTCGGTGCTTGGCGTATAGACGCGGCACATCACGACTTGGTTGCGAGAGACATTTGCCGCTTTTAAGACGCGGTCGACATTTGCGAGCGCTTGGTGTGCGTGCGCACGAATGTCGCCCTGGCAAACTTCGCGTGTATCAGGGTCAATGGAGAGTTGACCTGAAACGTAGAGCATGCCGTGCGAGATAACGCCCGCGCTATAGTGTCCAGGATTGTGTCCCTTAAAGTCAGGAGTGACGATCTGCATAGTGGTGGTCCTCAAAGAGAAACGATATCAGTCGGGCAGGGCGCGCACAAAGAACTATTTTTCTTTGCCAAGAGGTGCTAGGCAAAGCAAAAAATGCGCGAGAGAGAGCCAGCCCGTGATATCGCTAAAGACGAAGTGAATCTTCGATATAGAATATTTTATCGAAATCTAGAATTTTTTCCAAATTTTCTTTTTTCTAAGCGCAATTGCCTAGTCTAAAAGGCTTCTCAAGGAAAGAAAGCCAAGCGAAAAATGCCTATAATCAGTCGATACGCTAAAAAAATGTGAAAATCAACACACACTTTCTCAGAACATCATGGCTATCAATCGTCAGGCCGCTATCGGCATTTTCTTAATTACCTTTGCTGGCGTCCTTTGGGGCGCTATGGGGACGGCGGTACAGTTTCTCTTTCAGGTGTCTCCCGGGTTTAATCCGCTCGACATGGTGGCACTGCGCCAAATTTGCGCAGGTGGCGTCTTTGTGCTCGCGGCGATGTGTGTGCGACCCAAGCAAATGCTTTCCATTTTCCGAGATTTCCGCCTTTTTATTGACGTGGTCATTGGCGGGATCTTGATTTTCACGACACACTACTGCTTTTTTGGCGCGATTTTCTATTCCAACGCGGGGACGGGGGCGGTCTTTCTAACGCTCGTGCCTTTGATGGCCGCGGTGTGGCTCTCGTTTACTAAGCACCAGCAAATTGGGCCAATTGAAATTGTCTGCTTTATTTTTGCTGTGCTGGGCGTTTACCTTATCGTCACCGATGGCGACTGGGGCACGCTCCAATTCTCTCCCAACGCCATTTTCTTTGGGCTTGCCTCTGCGGTGATCGCCACGGCCTATAGTATTCAGCCCTTGCGTGCCATTGGGAAAGTAGGTGTTGTGCCTGTCGTTGCCTGGGGGATGCTCGCGGGCGGGATTTGTGGCTTTTTTGTCGGCAATCCCTTCTCCATGGACGTCACTTGGAACTTCACTACCATTTCGCTCATGGGGTTTATCGTACTGTTTGGGACGGTGACGGCTTTCTGGATTTATATGGAAGGCTTGCGCGCCACTTCGCCCGTGATTGCAGGGCTCCTTAACTGTATGGAACCGCTCTCGGCTTTCCTTTTCTCGATTGTGCTTTTAGGAGACCGCTTTGGCACGTGGCAGTTGATGGGCATTCTCTGCGTTCTCTTTAACGTCTGCCTCTTGGCGCTCGCCAAGGCCAGAAAGTGAGGTCTAACCAAAAGAGGTGAGAGGAATTCTCGCAGAAACTCCTCAGAGTGTGCGAGAATGAAAGAACTCTTCGCAACGGGGTGAGTGAGTGAAACGCTCGCCCCAAATTTTCGACAAAAAAAGATAGACAACAGGAGACGAAAGCATGTTTGGTCGTGATGCGCGTTATGGTGGGTTAGTTGGCTGTGATCTCAATGACATTCATGTGCCCACCCCCAGCATGATTATCGATCAGGTGAAGTTAATTGCGAACTGCGAACGCGGTAAACAGCGCGCAGAAGAGCTGGGCGTCACCCTTCGTCCTCACTTAAAAACGCACAAGTCGATTGAAATTGCGCGCGCCCAGATGCTAAATGAAAAGGGCCCTGCGACCGTCTCCACCATGACCGAAGCGCGCTACTTTGCCGCCAACGGCGTGATGGACCTCATTTACGCAGTGGGGATTTCGCCACAGAAGCTCCCCATTGTCTCCGAGATTCGCGCCACAGGCGTTGATCTCAAGATTGTGCTCGATAGCGTGGAAGCGGCTCGCTTTGTCTCGAAATTCTGTCGTCAGCACGCGGTCTTTATTCCTTGTTTAATCGAAATTGACAGCGACGGGCATCGCTCGGGGTTGCGTCCCAATGATCCGACGATTCTCGAAATTGTGAAGGCCTTAACCGACGGCGCTGTACTTCGTGGCGTGATTACGCACGCGGGCGAGAGCTATAAGGCCACGTCGCTCGCTGAAATGCGTGAAGCCGCGAAAAATGAAGCCAAAGCGGCGAATGATGCTGCCGAATATTTGCGTGCGAACGGGCATCGTTGTGAAATTGTCTCAACGGGCTCTTCTCCCACGTTCTTTTCCCTGCAAGATGCCACGGGCATCACGGAAATGCGTGCTGGCGTCTACGTGATGGGCGACCTCTTTATGAGTAACCTGGGTGTTGTGCGTATTGAAGATATCGCAGGCACTGTGCTCACGACCGTGATTGGTCATCAGGCGGAAAAAGGGCAGGTGATTTGTGATGCGGGTTGGTGTTCTTTGAGTCAAGACCGCGGAACGAGCCGTCAGGCGATCGACTATGGCTATGGCTTGGTGTGCGATATTCACGGTGTGCCGCTTCGTAAGAAAGACATCCGCGTGGTGGCTGCTAACCAAGAGCACGGGATTATTCAGGCGGTAGCAGGCAAACCCTTGCGCCCCGAAGATTTCCCGATTGGCTCTCGCCTTCGCATTATGCCGATTCACGTCTGCTCGACGATGGCCATGCACCATAAGCTCCTCTTTATTGGGACGGATGAAACGATCTTCCGCCAGACCGCAAGAGCGCATGGTTGGGAATAATCGTTAAAGTCGAGTGACACGAAAAAGCCAGCGGAGCATTTAAAAACTCTCACGCTGGCTTTTTCTTGGACTAAAAAATGCGGTTTCGCTTAGTGCTGACGCTCTTGCGCAGCTTTCAAGAGTCCTTTCGCGACTAAGAGCGAAGAGGCAGGATTTTGCCCCGTCACCAAGCGACCATCACTCACGGCAAAAGCGCTAAAATTTTCGCCTTTCTTAAAATTCGCGCCCAATTCACGCAACTTCGTTTCAAGCGGGAAGGGCACAACAGAGGTGAGTTTCATCGCGGCTTCTTCGCTATCGGTGAAGCTATTGACAATGCGACCTTTCACAAGCGGCGCGCCCGATTCATCTTTGACATTCACAAGCGCAGCTGCGCCGTGGCACACCGTCCCGAGGACGGATTGGTTTTTCCAAACTTCGCTCAAAAAGCGCCCTAAGTCTTCGCTCGAGCCCAAGTCCCACATCGCGCCGTGACCACCCGGTACAAAAACAATATCCCAGCCTTGTGCTTTGAGTTGACTCAAAGGCGTGGAATTTTTAAGCCAGGCGCTTGCTTTTTCATCAGCTAAGAAGCGATCGACCGAAGCGGGGTTCTTACCTTTTACGCCCACTGAGTGTGGATCAATCGGAATGTTCCCGCCAGGGAGCGTGGCCACCGTCACGTTAGCGCCAGCGTCAACGAATTCGTAGTAAGGATCGCTCAACTCCTGGAGCCAAAGACCAGTAGAGTTCGAGGTGGGGCCCAGCGCTGCGTGCGCCGTGGCGATAATCAAAATAGAAAGAGGTGCGGACATAAAAAAGTTTCCTGATTTCATTTAAAGGAAGAGCGCTTTCTTGGCCGGAGACTAAACGGCAAGAAGACTCACACGACTTGAGAGAAACTCTATCGGAGTCCTTTCTTTTGGGCAATAACTTACTGTTTTGGGAGGCACAAACGAAAAGGTGCGTGACTAACCAAAAGGAAAATTTGGATAAGGAGAAGGGATTGAGAGAAGGGATGGGTTGGAGAGGTGAAAAAAGTCGCCTTTTTCAGCAAAAAACCGTTAAACTTTTTTCGACATTTGTTGCTTTTTTAACGAGAATCATTTCTCAAAAAACGCCATACTGTCAGCATAACGCGTTGGGTCGCCAAAAGAGTCCATTTCACGTGAACTTGGCAAAAATATAGACAATGTTGAAACAATGTCTATTCAACAACAATACATTGTCTATCCAACGTATTGGGAGAACAAAAATGTTAAATCTAGAATCCAAATACAGTTGTGCCCTGCAACTCCACAACGCCATCCTGGGTGGCAAGTGGAAATTGCGTATCCTCTGGCACATTCATCATGGCGATACGCGCTTTTCCACCTTAAAGCGTGGGATTCCTGAAATTTCGGAAAAGATCCTCGCTCAGCAGTTGCGTGAATTGGAAGAGCATCAGTTAATCAAGCGTCGAGTCGTGACGATGATGCCGCCGCACGTGGTCTATGAGCTCTCGCCCGAGTATCCCACACTTCCCGCGATGCTCGAGGTGATCTGCGAATTTGCCCACGGCTATGCAAAAAACGAAGGCATTAAGGTTGCAGACTAAACGGGCAAACCTAGCAACGCAAAGACAAAAGGCGACAAAGTGCCAAATTCCTTATAATGGAGAGCACTGGTCGCCTTTTTTCGTGGGCGACGCTATTTTTCTCTAGGAATAGACCACATGCTAGGATCGGGCCGCTTTGATTGGATTGACCGCGCCATTGACCAAATCTGTCAAGATAAGCGCATTGATAATATGCCTTCGACAGAGATTCTTCTGCGCGATTTCCCCTCGCTAAAAGAGTCTTTTGCTGAAGTCGTGCTCGGCTGGAACAACAAAGCCATCACAATTCGTTTGGCCTTTGTCGACTGGCTCATCATTGTGCGCGGTGGCACCATCAAAACGCGTTTTCGCTTTGAATTTAAGCGCCACGTCTATGAAGGGGTGGCAACCTTTAAGCAGCGTCACCTCCACATGGAATGTAACGATGGGGAAGTGCTCTGGTCTGATCACCTCTTAAAAGCAATGGATGTGCGTGGTCCTGCGCATCGCCTGCAAGACTTAGCCGTTCTCGTGCTCCAAGGGGGCATTAATGGCGAAGCAACGGATGAAGAAGACGCCAAAAACGCTGAAGCGGCTCGTATTGAATATGAGCGCGAAAAGAATAATCCCAACCGTAAGCTCACGTTGGGCGATTTGCCGCTTTGCGACGATGTGAACCGCGCTCGCTTAGAAAAGATTGAAGCGCGCTTGCGTAAGCAAGAAGAAGCCGCCAAGGCGAAGGCTGCCAAAGAAGCCGCTCGTGCCGCTAAGGCTGAAGAGAAGGCGATGGCAGCGGCCGCGAAAAAGCCTCGTCGTACGACAAGAAAGAAAGTCCAAAAGGACGACGCCACTGAATAAAATTCGACAGTTCTCTTTGAAGCCACTGATGAAATCACCTCTCTCGGTGGCTTTTTTGTGTTCGGAATTTCCCTAAGAGAGAGGGCAAAGCGCAAAATAAAAGGTTTCCTTTCCCGATCCGTGGCGTAAAATGAAAAGCATATCCCCAATCACTACACACGGGCTTCTGCCATTCTCAAGCGCCCCAAACCAAGGCGCAACCTAACACTCAAGAAGAAGGAGAAGCCCGCTGTGCTCGCCGAGGAGGAAGGACTGGTGAAAACCATCGATAACTGCCTGTCGGTTTCGCAAATGAGCCTAACCGATTTCTTTAAAACCTATACCCAATCGGTCACCATTGCTGCTGATCAGCGCCCCTTTGTCTGGCGCGCCTCGGCCGTGATTCGCTTTTTAACCCAATTAAAAGCTGGGGCACACTTGGGCACCGTCATTCTCGAAGAGACAGCGCCTGGCGAATATGTGCTTCTAGACGGGCAACAGCGCCTTTGCTCCATTCTCATTTGGCTCTATACGCATGAGCGCCGTGGGAAAGACGTGCGCGTCAAAATTCCCAATTGGTCTGTGCCTTCCACAGAAACTCGCCAAACGCTTCTTGCGGTGTCTGAAGCCACACGCGCCAAGATGGATGCGATTCGTCTCCCGATGGATGAGCTCACGATTGCGGTACTTGTCGTTAAAGACAAGGCGAGCGCCAGTGCGATTAAACGCTCTCTTAACCTCAACCCAGACCAAATCCGTGTGCCGGTGATGGCAAGCGACCGTTTGAAAGCACACCACTATCGTGAATATGTGCTCTATGGCGATGAGGATAAGTCGCCAGAGAAGAAACTCGCGAAATTCCATGCACTTCTAGACAAACTCGAAGGGCAAATTGCCGAGCGCCGAGAAGCGGCCGAAGGCTTCCCGCCTGAGGATAAACGGCATTTTCTCTGGCGCGATATGACGCTCGACAAATGGATTGCGGGCGACATTGATCCCGATTGGGTGGTGACACACGGCTTTGTGCAACTCCTGCAAGCGGAGCTCATGGGGCACACGGGGGCGATGGCTCGCCAATACTGGCAAAACCAATATCGTTGGCCCTTGGATGAACAAACGGGGACGGGGCTCATGGCCGATCCCATTAGCCGCTTGAAAGGACAGCGTCAGACCTTTTACGACGATGACGATGAATGGCATCCGTCGCTTGCCGAACGTTTTAAGAGTGGCGAAGGGTATTTCCGCTTTTTAAAGAAAGCTTTTGAACTCCAAGACGTCTTCTTGGAAGGCGTGAGTGTGCTCGAAGGCGAAAAAGCGCTCATTCCGCAGAGTAAAGTGAAAGACGATGAACGTAGCCTTTTGACCGACCTCTGGTGTTCAGGGTGCCGTCTTTTCGATGATTACGATGAACTTGTGGGCTTCACGAACGAGGTGACCGATCAAAAACAAACGATTGCGAACTTTTACCGAGAACCCTGGGTGCTAACCGCCTTTGCAGTGCTACTGCGCACGCTCGATACGTATTACCCCAGCTGGAGCTTGAAGAAAAAAGCGACGCGAAAGAGCGCTCGTGAACACCATGCCGAAGAAGACATGATGGCCTTAGAAATCCTTGTCGCGATGATGTTGGGCGCTGGGGCCAAAGCACTTCGAGCCCATGGCGGGAACGAAGAGTGGGTGGTGATGCGTGCGCTTCGAGCGGAGGATTGGTATAGCCTTCTGCCACTACACAGTTCTGCGCGCGCCGCGCTCGATAGCTTTGCCTTTGTGGTAGCGCCCGACATGGTGAGTAAAGCCTTTTATGATTTTGCCTCTGGGAGACGTGTGCGATGAGTGAAAAAGTGATGACGAAAAAAGTCGCTCCGAAAGAGGAAGCAGAAAAGAAGACGCCAGAAATGACGCCCGAGATGCTCGCCAACTTTGGGAAAAAAGCCAAAGAAAAGCGCGATGAACGTACGCTCTCTGGAGACCAAGAAGACGCGAAAAAGCATTCTTCCTTGGGTGAGAGCCGTCTGATGACGCTTACGAGTTTTCTTGCCGCTTATGAGACACCGATTATTCCCATTTATCAACGTGTGAACGGTTGGACCCGAGCGCAAAAGGAAACCTTTAAGGAAGCCATTGCCCGCTTAATTGCGCATCCGCACGCGGAACCCTTTTTCATTGGAACGCTCTCTGTGGCACGCGTTCGTGGAAGCACCCGCTGCTACGTGATTGATGGGCAGCAGAGGCTAAGCACCCTAAATGAACTTTTCCCAGGTGCCTTTGCGCTTGAGCGCCACAATGGGCTCTCGAGAACCAAGGTTGCCATTGAGGCCTTTGAGCTGAAAGAGAAGGGGGCAGTAGAAGCGCTCTTTTCTCGTATCGGCTTTGTGCTCCACGACTATGGTGAAATTGACCTTCAAGAGCAGATTCTTGCCTTTGATGAACTCAATCGTCATGAAGAGGCTTACCGCTTAGCAGATCGCTATCGCGCAACGATGCTCTCGGCGCTCCCTGAGCGAGAACACCGTCACTTCTCAGCGCTCTACGATGAGGCGTGGCGACTCTCTACGGTTCTTTTCCGCTTGGCAAACTTAGAAGACTATGAGCTTTCCTTTGATTTGCCTGACCAAGAGCGCCCAGCAGGACGCCCCTCGCTCTTTAGACTACAGAGCCCCGCGGAGATTGCGGCGAGAATTGCGCCGAGTGGCACGCCACGGCCCTATATTCCAGAGTCAGCGCCTGAAGATAAGTCGCTTCTTCCCTTAAGGGATCCGCTCCCGGCGCTCTCCGTCGATGAGCTCGAAGATGAAGAGCCCCTTGTGAGTGTGCGTGAACCCATTGTGAGAGAAAAGGGGATTGTCGAGATGATCCGGGCGTTTTTAACGGAACTCGATATGACCTTGGATGAGAGCACGCAAACGCCACGCTTAATGACGAGTACGTTCCTCGAGAAGAGTACTGTTTTTGGTGCACAGCGAGAGCTCGACTATGCGGATCATTTATCCACCAAAGCCAAGTACTTCGCTTTCCTTTGCTACTTGCGTGTGGCAAACCCACAGGGGCGCGTCCCTGTCGCTTGGGCTGATGCCTTTGGGCGCACAGTCAGTGGTGGCCTCGAGAAGCTTCTTCCCGTCAAAAATGGGACGGAACTCTCTGAGCGCGTTGCCAAGCGAATTCTCCAGAGCTTGCAGCACAACAACAATTGGGTGCGCGGGATGCTTGCTGCCTATCGCGGACGACTCGAAGCCGCAGAGCAAGGGAAAAAGAGCCTCAAGGGGCAAAAAAGGAAGAAAGTCACTGGCGCCCCTTCGGCGGCAGATACTTGGCTCTCCATCATTCGTTTCCTAGGAGACGGATGGCTGCAGCTCTCGGACGCAAGTGATGCGCCACTCGCCCTCCAGATGATGGATGCGGGAACCTACTTTACGCCAGAAAAGGCCGCCAAACTCTGGCATACGTTGGAGAGCTGGGCACGCCGCAAAGAGGCGAGTAGTGAAGAGTGCCGCAAGCGCATTTTGCGCGCTCGTGAGTGTGTGCTCTACCGAGCGCTCCTGACGGCGCCAGAAAGCTTGATCGCACGATTAGAAAAAGTGCTTGAAGGCGAAAAACTCGCGGCCCAAACGCGTGGCAATGCAAAGCTCGTACGGCGCTTGAGTGACCCAAAGAAGGTCGCCCAAAAGGTCGTCTTCTTTATGCTAGAAAGTACCCGTAAGCGCACATTGCCTGCGGCAGCTAACGATGGGGCACTTGAAGCTTGGCTCACACGAGACTTAGTTGAAGTCGAAGGGCGAGTGCGCCATGCGGTGCTCGAAAAGGTCGGTAATTTCGCTTTTGTGGATGCGCACACCGCGCAAAGCTTAGGCGCGATTCACCCTGACTTTAAAGCGACGATTCTGACGGCAGGCGTAAAGCGCACCGTGCCTTGGCCCAATATGCTTCTTTTGATGGGCTTACAGAATGCTCTCGCCGGAGAAGTGAAAGCCGAAGAGGTCTCGCGCGTTGTGGAAATCGTGGAAGCGTTCTGGGACGTCTAGACGCACTAGACGCATATTTTCTTAACCGAGAGGAGAGGTGCAAGCCTCTCCCAAATGGGGGAGCTCCCTGGGGAAGTAGGGGGGCTCTCCTTTTTCTTAAGCGTGCGATAACGTAAACTTTGTCTAATTAGTGCGCAATGATTGCAACCGCTCTCTTAGACTGAGTTTTGACTCCTGACTCACTATGTTTCGCTTTAATCTGATCCTCTTTACCGTTCTCGCGCTCGCCTACCTTGTAGGGATTTATGTTTTTCCTTTTGCTTGGAATTCGCGCGAAACGCTGCACCAAGTATTCGTCATTACTGGCGTGGTCTCCTGGACCCTGATGGCCGAGTGCATCATCATCGCTGCACGTCCGCGTTGGCTTGAAAGTTTCTTTGGCGAGCCGCTCGATAAATTGATGGGGCACCATAAGTCCTTGGGCTGGGCGATGTTTGCTTTTGCGATGATGCATTTCCTCTCGCCCATCTTCACGATGTTCTTGCCCCTTGAGCAAGTCTCGATGATGGAAGGCGGCCACGTGATGGATACGCTTTGGCAAAAGATCTGGATTATTTCGCACCCGGTGGGCGCCCTCCTTGGGATCTTCGCCTCGCTCTACATGCTCTCCATTGTCTGGCGCGATATGCGCTTTGGTCAGGGCAAGATGCAGTGGGATGCGTGGGAGCGTGTGCACCGTATGTGGGCTTGGATCTATGTGGCATTGGCACTCCATTGCACGCGACTCTTTAAAGAAACGGAAATGATCATGCCCTTGGGCTGGATCAATTTGATCATCACGATCATCGGGCTCTGGGCTGCGATTCGCATTTTGCGTCGTCGTATCGGAGTGGATATGCGAGAAGAGGCGGTGGTTGAGAAGGTTGAAGTCAATCATTCGCTCATCCGCTTGACGGTGAAAAGCGAGATGGCGCAGAAGATGATTGCCGGTCAGTTTGCCTATCTCTCCTTTGCTGGCGACAAAGAAGACCCCCATCCCTTTACGGTCGCCGGGGTGGATCGCGCCAAAAACGAACTCTTTTTCTGGATTAAGAATGTGGGCGTTTGGACGCAGAGCATTGTGCCTAAGGTCGCAGGCGACAAGATTTTTGTAGAGGGCCCCTGGGGTACCTTCTTGCCGAAATTTGAAGACACCACGAAGGGTCAGCTCTGGGTGGCTGGCGGCGTGGGGATCGCTCCCTTTATCGCTTGGATGGAATTGGCTGAGAAGGCCGTTTCTGAAGGCAAGAAGCTCCCACCCATTAAGCTCATCTGGTCTGTGCGTACGATGAGTGAAGAGGGTGGTGTCGAACTCGTTCGTGAGCAGGCCGCCAAGCTTGGCATTGCCTTTGAAATTTATGAGTCTGGCGTGAAGAAAGCCCACTTGAAGGGTGAAGATGTCATCACGAAGGAATTCGCCACGATGGCCGTGTGTGCCAATCCGAAGATGACCCGCTCGCTCCTCAAATCTTGGAAGGCACTGCGTGGCTCGGAAGAGGGCTTCCACTCGGAAATCTACTAAAAAAAAAAGAAGAAACGTCGGCAAAGAGGCTGCTTAGAATCGGTTTGATTCGGGCGGCCTTTTTGTTACCGAGAAAAAGGAGAAAAGCCTCGCGAGTGAGATCAGTTAGTGATACACTCAGAAAACGCACTGCAAACTCTTAGGCTTAATGGCAAAATGAGAGGAGTGCCGACTGAATTTTTGGACCACCAGCTAGAGGAATCGCCCGCTCATGATTCATACCGTCTACAGCAACGCCTACGAAGTGTTGCGCTTAATTTTGCTACACAATTTGGACGCGATGAAGGAAGAGGGCAAGGGGCTGGGTCTTTTTGACCACGTGCCGCTCTTGGTCCCTACGGGGGCTGTGGCGACAGATCTCGCGCGCGCAATTGCCAAGCGCCACGGCATCTGTGCTGGCTGGGAATTTGTGAACCCAGGCGAATGGATGGGCTTTTTCGCGAAAGCCCCTTTAGCTAACGTCGTTGGGAACGAAGCCGAGTGGATGATTTGGCGCATTTTGCGTGAAGATGGGGAGATGAGCTTTCGTGCACAAAAGACTCATGAGCGCTTAGCCTACTTCTTAGACGGGAAAAACGACGAGGCCATTTATCAGTTTGCGCGCCGCCTGGCAGCACTTTTTGTCGTTTATGCGAGTTACCGCGCTGACTGGATTTTCCGCTGGCTCAACGTCTCGAGCGACATTTTAGGCGAAAAAGAGATTTGGCTCGCTGAAGAGGCGGCGCTAAAAACTTCTCCCGACTACGACTGGCAACGTGACCTTTGGGTGCGCTTAGCCGAGAATCCTCGCTGGAAAGGGTTGCAATTCTTAGAAAACTTCGTTGGAAACCTCAAACGACTCGCCGAGTCGCAAGAAGACGCAGCGCTCACCGAAGTGCTCCTTGATGAGGACCGTCGCATTAAGCTGCCGCAGACGCTCCACGTCTTTATGCCGTTTGTGCTCCCGCCTCTAATGCTTCCTGTTTTTAAAGCGCTGGCGCTCTCTGGGCGTGACATTTGGTTTTATATGTTGAACCCTTCTAGCGCCTACTGGTTTGACAGCGCAAGTGCCGCCAAAATCGCAACAGACGATGCCGCAGAAGGTGAGGACGAGGCTGAGGGAGAAGGGGGTGCATTTAGTAGTATCAGCTCTTCCAATATCCATCCGCTCCTTTCCGCGGATGCGGGCGCGATACGTGCCAACATTGACCGTCTCTGGCAATTTACGACAGAAACGGATGAGGTGGCACTGCTTGATGCGCGTACAGCAGAGGATGGTGCACCGCCACCCGAAAAGCAAACTACTTGGGATATTGCGCGCTTTCAGCATATGGCGCAACGCCTGACGCTTGACGCGGATATGGAAAGCGATCGCGAGAGCTACTTTATTGAACGCCGTGGGGAGACGCTTCTCTCACGCGTTCAAGATAGTTTGCTCAACAACCAGGTAGACGAAATTTTGCTTCCCAATGGGCAGCTTAAAGACGAAGAAGACCAATCGATTCTCTTTTGGAATGCGCCAAACGAAACACGCCAGTGGGAAGCGGTGGCGGACGCCATTGAAACGCTTTTTGCAAAAGACAAAACGCTTAAGCCTTCCGACATTTTGGTCGCAACGCCAGACGTCACCGCGGCTGCCCCGTTAATTGACAAAGTCTTTGGCTCAATTCCTTTTGAGCGCCGCTTCCCGTGGCGCTTAACTGGGGTGGCACCCATTGCCACAGAAGAGCTCGCAGAGGCTATTTCAGGCTTAAGTGCGCTCATGAATACGCGAGCCGCGCGCGAAACACTAGAAGCGTGGTTGGCGCTCCCCCCGATTGCCAAGCGCTTCTCACTTACCACTGAAGAGTTGACGCTCTTAGGAGAGTGGCTTGCGGCAGCTGGGTACCGCGAAGGGCTCTCTGAAGAGCACTTACGCGCCTGGGACCCGCAGGTCTTCTCCTTTGATGCGGAAATGAATTTATTGAGCGCCATTGAGCGCTTGACGCTAGGCTACGCGCTCCCAGACGATGAAGGGCTGCCGCTTGCGGGAGTGCTTCCTCGCCATGGGGACGAGTTTGGAGCGTATCGCAATGTGCATGAAAGAGCGGATTTGCTTGAAACGCTCCAATCGATTGCCTTAACGCTTGAAGACTTCCGCCAAGAAACGCTCGTCGAGCGTCCTGCGGCCTATTGGGCTCAGTGGCTCATGCGTGCGATTCACGCGTTTTTCGCCTCGCCCGAAGAAATGAGTGGCGTCAAAGCGGTCTTGAAAGAGCTCCTTCGTGAATTGTCGCTTGCGGGCGAAACGGATGAAGAGCGTGGCGAAGGCATTACGCTTTCCTTTGCACTCTTTATGCATGCGCTCCTTGGAAAACTGGAAGTCTCCGCAGGGCGTCCTGGTCCCAGCGCTGAGGTGACGATTAGTTCAATGGAGGCGTTGCGCGGGCTTCCTTATCGCGTGGTCTTTATTGTGGGGCTTGATGCGGATTGTGGGTTCCCGGGGACCATGCAGCGCGAAGAATTTGACTTAATGCGCTTTGCGCCACGCCGAGGCGACAGAGACTCCCGACGAGACCGGCGTAGCCTTTTCCTTGATTGGATCTTAGCGGCAAGAGACAGGTTGATTGTGACCTATGTGACTTCCAGCAAACTCGCCGAGGCAGAAGTGATGCAGCCTAGCGTCGTGGTGCAAGAGCTCCGCGATTGGCTCCTTTCTCTTGTGCCAGAAGAGGAAAGAAGAGAAGAGGAAGCACGTCGCTTGACGGAGTTGCTGCCGCTCAACACTTATAGTCTTGAGAATTTCTTGCCCTCTCAGGCCCTCTGGCTCTCGCACGACAAAGAAGCCCTTCGCGCACGCCGTGACGTGGAAGAGGGGAAAATGGGAAGTAGCCGCATCACCGTCATTGCTTCTGCGCTCCCACCCGTGCAAGGGGCAGAGCCTGGTTGGTCGATTACGGACGCAAAAAATCCGCCCATTGAGCTGCCGCTTTCTGTGTTAGCAAGCTTTGTGAAGGCGCCAGAAAAATGGATTGCCAATGCGGCAAGCTTTTTCCCGCCCCCCGATCCCACGAGTCGAGAAGAAAGTGTGTGGCCTCAAATTACGGGCCTTGAAGGCTGGCAAAAGAAATCGAATTTCTTAGAAGATTTGAAGGCCCAAGAGTCGATTAACTCCATTGCCAAGCGTCGCGCTGAGGACCCCACCGCAGGGGCTCGCGAGGCACGCGTGTGGCTTGAAAGAAGTACCTTTGCGCTTGCCATTGAAGCGCGTGAGCGCTTTGAAAGTGACACGCAAGGCTGGAGTGCACTCCCTGAAGAATCGCATCGCCTCTCGCTTTTTGGGGGACGCGTGATACTCACTGGAACGCTCAAAGCGCTCTACAAAGGCACTCTCTCAGAAGGAGAAAATAATGAGCACACGGGGCGCATTTTAACGACTTTGAGCGCGAGTTCACACTATGGACAAACGATGGCGCTCAGCTGGGTCTTTGCGAATGCGCTAGCCCAAAAGGAAGACGAGGCCGTTGGCTTTTATGGCGTGATGCTCAAAAAAGACAATAACCATAAGCTCCCCTATGTGGAAACGCTCTCGGCGCTTCCACCTCCGAGTGGTCTTTGCCGTGAATTGCTTGAAGACGCTATCGAAGTCTTTTTAACTGCTTGCGCCACGCCCACCGACGTCATTGCGGAAGAAAAAGACAACCAGGGCTTCGCCCTTCTTTTTGGTGGCGACATGAAGTCGAAACGCTACAGCACTTCTAAGCGTCTTGAGGCGGGGCAAAATTTGATGGTGCCCTTTGAAGAAGAGCGCTTTAGGGCGCTTTGGCGTGTGTGGTGGAGTGTGGTCAAAACGCAAAACGGCGGTATTCAGACGGGAGGTGAAGCATGAGAGGACTAACGCCCAACGTTTTTGATGTAAAGCGCGCCCCCTTAAAGCAAGTGACGCTTGTGGAAGCTTCAGCTGGGACGGGGAAAACTTTTTCCATTAAGCATCTCGTCTTGCGCTTAATCGTCGAAGAGAATATTCCGGTCGATAAAATCCTCGTGATGACCTTTACGGTGGCAGCGACCGCGGAATTAAAGCACCGTATTGAGGAGCATCTACGTGCGGTGAGAATGTTGCTTCTTCTGGACGAAGAAGAGCGTGCGGGCGGGGACAAACTTCTGCTCGAGCAGATTGCGCTTTGGAGAGAAAATCCTGCCATTGAGGCTGAGAGCTTAATTCTCAAGCGCGTGGAGCACTCTTTAGCGCTTCTTGATCGCGCCAATATTTTGACGATTCATAGTTTCTGCCACAAGGTGCTGGGCGATAGAGCCTTTTCAGCTGGTGCGTTGGTGAATGGGGACTTGATGACCGATGAGAGTCGCTTGGCTCAGCAGGTTGCCGAAGACTTCTTCCTAGAAGAAATTCACAAGGAAGTGAAAAAAGGAAACAAAGGGGAAATCTTCTTTAAAGATGGGAAACCCGTTGAATTAGAGGCTTTCACTTCGCTCTTAAAGCTCTTAGTGAGTAACCCCGAAGCGCTTGTGCCGCGAGTCTTTGAAAACGAAAAAGGAACGCCAGAATACGCGCTTTTGAGCCGCTTTGTGAAAGAAGCGCCTAAAAAACTCAAAGCGATTAAAGCGGATCGGAGTGTCTACACTTACGACGACATGATTTTGTCCACCTGGGAAGCACTGCGTAAAACAGGCTACAAGGGGGGAGCATTGAGCGAAGCGATTGACTTTGCAAGCGGGGTGCGAGAAGACTATCAAGCGGTCTTAATTGACGAATTCCAAGACACCGATGCGCTGCAGCTCGATATTGTGGATCGACTCTTCTTTGGCCCCAAAGAGGAGGCTGATACGTTAACGGCGCGCGACTTGGCGCCTCAAGGCAACGATGGGGCACGAGAGCTTTTGATTCCCTCGCTCTTTTTTGTGGGAGACCCAAAGCAAGCAATTTATCGCTTCCGTGGAGCAGATCTGCTGGTTTATTTGTCGCTTAAAAAGCGCCTTCACCCTGATTCGCTCGCAGCCCTCACCACCAATTTCCGTTCAAGCGAAAACGTCGTGGAGGCGCTCAACGCCTTTTTCTTACCGCAAGGGACTGGGGCTCAAACGGGAGCGGGATCCGCTTTTATCAATCCAGACCTCAGCTATCAAGCCGTGAGGCCAAACCGTCATGGCGCAGAGCTTTTTACGCTAAAGGACGGGGTTTGGGCCGCTGCGCCAGTGGTGGAACTCTTAGGGAGCATTAAGCCCATTGGGCGGAGTGCCGAGGCGATGACCGCGGACTTGGTGAACCACTTGATGTATGTGATTGAAGAGGGAGCGCAAAAGCGCCTTTGGATTAAGTGCGCGAGCGCTGAGGGAGAAACCCCAGCGACTCCCTTGCCTGAAGCCTATCAAGGCCTCTCTATTCGCCCAGTGGAACCAGGCGACATCGCGGTTCTGGCGCGCTCAAATGAAGCGTTAGAAACGATGCGCCGCGCTTTGACAGAACGAGGAGTGAGAACGCAGATTGAGCGAAAGGACGATATTTGCGCCACGCCTGAGGCGACCGAAATTCGCTATGTGCTCCGCGCGATTGAAAAGGCGGGGGACGACAGACCTCAGCGCTTAGCGCTTGCCACGCGTCTTTTTGGCTTTAGCGCCGATGAAATCGACACGATGAGTGAAGTGAAAAAAAGTGAACTTCGCTCGCTTTTCCTTGAAGCACGCCGCCTTTGGACAAATCTGGGGGTAGCCGCAGCCTTTAAGTCGCTTTTTGAGGCGAACCATACCGTCGCGCGCCTTCTTCCCACTTTAGATGGGGAAGAGGTTTTAACGAACTATGCGCACTTAATTGAACTCCTTCACGCTAATGGGCAGCACTATAAGACGCCCTCGGGCTTGATGGAGCGCTTTGAAGCGATGATGCAAGAAAAGCGCGAAGATCGAGCACCACGCTTAGTTGCTAACCGAGGGCTAGTGCGACTGATGACCGTGCACTCCTCCAAAGGGCTAGAGTTCCCGATTGTCTTTATTCACCAGATTGGCAACTGGCAAGATAAGGCCGATACGGGGCTCGGTGTGCGCGATATTCGCAAGAATGCGGCAGACGAAGAGGAGCGCGTGTTGCGCTTAGCTTATCCCGGGTTGGTACGTGCAAAGGGTGAAAAGGTCGTCGAAAACTTAGAAGAGATGGCGCGCTTAATTTATGTGGCGCTCACTCGCGCACGCTCGCAAGTCGTGCTCTCTTGGTATATTCGCAAGAAGTCAGAGAAAAAGCCCGATGAATGGTATGCCTCGGTAGGGAAAACCGCTTTTTGGCAGATGCTGAAAACGAAAGAGGGGTTGCCCGACGCTAATGAAACCACGATGCAAGCAGCGATCGACTTGTGGATAGCCAATGCGCCTGCGGGGTCGGTCACGTGGATTGATGTGGAGGCGATTCCCGAAATCACGCGCATTAGCACGCAGGCAGGGCGAGCCACCCGCGAAATGGTGCTTGCGCCCACCCGAGGCGAGGCGATTGAGCGCGAATGGCGCACGTGGAGCTTTACGGGGTTAAGCCGCTTGGTGCAGGAACCTGGTTCCTACCCGAAGTATCTCCCAGCGGCACTTACCTCAGAAAAGAAGGTAAGAGAAGCTGGGGGACTTGTGGACGATGAAATTCGTGCTTTCCCCCGTGGGGCAAAGCCAGGCGAATGCTTGCATGAAATGTTTGAAAAGGCGGATTTTGCCCTTCATGGAGCGGATACCCCCGAGGCAGAGACCTCTCGCCAGGAGCTCGCTCGTGAGACGATTGAAAGCTATTTGACGCTCGCCCCAGAGGCCAAAGAAGAAGCCGTTCGAGCCGCTTCTGAGATGATTCATCATGTGCTCTCAACACCGATGCTCCCAGGGTTCGTTCTCAAGGATTTGCCTGAGAGTGCGCGCAGCGCGGAAACGTACTTCTTAATTGAGACGGCACCAACAGTGACCATGGCAGGCTTAAAAGAGATTCTTTGCGCGATGGGAGAGGAGTATGCGCTGGAGCACCTCTCAAGCGAAGCGCTCTCGGGGTTCCTGCAAGGCTTTATCGACTTGATTTTCGAATTTGACGGGCGCTACTGGATTCTTGACTGGAAGAGTAATGTGTGTGGTGCGGCGATGAAGCGCGATTTTACGGAAGAAGTGCTAGATGAGGAAATGACAAAGCACCGCTATCGTCTGCAGTACTTGATCTACTCCGTGGCGCTACGACGCTTAATGAAAGCGCGTATGGGAGAAAAATTCCACGATGAGATGATTGGTGGCGCGCTCTACGTTTTCTTGCGTGGGGTGAGTAAGGAGCATCTTCTCGCCTCGGGGTTGGCCGGAGGCGTTGTGCGCGATATGACGTACCCACACTACCTTGGCGTGATGGATGATTATCTGCGAGGAGCGTTATCTTTGAGCGAAGCGCTAGCAAAGATTGCCGAAACGAAGTCTCAACTCGCGAAGTGCGAAGAGGGAGGAAGAGATCATGGCTAAAAAGAAAGCGAATCCAACACTCTCGCCCGAGGATCTCGCCCTGGGAGGGCTTTTCGCAGGGCTAGAAGAAACTCAAGAAGCACCCCAGAAAGCGGTGAAAGAAGCCTCTAATGAGGTCGCTTCTTCTCAAAAAGAGACTACGCCAGAGGAACCTCCTTGCGAAGAAGTGGAATTTGATCAGGCCTTCTTTAGCGAAAGCGCTTCAGGTTCTGCCGCGCCCGAGATGACGGAAATGGCTGAAGAGCTCTGGGATGAGGTGATTTCAGAAGCGGGAAGAGAGTTTCCCGTAGAGGATTCCAACGAGTCTTGGAATTACGTCGAAGAAGAGGTCTCTTTCGAGGAAACTTTCCCGATCGGGAAAGAAGAAAAGACAACTCTAGCCCAAGAGACGCTTCCTAAAAAGGAAACGTCTTTGAAGAGTGAGGTCGCTTCTCGTCTAACCAAGCCCGTCGTGGAAAAGACGCCAATGGAAGTGGATGAGGTGATCGATAGGGCGCTCCAAGTTGCTCCCGTGGCGCCCGATAATTTCCCTTGGCGCTCAACCTTAGGGCGCACCTTTGGACGACTTTTTTCACGTAAAGCGCCGCTCACTGAGAGCGCCAAAAAAACGCTTGATGCGATTGCCTTGCAACTCAAAGATTCGGAAAGCGAGGGAAGCGTCTCGATGCGAGTGGCTGACCTCTCGCTATTGCTGCTTGAAGCGGAAGGCGCTGGCGCAGATTGGGCCGATCGCTTAACGGAGCTTGAGAGCCTTGGCATTTTAATGCGAGCAGAAGACTACCACGCGCACCGTGAAGAGCATGCCGGTAAAGGTCGCAAAGAGGCGCCCTTTGAGAGTCCCGCGCCCTTTATCTGGGAAGAAAAGGGAGAGGGCGAGTCGCGCCTTTATTTAACGCGCCTTTTTGACGATGAAGTGCGCCTTGCGCAAGCGCTCGTTGAGCATGCAAAGAAAAGCTTTACTCTAAGTGAAGAGCAGCTGACCTTCGTTTCGCAATTCACCCAAGAGGCTGGATGCGATGCAGGGCAGCAAGCTGCGATTCGTCGGTCACTTCAAAAAGGGCTCGCGATTATTAGCGGGGGACCAGGTACTGGGAAGACCCGTACCGTCGGGGTGCTTTTGAGCCTCTTAGAAACGCTTTTCCCAGGAAACGGTACACCGCTTCGCTTTTTCTTAGCCGCGCCCACAGGGAGGGCGACAGGACGCCTTCGTGAATCCTTAGAGGCACTTTTAAGTAGCCAGCTCGGCGAGAAGCTTGCCAACCTCCAAAACCCAGAGCGCGTGAGAATTTTTGAGCGCACCCTGCACAAGTGGCTCCTTTCCCCAACAACGGGTGGGGCGCGACCGAGTGCAGAGTCTCCGCTTGACTGTGAAGTGCTCGTGATTGATGAGGCCTCCATGATGGATGCGCACTTAGCTACCCGTTTAATGCGAGCGGTGGCGCCAGAAACACGCGTTATTATTCTGGGCGACAAGCATCAGCTTGAAGCCGTAGGACCAGGTTCCGTTTTTGCGGATATTTCCGACGCGGCTGGGCCACTCGCTGACGCGGTTTCGCTTCTCTCCACAAGCCACCGTTTCCGTGAGGGTGGGGTGATCGATCAAGTCGCTAAGCTCATTAACCAAGAAACGGGAAAGAGTCCCGCAGAGAGTACTCGCGATCTCTTAACCTTCTTGAAGGATGGGGCGCGCGATGCGCTGGGCTATGAAGCCTACTGGCACAAAACACCAAAAACGCTCGCAGAGATGCCTAACGAGGCTGATCAGCGAAACTTTCGCTATTTTGGGTTAAGTCCCGAGGAAAAAGATTGGGTTGACGCTTACTTTGAGCGCTATTGGACGGCGCTTTTGCCCCTGCTTCAGACCACCACAGCAGAAGACTACCAGCAGCACTACAGCGCTTTTGTGCGTGAAGTCTCTCACACTCGAGCGCTTGCTGCTCAGCGAGAAGGCGCACATAGTGTGGCCGCCTTAAACGACTACTTCACAAAGCGCATTTTGGAAGCGTTAAGTCGAGAAGGGTTTTACGAAAACAATCGCCCGATGGATGAAGAGGGCGGCATCGTGATTGACGATGAAACGCGCTACCGTGAATTCTTAGGACGTCTTTTAATCGTACGTCAAAATAACGATCGTCTCGGTGTTTACAACGGAGACGTAGCTGTAGTCTTACCTGCGCTTGACGAAAATGGGCGACCCACCAATCAATGGGTGGCAGACTTTATGGACGGGAGCCGTCGGTTGCGCCCCGTGATGCTCCCAAAACACGAAACCGCCTTTGCCATCACGATTCACCAGTCGCAAGGCTCTGACTTTGAAGAAATTGGGGTCTTTTTACCGAACGCCAATGTCAAAGGACTCGCCTCACGAGAACTTCTCTACACAGGTGTGACGCGCACTAAAGGCGTGGTGCATCTCTTTGGGACAGAAGAGGTACTTGCCCAAGCAATGGCGACTTCTATTGAGCGCACGAGTGGTCTTGTAGACCGACTGCGTGAGGTGGTGGCGGGAAAACGCTATCGTTAAAAGCTGTCAAAAAAGTCTGAGTCTTTTGTGCTTGGACTTTTTCTTTTTTTGAGAGATAGAGAACCTAGGTAGCAACGATGAGTAGCGCAAAAACTTCTTTCTAGAAAATCTGAGTGCAGAAAAAGACTTTTTTGAGAAGCTTCTGGCATCAGGAAAAGATAAGGTTAACCCTTAAAACGGGTTACATTTTGAGCTCATTAGGCGTACTATCTCCACAGGGGATTGCATCCACTTCTGACCTTCACTGACCTTTTCTCGTACTGACCAGCTTTCTCCTCATTTTTTCTTCGGCGTAGAAAAGATCTCTGACTATTCTCATGAGAAAAAAGCTTTTTAAAAAATCTAGGCTAGCTCTAGAAGCTACTGCCGCAATTGTTTTAATGACATCGCTCGGGGGGGGGTAAGCTACGCTAGTTCCTACACCCAAGAAACCATTGATGGTGAAGTCTATGATATCTACACCAACACAATGGTTGCTAATCCCAGTACTCCAGCCTATCGTAGAGATGTTGACCTCCCTAGCTATGATCACGCAGACCGTCACCTCAAATTAAATTGGACAGCAGACAACGGTCGTCCCGACGGTGGAGCAATTCGCGTGACAAGCATCACTGCAAAAACAATCAGCGTTGATACAAATTTCCTCCACCTTAGTGGTGGCGGCGTTGATCTTTGGACCGGGGCATGGACCTCGCGCGGTATCGTTGGTAACAAAGAAGGTGGGGATCCAAACACCCATCTCAAAGCCGAAAAAATCTCACTCAAAACTGCTGGTGACTCTATCTTTACACAGGGCAGCGGCGTCGTTTTAATTGAAGGCTTTAAAGAATTTACCGCAGAAGCGGGGATGGATAAAGCTTACGATACAAGCGACTTAACCACAGCCTACGGGATCGTTGAAAACGGGGGTGGCGTTACTCTTAAGGGCGAAGAGGGAAGTACTATTACGATCAAATCCCTCTACGATGCGATGGCCAACAACTGCGGCTTCTATGATGGGATCGGTGTGGGCATTAATGCAAGCGCTGGAACCATTATTCTTGAATCCAAACACAATGGCCTAGGGGCAACTTCCAAAGGATCGAGCGCCTCAGAGGGGCATTTCACCATCAATCTTTCCGCAGAAAATATTTCCATTAAGGGTGGCGCCAATGCGGCATTTGTCTCGAGCGATGGAAGAATTTCCATCAATGGTGATGGCGCGAAAAAAGGTACTGTTCAGTTAACAGGGCGCTTGAGCGCAGAAGGCAAAGGCGAAATCTTAGCTAACTTCGACGGCAAAGGCTCTTTCCTCAAACATGGTGATGCTAATGCGATTTCTGCGGGACGTTTAGGCACGGATCCCACAGACTGTAACTGTGAAGAAGGGAGCGCACCTACTGAAGATAGTTTAGGCAAGGTAACGCTGAACTTTAACGGGGCCGAACAATATATCGACGGCGCCATGAAGGCTATTGTTGAAGGCTCTGAAATCAAGATCACCTCGACGGGCGAAAAGTTTACGCTCTCGAACTCCTCTGCTGACGCGGAGTATCTTTCTCGCACAACTCAAAAAGCCTCCACAATTATCGATTTGTCGGGTGCCAATGCAACGGTAACGGGCAACCTTATTGCTCAGACGGGCGGCAAGACCCAATTCACGATGGTGGGTGAAAAATCGACCTTTAAGGGGAATTTGCAAGTTGGTGATGCTTCGGCAGCGGATGATGCCATCACGACAGATGCGAGCGAAATCACCGCCCTCATCAAGAATAATTCCACTTGGGAAGGCGACGTAAAGCACGAGTCTGGGAAGACAACAGTTTCGCTTGACGCCTCTAAGTGGACTGGTAACTTGAATGTTCAGCACGGTGCTGTCAAAGCTGACCTCAAGTCTAATTCTGAGTGGTCGGGCAACCTTGTTGCGATCAACGGTGAAACGACAATCGCACTTGAATCGTCTAAGTGGACGGGTGACGCGAGAATGACCGCTATCAGCAAGGTGATTGGTACACTTAAGTCCTCAGAATGGACAGGGAATGTCAGCATCACGGGTGGTGATCACAAGTTTGACCTCGATAACTCGAAGTGGACGGGAGACCTTGTGGTAGAAAGAGCAGACTTCAAGGCGACTCTGGCAAAATCCACTTGGACAGGCAAGGCACTTGGCGGTGAAGCAACACTCACTGCATCTGCTTGGGAAGTGACAGGAAACAGCGAACTCGCCTCCCTCACCATGGATAAAGGCTCTGTGTTTTCCTTAGAGGGCGCAGCGAAGCAAGTGAAGCTCGATGAACTCAAGGGAGCAGGGACAGTTATTCTTGATTTGGCTTACCAAGGCGATTTGGCCAGCGACTACCGCGGTACTAATACGAGCGACTACGTGATCGTTACGACCTCTGGTTCTGGGACGTATGGTCTTTTGGCTACACCAGATAGTGACCTTTCTGGGCTCACTGAGGGACATAAGCTCTTCTTTGCTACCACGCCTGCCAATAGCGCTGCCTTTGATAAGGTCACTGAACTTCCTCAATATGTGGTCAACAAAAATAAGGCCTACAACACTTTGACGACCTATAAGGTCAACAAGGAAACGGAAGAAGCCTCAACGGACTATTCTGGCTTTGATAATTGGTTCTTGACCTTTGAAAAGCAAGAAGAAAAACCAAACGATAACGCCTTTGTCCCAGGTGTTGCGCATAGTGCTGCAATGGCGCTTTGGCGCGACAACGATACGCTTCTCAAACGCTTAGGTGAACTTCACTACGGCACGATGGACGATGGGGCTTGGGTTCGCGTCACGAATCGCAAGATGAAGCGCTCGGACGACCATGCCATGTCGAGCAAGTGGAGTAGTGTGCAGTTGGGATATGACTTGAAGAAGGTTACCGAAAAGCAAGGCGACTGGTACTTCGGTCTTGGCTACACGCACTCGTGGGGCAAACCTGATTACGAAGCCGGTAGCGGCAAGGTAACGGGTAATGAGTTCACGCTCTACGCCACGAACTTGCGTGAAAACGGCCACACGGTTGATATCGTGGGTCGCATCGGCCGCTTAGATTCGGAATTCACCACTCGCTTAGGAGACAAAGGTGAGTTTAAGAACTGGGCCGCTAGCCTTGGTGTGGAATACGGCAAGAAGACGTTCTTAGCTGAACGCTTCACGATTGAGCCGCAAGCGCAGTTGACGTACCACTACCTCTGGGGCGATAACTATCGCACCCGTAACGGCATTGAAGTGCGTCAAGATAACGCGGATAGCTTAGTGGGTCGTTTGGGGCTCGTGGCAGCGTATGAATGGAACCAGACGCCTGAAAAGGCTGGTCGCATCTACGCCAAAGCCTCGGTCTTGCACGACTTCTTGGGCGACGTGGGTAGCACGCTTGAACAGAAGATTACGGTTAACGATAAGGACGATCTGGGAGATACCTGGTACGTTCTCGGTATCGGGACGAACTTGAAGCTGGGTAAAGCCTGGGCTGCCTACGTTGACCTCGAAACGAGTCTCAACGCCGACGTGAAGACCAAGTACAACTTGAACGCCGGTGTGCGCTACGAGTTCTAAGCGGGTCTTCTTGCTTCTAGGTTGAAGCACTAACCGAAGGACTTTTGAGTGGAAAGCGATTTCGCTCAGAAGTCCTTTTTCTTTGCCATTTTTTTAGAGTAGAAAAATGGCGCCTCCACAAAGGAGAGCGCCAAGAGAGTAGAGAAAAGTTAAACCATTAAGGCTTAGGCTTTCGTGCTACGAATAATTAAGAGGGGTGACTTCGAGACCGCGGCAATACGCGTTGCAACACTACCCAACACGGCGGCTTCAAAGTTATCGTACCCATGAGAGCCTAAGACCAAGAGGTCAAGCTCTTCAGAGTCCGCAAATTTCGCCATTTCGACACCCGCTTCCCCGCAAAGACGCTTGGTCTCAACAGGAATACCCGCTTCTTTAAAGAGCGCGAGAGCAGGGGAGACCGCCTTTTCAAACTGTTCGTCCTGGAAGGCTTTCACTTCCTCATCACTCATGACCGTCAAGGGTACGCCCGCACGAGAGGGCATCGCAATAGCACGGAAGTCAGAAACGACGTTGGCCAACACAAAGGTGGCTTTGGGCCCAAAGAGTTCACGGTTTGCAATGATGAATTTCGCGGCAGCTAAGCTATATTCCGAGCCGTCCACAGCGAGACCCACACGAATATCGTTGTGGTCTTGCGGCATCACATCGCGAATGATCAACATCGGGCGCGTGGTGGTCGCAAGAAGGCTATTAGACACACTGCCAAAGAGGAAGCCGCGCAATGCACCACGCCCATGGCTACCAATCAAAATCAGATCAGGCTGGTAGTCTTCAATCGCTTTATTGAGCGTCGGGACAATTTCGCCCACACCATAGGTATAGTGAGGCTTCACCGTGGAACCCGCTAAGACGTCTTTCACATCATCAAAGACGCGAGCAGCTTCTTGCTCGTAGTAGCGGTGTAGCTCTTCCTCAGTTTCATGCGCATAAATGCGACCTGGCACAGGCAAAATGGCATAGAAGACTTCAACTTCAGGATTTTCCCAAGGCAAAAGGGACTGAATCTTCAAGTAATCCAAGGCACGAAGGCTCTGTTCGGAACCATCAACTGGAACGAAAATTTTCATAGTGTGAAACACCTCCCGAGCGCCTTCACCGAGTCTGTGGCTCGTGAGCTTGCTCGAATAATGTGGTCAAGAAACGGTGGTTACTTCCATCATAGCAAGTTTGCGCACCGCTGACGCAGTTTTGACGCGCTTCTTGACGAAAGACTCAGGATTCCTCGGTCTTGACAGTCCTGAGTTCGAGCTCAGGCACACTTTCCAGCAACATTCGGGTGTAATCGCTCTTGGGGTTCTCGCGAATCCTCTGCGTTTCTCCCACTTCCACTAATTCACCATCTTTCATCACCGCCATACGATCTGCCATATAGTTCACCACGGCAAAATTGTGTGTGATAAAGAGGTAGGAGAGCGACTTTTCTCGCTGTAAGCGACGAAGGAGATTCAAAATCTGTGCTTGCACTGAAACGTCGAGCGCTGAGGTAGGCTCGTCGCAAATCAAAATGCGCGGTTCTGGGGCCAGAGCTCTGGCAATCGCGATACGTTGACGCTGACCGCCAGAGAAAGCATGCGGCAGACGGTCAAGCGCTTCGGCAGGCAAGCCGACACTTTCTAGGAGTGAGAGTAGGCGGGCTTCTTTTTCCGCCTTTCCCCATTCGGGGCGCAGAGCGTCCATCCCTTCGAGGAGCGTTTCTCGAATGGTTAGGCGAGGGTCGAGCGAGGCAAAGGGATCCTGGAAAATAATCTGAATGCTTTGTCGCAGGCGTGCCAATGATTCACGGCGCGAGAAGTCAAGCGCTTCACCATCCAATATCACTTTCCCTGTGACACGAGCGCCACGCCCTAAAAGGCCAAGGGTTGCCAAGGCGGTGGTGGTTTTCCCAGACCCAGATTCTCCCACGAGCGCTAAGGTTTCGCCTTCCTTTAAAGAGAGCGAAATATCCTTCACAATCGCTTTACGATGTCGATCCCAGAAGCGCCCACCGTAAGAGACGTTGACGTGTTGGAGTTCAAGAAGCACTTTCTCACGTGCTGCCACTTCGCCCCAAGAGGTTTCTTGCGCCTCTGCGAGAATCTCTTTACCTCCCGCCTTAAGGTTTTCGAGTTCAACAGGGCAGCGCAAAAAGCGCTCTCCGTTTCCTAGCATGTCAACTCGCGTGAGAAGAGGGTGTTCACCAAAACAAGGCTCAACGGCCTTGGGGCAGCGTGCTGCAAAGCGACACCCAAGGGGAGGGTCAGATAACGAAGGGACACTTCCTTCAATCGGCTTTAAAGGAATATGGCGCGATGGCGTTGGGAGCGCTCCAAAAAGGGCTTTGGCGTAGGGGTGGAGTGGCCGCGCAAAAAAGTCCGCGACGCTTGCCGTCTCAACGGTTTCCCCGGCGTAGAGAAGCGAGAGCCTATCAGCCGTCTCTTTCACCACGGCCAAATCGTGCGTAATGAGCAAAATCGTGAGGCCATATTCGCGCTGCAGGTCTTTTAGGAGCTGCAAAACCTGGCGCTGCAGGGTCACATCGAGCGCCGTTGTCGGCTCATCGGCAATAATTAATTGCGGACGCGCCGCCAAGGCCATCGCAATCAGAACGCGCTGCTTTTGTCCGCCTGAGAGTTCATGCGGGAATTTCTTCATACTCAGGCGAGGCTCGGGAATCCCGACACGGGTGAGCCAGGAGAGCACTTCGCTCTCTCGCATGCCTCGATCAGAGCGCACTTCCGAGGGTAGGGCTTCGGCAATCTGATCTCCCACCGTCATCACGGGATTTAACGCCGTACCAGGTTCCTGGAAAATCATCGCAATCTTGCGACCTCGCCAAGCGCGCATCGCCTCTTCGGAAAGATCGGGGAGCGAAACCCCGTCAAAGAGAATCTCGCCCGCAAGGAGTTTCGCCTCTTCTGGTAAAAGGCGCATGATCGCTGATGCGGTGAGACTCTTCCCACAGCCACTTTCCCCGACTAGCGCAAAGGTTTCGCCTTCTCGCACAGCAAAACTCACATCAGAGAGCGCCTCAAGGGGATCGTTCGCAGAAGGGAGGGCGAGCTTCACATGCGAGAGAGAAAGAAGAATTTTTTCGTGGCTCATTTTTCTTCTCCTTTCGCCGAGAAAACGCTCGCTTTTCTTTCTCCCTTCCCAACTTTTCTCTTGATCTTCCCTTGCGAGACCGCTCTTGGATCAAACGCATCACGTACTGCAGCGGCTAGGAGGTTCGCGGAAAGGACAAGCGTCAACATAAAAAGAAACGCAGCGCCCAGATTCCACCAAATCATCGGAGTGCGACTCATCTCGGATCTAGCCGCATTAATCATCGTGCCAAAGGAATTCATCGAGGGGTCGACACCCACGCCCACATAGCTTAAGACCGCTTCATAGAGCACGATGCCAGAAAAGTCCAGCACGGCCACAATGAGCACAATGTGAAGCACATTAGGAAGCAGGTGTCGCCACATGATTTTGAAGGACGAAACACCCAAGGCCTGCGCGGCACGCACGTAGTCGAGCGTTGAGAGTTTTAACGCTTCCGCGCGAAGCAGACGCGCGAGCGTTGCCCAACCCGTGAGCCCAATGATCAGGGCGAGTGAGAAAAGCTTCACATCCGCGCGCTCTAGCCCCGTTTGCCAGAAGTCAGGATGACTATCCATATAGCTTTGAATCATCAGGACCGTGGCGGCAATCAAAAGAACGCCTGGAATGGAAGAGAGCGTGGTGTAAAGATACTGAATCACATCATCAACCCAGCCCTTAAAGTAGCCTGCGGCAATCCCTAAAGTCACCGCAAAGGGAAGGGTGGAGAGGGTTGCCAGCGTGCCAATCACGAGCGCCGTTCTAAAAGATTGAAGTGCTGAGAGGAGCACATCACCCCCGACCGCATCGGTCCCCAAGGGGTGGCGGGCAGGCCAAATGAGAATCGTGGCACCAGCGAGCATCAAAAGAATTGCCCAGGTGAGTAGACTCGCGCGCCCAGCTGGCGTTTCTGGTAAAGAGACGCGACGACGCATCAGCCCGTTAACGCAGAGCTGCGAGAAAAGGGCGACGGCAAGACCTCCTACCGCCCCAAGCGCCATTTTGCTCACGAGCTCCGAGGTGCTCGCAGGATGCGCGAGCGGTGCTTTTAAGGGTTGAAAGTCGCGAGAACGCCCTTCTGGCGTCACGACTGTGCTTTTATCAAATTCACGTAGCGCAAAAGGTTCACTATAGCTTCGCTCAGGCGCAGCGGCTCCCAAGAGATCCTTTCCCGCAAATTCAAGCGCCGAGCGCGTCACGGGCGAATAGACCGCGGTGCCATCCGGTGCACTAGGGAGCGCCACTCTAAAGTGGAAGGAATCCAGGAGCGCCACAGCGGTAAAGCTCGCCAGCAGTGTTGCCGCAACGGCCGCACTTGGACGCGAAAAAACGCGTCCCCAGCGCTCTGAGCGAGTTTTGTCGCGCTTAACCCAAAGTGTATAAAGGAGAATGACGGCAAGCAGGAGCCCCATCACCATGTCGGTTGGCAAAATCACCCATTTCATCGTATCTTCCTCCCTTAATCCTTAGAGAGGCGGATACGCGGATCCACCAACGTGTAAACGAGGTCCGTCAAAATGAGCCCCACAATGTAGGCAAGCGTCCCTAAAAAGACCATGGCGCGCACAATGGAGAAGTCCTGCGCATTTAAGGCATCAATCGTGTAGCTGCCGAGCCCCGGAATCCCAAAGAAGCTTTCCATAATGAGGCTTCCCATAAAGAGCATGGGGAGGACTGCGACGGTGCTTGTGATAATGGGAAGGCTTGCGTTACGAAGCACATGACCAAAGAGAATGCGCGTCTCGGACAACCCTTTGGCTCTCGCCGTTTTCACATAGTCCTTATGAATTTCTTCTAAAAAGAGTGCACGGTAAAGTAGCGTATCGCTCCCTAAGCGCGAGAAAACGCCAATAAAGACGGGAAGGAGCAAGAAGGGCCAGGAGGCAGGGCCATTTTCCCAGCCACTAATCGGGACCAAGCGCATCACCTTACTAAAGAGCCATTGACCCGCGATGATATAAAAGAGCCCCGAGACACTCATCAAAAAGACCGCTAACCCAATAGCCGCGCCTTCTAATTTGGTGCGCCGATAGAGCACCACGAGAAGTGACCAGCTCACCATCACGATGACGCCCAAAATAAAGGTGGGAAGCGCCAAAAGAAGCGAGGGGACCATACGTGTGGTGATCTCATAATTAATGTCGCGCCCGGTGTCAGAACGTCCAAAATCAAGCGTTAAAAGGGGAACGGAGCGGGTAAAGAAAATCGTTTTCGTGAGTTTTTCGCTCCCCTTGGCGTTTTCATTAAAAAAGAGCGGCATATCGTAGCCGTGCGCCGTTTTCCAGGCGGCAATGGCCTCTGCCGTCACACGCTTGCCGCCAATATTTAGGCGCGCCATATCGTCAGGTGTATTCACCGCAAAAAAGAGAAGGAAGGTGAGGAGGTTGACCCCTAAGAGAATCAACACTCCGTAGAGCACTCGGCGAACTAAATAGCGAAGCATCTCTTTTAGTCCTCCTTAGTCTTTTTGTCGGCAGCGCGAAGCGTGACCTCGTCTCGACGCTTCAGTACGCCCTTTGCCCCCCAAATGAGGGCTAAAAGAGCGACGATAATGAGCCCCAAGGGCCAGAGTATCGGGCGATTCCACGCTTTGATTTTCGCGACGCGCTCTGCTGCATCGAGCCCCAAGTATTGGAGATGGTTTTTCACCATACCAGAGGGCTTTGCGGAATTGACCCATGCATGGTACGCCGCCACGTTTGACGGGAAGTAGCCAAAAAGAAGCGGGGCGTCTTCTTGCAGACGCTTTGTCATACGATCAATTAACTGCTGCTTTTCTGGCGTATCGTCTAGGTATTGCATACGGGCAAAGTCGCGATCAAATGCTGCTGAGGTGTAATTCGTTTCATTACTTCCGCCAAATTCCACACGGCCTTGTGGGCCGTAGAAGAGAAAGAGGAAGTTTTCCGCATCAGGGTAGTCAGCCTGCCAGCCCGCAAGGAAAATCTGCACACCGCCCGTGGAGAGCTTATCTTGGAAGCGATTAAAGTCGGTTGCACGAATCTCTAGCTGAATCCCTAGTTTGGCAAACTGGCGCTGGAACCATTCGAGCAAACTCTTGCTCCCCTGAGAGGCGCTTTGATAGTCAAAGTTAAGCACAAGGGGTTTGCCCGTGTGCTGATCAATGCCACCAGGGTAGCCTGCTTTCGCTATCAAGGCTTTGGCTTCTTCAAGTGAGCGGCGCACGATTTCCCCTTTCGCGTTCTTTTTGAAAACGACTTCGTTAAAGGCTTCTGGACCATCTTCTCGATACCCAAAGAGCCCAGGGGGCACAATTCCATGCGCCACCATGCCTAAATCTTTTTCAAAAATCGCTACGTACTCTTCCCAATCGACGGCAATGGAAATCGCTTGACGAAGGTAGCGAGCGCGCTCTTGTGAGGCCTTATCGCCCGCGCCACCC
Source organism: uncultured Sutterella sp. (assembly GCA_905197905.1). GTDB lineage: Bacteria > Pseudomonadota > Gammaproteobacteria > Burkholderiales > Burkholderiaceae_F > Sutterella. The sequence goes on along the minus strand of CAJKAP010000004.1, from coordinate 33,830 downwards.
AAGAGAGGATCCTTCCAGTTAAAGCCAATATAGAAAATTCCCGCTTCAACGGATTTAGGCAATTGCAGGCCTTTTTCACGATAAAGCGCCGCTTTTTCAGGGCTGTCGCCCATTGCCACGGCAAAACCGCCGCCCATATCGACGCGGTCAATTAAAGGCGAGTCGTAGTAGCCCTGCAGGAATTTACTCTGCAGCGGGACACCTTCTTTTTCAATATCAAAAACGACTTTATCAACGCGTGGCAAGGGCGTGCCACACGCATCAAGCAATCCCGCTTCTTTGTCGCCAGCAGACCCTTCACAGGGGTAGGTTTCCCCACGGAAAAGGGGATTACGCACAAGGACATGCTGGCGATTTTCTAAGAATTTCGCCATCATGAAGGCCCCTGTGCCCACGGGCCAGGTATTCAAGGTGAAATTGTTTGCGGCTAAAAGCGGTTGCGAGAAAAAGCGATCTGCTTCAATGGGCATTGGCGCCAAAAAGTTCATCGTGAGCCAGTAGTTAAACTGCGGGTACTTTCCCTTGATGCGATAACGGACGGTGTATTTGTCGAGCGCCACCACACCAGTAAAGGGTACGCGGTCAAGGTCAAAATAGGGCGCAGCCGTGCCTGCGGCTTTTTCTGCCTTCTCTAGTTGAGCGAGTTTTGCCGCATAGTCTTCAAGCCCCACGACGTGTTCAGACAAAATCGAAAGTACTGGGCTCACTAGGCGCGGGTTTGCTAAGCGCTTTGCGCCATAAACATAGTCTGCAGCGGTGAGCTCACGCGTGGCTTTCTCAGGAAAATCATCGGGGCTACGTTTCCCTCGGGCTTCTTCTGCGGAAAGATGCCAATATTTCCCCACCATCTTGCCACTCGCGTCTTTTTCCATCACAAAGGCGGGGTGGGGCGCAAATTGAATCCCTGGGCGAATCTTAATGTCGTACTGCGACTCGGCAATTAATTCTGGCGGGGCATTTTCTGGCAGCACCTTTCCATCCTTATCTAGGTAGGTGGGGTGCACGACAGATTCCGCCGTTCTCGGAATAATTTCGTAGGGACGCTTTAAATAGTGATACTGATAGAGCGTCTCATAAATGGCAGAGACGTAAGTCGCTTCGTCAGAGACGTAAGAGCGCTGAGGGTCGAGGGTTTTGGGCGAGCGGGAGGAAAAAGCCGAAAAAAGCGTTTTTTCTCCATACTCTTTTAAAGAGTGTGGGGCGTTCAAAACAGGTTCTGCGCTTACCAAGGAAGCGCTCCCCACTGTTGCTAGTGTGGCAAGCGTCAAGGCGAGCAGAGCGAAGCGCCTTACCTTCGCAGGCGCTCTCAACTCTTTAGAGAGCCTCTTTTGCTCCATCCTCTCTTACCTCCAGTTCTCGAAAAAGCGTTGTCACGATCCTTAGATTATATCGAGGAGAAGCGCATTCTTTCGTGTGTCTAGGAGGTTTCGCTTAAAGGAAAGCAGGGCGGGCGTTGAGCCTCACTTCTACCTCCCAATAGGTAATTCTAAGAGGAGAGGCGAAAAAGAAGGCAAAAAGCGAGAAAAGTCAGAGAGAATTTAAGGAAAAGCTACTCACGACTAGAGATTTTTTTCCTCACTAAGAAAAATGCCTTAGAAAGGTTAATTTTTTCTCTCTCATACGATTTAGGTCAAATTCTAGAAGAATCTTTACATTCGTTAGTGTTAACCCTTACTCCACTTTAGATATACAATGACAGAGTTCGATACAGTGGTGTTGCACTGTGTAACGCAGTTTTTTTCTCAACTGGGGTTCGAAGGAGAAACGACGAGCCCTTTCAGGAAAAGAAAGGGGCGGGGCACAGATTCCACGGTATTAGATTCATTTTTACGGAGACACTTGAATGAAAAAACTTCTCGTTGCAGTGGCCTTGTCCGCCGCTTTTGGTTCTGCTTTTGCTGCTGAAGATGTCACGACTGACATCGCCGTGATCGGTGCTGGTGGCGCTGGTTTGTCGGCTGCTGTGGAAGCCACGAACTTGGGTGCTAAGGTTATCGTTGTTGAAAAGATGGCCTTCCCTGGCGGTAACACGATTCGCGCTGCTGGCGGTATGAACGCTGCTGCTACGGCTCTTCAGCAGGCCAAGGGCACGTTCGATACACCGGAAATCGCCTTCTTCGATACGATGAAGGGCGGTCACTGGAAGAACAATCCTGACCTCGTTCGCACGCTCGTCACCAAGGCTTCCAGCTCTGTGGAATGGTTGCTCGCTTTGGGCGGCGACTTCCGTGACGTTGGTTTGATGGCCGGTGCTTCTCAGCCCCGTACCCACCGTCCGACCGGTGGCGCTTTGGTTGGCCCGGAAGTGATCCGTACGTTGACGACCGCTGCTAAGGCTCGCAACATCGACATCCGCACCAACACCGACGCTCTCGAAATCTTGAAGGATAAGGCTGGTCGCGTGACCGGTATTAAAGTCAAGAGCAAGAAGGACGGTGAATACACCATCCACGCTACCGCTGTGGTTGACGCCGCTGGTGGTTTCGGTGCTAACAACGCCATGGTCTCGAAGTATGTGCCCCGCTTGAAGGGCTTCTCCACGACGAACCACCCGGGTGCTACCGGTGAAGGCGTTGTGCTTGCTGAAAAGGCTGGTGCCGCTTTGGTCGACATGGCTGAAATTCAGACCCACCCGACCGTTGTGCCTAACGTTGGCGAAATGATCACCGAAGCTGTTCGTGGTAACGGCGCTGTGTTGATCAACAAGGAAGGCAAACGCTTCTTCAACGAACTCGAAACGCGTGACGCTGTGTCTGCTGCTATTTTGAAGCAGAAAGACGGTGTGGCTTACCTCTTCTTTGACTCCGATATGCAGAAGTCCTTGAAGGCTACCAACAACTACATCAAGGCTCCGTACGCTTTGTCTGGCGAAAGCCTTGATGAAATCGCTGGCAAGATGGGCGTTGATGCCAACACCTTGAAGGCCACGTTGGACTCCTACAAGAAGGGCAAGGCTGCTAAGAAGGACGAATTCGACCGCGCCAACATGCCGCGTGACCTCGACAAGGGTCCGTTCTACGCTATCTTGATCACCCCGGCTGTTCACCACACCATGGGCGGTATCAAGATCGACTCCTTGACTCAGGTTTACAACACCCAGGGTCAGGTGATCCCGGGCTTCTTCGCTGCTGGTGAAGTCACCGGTGGTGTGCACGGTGGTAACCGTTTGGGCGGTAACGCTCAGGCTGACATCGTCACCTTCGGTCGTATCGCTGGTCAGCAGTCCTACATCTATGTGAAGAAGGCTCAGGCTGCTGCCGCTGCCAAGTAATCACATAAAAGTGACGCTTTAATGTGGTGGGCGTGGGAAGAGGGTTCTCTTCTCGCGCTCCTCACGACAAACTGAGCGTGAGATGGCCGCTCTGTTTTGTCAAAGCACTAAAGGCAATTCGCGCTTTTCCTAGCCGGAAGCATGAGTTGCCTTTTTCTTTGCCTCTTCGTTTTTTACGCGAAGAAAATTTTCCCGCCAAAAGGCTAGGATTTTAATCCTCAAAAGAGACCAAAATTCGATTTAAATCTACTCACTACTCTCACAGAAGAAAATCTGAAAATTGAGTAAAATTCTCAGGGTTTTACACTATAGGAAGATTTGATCCGAGAGGGTAATATGAAATTGAACAATTCCCCCGAGACTCTTTTTAAAACTCCTAACGTTGAGGACCCAATCCCCCTAGAGAAACGTGCAAATGCACAGCACTCGCCACGCTTGTCGTAAGGGACAATCCCTCTGACAAGAAGAAGGTATATCATGGCAACAACTCCCTTTATTGAGCGAGAAGACTACGATCGTTTCCTCGAGCAGGAAGCATCGCACTTTCCGCGAGCGACTAAGGAGGCAGTAGCCCGCCTAATCACTTCCTCCCTGCCCGAAGAAGTGCAATGGGTGGCCGATAGTGCGCGCGAGTAGCCCGAGGATCTCTTCTTAGTGGATCACCCGCCCAGAGTGTTGGTGTACGAAGGCGACCTATCTCTACTGGGGCGTCAAGTACGCCTTGTGGTCGCTGGATCGCGCCAAGCTTCTGAGGCTTGTCGTGCCGATACCGAGTCGCTTTGCCAAGCGTTAGCCTCGCACGGCGTTTTCATCGTAAGCGGTATGCTCTCTAATATTGATATGGCCGCTCACGAGGGGAGTTTGCATGCCGAAAATCCCGATCCAGAACATCCCGCAACGAGTGGCGCCATTGTTTGCTCGCCTTTTGGCGCACCATGGCCAAAAGGACGCCGCGAGTTGGGGCACGCGATTTGTGACGCGGGTGGGGTGGTCGTCTCCTTGGTCCCACAGGTGCGTGGGCTCGCCTTGGACGAGAAAGAACGCCTTGAAGTCTTGAGTTACCGCCAACAAGTCTTTGCGGCGATCGGCACGGCGATTCTTATCATGTACCTGCGCCCCAATGGCGTGACAGAAACCTTGATTCAGAAGGCGCTTGATATGGAGCGTCCAGTGCTCCTCTGGCATACCGCCTTGGAAGAAAAAAGCCCATACTTGGAAGGGCTTCTTGCGAATCCTCCTAAAGACGAAGCCGGGCGAGAGCTCCTCATTATTGTCAAGAGTGTGGAAGAAATTGAGGCCGCGATTTCAGCCTGGCAATTGGTCTGGTGGCTCTAGCGCGCCTCTCGCGCACTTCTCCTCTGAGAGAAAGCAGGACGAGTGAACAGAGTCTTCCTCGTCCTGAAATTTTGTCCACGTATTTGACGCGAATTTTTCATCGGGTATTTACCTATACCCAATAAGGATTTTCGGTGCTACTATGAGCCTGCAAGCTTGAGGGCTTGAGCTCCTCCAGTGCGATTTTCACCTCCCATTCGTCCGAGTGACGCTCGCTTTTAAGCTTGCATTCTCCTTGACATGGTGTAACTGAAAGAGAGAGCAGTTGCACTATGGTACTAAAGGCGCTTCATGAGAACGCACCGTCGGTTGACTCCTTCCTTCGGTGCGTTTTTTTATCTGCATTTTTTTTGAGGCACAAAAAAACTAGCAAGTCGCAAAACCTGCTAGTTCTTCTTTTAGGTGCACCTAAAACGCGTTATCGCGGGCTCCACGGCTGCACATGGCCGCGCGGGAAGTAGGTGTAAGCGCCTGCGCTATGAAGCGTCTGTTCAGGACGGTTGTCGCAAATAAGGCTTGCGCCATCCCAATAGTCTTCTTCCACCTGAGCGGCGACCACTTCCGCCAAGGCAATCCCTGTACGAGCAAAAAGCTCAGGATCCATGATGCGGCATTCAAGATGAGCCAAGGCACCACCCACTAAGGAGGCGTTAATTTGGCGGGCAGGGAGCTTTTCTAAGTGCGCGTAGGCAAACTTATCTTCTGTGATATCACGAGCGTGCATCGTGCCAGCACCAATCAACCCTTTCTTTAAGGCGTTGCCAGGAACCGAAATGCCGAATTCACCCGAAGCGATGATGTTCTTCGTGGAGTCGTGCCCCAAGTCGAAAACAACGATCACCTGTGTGGGATCCATATTAAAAAGGGTATTCCAGGCGTTGGCCATCACGTTGTCACGCCCTTCTGGGGAGCGAGAGGTGATAAAGACCGTAGGACCGCCTGTGAGAAGCGCATAGGCTTTATTCTGGGGGACGTCAATCACCATAGCGAAATCGTAAATCTAAAGCAAAGAAAGCCCCGATAGAGGACTACCGGGGTTTAAATTCTCGAAGGGTAACCCGATTAGAGGTTCTTTTCGATAAAAGCCTTCAATTCAGAAGGGGTGCGAACTTCGACTACGCGGTCGACTTCTTCGCCATTTTTGACAACCACCATGGTGGGGATGTTCACCACGCGGTACTTTTCAACAATAGCGGGATTCTTTTCGCTATCAGCGGCACCAAAATCAGCGCGATCCGCAAATTCGCCAGCAAACTTCTGGAAGAAGGGTGCAGCGCGACGGCAGTCAGCACACCAAGTGGCACCCACAGCAAGAATAAAGGGACGAGTCGCTTTCAGAACATCCGCCTCGAGGGTGGCATCGGTCACAATCTTAATGGCCATAATGGGCTCCAATTCAGTAAAAAAGTAGCGAGAGAAGAGGGGAGAGAAAAGGGTGCTCACCCCTAGATATAGTTTCTTCACTACTAGTAGACAAAACACATAGTCTTTCCATTCTATCAAAAAGCCGACCAAAAAGCTAAGGTTTAGCGCTAGAGCAAAAAGTTTCCAATCGTCAATAGCCAAAACGAGCTAAAAGCATCTTCTTTGACGATAGGTCAAAAAGGCGCAAATTTTCTTTTTGCGACATTTTTTCCTGAAGTCGCCACACCACTAGGCTTTGCTAGAATGATTCTCACTTTCTTCTGCTCACTTAAAGGATGAGTAGGTCGAAAGAATGCTCAATACTTTTTGCGAAACTCAAAAAAAACAGGTAGTATTGAGCCCACTGTGAAACACAATCTGTTGTGTTTAGCCACCCATATTCCCCCTACATGATGGAAGAAAAATGGAGATTTCATTGTGCTAAGGGGTTGTTTTGTCGAAAGATTTTAGGAACTCACAATGTCTGTGCAAATCGATTTGAGTCGCGATAAGTTGTTTGATGAGTTGGGGCTGATGCGCTTGCGTGAAAGCTATATGCGCCCCGATGAAAAGAGCCCGCAAGAACGTTTGAAGTTTGTGGCCGAAGCCTTTGCCTCGAACCCTGAACATGCCCAACGTATTTATGACTATGCGAGCCAGCATTGGTTGAGTTTTGCTACGCCGATCTTGGCCTTTGGTCGCACGAAAAAGGGTTTGCCAGTTTCCTGCTTTCTCTCCTACATGGAAGACAGCGCCGAAGGGCTTGTGAATACGCTCTCTGAAGTCAATTGGCTCTCCATGCTTGGGGGTGGTGTTGGGATTCACGTCGAAATCCGCTCGGCTGACGAAAAGTCCGTGGGCGTGATGCCGCACTTGAAAGTCTATGACGCCGCTTGCTTGGCTTATCGTCAAGGCTCGACGCGTCGTGGTTCCTATGCCGCTTTCTTGTCGATTGACCATCCGGACATTATTCCCTTCATTGAAATGCGCAAACCCACTGGTGACCAGAACATGAAGGCCTTGAATCTTCACCATGGCGTCAATATTTCGGACGCCTTCATGGAAAAGATTGAAGCCTCGATGCGTGACTCGGACGCGGATGACTCTTGGGAATTGAAGCACCCGACAACCGGTGAAGTAGTGGACGTGGTGAGCGCTCGCGACTTGTGGCAGCGTATTCTTGAAATGCGTATGCACACGGGCGAACCCTTCTTGGTCTTTACCGACACGGCTAACCGTGCGTTGCCGAGCTGGTTAAAGGATAAGGGCTTAAAGATCCATGGCTCGAACCTCTGTACGGAAATCTTCTTGCCCACCTCAAACGAACGCACTGCGGTGTGCTGCCTCTCTTCTTTGAACCTCGAATACTATGACCAGTGGCGTCATGTGCCGCAGTTCATTGAAGACGTGTTGGAATTCTTGGATAACGTGCTTCAGTACTTCATCGATCATGCGCCCGATACGATCTCTCGCGCTCGCTATTCCGCCATGCGTGAACGCTCGGTGGGCTTGGGTGCGCTTGGGTTCCATGCTTACTTACAAAAGAACCGTATCCCGTTTGAATCCGTCGTGGCTAAGGTGACGAATATGGCCATTTTCCGCCACATCCGTCAGGCTTGCGAAGAAGCTGACCGCCACTTGTGCGAACGCCGTGGTGCTTGCCCAGATGCCGCTGAGTCTGGCGTACGTCGTCGTCTCTCGCACTGGATGTCCGTGGCCCCGAACGCTTCTTCCTCTTTGATCATGGGTGGCACGAGCCCCTCGATTGAACCGTATCGCGCCAACATCTATCGTCAGGATACGATCTCGGGCGCTTACATCATGAAGAATCGCTTCTTAAAAGCCGAAGTCGCTCGTTTGGGTTTGGATACGGAAGAATTCTGGGCCGATATCATCGCGCATGATGGCTCGATTCAGCACCGTGAAGACATTCCTGAGCAGATCCGCAATACCTATAAGACCGCGATCGAAATCGATCAACGCTGGATTATTGAAATGGCTGCAGACCGTCAGCAGTTTATCGACCAGGGTCAGAGCGTGAATATGTTCTTCTCCCCTGATGTGTCGATTGGCTACTTGCATGCTTGCCACTTCATGGCTTGGAAGCGCGGTTTGAAGAGCCTCTACTACAACCGCTCTGACAAACTGCGTAAGGCTGACCGCGTGGGCGTTCAGGTGCAGCGTAAGCGTATCGAAGACGAAATCGATATGACGAGCGTGGCGGACGACACGACGTGTCTCGCTTGCGAAGGCTAATTCAGCAGAATTTCAATTCAAAAGAAAAGGAAACGACAAATGGCAGAAGAAATTGACGATAAGGGCCTCTTGGGCACGCGTAACTACTACAAGCCCTTTAGCTATCCTTGGGCCTATGAAGCCTTTATGGAAAGTGAACAGATGCACTGGCTCTGGACGGAAGTCCCGATGCTCGAAGACGTGAAGGATTACAACACGAAGTTGACGGAATCCGAAAAAGACTTCTTAACGAAGATTCTTCGCTTCTTTACGCAGGGTGACATCGACGTCTCGGGCGCTTACGTGAATAACTATCTGCCGCGTTTCCATCACCCAGAAGTGCGCATGATGCTCTCGAGCTTTGCGGGTCGTGAGGCCGTGCATATTGCCGCTTATTCGCACTTGATTGAAACGTTGGGGTTGCCTGAATCGATCTACAACGAATTCTTGCAGTACGAAGCCATGGCTGCTAAGCACAACTTCTTTAACGAAGTGAGCGAAGTGGATACGGAATTGGCTGCACAGATTGCTGCCTTCTCGGCTTTCACCGAAGGGATGCAGCTCTTTTCCTCCTTCGTGATGCTTTTGAACTTCACGCGTAACGGCACGATGAAGGGCATGGGCCAGATTATTTCTTGGTCTATCGCTGACGAAACGCTTCACACGGAATCGATGACGAAGCTTTTCCGTGAATACATCAAAGAGCGTCCCGAACTCTGGACCGATGAGCTGAAGTCTCGCATCTACACCATCGCTGAAGTGATGGTCGATTTGGAAGACAAGTTCATTGACCTCGCTTTCGGCGTCTCGGAAATGAAGCGCTTGACGCGCGGTGAAGTGCGTGACTACATCCGCTACATCGCTGACCGCCGCCTCTTGGGCCTCGGCATGAAGGCGATCTTTGGCGTCAAGAAGAATCCGCTTCCTTGGGTGGACGCCATGCTGGGCGTGACGCACACGAACTTCTTCGAAAACCGTGCCACGGACTACGCCAAGGGCGCTCTCTCGGGCGACTGGGGTGATGTTTGGGGTCAGGCTAAGACCGCAGAAGAAGGCGAAAAGAATTTCGACTCGATGCAGGATCAAGAGCTTCCGCTCAAGTAACTGAGTCACCGACTTAGACTGAGGCCACAAGAAAACGCACATTAAGCGCAAATCTTGTGGCCTTTTTTGTGTCTCACGAAAAAGAAGAAAAATCGTTATTTTTCAAAGGCTTTCCATTCGGAGAGTAGGGGTAAAAACTACTAGTTTTCTTGACACACTCAGGCTATTCTTGAAGAGTAAAGTGGCTTCACCGCCACTTTTCCACCGCTTTGCCTTTAGCCGTCCTCACACGACACTTGGACGCAAGAAGGGGACCACACTAAAGAGCGGAGCTCATACACTCTTTGAGGAGACACAACTATGACCGATATTTCCCGCCGTCGTTTGTTAGAAGGCACGATTGCTGGTGGCGCTATCGCCTTGACTGGCGTTGCCCAAGCTCGCACAAGCGACGAACCGAAGCAGTGGGATGCAACCTACGACGTGATCGTCATTGGCTCTGGCTTTGCTGGGCTTGCTGCCGCGCTTGAAGCCAAGAAGGCTGGCGCTAACGTCGTGGTGCTCGAAAAGATGGTAACGCCTGGTGGCAACTCCATCATCAATGGCGGTATTTTGACCGCGACGGGCTGCCCGCAGCAGAAGATGCACGGCATTGAAGACTCGCCCGAATTGCTCGAAAAAGACATTTTGGCAGCTGGGCTCTACATGAACTATATGCCAAAGGTTCGTCTGCTCGCACAAAGCGCACTCTCTAACTACGAATGGACCATCAAGGAATTGGGCGTTGAATACCTCCCTGACGCCATTGGTCAGGAAGGCGGTCACTCGGTACCGCGTTATGTGACGACGAAGAATGGTTCGGGTTCTGGGATTGTGAACCAACAGCTCAAACGCTGCAAAGAATTGGGTATTCCCGTCCAGACGAAGTGCTTCGTTGAACACATTATCCGCGCCAAAGACGGCCGTGTGGTAGGTTTGGAAGTCCGTGAAGGCTACAAATTCCCGAAGAAAGACTCTGGGAAGACGAAGTTCTTGAAGGCCACGAAGGGCGTGGTGCTCTGCTACGGCGGTTTTGCGGCTGACGTCAAATACCGTATGTACCAGGATCCGAAGCTCTCCGACAAGCTCGACTCGACGAATCAGCCTGGTGCGACGTCTGAACTCTGGCGCGAAACCTCCAACATCGGCGCACTCCAAGTGCAAAACGACTGGGTGCAGTGCGGTCCGTGGGGTAACCCGCGTGAAAAGGGCTTAGGCATTGGCTGGATGTTTAACCAGACGGCAGCCGCCGAATACGGTATTTGGGTTAATAGTGACGGCGTACGCTTCGTTAACGAACTCGCCAACCGTAAGGTCCGCGCTGACGCGATCATGGTGGAACAGGTTAAAGGCAAGAAGTGCTGGGCTGTGGCTAACGAACCCAACGTTGCCCCGATGAAGAAACAGCGTCCTGGCTTCATGGAAAAGATGCTTGAACGTAAACTCGTTGAAAAGTTTGACACCATTGAAGATATGGCTAAGGCCTGTGGTGTTGATCCAGTCGCCTTGAAGAAGACGATTGAAGACTTTAACGGCTACGTGAAAGCGAAGAAGGATCCGGTCTTAGGTCGCTACATCAATAACGACCAGGTTCCGATGACGGAAGGCCCGTGGTACATTGGCGAACTCTCTCCCAAGGTTCACCACTGCATGGGCGGTCTAGTGACCGACATGGACTGCCACGTGATCGACGTCTTAAATGACGAACCGATTCCGGGTCTTTATGCCGCTGGCGAAGCCACGGGTGGCGTGCACGGTGCAGTGCGCTTAGGCTCGGTGGCGATTCTTGACTGCTTGGTCTTTGGCCGTATCGCCGGGACGAAGGCAGCCACGGGAGCATAACTGCTCTTTAGCTTAGCGAAGAAAAAGGCGAGGGGGATCATTAACAGTCTCTCTCGCCAATTTTTTATGTCATTCGCTTTAGTTGCGATGCACCACAATGCGCATGCCAGGGCTTGCGATCTGAAGCACGCGCTTCATTAAGGCCTGGTCAATCGCAATGCAACCACCCGTGTAGGGCTTCACCCCTTTGCAGTGAAGGAAAATGGCACTCCCCTTGGGGTAGACGCGCTCACTATTAAAGTCCGTTTCAAGACCATAGTTGTACTGAGGAGAGTATTCGTACATCTCTTCGCCTTTACACGGATGACCTGTCACGGTTTTCGCATCGATAATGGTGTTGTAGTAGGGACCTTTTTCGTCGCACGCATAGGTCGTCGGCGTCACATCAATGTAGGTGAGCGTTGTCCCGGGGTTTGGCAAAATGCCAAAGGCGCGCAGGATACCAAAGTCACCCGTTGGCGTTTTCGCGTCGCCTTCGCCTTCCTTATCAATGCCATTCTTTCCCACAAAGCCTTCAGACTCAAAGAGAAGCTCCCAGGCGTCATTCACGCCCTTGTGAAAGAACTGAATCGTTGCTTTGCAGCCGCCCAAGTAGCGCACCAACATCACGTCTTGCACTTTATTGTCGTGACGGTATTTCGTCAAAATTCCAGCCCAATAATCAGCGGCTTCCACATCGATCGTCGGATCTGCAGCAGGTTCTGCGGCCTTTGCCACGCTCATAAAACCCGTCCCCAACATCGTCGCACCACCCAGTGCCGCCTTCAAAAAAGTTCTCTTCTGCATTCTATCTGTCTCTCTAGAGTAGCCAATACCAGCGGCTCCCATTGCCACCGATGAGCTTTAAAGTATAGAGATTGATCAAAAAGGATTACCTCGTTGGCGTTAAGTGTTGCGAATTAGAAAAGAATGAAACATCTGCAAAGGTTAAACACATTCTTTCCAGCTCAAAAGCGCATCACTCTCCTCACTTCTAAGCGTTTTGAGCGCCTTCTCTGAGAAGGCTTTGCTAGAATGAGAAGCACTATGACTATCCAGAGAAGCTGGATACCTAACGAAGAGATAAGCATGCAGTTAGCCGCCATTACTGAAAATTTGAGTCCGTCCTTGTCGGCGGATCGTTTAAAGCTTCTAATTAACCAGAGCGTGAAAAACGTCTTTCCCGATGCCACGATCAAAGATCTCGATGGGGGAAAGGCCTCTGGCAATATTCTTGAGCGCTTCCGCGACGCCATGGGTGGGCAATTTGTCGTTATGCCCGTGATGGGCCTTTGTGGCGCTCGTATTAGCGCACGCTATTTAAGCGCTGGGGATACGGCGGTCGTTTCCGCAGCGGAAGCCGCAGGCGTCCAATTGCGCCAGCCAGGTTTCGGCGCACTTAACACAACGAGCTTTGGCGTAGGGGAATTGATTGGGCACGCGCTCTCCGCTGGGCACAAACATATTCTCGTGAGTCTAGCGGGGATGGTCAGTGCGGACGCTGGTTGCGGGATGGTCGCAGCGCTTGGTGTGCGCTTTATCAATCAACAGGGGCAACCTTTCTTGCCTGTTGGGGGAAACCTCGCCGCGATTGACAAAATCGCCCCGAACCAATTTTTCCTGCGTCCACACGCGCAAACGATTACGGTCTTAGCAGAAAGCGCTGATACGCTTAATAGCCCACAGACGCTCTTAAATGAAATTGCCAAAGAGCCTGGCGTCGAAGCTCCTCACTTAAAAGCGCTCGCGGAAGGGTTCAAACACTTGGCCAACACGATTCGTCGCCAAGGTGGCGAAAAGATTTTGGGCCTTGCTGGTGGTCTCACAGGCGGTGGGGCGCTCGCAGGGCTTCGTGGCATGATTCGTGCAGAAGTGAAAGAGGGCGGGACTGAAGCGCTCTTAGCTTCTCAAAAAGCGGCTGAACCACGCTTAACTGGAGTCGATTATCTCGTTGCCGTGCTTCCCGAAGTCACGGAAGAGATGCTCAACGAAGGGGCATTTTTAGGTTCCCTTCTGCGAGAAGAGCACTCGGCTCGCATCATTCTTTTGACAAAAGAATTAAAAGTCTGCGCAAAAAATCTCTATTCTTTAGGCATAACGGCGATCTTTCCGTTAAACTTCACGGTATTGAATGAGAAGACACTGTTGCGTGAAGATGAAGCTGTCTCTTTTGCTTTAGAAAACGCGCTGCGTCTTCTTAAATAGGTACGTCACTCACGGGGAAGTACTTTCCTTTGAGTGGTGCACATAAACTTTCAACATACACTATTCAACTATGAGTCAATTTTTGAAAGAATTTCAGGCCTTTATTTCCAAGGGCAATGTGATGGACTTGGCTGTTGCTGTGATCATCGGCGCGGCTTTCTCCAATATCGTTAACAGTCTCGTGAAAGACATCGTGAACCCGCTCTTGGGCTTCTTGGTCGGTCGTCCTGACTTCACGAACCTCTTCGTTGTCTTGAAGCCAGTGGAAGGTTACACGGGTCCGGAAACGTACGACGCCTTGGTGAAGGCTGGTGCCACGGTCTTTGGCTACGGTGCTTTCTTGACCGCCGTTGTGCAGTTCCTCCTCTTGGCCTTCGTGATCTTCTGGTTGATCAAGGCTGTGACCTCCCTTCGTAAGCGCCTTGAAGCTGAAGCTGCTCGCTTCGCTAAGGCTAAGGAAGAAGAGGCCGCTGCTGCTCCTGCTCCGACGCCGGAAGACATCGCTCTCTTGCGCGAAATTCGCGATTTGCTCTCGAAGAAGAACGCCTAAGTCTTTTTCGACAAATCTTCAAAAGCGGGTCCCGTTCTTCAAATGGAAGGCGGGACCTTCTTTTTGGGCACAAAAAAACGCACTTCAATGAAGTGCGTTTTTGCTTGAGGAAAGCTCTTTAATCCGTCGTCGTAATGTAGCGTTTTAATTCCTGAAGTGCTGTTTCAACATCGGGATATTCCTCAGCCTCAGGTTCTGCAATTTCCGCTTTTTTGCTTTCCGACTTTTTGGGAAGTGACTTCTTAAAAGCGAAGGCTTTAACTTCAAAAGGAAGGCCACCTGTGCGCAGTGATTGACGCAAAAAGATGTTGATCGCCGTCGTCAAATTGAGCCCTAATTCTTCATAGAGCGCTTCACACTGCTTCTTGATTTCCGGGTCTACACGGATACTGATGGTCGTAGTTTCTGCCATGGGGAGGGTCCTTTTTTAAAATCAGTCAGAAGTACATTGTATAGACATTATACATACAATGTACCGAAGTTATTCATACGATACTCCAAAAAATACGCTTTGGCAAGCTTTTAAGCTAAGGAGGCTTAGAGCGTCAAAATGAGAGGAAGAGGGCGAGCGCGAGGAGCGTGATAAGGAGCACCGGAATCGTCAAAACGATCCCCACACGGAAATACATTCCCCAGGTAATCGTGAGGTCTTTTTTCGCCAAGACGAATAACCAAAGGAGTGTCGCAAGACTTCCGATCGGCGTGATTTTTGGTCCCAAATCGCAACCGATGATGTGTGCATAGATCATTCCCGAACGGACAATTTCTGTAGCACTACTTGCGTCGATTGCAAGAGCGCCAATTAAAACTGACGGGAGATTATTCATCGTTGAAGAGAGAAGCGCACTGATAAGGCCTGTCCCCACAGTCGCCACCCAAAGTCCCTGGTTTGCTAACCACGTCAAAATGGAGCCCAAGGCTTCTGTTAAACCGACATTCTTGAGCCCATAGACCACCAGATACATCGCCACCGAGAAAATCACGATGTGCCAAGGCGCGGCTTTAAAGACCTCTTTCGTTTGGATCTTCCCGCCACGAAGCGCAATGAGGTAGAGCACGAGCGCTGCCACGGCAGAGACCAAAGAAACGGGCACACCAATGGGTTCCAGCACAAAGAACGCGATGAGCTGCATCGCTAACACGATCCAGCCCGCTTTAAAGGTGAGAGGGTCCTTGATAGCGGTAACGGGTAGGGGGAGCTTTTCGGTCTTGTAGGAGAGCGGGATATCGCTTTTAAAAAAGGCCCAGAGCACGAGAAGTGCAGCGAGGACACCCACAACGTTCACAGGGACCATGACGCTTGCATACTGCGCAAAATTGAGCCCAAAGAAGTCAGCAGAAAGGATATTGACGAGGTTAGAGACGATAAGCGGAATACTAGCGCTATCCACAATGAAGCCCGTGGCAATCACAAAGGCAAGCGCAGCGCGTTTTTCAAAATGAAGGACGTGAAGCATCGCCATCAGAATCGGCGTCAGAATAAGTACTGCGCCATCGTTAGCAAAAAGCGCGGAAGTGACTGCGCCCATGAGAATGATGTAGAGAAAAAGGCGAAGTCCCGAACCTTTTCCCCAGCGCGCCACGTGAAGCGCAGCCCACTGGAAAAAGCCTGCCTCATCAAGAAGAAGAGTGGAGACAATAATGGCGATGAGCGTTGCTGTGGCATTCCAAACAATTGACCAAACGAGAGGAATGTCGCTCAGGCTAATCACACCAGAAAGGAGCGCCAAAAGTGCTCCAGCACTTGCACTCCAGGCAATATTGAGCCCACGAGGTTGCCAAATGACAAAAACCATGGTCACCACGAAAATCGTGATGGCTAGCCAAAAAGAAGAAGCGAGAAGCATCGTGCGTTAGGCCTTGAGCATGATCACGGCAAGAAGAGGAAAAAGGAGGAAAAAGTCGGTAGAGGAATTCTAGCAGAATGTAAAGAGCGCCAAGCTTTCGCCTGACGCTCCGTTTTCTTTGGTTAGAAGCTTAGAACCTTAGAACCTTAGCAGTTTGAATTGCACCATCGAGCCATTTGAGACCTGTCTCGGCTCCTGGCGTTGGAATGTCAGTTTTGTTCGGATTAAAGAGCGTTTGCAACGTTGGATCAACGCGGTAAGAGGTGAGCCAATCATCCGCGTAAATATCCCAGAATACATCAGTTCGTTTGACCAGCAAAACCTCGGAAGCGGTCGAAATATCCATTCCATTGCCGTATAAGTAGGGTCTCAATGGCGGAAACAGCCACCAGATGTGATGAAGCAATGGCAAATCTGCAAGACCAAAATGCATTCCAACCGTGTACATCTTCGTCGTGACACGGCATCGACCATTTATCAATTGTTGACCGAGATGAGCCTTCACACCGGTGCTTTCGTAGAGGTTTTCAGGAGAGAATTCCTCGAGGTAATCATCGGCAGGTGTGCTAACTTGAGCTTCCAATAGTCCCAAGCGAACTGTGACGCCCGTAATCAGTTCTTCACGATGCGACTCTAAAATTTCCCAGAACTCTTTGATGTTTTCGGCATGAATCGGCATAAGAAACATGAGACGAAGACCATCTGGCAGGAAAAATGCTTCTTGGCGTGCTGGTGAGAAAATGTTGAGGTAGTGACTCTTCAACATTTGCGCATACAGGCCTCGCAACTGCATGAGAGCATAAGCAAGAGGCGCGTTGCCCGCTCCGACACCGCCGAGCAGCGCGTGGCCTTTCGCATAAATCCAGGCCTCATACCTTTCTCCAGCGGTCCAGCTCACTTCGAGCTGCAACTCATCGTCCCAGCTCTTCCAAGTGGCTTTCCATTGTTTTTTCCCATCTGCTTCGCTGTAGTGAAAACTTTCAGGATCGAGTAGTCCAGCGATCAAACGGCGTGGTAGGTCTTCGGGAGAGCGAACTTGATCACCAGTGATTTTCGTGCTCACGGTATTCTTTTGTGAAGTCGTTTCAAAAAGATTGATGAGTGGTGGATAGAAAATATCCATAGTGAGTTCCTCAATGGTCGTTCAGGAAAAATTTCCGAGAGTTTTGAAAGTGGAGCGCCAAGCTCTCTCCTGGCGCTCCTTCTTGAATTAGTAGCCTAGTTCTTCTGCATACTCGTACGCGATCCTGAGCAATTCCATACCCGTTAAATCATCGAATATGTCAACTTCAATGTCTCGATCGTACGGATCAAATAGCGCGTGCAGCGCAGTGTCAAAGCGGTACCAAGAGCTCCAACCTTCTCCTTCAATGCTCCAGAAGAGATGCATACGTTTGACCTTAGCAATTTTTACCTTCGCAGCGCTGTCGGCTGCAGAAATATCCATGCCTTGACCAGAGAAGTAGGGGAACCTTGGTGGGATTTTTTTCCAGATGTTCTGCATCAATGGCAAATCTGCAAAGCCTAAATGGACACCAGCCACGTAGATGCCGTTTGCACCACAGCAGGAACCACTTAGCAGCTCCTGGCCAACATGCAATCTCACGCCCGTACTTTCGTGCATGCCTCTCGGAGAAAGTTCGCTGAGGTAATCGGTGGCGGGCTTGGTGACTTGGACTTCCACTAAGCCTATGCGTACAATCACATCCGTGACAAACTGCTCGCGGTGCGCCTTCAAGCTATCTAAGAGCGCCTGGATATCATCAGCGTGAATTGGCATGAAAAGCATGAGACGAGGACCGTCTGGCAAGGAAAACTTTTTTCGTTTCGCGGGCAAAAAGTCCATGGCGTACGGACATTGGCACATTGACGAATAAACGCCTCTCAGCTTTTCAAGAACGCGCGAAAGAGGCGCGTCACTCGCTGCGGCAGCGCTGATCAGATTGGCGTCTTTCCAGCTAATCGAAGCCGTCCACTTTTTGCCAGCGATCCAGCTCACATCGAGCCGTAACTCATCGTTCCAGCTCTTCCAAGTGGCGCTCCACTGCGCTTTTCCATCAGCTTCACTGTAGTGAAAGCTTTCGGAATCGAGCATTCCAGCGATCAAACGTTCTGGGAGGTCTTCTGGCGAGCGGACTTGATCACCTGTGATGTCTGTGCTCACGGTGTTCTTTTCCGCGGTCGTTTCAAGAAGCGTAATCAGGTAAGGATAAAGTTGCATAGTGAGTTCCTCAGTGAATATTTACGAAAAGGTTTTGTGGTCAACTACCAGTGTTGCTTTAAGTCTTCGATTGCTTTGCCGCTTCCTTTGCCATCTCCTTTGATTTGAAGCCACGAGCGTACGAATTCTGGATACCGCGGTCGATCATCCAAAGTCCTTTGGTATTAAAGGCTGATTCAAAAGCTTGCCCTGGAAAGAGTACCGAGCGGTGAATGTCATCGACGCGGTACGTGGTACTCCAGTCGTCATCCTCAATGATCCATTCGCTATCGTCTTCCCACTCCGTTGCGAACTTAATGGCGGTTCCTTGCTGCATGCCGTGGCCACGGAAGTAGGGGCGCTCTGGTGGGAACTTATTCCAAATCGTTTGGAAAAGTGGCAAATCAGCGAAGCCACACTGGATGCCAAAGGCATAAAAACGAGTTCGGATATAGCATTCGGAACCGCCCCAGGTATACCTCACGCTATGAACGAGAAAGTTTCCAACGCCAGTATGTTTGAAGATTGCAGTGTTGGAGAGCTCTTTACGAAGGCCTTTAGAGCTCTTGGCAATCGTCGCCTCTACTAAGCCAACGCGTGCAGAGAAGTTGGTGACCATATCGCCACGGTGTTTTTCCAATAACGCCAGAAAGTCTTTGATCTTGGCGGCATGGATCGGAATGAAGAACGTGAGAAGAAGCCCATCGGGCAAGGTAAGTTTCTCTGGAGGATCGCCCGTGAAGCTCTTGGAATACGGGCACTCTGCCATCGCCATATAAATGTTTGTCAATTGAAGAAGTACGGAAGCGAGCGTAGCAGTCGGTTCGCCTTCAGTACTCAAGAAATTGCAATCTTTCCAAAAGAGATGTGCGTTCCATTTTTCATCAGAAGCCCAGCTCACTTCGAGTCGCAGCTGGTCGCGCCAACTCTTCCAAGTGGCTTCCCACTTCGTTTTCCCGTCCGCTTCACTGCGGTGAAAGCTTTTTGGATCGAGGAGTCCGGCGATTAAACGGCGCGGAAGATCGTCAGGCGAGTGGACTTGATCGCCAGTAATTTCCGCTGTCACGGTGTTTTCGACTGCAGGTTGATTGAAAAGGTTAAGAAGTCGAGGATAGAAAGGTTCGTTAGGCATTGCCATAGTGAGTACCTCAATAGTCTTGCAGGAAAAATTCCTGAGGTCATTTTGAGTATAACTTTTTCACCTGTTTTTAAGCTTAAAACCATGATCCTCTCGCGAGCAAAAGATCATAAAAAAGAGAAAAAATCTTCTTTTTTAACAACGGGATAGAAGATAATTTTGGGTAGACGTAAAAAGGAAAGTTTTTGAGTCGCACTTGGTGAGCTATATAGTGCTTAGGCAAAGAAAAAATGCAACGAATAATACATGGAATTCGTTGCATTTTTGAGTGGTCAGTTTGTCTATAGCACTATCACCACGGCAGATACGAAGCCGTTGCCAGAAGTGCTAACACCACGAAGATGACAAAAAGCACTTGTTGGGCAATGGAGCGGTCCATCCGTTCAAAGCCTTCATCAGCGCGAATCTTGCGCTTAGAGAGTTGATGCTCGCGCACATCCTTTTGATAGTTGCGCACCACTTCAGCATTCGGGAAATTCTTAATGGCCATGGAGCGCGTCATCGCGCCAGGAGCCTTCGATTCTTCACCAATTACCGCGGGAATACCTTTAATTTCAAAGCGACGATAGACTTTCTGACGGTAGGACTCTGAAATTTCACGCGTAGTGACGTTGAGAGCGGCATTAGCGCCCATCGATAAGCAAAGACGCTCAAAGCGCTCACGCGCCAAATTTTCGCGGCTCTCAGTGATGGTATAGACGTGAGGGGTTTTCTCTAAAACGCGATAGCGTTGATCAAGTTCCGCACCATTTTCGACGTAAAGAAGCCCAGAAGGTAGCGCAAAACGCAATCCCGCCTGTCGATTCACACGACGGCGACGTCGACGATGTTGTCGCTCTGGCGTGAGCCCAACCGCAAGGGCAGCACTGGTGTTCTCTTTTTTCGCAGGCGCATCAGTCTTTTTGGGCCCTGTGTGCTGCGTAGAACTCTTCGGCGAGGATTTTCTTTGAGGTTTAGCTTGAGATTTAGCGTTAGAGGATGTCGGAGCCTCAGGCATAAAAGCATTGTTCCTTAGAGAGAATAGGGTGGCACAGTTCGCTATGCATCCTTTCTTTTTAACACAACGGCAAAATTTTTGCTTTCTTCTCTTTCGCGTTTTCCTCTCTTTTGTTTTCTTGGACCTAGGAAAGAGTAGGGGATACGCCATTTTTATGCCCTATTTCGTCCTGTCGCGTTAAACTAGAAGAATCGCTCTTAGTAGAAGAAAAGAGACTACAGAAATGGAATTTGATGAAGCACGCGCCTTTGCACTCTCACTTTCACCCACGGTCACAGAAGATTTGTTTGCTGAGGATTGGATTAGCTTTCGTATTGCTGGAAAGTGGTTCATGCTAATGCAGCTCGACACACCAGAGCCTCGTGTTGCCGTGAAGCTCGATCCAGAACGCGGTAGCGACTTACGAGACCATTACGATGGAATCCAGCCAGCGTACCATATGAACAAACAGCACTGGAATGATATCTATCTCAACGATGTGCCAACGGAACTTGTCGAAGAACTCATTCGTGAAGCGTATCAGCTGGTGCGAAACAAACTTCCAAAAAAAGTGAAAGCAGAATTAGAAGAAAGAGAAAAGGGAGTTGCTACTAGAAACCCAGAACTTGAATGAAATCAGGAGGAACGCCAAGAAAGACGCTTTAAGGGGCGTTTTTCTTCTCAAAACTAATTATTCAACATAACGACTATTATGTTGAATAATTTTTGAGGTGTTTTTGACGACTTTCTTCATGAATTCCTCATCAAACTTTCTGGCAACCTTCTTTTCGGGTTCCTAAAAATCAAAACGGCCACCCTATCTTCTTTTCCTTTTCGAGGAACTTTCGATTCGGGTGGCCATTTCTATGGAGAAAATTTAGTCTTCTTTGACGTCGTCCGGATGACCGCCAGCTAAGAAGATTTTTTCTTTTTTCTGAATTTCTTCTTCACGCAACTGGATACTGCGTCGACGGAACGTGCGCTCGTTCACCCTCACATTGAAGGTCTTTTCAAATAAACGGTGCAGCTCTGCAAAGTTCCCGTTCACCTTGAGCATATTGCTGAGAATCCAATCACGGTATTCGTCTAAACGGACCGAATTGGCTTTCTTCCAATAGCCACCTTCTTTTAAGTACTTACGCACGGTTGTGGTGCAATGTCCTGTTTTGCGAGAAATCGCGCTCACGTTGTAGCCACGCAAGAAAAGTTCTCCCATGCGTTGCATCTGCACGGCAGCCACTGCCCGACCCTGACGCGGCACTAAGGCCATCTTTTCCTTTAGGCGACGACGTTCACGATCGCGAGCTCGTTTAAAGTCTTCTCTAAAGGCACTGCAGAAACGGCGCAACGTTCTCGGATGCACATGAATATTGAGCTTTTCAAGCTTCGCCAATACGCGCTGACAGTTCCCATCCTCGCTATAGAAGAAGTCACGAATCAAGTCCATGTGCTCAACCAAGGCTCTTTGCGGCATCTTTTCTTCTTCCGCACGGATATAGCGGCGCACGGTATTGCGAGAAAAGCCCGTCATTTCCGTGATTTGACGCAAATTGTAGCCCTCAGCAAAGAGAGAACGAATTTTTTGGATATCAGTTTGCTTTAACATGATTCACTATCCTTATTCTTTAGCTCAAAACACGGTGAGGATCGAGGTCTTCATCGGACCAATCAAAGTCTTCAGTGCCGCCCTCTTCGCCCTTTTCTTTCTGAGCGGCTTTTTGAGCAGCTTTCTGGCGCTCCTCAGCCGCCTCTTGCAGAGCTTCCTCACGGCGCTCCTCGGCTTCTTGCTCAAGGATCGATTCCCCTACGTCACCTCGACGTAAGAAAATCGGGTTCCCGAACGTGTAGAACGAGCGGAAGAACATCGTCTTCACAGGGACGGATTGGAGATTGGCAAATTCTTCCACAATCTGCGCAAACTTCATCGGATCCCAGAGAATAAAGAACGTATAGGTCCAGTATTTCCCTTGGGCACTCCCAGAGAACGTTGCGCACTTGGGTCCCTTCCACTTGACGTACTTCGCCAAGCGCTCACGAATCTTCTCAGCAGCCTTTTGAGGATTGCGAGTCTTCGCAACTGTTTCATCATCAAGCCCAAAACCAATCATCGCTGCCGTCGCGCCATGCTCACGGAAGTGATTCATGATCGTGGTATCGCTACCGAAGTAGCTCCCAATCAAAGGCATCATGCACCAGGTTTCCCCATCTGCCACGTCGTAGAGCGGATAAGCGCTGTCGTGCGGCTTTAGCGAGAATTTGATCGGCTCATAGAGGTACTCTTCCATCGTGTAGCCCATCGCTTTGGGCTCCGTCTCACGGAAGTACTGCACGAACTGCGTCAACGTCATCTCGTGGTTTTCGCCTCGCGGAATGTCATCGCGCTTAATGCCGATATCACGCAACCAGCGAAGCACCACGCTCTCGCCAAAGATGGAACTAAAGAGATAGTTCACAAATCGGAACCCTTCTCGCGCCATATTCTGCGGGAGGTTTTCAAACTCCGGCATAAAAAGCGAAAGCTTCCAATCCTTTTCTTTCGTGCGATTTACCCAGATACGAATCTTGTCAATGTCAACGGGCTTCCCGTCAAAGCGGAATTCGCATTCATTGAGAGGTTTGGCTTGAATACCGTTCACGAACTCCCAGCGATCCTTCAGCTTTTCAGGCATCATCTCGCAGACGTGACCAATCAAAATGGCGTTCCAGAAAAGGTCGTTAGGCGAAATCTCGACCAAAATGCGATCACGCACATGCACGTGCACGCCCCACTCCGTGTCAAAGCACTTGTGAACGGCCTCAGCAATCATCTCTGCGATTTCAGCGCGATGCGATTCATCGGCTTCTTTAAGCGCGGTATAGACAGCACCCGTGTGCTTTTCAAAGAGCTCCCAGAAGCCTTTCACACGTGTAGCAAAGTTGGGCACGGGGGTGGGAAGCGAAGTTTCTCGCAAGCAATGGTGCAAGAATTCCACCGTATCTGGGTCGCCTGGGCGCAGGGCCAAGGCGCGCTTAAAGTACGGGAGCGCTTCATCTTCTCGATCGAGGTAGTAAAAAGCGTAGCCCACACGGAATTGCCAGCTGTGCTTACGGTTTTCGGTTTCGCGCACGCTAAAAAGAAGCCCTAACGCACGGCGCAAAGCCGCTTGGCTTTCTTCTTCGCTCTTTCCATCGGTATAAGCGATGTTGTTATAGGCACGCGCAAGCTCACTCGTCAAAAGTGGCGAGCGTGTCTCTTCTGGAATTGCTTCTAAGAGGTCAATCACCTCTTGGATTCTCCCCTCTTCGTTTAGTTTGCCGCACTTCTCGAGCACGGTCTGCACTTCAAAGGGCAATTCTTCCCCACGCGACTGAGCTTCACGAAGCGTGAGCGCCTTATCCGCGGCGAAATTAAACATCGTGACGTGGTTTTGAAGCACATTAGAGCCCGGTTTTTCGACTTGAATAGCGACTTTGCCGTTGAGCGAAATTTCCACACTCACCTTGTCGTCTTTGTTCGCGAGGAAGCGCGGGCACTCTTGGAAGATAAAGCCTAGGAGGCGCGGCATCTCAAGCGGACTCCAGTGCGAAATCCCCGCCTCATTACTCAAAATCGTTACTGGAACGTTCTTTAAGTCGCCAGGCACTTCTACGGGATAGCTCCCTTCTAAGTAGCGCACATCGACCATCGAGGGCTTTAAGGAGTCGCCCAAAAGCCCCAATTCTCTTTTCATCCGCTTCCAGCCCTCTTCATCAAAGAGCACGGTCGAGAGGAAAGTTTTAAAGTGGTCGTAGTCAGCACTTGCCACATCGCGGTGCAGCGCTTCGTCTTGCTCCTCATTGGGATAGTGAAAGAGCATCTCGAGGAAACCCTTCCCAGCGCTCATATCGCGGCGAATCGCCACCAGCTCGTAGGTATTGGGAAAGAGTTCCAGAGATTCAGAGAGAAGCGCCTCAGCGCGTTCTTTCTCGCCACGGTAGACCAAAAGACGCACGAGCGCAGCACGCGTCTCGGCGTTTAAAGAATCCAATTCAAAACTGCGGGAAATGAGACGATACGCGTCGTCCAACTCTCCGGCATAGGTGTGTCCCATCCCTTTCAAGTAGCACCAGAGCGGGTGGTCTTTCCCCTCCTCGGCGCAGCTCGTTAGCATACGAAGCATCTTCACAATCGCTTCGTACTCGCGGCAGGCCAAGAGTCCTCGGCCCATATAAAGTTCGATTTCTAAATCTTTTTCTGCTTCAGCTTCGGTAAAAGCGCCTTCAGCGACACGGTCAATCACCCACTTTGCAAGGTAGGCCAGAATCTCCTCAGCAGAGGTCTTCTTATCGGCAAACATCGCATCGATTCGGGCCCGTTCTTCATTACCTAATAAACCCATCTTTTCGTCTCTCCAACACTTAACTATAAACGCGGTAAACTTGACTCATCACATTCTATCAAAAATGAGCGTAAAATTGCTCATTCAGATCTACAATTGATCCCCAGAGAATAGCACACTTTTTCTCCTTGTGTATCTTATTTTTCTAGGGAATCACGTGAGAACATGTTCTCAGGAAAAATTTATTTCCCCACAAATTTTAGGGGTAGTCAAAATTTTGCCATAATGAATTAGCTTTACCTACTCTAGTAAGCTTTTGAGAGCGAAAAAGTCAGTGTAAAATGGTATAAATTTTCACCCCTAAAGAAAGTTTGATTGAAGATGCAGATTCATATTCCTGACGATTTCGACCTTGAGAAGATTGCCACCTCGGGGCAATGCTTTCGAGCGCTCCCGCTCGCAGATGGAAGCTACCACTTTGTGACGGGCACCAACCGCTTGGTTATGCGTTCTCTGGGAGAAGGCTCCTTTGACGTTTCTGCAAACGAGGAAACCTGGCATCGCATCTGGGTTCCCTACTTTGATTTAGGGAGAAACTACTGCGCTATTCGTGCGCTGGGGGCGCGAGATAAGCTCTTAACGGAAGCGATGGATTTTGGTCAGGGAATCCGTATTTTGCGTCAAGATCCGTGGGAGACAACGCTCTCCTTTCTCATTTCTCAGCGAAAGACGATTCCTGCCATTCGGCATTCCATTGAAGCGCTCTCCGCTCGCTATGGTGAGGAAATCGATAAGACCCTTTACGCGTTCCCAGAGCCCCATCAGATGGCAGGCGCAACGCAAGAAGCGCTCCGCGAAGCGAGCCTAGGCTACCGTGATGTTTATATTTTGAAGGCCATTGAAGCGCACCAAGCGGGGACGCTCGACTTTAACGCGCTCGATGGCTTGAAGACGCCAGAGCTCATCGCTGCGCTCTCCTCGCTTCACGGCGTAGGCATTAAGGTGGCAAGCTGCATTGCGCTCTTTGCCTTTGGGCGAATCGAGGTAGCCCCTCTAGACGTCTGGATGATTCGTTTAATTGAAGTCTATTACCGTGGGAAGACCCCACGCTGGATGAAAAGCCCCTACGCTGGACTCTACCAACAGTATCTTTTCTATTGGGCGCTTCGCCATAAAGGAGAGGTGGTTGCGAGAGAAGCAAGACAGAAAAAGCGGCAAGAGCGCGCTCAGGCCAAAGAAAGGGCGAGCACGCTCTGAGAAAGTCTGTGAAGAGTTAGAAGCGGCGGATCAAAAGCCAAATCCCGCAAACAACGAGAATGATCCCGATCAGGAAGAAAAAAGGTCGGCGAAGTTCTTTCGGGAGCCACCAGCTGGGTGTTCCCTTGGGATTGCAGAGCCAATCCCAGTTTTGTACGGTTCCGAGGATAAAAAGGATGCCCAACACCAACCAGATAAAGTCGATGTTCTTTTCAAAAATCCATTTGATGGTCTCTATCATCTTCGCGCCCTCCCCGCCTTTCACTTTTAGGCAGTCCATCCTTTTCACTATGCCCGAAATCGGATCGAGACTCAAGTGTTTTTTCTACGCTAACCGTCCCAAAAAAATGCCTCAAGCGCGTTAACACCTGAGGCAAAGAGAAGAATACGTTTTGTTCTTTAGAGGAAAAGGAGAAGGCTCAACGCCATCACGGCCATCCCGGCGATCAAACCGTAAATGGAGAGATGGTGTTCTCCGTATTTTTCTGCAGAGGGGAGCAGTTCATCCAAACTGATGTAGACCATAATCCCCGCGACCGCCGCGAACACAAAGCCAAAGACTGCTTCAGAGAAAAACGGCATGATGAGAAGGAATCCCACCAGAGCGCCTACCGGTTCAGCAAGCCCCGAGAGGAAAGAGAGAATAAAGGCTTTCTTTTTGTCGCCCGTCGCAAAGTACACGGGCACAGCCACGGCAATCCCTTCTGGAATATTGTGAATAGCGATAGCAATGGCAATTGGAAGCCCCAACTGAGGATTCGCCAAGGTCGCGGTCAACGTCGCCAAGCCTTCAGGGAAATTGTGAATCGCAATCGCAACGCCTGTGAAAAGCCCCATACGCATTAAGCTCTTGTTTTGCTTTTCCACTAAGTGCTGCTCAGGCTTTTCCACGTCCATTTCTTCAATAGTGTGGATTTCGTGAGGGTTTTCTGCGTCTGGAATGAGCTTATCGATCAAGCCAATCACGAAGATCCCTGTGAAAAAGGCAATCACGGTCACCCAGGTGCCCTTCGTTACCCCATAGACGCCCGTTAAGACTTCACGGGACTGCGCGAAAATTTCCACAAAGCTCACATAGAGCATCACGCCCGCTGAGAAACCCAGCATGACGGCAAGGAATTTGGTATTGGTGCGTTTAGTGAGGAGCGACAACAAGCTCCCAATGCCGGTCGAAAGACCCGCGAGGAGCGAGAGCGAAAACGCAAAGATTAAATTGTCCCAGGTGGGTGTCATGATCATCTATCCTGATCGTGTGAAGTAGGAGTTTGTCCTTCTAGGCTATAAAGCGCGAGAAAGTACACCTTGACACGCACTGCCCCCTAACTCCTCTCCTCTTTATATGGAGCAGCAGGCACGCAATGTCTTTTTGTATGACGAATGAGATTCGCCACATTTGATGGATTGTAGCCTGTCTCACTAGGAAGAGACAAATCGGCTGTCAAATTACTGCAAAATGGGAAAAATTCCTCCCCATCTAGGTAAAAGAGCTTGTCTTCATTTTCTTTTCTTCCTAGAGTAGGAAATATAAATTTTAAAGGTAAATTGTAACTTAGACTAGCAATAGTCTGTTACATTCAGTCCCTTCTCTCATTTGACAAAGCGAAAATGTGAGGCGTATATTTTCCCTTACCTGATTAAAACAATCAGGTATTTTTTCTCAGGCTCTTTGTCACGACTCACTGGGTAGTGAGCGTAAAGTTTTCAACAAATTGAGCTGGTTTTTGGTTGGGAAGGAAAGGATAAAGCCCCCCAACCCCTAAGGAGTTATCATGATTTACGAAAACGTCACCGATTTGATCGGCCATACCCCCCTCCTCCGTTTGCACGCTATTGAAGCCCATGAAGGTCTCAAAGCACGTCTCGTTGCCAAACTCGAATACTTCAACCCCGCTGGTTCTGTGAAAGATCGTATCGCTAACGCGATGATTACCGACGCTGAAAAGCGTGGTCTTTTGAAGAAAGGTTCTGTCATCATCGAACCGACCTCTGGCAACACGGGTATTGGTCTTGCTGCGGTGGCGGCCGCTCGTGGCTATCGCATTATTTTGACGATGCCGGAAACGATGAGCGTTGAACGTCGCAACATCTTGAAGGCCTACGGTGCCGAATTGGTTTTGACGGAAGGCGCTAAGGGCATGAAGGGTGCTATTGCTAAGGCAGAAGAACTCGCTCAGCAAACCCCGAATAGCTTCATTCCAGGTCAGTTTGTGAATCCGGCTAACCCGGCTATTCACTACGCCAGCACGGGTCCCGAAATTTGGGAAGACACCAATGGTGAAGTTGATGTGTTCCTCGCTGGTGTGGGTACGGGTGGTACGATTTCTGGTACCGGCCGCTTCTTGAAGGAAAAGAAGCCCAGCGTGCGCGTTGTGGCTGTTGAACCGGAAGCCTCCCCTGTTCTCTCTGGCGGTCAGCCTGGCCCCCACAAGTTGCAGGGTATCGGTGCCGGCTTCTTGCCTGACACGCTTGACCAGACGGTCTATAACGAAGTCATCAAGGTGAGCAACGACGCTGCCTTTGAACGTACTCGTCAGATCGCCCGCTTGGAAGGCGTTTTGGTCGGTGTGAGCTCTGGCGCTGCCTTGAATGCTGCTATCGAAGTGGCACGTCGTCCTGAAAACGCTGGTAAGACCGTTGTGGTGCTCTTGCCTGACAATGGCGACCGCTACTTGACGACGCCGGGTCTCTTTGACTAAGAAGTCCCTACTCTTGCGCTAAGCAAGACGTAAAGATTCAACCCCGTATGGTTAGCCCTGCGGGGTTTTTAGTTAACTCAGAGAAATTGCCCTTCTAACCTATAGGTGCCCAAAAAACACATACCACTTCAGTAGCAAGGCAAAAAATCGCCCCTCGAGTCCTAAAACTCTTGGGGCCATTTCGAATCCGATTATTCAGAACGATAATTATGGTCCGAACGGTAATCTGGACGGAAGTCCTGACGATACGGTTGGTGTTGCTGCTGTTGTGGGCGGCGGGGTTGTTGACGACCTTGAACAGTCACATCCACACCAGACTTCACCGCAAGGCGGACGAGTCGAGTTTCGAGACGAACCAAACGACGAATAATCTGTTCCTGGTTCTTAAGGATGCGACGTAGATGGCGATCGCTGTGTGTGCGTCTGAGAATTCGTGCCATATAGTTCACTAACTAATTAGAAGTTAAATGCTTTGAGAAGAACTTAACGTTCTTTTCACGTGTCGTTTGCGCGCTGAAGTAACCCCAAAATGGGCCTTTCTCGTTTCCTCAAAAAATGAAGAAACTGTCCTCCTTTGTCGAATCCAATCGAGGTGACTCAGGGCGAATCCCCTGCTCTCTGCCCTCGAGAGATTTTTTAACCTCACGATATCGACTTGGCGCATTAGCCGTTAATTATAAATGATCTACAGAAAAATGTTGAATTGATTTTTTTACCTAAGTAAAACTCCTTGCCCGAGAGAGTAATCGACAGGATCATAAAATTAGACACAAATTTCCTTTGTTCAAGCTCAAAAATTTCGCGTAGAATACTCTCAACACTTCTATTTTCCTAGAAATTGGAGGCCTCACAGTGAGTGCATTTTTCTTCGTTCAGAACCCTAATCACCCTGAAATTTTGACGATCGGGCAGGCTCTCGAGCTCGTCGACGGCCTTGCCGTATACCTCTCTTTAGGGGATGGGCGCGAACAAGTTCTCCAGGGTCAGCAGCGCCAAAACATGTTGAACCTCCCTATTCCGGAAGCACAGATTCGCTTTTATAAGGATGGCGTTTCCGTGAGCGGTTTTCGCATCATGTATAAGCCCGAAACCCAGACCTACATCATGGAACTCGCTGTGCCTCGCGTCAAGGGCGACTGGGAAGTGCTCTTTGACTTTGTGAAAGCACTCCACTACAAAGTGGGTGGCGCCATTGCCTTTAAGCGTGATGAAGAGCCTGAAGTCTTTGGGATCGACCCTGAAACCTTGCACGAAAGCGTCAATTGGCGCTCGCAGATCCTCCAGGATATCTCCTCTGTCGCCAAGTTTGTCGATGAGAGCGAGCATCTCTGCACGTCTTTAAACGGCATTAAACGCTGCATCTACTTAAATAAAGCTTCGATGGATGAAATCCTCAAAGCTGAGGACCCCGTGGAAGTCTATTCTGAACTCTGCACGCAGCTCGAATGCGACAGCACCGTCTTGGCGCCTCAGATCGTCATGACGCAAGATAACGTCTTAATTGGGATGTACTTGGTGCCAGCAGGATCCGCTGCGATTTTGCCACGCGGGACGCCTGAGCTCGAGCCCTACCACTTAGATAAGCTCGAAGGACGTCGTTTAATCTGGTACGTGAGCTTTACGACGCCAGAAATGAAGTTTGACCTTGCAACCACCTTGGGCGTGATGTCTTATGCGGACTTTTTGTCGCTTTCGGTCCCTGAGGCGTGGACTGATATCGACGAGAAGCGCGGCATCTATAAGGCGCTAAGCGAAGCGGAAATCACGCAACTCGTGGCTCAAGAACGTGCGCTTGAAGCAATGCGTAAAGAGCAAAGTCAGGCAGGCGACAAGTAACGCTCCACTCCCAACCATCACAAAGGATCACGCGCCATGAGTACGTTTTTTGCGGTAAGAAATCCCGACCTTGAGAGCCCTATGACCTTACGTGAGGCGCTCCTACTCGGGGATAAGCTCGAAGTCTATCAAGGACCGTCAGAGGACTCAGAAAACTTTGAAGAGGAGTATTCCAAGCTCTTAGGAAGTCCTATTCCTCCAGAAGACTCTGCCGTCCTTTTAGGTATCAAGGGCCTAGCGGTTCGCGGCTTTTACTTTGCTTACCAGGATGGGATTTATATTGCGAGCATCAATACCCCTTCAACGATTGGCGACTGGGAATCCATTCTCTCCTTTGTGATGGCGCTTGCTCGGAAATTCAACACCACCATTGGGATTGGTGATGGGAAGACGTTTGAAGGCTCTTTTACCCCAGAAATGCTCCCAGGCATGATCGACTGGAAGGGCGACATTCGTGAGGGTGTGGAAGCGGTGAATCAGTACTTGAGTGCTGAGACGCCTACGGTGGCGCTTTTAGGCATTAAGCGCACGATGTTTATCAATCGTGAGATGTTTAATGGCGTGATGGCGGCTTCTGACCCGATTCTTGCCTTCTCGCAGCTCTGTACTCGTTTGCAGTACCCTCAGGCTTATATCCCTGAGCAGATTTTGACGCAGGATAATGGCGAGATTTTTGGCTACTACGTTTTGAACGAAGGCCTCCCCACCCTTTTGCCGCACGGCAAACCCACTCTGGACTATAAGTATCAAGCAGCGCTTGGGGACGAAAAGGTCCGCTGGCACCTGATCTTTATGACCGATAAAGTGGATGCTGAAGGGAGAAATGTCTACCTGCAGTACCCCTACGAGACGTTCTTAGCGGGAATGCCGCCAGACGTTTGGACAGCGCTTGATGCAGAGTGCTCTATCGTGAGAGCGGTGAGCTTAGAAGAAATGAAGGAGTTCTTTAAAGAAATTGAGCCTTAAAGCGGTGTGCTCTAAAGCTCAAATTCTCATGGGTGCCAGAGGTTAGGATTCTGGCACCTTTTTTGTTTCTGAGAGCCAAGAGGCGATCGTATCTAACTCAGTTTTGATGTCAGAAAACGAAGTATGCCCTAAATCTAAAGACTTCACTTCAAGCGGATATTCCTCGACTAACTCGAACGTACCATTCACTATTGAACTTTCCTTCAAGTTTCCTTTTTCATCATATGTTGGAAGAATTCCATAAAGAAGTATTCCTTTTACCTTCTTTCTAGGGTCTTTTTTCTTCAGGGCTCCGGTGTAGGCATAAATCTGGTAGAGATCATCGCTATGCAACGTCCACCTTCCTGTTTCTTTGTTGTAATGCAGTGGATTGGCATAACACTTAGCATCAATCACCAAGACCTTATTTTCTGCGTGTAACACCACATCCGTGAGCATTCCTGGCAGGATTTTCGCAAATTCGCTACGAACCCCATCTCCTCTCGTAGTATCGTTCGTAGTATTTTTCCAGAATAGTGCTTCAGACTGAGGGGCGGTGTTTCCATAATGCTTCTGGAAATAGGCCAACAAAAATTTTTCGTACAGATACCAAAGTTTTTTCTCTGAAGGAAATTTCTTCAGCCTGACTGTCTTCTCACTGTCAGCGGTTTTGTCTTTCGGTGTTGCCAACAACTGCTCATTGAGCAACTCACAAAGAAGAAGTAGACGGTGAGACGCTTTATGTGGGCTTCTCTGAGAAATTCCCTTCCAGCTTGAACGTTTAGCAAGAGGAATCGTTCCCACTGCACCTAGATAAGGTAAAAGTTTCTCTAGTTGCTTTCTTCTTTGCTCCTCAATATTGCTTTTGATGAGCAATTTGATCGTACTTTTTATAAAGCGATTCTCGAACGAATCTTCGGTAAAGTAGTCAACCTCGCAAACAAGCGCTTTCTTGCCCCGGCTCATCAAAGCAAGACTTTCAGCAAACAGTATCCTGCCCCGTGGAATTTTTTCTTCCACAGCATGTTCTTGGTATTGCTGCAAAAAGCCCTGCCTTATCAGCATCTTTAGCTCTTCTACCACAAGTCCTGCATAAAGGTCAGCTATCGTTTCTGAGTCTTCAGGGGGCTCTACCTTTTTGTAGGCTCCTGATTTCATAAAACGATAAGCGTAGCAGAGCATTCCATAGTAATTTTGGATGAAACTACTCGCCATCTTCGACAGTCTCTTCCTTTCTCTTAACTATTTTTCTGAGGTTATTTATTTCAGTTTCTATAGATTGAGGGGAATCAAACCAGTATTCTTTCAACAAGGGAATGATTTCGTATTCGACCAGATTTTTTAGATCAGATGAATCTACAAAGCCCTCATCAATGAAAGGCAAAAAGAAACTATGTCCTATTCTGAATCCTTCTCCAATTTCCGTGGAAATTTTATTATTTATCTCTATTATTTTTTCAATTAAAAGATTTAATATTTCTGAATTCAATTCTGAAAGCTGATTTTTAAATTTTTTATTTTCCAGTTCAGGCTTCAGAGGAAAGAAGGCAAATCGACGGCGTAAAGCAAGATCTACACTGATAAGTCCTCGGTCAGCAGTATTCATTGTTCCAATCAAAAAAACATTTTTAGGAACAGTAAATTTTTCTCCATCATATTGTAAAGAAACTTCTTCACCACGCTTATCACTTTCAATAAGGGAAAAGAGTTCTCCAAAAATTTTACTTAAGTTCCCTCGGTTGATTTCATCAATCACAAAAACGTAATTATGTTCAGGATCCTTTTGCGCTTGTTTGCAGAATTGATAAAAAATCCCTTTTTTTAAGTGAAAACCAGATTCCGATGGATGGTATCCCATAATGAAATCTTCGTAGCTATAGCTTTGATGGAATTGCACTTGTTGGATATACAGGGAAGAGTTTTTCGAATCTTTCCCTTTCCCTGTAAGCCAATATGCTAATCGCTTAGCAATAAATGTCTTACCCACTCCAGGTGGTCCTTGTAAAATAATTGCTTTTTTCTTTTGAAGCATATCCATCATGTCTCCTGCTTCTTCTGGAGCAAGATAAACTTCATCGAGAAATGCGTTTTTCCCATTATTTTCTAAAGAATTTGTCATTTTATACACCAAATCATCGAATTTACTAATTTCAACTAACCTTTGATCACTAGGAAAAACTGAATCTTTTTTTAAGAGAGAAATAGTCTCATCCTGGAAAAATCCTTCGTTTTCCCATTTCACTTTTCTTATATGCTTGAAAAAATAGTGCTCTTTTTCTACATAAATATACTCAGACTCTATCTCTCCTATAGATAAAACTTGGTTTGTATCTGTTTTATATATGAATATAAGATCTTTATCCATTATACCTTTTTTCTTATCTTCATTATAATTTATTCTTGTTTTATTAGAATAAATTAATTTTCCGATATTAGAAAGAGTTTCAGAGTGACGCTCGTTAGTATGTGTTTCTTTAGTGGAATAAATGAAATTATTTATATCAGCAAGAATTCCAGAACCGTGATTGTTAGTATACGTGATTTTGTCTAAATCACTAATTTCATTAAAGCTTTATTTATATCAAACGAAAGGCTAATTATTCCTTTTTTTATAAAGTTTCTATATATATTCCAATTCTCAACTTTCAGTACCCAGACCTTTTTTCTCTTCATATATTTCCAATAGAAGTAGTCCAACAGCTCAGGGATTGTAGAAATATTGATTTTTGAATT
>CAJKAP010000003.1 GCA_905197905.1 uncultured Sutterella sp. | reverse complement strand
CGTCTTTCGGCTTTCCTTCAAAGTGCGAACTTCGTAAGTTTTTTGAGACCTCATTACTGAGTCTCTACTTGCCGATGTTCACACTTATCGGTTCGTTGAATTCAATTTTTTAAAGAACTAGAGGCAAAAAAAATCATAATTCGCATTATGATTCGTTGGTTGCGGGGGAAGGATTTGAACCTCCGACCTTCGGGTTATGAGCCCGACGAGCTACCGGGCTGCTCCACCCCGCGATCATCTTGCCTATCAGCAAACAAACTTGTTGTTTTAACTGAGACTGTGAATAGTACACACCTTTTTTCGGATTGTCAAGGTTTTCCCCAAAAAACTGATAAAAAATTTAGGTTTTTTCGCTAACCTAGTGAACTATAAGGAATTTTTCCTACGCGAAACTTTTTACCTCTCTCAACGACCATATCCGAAGCCAGCTACAACCGCCTATAATCAACTAATTCTTAGCGATTTTTTCACTCAATTTTCTTCTGGCCATGCCTAACTCAATCCCTCCTATATTTGAAGCAACTGAACTTGATCAGATTGCTGCTCACGCTCCCCGCAACCCAGGTCATTCTGAGGAGGCGCAGTTTGTTGTGGGCGCGATTTCGCACGGCTTGTCGCTCGATCTGATTAACTACGGCTACCAAACGGGATTGATGCCTTGGCCAACCACTGAAGATATTGCTCAAGATCTCTATCCCTGGGGACGCGTTTCTCCTTGCACCGTGATAGAAACGGATAAAGTGAAAATTTCTCGAAGCTTTCGCCCTTGTGTGCGTGATGCTCAGAGAGGTCACTATCACGGTCAGTCTCTTCAGATTCTCTTAGACGCTAACTACGAAGAGATGGTCGATACTGTGGCTGATCACTATCAATTTACGCGGGGCGGGACTTGGATTAGCAATGAGTTGCGTGCCTATTGGAAAGAAGCGCATCGCTATGGACTCACGCATTCTATTTCTGTCGTAATCGGCGGTAAGCTTCAAGGTGGGCTTCTCTTTGGAAATAAAGGTGGCATGCTCTATGGAGAGTCAGCCTTTAGTTGGCAAGATGATGCCTCCCGCCTTGCTCTCTTAGGGCTTTGTGCTTTGGGGCGCGTCTACCATCTGCCACTCATTGATTGCCAGATGAATTCTCCCTTTGTCTCGAAATTCCATCCGCAGACTTGGGACTGGGATCGGTATATTCCAGAGCAGCAACGTGCTGTCGCGCTCCCCTCTCCCGACTGGAATCTTATTCCACAGAATTTAGTGCTCCTTCTCGAAGAAGCCTTTCCTGAATTTCAACCTCGCACAAGAGAAGAGGCAGAAGAGGCTTTAAAAAAAGGACAACGGGCTTCTATTTTGGTTGAACCTTCTCCTCTTGATCTTCTTCAGAGGCCAGACATACTCGAGGAGCTCAGTGAGGAAGAAAAAGCATTCTTCCAATCTCTCTCGGAAGAACCAGTGGTTGAGGAAGAGAACGAGTGGGACTATTCAGAATTTAATGAAGACTTTGACTACAACCAAATTCCGCCTAACTTCACTGAAGACAGTGGCGAAGACATTCTTTGTGTAGGTTGGCGAGATATCATCGTCGGTCGCCTCGGCAAGCGAGTCCCTGTGATTCGCCGTCCTTGCAGTTATCACAAAGGTCGCTATGCGCTGCACGAAGTTTGGATGACGCCAGACTCCGCTGAGCACGAGAAAAACGCACGCCTCTATAGTATTTTGAGCACGTTTGGTTTCCGTCGTGAATGTGATTTCTTCTCGCGCCCCATTTGTCAAGGCTGCAACGATTGCCTTGCCACTCGTGTTGACGTGACACGCTTTAAACGCAATAAAACCATGCGGCGTCTAGTCAATCGCTACCGCCACTTAGTGGCCACCTTCCAAGTAGGGCTTGAACTCACTGACGAATATTGGGATCTCTATCAGCGCTACGTCAAAGTGCGTCACCCAGAGAGTGGCATGCGCACTTTTACGCGCGACGAACTCCAAATTGCGCTTTTTGATACGTGTACTCTCACAGGCGCGGTGGAAATCCGTACACCAAGTACGGACAAAAATCCCAATCAGCTGCTGATGGTTTGTATAATTGACCTACTCGATAATGCAATTAGTGCGGTCTATAACTTCTACGACCCTGAGTACGATAGTTTAGGAACCTTCGGTATTCTGATGGAGCTCTCGCTAGCGCGTCAGTT
This sequence comes from uncultured Sutterella sp., assembly GCA_905197905.1. Lineage (GTDB taxonomy): Bacteria > Pseudomonadota > Gammaproteobacteria > Burkholderiales > Burkholderiaceae_F > Sutterella. Next base: position 206,618 of record CAJKAP010000003.1, on the reverse strand, counting down.
TAAGTTGACCTATGCCTATCTTGGACATTGGCTCAAAGACTTTCCGGGAATGGACTACAAACGCCATTACCGTCCGATGTCGCTTTACTCTCGGGATCGTTGGATTAGTTTAGAAACGGTTCTCCGCGCTGATGAGCCCTCGAAAGGTGCCACAGGCACTCATTAACCTTTAATACTCAAGTCTACGCATCATGCTCTATTCGCTTTGCCGCCGTGTGCTGTTTTCCATGCAACCCGAAACAGCCCATAACCTCACCATGTGCAACCTCAATTGGGCGGTTCACATGGGACTGCACAAGTTGCTCACCCATATGCCGGACGAAGATCCTGTTGAGGTGATGGGTTTGCGTTTCCCTAATGCCATTGGTTTGGCCGCAGGGATGGACAAAGACGGCATTCGCGTGAGTGCCTTTGGTGCCTTGGGGTTTGGTCACGTCGAAATCGGCACGATCACCCCGCTCGCTCAGCCTGGTAACCCAAAGCCGCGTTGCTTCCGTGTGATCCCTGCTAAGGGCATCATCAACCGCATGGGCTTTAATAATCAGGGCGCTCAAGCTGTTTTGAAGAATTTGCGCAGTGCTGCTGCCTTCCGTTTGCGCGGTGGCATTTTAGGGATCAACATTGGCAAAAACGCCGTGACCCCGATTGAAAATGCGCTTTCTGACTACGAAAAAGGGCTCGATGCGGTTTACGACACGGCTGACTACATTGCGATCAATATTTCTTCGCCCAATACGAAGAATCTTCGTCAGTTGCAGACCGAAGAACACTTCGAGCATTTGGTGGGCGGCATTGTCGCTAAGCGCGCGGCACTTCAAGAAGCGCGCGATGGGAAATATGTGCCAATCGCTGTGAAACTCGCTCCCGATTTGGAAAACGACGACATTCTTCGTTGCGTTGATGTGTTGATGGCCAAGGGCATTGATGCCGTGATTGCTACCAATACAACTATTTCGCGCGACCGTATTCAGGGGTTGCCGAACTGCGAACAAACTGGCGGCCTCTCTGGTGCACCTCTTCGTGAACGTTCCACGGAGGTGGTGCGTTTGATTGCTGAACATGTGAAGGGGGATCTCCCCATCATTGCCTCCGGTGGCGTGATGAGTGGCGAGGATGCCGTTGAAAAGATGAAAGCTGGGGCCAAACTGGTTCAACTCTATACGGGCTTCATCTACAAGGGTCCCGCTCTCATTGCAGAGAGTTCCGAGGCTGTCGCTCATTGGCGAGCCACGCAAAGTCAAAAATAGAATCAACACAGAGCTAGCTTTGTGTTGGGTCTATCTCAACACTGAGCGCTGCCACTGAGAAGACACTCTTCTCGGGTAGCGCTTTTTTTCGTCCGTAATTTTTTTGTCTACTCACTCACTCTTTTTTTTGGGAGAACACAATGCCACGCATTTTTGCCGCTTTGACGATTCCTCATGATATGTGCGATACGCTCACTCGTGACCTCAAAGTGCTCTCGCGTTATGACGCCCTGGCGCGCTTTACGCCAAGTACGAATTTGCATATCACCTTAGCGTTCTTGGGTGAAATGCCACTCGATACCGCGATTCGTATTTCGGCCGCCATTCGACCGCTTGCGAGCATGACACCGCGCACGATTTCAACGGGCCGCCTCGGGCACTTTGGCTCGCGCACGCTTTGGCTTGGGCTGACGCCAGAAGAAACGCTCTACCCTGTAGCAGCCGAAGTACGTAAAGTGCTGGACGAAATGAAGGTGGCGTACGATACCACGCCCTTTAAAGCGCATATCACGGTGGCACGTGGTTGGCGTCGACCCTTCCCCTATGTGACGCTCCCACAGCGCACCTTTAGATTAGGCGGGCCGATTCTTTTACAAAGTGACGCAGACCCCAGAACTGGGCAGATGCGATATCGACAAATCTTTTAATTGAGAATCGTTTTTTCCGCTAAGCGGAAAATTTCAAAAAACTCCGCTACAATATGGCGCAAGTCTCGTGATGAAGATTTGCGCCTTTTTCGTTTTCAGAGTAACGTCGATCCTCTTCTCTGTGCGAAGACCCCTTCTATCGCCAGAGAATCCTGCTTCTGAACTCGTGCGCAAGCCTTCCCCGAAAAGACACCTCTTACAAGCATTATGAAAAAACGTGGCTGAGTGTGCGCTCGGTTTCCTTTCAGTCACGCTAGAAAAATTATGATTGATCATCCTGTCCGTCTAGGTTTCTGGAACGTCCCTATCTGGGGCGAAATTGGCGTTTATGTCTTGGGGCTCTTGGCGGTTGCCGTCTGCATCTGGGGCATTGTGCTCAATGTGAGACTTTGGCACGCCCACCGAAAAGAAAAGCGCGTTGAGCAAAGTGCTTCGCGCTGGAAAGATGTGCTTCTCGCTGCCTTTGGGCAAAAGAAAATCCGCGAAACGCCGATGGGGCGCGCCCACTTCTATTTAGCTTGGGGCTTTTTCCTCCTCTTTTGCGGGACCGCTTTAGCAACGCTTGACTGGGACGTGGGTCACTATGTTTTCGGCAATCAGTTCTTAAAAGGCACAACCTACCTCGTCTACAAGTTCATCCTGGATATGGCGGGCTTGGCCGTGTTAATCACGCTCGCTCTGGGTGCTTGGCGTCGTTATCGCACTGGGAGCACCTTGCCTCGTGACACGCGCTACACCTTGGGCTACGCCTATTTGGCCTTTATTATTGCCACGGGCTTTGTTGTGGAAGCCCTGCGCCTTGCGAGTTTGCAACCTGCCTGGTCGGCCTACTCTCCCGTGGGTCACGCCATCGCACAGCTCCTTCTCGCCACGGGGATGACTCCCGAAGCGCTCAAACTCACGCACACCTTTGTCTGGGTGATGCACGGAGTGATTTCGCTGGCCTTTATTGCCGCGATTCCAGTAAGTATCTACGCGCATATGTATCGCACGCCGACGCATCTTTATACCGTCGACAAAAATCCGCTCATCGATATTAAGAAGATTGAAGATATTGAAGAGCAAGAAACCTTTGGGATCTCAAAATTCTCACAATTCACGGCTCAAGATCGCCTCGCCTTTGATGCTTGTACGGAGTGCGGTCGCTGTAATGATGCCTGCCCTGCCGTGCGTGCTGGCACGCCTTTGAAACCGCGCGAACTCTTAATTAAGTTGCGCGACCGTATGCACACGGAACCCTCTGACAAGATCGATGACGGGGAAGTGAGCGAAGTGATTTCTCGCGATGAACTCTGGTCTTGCACAACCTGCGGCGCTTGCGCTCGTGTGTGCCCAGCGAATATCCCATTGCCTGAAATGATCGTCAATATGCGTCGCCACTTAGCGATGGAAGAAGGGGCCTTCCCCGAAGGTGTCGCCACGGCGCTTGAAAATACCGCATCGGTCGGTAACCCTTGGGGGCTCGATCCTTATGAACGTCTTGACTGGGCAAAAGATTTGGATGTCCCTGTTGCCGAGGCTGGCAAAGAAGTCGATCTTCTTTACTGGGTGGGTTGTGCCGCGAGCTACGATCGTCGAGCTCAGAAAGTCGCCCGCGCCATGGTGAAACTCTTAAAGGCCTCTGGCGTTTCCTTTGCCATCATGCAAGAAGAGCGTTGCCACGGAGAATTTGCTCGTCGTATGGGGGAAGAATATCTCTTCCAAACGGCAGCGCAAGAAAATCTCGACAACTTCTCGCAGTATTCCTTTAAACGAATTCTTACCGCTTGCCCGCATTGCTTTAATACGCTGGCTCGCGAATACCCCGCTTTTGAGGGCTTTAACTACCCTGTGATTTCGCACACTGTGTGGTTAAACGAAATGATTCAAAGTGGGAAACTTCCACGCCCCAAAGCCGCACTTGGCAGTACCGCTTACCATGACCCATGCTACTTGGCTCGCATGAATGGCATTGTGGATGCGCCACGCGATGTGCTCAAGAGCGTGAGTTGCGATTTGCGCCTCCCAGCTGAAACCGGAACTCGTACCTTCTGCTGTGGTGCAGGGGGTGGTCAAATGTGGAGCGAAGGTAACGTCGCGAAGACCGTAAACGTCATCCGCTTGAAAGACTTGCGCGCAACGGGCGCTTCTCAAGTCGCTGTCGCTTGCCCGCACTGCTTAACGATGCTTGAGAGCGCGAAGTCGCTCGATAAGAGCGCCTCAGAAACGGCCATTAAGGACGTGGCGGAATTAGTCCTTGAAGCACTCGAATCGCAGTCCCTCCTGAACGACAGCGAGAAGGAGGTGGCTCATGGCTAATGCACGCGAAAATACCGTTCAGGTCTTAGAGCGCATCTCAACGGTGATCGACTTTTTAGCTGCGCAAGATGAACCGCTTTCTCTCTCCACTATTGCGGAGAAAACGGAGCTTCCGCTCACAACGGTGCATCGCCTTTTGCACTCGCTTCTTAAAGCGGGGCTTGTGATGCAACCACATCGTGGGCGCTGGGTGCTGAGCTTACGCTTTTTTGAATTAGGGCAGCGCGTGCATGATCGCTTAGGGATTCGCAAAATTGCGCTCCCAGAAATGCGAGCCCTGAGAGAAAAAACGCAACTGCGAGTGCTCCTCTCGGTCCCTCATAACGACAAGATGCTCATTATTGAAGATTTGCTCCCTGCAAACCTCACCGAGCTCGACTCTCGTTTAGGGGAAGGCGCTCCACTGCACCTTGTTGCCTCTGGGAAACTCTTTTTGTCCACCTACGAACCTACTGAGCTTCGTGCTTATGCTACGCGTACACAGCTCTCCTCTTCAACGCCTAATAGCTTGAAGGGGATGGATGATTTGCTGGTACGCATTGGGCGTATTCGTGAATATGGTTGGGCTGTAGGTCGTGAAGAGTGGCGCCCTGGCATTCTTTGTATTGCCGCGCCCATTTATCAGCGTAAAACCATGATTGCCGCGCTTGCCATTGAAACGACGGCGCCTGAAGGGAAACCCGAGAGTTCGCCACGCGATATTGCACCCGCTTATGTCGAAGCACTACGCAATAGCGCAAAGCGCATTGGTGAAGCGCTCGATAAACTCCCTGAAAAAGAAAAAGTGATTTAAATAACGAAAAAGGAGGCGAATTCTTAATGAACCGCCTCCTTTTTTTTGGAAAGAAAAATCTTTAGAAAATTTCGTATGGCAGTGCCGTACTAAACTGACGATCAATACGATTTTCGGCTTCCACAAACTGCTTCATGCTCGTCATGTCTGCCGCGCGCTGCGTATTGTTGGGGCTATCGAGCACCACCATCACGACGCGACGAGACCCAACTTCACTTTGCACCACCATGCAGCGACCTGCTGCCGTGGTAAAGCCCGTCTTCTGGATCCCAATATTCCAATCAGGGTTACCAATCAAACGGTTCGTCGTATGCAAATTGAGCACATAGCGACCTGCGCGCAATTGCGCTGCCGACATCGTTGAGGCTTCACGAATATCTTTATATTCGTAAGCTGCGGCCACCAATTTTGCTAAGTCACGAGCGGTCGAGTGGTTACGATTATCAAGCCCCGTCGGATCCGCAAAGAACGTATCTTCCATGCCTAAGCGCTTCGCAGTCTTATTCATCTGACTAATGAACCAAGCTTTCCCTTGCGGCGTCGTGCGAGCGAGCGCGTGCGCAGCACGGTTGTCGCTTGACATCAAGGCGGCCTTCAAAAGTTCGCTACGCGGCATCACCATGCCGTTACGGAGTTTGGAAGAAGCGCTACTGCGCAAATAATCTTCTTTCGTGATTTTGACCGACTTATTCATCGGCACGCCACTTTCAGCAATCACAAGCGCCGTCATCAACTTGGTGACCGATGCGATAGGAAGCGGCACATCCGCGTTTTTCGTGAAGAGTTCTTCCCCCGTGTCCTGGTCAACAATGTAGGCCACGGAGCTTGCTAAATCGAGCGGATCATCCGTCTGACGAAGACCCGCTAAAGTGGCCTGAGAGGGGCCACGACGGATTGCACGACGAGCAACGCGTTGCTGCTTTTTCCACTTAGCGGCACGAGCGGCCTTAGTGGACGCGACTTGTTTAGAGCCCTTGGTTGCTTTACGAGCCGCGACTTTATTTGCGCTTTTCGTTTTGGCAACTTTCTGCTTAACATTGCCCTTAACGCTAGCGGATTTTGCGGAAGTATTCTTTTTGGTCGCTTTAACGACCTTATCAACTTTTTTTGCGGTGGTTTTCGACTTCGAGGTAGTCGTTTTTTGGGCTGCCCACGCAGGGGTAGCCGCCGTCAGGGGCAGAGCGACGATGGACACGCCAAGCCCTAATGAGAGAAGAAATTTTTGCCACTGAAACATGATCAGCACCTTTGCCAGAGAGTGCGATGAATAGGAAACCTGCGTCCTAGACCTGTATTTTTCCGACTTCGCTCGAAAAAGTTTCTCCCGGGAAAAACAAGGAGCAGATTAAGCTGCTCGACGGACGGATTTTTATTGTAGCGAATAAATCGCTATTGGTTATTTATTTTTACATTTTTAAATGATGAAATAAAGAACTTAATAAGGATTATATTCGTGTTTGAAATAACTAGTTACATAATGATGGCGGGTTATAAGTAGAAACCCCACATTTAACCCGCCAAATCCTTAATTAAAGATGCTCAATCATGCTCCAGATTCTTTCTAAACGTTTCACACTCACTGGCATGGGTGTGCGAAGCTGTTGCGCAAAGAGCGAGACACGCAACTCCTGCAAGAGCCAGCCGAAATCTTCGAGCTGCGGATCGAGCTGTCCACGTCGAGCGATGACAGCGCGTTGCCATTTAATCCGTAATTGCGCAATTTCTTGTTGGCGAGAATAATCACGCATGGGATCATCACGATATCTATCTAATCGGTATTGAATGGCTTTCATATATCGAGGATAGTGTTGTAATTGCGATAATGGAACATTCTCCAAAAAGCCCGGTTTAAATAACCATTGGAATTCATTCTGGATATCTTCATTTATCGCAGGAATATCGGATAATTTTTTGAGTTTCCCCATAATCGGAGCTGCTTCAGCCACGATCGTGCTCAAAAGACGAACCACCTCGCCTGCCATCAAGGTGAGGCGCCCCTTCACGTCTTCACGACGTGCCTTAAAGGTTTCCTCATTTTGTGGCCACGGCTCTTGAAGCGCGGTGGCTTCCAGTGCGCAATTCACAATCGCTTCGCTCAAGGTATCAATCGACTCAAACAGTCGAGAGAGCCCAGGAACGGTTGCGGCTTGCATCTGTACGCGACCTAAATCACGCACGGTGCGCTCGACAAACCTCACTTGTTCTTTTAAGACCAAACGGAAAAGACGCAATAGCCCACGGCGATGCTCGCGCTTAGCTTCATTGGGATCATCAAAGACTTCAATAGCACACACATCGCCTTTATCGACCAAGGCAGGGTGTCCAATTAAGGTTTGCCCTTTTCGGTTAATTTCCATTAATTCAGGCAATTCCCCGAAAGTCCAATCGGTGACGGCATCTTCAAGGTCAGAGGCAACAGTAGCGTCTTGCGCTGCCACCGCTTTAAAGGTTTCTTGCGCTTGTTCGCCCAATTCCGCACGAAGCTGTGCGAGATTACGCCCCATCGCGAGCTGTCGACCATGTTCATCAACCACTTTAAAGTTCATCACTAAGTGGCTGGGGAGCTGTTCGAGCTTAAAGTCGCTTGGCGTGCAGGCGACACCCGTGTGTTCACGAATGTCAGCAGCGAGCACTTCAAGAAAGCCTTTGGGCTGCGCTTCGCCTTCTTCGGTTCTCACGAAGAACTGCTGCGCATAGTCTTGCACTGGTACACAGTGGCGGCGAATCTTTTGCGGCAAACTCTTAATCAAGAATTGCGCCTTTTCTTTCACCATCCCAGGAACCAACCATTCCGCCTGAACGGCATCGAGCTGATTTAAGGCAAAAAGCGGAACCGTCACCGTTAACCCATCGCGTGGGTTACCGGGCTCAAAGTGGTAGGCAAGCGCCATCGAAACGCCTGCCATTTCAATCGTCTTCGGATAGTAGCGATTAGTGACCCCAGAAGCATCATGGCGCATCAGCGCGTCACGCGTCATCTTGAGGGAATTCTCTGCTTCTTTTCCGCCTTTCTTTAACCAGGCCAAAAGTGAGCGAGTATTCGCAATGTCCGACGGAATCACCGAATCATAAAACGCAAACTGCAATTCATCGTCGACCAACACATCAGGGCGACGCGTCTTGTGTTCGAGCTCTTCAATTTCGCGAATTAAACGCTGGTTGTGCTGATAAAAGGGCGCTTGCGCATCCCAGTTGCCTTCGACCAACGCCTGACGAATAAAGAGTTCACGGCTAAGCGCCAAATCATGGTGCTCAAAAGAAACGGAGCGCTGCTGATAAATCGTGAGCCCATAGAGCGTTCCGCGCTCCATGGCCATCACTTCTCCGCGGTGCTTTTCCCAATGCGGTTCGCTCCAGCTCTTCTTAATCAGATTTCCTGCTGCCGCTTCAATCCAATCGGCTTCAATATCGGCAACACAACGCGCATAGAGTTTTGTCGTTTCAACGAGCTCAGCACTCATCACCCAACGACCACCCTTTTTGGCTTTCACGGAGCCCGGCCAAATCCAGAATTTCACCCCAAAGGTACCCAAATAAGGCGGCGCACGGAAGTCGCTCTCAACGGCCTTCGAGCCAATATTGCCAAGAAGCCCAGAGAGAAGCGCTTTGTGTACTTCTTCGTAAGTGGCCTCGGCAGTGTTACGACGCCAAGAGAGTTCTTCCGTTAATTCAGAGAGCTGACGCTCAACATCGCGCCACTCGCGAAGACGACGGGGCGACAAGAAGCGCTGACGCAATTCTTGCTCAAACTTACGGTTACTTTCTTTGTTGGCTTTGGCTTTTTCAACCCACTGCCAGAGCTTCACGTAACTTAAGAAGTCGCTACGTTCATCAGCTAACTTTTTGTGTGCCTCGTCCGCAGCTTGCTGTGCATCTAAGGGACGTTCGCGAGGATCCTGCACGGAGAGCCCCGAGCAGATAATGAGCATTTCATTCAAACTGCCCAAACGATGACCTTCGAGCAACATACGCGCTAAGCGCGGGTCAACTGGCAACTTCGCCAATTCTGCCCCCACTCGCGTCAAATTCCCTTCTTCGTTAACGGCATCCAATTCTTGAAGAATGGCGTACCCGTCGTTAATCGCCTTATTGGTTGGCGTTTGCACAAAGGGGAATTCTCGAATATCACCAAGCTTTAAAGCCTTAGCACGCAAAATCACCGCCGCCAAATTGGAGCGCATGATTTCGGGATCCGTAAAGGGCGCACGACGCGCAAAGTCTTCTTCGCTATAAAGACGAATACAGACGCCATCGGCCACACGACCGCATCGACCTGCACGCTGGTTGGCAGAGGCCTGACTCACGGGTTCAATCTGAAGTTGCTCGACCTTACTGCGATACGAATAGCGCTTCACGCGAGCGAGCCCCGTATCCACTACAAAGCGAATCCCTGGGACCGTAATTGAGGTTTCAGCAACGTTCGTTGCGAGAATAATGCGACGCGCCCCAGAAGGACGGAAGACGCGTTCTTGGTCTGCAGCGGAAAGCCGTGCAAACAAAGGCAAAATTTCTGTTGTCGGACGACGCGACTTACGAAGCACATCGGCGGCTTCGTGAATTTCACGTTCCCCTGGCAAAAAGACCAAAATATCGCCTCGACCCACGCTCTCGCATTCGCTCACCGCATCGTCGATCGCATCCATCAAGGTCTTATCGTCTTCTTCGTCCACATCATCCGTCGGGCGATAACGAATCTCCACAGGGTACGTGCGACCCGAGATACTGAAAATCGGCGCAGGGCGGCCATTGATCGTAAAGTGCTCGGCAAAGCGTTCCGCGTCAATCGTGGCTGAAGTGACAATAACCTTCAAGTCAGGGCGCTTCGCCAAAAGACGCTTTAAGTAACCCAGCAAAAAGTCAATGTTGATACTGCGTTCATGCGCTTCGTCGATGATGATCGTGTCGTAGGCACGAAGCATCGGATCGTGCTGCGTTTCAGCAAGCAGGATCCCATCGGTCATCAACTTAATCGTGGCGCCAGGATGCGTTTTATCGGTAAAGCGTACTTTGTAGCCCACAACTTCCCCAATCGGGGTTTTCAGTTCATCGGCAATACGCTGCGCAATGGAGCTCGCCGCAATACGGCGAGGTTGCGTGTGCGCAATCATGCCATGCTCGCCACGCCCTGCCATCATGGCAATCTTGGGGAGCTGAGTCGTTTTCCCAGAACCCGTTTCGCCACAAACAATCACCACGCGGTGTTGGCGAATAGCGGCGACCAACTCTTCCCCGTGCTCTGACACAGGGAGTCCAGACATCAGCTGGAAAGCGGGCACAGGATTGCGGCGCTCTTCATAAGTGAGGCGCGGTGGGCGTTCTTTCTTTTCTGGGCGAGAATTTTCGCGCTGAGGTTTTTGATTATCTTTCTGAGATTTGCCCTGATGCTTGTCCTGCATCTTACGATGCTCTGGCTTGCGATCCCCCGAGTTCTTTTGAGCGCCCTGACGAGTGGGCTTCTCAGCCTGCGCTTTTTTGCCATCATTTGCTTTTTGCTTAGTGGGCTCAAAGGCGGGGGGCGCACTCTTCTTTTTCTGAGGATTACTCATGCGAAAAGACGCGCCACTTTTCACGGCCGCATCGGCCAGTGCCGAGCCAAAGCCACCGGTGGGCGAAAAGGCTGCCGCACTGATACGACTCTCAGACGCACTGGCTACTGGTTTTGCGGCTTGGGAGGGCGTGGTGGAAAGTGGCTTTTTTGCTTCAGAGACAAAACGCGGTTGCGGTGCGGGAGCAGCCTTGGCTTTTTTCTCCGCCAAACGCTTAGCTTCTTTTTCCGCACGCGCTTTTTCTTCTTTCTTTCGAGTTTCGCTCACCACGTCTTCCACGCGGTCTTTCACTTTCTGAAACGCTTCAAATAGCGCTCTATCTGCCATTTTTAACTCTACCTATCTATACATCTTGCTCCAGATGGGTTATACCTATTCACTTCACAACAAGGTACAATGCCATCACAAGCTTTAATTTTTCCCCGTCACCCACTTAGAGGTGATTCCACTGACGAGTTACCCAACATTGCTTGAGGGTAGTGGCAGTGGTTGACAACATTTTTTGGAGCACTGAAATGGCCCGTATGGTTCACTGCATCAAACTTAATAAAGAAGCCGAAGGCCTCGCCTATCCTCCCTTCCCTGGCGAACTCGGCAAACGCATTTGGCAAAGCGTGAGCAAGGAAGCTTGGGAAGAATGGACCCGTTTGCAGACCATGATGGTCAACGAATACGGTCTTAACCTTGCGGATCTCTCCGCTCGTCAGCAACTGCAAAAGCAGTGCGAACGTTATTTCTTCGGCAACGCTGATGAAGTGAAGGTGCCTGAACAGTATCGCCCTCTCGAAAAATAATCGAAAGCGCGATTTGCTCAAAAAGTAAACCCTAGACGAAATCCTTCCTCCTAGAGAAAGTTGTATCGGCTAGGGTTTTTCTTTGTCTGAAAAAAGGGCTCCTCCCACTTCAGAAGAGCACTTCTGCGCATTACGGGCGGCGAGATTCTTTCACGCCGTCTTGTGTGCCTAAAAGAAGCACATCTGCGCCACGTTCAGCAAAGAGGCCAACGGTCACCACCCCAGGCCAGGAATTAATTTCTTTTTCAAGAGCCACCGGATCCGTAATCGCCAAATCAGACGTATCCAAAATCCAGCAACCATTATCGGTCACAAAGTCACGCTTTTTGACCGTACCCCCCAAGGCTTCAAGGCGAGCCTGAATGGCACGCGCTGCCATCGGAATCACTTCCACAGGAAGTGGAAAGCGACCCAACACGTCCACAGCCTTGGACTGATCGGCAATACACACAAACTTTTCCGAAATCGAAGCGACGATCTTCTCACGCGTGAGTGCGCCACCGCCCCCTTTGATCATGGAGAAGTCGGGCGAGATTTCATCTGCGCCGTCAACATAAACGCCAATGCGGTCAACTTCGTTCATATCGAGCACTTTAAAGCCCAAGGCTTCAAGGCGCTGGGTCGAACGGATGCTCGAGGACACACAAGCCACGATACGATCACGAATCTCAGGGAGCTGATCAATGAAGAGGTCCACGGTCGAACCCGTACCCACGCCCAAAATCTTGCCTTCTTCGACAAAAGCCAATGCCGCGCGGGCAACTTCACGCTTCAATTCTTGTTGAGTGAGAGCCATGATGTTTTTGTTTCCTGTGTGTTGTGTCTGAGAAGGCGCGCCTTCTCTTCAAAAAAGAGGATTGCGCGTATTATCTCACAGATTCACCGTTTCTCTCAGCGAGAAAGCGGATCGGACTTACTCAGAAGAGAGAAACACTTTAGGACTATGCACTAAAGAGCGCTCCTTGATAAAATTTTCACCAATTGCTTTCTTTGCTGACGTGAGTGGAAAAGAAAGCCACGAAAAACGCGAGTCTCTCTCCTCGTGCTTTTTGAATAGCCCCCTTAACGAAAAAAGAATTTTGTGCCAGAGCAGGAATCGATGTCTTTGGCACGCGCCTTAACGCACTATGGCCTACAACACCGAAAACGAACAAGTTGCTCAAACTCTGCAGCACCTCAATTTAGGTCAGAAGCACAATACCGACCGCGCCACCTCGCGCCTCGGGATTTACGCCTCTTGGATTGCGCTTCTCCTGATGGCCACCTGTTTTCTCTCGGTGGTGCTCTATTTAATTGACGCTGATCGCAAAGCCGAAATTGTCCGCTTGCAGCAGTCCACTGAACTCCTCTCTCAGAGTATTGAAAGTCGCCTTTTAAGTACGAGTGAACTCTTGCAGAGAACGGGGCTTCGCCTCATGCAAATTCCTGGCACAGGCCAGCGCTTGGCAAGTTCCGATATGGCAGCCGCGGGCTTTTTGCAAGACCGTCGTGAAGTCGTGGGGTTGGAACTCGTTAACCGTCGCTTTGAAGTGTTGGGCGCCTGGGCCTCAACGAGCCACAGCGAAGATGTGCTCGATCAAGCGCATAGCCTAGTAGGTTCCGCAGAACTTCGCCGCAATATTGAAACGGCCTTCTTTAGAGATTCCCCGCTTGTCACGCGCCCTTATACGCTTGATCCGCACAACACGGTCTTTGTCGACATCATTGTGCCAACGGCGATTCCTGATCAGCTCTTGATTGCTCGCGTCAACTTGAGTCGCTTAATTAGTGACGAAGCCGACATCATGGGGCACAACCGCTACACCTTTACGCTGACGCGTGAAGGCAAACCCTTGTTGGTCGCGCAAGAAGGCGTCTCGGGTGAAGATTCTCTTTTGGACGCAGGTGTTAGCTACAGCACCCAGATTCCTATCTTTAACGATCCACAGCTCTCGCTGGAATCGGTGAGCTACGACCATGAGCTCTTTACGATCAACAACTTAAAGCTCTGGATGATTTTGGCCTTAGCGTGTTTGCTTGGGCTCTCGCTCACCCTACTCCTTCGCTATCAGCGCTTACAGCACCGTGCTCACCAGCGTCTTTCCGCAGAATATGCGCTTCGTGTGGCGATGTCGGAATCCTCTGTTGCTGGGGTGCGAGTCTCCGATATGGACGGGAAGATCCTCTTTGTGAACGATACGTTCCAGTGTCTCACGGGCTTTACTAACGAAGACCTCATGGACGCCACGATCCCCTACCCCTATTGGGACAAAGATATTACGCTCTTAGCCCGCGCCGCGATGACAAACCCCGATGACCGTCGTGCTCGCACGATGGAAGTGGGTGTGCGCCGCAAAGACGGTAGCGTTTTTGATGGGCAGATGAATATTTCGCCGCTTTTGAATGAACGCGGTCAGGCGATTGGCTGGATTGGAGAGCTCTACGACATCACCGAACAGAAGCGTTCTCGTGAACGTATGAAAGCCGCACACGAGCGTTTCACGCGCGTGGTGCAGTCGATGAACTCGGCGATTTGCGTGGTGAGCTTAAATACGCCAGAGCCGCAACTTCTTTTCCGCAATACGCCTTATGAGCAGATTTTTGGTCGTGGTCCCGCGGGGGCTCAGCGCCTCTACGAATTGATTCGTCATCAACCGCTAGTGATTAGCCGCCAGGGCGTTTTTGATGAAACGACGAAAAAGTGGTTCTATGCCCGTATGCAGCCCATGGTCTGGACGGACGATATGCCCGCCATGATGATTATTGCGACCGACATTACGCAGTTGCGTGAAACGGAATTAGCGCTTGAAAATCAGCTCCGCCAAGCCGAAACCACACAACGCTTGGTGACAATGGGGGAAATGGCAAGCTCCTTGGCGCATGAATTAAATCAGCCGCTCGCCGCTATTTCTAACTACGCCACGGGGGCAAGCTACATGATTGGCGCGGGAAAATTAAGCCAAGAAGACACCCTCACAGCGCTTGAAAAAATCAATAAGCAAGCCCAGCGTGCCGCCTCGATTATTAAGCGTATTCGTGGGTTTGCTAAGAAAACGGACCCGCAATTGACTTCTGTCGCGCCAGAGACGATTGTTTCGGAAACGATGGAATTGGCGATTTTGCAGGCCAATAAATTGAAGACGGAAATTCATGTGAACGTTGCGCCCGATCTCCCCAACATGGTGGGCGACGCGGTGATGCTTGAACAGTTACTCTTAAATCTCCTTAAAAACGCGATGGAAGCGGGGCAAGGCTTCGCCAACCCAACGATTGACCTCGATGTGGGCTTAAACGACGACAAATCAATGGTCCAATTCTGTGTGGTCGACCATGGCCCAGGCATTAGTGACGAAAATAAAGGCAAACTCTTTGATGCCTTCTTCTCCACCAAAGCCGAAGGCATGGGCATGGGGCTTAATATCTGTCGCTCGATTGTGGAAATTCACCACGGTCGTATTGTGGTGACCGATACGCCTGGCGGTGGAACCACCTTTACTTTCACCATTCCCGTTGTGCACGAAACGGACGAGGTAATTTAAGTCTTTTAACTAGTGCGAGAAGGAATAAGAGGATTTTGCGCAAATGTGAAATCCTCTTTATTCTTTTTCATACATCAAAAAAACGAAAAAATTTTCGTCAAACTCCCTGTGAACACGCTGTTTAGGGGGTGAATTTCGTTTTAAATATTGATACAATGTTCACACCTATTTATGAGTGCGGAGGCTTGAACGAATGTTCCCTTATGACTATGGTGCCGATACCCCTGAAACGCTAGGAACCGTATACGTCGTTGACGATGATGAAGCTGTTCGTGATTCTCTCAAGTGGTTGCTTGAAGCAAGCGACTATCGAGTAGAACTCTACGACAGTGGGGAGAGCTTCATCGCTAAGTATGACCCGAAAGCCATCGCCGTTCTCGTGTTGGATGTGCGTATGCCAGGGATGAGTGGTCTTGAAGTCCAGGAACACTTGCTCGCTCGCGACGCTGACCTTCCAATTATTTTCATCACCGGTCACGGTGATGTCTCGATGGCGGTGAATGCTCTGAAGCGCGGGGCTGTGGACTTTATCGAAAAACCGTTTGAACAAGCCGCCTTGAAGCAGCTCGTTGAACGCATGCTCACCGAAGCGCGTGAACGTCACATGAAAAAAGAAAGCGAAAGCATGAACGAATTGCTCCTTTCTCGCTTGACGCCGCGTGAACAGCAGGTGCTCGAACGCATTATTAATGGTCGTTTGAATAAGCAGATCGCTGACGATTTGGGCATTTCCATTAAGACGGTGGAAGCTCACCGTGCTTCGATTATGGATAAGACCAATTCCGGTACAGTCGCTGACTTGATGCGTGTTGTGATGAACAGCAACCTGATGCGTAATCCGCAGCAGTAAAGCACAAAGGCCAAAAGCGCGTGCTGCTAGCTACAGTTTTCTATTTCTATTAATGCTCGAAAGGAGACGGACCTTCTCATCGTGATGAGAATCCGTCTTTTTTCGTTTTCTTTCTCTGGAGAATTCCATGACTCAGATTATCGACGGTAAAAAACTCGCTAACGAACTGCAAGTTGCCTTGAAAGCTCGCGCCGAAGTGTGCCGTCAACATGGTCATCAACCGGGTCTCGCCGTGGTGCTCGTGGGTGAAGATCCTGCTAGCCAAGTCTATGTGCGTAACAAAATTAAGGCTTGCGAAAACACAGGCATTCGCTCGATTGAAGTGCGTCTTCCTGCCGAAACCACTGAAGAAGAATTGCTCGCTCACGTGCACCGCTTAAATAACGACCCAGAAGTGGACGGGATTTTGGTGCAGTTGCCCCTTCCCAAACACCTTTCTTCAGAATTGATCATTCAGAATATTGCGCCTGAAAAAGACGTGGACGGCTTCCACGTGGTGAGTGCAGGCTCCTTGATGACGGGTCGCGCAGGTTTTCGTCCTTGCACGCCTTACGGGGTGATGAAGTTGCTTGAGTCCGCTAACTGTGAACTCGAAGGGAAGAACGCCGTGGTTGTGGGTCGCTCCAATATTGTTGGGAAGCCCCAAGCCATCATGCTTCTTGAAAAGAACGCTACCGTCACGGTCGCTCATAGCCGCACGAAGAATTTGGCTGAAATCCTTCGTAACGCAGACGTCGTCGTTGCCGCTGTGGGTCGCGCTAAGATGATTAAGGGTGATATGTTAAAGCCTGGCGCTGTGGTGATTGACGTCGGTATGAACCGCGATGAAAACGGCAAACTCTGCGGTGACGTGGACTTTGAAAGCGCCAAGGAAGTAGCGGGTGCCATTACTCCCGTGCCAGGTGGCGTGGGCCCAATGACTATTGCTATGCTTATGACCAATACCGTGGAAGCAGTCGAACGCCGTTTAGGACTCTAATTGGAGTCCCGTTGACTGCCTCGTTGACTGATCATGGTCACACATGAAAAGACAAAAAGAAGGAATTATGACTGAAGAAAAAAATCCTCTGATTCACATTGATGGTTTGATTGATTACGCGGCGATTCGCCCAGAACACATTGGCGAAGCCGTGAAAGTGTTGGGTGAACGTTTAGACGCCACCGTGGCAAAAGCCACGGCCGCGGAAACGCCCGCTACGTGGGAAGACGTGGTGGAACCCTTAAACGCTGCGGTTGAGCTTTTCTCCCGCGCTTGGGGGGCGGCTGGTCACTTAAAGAGCGTGATGGATACGCCAGCACTGCGTGACGCGTATAACGCAGAACTCCCTGCCGTGACGCAGCGCTTTATCGATTTGAGCCAAAACGAAGCGCTCTTTGCCAAATATAAAGCGATGGCCGCGTCGCCTGAGTTTGCTTCTTACGATCCGGTGCGTGCTCGCATTATTAATCGTGAGATCCGTGACTTCCGCTTAAGTGGTGCAGATTTGCCACCAGCAGAACGCGCTAAGGTGAAGGAAATTGGCGAAAAGCTCTCGCTTCTCTCGCAAAAGTTTGGCGAAAACCTGCTCGATGCGACCAACGCTTGGGACATGGTGATCACGGATGAGGCAGAGCTCGCTGGGATTCCTAAGGATGTCAAAGCGCTCTTCGCGATGCAGGCCGCTCAGCAGGAAAAAGAAGGCTGGCGAATTACGCTTCAGTACCCGTCTTACCTTCCTGTGATGCAGTATGCAGACAACCGTCAGTTACGCGAAACGATTTATCGCGCCTTTGTGACGCGCGCTTCAGAATTTAGCGGTGAGAAGCTCGACAATACGCCAATCATCAACGAAATCTTGAAGCTTCGTCATGAAGAAGCTGTCCTTTTGGGCTTTAAGAACTATGCGGAATCGTCTCTTGCAACGAAGATGGCCGATAGCCCAGAAGAAGTCACGGCGTTCTTGCGTCAACTCGCCACTCGCGCTAAGCCCTACGCGGAACGCGATATGAAAGAAATGCGTGAGTTTGCTAAAGACTCGCTTGGCATTAACGATATGCAACCCTGGGATCAGGCTTGGGTGTCGGAAAAGCTGCGTCAAGCACGCTACAGCTACTCTGACCAGGAAGTGAAGCAGTACTTCACGGAACCCACAGTTTTCTCTGGTCTCTTTAAGTTGATTGAAACGCTCTACAGCGTGAAGTTTGAAGAAAAGAAAGTCAGCGTCTGGCATCCCGATGTGAAATTCTTTGAATTGACGCGTAACGGCGAAGTGTTAGCTAACCTCTACGTTGACCTTTACGCTCGTGAAGGGAAGCGCTCTGGCGCTTGGATGGACTCGGATCGCTCTCGCGTTGTCGTTAACGGCAAGGTGCAAACGCCTGTGGCTTACTTGGTCTGCAACTTTGCGCCAGGTGTGAACGGTAAGCCCTCCACGATGACGCACGACGATGTGACCACCCTTTTCCACGAAATGGGTCATGGGCTTCATCATATGCTCACCCAGCAAAAGGAACTCGCCGTTTCTGGCATCAACGGAGTGGAATGGGACGCTGTGGAGTTGCCTAGCCAGTTTATGGAAAACTTCGCTTGGGAATGGGCGGTTGTGGAAGGCCTCTCTTCTCACGTCGACACGGGCGCAAAGCTTCCCAAAGAGCTCTTTGAAAAGATGCTTGCGGCAAAGAACTTCCAGTCGGGGCTTGCCTGCGTGCGCCAAGTTGAATTTGCACTCTTTGATATGCTCGTTCATATGGACTTTGATCCAGAAAAGGGCAACTTCTTAGAGTTGCTCGATGCGGTTCGCAAGGAAGTCTCTGTCGTCTTCCCGCCTGCCTACCATCGCTTCCCGCAGAGCTTTGGTCATATCTTCGCAGGTGGCTATGCCGCAGGGTACTACAGCTACAAGTGGGCTGAAGTGCTTTCTTCTGACGCCTTTGCCGCCTTTGAAGAAGAAGGGATTTTGAACCCCAAGACGGGGGCTCGCTTTGAAGCGGAAATCCTCGCTCAGGGCTCTAGCCGTGACGCCATGGATAGCTTTGTTGCCTTCCGTGGTCGTAAGCCAACCTTGGACGCTCTGATGCGCCACAGCGGGATGGCTGAAGACCTGCACTAATCCTGAACGCTTGCTTTGCGTGGCAGACTCGTCACGCAAAGCAATCCCCCAACACCCTTTGGAGACCTTCCGTGAGTCAATACACCTTTGCCAGTTGGAACGTGAATTCGCTCCGCGTACGTTTGCCGCAACTTCTCTCCTGGTTAGAAAAAACCGGGGTGGATGCTGTTGTACTGCAAGAAACGAAATTAATCGATGAGCAATTCCCTGCCGCTGAAATTGAACCCGCTGGCTACGATGTGGTCTTTTGTGGTCAGAAAACCTATAACGGCGTGGCGCTCCTCTCAAAGAAAGCGACCTTTGAAGCGCCCACGGATGTGGTCCTCAATTTGCCAGGGTTCCCTGATGAACAAAAGCGCCTTGTGACGGCAACGCTCACGCCTAAAGGTGGCAAGAAAAAAGACGCCATTCGTTTCATTGGGGGCTATATTCCCAATGGCAACGAATTGGGCAGCTGGAAGTATCTCTATAAACTTGATTGGTTTGAAGCGCTTGCCCGCTTTATTGAAGGGGAACTCGCCACTTACCCGCGTCTGGTGATGGGTGGTGACTTTAATTTAGCCCCAGAAGATCGCGATGTGTGGGATGCAGAGCGCTGGCGCGAAAAAGTACTCACCTCGACGCCAGAACGCAACGCCTTTGCCCGACTCTGCTCGGTGGGGCTCTCAGACAGCTATCGCTTAAAAGAAGCCGCAGGCGGTCACTTCTCTTGGTGGGATTATCGCAATGCCGCTTTTGATCGCAACATGGGGCTTCGCATTGACTTGCTCTTGGTCTCGGATGCCCTGAAAGAGAAAGTGAGCGCGGTGGGGATTGACTCTGAGCCACGCTCCTGGAATCAGCCCTCTGACCATACGCCAGTGACGGTCACGATCACGGACTAATTGGGGCTAACGCCCATAAATTAAAGGCTTATCGTTTATCGCGATAAGCCTCTTTTTTGTGCTTTAGCTAAAGCGCTCCGCGTGCGCTAAGGCGCGAATCCAAGTACGCAATTCTAGAATCGGCGTAAAGGTTTCTTGCTCATTGATGCCGTCTGCCCACTTCTCAAGCGTTGCAAGTCGCCACACAGGCTCTTCAATCCCTGCCTCAGGACGCGCAGGGATATCGGTGTCTGGCAACTTAAACTGTGCCCAGTCGCTCTGCGATTCGGCGACATAGTCAACAAGCAACCCTTCGGGAATAGTAATCCCATCGCGCTCTCGCAAATAACTCATGGAGAGCGAAATCGCGGGCACTGCAAAAACTTCAATTTCTTTTACGGCCAGCTTTTGGTCGTGTACTTTGCGCCAAACAACAAAGATGGGCCACGCGATAAACGCGAGCCAAAATGGCGCGGTGAGCCAAAAGGAGGTTAAAACCTGCACGTGTTCGCCAGCGTCTTGCAACGTCAAGGCTGTGCCAATCGTGCCCCAAATCACCCAGAGCATCCACCCTCGGCGATAACGTCTCGCGGGCATAGCGCTTTCAATTCGAGCTTCCCAAGTCGCTTTCATACTCGGCTCTCCTTCTTCAATAAGACTCGAGCACGCAACTGTCCGCAACCGCCGTCCACATCTTGGGCAGCTGAGTCGCGCAGTGTCGCAATCACTCCAGCCTCACGACAGACACGCACGAGTGTTGCCAGACTCTCACGAGAGCCCCGGCGGTACGGACTGTCACTCACCGTATTCACGGGAATAAAATTCACCATCGCATAGTGGCCTTTCAATTTTTCAGCCAACTCGCGAGCTTCCTCTGGGGAGTCGTTGACTCCCTCCATCACGGTCCATTGGTACTGCGTCGGGTAGTGGCAAGTGCGTGCCCAACGCTCTGCGGCAGCAATCAAATTTTCCACCGACATGCGCGTACCGCGCGGAAGAAGATGACGACGTTTTTCTTCTTCAATCGTGTGAAGTGACACCGCAAGCGCGGGCTTCACACGAGAAGCGTGTAGTCTTTCAAAAAGTCGTTCATCCCCAACGGTGGAGACCACCAAGTCTTTATGACCAAAGTCTCCGTAATCCGCTAAAAAGAGTAGCGCGCCAAAGACGGCGTCTAAATTGTGTGAGGGCTCGCCCATCCCCATGAAGACCACTTTCTTCGTGGTCCCACGTAAGTTTCGGGCTAGCGCCACTTGCGCCACAATTTCCGCGTCGCTCAACTGACGAATGAGCCCCGAGCGCCCAGTCATACAAAAGCGACACCCCACGGCGCAGCCCAACTGGGTGGAAACGCAAACCCCTTGACGAGGCAAAAGGACACTTTCCACGGTCTGACCGTCAGCGAGCGTCACGAGCAAACGTTCACTCTCGGGATCAGAGCCCGGGTGGCGAGAGGAAATCGTCGCGATATTCTCGAGCGCTGCACGCACTTCACCCAACGCCGCACGAACGCTCTTAGGGAACGATTCGTCTTCAGCGCTTGGCCACTCAGCACGATTGAGCCAAGCGCGATAAAGACGGCGCTTATGCTGCAGCTTTGCGCCTAGGCGCTCTAGCCATTGCTCAATCTCCGCTAAAGTGAGCGGTTTACGGGGTGCGGTGTTTTCCATATTGCTGTCGGGGGGTGGGGTTACTTTGTTATTTTCCCTTATTGTGCCACGAGAGAAAAGAAAAAGCGTGCCGCTAGGACACGCTTCTCATGGAGATCAAGAAAAATTTACTCTTGCTTTAATTTTCGCGTCAAAGTATTGCGCCCAATCCCTAAGCGGTTAGCCGCTTCCACGCGACGCCCATCAGTCGCATTCAGCGCGACTTCAATCACGGTTTGTTCCACCTCTTCCATGACGGTGTCCCAAATGTGTTCTTCATTAGCCGCCAGGCGTTCAGTGACTTCACGTCTTAGGGCATCACGCCACGTGCCATCCCCTTCCAGAGGAGCTGCTGGGCGCGCGATCGTAGCTGGCGTTGCGCTTTGCACTTCAGGGGGCAAATCTTGCGGGCGGACCTCGCTCGAAGGCGCCATCACCAAGAGCCAACGGCAGAAGTTTTCAAGCTGACGCACGTTCCCAGGGAAATCAAATGCCATCAAACTCTCTAACGCCTCTTTCGTTAAGCGCTTAGGTTCCACACCAAGTTCTTTCGCCCCTGTGCGCAAGAAATATTCCACCATCGGCGGGATGTCTTCTTTGCGTTCACGAAGGGGTGGCAAGCGAAGGCGAATCACATTCAAGCGGTGATAGAGGTCTTCACGGAAAAGCCCCTCTTTGACGCGTTCTTCCAAATTTTGGTTCGTGGCGGCAATGACGCGCACATCCGCCTTAATGGGTTCATGGCCGCCCACACGGTAAAAGTACCCGTCAGAGAGGACTCGCAGCAGACTCGTCTGTAAGTCCATGGGCATATCACCAATTTCGTCCAAAAAGATCGTGCCGCCTTTTGCCTGCTCAAAGCGACCACGGTGGAGCGCCGTAGCACCGGTAAACGCACCCTTTTCATGCCCATAGAGTTCGCTCTCTAAAAGCTCTCTGGGGATTGAGGCCATATTGATCGCAACATAAGCGGCTTTCGCTCGCTGACTATGGTCTTTAATGGCACGCGCCACGACTTCTTTCCCCGAGCCCGACTCACCTGTGAGGAGCACCGTCGCGTTACTCTGCGAGAGGCGACCAATTGCGCGAAACACGTCCTGCATGGCTGGCGCCTTCCCAATCAAACCAGAGGTGTTAGAAACCGTCTCATCCGCGGCACTCAGTGTGGCTTTTTCGCCTTCAGCGGCAGCGCGCGAAATCAGTTCTACCGCCTCGCCAATATCAAAGGGTTTAGGAAGGTATTCAAAGGCACCGCCTTGGAAAGCAGAGACGGCGCTATCCAAGTCTGAGAAGGCCGTCATGATGATCACGGGAATATCAGGCCAGCGCTCTTTCATGGTGGCAAGAAGTTCGGTCCCCGAGATCCCCGGCATACGAATGTCGCTTACCAAGGCGGATGGGCGCTGGCGCTCAAGGGCTTCAAGCACATCATTTCCGCGCTCGAAGGTCGAGACTTCAAAGCCTGCGCGCTTTAGTGCTTTACTCAACACAAAGCGAATCGATCGGTCATCATCCACCACCCAAATATGTTTACTCATTGCGCTACCTCACCGTCTGTTCTATTGATGGCGTCCTAGGGGGAGCAACACCGAAAAGACGGTGTTTCCTGGCGTGCTCTCTACAGAAAGCGTGCCCCCTGCCTGATGAATAAAGGTCTTTGCTAGGCTCAAACCTAGTCCTGTGCCCTCTGCTCGCCCAGTGACAAGCGGGTAGAAAATACGCTCTTGCATATCTTCTGGAATCCCTGGGCCGTTATCCATCACCTGGATGGAAAGCGCCCTTCTCTGGCGCTCTTGCCCTACAAAAACATCTCGCACAATGCGAGTGCGTAAAGTAATCTGTGCGCTCTGCGTTTTGCGTTGCGCTTCTAGTGCTTGTGCGGCGTTACGCACAAGGTTTAAAAAGACCTGCGTTAAACGGGTACGATCAGCCCACACTGGAGGGCTCGAAACATCGTAGTCGCGCACAATCGAGAGCCCATCGGCAAATTCGTGGCCAATCAGCTGCCGCACATGCTCCAAAATTTCATGCACATCCACTTCGCCCAAGTTTTCAGCGGTACGATAAGGGGCCAAGAATTGGTCCACTAACTGCTGCAAACGATCCGTCTCTTGCACAATGATGGTCGCGCATTCGACGTCTTCTGGGTCGCTTAAACCCTGTTCTAAGAGTTGCGCCGCACCACGAATGCCACCCAACGGGTTTTTCACTTCATGCGCGAGGTTACGAAGAAGCTGTCGGTTCGCTTCCATCACCTCTGCGTTTAAGCGTTCTCGCTCTTGAACGAGCGTCTCTTCGAGCACACTCATTTCAATTAACACTCCCCCTTGAGGGAGAGTATCACTCGCAGGGAAAGGAGAGAAAGCGAGCTGTACTTTCACCGCTTCTTTGCGGCCGCCAGGACGGTAAACCCAAAGGCTTCCCGCCATCTGCCCTGTGGTGTCTTGGCTCGCAATTTTTTCATCAAACCACGGCGCACTCTCAGGGAAGTAACTCACAAAGAGGTCCCCCACCACGGCGCGACGGCTTCGCCCAACGAGCATTTCTGTCGCGGTATTGATCCATAGCACGTGGCCTTTGCGATCCGTCACCCAGAGGGAGAACGTGAGCAAGTCCCAGGCAGCGCTATAGGACGCTAAAGCGGAGGGCGGATTAGTGAGTGGCAATTGGTGTGCTCCTCAGAAGAACAAAGAGACAAGTCTTTTTGCGCTTGAGACAAAAATGGGTGAGGCGCTTTTTATTTCGTCCCACCCAGATTGATTTGTCTCTTAAAGGGGAAAAGGCGTGCGCTACGCCCTTCCCCGGGCTACTCGATTAGAGCGAGTAGTAGAGGTCAAAGTCGAGCGCCGTCACGGCCATGCGAGAGAGCGTCACATCGTGCATCTTCAATTCGATATAGGAATCGATGAAGTCGTTAGAGAACACATCTCCGCGCGTCAAGAATTCGCGATCCTTATCGAGCGCTTCCAAGGCCTGATCCAAAGAGGAGCAGACGGTCGGGATCTTGGCGTTTTCTTCTGGCGGCAAATCGTAGAGGTTCTTGTCAGCGGCTTCGCCCGGATGAATCTTATTCTGGATACCGTCAAGACCAGCCATCAAGAGAGCGGCAAAGCCCAAGTACGGGTTGCAGAGCGGATCCGGGAAGCGCACTTCAATACGGCGAGCCTTAGCGCTCGTGACGTGCGGAATACGAATCGAAGCGGAACGGTTGCTGGCGGAATAAGCCAACTTCACTGGAGCTTCAAAGCCTGGCACCAAACGACGGTAGGAGTTGATCCCTGGGTTGGTGATAGCGTTCAAGGCGCGAGCGTGCTTGATAATGCCGCCAATGTAGTAGAGCGCCATATCGGACAAACCAGCGTAGCCGTTACCAGAGAAGAGGTTCACACCGTCCTTCCAAATGGACTGGTGAACGTGCATGCCAGAGCCATTGTCACCTTCAACGGGCTTCGGCATAAACGTAGCGGTCTTGCCATAGGCCGCAGCCACATTGTGAATCGTGTACTTGACGATCTGTGTCCAGTCGGCGCGTTCCACCAAGGTGGAGAACTTCGTGCCGATTTCGCACTGACCAGCGCCGCCCACTTCGTGGTGATGAATTTCAACAGGCACGCCCTGCTGTTCCATCAATAAGCACATTTCAGCGCGGATATCCGTCAAGGAGTCAACCGGGGAAACCGGGAAGTAGCCGCCCTTCATGCGGTTACGGTGGCCCAAGTTACCGCCTTCAATATCAAGACCAGTAGACCACGGGGCTTCTTCAGAGTCAATCTGATAGAAGCTCTTACCCGGGCGATGTTCCCACTTGATGGCATCAAAGATGAAGAATTCAGGTTCCGGACCAAAGTAGGCGGTGTCGGCAATCCCAGTGCTCTTCAAATAGGCTTCAGCGCGACGAGCGATCGAACGCGGGTCACGAGCATAGCCCTTACCAGTGGAAGGTTCCAGGACATCGCACTGCAATACCAGGGTGTTCTGTTCACGGAACGGATCCATGCGAGCGGTTTCCGGATCCGGCAAAAGAAGCATGTCGCTCGCTTCAATGCCACGCCAACCTTTGAAGGAGGAACCGTCAAAGGGATGACCAAGTTCAAACGTGTCTTCGTCAACCGCGGAGGCCGGCACGCTCACGTGCTGTTCCTTACCGAGGGTGTCCGTCAGACGAAAATCGATGAACTTGACGTCGTTGTCCTTGATCATCTGTAAAACATCAGCGGCGGTAGTCATGAGAAATCTCCCAATTGGAATTTGCTTCTTCAGTCTTCTGCTAACCGAAAAGCTAAGAAAAAAAGAATCTTTTCAAGGTGGTTGGCTGTATGCGCAACCTGTACCTTTTAATAAGCAAGAAGCGTGCCAAAGTTTGGTTTAGCCCGTTTCTTAGCTGAATTCTCTAGGGGTTGCACCCGATGAGGAAAACGAGAAGAAAAATTCTCTCTCCTCTATTGGCGCGCTGAATGCGCACATTATCGCACTTTTATGGTGCAATCGGGAAGGTGCTCTGCACCATTTTTGTGCGTTAAAAATTAAAGAAAGGCTTCTTGAACGTCGGAGAGGAAGCGAAGGCCCTTTTCCGTCGTGGCAATGCGAGTGGTGTCTGCCACGAGAAGCCCTTCAGTGCGGAGTTTCGCAAGGGTCTCATCGACCTTCGCCCAATTGAACCCCGCTTTCACGGCGCTCACGCGAGAGCGAAAGAGTTCTGCGGGAACGCCTTCGACCAAGCGCAAAACGTTCAACATAAATTCAAAGGGGATTTCATCAGGCGCAACCGTGAAGGCTTCTTCTAGACCGCGACCCGTTTCTTTGACGCGCTCAATGTAGCGCAAAGGGTTCGCCACATCGCGGTAGCGGAGGATTTCGCCCTTTTTGAAGTCTGTGACTTTCGCGTGCGCCCCTGCGCCAATGGCAAGATAGTCCCCATAAGTCCAGTAGTTGAGATTATGTCGACAGCGACGACCTGGCTGTGCGTAGCCCGAGACTTCATAGTGCTCGTAGCCACGAGCGGCTAGTGTGTCTTCTACTAAATCGGTCATATCGGCGAGCATATCTTCGTCTGGCAACCCCTGCGGGAGGCGCTTAGCAAAGGCCGTGCCCTCTTCAATCGTTAGCTGATAAAAGGAGAGGTGCGTCGGGGCGAGTTTTGTGGCCATCGCGAGCTCATGCTCGAGGTCAGCAAGACTCTCAGTGGGAAGCCCAAACATCACATCGAGGTTGAAGTTGTCAAAAGTGGCATGCGCAATCTCAATCGCGCGCAAGGCTTCTTCTGCCGTGTGAATGCGACCCAAGAGCTTTAGCTTATCGTTTTGAAAGCTCTGCACCCCGATGCTTAGGCGGTTAACGCCTGCAGCGCGATACGCTTTAAACCGATCCGCTTCAACTGTGCCAGGATTGGCTTCAAGGGTGACTTCCGCGTCTGCGGCGAGCCCCACAGTGCTCTCGATCCCAACGAGGAGTTTCTCCACCGTTTCGCCTGTCATGAGACTAGGCGTCCCGCCCCCAATAAAGACGGTTTCAAAGCGTCGTCCTTGTGCTAGGGGCGCAACACGCTGGAGCTCAGTTAAGAGCGCATCAAGGTAGGCTCCTTCGCTCTCCTCAGGGGAGCGCGAAAGAAGCGCATGCGAATTAAAGTCGCAATAAGGGCACTTGCGCACGCACCAGGGCCAGTGCACATAAAGGCTCAGCGGAACGGTGGACTCAGTCATAGAGCGATGATCACCAACCCCAGCTTTCACGAATCTTGGCGCGAAGTTTCACCAAGGCTTGTCCACGATGGCTCACACGGTTCTTTTCTTCTGCGGTGAGTTCCGCCGCGGTTTTGCCAAATTCGGGGAGATAGAAGTACGGATCGTACCCAAAACCACCCGCGCCCGCGGGTGTATCTTGAATTTCGCCAAACCAACGAGCATCCGCAATCAAAGGTTCAGGATCGTCTGCACTACGCACGGCAACGAGTACACAGGTGTAGTGGGCACGACGGTTTGCGACACCTTGGAGTTTTTTGACGAGCAAGGCGTTATTTGCCTCATCACTCTTAGGTTCCCCTGCAAAACGCGCAGAATGTACGCCTGGCTGTCCACCCAAGGCGTCCACGCAGACGCCAGAATCGTCCGCCATGGCGGGTTTCCCTGTTACGCGCGCGGCGTGACGAGCCTTCGCAAGGCAATTTTCAATAAAGGTATCGTAGGGCTCGGGGCAGGATTCGACGCCCAATGCCCCTTGATTGATGATTTCAACACCAGCGTCCGCGAACATCGCCTGAAATTCGCGCAATTTCCCTTGGTTGTTCGAGGCTAAAACTAAAACTTTGTCCATTTTCTTTGTCTCTCTTTTGGCTTTCTTTATTTGAAACGGGTGGGATAAGGAGTCGTCAAGGCTTCGCGCTGAGCCGCCATCAAAGCGGTGTTGGCCTTCTTGGCGAGGTCAAGCGAAGCATTCAAATCTTCGCGCGTAAAAGGCGTGCCTTCTGCTGTGCCCTGAAGTTCGACAAACGCCTCTGCCACCCCGTCTTTACTCGTCATCACAACGTTCATGTCAGTGTCGCTTGAACTATCTTCCACGTAGTTCAAGTCAAGGCGCACTTCCCCGTCGACCATTCCCACAGCCACAGCACTCACCTGTGCAGTAATGGGATCCTCTTCAATGAGACCTTTTTCAAGCATCCAATTGACGGCATCGCGAAGCGCGACCCAAGCGCCCGTAATCGAAGCGCAACGCGTACCCCCATCGGCCTGCAGCACATCGCAGTCCAAATGAATGGTGAAGTTTCCTAAGCGCTTACGATCGACCACCGCACGAAGGCTGCGGCCAATTAAGCGCTGAATTTCCTGTGTGCGACCACTTTGCTTGCCTTTCGCGGCTTCACGATCGCAACGCGTGCCAGTCGAGCGCGGGAGCAAACCATATTCGGCCGTCACCCAGCCTTCACCCTTGCCATCCAAGAAGCGGGGAACACCAGGCGTGACGCTAGCTGTGCAAAGCACCACCGTGTCACCCATGCGAACGAGAACAGAGCCCTCCGCGTGGCGAGTAAAACCACGAGTAAAACTTACAGGGCGCATTTCTTCCACTGTGCGTCCATCAGAACGGATTGTCTTTTCTTCTGTCATAGCTCTTTCCTGTGCATGAATGTGCGGCGTCTTTCTCGCGCCACAGATAACGAAAATCTGAACTTTTTATTTTACCAGTCTCAGCAAGAGAGGCTTTCTTTTCTCTAGGGTCTTCAAGAAAGAGAACACCACAACGAAGAAGAACTAACTCCTTGATTGTGTGGAGAAAATCTCCCTAAAAGCATTGAAGAAAAGCCTTCTTTTGAGGTGCAAAGCACTCCTTCTTCGCGTTAAAATACTGCACCCCGCCAGTTGCAGTCGTAAGACAAGTGATCTGCAACGCGGCCTCGCTTTTCTTGACTTTTTGGAAGACTCTTCTTTAGAGGGGATTTTCCTACTTTGGAGACACCGATCATGGCCGTTTCTTCGATGACTGGTTACGCAGTCGCTTCTGCCCCGACGGGCTTAGGCACGGTGACCGTCGAATGCCGCTCTGTTAATTCTCGCTTTCTTGATCTCACCCTTCGCCTCGCCGAAGACTTGCGTTTTGCTGAACCTTTGATTCGCGAAATTTTGCAAAAGTCGCTCGCCCGTGGCAAGGTCGAAATCCGCGCTTCTTTGACGCCAGACGAAAACGCGGCGCCCGCCACCATTAACCGCGCGCTTCTTACGCGTTTAGCGGAAATGCAGCGCACTGTGCGCGAAGTCGTGCCTAGCGCTCGTGAACTTTCTGTATCGGATCTCTTACATACGCCAGGCGTAGTGATCTCGAACGCGCCAGATCAGGACGAATTGGAAAAAGAAATTCGTGGGCTTTTTGCTCAGTTGCTCGACTCCTTTAAAGCCTCGCGTGAGCGCGAAGGTGGCGCGTTGGCTGACATTTTGCTCAACAACTGCAACCAGATCGAAGAGCATGTGACGAACTTGCAAAAGGAGTTGCCCGCGATTCTCGCTCATATTCAAGGGAAACTCGAAGAACGCTTAGAAGATGCGCTCTCTGGCGTTTTAACAGCGAAGAGCTCGCTCACTCGCGAAGAAGTCGTCGAACGTATCCGTCAGGAAGTGACGCTTTACGCTGTGCGTATGGATGTGGAAGAAGAAATGAATCGTCTTCTCACGCACGTTGCCGAAGTGCGTCGCATCTTGAAGACAGGTGGCGCTGTGGGTCGCCGCTTAGACTTCGTGGTGCAAGAAATGAATCGCGAAGCTAACACCTTGGGCTCGAAGGCCGCCGCCGTTGAAATGACCAACACCGCCTTGGCACTCAAAGTCGTCATCGAACAGATGCGTGAACAAATTCAAAACCTCGAATAAACCGCTTCAGCTTAGGAGCAAAAATCGGTGGAACACAAAAATACTCATATCGGTCGCGTTTTCTTAGTGACAGCCCCGTCTGGCGCTGGGAAATCCTCGCTCGTGAATGCGCTTTTAAAGCTTGAACCCGCGATTAAATTGTCAATTTCGCACACGACGCGTCAACCGCGCCCAGGTGAAGAAAATGGCCGCGAATACCACTTCGTGAGTGAAGCCGAATTCTTAGCGATGAAAGAGCGCGAAGAATTCTTAGAAACCGCACTTGTGCATGGGAACTACTACGGCACGAGCCAGAATTGGATTGAAAAGCAGATTGCTCAAGGGAACGACGTTCTCCTTGAAATCGACTGGCAGGGCGCTCGCCAAGTGCGTGAACGCTTCAAGGGCACCGTGGGGATCTTTATTCTCCCGCCCTCGATTGAAGCGCTTGAATGGCGTTTGCACCACCGCGGAACCGACTCCGAAAACACGATTACACGTCGCTTATTAGGCGCGGGGGCTGAAATGGCACACGCACCTGAATTTGAGTACGTTATAATTAACGAAGATTTCGATGTTGCGCTCTCTCAGCTCAGAGCGATTGTTATCGCGAGTCGTCTCGCTTACAAGCATCAAGCTATTCGCCATCGCGAACAATTTATTAGCTTAGGGATTCCGCTCTAAGCGCACGGAAGTACTTTTATACTGAGAAGTACAGCACCGTTTTCTTTTTAACCTTTTTATTGATAAAGAATAGACATGGCTCGCATTACTGTTGAAGATTGCCTGAAGAAAATCCCGAACCGCTTCCAGATGGTTTTGGCCGCCGCTTATCGCGCCCGCCAGCTCACTCAGGGTCACGCCCCGAAGGTGGAAGCTAAGGATAAGCCCGCTGTGCTCGCTTTGCGCGAAATCGCTGCTGGCGAAGTTGGTTTGGAAATGTTGAAGAAAGTCCAGTAAAGCCCTTTTACTAGGAAGTGCTTCACAACATTTGAGGAAAAAGTCAGGTCCAAATGCTGGGAGACGCTCCCATCGGCCTGACTTTTTTGTTTGAATTTTGAGTAAAGCTCTCCCCCGAACTTTGCTCTGTTGAAGAAATAACGGATCCCGATATGACTGATACAACCGTGTATCCGGACGATTTATATGCCACACCGGAAGAGCAGGCCGGTGTTCGTCCTCAGCCTATGCCGGCGAGCAAGCGGGAGTCCACTGCTGCAAAAACTGCGCAGACAATGACACCGTCGGCTATGCCCCCGGCCTCACTCCCTGACGCAGACTTGCCGCTTTTTACCCCTACTCACGCACCAGCCCTGCTGAGTGCTTCTAGCCTCATTGATCGCTGTCACCAGTACATGTCTAACGCTGACGTGGAAAAGATTCGTGAAGCCTATCGCTTTGCAGACGCAGCGCACTTGGGGCAATACCGTAAGTCGGGTGAGCCCTACATTACGCACCCGATTGCCGTAGCCTCGATTTTGGCCTCTTGGAAAATGGATGCCGCCACGATTGAAGCGGGTCTCATGCATGACGTCTTGGAAGACACGGGAACCAGTAAGCAAGAAATGGCCGAGAAGTTTGGCGTTGATGTCGCGGACTTGGTTGACGGGGTGAGTAAGCTCGATAAATTACGCTTTTCTTCAGCAGAAGCTGCTCAGGCAGAAAGCTTTCGTAAGATGCTCCTTGCGATGTCGCGCGATGTCCGCGTCATCCTCGTGAAGCTCGCTGACCGCTTACACAATTTGCGCACGTTGGGTGTCATGCGCCCCGAAAAACGCGCGCGTATTGCCAAAGAAACGCTCGATATTTATGTGCCGCTCGCGCACCAGTTGGGATTAAATAACGTTTTTCGTGAACTCCAAGAATTGAGTTTCGCGAACCGCTACCCCTGGCGCTATGAAATTCTCTACCACAACGTGATGAAGCAACGTAATGCTCGTCGCTCGGTATTAGAAAAGATTTTGAATGAAACGCGCGCACAGCTCCCGAAATTCAATATCCGTGCTCGTGTGATTGGGCGCGATAAGACGATTTACGGGATCTACAACAAGATGCGCACCCAGCATCAATCGTTCTCTGACGCTTTGGATATTTATGGGTTCCGCGTCATTGTGAAAACAGTGGAAGAGTGCTATTTAACGCTCGGCGCCCTTCATGCACTCTACAAACCCGTTCATCGTCGCTTTAAAGACTTTATTGCCATTCCCAAGATGAATGGCTACCAGAGTATTCATACGACCGTCATTGGCCCAAATGGGACGCCGATTGAATACCAAATTCGCACAGAAGACATGCATCGCGTCGCAGAATACGGCATTCTCACGCAGTGGCTCTTTAAGAACGACATTAACGCGGAAAATATGCGTTCTCGCACGTCTGCCTGGTTAGCCAATTTGATGGAAATTCAACGTAACAGCGCAGACAGCAGCGAATTCCTTGAAAACATCAAGGTGGACTTGTTCCCGAACCGTCTTTATGCGTTTACGCCACAAGGAAAGATTATTTCCTTGCCAAAGGGTTCCACGCCAGTTGACTTTGCGTACCAGATTCACACGGACGTGGGTAACCATGCTGTGGGTTGCAAGATCAATGGGGAGTTGCGCCCCCTCTCCGCTCGTTTGAGTAACGGGGATATGGTGGAAATTCAAACGGATAAGAATTCCTACCCGAGCCCTGCTTGGTTGGAAAGCGTGCGCTCTGGTAAGGCGCGCGCTGAAATTCGTCAGTACCTGCGCAATTGCCTCCCTGAAGAATCGATTCGTTTGGGTCAAGAGGCCCTTCGTAAAGAGGCGGACGCTAACCGCTTTAGCCTTGAAGCGGTGCCAGAATCGGTGTGGGTGAAGTTGCGCGCGGAATTGGATGTGCCTGATGACAATAGTCTTTATTCTTCGATTGGTTTAGGTAAAGACTTACCTGCTGCTGTCCTTCACCGCTTAGTGCAGATGACGCATGAATTGGACAACAAGGATACGCTCCATCCGCTTCCTGCCATTACCATCCGTGGGAACGAAGGCGTGGCGGTGGAACTCTCTAAAGACTGCCACCCGATTCCGGGCGACAAGATTATGGGCTACAGCCGTACGGGTCATGGTCTTGTGATTCACCGTGCAGATTGCCCGCATTGCCGTCGTGGTATGAAGACGGATGCTAGCCGTTGGATGGAAGTGCAGTGGGCTGAAGAGCAAAATCATGCGAACCATGCCGTACCGATCGACCTCTTAGTGACAGATCAGAACGTCGCCTTGGGTAGCGTGGCTTCGGCCATTGCTGAAGCTAACTCCAGCATTATTGGCGTCGTCTTCTACGAAAAGGGCGAGGATAAATACCTGCGTCTCACGCTTCAAGTGCGCGACAAAGGGCACTTGATGTATGTGATGAAGACCATTAAGAAAAACGACGTGGTCTTGCAAGTGAAGCGTGCACTTGAAGCTGGCGCTCCTCACAAAGCTAATAAACCAGCGGCTCCAGCAGCCACTGAGGAAATCCCACACTAACGCCTATAGGTGAAGAAAAGGCGACGGTCAAGATTGATCGTCGCCTTCCGTTTTATGTGGAAGTTTTTTAGTAGGGCTGCTCGTTGGTGTAAGTAACTTCCAAAATTTCGAGCGTATCGACCCCTGCTGGGTGCGTAGAGGTCGCAGGCGTTGGGAGCTTCACTTCGTCACCTTCACGCGCCTTCAAGAACACACGCGCAATAGGGCTAATCCAACTCACGTCCCCATGCGAGGCATCCGCTTCATCGATTCCTACAATACGAATCTTGCGCTCTTCACCTGCTTGATTCACATAGAGCACCGTTGCGCCAAAAAACACCTGATCCGTCGGTGGACGAGCACCAGGATCGACCACTTCAGCCGATTCAATACGTTTATTTAAAAAGCGAATGCGTCGGTCGATTTCACGCAAACGGCGCTTCCCATAGAGGTAGTCTCCGTTTTCACTACGGTCACCGTTACTCGCGGCCCAAGAGACCATATTCACCACCTCAGGGCGTTCCACGTTCACAAGGTGCTCACGTTCGTCCAAAAGGCGGCGGTAGCACGCTGGGGTCATATAGTTTTTCGTATTAGGCGGTAATCCTGGAAGCTTGACTTCATCGTCATCATCGTCTTGTGCCATCGCCATTTATCCTTTTATTCAAGGAGAAGGAAGCTACTTGGAGCTCCCTCTTTGTTGTTCTGATTTCTCTATTTTAGCCCGATTAGGGAAAAAGTGAGTACCCCACTTTTTCGCCGGTTTTCATCCCTCACCTCACTAAACGGCAATGTTTGAGGAGCTCTTTTGAGACCTTTTTGAGCTCGGGGAACATCGAATTTTGCATGACGTGGCGAACTGTATTTTCGACTAGTTGCGCTAAGCGAGGATCTTCTTCATAACGCGCTTTATCTGTAACCACCCACATTGTGCGCGTGGCGTGAATGCTGGGAAGGGCTAGCGCGTGGCACTTCTCGATAAATTGTCTTCCACACCAGAAGTTAGTCGCAGGAATAATGCTCCAGCCGCCCAATTCTCCGACGAGCCCCACTAGTGCATAGCTAGAACTCGCCTCAAGGTGCTTCGCGGGATTGAGTTCCATCGAAAGCAGAATTTGTTCAACCGCTCTGGCATCAGAACTGCCTTCATGCGAATAGCCCACAAAAGGCGCTCGACTCAGCGCGGTCATCAGCTCTCGATTCCCTTCCTCTTTCTCAACGCGAGGAAGTTGGAGCCCTTTCCCATAGACCAGTAAAAAATCTTCCACATAGACCGCTTTCCTGTACCAGCGCTCTTCTTGAAGTAGAGGGTCAGGCATGATAGCAACGTCAATTTGATCGCTTCTTAGCGCTTCAACTAGAGGCTTCGTGAGCAAACTCACGGTGTTGAGTGTGCCGACTTTTTGAGACAGCTCCTTCATGACCCAAGGTGCCATCGTGGCTGTCACCGACTCAGAAATGCCCAAGCGTAGCGTGGCTTCTGAAAGAGCGTGGTTTTTGAGTTTTAGAGGAAGCTCTTTTGCGGTGAGTAGCAATTTAGGCGCTTCTTCCAAAAGGCGCTTGCCAGCCGCGGTCAATTTGAGCGGACGTGACTCACGTTGAAAAAGCTCAACGCCCACATCTTTTTCCAGTCGAAAAATAGCCTGAGAGACGGCAGAGGGAGTCATCCCTTCTTCTTTGGCCACGAGGTTGATGAAGTGTGACTTCGCGACGCGAACAAAGAGATAGAGTTCATCAAGGTTGATTAGCGCTGTTTTCATGACGTGTTCCAGGAAAAAAGAAAACCATCAAGATTAATAATTTTAATTTTACTATTCCATTTTATTAAATTTTATTGCCGTTAAGTCTTATTTCGCTCGATACTCTCTTTCAGAGCCTGTGGGTTCTCAGATACATCGACAAAGGAGTTTTCACGATGCAAGCCAATGAAGGTTTCCGTTTAGAACGAGACTGTTTAGGAGAAATGCAGCTTCCTAACACCTCTTACTGGGGAATTCAAACCGAACGTATGCGTCACGTCTCTGGGGTGGCGCGCCTGCCCATTATTTTTTACCCAGGCATCGTGTACGCCTTGGCTGAAATTAAAAAAGCCGCAGCGAAAGCGAACGCCAGTATTGGCGTTCTTGAAGAGGATATCGCCCGCGCCATCGTGCAGGCTTCTGACGAGGTGATCGCAGGGCAATTTGATGATCAGTTTCCGCTTGATATGTGGCAGGGCGGGGGCTATACCTGCCTCAACATGAATGTCAATGAAGTGATTGGGAATCGAGCTAACGAAATCCTCACGGGTCACAAAGAGCAAGACCGTGTGCACCCCAACACCCACGTCAATAAAGCGCAATCGACTAACGACACAATCCCCTCGGCAACGCATTTGGCGATTGCGCCACAACTCGAAGCGATCGTCAAAGAACTGCGCTTAATGGAAAAGGCTTTCCGTGCGAAAAGTGCAGAGTTTGCCCACATTGTGAAAGTAGGTCGTACCTGCTGGCAAGATGCACTCCCCCTCACGCTTGGGCAAGAATTCTCTGGCTTTGCTGAATTGATGCGTCGCCTCGCCAATAAA
This sequence comes from uncultured Sutterella sp., assembly GCA_905197905.1. Taxonomy (GTDB): domain Bacteria; phylum Pseudomonadota; class Gammaproteobacteria; order Burkholderiales; family Burkholderiaceae_F; genus Sutterella. Next base: position 170,949 of record CAJKAP010000003.1, on the reverse strand, counting down.
TTGACAGCTCACCGGGCTGGGTGCGACGAACTGGTGATGGGTGGCAGCGCTGTGGGAACGGGGCTCGGCGCAGATCCAAGCTATCAAACGGCTTTTTACCGTTATCTGAGTGAATCTTTAGGGCGTCCCATTAAACCCATGGCTAATCTCTTTGATGGGTTTCAGAACCCAGACTTTTTCGTCACCACATCTGGATTGATCAAAGAAGTGGCGACCTCAATCTCCAAAATTTCTAAAGATTTACGTCTCATGAGCTCTGGCCCTCGTGCTGGTTGGCAAGAAATCGAATTGCCCGCACTTTCGCCAGGATCCTCGATCATGCCAGGAAAAATCAATCCAACAGTGCCAGAAATGGTGATTCAGGTGGCGCATCAAGTCATGGGTAACGACGTCGCAATCAGTATTGCTTATGACGACGGGGAGCTAGATCTTAACGTCTGGGACGCGACTTTTTATAAGTGTCTTTTTGAAAGTATGCAGTTAGTTGAAGGCTCTCTCAAACTCCTACGCACACACTGTGTTGAAGGCATTAAAGCCAATAGCGCTCGTTGCGCGGAAGAAGCAAACGGCTCCATTGCGCTTTCTACAGTTCCAGCGGCCCTTTTTGACTACCCCACTGGCGTGAAAGTGGCGCATTATGCCCAATCGCATCGCCTCAATGTCAAAGAAGCGGTCGTTGAAATGGGGCTCATGAATGAAGAGGAAGCAGAGAAAATGATCGATCCGCTTTTGATGACTGATCCTGAGAAGATGGCACAAGCGCTCGCTACCTTCCGAGAGCAGAAAAAATCGGCTTTGAAAAACGAATAAGCGATTTCGTTCGGCCACATGAAAAAAGAGAGATCGTGTTCCTCATCTCTGAAGAACACGAATCTCTCTTTTCTTTTGGAGACGTTCTTTCGACTATTCAATTACTTCTTGGCGTAACGAGCAGCGCCATCCAAATTTTGGAGCTATAGAAAAGCAAAAAGCCACGTTTCCGTGGCCTCTGAGGATATCGGTGAATTGGTGGAGAGGAGGAGGATCGAACTCCCGACCTCTGCATTGCGAACGCAGCGCTCTCCCAGCTGAGCTACCCCCCCAGCCGATATCTTTGAGCTGTCTCATCGACAACTCCCAAACTGTAGAAGAGTAATTTTGCGCCAATTTCTGCGTTTTGGATATAGCCTATTCTTGGTATTTAGAGCACCCTTCTCCCTTCTTGTCATCGTTTTCCATCTTTGCTTACTAAGAGAAACGCTTGAGAGTCCTTCTCCTACGTCCACAAGCTCTCTATAACTGTACAATGGAAAAATCATTGACTCTTACAAGAGAGACATCCCCATGAATATTCCAAAACTTACAACCCTTCCGAATGTGGTTTACAACACCACGGCCATGCCAGAAGACGCTGTGCGCGTCTATCCCGTCTATGACCTAACTTCCAAAGCTAAACAAGTCGCTGACGTTGCTGCTTTCGTGAAAGACAGCAAGTCCGAAATTCACCGCTTGGTAGAACGTAAAGTCTTCACAGGTAAGGCTGGTGAAACCCACCACACATTCAACTTGGGTAAGAAATTTACCGGCGGCGTGATGCTCGTCGGTGTCGATGCAAACGCTTGTGTTACCGCTAAGTTTGGTGCTCTTGCTAAGGCGCTCTGCCAGCTCTCTGGCTGGGCCGTGAACGTCGTTGTGGACGCCAATGAATGGGTGGCAGACAAACACGACTTTGTGCGCTTTGTGAACGCGATGTTGGGCGCCTATCAGCGCCGCACCACGCTCAAGACGGAAGACGTGAAGCCAGTGGTCACGAAGACCGTTTACTTGGAAGACCGCGCCCGTACGAAGAAAGGCGCTTCTCCCTTGGTCTCGACCGCTGAAGCCATTTCCTATGGTGAATCGCTCATGCGCTACTGGGCTGATTTGCCCTCTAACGTCTGCACGCCTGACTTCTTAGCCAAAGAAGTTGAAGCTCGCGCTAAGGGTGTTCCTTCCCTTTCCGTTGAAGTCTGGAAGAAAAAAGACATCGAAAAAGCAAAGATGGGTGCGTTCTTGGCTGTGGCTCAAGGTAGTGCTGTGGAACCACGCTTTATCATCGTGCGCTATCAGGGCGCAGAAGATAAGAACGAAGCGCCTGTGGCTTTGGTCGGCAAGGGCATCACGTTTGACTCGGGTGGCATTTCCTTGAAGCCGGGTGCCAACATGGGCGACATGATTTACGACATGTCAGGTTCTGCTGCGACGCTCGCCACCGTCATTGCCGCCGCGAAGGCGCGCGTCAAACGCAACATCATTGCAGTGGCTGCTTGTTGCGAAAATATGCCGAGCGGTACCGCCACGAAGCCTGGCGACATCGTTCAGTCCTATAGCGGCAAGACGATTGAAATTTTGAACACTGACGCTGAAGGGCGCTTGGTCTTGTGCGATGCGCTCGCTTGGGTTCAGGAAGCTAAGCCCTCCGTCATCATCGACATGGCCACGTTGACTGGCGCTTGCTGTATCGCGTTGGGTAGCACCTACACGGGCCTCTTTACGCGCGATCCGCAGCTCTCTGCCGACCTTGTGAAGGCTGGTGCTTACTTGCACGATGAAGCTTGGCCCATGCCTATTCACGAAGACTACTTGAAGTTGATGCGCTCCAACGTTGCGGACATCTGCAACCTTGCGACGACGCGTGATGGTGGCGCTTGCAGTGCCGCCTCCTTCTTGGGCTTCTTTGTGGATGAAAAGGTCTCTTGGGCTCACTTGGATATCGCCGCGAGTGCCAACACGGGCGGTCGCGATCATGAATCCCAAGGTCGTCCAGTTCGCCTCTTGATGAGCTATTTGCTTAACCTCGCCTAATTTGGTGAACCGCATTTCAGGTGAGAGCGTTAAACTCTCACCTGAAGCGCGACTTTAGGTCGCCCCCTTTTCCTCTTTTTCGAGCCGCCTTTTATGACACAAGTTGACTTTCACTTCAATGTGCCAAATCGCCTTTTCTACGCTTGCCAAGTGGCTGCGACGGTGTTTCGTCGCGGGATGACGCTAGCGGTGTGGAGTGCGGACGCTGCTCGACTTCAGGCTTTTAATGCCATGCTTTGGGAAAAAGATCCGCTCTCTTTTATCCCACACGTACCTGCTGAGCACCCAGGGGCCAATGAAACGCCGGTACGCTTTTCGACGTCCTTAGAAAAACTCTCGGGCGACGTCCTTCTTCTTTTAGACGATTATTTGCCACCCTCTTGGGAAAGCGATTTTTCGCGTTTTACCCGCATCATCGATGTGGTGAGTACCCAAGAAAAAGAGTTGGCGCTTTCGCGAGACCGCTTCCGTGCTTATAAAAAAGCTGGCGTCGAGCTCGTGACGCACGATCGTCGTACCGAATAATTTTTGCCTTTTCCCGCCTGATACTATGCCGAACGACCGTAAAGAACCCGTGATTGATAAGGATGTCTACACGCTCGAAGATCGAGTGAAACTCACTTGGCGCGATGTGCGTGATTTGAGTGTTGAAGAGCCGACACTGGCTCCGAGCACGCCAAACCCAACTCCTGCTCCAGCTGCTCCAGTTACCCCTGCAGCAGCTCAAGCGCCCAAAGCGCCAGTGGCAACACCTTCTCCCTCGGTCACAACGCATAGCGCACCTAAAATGGACATACATACCACTCCTTTGACGGTTCCCAATACTGCTGCCTCAATTGTGGCGGCACGCCAAGGGCTCTTCACGGAAGAAGAAAAAGCAGCACTCGTAAAACGCCTCTCGATTGAAGTGGAAGCGAGTGTGCGTCAGGCGATTAGTGAAACCATTGAACTCTCACTCACCAACGCCATGGCGCGCGTGAGAACGGACGTGGATCGCTCGCTCTCAAAAATTGTGGCCGATGCGATCACCAGAGAGCTCAATCAACTCGAACACACGAAGTAATGATTGACGCATAGTCATCAGATTTCTAAGGTCTGGTGACTATTTTTTTGCTTTGAGAACGTCTTTTCCTCTAAAAAACACGATCAAGCCCATTGAAATTCAAAACGTTCTAGGCAATTCGTGAGAGAATAGAGGACTTACAGAAGAATTCTGAGGAACCTTCGCGTTGATTTCTTTGCGAGTGTTCCTCCCTGGGTACGAATCACCCAACTAAATACGAACTGTCTGGAAAATATTATGTCTGAGAAAAATTCATCGGAACTTGCTAAAAGCTACGACCCCAGTGATATTGAAGCGCGTTGGTACCCGATTTGGGAAGAACGCGGCTACTTTAACGCAGGGCTCGATCCCGACAAACCCAGCTTCGCTATTCAGCTCCCCCCACCCAACATCACGGGTATTTTGCACATGGGGCACGCCTTTAACCAGACCGTGATGGATACGCTCACACGCTACCATCGTATGGCCGGTTACAACACCACGTGGATTCCTGGTACGGACCACGCAGGTATCGCCACGCAGATCGTGGTCGAACGCCGTTTGGAAAAGGAAGGCGTTGACTACAAGAAGCTCACGCGCGACGAATTTATCGCCAAGGTTTGGGAATGGCAGAAGTTCTCTGGTGGCACGATCCTCTCGCAGATGCGTCGCATTGGCGACAGCGTGGACTGGAATCGCCTCTACTTCACGATGAATGAAAAGCTCTCCAAGGTGGTGATTGACACCTTTGTGAAGCTCTATGAAGAAGGCTTGATCTATCGCGGTAACCGTTTGGTGAACTGGGACCCGAAGTTGCAGTCCGCGGTTTCTGACTTGGAAGTGGAAAGCGAAGAAGCGGAAGGCTCTTTGTGGGAAATCCGCTACCCAGGCGCTGATGGCTCGGAAGGTGTTGTCGTTGCCACGACCCGTCCTGAAACGCTCTTTGGTGACCAGGCGGTGGCTGTCAACCCTGAAGACGAACGTTACACGCAGTTGGTTGGGAAACAGTTGAAGTTGCCTTTGACCGACCGCGTCATCCCTGTGATTGCCGACAGCTATGTGGACCGTGAATTTGGTTCTGGCTGTGTGAAGATCACTCCTGCGCACGACTTTAACGACTTTGAAGTCGGTAAGCGTCACAACCTTGAAATGTTGAACGTCTTGACGAAGACCGCCAAGATGAACGATAACGTGCCCGAAAAATACCGTGGCATGGATCGCTATGAATGCCGTAAGGCCGTGGTGGCTGATTTGGAAGCCGCTGGTCTCTTGGTTTCGATTAAGAAGCACACTCACATGGTCCCGCGTGTGGCTCGTACGGGCGAAATCGTCGAACCGATGTTGTCGGAGCAGTGGTACATGGCGATGAGTAAGCCCGCTCCCGAAGGCTCCCTCTATCCAGGACGCTCTATTGCCGAAGTCGGTCTTGAAGCTGTGGAATCGGGCGAAGTGAATATCTTCCCGAAAGAATGGCAGGGTGTATATCGCCAGTGGCTTGAAAATATTCAGGACTGGTGTATTTCCCGTCAGCTTCTCTGGGGTCATCAGATTCCGGCTTGGTACGACGAAGAAGGAAACGTCTACGTGGCGCACGACGAAGCTGAAGCACAGGCTAAGGCTGGCGCTGGCGTGAAGTTAACGCGTGATAAAGACGTCTTGGATACCTGGTATTCCTCCGCTCTTGTGCCCTTCTCCACTTTGGGCTGGCCTAACCCCGAAGGCGACGAAAAGACGGCGTATGATCTTTACTTGCCAAGTTCTGTGCTCGTGACGGGTTACGACATCATCTTCTTCTGGGTCGCCCGTATGGTCATGATGACGAAGCACTTCACGGGTCGTGTGCCGTTTAAGGACGTCTACATCCACGGTCTCGTGCGTGATGCGGAAGGCAAGAAGATGTCGAAGTCTGAAGGCAACACCTTGGATCCGCTCGACATTATTCAGGGTATCGACCTTGAAGCCTTGGTGAAGAAGAACACCACGGGTCTTCGTCAGCCTGAAAAAGCCCCGAAGGTCGAAAAGAAGCTTCGCAAGAATTACCCAGAAGGCATCGCTGCGCACGGCGCAGACGCCCTTCGCTTTACGATGGCCGCTTACGCCACGCTGGGTCGCAACGTCAACTTCGACTTGAAGCGCACGGAAGGCTATCGCAACTTCTGCACGAAGCTCTGGAACGCCACGCGCTTTGTGTTGATGAATGTGGAAGGCCAGGATTGCGGCACGGGTAAAGATGCTGGCAAACCGATGAAGTTCTCCTTTGTCGACAACTGGATTCGCGCGAGCTTAGATCGCACCATCCTCGAAGTGATTCAGGCCTACAAGGACTATCGTTTGGATAATGCCGCTAACGCGATTTATTCCTTCGTTTGGAATGAATACTGCGACTGGTACCTGGAACTCACCAAAGTCCAGTTGAAGGGCAGTGAAGAAGAATGCCGCGCAACGCGCCACACCTTGGTGACGGTGCTTGAAACGGTCTTACGCTTGGCTCACCCAATCATTCCGTTTATCACGGAAGAACTCTGGCAGAAGGTCTCCCTCGTTGCGGGTACCCGTAAGGAAGAGGAAGAAACCTCCATCATGATCCAGACCTATCCGAGCGCTGAAGAAAAGGCGGAAACGGTTGATGAAAAGAAGATGACGACCCTGAAGGCGATGATTGACGCTGTGCGTAATTTGCGCGGCGAAATGAAACTCTCGCCCTCGGAACGTGTGCCGCTTTATATCTCTGGTCCTGAAGCTGAAAGCGTGGAAGCCGCTCCCTACTTGCAGGCTCTTGCTCGCTTAGAAGAAGTGACGCACGTTGCTGACATCAATGCCGTGAACGAAGGCGCTATCGCTCCTGTGCAGATCGTGGGTGACTTCAAGTTGATGCTCAACGTCAAGATTGACGTTGCCGCTGAACGCGACCGTCTCACGAAAGAAATCGCTCAGGTCGAAAGCGACATGGAAAAGGCACAGCGTCAGTTAAGTAACGAAAGCTTTGTAGCACGTGCTCCAGCTACTGTGGTTGAAGAACAGCGTCGCCGCTTGGCCGCTTCGACGGAACACTTGGCGAAGTTGAAAGATCAGCTCGCTAAGTTGCCGAAGGCCTAAAAAGCAGCGTTACAACTTGCGCTAATAAATTCTCCAAGAGGACAAACGCCACTGTGCGCCTCTTGGAGATTTTTTTGGCTTAGACACAAAAATGGTACTAGCTCTTTTGAGAATTACTTGCGATAATGGAGTTAAGCCTTCGGGAAAAATTGAGTGACCACTCGAGGCTACCGAAGTGCTCGGTCAACTTATTTCCACCTCCATCACTTTTAGAAGGAGAACTCCGATGACCACTGTGGATACAATCGTTGAGGCGATCCAAAAAGGCCAGAGTTTATGCTTTGGTTACCATGGCTTTGATCGCACCGTCTCGCCCTATCTTTGCGGGCTCACCCTGAACAATGAAGTGAAGATGCTCGCCTGGCAAACCGATGGCGGAAGTAACTCTGGTGTCACCTTTAAATTACGCTATTTCACTGTCGCGGATATGATCGCGCCCGAAGCCTGCTGTGCAGACTATGTAGAACCCACTGAAGAGCATAAGGCTCAATACGAAAATTTCAGCAAGATTTATGAAAGCCGCTAACACGGCTTTTTTGCGTCCTTGAAATCGAAAAGGCATCATCCTTTCAGCGTTAGATGATGCCTTTGTCGTTTCTGGTGAATGGCTCGCTCCTGTTGTGAGGCGAGCCATTCTTTTTATTTTTCTTATTCGGGATTCTTCGAGTCCAAGCCGCTCAAGTTGTCGACACCAGACTCTTCTTCAATCGCCAAGTTCGCTTCTGCACGGCTACCTTCCCAGTACCCAGCGTAAGGAATACCCAAAGCTTCTGGGTGGAACACCGGGTTCAAGCCTTTTGCCTTTTGGGCTTCATAGTCTCTCAAAGCCTTAATTGCGATTCCCTGCAAGAGGAAAATAGCGATGATGTTACACCAGGCCATCAAGCCCACACCCACGTCAGCCATGCTCCAGATCAAGGTAGAAGAACGGACAGCACCGAAGGTGACTGTCACAATGAAGACCGCCTTACAGATGGTCATCAAAATCGGCTTTTTGAGGTAGCGATTGAGGTACGCGACGTTCGTTTCCGCCATGTAGTAGTAGCCCAAAATCGTGGTGAACGCGAAGAAGAAAATCGCAAGACCAATGAAGGGGCTACCCCAACCAGGCATCACCGCGTTAATGGCCATCTGCGTGTAAACCGGGCCCGCATCAACGCCAGGAATATGGTTCACAATCGTCTGACCGTTTTCACCCACGACGTTGTACATCCCGGTCATCAAAATCATGAAGCCCGTGGCGGAACACACAAAGAGCGTGTCTATATAGATCGAAAAAGCCTGCACCAAACCCTGCTTAGTCGGATGAGACACGGCAGCAGCAGAGGAAGCATGAGGAGCGGTTCCTTGGCCAGCTTCGTTAGAGTAGATCCCACGACGAACACCCCAAGAAATCGCGGCACCCAACATGCCACCCGTCAAAGAGTCAGCCCCGAAGGCGCTCGAGAAAATAAGCGAGATGACAGCAGGAATCTGCTGGTAATTAAGCCCTACCACAACCAAGGCCACGATGATGTAGGCCTGTGCCATAAAGGGCACAACGATGCTAGAAAACTGCGAGATACGGCGCAAGCCACCCACAATCACAAAGCACAAAAGCGAACCAATAATGGCAGCCGTCACCACATGAGGCACTTCAAACGCTTCGTACCAAGCTGCGGCAATCGAGTTACTCTGCACACCGGGGCAGAAGAAAACGGAGGCCAAAATCGTGATGATCGAGAAGGCCCAAGCAAACCACTTCTTGCGAAGACCACGTTCAATATAGAAGGCTGGACCACCGCGGTACTGACCTTCAATACGTTCTTTATAAACCTGCCCTAAGGTGGATTCCACAAAAGCTGAGGATGCGCCCAAAATAGCCATCATCCACATCCAGAAAAGTGCGCCTGGTCCACCGTAGCAAATTGCTGTTGCCACGCCTGCAATATTCCCCGTCCCCACTCGACCTGCAAGCGTAAGGCTCAATGCTTGAAAACTCGATAAACCAATTTCATCTTCTTTTTTCTGGAAAAGAAGACGCCACATTTCTGGAATCATGCGCAACTGCACAAATCGTGTGCGAATAGAGAACAGCAAGCCCGCGCAAAGGCAGAGTCCCACCAAGACAGGGGACCAAATGATGCTGTTGAGAAAATCGACAATCTCTAACATAGCAAACCTGGGAAAAGTCAAAAAATTGTGGGGAATGAAATCTGCGGTAAAAGAGGCAGATCTCGGTAAAGTGGGAAGCTTCAAAAATCCTTCTTCCCTAAGGACAGAAAAGAGAGCCCAACATGACGTCAGACTCTCTTCCCAGTGCCCTAATCTGCTCGTTTTAGAAAACGACTTTTTCTTTTATCGAGCTCGATTGGACGTGATTAGTGCTGAGCTCGACCAGCGATGATTTGCTTCCAGCGTTCAACCTGGAATTTCACCTGATTGGGGGCTGTGCCACCCAAGTGGTCACGCGCCTTGACAGAACCTTCAAGCGTGAGAACAGCGTAAACATCTTCGCCGATCACATCGCTAAAGCCTTTCAACACATCAAGCGGCAATTCTTCCAAGCCACATTCGCGATTAGCGGCCTCACGCACGACCTGACCCACGATGTCGTGAGCGGTACGGAACGGCGTGCCGTGACGAACCAAGTAGTCAGCCAAGTCGGTTGCGGTCGGGAAACCAGCCTGAGCAGCGGCGAGCATCGCCTTGGGCTGAGGTTCCACACCAGCCATCATGTCGCAGAAAGCGCGAAGCGTGTCTTTGACGGTATCGATCGCATCAAACACAGGTTCCTTATCTTCCTGGAAGTCCTTGTTGTAAGCGAGCGGTGTACCCTTCATCACCGTCAAGAGCGCGATCAAGTCGCCATAGACACGGCCAGTCTTACCACGAGCGGTTTCAGGCACGTCAGGATTCTTCTTCTGAGGCATGATGGAAGAACCCGTGGTAAAGCGGTCCGGGAGCTTCACAAAGCCAAAGCGCTGACTCATCCAGATGACGAGCTCTTCGGACAAGCGAGAGATATGCATCATGATGAGCGTGGCAGCCGAGCAGAATTCAAGCGCGAAGTCACGATCAGAAACTGCGTCCAAAGAGTTCTGAGCGACAGCTTCAAAGCCCAAAAGCTGGGCAGAATATTCACGATCGATCGGATAGGTCGTACCAGCCAAAGCAGCAGCACCCAACGGAGAGCGATTCACACGACGACGAAGGTCGAGCAAACGTTCACGGTCGCGCTCGAACATTTCCACATAAGCGAGCATGTGGTGACCGAAGGTCACGGGCTGCGCAACCTGCAAGTGCGTGAAGCCCGGCATGATCACATCAGCACCGCGCTCGGCCTGATGCACGAGCACGTCCTGCAAATGTTCCAAACGTTCCACGATCACATCGATTTCGCTACGAAGATAGAGGCGAATATCGGTTGCGACCTGGTCGTTACGAGAACGGCCCGTGTGGAGACGCTTACCAGCATCACCAATCAGGGCCGTCAAACGGGCTTCAACGTTCAAATGAACGTCTTCGAGTTCCAATTGCCACTCGAACTTGCCAGACTGAATTTCTTCACGAATTTGAGCCATCCCACGACGGATGTCTTCCAAATCTTTTTCCGTGATCACACCAACTTTGGCCAACATGGCCGCGTGCGCCAAAGAGCCGTCAATGTCGGCCATCGCCATACGCTTATCAAAGTCCACACTCGCCGTGTAACGCAACACAAAGGCATCCACCGGTTCCGAGAAACGGCCAGACCAGGCCTTTTTCTTCGCGTGTAAAGGATCGTTCGAGTTATCAGTCATCGTTACTTTCTCCGAAGGGGAAGGAGTTTTATACAAAATCGTTTCATTTTAGCGAGGGAAGATAGGGCTCGTCACGACGGAAGCCTTAAAAAATCGCGGATTTTTGCTTGCGCCAAATTTATTAATAGTCAGGATTTGCTTTTTTCCCACAATCGTGTACAATTCTACTTCTCACGGGGTGTAGCGCAGTCTGGTAGCGCGTCTGCTTTGGGAGCAGAATGTCGGGAGTTCGAATCTCTTCACCCCGACCAGAATTTTTTGGTCAAGCTCGCTTTATCGCATCTGCCCGTAGCTCAGTCGGATAGAGCATCTGCCTTCTAAGCAGAGGGTCACAGGTTCGATTCCTGTCGGGCAGGCCAAATCGAATAATGGTGGGAATAGCTCAGTTGGTAGAGTCCCGGATTGTGATTCCGGTTGTCGTGGGTTCGAGTCCCATTTCCCACCCCATTATTGCAAAGAGGGTAACTCAGAATGAGTTGCCCTTTTGCTTTTTCTAGCCCCCCCCCTCTCTGCACCTCTACACGCTATTGCGACTCACCTCTAAAAGGTCTACTATCGGGTAAGTGACTGTTCCTCTTGTAGACACTTCGACTCTCTCTAGCCCCATGACCCTCGACCCCTTTAAAAAGAATCAAACCGCCGTTGGCATTTTTTGTGCCTTCTTGGCCTACATCATTTGGGGTTTCCAACCGATGTATTGGAAGGCGATCATCACCGTTGATCCATGGGTCGTGATTGCGCACCGCTATTGCTGGACCACGCTTGCGATTTTCCTCTTCATCGTTTTGAGCGGTCAATGGCACTCGGTCATCGCCACTGCTCGAGAATTCCAGAAAGAATGCTGGAAGTTTGGCGTTTTAGCGCTCGCTGCCTTGATGGCGCTCCTCAACTGGTGGTTCAACATCTATGCGCCGATGAATGGGCATATTGTGGAATTGGGGATGGGGCTCTTTTTAACTCCCCTTCTGAGCATTCTCTTGGGTGTCGTCTTTTATCGAGAACGCCTCAACATCTTCCAAAAGATTAGTGTCACGCTAGCGATTTTGGGTGTCGCGATCATGTTCTGGCGATTCGGGAACATTCCTTGGATTTCGTTAGGCGTTTCGTCTACTTGGGCCACCTACGGCGCGCTCAAAAAGAAAATTCTCTTGATTCCTGCTGTGGCGATTTTCTTTGAATCATTGATCGCCCTTCCCTTTGCCCTGGCTTTCCTTTACTACGTGGGAGAAAGCGGATTCTTTGCTCGTTTGGGCGACTTTGACTTTACCGCGTGGGCACTGGTAGGGACTGGTGTGATCACCTCGGTACCACTTATTGCATATACCTACGCAACCAACTACTTGCCGCTTAACCTCTTAGGGTTCTGCCAGTACTTGAGCCCGATTCTTGTACTCTGCTTGGGGATCTTTGTTTATGAGGAGAAGTTTGGTTGGGATGAAATATTCCCGATGACGTTTGTATGGGCGGGGATTTTGGTGTACTTACTTGGACCAAAACTCTTTCGATCTTCTCCGAAAAGCAATCGATAATTTTTTCGTGTTAGGAACGCTCTATGCTTTACCGCACTCTGCGCTTACAATAAACAAATCACTGTTCTCATACGATTCTTAGAATCTGAAAGATGCCCAAAGGAGAGAAAATGAAATTCGTTAAGGCACTCATTCCATTGCTTCTCTTAGCTAGCGCTGTGGTCAACGGCAAATACGTTGAGCCAAAGCTCGACGGCATCTTTGTTTTGGGCACCTCTGATGTCCATGAATATGCTCAATTGAAAAGCAAAACGTGCGACGTGGATGTTTATAAGGACGATGACAAAGAATTTTCTTACATGCTCGATGGTGAATCTTGCTACAACTCAAGCGATATCAAATTTGTCGCCTTGCCTTTTCCTGGAAGTAAAAATGCTGGCGGCTACTTTATCTTTTTTGATAAATCAAGCAATGATGAAGACCACATCGCATACTACAAAAAGACTTATGGCGAGCCTACAGAGACCTCAGACTCAGAGCTCGTCTGGGAATTTGACAATGTGATTATGTTTTTTGCGAGAAAAGATAAATCGACTCCTGCGACTTTTTCGGCACTAATTCGTTAAAGATTCCCCTCATCATAGAAAGCGCCACTCGATCCTCTAGGACAGTGGCGCTATGTTTTTACGCTGATGCTTTGCAGAAGGCGAGAAAACGTTCTCGCCATTCTGTGGGGTAATCAAAGACTCCCAAGAATTTCTTCCCCTCGACTCGCCAAATTTCTCGATGCTTGGGTGCCGCGTGCACCACTTCATCCACTTCCTTTTCAGGATTGCGACTGTCTTTCGAGGGCGTAATCACAACAAGTGGCTGTTTAATACGAGCGAGTGCTTCCACGGGGTTAATCACCCCTTGCGGTAAAAGCGCCGCACACAAGTGTCCAATCCCTGGACCATAACGGCGAAGCATCCAACCTTTGTGCGTAGCATAAAGCGACTCAAGCACAACGCCTTGCACAGCTCCTTCGGGTAATTCACTGGCAAGTACTGCAGCAGCAAACGCCCCCATTCCTTGACCAAAGAGGTAAAGAGGCTTTCCCTTCACGTCTTTTCGCGCACGAACCGCCTCATAGATCACTCGTGCATCTTCTAGGATCCCAGCGAGCGATGCGCGCCCTTCACTTAACCCTGCACCATGGTAGTCAAACATCACGACGTTATAGCTTGCAGGAACAAGCCAGGAGACTTGTGGCAAATGAAATCCCATATTGTGCGTTCCTGCATTGCAAAAAAGCACCGTGCCTCGCACAGGCGCATTATCGTTGGGTTCTGCAGGCAAAAACCAATAGGAAATGGGAGACGTTGATAATCGACCTTCTGGCATCTCAATCAAGCCTTCTTCGCCCTTTAAACCAAAATGTTCAAAGCGCCAAGAGCGGCGAGAATCGCACTCAAAAAAGAGGCCTTCTGCAGTATGAGAGAAGAAATCGACTATCGACATATTTTGTCCTCTAGAGGCTCTCTGCCTCGTTATTTGGTCTTTTGTTCGGCTGGTTGTGATGCAGCCATGTACTCATCAACCCACTTTTTCATCTGGGCTAAGTCGCGTTTATAGCGAGCGCAAAGCCAATCCACAAAAAGCTGCACACGCTTTTTCTTCATCGCTTCGGCAGCAATAAAAAGGCACGACATCGCCGTGGGACGGTGCCAACCTTGCATAAGAGGGACTGCCTGCCCCGCTTTAGCCACTTCATAAAAATAAGGAAGCGCCAAATCAGGAATCACTCCAGCCCCTAGCACCAACGCGTCTCGTGCGTCAAGCTGACTGTTAAAGCGCGTTGTGCTGCCCCACATTAGCCGCTCAGATCGACCATCTTTCACGAGATGCTCGACTGACTTGCGACCTGGAAGCTGCAACAAGATGCCCGTGTGTTGATTACAGTCCGTCGGAGAAGTGGGAGCACCATGAGTCTTGATGTACCAAGGGGAGGCACAAGCGTAAAACGGGATAGGGAAAATTTCTCGCATCACCACTCCCTCAGGAAGCGGACTGTCAGGCAAATAGCGAAACACAATGTCGTTATCAAGACCACTCAGTGTCTTCATAAAAAGATCATGTCCATCGGTCATGTCCTGCAACTCAAACTGCACCTTGGGGTGCTCTGCTTGGTACTGGACAATCGCGGGCGTGATCAAATTGTGTCTTGCACCTGCCGTTGAAGCGATACGAATAAGCCCTTCGTCTTCATCCACGTCTTCATTAAAGACGTCGAGCAAGTGGTTTTGCATGGTCAGCATCTGCTCAGCAATCGAGCAAAACGTACGACCCTTCTCCGTTAGTTGCATTGGACGCTTTTCGCGATCAAAAAGCGGCGCGCCTAACTCTTTTTCCACTTGTCGCAAACAACGAAATACGTTGCTTGTCTCGAGTCCGAATTTATCCCCTGTTAGCTTGGCACTACCGGTGCGGCCCATGCTCACAATAATCCGATAGAAATCAAGGTTATCGATTTTTCTCATATTTCTGCTGATCAATTTTGATAGGGCAACATTCAACTTCTGACTACAAACTCTCGTCTTAGGCTGAAATAATTAGTTTCCGTAGCAAGCTTCCCTGTGGTTGGGTCGATTGACTGCAAGGGAAGTAGCAGCACTTGCCCTGTTGCTACTTCCTGTAGTTCCTTTTTGATTATTCCTGTCCTAAAAAAGGGCGATGTTTTCTTCTAAAGAACTCTCGAGCTTACTCAGCGTTGCCTTGGAATTAAACAATATCACACTTGAGGAGCAACGTACTTTTCCCTCTAAGAAAGGTCGTTGGATTCGAACTATGTCTATTCTGTTTTGGATTGAGCTCGTAATTATGCTGGCCTGCATTTTTATCGGTGCTCGCTTTAACGGCGTCGGCCTCGGTATCTGGGGTGGCGTTGGTCTTTTCCTTTTGAGCGTTTTCTTTGGCGTTACACCAACCGCGCCACCAGTGGACGTTCTTCTCATCATCTTGGGCGTCGTGACCGCGGCGGCTACGATGGACGCTGCTGGCGGTATTGACTTCTTGGTCTCTGTCGCTGAACGCATCATTCGTGCCAATCCGAAACAAATCACGATTTTGGCTCCCCTCGTCACTTGGCTCTTTACCTTCTTGGCTGGGACCGGCCATGTGGTTTATCCTCTGCAGCCTGTGATCTATGAAGTGGCCATGTCTGCTGGTATTCGCCCAGAACGCCCGATGGCTGTCGCTACGATTGCCTCTCAGCAGTCTATTACCGCCTCGCCTGTGTCTGCCGCCACTGCCGCTATGCTCGGTATGTTTGCCGCTTACAACTTCACGGACTTCGGTTTGACTGACATCCTCATGATCTGCGTGCCGTCCACGTTGTGCGGTGTGGTCATTGCTGGCTTGATCTCCATGCGTTTGGGCAAAGAATTGGCTGACGACCCTGACTTCCAGGCTCGTGTGAAAGCTGGTCTCGTGAAGACCGCTGGTAGCAACGCTAAGCGCGAAATCCCGAAGACTGGCAAGCTTTCCGCTATCGTCTTCTTGATCTGCGTGGGTATCGCTGTTGCCGCTGGTTTGATTCCTTCCTTGCGTACGCTCCCTGGCGCTGAAAAGCCGCTCGGTATGGCAACCGTTCTCGAAATCTTCATGTTGGTGAACGCAGCTGCGATTCTCGTCACCTGCCGTCCGCAAGTCGACAAGATTGTCTCTACGCCGACGATGCGCGCTGGTGTGGTGGCCATGATCGGTATTTTCGGTCTTGCTTGGTTGGGTGACTCCTTCGTGGGTGCTCATAAGGCTGACTTGATCGCTACCGTGGGCGACATCGCTAAGGCTATGCCCTGGACGTTTGCCTTCGTGCTCTTCTTCGTCTCTGTGCTCCTCTACTCGCAGGCTGCTACGGCACGTGCTGTGATGCCTTTGGGTGCTGCACTCGGTATTCCTTGCCAGACTTTGATCGCCATGTTCCCGGCTGTGAATGGTTACTTCTTCATTCCGACCTATGGCTCCTTGGTGGCCGCTATCGCCTTTGACGGTTCTGGTACGACCCGAATCGGTAAGTATGTGTTGAACCACTCCTTCATGATCCCAGGCCTTGTTGCAACGATCGTGGCTGTGGCAGTTGGTTTAGGTTTGTCTAATATCCTCTACTAATCAACCTCTATCTGCCTGAAAGGGGCAACCCACTCCGTGTTGCCCCTTTCGTTTTTCTCTAGATTTGTTTTTATAGTTCCTCAGCGAGGCACTTTGAAGTACACTGAGTTTGAGACACATCTCGAGAAAAACGACTTGTTTTTTTGATTTCGCCTCTGCGATCAACGACCAGTCTGCTTCTTCTCTCCTCAAAACGAGACCACTGCAGCTCCTCACTGATCCTTAGAGCGTTCAATGGAGATTTTTTGCTATGACCACTTTTTGTACTCCTCGCTATCGTTTTGGCATTGTGGCAGGGTTCGCCCCTTGCGCAGCTCGTAAATTGGGAGACGATCTGCGTAGCGCCGCCAAAGACGCCAACGCTGAAGTTTCTATTGAATTTTTCTGGGAACCCGTTTCCTACCTTGAAGATCCCCTTGCTCTGCAACGTGAAGAAGCCATGATGTCGCTTGATGCCGCTTGCCAAGGCGTGAAGCATAAACTTGATGCGCTCTTTATCGTGAGCGGCATTGTGGGGAATTACGTCGAAGACGTGCAAACAGAAGTCGCCCTTCCCGTGATTGGCATCAACCCTTCGGAAGATCTCGTTGCAGTTGCGAAGAAAGCGATTGACTGCCCACCAGCTCGCCGTCCCTTGGGCTTCAAGATCGGGATGATTGGGGGCTTGGGGCCTGCCGCCACAGTTGACCTCTTTGACAAGATTGTGAAGGCAACGCCTGCTGCAAACGACCAGGAACATATCAAGCTCGCGATTGAAGAAAATCCGCAGATCCCTGATCGCACCGCTTGCTTATTGCACGACGGGAAAGACCCAACGGTTGCCATGTACCATGCCGCTAAGCGCCTTGAAGGCGATGGGTGCGACGTGATCATTGTGCCTTGCAATACGGCTCATGCTTTCTTGCCTACCATTGCTCCTCGCCTTCGTATTCCGTTTGTCGATATGCAGATGGCTACGCTCGAAGACATTAAGACTCGCTTCCCTGAACCCCGTATCGGTCTTCTTGCCACCTCTGGCACGATTGCTACAGGCATTTATGGGAACAAAGCTAAAGCACTCGGGCTTCCCTTGTCGGTGCCAGATGAAGAACATCAGAAGCTCGTCATGAGTGCGATTTATGGTCCGAAAGGTGCCAAGGCGGGGTTCTGTGATGGCATTTGTAAAGATGAACTCTTAGCCGCTGCACAGTACTTGGTGGAAGAGCACAACTGCAACGTGTTGATTTTGGGTTGCACGGAGTTGCCCTTGATTCTGGATGAGTGTGATGCTTACCCGCTTGCAGGAAAGACTGTTGCCTTCGTGGATCCGACGGCTATCTTAGCACGTAAAGTGGCTGGTATGGCCATTGCTGCTAATACGGAGCGCAAGACGCGTTAAAGCTCTTTTGAACCGTCTATGAGGACAGAGGGCGCTACTTCCTGACCTGCTCCGAGGTTAGGTGGTAGCGCCCTCTTTATTGGAAAGTTACGGACCTCGATTGATATTGAAATCCTCTTCAATCGACAGCAAGAAAGGACTCTTTTTTCGCGGATAACCCGCCCAGTTAGGCTCTTCGTTATACGTGATATGAAGCGTCTTTTTCGCACGCGTCATCGCCACATAGAGTTTTCTGGCGTCTTCCAGTTGCTCTTCCATCGTTTTGCTCGAGAAGAACGGATAGACGCCGTCCACTACATTCATCACAATCACATTCTCGAATTCCAGACCCTTCGCTTTATGAACGGTCGAAATGAAGATTTTCTCCTCGATCACTGAGGAACCACACAAATCGGTTTCTCTCAGCGCAGCAATCTGCGTTTGATAGGCTTGCAATTGCGCGTAGAGCGTTCTGTGCGCCTCTTTATTGATGAGTTCCTGATCGAGGTATCGATAAATCACGGGAAGCTTCGTGAGCAAGGTGGCGATTTCATCTTGCTGCTCGGTGTAGCGCGGTAACCATTCAATAAATTCACGGAAGACCTGTACCAAAACCGCTTCGCTCTCCGGGTCTTTCACCCAGAACATCAATTCTTTGTGCGATAGATAGAGTTCTAAGAACTGCGTGCGCAGACGCTCACTCATCGTGCGAATTTTGGGAAGCTTCCTAAATTCGCGACGCTTGCCTGCCCGTTCACCTGCATGTGCGTAGAACCACTCTAAAAGATTAACGGTTGCCTCTACGTCATCATCTGCTTTGTGAGAATTCACGCCAGCGAGTCCCAACGTTGCGATCATGTCTTTCAACTTGTGCGACTTCAGGCGAGCCAATCCTAGCGTTTCACAAATCTGACGCTCAAAGGCATAAGAGAGCATCAACGTATCAAAACGCTTTTGCAGTGGCGCTCTTCCTGCTGAAATCTTTTCTCCCAACTGAGTTTCAACTTCACGAAGCTGCTTTTGAAGAATCAGCATTTGCGAATCGACAATCGAGCAGTCATATTCCACATTGTGGCCTACCACTGGTGCCTCACCCACAAAGTCCATAAAATCCCAAAGCGCAATGCCTGGGTCTTCTAATTGGTCCTTATGCTTGGCGTACTCCTCAATCATCGGATTGGGAATATTGCCCAACATCGGAGGAATCGGACGGCTAACTTTCAAAAAGCGTTCAAAGCGATCAACCACTTTACCGTGGTGAAGTTTAACGGCGGCAATCTGCACCACTTCATCGACGCCAACTTCGAGCCCAGTGGTTTCCGTATCGAATACCACCAATTCCCCTTCGTAGGCTTTGGCGAAGTCATCGATGTAGCTAATGGGTTCCGCACTATCCTCTTCTGGCGACTGATAAACCATCAAATCAAAAGGCAATAGACCATAGAGGGGAAGCTTTCTCCATAGAAAGTCACGGATGTCTTTGAGTTTGACGTCGTCACGCTTATTCAAGCGATAAATCAGCTTGGCCCACGGAGAGTACTGGTACGGTTTCATCAACACGTCCAAATAGGCTGTTGCCGTCTTGATCGCGTCGTAATAGAAAATATCTCGTCCAGAAATTTTGAAGTGAGCAATGTTAGCCAGATTCAAACGCTGACTCATGGAGTCTGCGGAGGCATTTTTGCTCACGAGAATCGCAGTGCGCTCGCCCTTCGGAGCCTTAGCAATCAACTCAGCCACCGCCTCTTCTTCATTGCTACTTGTAGAAAAACGCGACATTTGCAAGGCTTGCTTAGGTGGAGGTTCATGCACCATGGCTTTGGGGAGCAATTCTTCAGAGCAACGAAGTTCATGCACCGCAAACTTATTGAAAACCTCTAGCAAATAGTCTGGCGAGCGGAAATTGCTAAATAGCCGATGGAGAACTGTCTTATCAGTTTTCAATTCCATCAGTTTGGCGAGCTTTGCCCCCATAAAGGAGAAGATCGCCTGCTGCTCGTCGCCCAAATAAACACAAACGCTGCCTGGTTGATCTTTATCCCAAAGCAATTCCACAAGTTTTAGCTGCAGGGGAGAAAGATCCTGCACTTCATCGACCTGAATCCACGGGTAGCGCTTCATAGCAGAATTGGGTTTACTCAGTTCTTCATACGCGTGGTAAAGCAGATCATTAAAGTTAAGCAAATTCTGCTCAGTTTTGTACTCTAAGAAGAGTTTTGCGCCTTGCGTCAACCAAGCTAAATCTTGTTCAGAGAGATTCTTTAAAGGGTTAGGCAACTCTGGCAAGGCTGGGCGCAACTCTACTGGGAAATTGCGTGCCTCAAGGTAAAGTAAATCGGCTTTTGTGGTGATGTAGCGCAAAATATTGCCCAACTCATAAGGCTTATAGTCTGCCTTCAAACCAGTAATGCCATTTTCCTCCAAAAGACGCAAGACCACATCGTTGGAATCTTCTTCATCAAGAATTTCAGAAGTTTCGGGAACAAGTTCTTTATCAAAGAGAAACTTTGAGCAGAAACGGTGAATGTTACCAACATAGCACCCAGCAACTCTTGTTTGTCCAATACGCTCAGCAATTCGCTCCTGCATCCCACGCGCAGCACGATTGGTAAAGGTGAGGCAAAGCATATCCTCAGGATCCATCCCGTTATCAATCGCTTGCGCAATGCGTTCCGTCAAAACGGCTGTTTTCCCACACCCAGGAGGCGCAAGCACTAAATGGAGCCCAGTGCGAAGCGCAATGATTTCCTCTTGCTCTTTATTAAAATGCGTTTTCGCTACTGGAATGGGAGCTTCTTTATGTTTGATGTCAGAGCCGTCTGGCGTCACAAAAGGAGGGTACTTAACGTTGCGGTCACGACCCTGAACAAACCATTTGGCAACTTCATAAGCGTCCTCCACAAGTGCAGTTGCTCTGCGCTTATCGTAGGTCTTGTAAACGTACTCCACTCGTCCTTGCGCGTTTGCTTGAAATGTGGTGTGAGACGCGATATTCCCCTCTCTCTGTAATGCCTTGCAGTGGCACATAATCTCCGATGGCATCCCCTTTTTCACAACATCCTTAATCAGATCGTTAACCTGCGGTTTATTATCCTTAGTCAAATCTATCTTTTGAAAGGTATATAAGGCAATTTCTAAAAACGCTCGCAATTGTCGCGCACAATGCTGAAACTCACCTGCTCGGAAATCTGCCTCTGCTTGTTTAGCGGCTTTCGCCATTGTGGGATAGTACTTTTCTAGGACGTCAAAATTACTGAGCATGGCAGTGTCTCTATGTTGTTGGTCTTCTAAAGGAAGCGAGACGATGATTTAACCGTCTCGCTATGTAATGAATAGTCTCTCACAAAAACGAGGCAATGTCAGTAGTCATTTTCTCAAATGGCGAAAAAACTACTCTGGTCTAATTTTTCTCTCAAAGGTGATCATTGCTCGTGGCGTGTCTGAATATCCAAAACCTTTCATGCCTAACGTAAACTTGAACTGCTCTCCTAGCTCTTTTCTAAGAAGTTCGAGTTTCACTTCAAAAGCAATTCTTGCAGGATCGCGGCACTGTAAATAGGTTGATTCACACGAAATGTCATAGAAGAAAGGTGATGGTTCTTCGGTGTAAACCGTGCTACGCAAAGACGATTCCAGCGCTTTCTCTGTTTTTTCGTCTCCAAAACCCAGAGAGGAGAGGAAATATTGATAGGTTGTCTCTTCATCCTTTCGGGCGTGTTTCGTTGAAGCTAGCACAACAATCGTACCACCCACTAAACCTGGCCACGCGGTAAGGTTTTCTTTCTTGAATTTATTTGCAGGAAGCAACCAATACTCTCTCGCCATTTTCTCTTCATCGAGAGCGTCAAATTGAATAGCTTTCCCTGCCTTGCGAATATGTCGACGGAAGTACGACTTCACTTCGTCATAAAGCACACCTTCGCCCACTTCAAAGCAATAGTTTCCTCCTGCTTCCAGTACAGCATAGGCTATTTCGGAGTCTGCATTTTCTTTTCTAGCCGTCACCAACGAGTGGTTGAGCTTCAGTCCCCAGAACCACATCAACGGCATAAAAGTATTCTCCGTTTCTGGATCTAGTCCTAAAAGCAAATGATGGTAAGCATCGGAAGGCTGGTTTTGGTAGCAAGAAAAAATAATGGAATCGTTAACAGATACAGGTGCTGGACCATCAAGCACTTCGTGGTACAGATCACTCTCGACCTTTTCAAAGCTTTCTCGATCAATGTCGATAAACCCATCTTCCTTGTGAAGCGATAAGAAATGCTGTAGCGCTTCTTCCGTCAATTGGTCAACATGCCAATCTCTTCCGTAGAAATACACTGTTCGGTACTTCTTTTTGTATTTTTGAAGATGTTCCACAATTGTTTTGGTATCACTACCATCAGTCAATGTCGAAATCACAATGCTAGACAGAATATGCCAACGGTTAATGCGCGGGAAGCGTTTATAGGCGTAACGTTTCCAGGCTTTGGGCATATCCTCTTCTAGGGTTCCATGTTTAATCACCGTCCCTGCATTATCAGAGGCCATTCCACCGACATCGAGTTGCTCAAAAATCACTCTTTCACGAGGATGTTTTTCGAACTGATTAAGGAGATATCCTTTGAGTTCTTCCATACGCTTACTGCCGATATAGACGTAGCGCTTTTTCTCTTTGTCGTAGTATTCCGCCACCCAGACTCGGTAAGCTCTACCAGCTTTCGTGCGCTGAAGCGTTTCTCTAAAGGTGAGAGCTACTCCATCTGGAAGCTTTCTAAGCTGTTCACGGGTAGGCTCAAAAGGAAGTGGTGAGCTTTGTTTTCTTTCCATGGTCTTTCCTTTTAAGAGAACGATTTTGAGTTTCTCTCTTCTCTGGATTTCTGTGAAATTTGGTCTTGGTTGCACAAAGGAAAGGGGCTTTGTGCATGTGGGAGAGAAACTTCACCAGTCAACTCTCCCACATATTCTCTTTTTTAGTCGTGCACACGGTCCTTCGCATCAAGCCCTAAGGCCTTCAAGAAGCGCTTCCCTTCTGGTCCAACCATATTGAAGAAGGTACCATCTTCGTGGCGCATCAGGGCATAGCTCATCATGAAGCGGAATGCATCGTAGAGACTTACCTGACGGTAGAGCTCGGTGCCATTCATCTTCTTATCCAAACTATTGTGCGTGAAGACCGAGAAGGCCACCATGGTGTTCACCATCGCCACGAGTGCCTTCGGGTCGTCCAACATCGGATGACGGGGAAGCTCGCCATAAGCTGCACGGCAGAACCCCGTTACCACGCTTTGCTGATCATAGGCAAAGCTGTAGAGATTCATCGCAAGCTGCGCGTCTGGCACACCGTTTGTCAAAAGCACCCAATGTCCAGCCTGACGGCGATAGGCTTCAATCATCTCTTCACGGCGAGAGATGATGTTCCCATTCTTGTCGAGCACAAAGAAGCGACGCCAATCGCTTTGAATGCGACTCAACGGCGTCATCGTTTCAAAGTTGCGAAGGTTGGCGGCAAATTCTTTTGCCACACGATCGCGCACCGCGGCATCCGTACTCAAGAAAATATGCGCTTGAATCTTTGCGGGGTCGTTGAGCGGTACGGTAACGCTTGCGTACTTACCGTGACCACGCGCGGCTTCTGCTTTTAAGCGAGGCGCGGCTTTATCAATCAGCGCTTGCACATCGGCGTTGCCTAAGTCAGCTGCGCAGAGGAAGGTCAAGGAGCGAATATTGTTTTTCCCCAACTGCATTGCTTCTGCCAAAGAGTAGGCATTTGCATCAAGTGTCAACAAGGGGCTTGCCCCTTTGAGGATGGAACCCGTGTTGAGCAGTTGATCAACCGCGGTTTCCACTAAGTCCAAAGACCCAGGAATACTTTCCGCGTTTTCTTGCACCACGGTGTAACCCGCGACGCTCGACTGATTCGCGATATCAAAGATATTGACGAAGAAGGGATGTTCGCAAAGACCCACGTCCATGTTTTCACCGTGGAAAACCTGCACGATGTAGTTACGTCCCATACGGTCGCGCTTGGTGACCTTTTCTTTGCGGATTTTTTCGAGACGTGCCCCCAACTTTTCTAAGGGCATCGTCGCGCCCGGCACAATCGCACGGAAATCAGAGTATTCGCCAAGGTGACGCCAGCTATTTAAGAAATAGTAGTTCGCCGCCCCCATCACGCCTTGAGCATATTCGCCAAAGTGATCCTTGATCACGCGAGCCCAGGTGGAGTTTTCACTAAAGAAGCGGAAGAGCTCTACAAAACCACGAGGAATGACAGAAGGGTTCCCATTCATCACGAGCTGAGCGGCTTCTTCGATGTAGCCGTCGTCCAGCAATTGATTCACCATCTTATCGTCCCACTTCTTAAAGACGGGAAGCGGATGCGCAATCGGAATCACTTTTCGAGGAGCGGGCTTTTTCGCAGTCTTTTCTGGCGCAACTTCCGCCTTCGCGGGCTTTTCTTCTGCCTTTTTCGCGGGTTTCTTCTCAACCTTCTCTTCAGCCTTTTTCTCAACCTTCTTTTCGGCTTTCTTCGGCTTAGCGACTTTTTCAGCCTTCTCAGTCTTCTCAGCCTTCTCAGCTTTCGCCTTCACCGCCTTGGCTTTCGCAGGTTTAGCTGCAGGTTTCTTTTCCGTCTTCTTTTCAGCTTTCTTCTCAGCCTTAGGCGCTGCCTTCTTCGCTTTCTTGGGAGCCGCTTTTTCATACGGCACATAGACGGCATCGATCACTTCCCCGATATAGTCGCGCACAAACTCTTTGTCGCTCCCTTTAACGGGCACTTTGACGTATACCTTGCGCACTTTCCCTGCTTGGAGAAGTGCTCCTTCAGGGAGTCCTTTAATCGATGATTTGTCTACCGCCATTGTCTCTAACCTCCAAAAAACGGTGCGAATAACTCAATGGAATGTGAATTCCTCTTATTGTATCAAGGCGCAATGCCCTTATCTCTCAGGGTATGCCACGTGAGAAGCTGTGACGCCCTTGAGCTGTGCAAACTGTTCAATCACCTCGTCCGAAGCGCGAACTGTCACAGGCAAATAAAGCGTCCCCATCAAATCTTTCGAGCGAATGGTAACCCCCACATTTAAGCCTGAATCAGCGCTCGCTTCGCTCACGATGGTCTTTAATTCCTCAAAGTCTTCATTGGAGCAGGCCTCTACATCAAGCATGATATGTTCAGCAGTGCGTTCACGGAAGGTTTCAATCCCCATTGCATCAACCACGCTGATGCTATTGGCTTTACGGAACTCATTCCAACGCACGTGGACTCGTAAGCAAACGAGATTGTCGACTTCAAAGAGCGTGCGATATTTCTCCCACACTTCCGAGAAGCAACTCACTTCAAGGGACGACTCTCCATCGTCGAGCATCACTGCGCCAAAGCGGCCTTTCTTGCCTTGAATAACACGCGTATCGGTAACAATCCCTGCAATACGGAGTTCCATCCCGCCCTTAGGCGCTTGAAGCGCTGCGACCTTCTGCAAGGGCGTCGTCTTAAAGTGCTTCACTTCTTTGGCGTAGTAGTCAAACATATGGCCAGAGAGCCAGAAGCCCAATGCAGCCTTTTCTTCTTGCAATTGACGAGGACCCGCCCACGACGGTGCATCCACCCAATTGACCACGCGTTCTTCCTCTTCAGCTTCGCCAAAAAGGCTACTTTGACCAGCGCTTGCCGCCACCGTTTGTCCTGCGGTCACGGCTTGCTTCACATTCCCAAAGAGGCGACCACGGTTGAGGTCAATCGAATCAAAAGCGCCAGCACGAATAAGCTGCTCCAAGGAGCGCGCTGAAATACTTGGCACGCGCGCCGTTAAGTCGAAGATATCCTTGAAAGGCCCTTCTTCCTTACGGCTTTGCATAATCTGTTCAATTTGCTGCTGACCCATATTTTTGATGCCACCTAAGCCAAAGCGAATGTGCTTAGCGTCAGGAGCCGTGAAGAACCAGTCGGACTTATTGATGTCAGGAGGCAGGATGCTAACGCCGTTAGCTTTCGCATCGTCAAGCAATGCCTTCATCTTTTCCGCCTGATCCATCACCATACATAAGTTAGCTGCCATAAAGGCGGCGGTATGGTGCACCTTCAAGTAAGCGGTCTGATAGGCCACATAGGAGTAAGCAGCCGCGTGCGACTTATTAAAGCCGTAGCCCGCGAACTTTTCCATCAAGTCGAAGATTTCCGTGGCGACACTTTCTTTCACGCCACGCTCGCCCGCGCCCTTCACAAAGACAGCACGCTGACGTTTCATTTCCTCGACGTTTTTCTTACCCATGGCGCGGCGGAGCAAGTCTGCGCCACCCAGCGAGTAGCCGCCCACAACCTGCGCCACACGCATCACCTGTTCCTGATAGACCATAATGCCGTAGGTCTCACGAAGCACAGGCTCCATACGATCGTCCAGGTAGGTCACTTCTTGCCTACCAAACTTACGATCAATGTAGTCTGGAATCAGATCCATTGGACCCGGGCGATAGAGGGCGTTCAAAGCCACCAAGTCTTCTAGGCAATCTGGCTTTGCGTCGCGTAGCAAATTACGCATCCCTGGGGATTCAAACTGGAAGATCGCAACGGTGTTGCCTTTTTGGAAGCAGTCGTACGTTTCCTTATCGTCAATAGGGATACGCTCAAGTTCAAAGTCGGTGCCAGGATTCAGGGCATCAATATATTCTTTGGCTTTTTGCAGAATCGAGAGCGTCGTTAACCCCAAGAAGTCGAACTTCACCAGACCCACGTTTTCCACGTCTTTCTTGTCGTACTGACTAATGGTGTTTTCTGGCGCACCGTCCGAGTTATAAAGGGGGCAAAAGTCCGTCAATTTCCCTGGCGCAATCAAAACGCCCCCAGCGTGCATCCCGAGGTTACGCGTGACACCTTCCAAGGGTTTGGCCAAACGGAGGAGCTCTTTATATTGCTCATCGGTTTCCGTGGCTTCTTTAAATTCGGGAACGGTATCAAGCGTTTCCTGAAGCGTGACGTTTTTCCCTGGAATCGCTGGAATCATCTTCGAGAGACGGTCCACCTTACCAAACGGCATATTGAGCACGCGACCCACGTCGCGCACCACCGCCTTAGCACCCAAAGTACCAAAAGTGGCAATCTGACTCACGGCGTCAGCACCATAGGTATCCTTCACGTACTCAATCGTACGGTCACGGTTGTACTGGCAAAAGTCCACGTCAAAGTCAGGCATGGACACACGTTCTGGGTTCAAGAAACGTTCAAAAAGGAGGTCGTACTTCAAGGGATCCAAGTCGGTAATCCCAAGCGAATAAGCCACAAGCGACCCAGCACCCGAGCCTCGCCCGGGGCCCACGGGCACGCCATGCGTTTTCGACCAATTGATAAAGTCTTGCACGATCAAGAAGTAGCCAGGGAACTGCATCTTCTTGATGATGCCTAATTCATACTGCAAGCGCTCTTCGTACTGTGGACGCTTTTCTTCGCGCTCTTTTTCGTCTGGATAGAGGAACGCTAAGCGCTTATCTAACCCCTCATGCGCCAGATGATCCATATAGTCATCAAGCGTCATGCCTTCTGGTGTGGGGAAGTGAGGGAGCTGAGGCTTACTCAAGACGCCGTCCAAATTGCAGCGTTTCGCGATTTCTACGCTATTGGCGAGGGCTGAAGGGATATCCGCGAAAAGCGCACACATCTCTTCTTCGCTCTTTAAGTACTGCTCCGCACTGTAGCGTTTTTCGCGGCGGGGATCTGAGAGCGTATAGCCTTCTGCGATGCAGCAACGCACTTCATGCGCTTCAAAGTCTTCTTTCTTTAAGAACTGAATGGGGTGCGTGGCAACGACCGGGAGCTTAGCCTCAGCCGCCAAATTCGCCAAAAAGCGCACAATCGATTCATCGTTGGGACGCCCTGCGCGCTGGAGTTCGACATAGAGTCGACCGGGGAAGCGTTCTGCCCATTGGGCGAGTTCCGCAGGACCCGTTTTTTCCATCCCTAGGGAAATCAATCGACCCAAGCGACCATCTGGACCACCCGTTAAAAGAATCAATCCTTCGGTTGCGCCCTCTTCATCAAACCACGCCTCTTCAATCTGACCGCGATACTCATCGTCCTTACTTAAAAAGGCACGCGTCAAGAGTTCACACAACGAGTGATATCCCGTGTGATTCATACAGAGGAGCGCCATGCGGTAAGGATTGTCTGGGAAACCTGGGTTTTTCACCTTAATATCGCACCCCATCACAGGCTTTAAACCTGCAGCTTGAGCGTGCGTATAAAAGCGAAGCCCCCCGAAGACATTCATCAGGTCAGTGATGCCGAGCGCCACACCGCCATCTGCTGCTACCTGGTGAATCGCGGGGTCAATGCGTGTGATCCCGTCTGTCACAGAGTATTCAGTATGCATTCGAAGGTGGACAAATCTCGGTTCGGTCATGAGGAATGAATCCTAAAAGGGAAAAGAAAAAGGTGCGCCGTGCGCACTCAAGATAGACTCAGTCAAGTTTAATTAATCTAACACACTTTGAGGGCGTGAGAAGATGAAAAAAAGAGACCACACTGGCTTTTTACGAACCGAATGTGATCTCTCGTTTTTTCAAGCTTGACGCCCAGAATTATTCCACGACTTTTTCCGTCATTTCTTTGTCAGTTAAGACAAAAACTTTCTTTGCAGCAGGCGTCAAGGCAATGGTTTTCATATCAGCGTTCAAAAGCACCACTTTCAAGTCAGGGCGCTTCTTTAAGAAGTCCATCGCTTTTTCCCAGCCCATCGCAAAAAATGCGGTGCAAAGGCCGTCAGCTTCCGTGCCGTCTCTCGAAGCAATCGAGACGCTCGCGACGTCCGTCTTCACAGGCTGCCCCGTCTTCGCATCGAGAATATGCCCGTAGCGCTTGCCATTTTCGACAAAGTAGCGCTCGTATGCGCCAGAGGTGATGACGCTTTCATCGCTCGAAAGCATATAGCCAAAGTACGCGTTACGTTCTTCTTCAGGGTGCTGAAGACCAATACGCCAGGGCGTGCCATCTGGGCGCATCCCCATCGTAATGATGTTCCCACCAAGACTCAGAACGCCTTGGGTCATCCCTTCTTTTTCTAACTCTTCTTGCATTTTCTGGCCGATATAGCCTTTGGCGCTGCCGCCCAAGTCTAAACTCTGCCCCTTAGCAATCTGGACGTAATCTTGCCCATCGTCGAGCTTACCGACGACAACTTTACGGTAGTCAATCGTTTTAACCGCCTCACGAATGGCTTCAGAAGACGGGACATGTTCCCCACCGAAACCAATCTTCCAGACGTTTACCAACGCACCAATCGTCGGTTCAAATGCGCCATCGCTCTCAGCGGCGAGTTCTACCGAGCGGCGCACGAGTTCAGCAATCTTTGCAGGAACGGGCACTTTTTCTCCCGAGTGCACGTTCACTTGATTGAGAGGGCTATCGCGATGCACCGTTAAGAGGTCATCGTATTCGCCAGCGAGTTCATCAGCCTTCTGGGCAAAACGTTGCGCTTCTTCGCTCGTTTTCCCATAGGTCTTGATGTTGATAATGGTCCCCATGTGCATGGTATTGAGCGTGACCGCAAAGCGGTTTTCGCCTTCGGATTGAATCGTGGCGACGTTGGCTTCACTGGGCTCACTGGTGGTCGTGGTCTTAGCTTCTTCTGCGTTAGCCACCGAGACGCTCGCGAGCGCGAGTGCTACCAGGCTAGCTAACAATGTTTGACGCACAAAAGACATGAATAAACCTTCACAGAGGTAAAAAACGAGAAAAGGGAGATACGTTCACGGTATCCCCCTCTTTTGGTTTGAGGAATGGGTTAGTCAGTTAAGCACTAACCGGAAGCCTCAAGCTATTACTGAGCCTTGGAAAGAGCATCCTTAACAGCGGCGCGGATGCCTTCGCTGGAGAGCGTAGCACCGGCGGCGTTATCAACACCGTCAACACCGTTCTTTTCAACGATCTTCGGGAGCATTTCTTCCTGAGCAGCGCCGATGATCATGTCGGTTTCACCGTGCTTGACAACCTTAACGTCAGCGATCTTGCCACCCTTGACATCCACTTGAACCTGGATCTTGGAAGCACGACCCTGGCCTTCGCCAGTGTAGGAACCGTCTTTGTAAGCGGCCTGAGCAGCACCAGCAGCAAGGAGAGCAGCGGCAGCAACAACGATCAACTTCTTCATAATGATAACCTCAAATAATTTGTTGTTATTTCCGTCACCTCAACACGGGGAATCGTGTCTTATGAGGGTAACGTCGGTGGGAGAAAAGCCTCTCACCTTTGACCGTTAGGAGACTATGTTTGTCGAGAGTACAAACTCCTTAACGGAGCGAGAATGATATTACCACAATAGAAGAAAAAGTCGAACGCTCTCTCAGTGACATTTTTTAGTTGCACCACCTTTGAGAGAGGGAAAAACCCGAGTAAACAAGTCTCATTTCAAGCACTTCCTACTCGCTCAAGCCTTTGCAAATACTAAGCGGGAGCACATTCTAAAAAGAAAGACTCCCGTTCACCAATGAAAAGTTACAAAATCCTTGTTGCGAACTCACCACAACTCACCATTTTTGACGTGATTTCGACAAAATGATGGTCGCTACTTTTGGGGATGATCGCGCATAAAGTCCGTGACCGAATACGATTTCAAGTTCTCAATTGGCTGGAATGCCTTATAACCGATACGCACTTGGTTTTGGTCTTCACAGACTTCTGACTTATACCAATCGCACACGGGCGCTTTAAAGGGACCAGAGGCTTTAAGTCCCAGCCACTCAGCTACCATCAAACTAAAGTAGCGCCCGCTTCGCTGCTCCGTAACAACGCTAGCGGTTTTCCAATTCGAACCCGTCACAAAGAAAAGCACTTTAAAGGAATCCTGCAATTCGCCTGCGTGCTTCAATACCCAACCCTCCCCCGTTTCCATAAAGTGGAGTCCATGGTCCGAAGTGTAGAGAATGCTCCAGTTCCCTGCACTAGGCGTGTTATTTAGCGTCTCTGCCAGATTTTTCAGAAGCGTATCCGTACGGCGAATCGATTCGATGTAGCAAGAGAGCTCTTCAGACTCAAACCACTCCGTGTATTTCCCGCCCGTACGATTGCAGGCAATCGGGTGCGAGCCATAAAGGTGCACGAAAATAAAGCGCTTTGTTCCGAGTTTGCTTTCTTTCACATACTCTGCAATGGGCGAGAGCAATGCTTCATCAGAACGCAACACCGTGGGGTCGTCTTCTGTAAAGTACGCGTGGTCCGCAAAGGTTGAAACCATCGTAATGGGAGAGTCATCTGCACTGCGCTTTTTCTGGTTCGAGAACCAAGCGGTTTCAAAACCACCTTTTTTCGCGAGCGTGATGATGTTGTCGCCAAAAGGAGCAACACCCTTAGGGTTCGGCGCAAAAAGTTCAACGGCGAGCGACGGAACCGTGGCGTAGCCTGGCGACAAAAAGTCTGTCATCTTAATCCCAGGCTGTGCGCTCATCCATGGCGTATTAGCCCACGGTGCACCAAATGCGCCCATAAAGTCAGCGCGCACACTCTCTCCCATGACGAGCACACAGGTGTCGCACTCGGGCAAGGTCGGTGTTTTAAGCGGCGCAACATTCCAATGCACCGTTTTGGCAAAAATCGAGCGCTGTTTATCGTCATGCTGAATGTCAAGGTAGGACTTCACCACATCGCGCGCAAGCACCACCTCGTTGATGCGCCAGATGTGAAGCCCTGGCATATCTTTAATGAGCGCACGCACCACCGATGCGCCGTTGACCACCACAAGAATCCCGAGCGCAATCGCAACCCAGCGTCCTTTGCGATAAGGATCTAAGCGACGAATGGTGCCGACTTTGTCTAAGAAACCCTTGCGTTTAATGCCACTCCACCACCAGAGAAGCCCGTAAAGCGCAATCAGCGCGGCATAAAAGCCAAACACAAAGCGTGGCATTAAGACCAAGAATTCCCGTGCTTCTTCTGGGTTCGTCGTCATTAGGGCCACAATCGCGTTTTTATCGACCGCTCCATAGGTCAATCCCACAGCGCCGTAGCCCAGCGCCAAGAGCGCCCAGAGCCCAAGGTAAATTCGAAAACCCCAAGCGTTAAAGAGCTTCAGAAGAAGAATGGCAATTGCAAAGCCGCAAAGCGCATCGCGCACCACTGCCCAAGTGGGCGAATAACCCAGCATGTAGCGAACAAGCAAAAAGAAGAGGACAACAGTGAGCGGGAAAAGACTCGCACGGAAGAATCGAAGAAATCGCTTTTTCATCGGTAGTGAAGAAAAATCAATAAATAGATGGTCTAGTTAACAGAATGGGTGGCTTGGTCAAACCACCCATTCGCGATCAATTAATGGTGGGAATTACTTTCCCCAAGAATCACGTAAGCCAACGGCCAAGTTGAAGACCGGCTTTTCTGCGGTATGGTCTTCACGGTCGGCCACAAAGTAGCCATTGCGTTCAAACTGGAACTTCGTGTCTGCAGCAACGTCCGCGGCAGCGGGTTCCACGTAAGAAGCCAAGACTTCCTTCGAGTTGGGCGTTAAACGATCCAAGAAGTTGCCTTCCCCTTCGTCAGGATGCGGGACGTTAAAGAGGCGATCGTAGACGCGGATTTCCGCAGGCACAGCCGTCTTGGCATCCAACCAGTGAATCGTCGCCTTGGTCTTCACGGACATCGAGCCGTCCGTACCAGACTTCGTTTCTGGGAGATACTTGGCATGCACTGCGACAACCTTACCCGATTCGTCCTTATCAAACGACGTCGGCACGACCACGTAGCCATAGCGCAGGCGAACGGGCTTCGCTTCAGAGCCATCTGTTGGGATCGTCAAGCGACGATAGCCCTTCGGTGGCACTTCAGCAAAGTCTTCTTCTTCAATCCAAAGTTCTTTCGAGAACGTAATTTCGCGAGAGCCCATTTCTGGGTGCTGCGGATGGTTCTGCGCTTCAAGGGTTTCCTGTAAATCCTCTGGATAGTTGTCGATGATGAGCTTCAAAGGACGCATCACTGCCACACGGCGTTCTGCGCATTCTTCCAAGTCTTCACGCAAGGCCTGCTCGAGGACCGAGTAATCAATCCAACCGCCAGCCACTTTCGAGACACCACAACGTTCTGCAAAGAGCTGCATACTTTCTGGCGTGTAGCCACGACGACGCAAGCCCACAATCGTTGGCATACGTGGGTCGTCCCAGCCGTCCACATGGCCTTCTTTCACGAGCTGAATCAATTTGCGCTTACTCACCACCACATAGGTGAGGTTCAAGCGGTTGAATTCATACTGGTGAGAGAGCAAGAAGAAGTTCGGGCGCACAGCCGTTAACCCTGCCTGCATCACTGGCGTGAAGTTTTCTGGGAATTCCAGAATCAAGGCAAAGAGCTCTGCAACGCTATCGTCAAATTCCGTCGGGACCACACCGTTCCAAGAAGCGATGATGGCTTTGGCTTTTTCTTCAGGCAAGCTGTTGCCAAGCTTCTGAGGAGCTGCGGCGACCAAGCGCGCGACAAAGTCAAGCGCACGAGCGTCTTCCCCTGCGGCCATCTGGCGCAAGATCGTCAAAGCTTCTTCGTACTGCGGGGTACGAAGCACCGGAATAATACGTTCCAAGGCCCAATCGTAGAAGGCACGCTGGTCTTCAAACTCCAACGTACAAATCGAGTGGGTGATGTTTTCCAAGGAGTCTTCGATCGGGTGAGCGAAGGTGTACATCGGGTAGACGCACCAACGGTTCCCCGTCGCATGGTGTTCCGCAAAGCGAATACGATAGATCGCTGGATCACGCAAATTCATGTTGGGGCTTGCCATATCGATCTTGGCACGCAAGACCATAGAGCCTTCGGCGTGCTTCCCGTCGCGCATTTCATGGAAAAGGCGAAGGTTTTCTTCGATCGAGCGTTCGCGATAAGGCGAATTGCGGCCTGGTTCACGCAAGGTGCCACGGCTTTCGCGCATTTCATCTGCGCTCTGCTCATCCACGTAGGCGTAACCCGTCTTGATCAAATGTTCCGCAAAGGCGTACATGTAGTCAAAGTAGGAGCTCGCGAAGTAGAGGTTCGTTTCGCCTTCATACTTCCAGTCAAAGCCCAACCAGCGCACGCTATCTTTGATACCGTCAACGTACTCCTGATCTTCCTTTTCAGGATTCGTATCGTCAAAACGCATATGGCAAGCGCCGCCATACATGCGGGCTAAGCCGAAATTCAGACAAATACTCTTCGCGTGACCAATGTGCAAGTAGCCATTGGGTTCCGGCGGGAAACGAGTACGGATCTTAGCGGTATCGACTTGACCCTTTTCCTGTTCGGAATAAGGGGCAGGATGACCGCACCAGAGGCGAGGCTCATTGGCGTGATTCGCGAGATCGTCCTCGATGATGTTTCGAATAAAATTGGTCGT
This sequence comes from uncultured Sutterella sp., assembly GCA_905197905.1. Classification (GTDB taxonomy): domain Bacteria; phylum Pseudomonadota; class Gammaproteobacteria; order Burkholderiales; family Burkholderiaceae_F; genus Sutterella. Next base: position 136,915 of record CAJKAP010000003.1, on the reverse strand, counting down.
CTGAGGGGTATCAGGCGTGACGGTGTCAGAACTCATTTATTTTTTTCCAAAACGAAAAAGATTTTTCTTGAGCGAGGCTGCAGCCATATGGGCGTGTTTCAACCTCTACCATGCTGATTGATGACAGGCTCTCACCACTCTCTTTTAGGAGCAAAGAGAGTGGATGAAGCTCTTTTTGTCACAATAATTAATCTATTTTAGCAAAGATGGCTAAAGTTCACCCACTTTGGCTATTTCTTGCCATTTTGTGGAAGGCGGGTAATCAAGGAAGAGGTATCCCAACGGCCGCCACCCGCTTCTTGCACTTCGCCGTAAAACTTATCAACGAGCGCGACAAGAGGCAATTCAGAACCGTTGCGCTTGGCTTCATCAAGTGCGAAGCCCAAGTCTTTACGCATCCAGTCAACGGCAAAGCCAAAGGTGAATTCACCAGCGAGCATCGTGCGAGAACGGTTTTCCATCTGCCAGGAGCCTGCTGCGCCGAGGTTTAACGCCGGCATAACGCGTTCCATCGGAAGCCCCGCATTGACCCCAAAAGCAATCCCTTCAGAGAGCGCTTCCACGATCCCTGCGATACAGATTTGGTTCACCATCTTGGCGCGCTGACCGCTTCCCGCAGGACCAAAGCACTGCATCGAGACGCCATAGGCTTGAAGAACAGGAACGATTCGCTCAAAAACGGCTTCTTCCCCACCGCAGAAAATCGTGAGTTTTCCGTTTTCTGCACCACTCTGGCCACCCGAGACCGGCGCATCGATAAAGTCGATCCCCTTTTGTTTACTTGCGGTGAAAAGTTCTTCCGATAAACGAGCGCTCGTCGTTGTATGGTCAACGAGGACCGTCCCTTCCGTCATGCCAGCTAAAACGCCGTCTTCGCCGTAAACAACGCTACGCACATCGTCGTCGTTACCAACGCACATAAAGACGACTTCAGCCCCTTCGGAGGCTTGGCGAGGCGTGGGAGCCCATTGGCCACCATATTCCCCCGCCCATTCGCGAGCTTTCATGGCCGTGCGGTTATAAACCGTCACCGAAAAGCCCGCTTTCTGAAGATGTCCTGCCATGGGAAAACCCATGACCCCGAGGCCAATAAAGGCCACTTTCGTAATTTTTTGAGTCATATTAGGTCCTCTCAAAAAATGAAAAATTTGTCTTGGTGGTTGGCGTCTGCGCTTCTTGTTTTGTGTCTTTATTCCTGTAACTCGTCGGAGAGTTCGCTCCCCACGTATTCACCCCAGGTATAAAGCGTATCCATCAGAGCAGTGAGTTCTTCATCCTCACCGATGATCTCTTGGAAGGCGTCGATTTCGTTAAAGTAATCCGTCACCGTACGATTGACCCCGTCTCCCTTGAAGAGGCGCTTAGAGCAGAAAATCTTCCATTCTTTTTGCTCTTCAGCACTCATCAACTCTGGCCAATTACGCGCACGATAGCGAGCGAGAAGCACATCCAATCGCACATCGTCAAACTTCAATTTACCCGCTTCAATCGCACGACCCAATTGTTCGGGTTCGTAGCCTCGGACAAACTTGCAAAGTTCACGATCGTGGACAGAAAGCTCTTTATCAGACTTGAGCCCCTGGTCCACATCGAGCGGTTCTGGACGCGTCGCTTCTTCCACCCAATCGTGAATCGGTTTTTGCATAGAAGGCAAAAGCGAAAGAAGCTTAGGCACGTTCGCAACAGCGCCTTCTTTATTGATGCCAAAGTGTGCAGCGCGTTCATCCGTTAACACTTTTAAGTTGTCGCAGACAAACGGGGCTTCATCAACGTGCAAGCGATAAATCGGCAACGGAATCACACCTGCTTCTCTCTTCGCTTTACTGGGGAAGAGGCGTTCACGAATTTCGTCTTGCGAGAGCTTTGCTAGACCTTCTGGGTCATAGGCCAAGTCCCAGACAAAGACTTCGTTTTCGTTACGGGGATTGAGCCCAATCATCTGCACAATTTTGGCGTAACCACGCTTTTGACCAAAGCGCGGATGAATCCAGAGTACGGGACCTTTTTCGAGCGCTGCGCGAATCGTTTCTTTAGAGCGATGTTCAAACGCCCATTGCCAGAGGCGAGGTTCCGTTTCGGCGATCTTCTTGGCGAGCCCAATCGTGGCGTTCACGTCAGAGAGGGCATTATGCGCACGGTTGTGCGGAATCTTATTGGCCTTGGTTAAAAATTCCAACTTCATGCAAACGCCCGTACGGCCTTCGGCTGCTGGGTAGTCACGCACACTAATATCTTCCCAACGAGGCCAATTCATCCCATCGCCTCGCAATGCCCACACGGCGCAAACGAGAGGATAAATATCCCAGCGCGAGCAACCATTCTCACTCTGATGGCTATTGGGGTCTAAGAAATTGCGCCAGAAAAGAAAACGCGCCACCTCGTCATCAAAGGTGAGACTGTTGTATCCGAGGCTAATGGTGCCAGGCTCATTTAAGCGGTTCCAGACCTCTTGTGCGAACTCACTTTCCACCACCCCTTCACTCATACAGATCTGAGGGGTAATGCCCGTTAAAAGACAACTCTGCGCAGAAGGGAGATAGTCCATCGAGGGTTTGTTATAAAACACCTCCCCTTCGCCAATGGGGTTAAACGACAAATCCGTTCTTTGCCCAGCGAACTGTGAGGGGCGGTCGGTCTCCTTATCCAAACCAAATGTCTCGAAGTCGTACCAATAAAATGTTGGATTCTCCATTGCTTTCTGTGTCCTTATCCTGTCTTTTCGGTTAGTTGAGTCGTTTATATGTGTTGGAGAGTATTTTTTTCGTTATGCAAGAATCACGTCGTACTGCTCTTGGCTGTAACCCGTTTCAAGCTCAAGCTGTACGGGTTTTTCAACCGCCGCTTGCAAGATTTCAAGCGCTTGGGATTCTTCTTCCATGAGCATATCAATGACGCTACGGCTCGCGACAATACGAAATTCTTTTGTTTGGCGATACTGCTTATTTAAGCGCACGATTTCGCGCATGATTTCGTAGCACATCGTGCGTGCCGTGCGGATTTCGCCACGCCCCTCACACATGGGGCAAGGCTCGCAAAGCACATGAGCGAGCGACTCACGCGTGCGTTTACGCGTCATTTCCACAAGGCCCAATTCCGTGAAGTTACTCACCGTCATGCGGGTGCGGTCAGTCGAAATGGCGTTACGCAGTTCGGTCAACACCGCTTCGCGATGCTCATCGCAACTCATATCGATAAAGTCGACGATGATAATCCCGCCCAAGTTACGTAAACGTAGCTGACGAGCAATCGTTTGCGCCGCCTCAAGATTCGTCTTAAAAACCGTATCGCTAAAGTCGCGCTTACCAACGTAAGCCCCAGTATTGACGTCAATCGTGGTCATGGCTTCTGTTTGATCAAAGACCAAATAGCCCCCACTCTTTAAGTCCACACGACGCTGTAGGGCGCGATCAATTTCGCGCTCGACGCCATTTAATTCAAAAAGAGGCAAGTCACCTTCGTAGAGCTTCAAGCGGTCTTTTGCAATCGGCACAAAGCGCTCAGCAAAGTCCATGAGTTTTTCGTAAGCTTCTGGCTTATCAACCTCAACGCTCGCCGTATTTTGGTGCACCATGTCGCGCAACACACGCTGATCAAGGTACAAATCTTGGTAGAGCAGAGACGGCGCTTGGCTTTTACCTGCGCGCTCTTTGATGTTGCCCCAAAGGCGGCCAAGATAGGCCATGTCGTCCAAAAATTCTTGTTCCGTTGCGCCTTCTTCAGCACTCGTACGAATAATGTAGCCGCCCTTTTCTTCAGGTGGGCGCAGGGCTGTCATCATGGCGCGAAGGGCTTCACGCTGCTCTTCACTTTCAATACGCTGAGAAACGCCAATATGGCTGTCGCCAGGAAGGTAAACAAGTTTGCGACCAGCAAGCGACACCACGGTCGTCAAGCGTGCTCCTTTGGTGCCAATGGGGTCTTTGGAGACCTGCACCATGACGGATTGTCCTTCGTGAAGGATGCGCTCAATTGGGAGCACCGACCCCTCTTCCTGGTGCGCCTCTGGCATATCGGAGACATGCAAAAAGGCCGTACGCTCTAAGCCAATATCGACAAAGGCACTTTGCATCCCAGGGAGCACACGCACGATGCGTCCCCAGTAGACATTGCCGACCAGACCACGTGCTTTGGTGCGCTCAATAAAGAGGTCTTGGAGCACGCCATCGACAAGAATCGCTACGCGCGTTTCTCGAGACGTGCAGTTAATCAGAATATTTTCCACTGTTTTTATTCTCAATCGTTGTGCCAGAAGAGCGAGCTCACGCTCAAGCCTTCGAGCCGCACGAGAAGCGCGCAAGTCTTTCGCGTCACTTTCGTGTCTTTAATGGTTTAAGGTGTATTCATTGTACTGAGTTTCGACTTTCTCTTTGCGAAAAGAGCGTGACTCCTAGCGCAATCCTCAGTTATTGGACCTCTGAATTCGCGACTTCCACATGCACTTTTTCGCGTGCACGTCGGAAAACTCGCATGGCGAGCGCAATCCCCACGAGTAAGGAGGTCATCCCCACGGTCATCAAAAGCGAGGGCCAGCTTTCGCGCCAGATATGCGCATAAATCACAGCAAAGATCGTCTCAAAGATGATCATCTGACCGCCCAGAGCACGAGGTAAGCGCAAGCTCATCTGATTCCAGAGCGCAATCCCGACCCAAGAGCACACAATCCCTAAGCCCACACAGATGAGGATAAATTTCGTGGGTTCGTCCCCCAAAAAGCCCGTTTCCGCTGGAGCGCTCCACCAGAAGTAAGCGAGAAGCAAGAGGGCTGCAGGGAAAAGCGCCACCCCTTGAGCTGAAGCCCAAGAGCGAGGCGAGCGTGCAGGGTTTTCTTGCAACCAAGCGGCGTTTTTAAGCGGATACCAGGTCCAAACAAAAAGCGAGACCGCCCCAAAAGCCACGCCAATCCAGAAGTCAGAAGAGGAAACGCGTCCAGAACCCACTAAGTAGAAGAATTCGGTCCCGTTTAAGCACGCCATGCCGACCATGATCATCGAAAGCGGAATCACGAGGGAAGACCAGGCTACGCGGCGTTCGGGATTCTTTTCTTGGTAATTCCCAATAATGGCGACAAGAATCGGGATCATGGCGGTGAATGCGCCTGCAATCGGTGCGCCCGAATACTTCACGCACATCGCCAGAACCCAATAGTAAAAGATGTTCCCAATGACGCCCAGCAACAGCGCCTGATACCAGTCGGCGATTTTGTAGTGGCGAAATTCTTTGAGTTGCGAGAGCGCAAGTCCCACCGAGAGCATGCCAAAAATGACATAGCGCCCAGTTGCAAGAATGGCTGGATCGTAAGTTGGCACAAGAAGCGGGGCGATATAGACCGCCCCCCAAATCATGCACGCCAAAATCCCAAAAATAATCCCAACCACCATGGGCTCACCTCTCTCCTTTTTTCTTTTCTTGGGCTTAGCAGCCCACCAGTCGAATGGCTAACCCACCTCGGCTCGTTTCTTTGTATTTACTTTGCATATCGCGCCCAGTCTCATACATGGTCTGCACGACTTGGTCTAAGCTCACATAGTGCGAGCCGTCACCACGCATGGACATACGAGCGGCGTTAATGGCTTTCACTGCTGCAATCGCGTTACGTTCAATGCAAGGAATCTGCACTTGTCCTGCGACGGGATCGCAAGTGAGACCAAGATTATGTTCCATGCCGATTTCTGCTGCATTTTCCACTTGGTCTGGGGTACCCCCTAAGACCGCCGTGAGCCCAGCCGCTGCCATCGAGCAAGCGACACCCACTTCGCCTTGACAACCCACTTCCGCGCCAGAAATCGAAGCGTTGCGCTTAAAGATCATCCCGACTGCGCCTGCTGTTAAAAAGAAGGTGCGCACTTTCTCAAGCGTACTGCCAGGCACATGCTTTAAGTAGTATTTCACCACAGCGGGAATCACGCCCGCCGCGCCATTTGTCGGAGCCGTGACCACACGCCCGCCCGAAGCGTTTTCTTCTGAAACGGCAATCGCATACGCGTTCACCCAGTCGAGCACGATGAGCGGATCATCCGGATGCGCAGAGAGCGCTTCACGCATTTTGGCGGCGCGACGCGCAATTTTCATGGGACCCGGCATCACACCGCTCTGGCGGAAACCGCGATCCATACACTGCGACATCACTTCCCAGACAGCATCGAGTTTGGCGTTAATTTCTTCAGTAGAAAAACGCACGCTCTCGTTAGCGCGCACAATCTCGGCAATGCTCAAACCCGTCTTTCGCGTCCAAGCCATCAGCTCAGTGCTGTTAGTAAAGGGATAAGGCAGAGGTTTTTCTGCCTCGACCTTTTTCTCTTCTTCTGGGAGTTCAGGGTTATTTTCTTGCGCGGCTCTCACAAAGCCCCCGCCAATCGAATAGTAGCGGCGTGTGTAGAGCGGAATATCACGGCGAAGAGCCGTCAATTCCATCGCGTTGGTGTGGTATTCGGGCACATGATCGGGCTCAAAGCGAATGTCCCAACCTGGATCGAAATCCACCCAATGTTTGCCCCCTAAGCAGATGCGCTTTTCTTCTCGAATCTTCTGGATGCGCGCCTCTACCGTATCGGGATCAACCGTCTCTGGCGTTTCGCCAAGCAGCCCCAAAATGGTTGCGATATCGGTGCCATGTCCGCGACCTGTAGCGGCCAAACTCCCCATCAATTCCACTTGAATGGCGGAGACGCCTTCAAGGAGATTCTTCTCCATTAACGTATCTACAAACGCTTTGGCTGCGCGCAAAGGTCCCACCGTATGAGAAGACGAGGGACCAAGACCAACGCGGAACATGTCAAAAACGCAGATTTCCATAGGAAGCCTTCAACCAGAAAAAGAGGCAACACAAAATTGGGTTTGATTAACCTGCCGCTGGAGCACTCACTTCCTCTTCGGAAGTCTCGCTCGAAGCGCGCTGGCTAAACTGAATATTATAGAGGTTGGCGTACGAACCGCCCTCTGCGAGTAGGCTCTTGTGAGTGCCCATTTCAACGACTTTACCCTCTTTCATCACGATAATGCGGTCTGCTTTTTCAATCGTGGAAAGACGGTGAGCCACCACAAACGTCGTGCGACCTTTCATCAGCACGTTAATGGACTCTTGAATATGCTTTTCGCTTTCCGTATCGAGCGCACTCGTCGCTTCATCTAAAAGCAAAATCGGGGCATTCTTCAAAATCGCTCGCGCAATCGAAATACGTTGACGCTGGCCGCCAGACAAAGCGCTACCTGCTGCACCCACTTTCGTGTCGAGCCCATCGGGCAAAGCACGGATCACGTCCGTCAAAGCAGCAGCATCGGCGGCTGCTTCAATTTCTTCGCGCGACACACGATCTGCACACCCATAGGCGATATTGGCGGCAATCGTATCGTCAAAAATCGTCACTTCTTGGCTCACCAGGGCCATCTGCTCGCGCAAGCTCTTTAAGGTCAACGAAGACTGAGCGTGTCCGTCATAGTAGATTTCGCCTTCTGTTGGAATCAAGAAGCGCGGCAAGAGGTTAATAATCGTCGACTTCCCAGAGCCAGAAGTCCCCACCAGAGCAATCACTTCGCCAGGCTTCACATCAAGGTTAAAGTCATCGACCGCTTTCTTTTCTGCACCAGCATATTGGTAGGAGACATGCTCAAAGCGAATTGCGCCCTTGGCGTCCTTTAATTCCGTGGTGCCAGGATCCTTTTCGGGCTCAATATCAAGCATGCCAAAAAGACTTTCCGCCGCCGCGGTCATCGCAGCCGTTGTACCGTTTAAGTTCGAGAGGTGGCGCACTGGGTTCATCAAGAGAAGGAGGGCCGACAAGAACGTTGTAAATTCCCCAATCGTGATAATGCCCTGCTGAGCCTGCATCAAGGCAAACACAATCACCACCGACACACCCGCCATCGTGATTAATTGCGTCAAGGGCGTGCCTGCGGCATTCACTTTATTGGCCTTCAAGGTCAAGGTCGCCAGCTGATCATTCACTTCCGAAAAGCGTTCTTCTTCAAACTTACGTGCGTCGTAAATCTTCACCACGCGAGAGCCTTCGTAGGCCTCAGAAATCACCGTAATCAACGAACCAAAGTAAGTCTGCGTCATCTTCGTGATCGCCTTAATACGCTTACTCACCCAGCGGAGCACCGCAGCCAAAGCGGGCGCGATCACCACGGTCACTAACGTCAACTGCCAGTTGTGGTAAATGAGCACGGCAATCAAACAGACGATCTGAATCGAGTCACGGATGATCGTCGTCATCACCGTGGCTGCGCCACCTAGCGCGACGCTCGCTTCATTAATAAACTTCGCTTGAATTTTCCCGCAACGATTTTCCTGATAGGACCAATCGCCCCAAGCGAGCAAGCGCTGGAACATCGTGAGACGAAGACCACGCAAAATCGATTGCGAAATTTTCGCGAGCCAATAGGCGCTCAAAAACTGCGAGCCCCCATAGATCACGGAAATTCCAATCAACGCGATCGGTGCCCAATAGAGCACATCAGGATTTTTATCGTAAAACCCCATGTCGGTGAGCTTACCGAGCATCATGGCAATGAGCGAGGATGCACCACCGCCCACGACCATCGCAACGGCCGAAAGCGCAAGGAGTCCCTTATAGGGAGGCAAGTAGCCAAAAAGGCGCATCAAATAAGGGTTTCGCAAAAAAGGAATTTTGTCTTTCATCACTGAAAATCAAGCGGGAAAAAAGAATTTTGTCAATCTCATCATCATACAGAGTAGAAAGGAAATTGTGGGGGCTTTTTAGGTTAACTTCCTCACATTCAGTCGCACCTCGACTTAACTCTTACCCCTATATCGTCATTGCTCTTGCTAAAATAGAGGGATAACGTTTTTTCTCTCTCAACTCCTCGGAGTTTTCATGCCTAATATTCTTTGTCGTCTTCCCAACCACGTAGGCGACTGCTGTATGGCCCTTCCGGCGCTACGTCTCCTTGAAGCCAGTGGCTTCACGCCGATGTTAGCTGGTAAGCGTTGGGCCGAAGATTTGATGAGCGGCATGGGTTGGCGTTTTGACCCCATTGAAGGCCATGTCACCGAAGACCTCATGCGTATTCGCTATTTGAGCCAGCATGTGGGTCCCAACCCAACAGGTCTTCTTTTCCCGAATTCCTTTAGTTCGGCTCTGCTCTTTTCGATTGGTCGTATTAAGAGCGCGGGGCTCGCAACCGATGGGCGTCGCTTCCTCTTAGATAAAGCGATTCCAGAGCCTGGTGTCATGCACGAAGTTGAGCGCTTTTTCTACGTGGCGCACGAAGCGATTATCCGTTGGGGTGGTACGCCCGCTTGGGATAAAGCGCCTGAAGAGTTAGGTCTCAAAGTCCTTGCTCGCCACGAAGCTGCGGCTCGCAACTTGATGGCCCAATTCAAGATTCCTCAGCGCTTTGCTCTCCTTGCACCGGTCGCTCGTGGTCTGCACCATGGGAAAGTTAAGGCTTGGGCACACTTCAATGAGCTCTGCAAACCTTTACGCGATTTGGGCATTGAACCGATCATCTTCCCCTCGGCTCGTGAAGTGGAAGAAAACCGTAAAGCTTGCCCTGACGCAACAATTCTTGAACCGACCACGTTGGGAAACTACGCCGCGCTTGCAAAACTCGCCCAGATCGTTATTGCCAATGACTCTGGTGTGAGCCACGTGGCTGCGGCAGTACAAGCCAAGCAAATCACGCTCGTGGGTGTCACGGAAATTGAACGCACGCGTCCTTGGAATAAAGACGCCCGTGTGTTGGGTGATGCGAAGTCTGGCTGGGCTTCTGTGGAAGAAGTGGTGAAGAACATTCACGAAATCGTGGGTGCTTAACCTTCGAGAAACCCTAATAACAAAGAGAGCGGTATCCAAATGGGTACCGCTCTTCTTTTATCGTTTCGTTTTTATTTCCCCGCTTTTTCAGCCTTTTCTTTGCGATAAAGCTCGGCGAGTTTGATGTACTTAGCCATGGTGTAATTGGCGTACTGGTGCGAGAGCACCCAACCCAAAGTGCCATCTAAGAAACCACCCTTGAGAAGGTACATCTTCACAAAAGCCAGGAAAGGACGGAAAAGCATGTCAATCGGAAGGCAGGAGACCTTCTTTCTTTCCTGGAAATACTTCTGCGCGGCAAGCGTTGAATAAAGATTCATCTTGCGCTCATACTGAGCCCAGTCCTGATACGTGTAGTGAAGCATCACTTCACGAAGACGAACCTCTGGCACACTGACGCAAATCTTGGGATGCACACGACCTTCCACATAAGAGTCCTTTTGTGGCAAAAGGCGCAAAACCCAGTCGGGCGAGAGCGTACCATGACGCACTTTTTGCTTAGCAAAGTGGTTTATGCGCTTAACCCAATAAGCTTTCGTGGGAGCCTGCTGAACGTGCTGATAAATTTCTTCTGCTAATTCCGGTGTGCAACGCTCGTCAGCGTCAATCAAAAAGACCCACTCTTCCGTACAAGCCTTAATCCCGTAGGTCTGCTGTCCACCCCAGTCCCCATCAAGGGAGCGCTGATAGACGTTGGTGATCCCTGCAAACTGACTTTCTTCAATGCGTTTTACTGTTGCATCGGTACTAAAGTCATCGATCACCACAAATTGGGTTGCAAATTTTGAGCAACTTAACATGCACTCGACAATGTTAGATTCCTCATTCTTTGCAATGATCATTACGGAGCAACCCATTATTGGTTCCTTCATTCTTCAAGCATCTCGCTAGCGAGTGCTCGCGTTTTATCTGTAATCGAAGCGCCGGCCAACATACGAGCAATTTCTTCCACTCGTTCTGGACCATGCAACACACGCAGTTGACTCACGGTTGTGGTCCCCGTGTAGTGCTTCTCAACGCGCCAGTGTTGATTCCCACACGAGGCCACCTGAGGCAAGTGGGTTACACAAAGCACTTGGCGCTCTTCTCCAAGTCGTTTTAGCATTTTACCGACAACTTCAGCGACTGCGCCGCCAATTCCACTATCAACTTCGTCAAAGATGAGCGTCGGTACGGGAGCGACCTGTGCGGTAATCACCGAAATCGCCAAACTGATACGCGCCAATTCCCCGCCAGAGGCGACCTTGATCAAGGGACGCGTTTGCACCCCTGCGTGCCCAGCAATCAAGAATTCGCACTTTTCTAACCCCAACTCAGTCGGGTCAGAGGGAACGAGCGAAACTTCAAAGCGCGCGCCTTGCATAGCGAGCGTTTGCATCTGCTCGGTCACTTCTTGCCCCAAGCGGGCGGCGACCGTCTGACGGGCGTCCGATAACTTCTTCGCCGCTTCAAAATAGACCGCCTTCAAGCGTTCCATTTCTTTTCTCAACGCGGCTTCGTCTTGCTTTTTCGTGAGTTCGGCGAGCTCTGCACGAGATTCGTCCAGAAGCGCCGCTAAATTTTCGGGTTCCGTGCGGAATTTGCGCGAAAGATCGTAGTAAAGCGACACACGACGATCCAACTCTTCGTAAGCATCTTCGTCCCAGTCGTTACGATCAAGATAGTGCGAAATGTCGTGCCCGGTTTCTTCCACAAGCTCAATGGCGCTGGAGAGTGTTTCCGCGATATCAGCTAACTTTTCATCGTAGCGAGAAAGGGAAGAAAGTCGTCCATGAAGGCTTGAGAGCCGCATCGAGACCGCGTCATCCCCATCAGTCAAGACCTGAAGCGCTTCATCGAGTCCCTCAGAAATCGAGGCACTGTTAGTGAGGCGAATATGCTTTGCGTTTAAGTCTTCCCACTCGTCAGCTTTAGGCATCAGGGCTTCGAGATCTTCAATCATCCAACGCAAGCGTTCAGCTTTTTCTGCCATGCGTTCAGCGTCGTTGGTGATTTCATCTAGCTTACGCGCAACGTCTTGCCACTCGTGGTAAGCACTCTTTACGGCCTTCAAGAGTTCACCATGCTGCCCATGGTCGTCCAGAAGCTTTAATTGGAAGAGTGGTTTTAAAAGCGATTGGTGTGCATGCTGACCATGAATATCGATCAACATTTCACCCAAGATGCGCAGTTGCGTCACCGTCACGGCAACGCCATTAATCCAAGCCTTCGAGCGTCCTTTATCATCGATTGTGCGACGAAGCATCAAATTGTTCGCATCGTCCAGTTGATTTTCCACGAGCCAGTGCGTGACTTCTTCGGTGGGCGTAAATTCGCCCACAATTTGCGCACGTTCTGCGCCTTCACGCACCACATCTGCGTCAGCACGACCGCCCAGCAAAATGCCTAACGCATCAATCAAGATGGACTTCCCTGCCCCCGTTTCCCCAGTTAAAACGGTAAAACCACGACGGACATCCAAATTCAGGGCTTCGACAATGACAAAGTCTCGTAAACTCAGGCTCTGCAACATAAAGAGGTGTCTCCAGTAAGGAGAAAAACGTTTCTCGCCTCTTCTCGCTTTTTCTTCTTAAGCGTGAGGCTTTTTCGCCGAGGGTTGATCTTCCCCAATCGGCATGTAATTCCATTTGAGCTTTTGGCGCAAGATATCGTAGTAGTCAAAGTCGAGCGGATGCAGTAGCGTCATCTTCTTTTCGCTCAGACGAATCTTTAACTTGTCGCCTGCTTGCACATCAAAAAACTCTTGCATATCAAAGTATGCCACCGCATCGCGAACTTTGATGACTTCAATGTCAATTTTCGCGTCACTCGGTAACACGATCGGACGGCTCGAGAGCGTGTGCGGTGCCACTGGCACAAGGCAAAGTCCCGCTAAGCTCGGATGCATAATCGGGCCATTTGCCGCCAGCGAGTAAGCCGTCGACCCTGTGGGGCTCGAGCAGATGATGCCGTCCGCTAACTGGCTCGACATCTGCTGACCGTTCACATAAATCACAAATTCGACCATGCCACCCACGCGACCGTGCGTGACACCAATATCGTTGACGGCAACGCCGCTCGCAACCACCTTCCCGCGGCGCACAATATCGGCGTAAAGAAGGGGGCGCACATCTTTCGTGAATTCCCCAGCGAGCACCTTAGGAAGCTCAACATCCATTTCTTCCAAAACGATGTCGGTAATAAAGCCCAAGCGCCCAGCATTAATCCCGATAATCTGAATATCGGTTCCTGCCATATGGCGACCCACACCCAAAAGTGTCCCGTCACCACCTAAGACCACCACAAGTTCGGCCATCTGTCCCAATATGGGGCGCGGATACGATTCCCAACGACAACGTTCACCCAGAAGTCTCGCGCTATTTTCACAAAGCAGCACTTTAATCTCGTGCGCTTCGAGAATGCTGATGACGTGTTCTAGGGCTTTCGTTTGCGTTTCTGTCGGTTTCACCACAACAGCAACTGTTTTAAAAACGCTAGGCATGTGGAATCATCTCCGGTGGTAAAAAAGAAAAGAAGGGAAGAGAGTGGTTTTTCTCGTCCTCCCTTCCCCTTGTATCCTAAAGGATTTATTGTTTTTTGGAAATATTTTCCGCAATTACTGGGCTTCGATCATCGCAGCGCCCATGGCATGGAAGCCTGCGTCCACATAGATCACATCGCCCGTGATGCCGCTTGCTAAGTCAGAGAGCAAGAAGGCACTGGTGTTACCCACTTCTTCGATCGTCACAGAGCGACCCAAGGGAGCGGCCTGTTCCATCACATGCAAGAGCTTCGCAAAGTCCTGAATCCCAGAGGCAGCCAAAGTGCGGATCGGGCCCGCGGAAATGGCGTTAGCGCGGATCCCTTCTTTACCCAAGCTAGCCGCCAAGTAGCGCGTGCCCGCTTCAAGCGCGGCCTTCGCAATCCCCATGGTGTTGTAGTTAGGCACAACGCGTTCGCTACCAATGTAGGTGAGCGTCAAAACGGAACCGGCACGACCCTTTAACATCGGCAAGAAAGCCTTGGTGATACCAGGGAAGGAATAAGCGGAAATATCCAACGCGGTCTGGAAAGCTTCACGAGAAAGCCCGTCCAAGAAGTCGCCAGCAATGGCTTCACGCGGGGCAAAACCAATGGAGTGGACCAAACCGTCCAAGCCATCCCACTTCGCCTGAAGCGAGCTCACGGCGTTCGCAATCTGCTCATCGCTGCTCACATCCATAGGCAACACGATGTCGCTACCGAATTCTTTAGCCAAAGAAGCAACGCGATCAGCGTAGCGTTCCGTTGCAAAGGTAAAGGCCAATTCTGCGCCTTCACGATGGCAGGCCTGAGCGATGCCGTATGCAATGGAGCGGTTAGAGATCAACCCAGTGATCAAAATCTTCTTGCCTGCTAAAAATGCCATGTCTAAATCTCACTTCAAATGAAAAATAAGGGTCTCTGGCAAAGTCTTGTTCTACCAGAGTGAAATTCTGTCAGGAGTCCGTCTATTTTCGGACCATCCTTAAAGTTTAATCCAGAGAGGATACCTGAGAGAAGCGAATTTTGGCACTCTACTCATCTATCAGGATGAATAGAGTGCCACGCTTCTGATTCAAATCGTTTCCAAGGAAAAATTACGGGAGCGTCAAGCGCTGTCCCACCTTGATGCTATTGGAGCGCAGGTTATTGGCTTTCTTCAACTCGGTAACCGAAATCTTGTTTTTCACCGCGATGCTGTGAAGTGTATCCCCACGGCGCACGGTGTAGGTACCAGACGAACTTGCCTGTTTCGTTGCCTTAGGTGGCACAATTTCGCGCGCTTCTTGCGCGTTCGGAATTTCAAGTCGCTGACCAATTTGCAAATTCGCGTTCGTCAAGCGGTTAGCACGCTGCAATTGGCTCACCGAAGCGCCCGTTTGGCGCGAAACTTCCATCAGCGTATCGCCCTTTTTCACGATATAGAATTTCGGCACTTCGATCTTTTCACCCGCTTCTGGAATACGCAAGCGCTGACCAGCCTGCAGGCGATTGGAAACCTTCGGGTTTGCTTCACGCAAGTCCTGTAAAGAAATATCGTATTTGTTGGCAATCACGCTCAAAGATTCGCCAGAGCGCACGCTATGAAGGCGCGGTTTGCTCGTGCCAGAAGAGCTGCTTTTCTGCGAAGGAGTCGAGCTTGCCACCTGAATCGGTGCGCGTTCCACATTCGGCACAGTCAGCACCAAGCGCTGACCCGCCTTCAAATTGCCGTTACGCAAACGGTTCGTGCGAATAATCGATTTTTGCGAAATTTTCCAACGTGCGGCAATGCTGTTGAGCGTATCGCCTCGGCGAACACGATAGGTCACGCGACGCCACGTTGTTTCAGGCGAGAGCTGTAAGCTCGCTTCTGAAGCGGCAATCGTAATGTCTTGCTGCTCTTCCCCTATTGCCTTCACAAACAGCGTGGAATTAGCGAGCACTTTGCGACCGCTCGGAATGGCGTTCACAGAACGCAATTCCGCTTCTGTCATACCAAACTGTTTCGCGACTGAGGCGAGCGTATCGTCTGGTTGCGTCACATACGTAGTCCAACGAGAAAGTCGCTGACCACTATCCATCCAACTTGCCAAGTTATCAACGAAGCCGTCAATCTTGTCTGCTGGCAAATGCATCAAGTTGTCGTGCGCTGCCACAATCACTGGCAATTTGAAGCTCGGATTCAACATGCGGAATTCTTCCACATTCATGCGAGCAAGTTCCGCAGCGGTATTGGTATCAATGTCGCGGGGCTTTGTGATCGTCACAAAATAGGGTTCATTACCCACATCGGGGAGCGTCACGCCATACTTTTCCGGATGCGAGACGATGTGTTTAATCGCTTGGAGTTTGGGCACATAGTTTGCCGTTTCATTTGGCATCTTTAAGTGACCATAGTCCGTGGCCTGACCTTTGGCGGAGGCGCGTTTAACCGCGCGTTGCACACTGCCTTCGCCCCAGTTATAGGCGGCAAGTGACAAGTGCCAATCTCCAAAAAGCCCATAGAGGTACTGGAAGTAATCCAGAGCGGCACGCGTACTTTCGAGCACGTCTTGGCGTTCATCGCGCCAGCGATTCTGTGCTAAGTCATAGGTCTTCCCCGTGGCAGGCATGAATTGCCACAGACCAGAGGCTTTTGCTTTCGAGAGCGCTTCAGGCTGGAAGGCGCTTTCCACAAAAGGGAGAAGAGCGAGTTCCGTGGGGAGTCCGCGTGCTTCCACGTCTTCAATCACTTGATAGAGGTAGCGCCCAGATCGGTTAAACATGCGGTTTAAATAGTCGGCATGATCTTCGGCGTAATATTTCACCCACTTATCCACGAGGGGTGACTCGTAAGTCGGCATTTTGTAGCCTTGACGGATACGATCCCAAACGTCTGTTGCCACCGTGTTGTTAGCGGAAGAGGTGATGGAAGCGTCAAAATCGGTGTCGACTTGTTCGGCCAAAGTAACCATAGGGCTACCAAACCACAAGCCAAGACAAAGTAAGGGGATTACGCAGACTTTTTTCATGCCAATGAGAAATTTCGTTTAGACTGATGATCGATACAGCAAGCCACATTTTAGGCGGATGGTGTCGCTATTGTAGCAAGCATGTTGTAAAACTTATTCTTGCTGGTTTGTGCTTAATTGTGATCATTTCGCCAAAGGAGTGGCAAAAAACGATGTCTAGTGGCTTATCTTTTCGCCGTTTTCTCGCAACGCCGCAGGGGCAACTCCTCTCTGCGTGGGAGCGCAAACACTTTGATATTGAAGTGGCCGACGTGTTTGGCTACGATGCGCTCCAAGTGGGTTTGCCCGATTTGGATACGTTAGTTAACAATCGTATCTCGCGCCATTGGATTTCTACGAGCGACATTGAAAAAGCGGAGAGCGTGGGACCCGAGCGACAAGCGATTGTCGCAAGCCCAGTGGAGCTCCCCTTTGATGATGAGAGCTTTGACTTGGTCACGCTCCCACACACCCTAGACAAATCAAACGCTCCCCAGCAAGTCTTGCGCGAAGCCGCGCGAGTGCTCTGCCCTGAAGGTCGCTTAGTGATCACCGCTTTCAACCCAACGAGCCTCTGGTGGCTTCGCCAAAAAACGGTGAGTCTTGGTGCCTCGCCTTATTTGCCTAGCAACACGGCTCCCATCTCCCCTTCTCGACTCAAAGACTGGTTAGGTCTTCTGGGTTTTCAGATTGAGCACGGCTACTGGGGCATTTATTCGCCCTCTTGCTGCTCGGCTTCAAGCTTTAAACACTGGGACTGGCTCAATAAGGCGGGAGATCGTTGGGCGCCGCACTGTGCAAACCTTTTAATGTTGAGTGCGGTGAAGCGCCTCCCTGGCGTGAAGCTCGTGGGAAAAGTGAGCACTGCGCCCGCTAAGCCTGGTATCGTTTCGAACCCTGCTGGCGTTAATAAGAGCTAAATTTTGTTTTAAGAAGATGACTGAAAAACGCGTTGTAGAAATTTGGACCGATGGGGCCTGTAAAGGGAACCCTGGTATTGGTGGTTGGGGCGCTTATCTCATTTATGGAAAGCACACCAAGGAACTCTTTGGTGGCGAGAAAGAAACCACCAACAATCGTATGGAACTCACCGCGGTGATTGAAGCCCTAAAGCTTCTCAATCGCCCCTGCAAGATCGTCTTGCATGTAGACAGCTCCTACGTCAAAGATGGCATTACCAAATGGATTGACGGCTGGAAAGCCAAAAATTGGCGCACCGCCAGTAAGCAGCCCGTCAAAAACGTCGACCTCTGGCAGGCCCTTGAAGAACAAATTGCAAGGCACGAAATAGAGTGGCGTTGGGTAAAAGGACACGCTGGGATTGAAGGCAATGAAAAGGCTGACCAGCTTGCCAATAAAGGCTGTGAAGAGATGGGTTGGAAGCCCTAATCGGCACAAAATGACTTGCTTAAACTTTATGCAAAATACCGTATAAATGGTATTTTCGTTTTTCGAGTTGGTGGGTACAGCCTTTTTACTGTACAATGGCTAGTCTCAAATGCGCGGTTAGCTCAGTGGTAGAGCACTGCCTTCACACGGCAGGGGTCACTGGTTCGAAACCAGTATCGCGCACCACAGAATTCTTCAGGGAAGGCAGTTCAAAATGAACTGCCTTTTTTGTTGCCCATTTTTGAACACTTATTCATGAGAATGAGTCTCACTTAATCTCTACTCTCTCAAGGTTTTCCCTGACCTTTGATGCCTTTTCCTAGGTTCTTTTTCCCTTAAATCCTATAATGAAATTAGTCAGTGATTAGGACCTCCAAGACCCCTCTCTCAGAATCATTGACTTCCTATCCTAAAAACCCCTAGGAGAGACCTCTATGAAGCAGAGAAACCTGTCTCGTCGTACGCTTCTCAAAGCGGCTTCTAGTCTCACTATCGGAAGTCAACTCGGCATTCAATTTGCCCCAAGAGCATTTGCCGAAGAAACCTCTGATGTGTGGACTGGCTATACCGTTTGCGATTCATGCAACCAGATGCCAATGTGCGGCACGAAATTCACCGTTCGTGGCAATAACATCATTTCCATTCAGAATTGGAGCGAGCATCCCCAAAAAATTATGTGCTCAAAAGGGCTTGCCTCTTTGCAGCGCCTCTATAACCCGAATCGTTTGCTCTATCCCCTCAAGCGCACCAATCCCAAAGGAAGCGCCGACCCAGGTTGGGTTCGTATTTCCTGGGATGAAGCGATTAAGACCATCGTGAAGAACCTCGCTGAGACCAAAGCCAAGTTTGGACCTGATGCAGTGATGTTCTATTGCGGCGACCCGAAGGAACCGCGTCCCGCCGTGCAGCGCCTCGCACGCTACTTTGAATCCGTTCACTATGGGACGGAATCGTCAACTGCTTGCCGTAAAGGCTCAATGCTTGCTGAAGAGCTTCTCTTTGGTCAAGAAAACTCGGGCGGTGGCGCTGGTCCGCAAACAAAGACCTTTATGGTCATGGCGACCAATAAAGCTTGGTCCGCTCCGCAAGGTTGGATGAACATGATTCGCGCCGCGAAAAAGCGTGGCACAAAGATTATTACGATCGACACGCGTCGCACGAAAGTGGCAGAACTCTCTGATATTCATCTGCAACCTAAGCAAGGCACGGACGGTGCACTCGCCTTTGCGATCATTCATGTGCTCATCAAAGAAAATCTCTACAACAAAGAGTTTGTTGAGAAGTGGTGCCACGGCTTTGACAAGCTCCAAGCCTACGTTGAGCCTTTCACGCCTGAATATGGTGAAAAAGAAACGGGCGTTCCCGCAAAGTTGATCGTTGAAGCGGCTCGCATGTATGCGCAGGGGCCAGGTTCCTACTCGCTCACGAGTCAATCGATTTCGCACTCCACAAACGGCGTGAACAATACGCGCGCCCTCCTCTGCATCCCTGCCATCATGGGCTACGTGGATGCGCCGGGCGGTGCTCTCTTTGGCGTCGGTCCGAAAGAATACATTTGGTGGGACAACGGGATGACGCGTCCCTTCATCGATTACGACTGGTTCAAAGCGCCAGAGCGCAAAGCACGTCGCTCTGACAAAGACCGCGTCCCAGTCTTTAATAAGACGCAGATTCAATGGTCGCCAAACTATCTGCCTGAAGACGTCAAGGCTGGCAAAATCCATGCGCTCGCCGCCTTTGGCTTTAACGTGATGATTTGGCCTCAGACGCCTGTCTATCAGGAAGCCCTTCGTCAGCTCGACTTCGCGTTTGCGACAGACTACTTCTATCGTGAAACAACGCACAAGGATTTGGACATCATTCTGCCAGCCGCCATGAACTTTGAACGCTATGCCCCATTTGGTGTGCATGGTGGGAAGTTTGTGACTGCTCGCAAACCCGTGAAACCCTTGGGCGAATGCTGGGAAGACTGGAAGATTGCTTGCACATTGGGCGCAGCACTCGTTGACTCGGAAACCTTCTTTGGTGGCGATCCCATTAAAGCTTGTGACTCGATTCTCACAACTTGGGGCACGACCTACGAAAAGCAGCAAGCTGCTCTTCCAAAAGTGTTGCCTGTTGAAGCCGCGAAGCAAGAACCCTTGAAGTACGAAAAGGGGCGTTTGCGTCACGACGGGAAACCTGGCTTTGAAACCCCAACGGGTAAGGTTGAACTCTTTAGCGAAATTCAAGCCTCCTGTGGCTTTGAAGGACTCCCTGAATATCAGAGCCCGATGAAACCCACGGCAGAATTCCCGCTCAAACTCATTAACGGTACTCGCAAGCCGTACATCACGCACTCGAAGACCCGTATGGATAGCCCATACCTCTTTGAACTGGAAGACTACTCCACGCTCGACATTCACCCAGTGGATGCTAAAGCACGAGGCTTAAAGGATGGCGACTATGTTCTCGTCACCAGCGCCTACGGTGGTCCAGTCTCCGCTCGCGTGAACGTTTCGATCATTGTGCCCGCGGGCACGATCGGAATGCAGTACGGATGGACGGGCAACCAAAATACGCAGGTTTTGATTCCACGCCAGTGGGACAAGATCTCAGGCTATGCGCCCTACTTTGAAATCTGCGTACAAGTTGCCAAAGATCCTAACATGAAGCAGAAGGCTTAAGCGAGGTATCGATTATGAGAAGAGGCATTATTGTCAATATGGACTTATGCGTTGGATGCCAAGCTTGCTTTGTCGCGTGCAAACAAGAAAACCAAGTGGCTCCAAAGATTCAGTGGAATCAAATTCAACGCTACGAAGATGAACCCAAAGGCATCATCACGTACTTCCGTATGAGTTGCATGCACTGCGAAGAACCCGCTTGCTTGCCCGTTTGCCCAGTAAAGGCAATCAGCAAAGGCGAGCGTGGTGAAGTGCTTGTTGACTCGAAGAAGTGCATCCAATGCCATCGTTGTGAAGGCGTTTGCCCGTGGCACGTTCCGATGTTTAACTCATCGGGTCGCACCAACTACTGGGACAAACCGCCACTCGTGGCGATTGAACCCGCAGCGCATCAGCGCCGTGAAGTGGGTCGCGCAGAACACTGCACACTTTGCGCACATCGCGATACACCAGCTTGCGTTGAAGCCTGCAAATTGGGTGCATTAACGCTCGTTGACTACGATAACTTGACGCCTGAGCAGCAAACGCTCGTCTCAGAGGCTAAAGCGATGAATGGACTCGATGCGACGCACCCGAAGGTTCGCTATGTGAGCAAGAACGAAGACGTCACGACGTTTAAGCGCTCCATGCATCATCTTCAGTAAACTTCTCTTTTAAGACTCTTCGCCTCAGTCACGCACTGGGGCGAAGAAAGCTTCTCTTTTTCTTTTTTTTGCCGCGCTATGGATCAAAACGAACGCATCTTGGGTTATCACTTTTTCTCGGGACTTTTTCTGGGAACTTTTCCACCTGAACTGATGAGTGCTTGGGGTGCTGTAGCCGAACTATTAGCGCTCTCAGAAGAAGAAACTTCAAGCGTCAGTAACACGGATGTCACTGAACTCCAACGCGCTTGGGCTCGCACCTTCTTTGGTGTGGGAGAGGAAACTGTCACTCTCACCGAATCCTCTTGGGGCAATCCTTTGCGTCTTCAGTGTCAAGCTCCTTGTTTATCTGCACAAGCCACTTACCGCGAAGCGGGCGTTCTGCCTGAAGAAACCGCAGACCGTCTCTTTGACGACCATGTGAGCATGATGCTCGGGTTTATGGGTTGGGCGCTTTCTAACGACTACGATCCCCAAAAAACCAAGCGTTTTTTCCATGAGCATTTTGGCTACTGGATCGATGCGCTAGTCGCCGCAAGCTTAGCGCGCCTTGATAACGAGGCCGCGAAAACACTTTTTAGAGCGTTCCTCTCCTTTATTGAAAGCGAACGCGCGCTTTTTAGCGAGGCGAGTTAAAACGTTCACTCGCTATGATCCTCTCAGTCTGGTTTGTTAGAATGAAGCGATATTGATGGGTCTTTCCGACCACAGAAGGAATCGCTTTCCATGCAAAACAAATTCAGGCTTTTGCTCCGTGGCCTCTGGCTATTAATCTGTGCTGGCACGTGGATTGGCACAGTCTTTTATCGCCCCACATTGGGCTCGGTGATGGTCACCTTTGGGGCCTTCTTCCTCTTGACGAGCCTTTTTGCGCTCCTTTCCCGCCGTCCGTACTTTGCGTTGAGTGCCTCAACCTTGGTGCTGCTCTTTTTGACGCTTTTGAGTAAAGCCAAAGAATTCTTCTGGAAGGAAAAGCTCTTTTTCACCGATTTCCAAGTCTTTCTCGATCCGAGTAACGCAGAAACTGTTTTGCATTATCCGCTTGCGCTCGCCGCGTTTGCCGCGATCACGCTCGCTCTGATCGTCATTGGCGTCCTCGTTTTTCGTCGCGCTCGCGTCTATCCGCTCATTCGTCGCACAGCGATTGTGGGTTTAGTGATCGGCGGTGGACTTTGCTACGAAGCAATGCTCACTCAGCAACAATCTTGGTTGGTGACGCTCCCCAAGGGACAAAATGTGCCAACGAACGTCGTGATGTCGGCACGTATTCAGTACGAAAACCCCGCGAACACCATTAATGCCACTTCTGCCGAATTCTTGAAAGCAGTCAAAACGCTGAAACCCTCTGAAATTTCAGCTAAAGCACAAGACTTACCGCTTCCTGACATTGTGCTTCTCCTGCAGGAATCGACCTTCAATCCAGCGATGTACGCGGATGTCGATAGCGGTATGCCCACGCTCGGGATGTTCTCGCCTAATGGTCGCGCCGAAGAAGGCATTCTTCGCGTGCACACCTATGGTGGCGGCACGTGGCGCTCTGAGTTTGCGGCGCTAACGGGTATCAGTTCTGACGATTATGGTGCCGCAGCAGGTGCCATTTACTACAGCGCCGTTTTCCACCTCAATCAGTCGCTTTTCACCGAATTAAAGCGCTATGGGTATGAGACCTATGTCTTGACACCCTTTAATCCTGCCTCTTACAACGCTGAGAGCGCTTATCGTGCGATGGGCGTGGAAAACATTCGTCAGCCTCAGAGCTACGGCTACCCAGCGCCCTTTAATAAGAATTTGTGGCATATCTCTACGCAAGAGATGCTCGACTATACGAAAACGCTTCTAGAAACCGAACCTTCTAAGAAGCCTAAAGTCGTTTTTGTGCTCACGATGAGTGAACACGGTCCCTACCGTGATGCCGCGCCCAATGCGCCCAAACTAACGGGAACCGCTGGTGCTCCGATTGATCAGATTGCAAACTATACTGCAAGGTTAATTGACTCGGACAAAGCGATTACAGGTTTTGAAAATTGGACAAAGAGTGACCCCAATAAACGCCGCATGTTTGTACGCTTTGGAGACCATCAACCGGGGATTGATGGACTAAAGAAAGGTTATCGCACCGACTTCGCTCGCCCGCAGTACTTAACGTACTTTGGTCTCACGGATTCTGGTCTTGCTGACGGGCTCAATACACCCCTCACTGACATTGTCTATTTGCCAGGCATGATTGTGGAGCGTTTAGCAGGAAAGCCCTCGCAATTCTTCCAAGCCAATATTGATGCGCGCCACCTCTTTGAAGGGCGCTACATCGATGAACCCGACCGTACGCTCTATGAAAGCTACCGCGCGTACCTCTTCAAAGACTTGAGAGCGGGCGCAAAAGACACCACGCCCGGAAATTAAAGGACGGTGAATACAAAAAAGGCAAGCTTTAATCGCTTGCCTTTTTTGGTGTCTGAGCTTGAAACGACTTACTGGTTGTCGTTCTTTTCTTTCGGATCGGTATGACCACAGTCGTGGCAGATACCGTAGAGCACCAAAGAGTGGTCGCAGAGTTGATAGCCATAACGTTCAGCCACGGCTAACTGGGCACGTTCAATTTCCGGGTCAACGAATTCCACCACTTTCCCGCAGCCTAAGCACACGAGATGGTCATGGTGCTGACCTTCTTCAAGCTCGTACATGGCGCGGTCAGAATCAAAATGATGGCGCACCAAGATATTGGCTTGTTCAAACTGGGTGAGCACACGGTAAACCGTGGCAAGACCAATTTCCACACCTTGGCTCACGAGTTCCTTGTAAACGTCTTCTGCCGACAAATGGCGGCGTTCACAATCACCCCCTTCAGAGCGGCGCTGGAACAATTCCAGAATACGTAAACGAGGCGTGGTCGCTTTGAGGCCGACACTCTTCAGTTCAGCTGTTTGGTTTTCGGGCAAATCACTCACGTCAGTGACCTCTTTCAAAAAAAATCATTCAAGTCGCAGGAGGCCTGTCTTTGTGGGGCTCGCCTCGCCTGGATGAGGTTAGTCTTTATTCTGTTCTGGGGATTGGGTATCTCACCCAGGACAACGATGCACTCACCACAAAGTGAGTTTTTTGCATCGCGCGTTATCAATTCTCATTAGTTTAGCGCAGATGGGCAGTTTCCGTAAGAGGAGAGTGAAAATAAACCTTGTCTTTACACAATATTTTTTCGCTCTCCTTGGGAACCACCTCTCTGAAAAAGTTCATTGCAATATGCTAAGAAGCGCCACAAAATTGCGCCTGCGCCCTATAATCAAAAGAATTCACCCAAACCTCTCACTGAACATCTTTTAGCACTTCTCCTCATGGTGAAGACTGCCAAGTTCGCTAAAATAGAGGTTTACACTTCAAGCAAATAGCCTGATTAGTGAAAAAGTATCGGCGTAATGCCAGAACTCCGAAAGGAATGTAAAACATGACAAAAACGCTTCTTACCTGCCTCGGCGTGGTAGCGGTGACTGCCCTTTCTGGTTGCAGCACTGTGAAAAATCTGTGGGACAATCCGGAAAAAGTGGTTCCGAGTTTCTTGCAGCCCTATCGTGCTCCTGTTCAGCAGGGTAACCTCGTGACCGATGAAATGGTCAATCAGCTCGAAAAGGGCATGAGCCAGGGCCAGGTGCAATTCCTTTTGGGAATTCCTCTCGTTGCAGATCAATTCCATCCCAATCGTTGGGACTACGTTTACTATCTCCTTCCGAGCAAAGGCGACCAGCAGTTGCGTCAGCTCTCTGTCTTCTTTGATAAGGAAGGTCGTCTGGATCACTGGACCTCAAGCGCTATGCCAGACGAAAAAACGGCCGACATGTTGATTTTGGAAGGTAGTGGCGCTAAGAAATAAGCCTGCCACGCAACACTTTTCAACTTACGGTCTCTTCAATGGGAGAGACCGTCGACCGCAAAACCCCATGCTTATCGGAGCTTATCTATGACAACTCAAATGGAACGACTCAAAGCGCTAGTAGTTCAGCTCATCGCTCGCTTAGAGCATGAAAAAAGCGAAAATCGTCGTTTAGCTTCCCAATTGGCCGCTCGCGAAGCCGAACTCGTTGCTACCAAAGAGAAATGTGAAGAAATGCGCACTCGCGCTGAAGCTATTCTCAAGGCTTTCCGTCAAACTTCCGAATAAGCGTTAGGAGCCAAAAGCATGTCTGAACTCTGTGTAAAAATTTACGGTCGTCAGTATCGCTTAGCGGTGAGTACTGGTGAAGAACAACTCTTGACGCAATGCGCTGAAGCGGTCGATGCGCAGATGAATGCGATTCATGAAAATGGCAAAGTGATGAATGGCGATCAAGTCGCCGCGCTCACCGCGCTTGAAATCGCTTATGAAAGCGTCAAAGCCGAAACACAAGCGAACCAAAAGATTAAAGAGCTCACGGATCGCATCGCTGAGCTTGAAGCCGCACTTGCAGCCCGCCCCGAAAGTGGTCCCGCTCCTGCGGTGAGCACACCAGGCGAAGCCGCTCTTCTTCGCGAAATCGATCAGCTCTCTGATATGTGCGAAAAAGCGATTTTCTCCGATATGCATAAGGGCTCTTCGATTCTCCCTCGCGGTTAGTCGATTGATCTCAGAAGTGTCCTACTCTTTCAGTGAAAAGAGTGCGACACCCGCCCGAAAGTCCCATCTGAACGCAGGTTTAGGTGGGATTTCCTTTTTTTGAGCTCTTAGCCACACGATTTAACGAGACCTCACTTTTGAGAATCATCAAGAGTTGTGCGTTTGGCGTATTTCCACTTTTCCAAAAAATCCGCTAAAATGACATTAAACCTGCAGCGGATAGCTTCAAGGCTCCAAAGTTCCTAGAACCAATGCTATACCTATTAGGTTGGTGTACTCGGTTGCCGATAGAGTGTTGAACACGCGTTGTCCAACCCGTTCCGCGCCGGAGCCGACCGCCCTGAACTTACGGTTCAGGTAACGTAGCCCCGCACCGTTGCAGGGTCATTTCTCGGGCAGCCATTCGATGATTGGTTGCCCTTTCCTTTTTCTGGAGGGTCTTCCCGTGGCTAAGACGAATAAAGCGACTATCACTTCCTTGATTAAAGGAGCCCAGCGCTTCTGGCTCATGAAAACCGAGCCCACTGAATGCTCTGTGGATGACGCGCTCGCCAAGCCTGTCTCCTGGTTTGGGATTCGCAACTATCAAGCTCGTAACTTCATTCGCGATGATATGCGCGAAGGGGACGCCATTCTCTTTTACCATTCGAGCTGCCCGCAGCCGGGCGTCGTAGGTCTTGCCACCATCGTCTCGAAGCCCTACCCCGACGAGCTGCAGTTTGACGCCACAAGCGAATACTTTGACCCGAAAAGCAAAGAAGAATCACCCCGTTGGGTCACCATTGACGTCAAAGCCCTTCTAAAATGTCCAGTGATTCCTATCGCCGCTTTGCGTGAACACGAAGAACTCTCTCAGATGCGTGTTTTGCAAAAAGGGAACCGTCTCTCGATTACCCCGGTGACGAAGGAAGAATTTGAATTCATCGTGCGTGAATGGATTTGCCCGACGCTCTAAGCGCGCTCACTTCCCCGCTCGATTTGTTGCCGTCAGACGACGAGCCTCTCTCTTTCGTCCTTCGTCTGACGCTTTTGTTGTTCACCTCCCGCAACGCATGTTTGGAGCGTTGCTATTCCCCGAGGTATTTTTCATGGATTTAACTCTCATCCTAGAGTTATCGACGCTCGGTCTTTGCACGGGCTTTTTAGCTGGTCTGTTGGGTATTGGCGGCGGCATGGTCTTGACGCCGTTTTTAACGATTATTTTGAGTCACGCGGGCGGCATTCCGACGGAACACCTGATTCACGTCGCCATTGCCACCTCAATGTCGACCATTATGTTCACCTCAATGAGTAGCATCACGGCGCATGCTCGCCACGGTGGTGTGCTCTGGAGAATCGCCTTTGCGATTGCGCCAGGCATTCTTGTGGGCGGCATTATCGGTGCACAGATCACAGGGTTCCTCCCTGCCTTCTGGGTCGCGATTATCTTCACGTGTTTTGTGGGCTACTCCGCCACGAAGATGTTCTTAGGGAAAAAAGAAGGTAAAGTCGGCACGCTCCCAGGTCCCGCTGGACTCTTTGGTGCGGGCTCTGTGATTGGGATCGTCTCCGCGCTCGTGGGCGCTGGTGGCGGTTTTATCAGTGTGCCGTTCTTAACCTACTTCAACGTCAAAATTCACCAAGCGATTGGTACCTCTGCTGCGCTCGGTTTCCCAATTGCGGTTGCCGGGACGATTGGCTATGTGATTAGTGGTTGGAATGTGGAAACGCTCCCCGGCTGGCCGACGATGTTGGGCTTTATTCATATTCCCGCGCTTTTGAGCGTTGCGGTAACGAGTATTTTGAGCGCGCCACTTGGTGCCGCGGTCTCGCACCGTATTGATACGAAGAAACTCAAACGCATCTTTGCTTGCCTACTTTATGTGCTCGCAGGCTACATGCTCTACAAAGCGATCTACGTTTTCTAATTCGTCGGTTTTTGGGTCTTCTATTTGTCGACAAATAATTCAATAAATTCAACGATTTATAGGCAAATAGAGGGAACTACCCAAGGCACTCGAGATAGACCAAGAGTTGATTTCTTTTTCGCCCGGAAAATTCGCCGGGCGATTTTTTTGCTCGTATAGTATGTCTCACCAGCACCGAAAACAGCAGTTCGGTGAGTGGGTAACAAAACGGAGAAGTCTCTCACCAAAGAAGATTGCTCCGATACACCAAAAACTTTTTTTCAAAAAGAGAAATCATCATGTTTAAGAAAATTGCCTTCTCCGCCCTCTGTGCCGCCGTCGCCTTCACATCCATTGGCGCGGCTTATGCGAAAGATTTGAAAGTGGCCTCGAACACCACCTTCCCGCCGTTTGAATTCGTCAACTCGAAGACGAATGAAATCACCGGCTTTGAAATGGACTTGATCAAGGCCATGGGTAAGCAAGCTGGCTACAACGTCATCATCCAGAACATGGGTTTTGATGGCATTATTCCGGGCATTTTGGCCGGTACGGTGGATGTTGGTGCATCGGGGATTTCGATTACTGCTGAACGACAGAAGAAAGTGCTCTTCACGGATCCGTTCTATGAAAGCGGCTTGACGATTTTGGTCAACAAGAATGACGCTGATAAGATTCACGGCTTTGCCGACTTGAAGGGTAAGAAGATCGCTGTTCAGATTGGTACCACGGCCGCCGCTAAGGCAAAAGAAATTCCGGGTGCTACGGTTGTGACCTTTAACCACGCTGGCGAAGCCATTCTTGAGCTCTCCAACGGTGGCGCTGACGCTGTTCTGAACGACAAGCCCGTCACGGACTACATCTTGACGCAGCAGCCGAAGATTGCCGCCGCCACGATCCACTTGCCGGAACTCTTGACGGCTGACCCGATGGGGATGATCGTGAGTAAGCAAAACACCGCCTTGCAGGCTGAATTGAACAAAGCCTTGGCTGAATTGAAGCAAAATGGCGAATACCAAGCCCTCTACAAGAAGTGGTTTGGTGACCATGCCGCCCACTAAGAAGCATTCTTCGCTAGGCTGACAGTGCCTGGCGTCGATAACAAAAAAGCGAAGTCGCTCCCAGAGACTTCGCTTTTTTCGTATTTGTTTTCTTTAGGCAACCTTCTTCTTTCTAAAGAAGAGATAAAGCCCCAAGAGAATGAGCGGAATCGTTAACCATTGACCGCGAGAGAGCCCCAAGGCTTGAAGCCCTAAGAAGGCGTCAGGTTCACGGAAAAATTCCACCGTAAAGCGGGCGACCCCGTAGCCTAAACAGAATGCGCCAGCGACTTTGCCAGGAGTCTGTTCTCGTCGAGAAATAAGCCACACGAAGATAAAGAGCGCAAGGCCTTCGAGACCTGCTTCATAAATCTGTGAGGGGTGACGCGGCACGCCACCATCGTTGGCCTCCGGGAAAATCATCGCCCAAGGGAGATCAGGCGAGGCAGGACGCCCCCAGAGTTCCCCATTGATAAAGTTCCCAATGCGACCAAAGAGAAGCCCAAGGGGCACGAGCGGCGCGACAAAGTCAGCAATGGTCCAGAAGGAGAGTTTTTTCACTTTGGAGTAAAGGAACATCGCGACGATGACGCCCAAGAGTCCGCCGTGCGCACTCATGCCGCCATGCCAAACCGCGAGAATTTCCAAGGGGTGTGTGAGGTAGTAGCCTGGTTGATAGAAAAGGCAGTACCCGATTCGGCCTCCTAAAATGACGCCAAAGACGCCATAGAAAAGCAGATTATCCAGATCGTCGTCCGTGATGCCACGCCAACTTTCTTTGGTGCGCATACGACCCAAAATCCAGAAACACATAAATCCTAACAAATACATCAGCCCGTACCAGCGAATCGCTAGAGGACCGACAGAGAGGGCAATCGGGTCAAACTGTGGGTGAATTAACATAGCACTGTGCTATTCAAACAATGTTCAAAAAAAGTTATCATGCCACAATCTACATACTCAGACACGTTATTCTGTGTGCTAAGTA
Organism: uncultured Sutterella sp.; assembly: GCA_905197905.1. GTDB lineage: Bacteria > Pseudomonadota > Gammaproteobacteria > Burkholderiales > Burkholderiaceae_F > Sutterella. The sequence goes on along the minus strand of CAJKAP010000003.1, from coordinate 107,471 downwards.
CTATTTGCAACAAAGCACCACGGCTGTTAACGCGTTAGTATAGATTTCTCTCAGAACTTTCTTCCTCTAGGAAACCATCATGACCATCAAGATGCTCACTTCCCTTTCCGCTGCTCAACACCTCGCTCAATTTCGCGAAGTGCGCCCTCTCGTACACTGCATGACTAACGAAGTGGTGCAAGAAATTACGGCGAATGTCCTGCTCGCAGCAGGAGCGTCTCCCGCAATGGTCGTTTCTCGTGAAGAGGTTGAAAGTTTCGCCAAGATTTCCACGGCGCTCTTAATTAACGTGGGTACCCCCACCTCTGAGCGTCTCCCCTCGATGTTTGCTGCCGCAAAAGCCGCCAATGAAGCTGGCGTTGCTTGGGCTTTGGACCCTGTGGCCGCAGGTGTTCTCCCTTGGCGCGATGAGATGATTCGCGACTTCTTAGAGTTAAAGCCCACCGTGGTGCGTGGTAACGCAAGCGAAATCATGGCGCTCATGGGGCGCTCTGCTGGCGGGAAGGGAGTCGATAGTCTCAATGCAAGCTCTGAAGCAATTGAGGCTGCAAAAGAAATGGCTAATACTTACAACACCATCGTCTGTGTGACGGGTGAAACCGATTACATCACCGATGGGGACGAAGTCGTGGGCGTTTCTGGCGGTCACTTGATGACGACCTTGGTAGTGGGCACGGGGTGCTCGCTCTCTGCGCTCGTTGCCGCCTTTGCTGGGGTTGATCGTTCGCTCGAATCGGTTGCCACCGCCTGCCTTCTCTCAAAGCGTGCTGCGGAATATGCGCTTCCCCTCTCAAAGGGACCAGGCACATTCCACGCTAACTATCTCGATGGGCTTTATCTCGTGACGCCCACTACGCTTGCTGCTGAGGAATAACCCGATGAGAAAACCGATTGATTTGACCGCTTACTTAGTGCTCGACCCGGTTCTTTGTGAACCGATCGGCATGGTGCAAACCGCGATTGAAGCCGCGCGAGCTGGGGTGAATGTGATACAGTTGCGTGCACCTCAATGGAAAAAGCGTGAAATTGCGGAGTGCGCTCGCGATATGCAACGCGCCCTTCTCCCCTATCATGTGCCCTTGATCATTAATGACCATGTGGACGTCGCAATGGCCGTCAATGCCGATGGCGTTCATGTGGGGCAAGATGACCTTGCACCTGAAGACGCTCGTCGCCTTTTAGGGGAAGAGAAGATTATTGGGCTTTCTGTCTCCACGCCTCGAGAATGTATGGAAGTCCCCACAGATATTGTGGACTACATTGGGATTGGTCCCGTTTGGGCCACTAACACCAAGCCAGATGCCGCCGCGCCATTAGGGCTCGATGGACTCAAAGCCTTTGTTGAGCATGCTCCCTGCCCGCATGTCGCGATTGGCGGAATATCGCTTGCGAACCTCGCCGAAGTAAAAGCCACCGGCGCAAAGGGCTTTGCCGTCGTTTCGGCCATTTGTGGGCAAGATAGCCCCTACGATGCGACACGCGCTTTGATTGAACTCTGGCAAAAGTCCTAACAAGAGAAAACAAAGAACACTATGGCTAAAGAAGAACGTCTCAGCTTTACAAGAGAAGACGCCGCCCGAGTTGTTTTAGTGAAAACGCTCGAATGCGATTGCCCACCCAAAGATTGGAGCAATGCGCAGGGCGATCAGGCAAGTATTGATGCCCGCCACCTTTTGGGTGACAAGGCCAATAAAGCCACTTGGCTCGTGCAGCGCGCCAAACTTATTTTGACGCGCACACAAACCAAAGAGCAGCCCGCGATCGATATTGCCCTTAACCACGACTGGTTTGGGAAGTCCTTGGGGCTTCTCACCTTCGTGCTCGTCATTTTGGGCTATTTGTTGGGAGCCTTTAGCGATCGACTGTCTTCCACAGGAAGCATGATCAACCTCTTAGCACCTCCGATTCTTGGGCTGATTCTCTGGAATATTCTCATTTATGTCGCCCTGATCGTGCAGGCCGTGTTGGGTTTTCGCTTTGAGTTGCCGCTTCAAAAAGGGCTCTATAAAGCGATTACGTTCTTGGCTTCCGCGAAGCTCCCTGGGCGCGCACTCATTCGCACGTTCTTTGCCGCCTGGCTTCCTCATCGTATCCCTGGCTTAAAACACCGTCTGCGTCGTGCTTGCCACTTAGCAGCGCTCGCTTTTGCCGTGGGGATTTTAAGTAGCATTGCCATTCGTGGGATTGGTACGGCGTATCACGTGGGCTGGGAAAGCACTTGGTTTGCGGGACGCGCGGATATTGTTGAGCAGATGATTCACGCAATCTACGGTCTGATTCCTTGGACGCTTCCCAACACTGCGCCCTTGCCTGATACCGCTGGTGTTGCCGCCCTTGAATGGACGGCTGGCATGGCGCCCCTTGCTGGGAGCAATGCCGCGCCTTGGCTCTGGCGCTTGATTCAGACGATTTTCTGGATTGTGCTTCTCCCGCGTCTTCTTTTAGTGCTTTGGGAAACGCTATCTCTGAAAGTGCGAGAAAAGCGTGTAACGCTTAACTGCACCGAACCCTACTACCGCGCTGTTTTAGGTGCCGCAAATCAGAAGACGGTTGCCCACTTGATGGTCGATGCTTCACTCATGAAGCTCCCTCGTTGGGCTGAGCGTGATGGTCTCCCGCAGGGGCTCTCGCCCGATATCACGTCGATGACTTATTGGGACACCGATAACGAAGAACTTGCCGAACTTTGGGAAAAAACGGTTCGCCCGATTCCTGTGTTCAACGCCCTTCACACACCAGAAGAAGATGTACAAGGGATTTGGATTAAACGCCTAACGGAAAAGCTCCCCGCAGGGTTCCCTGTTTGTGTGGACTTTAGTCTTTACGATGAGCGATTTGACGGAAACGCCACTCCTCAGCGTGGAGGGCGTATTGCGCTTTGGGAGCAGTTTATTGAAGCGCACGGCGCAAGAGCGATTATCGTCTCCGCAAAAACGAGCGCCGATGAACTGGGCGCTGCGCTAAACGCCACAAAGCCACTTAGCTAATTCCTTTTCATTTTGGGTCTCCATTCTTGGAGGCCCAAAATGCTTTTTGCACCGCCCGCTCGTTGCTTTTTTCTGCAATTTCGCTTCTCACAAAATCTTTTGTCTCTCCCCAAAAATGAGATAATAGAAAGATACCTTACGTTTTCATCCCGAGAGATTTCATGCCCACAGCTGATCATTTCCACATTAATTTGAGTTTGGTAAGCCATACCAACATTGGAAAGACCACCCTTGCCCGTACCTTGTTAATGCAAGACGTGGGCGAGGTTGCTGACCGTGCGCACGTCACGGAAGACACGGATGCGCATGTGCTCGCACGTGACCCCTCGGGCTGTGAACTCCTTCTTTGGGATACGCCGGGGTTTGGCAACTCTGTCGCGCTCGCCAAGCGCCTTGAGCAGCGCAATAACCCCATTGGTTGGTTCCTCTCAGAAGTCTGGGATCGCTTTGCGAACAAATCCTTCTTCTTAGATCAGAAAGCCATTGCGCACGTGCGCGATACTTCCGACGTTTTACTCTACTTAGTGAACGCCTCGGAATTCCCCTCGCCCGACAATTACATCCCCTCCGAGATGAAAATTCTCACGTGGATTAATAAGCCCGCGATCGTGCTTTTGAACCAGATGGGGAAACCGCACCCGCCTGAAGAAGAGGCTAAGAACCTTCAAGCTTGGAAAGAAGCCCTGCAGGACTATCCCTTTGTGAAAGAAGTCCTCCCGATGGATGCGTTTGCGCGTTGTTGGGTGCAGGAAGTGGCGCTTTTTGAAGCGATTGGCAAGGCGCTGCCTGAAGAGCAGCAAGCCACCTTTACCACGCTTCAAGACATTTGGATTCGTGCGCGCCGTGCGCTCTATTCCAAGTCCGTCGACGCAATGGCACAACATATGTTGAGCCTAGTGAATGCTCATGAGCTCGCGCCCACACCCTCTTTGAAGGATCATATTTTTGCGTTCGCAACGCAGCTCGGCATCTCGAAGTCGAGCACCGCTGCGCTTGAAGCCGCGCAGTCTGCCTTGGCCGCCAATGCCGCAGATCGACTTTGCCTTTTAACGCAACGGCTGATTCGCATTAATCACCTCAAAGAAGGGCAAACCAACCGCGAAATTTTGCGCCGTATGAAGTCCGACTGGGAAATGGTCTCGACTGGGATCAATCCTGGGAGCGCCGCCGCGATTGGCGCGGGTGTCGGGATTGCAGGGGGTGCTGCCGCAGGTGCCGCTGTGGATGCAGGTACCGGTGGTTTGAGTTTAGGCTTAGGCACACTCGTTGGTGGCTTAATTGGGGCTTTGGGTGGCGCAGGGGCTGCCGCCGTTTATAACGCCAACCACCAAAAAGAAGGCATTGATATCACGTGGAGCACGGAAGCGCTTCAAGGCTTTTTCTTGGAAACATTGCTTCTTTACTTAGCCGTCTCTCACTTTGGCCGAGGCCGAGGCGAGTGGCAACAAAGCGAAAGCCCGGCGTTCTGGAAAGATGCCTTAGTTGAGGCAATTGCGCAAAATCCGCCCGATTGGCGTAGTCTTCGTAAAGGGACGCCAGAGGCGGGGATTGGGGAACTGACGCGCTTGATTGACACGGCGCTTCGCATCGTCTTTGATCGCCTTTATTCACGTCACCCTTAATTAAAAAAACGTTTTTTCTTCTAGCCGTGGCTCCAAGAAAGCCGCGGCTATTTCACTTAATGCTTGATAATTTCGTTGCGATTGACTTTGAAACCGCCAACTTCAAGCGCTCTAGCGTTTGTAGCGTTGGCATTGTGGTGGTAGAAAACCACCGGGTAGTGGACGAATACTATAGTCTCATTCACCCGACCCCCAACTATTACGCACAGATCAACACGAGTATTCATGGGCTCACCAGACGCGACACAGACTCTGCTCGTCTTTTTCCTGAAGTTTGGAGTGAGGTTGCACCACGTGTACGTGACTATCCCTTTGTGGCGCACAATAGTCCCTTTGATGAGAGCTGCTTAAAAGCAGTGATGTTGAGTTATGGGATGAATTATCCTGCGGCTTATCGCTTTTTCTGCACCTGCCGCACCTCACGCCGTTTGCTTCCTCAACTCCCCAACCATAAGCTCAATACGGTGGCAAGTTACTGTGGGTTTGACCTCACTGCGCACCACCATGCCCTAGCGGATGCGCAAGCCTGCGCTCATATTGCGCTCAAGATTCTCTAATTTTTTTGCGTCCATAAAAAAGCCCTCAAGCGTCGAAACGTCTGAGGGCTATTTTGCGCAAAGGAAAAGCGATACCGATTAGGGGACCATCTGTTCCACTTCGTCTTTTTTCACAGTCTTCACCAAGTCTTCACGCTTCACACCGAGGTACAAAGCGATAGAAGCGGCCACGAACACGGAAGAGTACACGCCTAAGCAAATACCGATCGTGAGGGCAAGAGCAAAATAATGCAATGCCGGACCACCAAAGAAGAACATGGAAAGCGTCATACACAAGGTGGATGTATGCGTGATCACCGTACGAGAGATCGTTGCGGTAATAGCCGAGTTGATCACTTCCATCGTATCCGCGCGACGCATGGTGCGGAAATGTTCACGCACACGGTCGAAAATAATCACGGATTCGTTCACCGAGTAACCCAAAACGGCCAACACAGCAGCGAGCACTGGTAGCGAGAATTCCCAGCCCATCACCGCGAAAATCCCCACCACGATAAAGATATCGTGCAAGTTAGCGATAATGGCAGCCACTGAGAACTTCCATTCGAAACGGAATGCCAAGTAAATCATGATCCCTGCCACCACGAGGGCCAAAGCGGTACCCCCGTCGCGAGCAAGTTCTTCACCTACCTGCGGACCCACGAACTCAGTACGCTTCAATTCAGCGTCTGGAGACGTGGTATGAATCACTTTCATCACTTCGGCAGCGACCTGACTGGAATTCTGACCTTCCTTATTCGGAACGCGAATCACCACGTCAGAAGCGGTACCGAAAGTCTGCACCAAGACTTCTTTACTGACCGTTTTTAATTCATCACGAATCTGTTCGGTGTTCGCCGCAGAAGAGTAATGCACTTCTAACTGCGTACCGCCCGTAAATTCGATCGAGTACGTCAAGCCATGAATAAAGAGCCAGGCCACAGCCACCACAAAGCTCACGAGAGAAATGGCATTCAAAATATGCCGATACTTCATGAACGGGATGGTTTTATGAATTCGGAAAAACTCCATCTTATTGCCTCCCTCTTATTCCTTCGTCTTTGACGTATCAGGACGCCAAATCTGACCAATATGCACTCGGGTGAGTTTCTTCTGGCGACCATAGACCAAATTGACCATAGCGCGAGAAACCGTCACGGAAGTGAAGATGGAAGTACAAATACCGATACAGTGCACCACAGCAAAGCCGCGCACTGGACCAGAACCGAAAATCAAGAGTGCCAAACCAGCGATCAAACTCGTAATGTTCGAGTCCAAAATCGTGGCAAAGGCGCGCTCGTAACCTTCGCTAATAGCCGTTTGTGGCTGGCGTCCGATACGCAACTCTTCACGAATACGTTCGTTAATAAGCACGTTCGAGTCCACAGCCATACCGAGCGTCAAAGCGATAGCGGCAATACCAGGGAGCGTCAACGTTGCCTGAAGCATCGAGAGGATGGCAATCAGCATCATCACGTTACAGACGAGCGAAATAGCACTCACCACACCAAAGGCTTGGTAGTAAACCGCCATAAAGATCGCGATGATCACAAAGCCGTAAAGCGTCGAGCGGAAACCTGCTTCAATGTTGGCTTCACCCAAACTCGGCCCGATCAAGCGTTCTTCCACGATTTCCATCGGAGCGGCCAAAGAACCAGCACGAAGGAGCAAAGCCGTATCGGTGGCTTCCACAGCCGTCATACGACCGGAAATCTGCACGCGACCGCCGCCAATTTCTTGACGAACCACTGGAGCGGTAACCACTTCGCCTTTGCCCTTTTCAAAAAGGATAATGGCGATACGCTTACCGACGTTGTCACGCGTGACGTCCTTAAAGATACGAGCCCCACGGTTATCCAACTCAAGGTTCACCGTTGGTTCTTGCGTCTGGGAGTCAAAGCCAGGCTGAGCATCGTTCAAGTTGTCGCCCGTCAAAATCACGCGGCGCTTCACAAGAAGCGTGTTGCCTTCGCGATCCTGGAAGCGTTCGTCACCAAAGGGCACATTCCCTGCGGCCAACTGAGAAAGCGCTTCCGGGCTATCGTCCACCAAGCGGACTTCAAGCGTAGCGGTACGACCCAAAATGTCTTTAGCCTTAGCGGTATCCTGCACACCAGGCAATTGAACCACAATACGGTCAGCACCCTGCTGAGCAATCACGGGTTCCGCCACGCCCAATTCGTTAATACGATTGTGCAACGTGGAGATGTTCTGCTTTAAGGCGTATTCCTGAACGGTACGCATGGCTTTCTGAGAAAGCGTAGCGCGGATCAAGTACGGAGCAGAAGAGGCTTCTGGCAACGTCAAGACCAAGTCAGGCTGCGTATTGCGCATCAAGTCGTTGGCTTTAGCGCGTTCGGAGTCGTCAGCAAAGCTGATTTCCACCACGTCACCCGTACGGTTAATCCCCGTGTGACGGATATGCTTGTCGCGCAACTGCGTACGAATGTCGGAGAGCGAAGCTTCCATACGTTTCGTAATCGCCGCGCTCATATCGACCTGAAGCAAGAAGTGCACGCCACCGCGCAAGTCCAAGCCCAAGTACATCGGCAAAGCATTAATGGAAAGGAGCCAGCTAGGCGTATTTGGCACCAAATTTAAAGCCACAACGTAGGAAGGATCAGAAGGATCCTTGTTGAGACCTTTTTCAAGCACTTCACGTGCCTGCAATTGCTTTTCAGCTTCGGTCGGGTCAAAACGCACACGAATGGTATTTTGCTGAGCGCCCTGCTCGTAGAAAACACCATTAGGTTTCAAACCCGCCTCTTTGAGGAGTGCCTCCACATTGCTCAACGTATCTTCCGTGACCTTCACAGTGGCCTTACCAGAAGAAACCTGAACAGCAGGAGACTCACCATAGAAATTCGGCAACGTGTAGACAAGCCCGATCAAGAGGGCTACCACGATGACGATATATTTCCAAAGGGGGTAGCGATTCATCGCATCTTTCTCCGTCAGAGTCGACTGCACCGAACGCTCGGTGAGTCACACCCCAACCTTGGGTTAATGCAGAAAAGACGGTCAGCGCTTTGAGCAGAAAAGCCCGCCAAGAGAAAACACACAAACGCCTCGAAAAGCCTAGGCCCTCAAGCCGTTTCTGTGTTTATCGGACTTTTTGCCGTGGAAAGCATTTTCCACTGACACCGACCACTTAGAAAACGGTGTGAAAGTCGCCCAGAAAGAGCAAAAAACTTCACACAATTAAAACGGGAAAAGAGAGCAACGACCTTATCAGTCGGAGCTCTCTCCAAACTTGAAGTTCACCCGTTATTAGAACTTCACGGAACCTTTCGGGAGGACCATCGTGACGGAATTGCGCTGCATGTGAATCACGACAGGCTTACCTTCCACTTCTGCCACCTGAAGACCGATCGTCTGTTCTTCAACAGAAACCACACGACCCGTCAAACCGCCAGCGGTGATCACTTCATCGTTACGGGTGAGAGCGTCCACCATCTTCTGGTGTTCCTTTTGGCGCTTCTGCTGCGGGCGAATCAGGAAGAACCAGAACACCACGAAAATAAGCACCAAGGGGAGAACCTGCATCAGAAAACCTTGCATTCCGCCAGCCTGAGCAGCGGTTTCTCCAGCGGCCATTGCCTCTTGAATAAACAACATTTGAACTCCAGTGTCATTCAAAAAAAATCATTAGATCACTGCCTCTTTATAAGAAACAGCGCGATTGTCCATTATAGTGGTGAATCACCCACTATGTGGCTAGAGTTTTCCCTCTTTTACGGTTTTGCGCACTCTCTTTTCCTCTAGGGAGAAGAAGGTCGCCTCCCGTGACGGGAAACCCCACCCCAATTTATTCGATCCCGCGAGCGCGATCTTCTTTAAACTGGCGCTTCCATTCTTCAAAGGTTCCTGCTTCAAGCGCATCACGCATTTCCTGCATGGTGCGCAAATAGTAGGCCAGGTTATGAATGGAATTTAAGCGTGCACCCAAGATTTCCCCCACACGATGCAAGTGGTGCAAATATGCGCGCGAGAAATTGCGGCACGTGTAGCAGTCACAAGTCGGATCGAGCGGGCGAAAATCGTTGCGGTAGCGATTGTTTTTGAGCTTAATGTCGCCAAAGCGCGTAAAGAGCCAGCCATTGCGGGCGTTACGCGTTGGCATCACGCAGTCAAACATATCGATCCCTTGAGAGACGCCTTCGACCAAGTCTTCTGGCGTTCCCACGCCCATCAAGTAGCGAGGACGATCGTCTGGCAACTTATGCACGATATGGTCCATGATGCGAAGCATCTCTTCTTTGGGTTCGCCAACAGACAAGCCACCCACAGCGTAGCCATGGAAACCAATCTTCTTTAACCCTTCGAGCGACTCTTCACGAAGATGCTCGTACATGCCACCCTGAACAATACCAAAAAGCGTGTTCGGGTTTTCTAATCGATTGAATTCATCCTTCGAGCGCTGTGCCCAACGAAGGCTCATGCGCATCGACTTCGCGGCTTCGAGTTCCGTAGCGGGACGATCCCCAATCTTATAAGGCGTACATTCATCCAACTGCATCACGACGTCAGAATTGAGCACATGCTGAATCTGCATCGAGACTTCAGGCGACAAAAAGAGCTTATCGCCATTGATGGGGTTTCTGAAATGCACCCCTTCTTCGGTGATTTTGCGAAGTTCGCCCAAGCTAAAGACTTGGAAGCCACCCGAGTCGGTCAGAATCGGCTTATCCCACTGGTTAAACCCATGCAAGCCTTTGTGCGCACTGATCACATCAAGCCCAGGGCGCAGCCACAAGTGGAACGTGTTTCCCAAAATAATCTGGGAGCCGATTTCCTTTAATTCATATGGGGCGAGCGACTTCACTGCACCGTAGGTTCCCACGGGCATGAAAATCGGGGTTTGCACCACGCCATGATTGAGCGTTAATTCGCCACGTCGGGCACGCCCAGAAGTCGTTTTGACTTTAAAAGAGAAGGCCATGAGTCTACTCCTTAGTCCTGCGTTTCGGCGGCAGGATGTTTTGTCTTTTCGATAAAGCAAGCGTCACCATAACTAAAGAAACGGTACTTTTCTTCAACAGCATGGCGATAGGCTTCCAAAATACGGCTACGACCCACAAGAGCGCTCACGAGCATCACAAGGGTCGATTTTGGCAAATGGAAATTCGTAATCAAGGCATCCACGATGCGGTATTCGTAGCCCGGCGTAATAAAGAGCGCCGTATCGCGAGAACCCGCTTCAACGTGCCCCACTTCAGTGGCGGCACTTTCTAGCGTACGCAAAGAGGTCGTACCCACTGCAATCACACGACGACCTTCTTTTTTCGCTTGGTTCACACGAGCAGCCACGTCTTCAGGCAAGTGATACCACTCAGAGTGCATATGGTGCTCAGCGATATTGTCTACGCGCACAGGCTGGAAAGTCCCAGCGCCCACGTGAAGCGTTACGTATTCAATATCGACACCCTTTTCGCGAAGCTCTTTTAAGAGGGCTTCAGTAAAGTGGAGCCCTGCGGTGGGCGCAGCGACAGCACCTCGGTGCTTGGCGTACACCGTCTGATAGCGAGACGCATCGCTCTCACTTGCGGCGTGCGTAATATAAGGGGGAAGCGGCACTTTACCCAATTGGTCCAACACTTCAAGCACAGGGCGCTTAAAGACCAACTGGAAGAATTGCCCTTCGCGACCCACGACGGTCGCTTCTTCGTGCAAGTCACCAGACTCAAAAATAATCGTTGCGCCTTCTTTGGGGGACTTACTCGTGCGAAGCATGGAAATGGCTTCATGCTCACCCGTAACGCGTTCAATCAACGCTTCGACGTGACCACCACTTGGCTTATGCCCAAAAAGACGCGCTTTAATGACGCGCGTATCGTTAGCGACAAGCAAGTCGCCAGGGCGCAAAAAGTTCACGATATCGGTGAAGACACAGTCTTCAATGACATCGTCATTAATATGCAAAAGGCGGGAAGAAGAGCGATCCGCAAGGGGGTACTGAGCAATCAGTTCCTCGGGGAGCTCGAAATCAAAATCGGAAAGTAATTGTTCATGCATGGCTTGACCGGCCAAAATGTGATGTTAGAAAGGAAATGCATTGTACCGAAAAGGACTCTTCTTTGTCTCAGCACGGAAAAATCTTTCTCATCTTTTCCTCTCCCAACGTTCACAAACCCAATAAAGAGAAGGCTTTTCTCGATTTCTTAGCATAATCTTAACAAATGAGAATGGTTCTCATCTTTTGCGTTAGATCAAATCCTGAGTAAATTACTCAACTTTTCTTCAAATACCTTATTGATTTACTCGGGTACTCCATGTATAGTTATTCTCAACAGGAAACGATATACGGTCACCAAACAGCCAAGGGGTCGGCTGGACTGTATAGGAGAAGCAGAAGCTTGGAACTGATTCTCCGCTACTCAAAAAAGTGCTTTTTCTCCGGCGCTTAGAGTTTCCGATATCACTACTAAGGCGATTGAGTTTGACAGGGCTCAGTCGCCTTTTCTTTTACCCGCCAAAAAAAATTCCCCTCTTTCGCTTGAGAAAATTTCTCTTCTAAATGATAATCATTCTCATAAAGTTTGCGTTAAATCAAATTCCGAGTAAATCAGTCAACTTTTCTTACAATACCCGATTGATTTACTCAAGTATTTTGTGTATAGTTAATCTCAACAGGAAACGAGATACCGTCAACTAAACAGCCAAGGGGTCGGCTGGACGGATTGAGAACCTTAGCTTGGAACCTGGTTCTCTTATCTCTAAGTGCTTTTTCTCCGGCACGATTTAGTTTCCATCACTATTAAACCGGACAAGTTTGACAGGGCTTGTCCGGTTTTTCTTTATCTGTACGCTGCGAAAGTTTTTCTCTTTTAGAGTTGCACAAAGGATAATTTCACCCTATAAATGATAATCATTCTCAATAAGTTTGAGTTAGATCAAAGTCCGAGTAAATTAGTCAACTTTTCTTACAATACCCGATTGATTTACTCAAGTATTCCGTGTATAGTTAATCTCAACAGGAAACAAGAAGCAGTCATCCAAACAGCCATGGGGTCGGCTGGACTGCAAGAGAACTTTTAGCTTGGAACCTAGTTCTCTTTTCTAAGTGCTTTTTCTCCGGCACACAAAAGTTTCCGGTCACTATCAACGTGGGCAGATTTGACAGGGTCTGCCCACGTTTTCTTTTGTCTACGCTTTTTCTTCTTCTCTTTTTCACGAAACCGAAACGCCTCTAGTATCATAGAGCCATTATTTTTTGACACTTTTCTCAACTAGGCGTCATGGCACAGAACACTCAATACGAAGATGACGATGACCTCCCCCAATACGATGGGCCATCGAAATCTCAACTCAAACGCGAACAAACTGAACTGCAAAACTTAGGTCGTGAAATGACGAAATTGGGCGACGATCAGCTTCGCCGCATCAATCTTCCTGAAGACGTTTATGCCGAAATCGTGGAATTTCGTCGCATGAAGAGTTTTGGCGCACAACGCCGTCAGCTGCAGCTCATCGGCAAGAAGATGCGCAACATGGACCCCGTTGCCGTTCGTGAAGCCATCGATCGCGCCACAGGCGAATCTCGCGCGGCGGTTGCCCTTCTGCACCGCTGTGAAACCTGGCGAGACCAGATGATTGATGGGGACGAGGCCGTCACCAAATTTATCGATCAGCACCCTGAAGCCGACATCTCTCAGCTTCGCACCTTGGTGCGCAATGCTCGTAAAGAACGCAGTTTGCAAAAGCCTCCGAAAAGTAGCCGTGAACTCTATCGTTATGTTCACAGCCTGCTCGAAGAGCCGCTCAATTTAATTAAAGAAGAAGACGACGAAGAAGCGGAAGAATAAGTCCGCACACCGTTCGTTTGGGAGAATCTTATGCAACCTCCTCGCAGTAGTGAAGACGAATTGATCTTGGGTTTAGTCTCGGTCTCGGACCGTGCAAGCCAAGGGATCTACGATGACGAAGGCATTCCTTCGCTTGAGAGCTGGTGCCGCAAGGCAATGACCAACCCCCTCAAAATTCATAAGCGCTTGATTCCAGATGATCAGTTCACCATTGAAAAAACCTTGCGTGAATTGGTCGACATCATCGGCTGTGATTTGATTTTGACGACGGGTGGCACGGGACCGGCTCGTCGCGACTTAACGCCAGAAGCCACCTTGGCGGTGGCAACGCGCGAAATGCCTGGTTTTGGTGAGCAGATGCGCGCTATTTCGGGACACTTTGTTCCGACCGCGATTCTCTCGCGCCAAGTCGCAGTCTTGCGTGAAACGCCAGACCATGCCGCGCTCATTATCAATTTGCCAGGTCGCCCCAAAGCCATCGCGGAAACGCTTGAAGGCTTGAAAGACGAAAATGGCAAGGTACTCGTAAACGGGATTTTTGCCGCCGTGCCCTACTGCATCGACTTGATCGGTGGTCCGTACATTGAAACGCACGAAGAAGTGATCAAGGCTTTCCGCCCGAAGAACGCGATTCGTCCGAAAAAGGATGCCGCCAAAGAAGCGAAACCCGCAGAAGCGCCTAAGGCCGCTCCTCAACCCAAAGCTGAACCTGCTGTTGAGCCCAAGGCTCAAGCCGTGAAGGCGGAAGCGCCTGCTGCACAAAAAGCGGCTGCCCCTACTGTCGAAATCTTGAATCCTTACGCCGCGGATGTGGAACCCTTTGCTGCGAAAGACATTCTCATCACACGAGCTCGTCAAGTTTCGGGTCCCTACCCTGAAATGACCTTGGTGTGGTTGCACGGTATGGGCGTTAACAATGCAGACTTTGCTGGCTTTGCCGACGAAATTCGTGAGTTTGGTGGTCCTGACTGCCAAATGATTTTGCCCAATGCCCCGCTTCGCTTCTTGGAAAAATTCCGCGAATCGGGTCCGCTTCGTGCTTGGTTTGATTTGAAGGGCATGCAGATTGACGACAAGGAAGACGAAGTCGGTATTCGTCAGAGCGCTCAACGTGTGTTGCGCTTGATTGAAGATTTGGAAAAAGAGGGCGTCCCTCGTGAACAAATCTTCTTAGGTGGCTTCTCGCAAGGGGCTGCGGTCTCGCTCTACACGGGGCTTCGTCTCAACAAACCCTTGGGTGGCGTGATCGCCTTCTCGGGTTACGTGCCCGTCGCACACAAGGTCTCTGCGGAAATAACGCCAGCCGGTCGTGCAACGCCGATCTTTATGGCGCATGGGGAATTTGACCCTGTCATTAATCCCTTGATTGCTGAGCGTGGCGCTCAAGTGATCCGCGAAGTGCATCCGAAGTTTACCTTTGGCACTTACAAGATGGAGCACAACCTCGATGCGCTAGAAATGCATGATTTGGCCGCCTTCTTAAAGGCTAATCGCCACTAAGCATTCCGCAAAAAAAATAAAGACTCTGTTTCTTTGAGGCATCCTCAGGAAACAGAGTCTTTTTTTGTAAGTTCAGCTGGCTATTTCGTGCTCTCAGGATTGTTGAGCAAACCGTCTCGTACGATGTAATCGCGCACGGCGCGTTGTGCTTTTGCAATCTGCCCCACCTTGAGGTTCGTTTCAGAGCAAGGCCACTCAGCAAGGAGCTTATCGTCTTCCCAGCGGTAGCACGTCAACGCACCACCTGGACCAATCGAAACGGCGCCGGAGGGGCCCAACGCCAGGCCATATTTGTCGAGCGTCGCGTAACTTATTGCAGGACGAATATCTTCTGGCGTAAAGAGATTTCGTCCATCGTAGGGCTGGGGCGCTTTGCCCAACACCAATGCGTTTAGCGTGGGGAAGATATCGCGGTGCGAAACCCAACGATTCACGTCAACCGGTGCTTTCAACGTATTTTCAGGTAACCAGAAGAGAATCGGCACGCCGTTTCCATGATGCCAATAGCCGCTCGCCACATAGTGCTGGCGAGAGTTATGGTCACCCGTTGCCACTACCACAGACTTATTGGCTAAGCCTGAAGCCTGCAGGCGTTCAACAAACTGCCCCAGTGCGTTAGCCGAGTACTGGTAGGTCTGAAGGCGGTTCGTCACCAGGGGATCCTTACGGTCATCCACAATAAAGTCAGGCAACACATTGGGATCCACGGGGTTTACCTTCTCGCCATCGGGCACTTGATGTGGCGGATGGTTTGTGGTCGAGAGCATAAAGAGGAAGACCTTTTCCCCTTTCTTTGCTTTCTCGGCTAAGAGATCCGTGGCGTACTTAAACATCCACTGGTCTCCCACGCCCCACGTGCCATGTTCAGCCTTCGGGAACTTTTCCAAAATATCTTTGTCGCCCAAAACGCGATCAAACCCTTGACGCAAGAAATGGCGATCGAGCTGACGCCAAGAGACCGACCCTGCGGTCAAGAAAATCGTTTCGTACCCTGCCTTCTTATAGTCCCAAAGACGAGAGAAGGGGAAGGACTTATCCCCATAGCGGCTCTGCGAAATGGGAGTAATCGGCGTATCAAAGAGTAGGCCTTCGAGCGAGGGGAAGGTGCCGCCTTCAACCGCAATCCCATGGCGGAAGACTTGGGCACTGGGGAGCACATCACGAAGCGCCCCGAGGGTGTCGTTTTCTTCAGGGCGGTCCGACTCAAACTCATCTCGCCCCATCGATTCCATCAAGCAGAAAACCACAAATTCTGGAGCGGGTGTCATCGCCTTAAAGGCGCTCTTTTGCCCTGCGCGTTTTAAAACATCCTGCGCTTCTGCGAGGTTATCAAAGCCAAGGTTTTTAACGCCTTCATTCACGCCACCCTTCAAGGTGAGCATACGTTGTTCTTTAATTGCTTCCCAGAAAGAGGCGACGCCGTTTGGCACCGCATTATTTAAGAAGCCATCCGTTGTCACGGCCCAGTCTTGTAGGCGAAGCGGGAATTTCCCAAAGGAGCCACGAATCCCCAACACAATCAACACGGTGCAAAGGAGAATCGTGATAAGTCCCTTGCCCCAACGAAATTCTGTTGCGTAGGGCGACCGACTCTTTCCCAACCAAGCGAAAAGAATTGGAACGAGCGTTAAACCAATGCAGAGTGCAATTAACTGCAACACGGGCCAATCAGACCAAATCGTCTCCATAATGGCGCGCGTGTCATCTTGCCAAAGACCAAAGATGATGCTCGAAATCGGCGTGTGGTAGAAAGCGTAAAACGCGATATTCACGACGCCAAAAACGCTCATCAACAAAACCGCCACAATGGCAAAGAGTTTGGCGAAGTCTCTGAAAAAGGAAAAGAAGAAACCGAGAACCCAAAGAATCCAAGCAGGGAGTAGCAGTAAAAGTGACCACTTTAAGTCAACGCGAAAACCCATCCAGAGCGCAGCAAAGGCCTCCGAGAGATCCATCGTCGCGAAATCACCAAAGTAGCCCAAGAAAAACACTCTGAGGAGCGTTAAAACGAGGAGCAGTCCTACCAGCAAAAAACCGCCTTGGCGGCAACCGTTCTGCCAAGTGGACGTGTAGTTTGAGAGTGTGTACATGCTAATTCTTTACCCGAGAAAGCGGCCGAAGTCATCTTATTCGCGCACACGCTTTTCACTACGGGAGAGCAATTTTGAGAAATAGTCTCAACATATTATCAAATTGTCTTTCGAGTTTCGGAGAAATTTGACACGAAATTAGCGAGAAGAAAGTCTACGGAGAAGACTCTGAGAAGAAGAAAGAAAAGATGGGCAGAAGAGAAAGTCGAAAATAGGCAAAAAAAATCCTCGCGAGAAGCGAGGTTTTTGAACTTGGTGCCCGGGGAGAGACTCGAACTCTCACGATTATTAGTCGGTGGATTTTGAATCCACTGCGTCTACCATTCCGCCACCCGGGCATTCAGCAAATTTTTTAGAGAAGGGAATTATGCCATACTTTTTTGGGTTTTGCAAAAATCCTGCTTTTCGCCTCCCAAAATATTCGCATTTCCTCTTCGGTTAGGAAGTACTCACCTCCGCCTCTAACTTCCTTTAATCCCTTGATATAAAAGGGTTTCCCCTTCTTAAAAAGCAAAACCCTCTCCGAAAAAGAGAGGGTTCAAAATACCGTATTTACGTGATCGTTAGTTTCCGACGTGATGAATCTCTTGGCTAGGATCTTCGCGCTTGACGCGCTCAATCAGCGTATCAATCGCTTCCCCTTCTGGGCTCTTCCAATTGGGATCAATATCACGCAGCGGGACGAGCACAAAGAGGCGCTCAAGCATCCGTGGGTGTGGCACGACGAGGCGTGGGTCAGTACTCACCCAATCGTCATAAGTAAGCACATCCACATCAATGGTGCGTGGCGCATTAATAACGCCAGCTGGGCGCACACGACCAAAGGTTTGTTCTAAGTGTTGACAAAGAGCGAGCAACTCAAAGGGCGCGAGCGACGTTTTCACGCGTACCACCGCATTTAAGTAGTCGGGACCCGTGGACTCCACAGGGGACGTTTTATAGAAGTGACTCACTGCCACAATTTCTACGCCTGCAGCGCTTTTAAGCGAAGTGAGTACTTCATTTAACGTTGCCTGACAGTCGCCTAAATTAGCGCCCAAGGCTAAATCAGCTTGATGCGAAAAGTCTGTCATAGCGAATTACGAGATCGGTTGACCATCCATCGCCTTGGCGATTTCTTGCGGCGTCAATTTCTTCCCTTTACGGCGACGGCGAGAACGAGGTTTTTCGTTATTCGCGTCCGCCCCCTCTTTCTTGGGCTTCGGAGCGCTATTTTTCTTAGCGCTCGAGCGAGAGCGAGAATTCGAGCGCGGCTTCTTATCTTCGCGAGGCTCATCCTTATGCTTAGAGCCCACACCTGGCGGCAGCGATTCTGCAATCCCCAGCTCACGAGCAGACTTGCGCTCAGGGTTATAGGTCTCGTTCTTGCGTGTATTCGCACGGCGCGCATCACGGCGACCTTCTTCAATCAGCTCTTGGCGTTCTTCTTCCGAGGCCACAGCAAACTTTGCCCACCAACGGCAGAGCTCAGGATCCACATGACCCACGGCTAAACGCAACATCATAAAGTCATAAGCCGCTCTAAAGCGCGGGTGCTCGAGCATCGCGTACGTCGCACGACCCGTGCGCTTTTCCATACGCGCCTGAAGCATCCACACATCGTGCATATCGGCTTGAAAACTACGCTGAATGTTAAGGAGCTGACATTGCGTCGCTAAGACTTCACTACTTGCGACATGCAAGGCTTCCAAACGGCGCATCTTGCGCGTGGTTTCGTTATAGCGCCAACGCTTCACAACCTGAGGCCAAAGGAGCGTCGCAAAAAGGAAGAAGGGAGAAATCTTCTTACCGCGAGCAATACGCTCATCGGTACGTTGGAGCGCGAGCTCCAAGAATTCTTGTCCGTCGGGCTCAGAGACAATAATGTCGAGCACCGGGAGAATGGCTTTGTGTAGACCATCCTGGCGAAGCTTTCTCATACAAGAGAGCGCATGCCCACAGGTGAGAAGCTTCAGAATTTCGTCAACCAAACGCGCCGAAGGCACGTTTTCGAGCAAATGCGCCATCTTCGAGATCGGCGCTTCGGTTTGCGGATCGATCGTAAAGCCCAATTTGGCGGCGATACGAATCGCGCGCATCATACGCACGGGGTCTTCACGATAGCGCTGCTCTGGGTCACCAATCATGCGTAAGTAACCGCGCTTAATGTCTTCAAAACCACGGTGATAATCGAACACCTCTTCGGTCTGCGGATCGTAGTAAAGCGCATTCACCGTAAAGTCACGGCGGGCGGCATCTTCCCACATTTCGCCAAAGACGTTGTCTGAGAGCACACGACCTGTGCTGTCTTTACGCTGGCCAGAACCTTGAAGCGCACGGAAGGTGGAGCACTCAATAATTTCGCGACCAAACATCACGTGCACGATCTGGAAGCGGCGACCAATAATCACGGCGCGTTTCTGACAGCGGCGCACTTGTTCTGGTGTGGCATCCGTCGCAACGTCAAAGTCTTTCGGGGTTACGCCACGGAGCAAATCACGCACTGCGCCCCCCACGATATAAGCGCGATACCCACGACGCTGAAGCGCTTCGCAGGTTTTCTTTGCTTCTACGCAAACGAGCGACGGATCAATACGGTGCACCGAAGCAGGAATTACACGCGGCTCTTTCACCACCTCATGCTTTGTGGGCTGAAAGAAGTCTCTAACACGATCAACAATTCGATTGAACATCTTACAGGTCTTCCTTCGCAAAAAGTTCCATGACGGGCCAACCCTCGCGGAGAGCGTGGGCGCGTAACTTCTCATCGGGATTCACCGCAAACGCCTTGCCACCCTTTTCACTCACATAAGTCAAAAATGGCAAATCATTGATGGAATCGCTGTAGCCTTCAAGCTCGACAGAGCCCTTTTCAAAATAAGGGGCGAGGAAAGCTTCAATGAGACGGAGTTTACCTTCACGGTAGGAGTGGGAACCGACTAAGTTCCCAGTGAATTCGCCCTTTTCATTTTCTTCTGGCGTGGCAGAAAGCAGGGTACGAATCCCTAGGCGCTCGGCAATGGGAGCGGTAACAAAGCGGTGCGTACCAGAGGCAAGAATGATTTCATAGCCTGCAGCACGGCGAGAGGCGAGAAGGTCAAGGGCCTTCTCTCTGATCTGTGGCCAGACGGTCGACTCTAAGAATTCTTCGCGAATCGCGTCGAGCTCTTTGCGCGGGAAGCGCTTTAATAGGCCGAGCTGAAAGCGAACTGCATCGTCCGCATCCATGAGGCCTGCACTGTAATCTTGGTTAATCTGGATCGCCTTACGTTCAAGCGCTTCGCGCTCAGAACCGGCACGGCTAATCACAGCTCTTGTCCATGCATCTCCGCTATCAATCGGCAGGAGTGTATGGTCCAAATCAAAAATGGCAAATTTCATACAAACAAATTGGGTGGAAGGCTTGTTCTCTCGTGAGAAGAGAATCTTCCTTATTTTTCTGAGAGTTCTGCGCGAGCGCTCTTAGTCTCTATTGCCTCGCTTCACCCATGACGCACAAGTGAAGGATCGCAGAGCGCTACTCACAACTCCATTATTCCTCTGTATTCTGCGCACCCGCACTACGCTCAGCCAAAATCGCCACGGCTTCTCTCAGAATGGGTAACGTCACTTTGCGCTTTCTCACAAGCCCTAAGTGGTCCGCTTCTTCGAGCACACGGGTGAGCGTGCGCATATCGCGCGCCACGCTCACAGCAAGCCAGTGCTGCATTTCGGGAGTCATTTCAAACCCGCGTAACTGAGCCTGACGAGCGAGCTCTTCCATACGCGCTTCTTCAGAGAGCGGCGTAATGGCGTAACTCAACCCCCAAGCCAAACGACTTTTCACCACGTCGGGGAGATTAAGGTCTCGTGCGGGCAACTTCCCACCACAAACCAAATGCGCCCCGGGGGTATTACGAACGGAGTTTTGAAGTGCTAACAGCTGACGACACCAGCCCGGATCGAGATCATCGACGTCGTCAACGGTATAGAGTTTTACTGCAGAATCAAACAGAGGGACTTTCAGTGCCTGCTCAGGAACCAAGCTTTTAAGCAGATGCGTTACCCCAGCCCCTTTCGGACCGTGGATATACACAAAAGTTGGCCCCATGCCGAGTTGCAATTCGCGCAAAATGCCCACGACTTCCGTGTTGCTTCCAACAATAAAATTATCAAGACTGGGAAGTTCCCGGTCCTGAAAATCAAGGAGAAACTGATCAGAATCGTTCATGGTAAAAGTGCAAGTTTGCCGTCACAGAGCGAATAAAAAAGACACCAATCGTCAAGTCCAACAGTTTACCGCGATTTGCGTTTTTTAACACGTGCTCCTTCCTTCTTTGTTGCGATCACTTTGCGTTAAGTGCTTCTCTCAAGCGTTAAAAACTCACGTTTCTTCGTATTTTTTGGAGAAAAAAGAGCTTGTTTCGCTTATACTTCTCCCAACTTTTCTTTCCTCCAACGTTCGATTGAGTTGCCCTTTCTCACGAGCCTTCGGGCGGGAGCCACTCATCGGACATTTATCCTGAGCGAGACCTACTCATGAGCCAACTTTCTTATGCGGCTGCCGGCGTTTCCATTGATGCAGGTGATGAACTTGTTGAACGCATTAAACCCCACGCTAAACGTACCCTGATCCCTGGTGTGCTCGGTTCGATCGGTGGTTTTGGCGCCCTCTTCGAAATCGGCAAAGAATACAAGAACCCAGTGCTCGTCACTGGTACGGACGGCGTTGGCACGAAATTGATGCTCGCCATGCAGCTTAACCGTCACGACACCGTGGGCCAAGACTTGGTCGCCATGAGCGTGAATGACATCTTGGTCCAGGGCGCTCGTAGCCTCTTCTTCCTCGACTACTATGGTTGCGGCAAGTTGGATGTGGATGTCGCTGAACGCGTTGTCGCTGGCATCGCTCGTGGTTGCGAATTAGCTGGTTGCGCCTTGATTGGTGGCGAAACCGCTGAAATGCCTGGCATGTACCCTGAAGGCGAATACGACTTGGCTGGTTTTGCGGTCGGTATCGTCGAAAAGGATCAGATTATCGATGGTCAGTCCATCACCCCGGGTGATGTGATCTTGGGTCTTGCTTCTAGCGGCCCTCACTCCAATGGCTTCTCCTTGATTCGTAAGGTCGTGGAAGTCTCTGGCGCTTCTTGGGATATGCCTTTTGATGGTGCCACGCTCGCTGATCGCGCGATGGAACCCACCCGCATCTACGTGAAGCAAGTTCTCGAGGTGATGAAGTCCGTGAAGATTAAGGGCATGGCTCACATCACTGGTGGCGGCTTAGTGGAAAATATTCCTCGTGTCTTACCTGAAGGCGTTTGCGCTGTGGTCTGCAGCCATAGCTGGAAGCGTCCCGCAATCTTTGACTGGTTGCAGGAAGCGGGCAACATCGATTCTCACGAAATGCACCGCGTCTTCAATAACGGTATCGGGATGGCTGTTGTGGTCGCTCCTGAAGATGCCGAACGCGCCAAAGCGCTCTTTGAAGCTCAGGGCGAAAAGGTCTTCACGATCGGCGCCATCAAGCCGCGTGAAAAAGATAGCCCCGCCTGCGTCGTGGTTGGCTAATCTTTCCTAGCCCAATTTCGAAAAAAAGCGCGAATCTTCAAGGGTTCGCGCTTTTTTCGTTTAGTCTTCAAACACGATGCGGCAACTCTCTTCGAGTCGCTCCTTTGCATCGGGCTTCATTGGATCGATGAGTGTCAGCCCCTCCATCCCACGCATCCAGGTCATCTGGCGTTTTGCTAGCTGGCGCGTCGCAGCAATGCCTGCGGCGACAAAGGCCTCGTAGGTCACCTCTCCCATCAAGAAGTCAATCGCTTGGCGGTAGCCCACTGCGCGCATCGCAGGGCTCTCACGATCAAAGTCAGGACGCGCCATCAGGCGTTTGACTTCATCTAAGAACCCCTGCTCCAGCATCAAGAGGAAGCGCTCTTCAATACGAGCATGAAGCACCTTACGGTCTTCCAGCATGAGTCCTGCAACGTGATAAGGGAGAATTGGCTGACGAATCTGCTCGCTGTGGTAGCTCGACAATGTTTTCCCCGTCATCTCATAGACTTCGAGCGCACGAGAAATGCGCTGACTATCGTTTTCTGAGAGGCGAGCAGCCGTGGTAGGATCCACAGCCATCAAGCGCGCATGCATCGCGGGCCACCCTTGAGCGCGCCCTTCTTCCAGGATTTTTTCGCGTACCGCTGGGTCGGTTGAGGGCATATCATGCAAGCCTTCCGCTAGCGCCTTGTAGTAGAGCATCGTCCCACCTACAATCAAGGGGATGCGACCTCGCTCACGGATTTCTTTCACAAGTCGCACTGTATCCGTGACAAAGTCTGCCGCACTATAGGGCTCTCCAATATCACGCACATCGATTAAATGGTGCGGACACACCGAGCGCTCTTCTGGCTTTGGCTTGGCGCTCCCAATATCCATCCCACGGTAAACGAGCGCCGAGTCCATGGAAATAATTTCCACGGGATGGCGCTCAGCTAAGTAAAGCGAGAGCGCAGACTTTCCCGAAGCCGTGGGCCCTAAGAGCACCATGGCTTGAGGTTTTTGCGCGCACACGTTTCCCGTCATGCCTTACTGTCCTCGCAAGAAGAACTTATCCAAGTCCTTCACCGTGAAAAGACGCCACGTGGGACGACCGTGGTTGCACTGGTCAGCGCGTTCGGTTTGTTCCATTGCACGCAAAAGCGCATCCATTTCGGGGATCGTCAAATAGCGATGCGCACGTACGGAACCGTGGCAAGCGATCGTCGACAAAATATGGTTGCGAAGAACCGTCATGCCTTCGCTTTCCCCATAAAGGCGAAGCTCTTCGAGCATTTCGCGCACCATTGCCGCGATTTCATCCAAAGGCGCATCCGCGCAAAGCGCTGGGAGCGCACGAATGGCGAGCGCATTGGATCCGACGGCCGAGATATCGAAGCCGTAGCTGGCGAGCACTTCTTTATTTTCTTCAAAGGTCGCAAAGTCGGTGGCCGAAACTTGAATCACCTGCGGAATGAGCGAGGGTTGCATCGCAATCTTTTGCGCATCCACCTGCTTTTTCAAGCGCTCATAGGTGATACGCTCGGCTGCGGCATGCATATCGACAATGATGAGCCCTTCGGCGCATTCAGCCAACACATAAATCCCTGCAATCTGCGCAATCGGGCGACCTAAACGACCTTCAGGAAGCCCTTCGGATTCGCTCCAGTCGGGTGATGCTGGAGAGGGTTCGACTGCTGGCGCAGGAACTTCTGCCGCTCTCAACTCAGAGAGCGAGTCACGCACTGCGCCTCCGCTCACGTTTTCAAAAGGATCGCGAATACTGCTTGGTGCCACGCCTTGGGCGGCAGCTTCCGCCACATCGCGAGAGGCCCCAAAGGAGCGCATTGCGTTTTCGACATTGACGCGCTCTTCTTTCGGTGTAAAGAGCGACTGTGGGCGGCTCGGATGCCAAGCCCCTGTTCCGCTCGGAATCGAAGGGCGAGGCGTATCGGTGCGACCCAAGCCCGCGCCTTGCGAAGGCGCAAACGCTTCTAGCGCACGCTCTACGCTTGCCGCGTGTTGAGCCGAGCGCGGGTCAACGACTTCGTCCTCTTCGACTGCAATTTTTTGCGATTCCGACGGAGCGAGCACTGCTTTAATCGCACGGCTAATGAACTGGTGCACTTTGCTTCCTTCTTTGAAGCGAACTTCCATCTTCGTGGGGTGCACATTCATATCGACTGCCGCAGGATCGAGCCACAGGTAAAGGCAATACATCATCTGGCTTTGCCCGTGGAGCACATCCTGGTAAGCCGTACGCACAGCGTGCGTCAAGACTTTATCCTTCACAAAGCGACCGTTGACGTAGAAATATTGCGCATCAGCACGCGTGCGAGAAACCGTGGGTAACCCCACAAGCCCCTGTAAGCGCATCGAGCCCATATCGACGTTTACTTCACGGTTTTGCCCTTTAAATTCGTTTGGCATCACCGCTTCAATACGCTCAGCGGGATCCGTTACACGCCCTAAATTAAGCGTCGGTTTCCCGTTGGCGATAAGCGTGAAACTCACATCAGGGCGAGCAAGCGACAAGCGCTCAAGGTATTCCACCACGTGCGCCGTTTCCGTCGTTTCGGACTTCATGAATTTGCGGCGTGCCGGAGTTTTATAAAAGAGATCCAACACTTCAACGCGCGTGCCCACGAGCCCTGCAGCGGGACTCACTTCACCTTCGTGATAAGCAAAAGCGGATTCTGCGCTAGGCGTACGACTGCGAATCGTTAAGTCGGAAACCGCATCAATTGAGGCCAACGCTTCACCACGGAAACCCAGACTTGCGACTTGTTCAAGATCCAATAAATTGCGAATTTTGCTCGTCGCGTGGCGCTTTAAGGCGAGGGGCAACTGATCCTTTTCAATCCCACGGCCATTATCGGTCACGACAATACGTTTGAGGCCACCGCCGTCCAAGCGCACTTCAATTTCATCTGCGCCCGCGTCGATCGCGTTTTCCACCAGTTCCTTTACCACGGAGGCGGGGCGTTCAATCACTTCGCCCGCCGCAATTTGGCTAATCAACTGACTAGGCAATTCGGCAATCTCACGCAGTTCCGGAAGGGGAAGAAGGTCTAATTTTTCCATGACTTTGTTCTTAAAAAACAGGTCTATACAAATTCCTCTCTTGAGGAATCTCAGATGTTAGGTATCATTCAGTATGATAGAGAGCTAGAGCGTTTTATGCACGATGGAACGCTTGCCCTTTACATACAAAAAACAATACGTCGCCCCCTCTTCTGGTTTCAAGCCAGGAAGAGCAACCTGTCAGAAATTCCAAGGATTCCGGTTTTTATGGATTTCACCTCCCTCATCGTTAATCTATTCACTAACGCAGATGCGTTCTTAGTTTCCCTGGCAACTAACTACGGTATGTGGATTTACCTTGCCATGTTCCTCATTTTCTTCTTGGAAACTGGCTTTGTGGTGATGTCCTTCCTCCCCGGGGATTCGCTTCTCTTTGTGGCGGGCACAGTGGCCGCTTCTGGCACGACGAGCCCCTGGCTTTTGATGCTTGCAGTGATTGTGGGCGCCATTGCAGGGAACACCTTGGGTTACGAACAAGGCCGTTGGTTAGGGAACCGTATTTATTCGGGCAGCATCAGTTGGATTAATGAAAAGAAACTGCGCACAGCGCATGACTTCTACGTGAAGCACGGTGGAAAAACCATTCTTCTCGCGCGTTTTGTGCCGATCGTGCGTGCCTTTGCGCCTTTGATTGCTGGTGCCGCCAAAATGAATGGCGTACGCTTTGAAATCTTTAGTGCGGCTGGCGCCGTACTTTGGGCCTTCCTCTTGATTGGCGCGGGTTATCTCTTCGGGAACATCCCCTTTATCAAGAATAACCTCTCGATTATTTTGATCCTCGGCATGATTGCCGCGGTTTCGGGTCCGATTTTAGTGGGCGCAGTGTGGAAACTACTACATAAAGAGAAATAATGCTCAAGTCCTTGCGTTTCACGAGAAGTGTAAGGACTTTTTCCGTTAAGGAGTGTATGAAATGAAAACGGTACGACTGCTTTATCCTGATTATCTCTCGGGTGGCTTAACCACCTACTATCTTGGCTCGCAAATTCTCTCTCTTCTCGTGCCTGAAAATACCAACCAAGAAGAACTCAAGATCGCTATCCCTGCGCCTTCTGGCAAAGACTATCCCGTTGAAGAAGGGATTACGGCACGAAGCGCCATCACAGACAGTATGAAAGAGGCGTATCGTCTTTTAGAAGCCGCCAATCCTGACAAAGTGATTACGTTGGGTGGCAACTGCATTGTCTCTCAAGCGCCTTTTGACTACCTACACGCCAAATACGAAAACGTTGGCATCATCTGGATTGATGCTCATCCTGATGTCACCACGCCTGCGGATAATTATCCTTTTGCGCATGCGATGGTGCTCGGAAACTTATTGGGCGCAGGGGATGCGAAGTTATCTAGCCTCATGAAAGGGCCGAAATTTAAGGGAAGCGATGTGCTCTATGTGGGCTTACAGGACCTCCACCCCTACCAGGAAGCTTTCCTCAAAGAAAAAGGCATCGATTTCAAAATCCAAGACAAAGCGTTCGTGGAAGACGCTGAAATCTTGGCCTTTATGAAGCGCTTTGACCATATTCTCGTGCACTTTGATATTGATGTGCTGGATGCTACGCGCTTCTCAGATACCTACTTTGCCAACCCCGAACTCACGGGTGACGGTTCTGGTAGCGGGAAAATGACACTAGAAAAGCTCGCCTCCGTTTTAGCGCTCATTGAAGAAAATAGCGACGTCGTAGGACTCACAATCGCCGAATATCTCCCCTTCACAGCGGAGAAACTTCAGAAGCTCTTTAAGGGTCTCAAGATCTTTCATTAAGAAGCCGGTTTAAGTGAGTGTTGTGTTTTAATACCTACTTTCCTACCGATAAGGAAACCAGATGAAAAAATTTCTGATCATTCTCGGCGTTGTTGCCGCAATCGGCTTGACCGCCTGCCAAGGCTTAGAAAAGCTCTTTGCCATCACGGACGAGAAGATTGCGAGCGTGGCAACCACTGCACCGCTAGAAAAACGCTACACCGCCTTCGGCAAGTATGCCGTTGAGGTGGTGCGCTACCCGAGCGACAATAAGCTACTGAAAACCATCACCGTTTACTACCCAAAAGCCCAAAATCAAGCCTTCCCATTAATCGTGATGGCAAACGGCACAGGATTTGCGGTCTCTAAATATGAAGCGGTGTTAAAGCACTTAGCGAGCTGGGGCTTTGTGGTCATTGGGAGCGAAGAAGACAGTTCTTGGAGTGGCAAAGGCGCAAACGAAACCTTGAATTTCGCCTTGAAATTAAACGAGGACTCGAGTAGTCCGCTCTACCACAAAATCAATCGAAAGAAAATTGGCGTCTCAGGTCATTCGCAAGGTGGCGTGGGTGCGATTAACCTTGCTAGCACCCAACCCTTAATTCGCTCGGTTTATACCGCTAGCACCACCAAACTCGGGCTTTCCGTTTTATTGCAGTGGCCCTATGACGTGAGCCGTGTGAAGGTGCCCTACTTTATGACGGCGGGCACTCACGAATCAGATGCAGGCGATGGGAAAGATTACAACAAGGGCATCGCGCCGATTATGTCGCTCAATGAAAACTACGCCAAAGTCTCCGCCCCTGCGGTCATGGCCCAACGCGTTGATACTGATCACGGTGGGATGCTGTGGGTACCCAACGGCTATATGACGGCATGGTTCTTGTATACCTTGAATGGCGACAAGGAAGCAAAAGCCGTTTTTGCTGGGAATAAGGCAGAAATCAAACAGAATCCTAACTGGACCCAAGTGAAAATTAAAAATATCCAGTAGCCAAATCGAGCACACCACACTAAAAAGGGACGCCCACGGGCGTCCCTCTTTCTTTGGTCAAAACGAATTAACCTAACTTCGCAATCCGGTCAATCAGACCTAGTGTCACTTCAAGGCTCTTCTCAAAGGACTTCATCGGCATAAATTCACAGTTGCTGTGGAAGTTATGCGCCCCAGTGAAGTAGTTGGGCGTCAAAATCCCTTGCGTTGAAATAAAGGAGCCATCCGTCCCACCACGCATCGCGATTTCTTTGGGTTCAACCCCAGCTGCCTTATAGACTTCAAAAAGAAGGTCTAAACCAGCGCGGTTTTCTGGCGTAATCGCATCGGCAATGTTCCCATAGACGTCCGCCATTTCAAGCGAAATCTCAGCGCGTGGGTTTGCCATCTTGAGGTGTTCAACGACTTCTTCAATCTTCGCTTTCTTATGAATGTAGCCTTCAAGATTATGGTCACGGATCTTGATGCCCACTGTGGCCACTCTTGGGTTCGAGACGATACTGTGCACCCAAATAAAGCCTTCGGTCCCTTCCGTGCATTCTGGCGTTTCCTTGCGATCGAGTGCGTTCACAAAGTCGCAAGCAATGAGTGTCGGGTTCACTAAAACGCCCTTAGCCGACATTGGGTGCGCGGTTACTCCACGGATAGTGAGCGTTGCGCCACCCGCGTTAAAGGTCTGGTAAACGAGTTCGCCCAACTCGCAGCTGTCAATCGTGTAGGCAAAGTCGACAGGGAACTTTGAGAAATCAATCTTCTTTGCGCCCAAAAGTCCAATTTCTTCATCAGGCACAAAGGCAACGTGAATCGTGCCATGCGGGCGGTTTTCTTCAATCACAATTTCAAGCGCCGTCATCACGTTGGCAATAGCGGACTTGTTATCCGCCCCCAATACCGAGGTGCCATCCGTGACGACTAAATCGTCCCCAATATAGCGCTCCACTTCGGGGTGCTCGGCAACGCGCATCCAAATGTCTTTTTCTTTATTAAGGCAAATGTCCCCACCCTGGTAATTCTTGATCACCTGCGGATGAATATCGGGCGAAAGCCCAGCCTCGACCGTGTCCATATGAGCGCACCAGCCCACGGTGGGGACTTTAACGCCATCGGGCAAATTGGAGGGGAGTTTAGCCGTCACCACAGCGTAGTCGGAAATCTCGACATCAACGAGCCCCAAAGCGGTTAATTCTTTGGCCAAAAGGCGTGCCATATCCCATTGTCCCTCAGAACTGGGAACGGTTTTTACTTTGGTAGAACTCTGACTGCTGATAGCAACATAGCGCAAAAAGCGCTCGAGAAGTCTGTCTTTTCTCACTCTCATGCTCCTACAAAAAGAGGTTGGTGGTTGGTCAATTCTTCCATCGTATCACCTTGCCTCAAGAAGACAAGAGTTCATCGGGTTTTCTCTAAGTAGCGCGCCTCTTTTCCCGCATGAACAAAACAAAAGGCGAAAAAAATGGAGCGCCTGAAAAAATCAAACGCTCCGATGTTTTGGACTGCCTTAGAAATTACTTCTGGCGGCGTTCTTCAAGAATCGCGACAGCAGGCAAGGTCTTCCCTTCCAAGAATTCCAAGAAGGCGCCACCACCCGTCGAGATGTAGGAGATGCGCTTCGTGATATTGAAGGTGGTAATGGCAGAAATCGTATCGCCACCGCCAGCAATGGAGAAAGCGCCGCGGTCGGTCGCTTCGGCAATGGCTTCAGCCATCTGGCGCGTCCCGTTAGCAAACGGGGCCATTTCAAAGACACCCACTGGACCATTCCAAACGATGGTGTCCGCTTCCTTGATAATGGCAGCGAGTTGAGCGGCAGTCTTCGGACCCACGTCCAAAATCATTTCATCTTCAGCCACATCGTCAACGTCAGCCACACGATGTTCTGCGTCTTCAGCAAAAGCCTTGGCAACAACAACGTCCACTGGCAAGGGAAGTTCTGCGCCCTTTTCGGCTAACACAGCCAACACAGCGCGGCATTCTTCCACCAAATCGGGTTCAGCCAAGGACTTCCCAATCTTCTTACCCGCAGCGAGCAAGAACGTATTGAGGATGCCACCACCTACGATCAAGCGGTCGACCTTCTTAGCCAAGTTCTTCAAAATCGTGAGTTTCGTCGAAACCTTAGAGCCACCCACGATGGCAACGAGCGGATGCTTAGCCTGTTCAACGGCCTGCGTTAACGCATCGATTTCACCAGCCATCAAGGGACCAGCACAAGCAATGGCGGCGTAGCGAGCGACACCCACGGTCGTCCCTTCAGCGCGGTGAGCCGTCCCAAAAGCGTCGTTCACGAACACATCGCAGAGCTTTGCATACTTCTGGCTCAATTCATCGTTGCACTTCTTTTCGCCCACGTTGCAGCGGCAGTTTTCAAGCATCACCACGTTACCAGGCTGTACAGTGACGCCGTCAACCCAGCCCTGCACGAGCGGCATTTCCTGGCCCAACAATTCAGACATGCGAGCGGCAATCGTCTCAAGGCTATCTTCTGGGCGCACCGTACCTTCCGTTGGGCGACCCAAATGGCTCACCACCATCACAGCGGCACCCGCGTCAAGCGCCATACGAATGGCGGGAACGCTAGCCACCAAACGGGCTTCGTTAGTGATATGACCAGCTTCATCGCGCGGCGCGTTGAGGTCGCTACGAATCAAAACACGTTTCCCTTTCAAGGCACCAGAGGCGGCCAATTCTTTGAGGGTAGTCACTTGCATTTGTTTGTCTCTCTTAGGCAATCAGAAGGTGGAAAAAACCTTCGGTCAAGAAAAAAAATCAGTCTTTAGAATCGCGAAAACCACGCCACTAGCGCACGTGGCGTCAAATAGCGTGGTTTTCAAAGGATCGCTTCGCGAAAAAATTACTTCGCGGCCATCATGGCAGCAGCGTTGTCCAACATACGGCAGGAGAAGCCCCATTCGTTGTCGTACCAAGCCGTCACCTTCACGAGACGTTCGCCCGAGACCTTCGTCAACGTGGAGTCGAAGATCGAGCTGCGCGGATCGTGGTTGAAGTCGCAGGAAACGAGCGGCAAATCGTTGTAGCCCAAAATGCCACGCAAATCATCGCCTTCGCTAGCGGCCTTCATAATGGCGTTGATTTCTTCAACGCTCGTGGCGTTCTTCGCGATAAAGGTCAAGTCCACAAAGCTCACGTTGATCGTTGGCACACGAACGGCAAAGCCGTCGAGCAAACCGTTCAATTCCGGCAACACCAAGCCCACAGCTTTCGCAGCACCCGTCTTCGTCGGAATCATGGAGCGCGTAGCAGCGCGAGCGCGACGCATATCTTTGTGGTAGACGTCGGTCAAGACCTGGTCGTTCGTGTAGGCATGAACCGTGGTCATCAAACCGCGTTCGATACCCACCGTACGATGAAGAGCTTTTGCCACAGGAGCCAAGCAGTTCGTCGTGCAAGAGGCGTTCGAGACCACAAGGTCCGTTGCCTTCAAGACTTCCTGATTCACGCCGTAAACGACGGTCGCATCAGCGGTCTTGCCAGGAGCAGAAAGAAGAACCTTCTTTGCGCCCTGTTCGATATGCACCATGCTCTTTTCCTTGGAATTGAAAGCACCCGTACATTCCATCACCACGTCAACGCCCAAGTCGCCCCAAGGAATTTCCTTCGGATCGCGGGTGTTGAAGACGCGGATCTTGTCACCGTCCACATAGAGCGTATCATCGCCCTCAATTTCAACCTTGGAGTTGAAACGCCCGTGGCAGGTGTCGTACTGCAAGAGGTGAGCATGAATGGGCAACTCTCCCGGCGCGTTAATCGCGACGATTTCGATGTCATGCTGTTTGGCGTATTCGTAATGAGCACGGAGAACGTTTCGACCGATACGGCCAAAACCCGTAATAGCAACGCGAATAGTCATTTTTTCAATGGTCCTCGAAGAAGGTTATTTCAAGAGTTGTTCCACCTTAGCGATCACCTTTTCAACGGTGAAGCCAAAGTGTTCCCAAAGCACACCTGCGGGAGCACTTTCCCCAAAGGTGTCAATACCAATCACGGCACCCTTGCCGGAGAAGTACTTGTACCACATATCCGTCTTAGCGGCTTCGATCGCCACGACGGGCACGCCTTCAGGCAACACGCTCTTACGGTACTCTTCGGTCTGTTCATCAAAGAGGTTCGTGCAGGGCATGGAAACCACGCGAGCCTGAACGTTACGAGCCGTCAATTCCTTAAAGGCAGACATTGCAAGACCCACTTCAGAGCCAGTTGCAAGTAAAACCACTTCAAGCGCATCAGCGCCAGCGGGCGTTTCCGCAATCACATAGCCGCCCTTAGCGATCTGATCGGCGTCAACTTCTTCGCGATCAAGGAAGGGCACATTCTGGCGCGTCAACACCAAGCAGGACGGACCACGGCGACGTTCAATTGCGCTTGCCCAAGCCACGATCGTTTCAATCGTGTCGGCAGGACGCCAAACATGCATACCCGGGATCAAGCGCAAGCTCGGCACGTGTTCGATCGACTGGTGCGTCGGACCGTCTTCGCCAAGACCAATCGAGTCATGGGTAAAGACATTGATCACGCGCTTTTTCATCAACGCGGACATGCGCAAGGCGTTACGAGAATAGTCAGAGAAGGTTAAGAACGTCGCGGCGTACGGAATGAAACCGCCGTGCAATGCGATACCGTTCATGATGGCGGACATACCGAATTCACGCACACCGTAGCTGATGTGGCGAGCAAGCATATCGCCCGTATTAAGGGACTTCACGCCCGTCCAATTGGTGAGGTTAGAACCCGTCAAGTCAGCCGAACCCCCTAAGAGTTCAGGAAGGGCTGGCGCCAAGGCGTTCAAAGCCTTCTGGCTAGCCTTACGAGTTGCAATCGTTTCAGCCGCAGCTTCAGCTTCGCACAAAGCCGTCATCACGGTTTCGGGCCAGTTTTCAGGCAAGTCGCCATCCAAGCGGCGCTGGAGTTCGCGAGCGAGTTCAGGGAACGCAACGCGGTAACGATCATAGAGTTCGTTCCACTGGCATTCGATCTGCTGACCTTCCTTGCGATGATTCCAGGCGTCATAGATTTCCTGCGGAATTTCAAACGGAGCGTAAGGCCAATGGATGGCTTCACGAGTCAAACGAATTTCTTCTTCACCCAACGCTTCGCCGTGCACTTTAGCCGTGCCCTGACGGTTGGGAGAGCCCTTACCGATCGTCGTCTTCGCAATAATCAAGGTGGGCTTATCTTCGGAGCGCTTCGCTTCAGCGATAGCAGCGTCCACGGCGTCAATATCGTGGCCGTCCACAGGACCAATCACGTTCCAGCCGTAAGCTTCAAAGCGACCGCGCGTATCGTCACCGAACCAGCCCTTCACATCGCCGTCGATGGAAATGCCGTTGTCGTCGTAGATCGCGATCAACTTATTCAACTTCCACACACCAGCCAAAGAGCAAACTTCGTGGCTGATGCCTTCCATCAAGCAACCGTCGCCCAAGAACACGTAGGTGTGATGGTCGATGATGGGGAAGCCTTCGCGGTTAAATTCTGCGGCGAGCATCTTTTCAGCGAGGGCCATACCCACGCCATTGGCAATCCCTTGTCCCAAAGGACCGGTGGTCGTTTCAACGCCCGGGGTGATATCCACTTCAGGATGTCCAGGGGTCTTGCTGTGCAATTGACGGAAGGCCTTAATATCGTCGATCGAGAGATCAAAACCCGTCAAGTGCAAAAGAGCATACTGCAACATGGAGCCGTGGCCGTTCGACAAAATGAAACGGTCGCGATTCGTCCATTGCGGATTCACAGGGTTATAACGAAGGTGGCGAGACCAGAGAGCAGTGGCAATATCAGCCATACCCATTGGCATACCAGGGTGGCCAGACTTAGCTTTTTGGACAGCGTCCATGCTCAGAGCACGAATGGCGTTAGCCATCATTTGAGCGGAGACAGAAGAAGTCATAGTAGTTGCAATGACGGGGAAAGGATAGTAAATGGGATAAAACAAAAGCTCACCCTCCTGGGTGCGCTTTCGTCAATCAGTCAAGCGGGAGCCTCTTACCGCACCTCGCTTTGAATCCAAAGCAAAGTCTTGGAAGGCAGGATTGCGCTCACTTGGCCAATGCAAAACAACTAGTAATTTTACCGTATTTGAGCCCGTCCTCTCAGCAATTTCTCTAGACTTTCTGCGCTTTTTGAGCCTCACTACCTTAAAGAGGCTAAAATACGGTTATCCCTTTTTTCGCGCCCTCGCGCCCCTTTTTCCTTTTTCTTTTATGGCCGCTCCTCGCTTTTATCTCAACATTGAGACCGCTCTTCTCGACGATGCGCTTAACACTTCTCAGCTCGTGACGCTCTCGGCAGACGCCGCGCATCATGCCGGTCGCGCTCTTCGTCTTCGCACCGGGGAAGAAGTCAGCATTTTTAATGGTTCGGGTAAAGAGTGGCGTGGCGTCATTTCCTTTAGTAAAGAGAGCACCACCGTAGCGCTCTCGGCGTGTTTAGAACCCAAGCGGGAATCCCCTCTCACGATCACCCTCCTCCAAGCACTTGTTGCACCAGAGAAAATGGACTGGATTGTGGAAAAAGCAGTGGAATTAGGGGTGAGCCGTTTGGTACTCGTTCCTTCGCAGCGAAGTGTCACGAAACTCACTGAGGATCGCGCCCAAAAGCGCCTTCAAAAGCTTGAGGCTCTCATTGTTTCTGCTGCGGAACAGTGTGGTCGAAACACCCTGATGGAAGTGTCTTTCATTCCTTCGCTAGAAAAAGCCTTTGAAGAAACCGAGGCGCAAGTAAAGCTCATTTTTGCGCCAGGCGCGCAAGCCCAAAAATCCACCTTTGAAGGGAAAACGCACTTTGCGGTCGCCATTGGCGCGGAAGGGGGATTTAGTGAAGAAGAAATTGCGCTCGCCCAAAAATACGGTTGGACCCCCAAACTTCTGGGGCCACGCGTGATGAGAACTGAAACGGCGGGGCTTGCCGCGGCGGTCTGGTTAAATACCCTTTTGGGCGACTTTGAATGACAAAAAAGCCACGGCATTTTCTGCTCGTGGCTTTTTTGTTTGCGCTTTCTTGTGAGACTAGCCATCCTGTGTGGCGATATTGACCCAATCTTCAAAAGCGAGTGTGGTATGCGACAAGTGATTCGAGTCAGGCGGCACAGAACCACTTTGGCTCAAGAGAATCGCGTCTTGTGCGTTACCACTGGCGGCAATCGCCAAACGATAGCGCTCAGCTAAAACTCGGGCGCTGTAGCCTCGATCAGAGGCGAGGTTTGCCGCGCCACTATACCACTTCAAAGCTTTACGCACGCTACCCGTACGCTGAATGAGTTCATTCAGAATATCGGTTCCCACGCTCATATTGGCATAGGGATCAAATGCTTTGGCTTCGCCACCAAAGGTCGAATATTTGCGACGGTGTACGCTTGTCATCACCTGCATTAAGCCTTCGGCTCCAGCAGGGGAACGCGCCTTGGCGTTGTAACTTGATTCGATGGCAACGACAGCCATAATCAAAAGGGGATCAACGTTTTTCGCTTCGCCAATTTCAATCGCCATATTGGTCAACTGTTTGGCACGATCAAGCGAAATACGATAAGAAGTACTCACGTATCGAGCAACCGACTGAGAAGCGGTTTCTAAGCGTTCAGTAATCGTTTCGAGCGTGGGGGTCGCGTCGCTCGCATTACTGTCTTGAGTCTGAAGGGTGTTATCAGCCACCATCGTGGGCTGCAACAGACTCGGAGTATTCGACGGAGTATTGGGGTAAGAAACGGCGTCAACCAAGGAGTCCTGCACAGTTAATGAAACATGCAAATTCAGTGGACCCGTGTAATGGGCTTGACCGTTTTCCCACACCAAGAACGTGCTCACCACAGCTAACGCTAGCGCGATGAACACGAACACTCTCCCTCTAACTGTCCGAGGTGTATGGGGTTTAAACATTGTGATTGAGGCGCTCTTGGACACGGGATTTCCTTGGAGAAATCGAGAAACCATGGGAGTACCTTCCCAGGTCTACCGACATTTCGGCTGCCCTCTTGCTTTCCATAAAAAATGAACACCTCGCGATAGTAGCAAGAGAATTTGTTTTTTTCAACAGCATTTTTGCTCTTCTTTTTGCCACGCTAAATGTAACAAAGGGCGTTTTTGAGCCTCTTCGACTGAACACGAGTTCAGTCGTTTTTCTTCTCCTCTCTCGTTTAGCGCTTTAGCTAAGATCACTTTTTTTTGAGATGTTTTTGATCCTCAACATGGGGCGATTTTTCCCTCATGAGTTGCACAAAGTCATATTTGCTACAATGACTTTAACGATGTTGTCCTTTTTCGCTTGGAGGGGACGAATGAAGAAAATTGTTATCCACCGCGGTGGAATTTTAAGCGCAGGCTACGATGCCTCACGCCGCTGGCTGGAAGTCGAGTTTGAAACGCATCGAATCATGCGTGTCGAAGGCATTGGCTTTGAAATGGCCAATCGCTTTTTGCACTCGGACATGCCAGCGCACTATTGGGAAGAAGAGATTGAAGAGAATTTCCGGATTCATGAAATCTCTTCCAAAGAAGCCTTGCTTGGTAAAGAGGAAGATCGTGCTTCTTCGAGCCGTGAGGGGCTGAAAAAACTCTTTGGTGATCTCTGAAACCCAATAACCCCATTTCTTCCGCAAAGGAGCTTCTCTCCTTTTAGCGGAAGAAGATGGTGGCCAATCCTAAGAAGATGAGGAACCCGCCCGAGTCGGTTGCAAAGGTGAGCAACACCGAACCCCCGAGCGCGGGATCTCGATTGAAATACTTCAAAATAAGCGGCACAGAAAGCCCCACCGCCGCGCCTTGTGCGATGTTAAGCAACATCGCTAAGAACATCACCAGTCCTAAAAGCGGTCCCTGCGGGGAATCCCAGTAAAGCGCCCAGGCACAAAGCCCTGCAATCGCGCCCCACAAAATCCCATTGATCACCGAAACGGCGATTTCCTTTTTGATAAGGTCGCGCTGGTTAGAATCCGTGACCTGACCAATTGCCAAGGCTCTGACCAAAAGCGTCAAAGTCTGGTTACCCGAGTTACCCGCCATCCCTGCGACAATTGGCATCAATGCGGCAAGCGCAACCACGCGCTCAATCGTGCCTTCAAAAGCGGAAATCACGCGAGAAGCAAAAAAGGCGGTGCAAAGGTTAACGCCAAGCCAAAGCCAACGGCTCTTCGCGGTTTGCCAAGCGGAAGCAAACAAGTCCTGCTCGTCATCCAAACCCACAGCCGCGAACGCATCTTCGTCACTTTCTTCACGAATCACGTCCACGATTTCGTTCACCGTGAGTCGACCGACTAGGCGTCCCGACTCATCAATCACTGCCGCACTCACCAAGTCATAACGTTCGAAGGCCTGCGCCGCATCGCTCACGTCGTCAAGTGGATTGAGTGTGAGCATGTCTTTTTGCATGACCGTGCGAACCGCAACAACGGGGTCAGTGGTCAAAATTTTCGAAAGGGCGAGCGTCCCTTTCAAGTGTCCCAAACGGTCCACCACGAACACCTGGTCGGTATGGTCTGGGAAACTATCGAATCGGCGCAGATACCGGAGCACCATATCGATCGTGGTTTCTTCTCGAATCGAAACCACCTCGAAGTCCATACGGGCCCCAACGCTATCTTCCGGGTAGGACATGGCCGCGCGCAACTGAGCTCGTTCTTCATGAGACAAGCCCTCTTGCACTTCAGCCATCACGTCTGGCGGCAAGTCGTCCACCAAGTCAGCGATTTCGTCCGTGTCGAGGGTTTCCACCGCATCGACCAACTCATCGCGGTCCATGGCGTCAATCAAGGTTTCACGAACCCCGTCGTTCACCTCAACGAGCACTTCACCGTCAGACTCGCTTTCCACCAAGTTCCAAACCGCGAGACGTTCATCAAGCGGCAACGCTTCGAGCACCCATGCAATGTCTGCAGGGTGCAAGGAATCAATCACTTCGCGCAATTCAAGCGCAGCTTCAGGACTGATGGGAAGCGCTTCGTCGTCTTTGTCTGAGCGCTCAAGCTGAACGTTACGATGACGTTCTTCGTCTTGAGCCAGGATTTGTTGAACCCACTCTAGTGCACGAGAGGCTTCATCGGAATCGCGCATCGTGTCTTCTTCGACATCTTTGCGTTGATCGAGGTCTTCGCGATCGTCGGACATTTCTGCCTCCTCTTGTGTTCTAGATTACGGGCTCTCTACGAGGTGGTATCTAAAGGAGCTACGTTTTTTGCCCCTTGACGCTTTGGTGCTTGTTTGGTGCTTGAAGAGAGAACACATTCAAGCCACGGATGCTGTTACGCAATTGCCTATCAGGCTTTTGCGCAGAACTGCCCCTATTCTACTGAAAGAGCAGAACTTTTTTCTCGTCTTTTCTCAAATCAAGCGAAAAAAATACGAGATTTTCCGTTTTTTCTTTGATTAAAGTCTCGCCCCAACACTAAAAGCCAAGAGAGAAAAGGCTAAACCCAAGCGCGCTTTGCTAAGATCAAAACTTCAAGAAGGATTTTCAAGAATGACGCTTTTTCAACTTCGTCAAACGGCGCTACTTCTCATCACTGCTCTCATTTGGGGCGCGACCTTTGTCGCACAAGCGCTTGGCATGGACTCGGTGAGTCCCTTTGTGTTTACCGCAGGACGTATGTTCCTGGGGGTTGCCTTTTTGTTGCCTATCGTTTGGTTTCTCAAAAAGCGTCTCGAAAAATACCACCCCGCCGAGGCAGCTCGTCGCGAGACGCCAGAATACCGCCGTGCACTTCTATTAGGAAGCGTGCTCTGTGGACTTTGCCTCTTTGGGGGCGAATCGCTCCAACAGTTTGGCCTCTTTCACGACACCGAGGTTGGGAAAGCGGGCTTTATCACCGCGCTCTACATTGTGATCGTTCCGATTTTGGGACTCTTTTTAGGGAAGCGCCTCAACGCCTCCATCATCTTGAGCGTGGTGATTTCTGTGGTTGGGCTCTGGTACTTATGTGTGCCAGAGGGTGGCTTTAGTTTGAAGTTGGGCGACACTCTAATTGCGCTTTGTGCACTCGTCTTCTCTTTGCACATTCTCGTTATCTCGCACTTTGTGCTCAAAGTAAACGGTATTGAACTTGCCGTTGGGCAATTTGCGGTGGGTTCAGTGCTGGGAGCTGTCTCGATGCTCATCACAGGCGAAACCCCGACGCTTGAAGCTCTCGAGGCAGCGCTTCCTGCCATTTTATGGGCGGGGGTGATGAGTAACGGGATTGCCTATACGATGCAAATCGTGGGGCAGCGCGGGATGAACGATACGATTGCCAGTCTCATCATGAGTCTAGAGAGTGCATTCTCGGTCCTCTTTGGTTGGTGGATTTTAAATGAAGCGCTCTCTTCTCGAGAACTCTTTGGTTGCTTACTAATGGGAATTGCGGTGGTGCTCGCGCAGGTACCACTTTCGATTTTTAAAAAGAAAGCAAAAAATTAAGCGCTGATGAAAAAGGGAGCTCATCGTAGCTCCCTTCTTTCTTAGGCGTTGGTGTTCGCCTCTGGCGTTTCTTCAGAAGACGCCTCTTCTGAGGTTTCTGCTGGCGTTTCAGCACCCTCCGTTTCAGGCGAGGCCACTTCTTCAATGGCTTCGTCCTCCTCATCGGTTTCAACGCTTTCATCGAGCACCTTAATGAGGCTTGCGTCCATCACAAGATTCACCAAGTCGCAGTTGTGAATCTGCAAGAGTACCTTGCGACCACGTGGCAGATCTTCTGGCATCCCAGGCATGCGCTGCATGAAGGGGAGTTTGTCGATACGAAGCAAATCACCCTTCACGACGATCGCTTCGATTTCTTTCAATCCATCCTGCATGATCAAGCGCATCGACCAATAGCGATCCATACGTTGGTTGAATTCGTTGTAGGTGGCGTAGATTTCTTCAAACTGGCTCACAATCATAAAGAGGTCAGTGTACTTTTCCTCTTCATAGGGCGACTCTTCGCCTTGGAGTGTGGCTAAAATCTGGCGCTGATTCACCAGGTCCACATAGCGGCGCAAGGGAGAGGTGCTCCACGCGTAGCGATCTACACCAAGACCATCGTGGGGCCCTGGGGTCGTGCTCATACGCACGCGACCCATACGCTGGGAGCGATAAATCCCCTTCATACGATGTTCTTCAAGCCAAGAGCCCCACGTGCTGTTTGCCAAAATCATCATTTCGGCTACGAGCAAATCTAAGGGCTCGCCACGGCGGCGACCACGCACTTCAATCTTGACGTCTTCACCTTCCCCGTCAAGCACAAAGAACCAATCCACTTTGCCCTTGGCTTCAGGGCGACCGCGGATTTCTTCGCGAGTGGCTAAGAGGCGCTTAGCAAAATGCCAGAGCCAAGAAATTTCTTCGGCGTATTCAATATCAAGCGTTTTGTTGAGGATAGCTTCTTCTGTGACCAAGCTATCAATCTTGTCGTAGCGAAGGTTGCGCTTCACCGCGACGCGCTCGAGTCGCGTTTCACTCTTTTCGACGAAATAGGTTTCATCGTCCACCGTGAAGTAAATCGACAAGCAAGGCACAAGGTGCCCTTCATCAAGCGAATAAGCCTTGATCCAATTTTCTGGCAACATCGTCGTTTTGAGCCCCGGTGCATAGACCGTGCTCATACGAGTGCGTGCCACTTTGTCGAGCTCATCGTTATGACGAATACCAAAAGAAGGCGCCGCAATATGCACGCCCACACGCGTTTTCCCGTTACCCAAGTGCGTCACGCTCGTGGCGTCATCGATTTCGGTCGTTTCCGAGTCGTCAATCGAAAAGGCATCCACCTCTGCAATCGGAATATTGTCCCAACCCTCTTCCGTGGGGCTAGGCAAATCTTCAGGGAAGTCGCGCCCCTTGGGGAAATTGGTCATATAAAAGCTATCGACGTGCCAGCGCCAGGGGCTCTTAATGGCACCCAAGGAAAGAAGGAGCGCAAGCATACTCTGGCGCGTCTCGGCTGAGGCGTCAGAAACTGCTTTCCATTCAATCGAATTCTTATCGGGCTTGACTAAGATGCGCATCGCCTGATCGCGAATTTCCTCTGGACAGCGACCGGCCACCATCTCATCGGCCCAGCCACGACGAATCGCGTCTTGGCGTTCACGACGAGCAATGGCTTCAAGCGCCTTCTTCAGAATTTCTTCTGGTGCACGCTTGTAGCTACCACGCACCTTACGGTAGAAGTAAACAGGGTTACTGTGGAGCGCAAAGAGCATCGCCGCTTTCTGGGCAGGCGTTGGCGCATCGCTCCAATATTCTTTAGCGATATCTTCGTAGGAGAATTCCTCCGCAGGGGCCACTTCCCACAAGAAACTCGGATCCAATTCAGGTTGAATTTCTTGAGCGCGTTGCACTAACTCTGCGGGCTGAGGACTTTCAAAGGTAAAGAAGACGTGCGAAGCTTTAATCTTCGTGCGACGCCCTGTGGGGAGCTCAACTTGATAGGAGCTACCAGCCTGAGAAAGGGCGGTACCCGCTTTAAAAGAGCCGTCTTCTTCAAAAAATAAATACATGACTACAATGCCTTTACGTTCACTTTGTGAGCGGGCGAATATTCGTTTTTGTTCGGTAGAGAAGTGGTCTAGGTTACCACATTTGTTTTGATCTTCCGCGCTTCTCGCTTTAATTTCCTAATGCGAAAGCGAGCACGCGGTCAACCCACTCGGCAAAGCCCGTAATGCGATGGTCTTCCCCTGTGAGAAGGAGTCGCTCACTCCCCTCGGCGCCTTCATAGGTTTTGCGCCAAGGTAGCACTTCATCTTCAAGCGAAATGAGCGTTAAAACGGGTTGAAGCGTCGAAATTTGTGCAGGGACTTCACGATCGAGCTCAATAAAGTCCTTTTCAAATTCGGGCTTGACTTCCACCACACGATCTGTCCCATAAACGGTCTGCTCCCCAATAAAGTTAGGGATAAAGCTCCATGGGTCAAAGCAAGGGTTGAGAAGCACAGCTCTTACACCATAGCGATTGGCAAAGCGCGTCGCCCAAAAGCCCCCTAAGCTCGAACCGATCACAGCGGTATCGGACAAATCAACGCGTTCAGCGATTTCCGAGAGCAACTTATCGACGCAGCGCGGCGGATGGTTCAAATCGGGCGCAATCAACTTAATCTGATCGTCTTCTGCGCGACTCTTGTTTTCCTTTTCAATCGCTTCACGAAGAATACGCACCTTCTCCGACTGAGGAGAAGAGAGGAATCCGTGCAAATAAAGAATGGTTGGCATAAATTTCAATCCTTTCTTAGGCGCGACGTGCCTTGAGGCCATCTAAGAGCTTCTGATGAATGCCACCAAAAGCGCCGTTACTCATACAGACCACAATGTCGCCCGACTTCGCTTCTGCCAAAACTTGGGCGAGAAGCGCGTCAAAATCATGCGTGCAATAGGCTTTGGGGCCCAACACTTTGAGCGCTTCGGCGGGTTCCCACTGCACCGATGCGCCAGCGTAGCAAAATACCTTGTCTGCACTTTGAAGGGCGCCTGCCAAGCGATCCTTCATCGTGCCCAACTTCATCGTGTTGCTTCGGGGTTCGAGCACCGCCAAAATGCGAGCGCCTACGTATTTGCCTTCAATTGCTTTGAGGGTTTCTTCAATGGCAGTGGGATGATGCGCGAAGTCATCAATCACGGTGACACCAGCTTCAATGCCTTTGACTTCTTGACGGCGCTTGACGCCAGAAAAGCGCGCGAGCGCTTCAAGGCTACGAGCGGGCTCGACGCCCACGCTTCTGGCGGCGGCAATCGCGGCCAAGGCGTTCAGTGCGTTATAGCGCCCAGGCATTGAGAGGACCATCTTGCCCACAGTCTTCCCTTCGTAGGCAACTTCGCCCTCGTCTGAGAGCGACCAGCCCTTGGGACTATCAAAATATTCAACCTTAGACCAGCAACCACGCGCTAAGACGCGATCGAGCGCAGGTGCCGTGGCGTTCGAGACAACCAACCCTTGAGAGGGCATCGTGCGCACCATATGGTGAAACTGCGTTTCAATGGCTTCGAGATTGGGGAAGATATCCGCATGGTCATACTCAAGGTTATTGAGAATGGCGGTTCTCGGGCGATAGTGCACAAATTTACTACGCTTATCAAAGAAAGCGGTGTCGTATTCGTCCGCTTCAATCACAAAGGGAGCTTTGGGGTTGCCTAAAAGCGCAGAGCGATTGCTCCACTGAGGAACGCCTCCAATCAGAAAGCCCGCTTCAAGCCCTGCGTCACGCAAAATCCAAGCGAGCATCGAGGTGGTCGTGGTTTTTCCGTGCGTACCCGCCACAGCGAGCACGTGGCGCCCTTGAAGCACATGGTCAGCTAACCAAGCTGGACCCGAGGTGTAAGGGAGACCTCGGTTCAAAATCTCTTCGAGCAAAGGATTCCCACGCGAAATCGCGTTTCCAATCACATACATATCAGGCGAGAAGCGCTCAATTTGCGAAGCGTCCCACCCTTCAACCAAATGAATCCCTGCATTTTCGAGTGCAGTGCTCATCGGGGGATACACTTTGGCATCGCAACCTGTGACTTCATGCCCAGCTTCTTTGGCTAACTGGGCCACGCCACCCATGAAGGTGCCACAAATCCCAACGATATGAATATGCATGCTGACTGTCTCCTTCGCTAATCATGCGCATCTTGAAGCTCACTGCTTCTTGTCGAGATAGCATTTTAACGCCTTTGGCGCTTTTCACCCGAGATTCGACAAATTCCCTCACACAAACCTCATCCTCACTTCATCCGTCCATCCCAAAAAAGCGCTTCAACCGTGCAAATCGCTTTTTTCGTACGCGAAAATCGCTTATTTTCGCGCTATTATTGTCTACTTCCTTTGGATGGGGTTTTGATCAATTTTTTACAGTTTTTTCCTCTTTTTGATCAAAAAAGTGCCTCTATACCTCGGATTAACCTCTATTGGGTCTTTACTTTTAAGACAAAATTAGAGAAAATTGCGTTGAAATAGACGCAGGTTACTGAAAGATAGGGGCTAAGGAGTGGATTTTCCTCTTTTTTGTAGGTATTCTACTCACCCTCTACCTTTGCAGTAAGCATTGGATTGCTATAGAAATTTTGAGCGAGCGCTCTAGCTTCTCCCTCGTTCGGAGACCTTTTGCTCGCATTTAACCTCTACGAAAAGAGGTCGCCTTCTCCTCGCTTGCGACCCAATGTAGAAGACGGTTTAACTTAAAGGCTTTGTAAATCATGGACCTCAGAAAACTTAAAACACTGATCGATCTCGTTAGCGAAAGCGGCGTTGCCGAACTCGAGATTACCGAAGGTGAAGATCGCGTGCGCATCGTGAATAACCACGGCGCCAGCATTCCTGTCCATGGCACCTCTACTGTTGTATTGCCTGCAGAAATCCCTGCTGCCGCCATGGCTCCCGCTCCTGCCGCTCCTGCTTCTGCCGCTGCTCCTGAAGCACCGGCTGGCAAGTCGCTCAATAGCCCCATGGTTGGTACGTTCTATCGTGCACCCTCTCCTGGTGCCGATCCCTTCGTT
Organism: uncultured Sutterella sp.; assembly: GCA_905197905.1. Lineage (GTDB taxonomy): Bacteria > Pseudomonadota > Gammaproteobacteria > Burkholderiales > Burkholderiaceae_F > Sutterella. Next base: position 63,194 of record CAJKAP010000003.1, on the reverse strand, counting down.
CAGGTGGGCGACACCGTGAAGAAGGGCCAAGTCGTTGCCATTATTGAAGCGATGAAGTTGCTCAACGAAGTCGAAGCCGAAGAAGACGGCGTCGTACGCGAAATTTGCGTTGAAAATGGTCAGCCGGTTGAATACGGTCAGCCTCTCTTCATCCTTGAATAACGCTCGGATCTCCCGATTATGTTTGGAAAAATTCTCATTGCCAACCGTGGCGAAATCGCGTTGCGTATTCAGCGCGCTTGCCGCGAGATGGGCATTAAAACGGTGGCTGTGCACTCCACAGCTGACGCCGAAGCAAAATACGTGCGTTTAGCTGACGAGAGCGTCTGCATTGGGCCAGCCCCCTCGGCACAGTCCTACCTCAATATTCCTGCCATCATTTCTGCTGCTGAAGTCACCGACGCAGAAGCAATTCACCCGGGTTACGGCTTTTTGTCGGAAAACGCCGACTTTGCCGAACGTGTGGAAAGCTCTGGCTTCACCTTCATTGGGCCTCGCGCTGAAACGATTCGCTTAATGGGCGACAAGGTGAGCGCCAAGCAAGCGATGCGTGATGCTGGTGTTCCTTGCGTGCCAGGTTCCGATGGGGCACTCCCAGAAGATCCGCAAGAAATTTTCCGTATTGCTCGCCAGATTGGCTACCCCGTCATCATCAAAGCCTCGGGCGGTGGTGGTGGCCGAGGGATGCGTGTTGTGCGCACGGAAGCCGCGCTTCTCACCTCGGTCAATATGACTCGTGAAGAGGCTCGCGTCGCTTTCGGCAACCCGACGGTGTACATGGAAAAATTCTTGGAAAATCCGCGCCACATTGAAATTCAGGTGCTCTCGGACAATTTCCAAAACGCGGTCTATTTGGGTGAACGCGACTGTTCCATGCAGCGTCGCAACCAGAAAGTGATGGAAGAAGCGCCAGCCTTCGGCATTTCCCCACGCCTCATTGCTAAATTAGGTAAGAGTTGTGTCGAGGCTTGTCGCCGTATTGGCTATCGTGGGGCAGGGACGTTTGAGTTCCTCTACGAAAATGGCGAATTCTACTTCATCGAAATGAACACCCGTGTACAGGTGGAACATCCTGTGACGGAGTTGGTGACGGGCGTAGATATCGTTCGTGAACAAATCCGCATTGCTGCTGGTGAACGCTTGAGCCTTCGTCAGAAAGATATCGTGATGCGTGGTCATGCGATCGAATGCCGTATTAACGCAGAAGATCCTTTCACGTTCGTGCCGTCTCCGGGGCGCATTACCGAGTGGCACACGCCAGGCGGTCCTGGGATTCGTATCGACTCCCATGTCTTCTCTGGTTACACCGTACCCCCCTATTACGATAGTATGATTGGAAAGATCATCGCTCATGGGGACACTCGTGAGCAGGCGATTGCCCGCATGCGTATCGCACTCTCGGAGTTAGCTGTGGAAGGCATTAAGACCAACGCGGCGCTTCACCGAGAATTGCTCATTGACGAGCGCTTCTGCCAAGGTGGAACCAGTATCCACTACTTGGAAGAAAAGCTTCGCAATAAAGCCGAAACTCATTCATAATGAGAAGAAGCCGGGCTAGTGGCCCGGCTTTTTTACCTTTACCCACCCCTTCACTTTCAAACGTTGAGCACAAATGAGACAGATCAAACTGCTGACCGACGAACGCAATGCCGAATCCCTTGCCGATATGTTGATGGACGCGGGGGCGCTCAGCGCCACCATTGAAGACGCTGATGCGCAATCCGTTGACGAAAAACCTCTTTATGGGGAACCGGGCTTAGAACCCACCAATCGTGCATGGCCGCGCTCGATTCTCTCTGTGCTCGCTGACGGCGACTTTGATATCCAAACGAACTTAGCTATTGCTTCTGAAGCCTTCAATATGGGGAAAATCGAAATTCTCGAAGACTCCCCGATGGAAGATGCGGATTGGGTGCGTATCACGCAAGCTCAGTTCCAACCAATTCAGGTCTCTAAGCGCCTTTGGATTGTGCCCACCTGGCATGAATTGCCTGACGAAAACGCGATCAACTTGCGCTTAGATCCAGGCGTTGCCTTTGGCACGGGTTCTCACCCCACCACGCATCTTTGCTTACAGTGGCTCGATGAGCACGTGAAAGAAGGCGACTCGGTGCTCGACTACGGTTGCGGCACGGGAATTTTGGGGATCGCTGCTAAGCTCGTGGGCGCGGGCGCAGTGCTAGGCACGGACATTGATCCCCTTGCCGTGGAAGCCTCTGATGCGAATGCCGAGATGAACGAAGTCGAAGCCCTCTTTGTGGAACCCCACGATATGCCTGAAGGGAAATTCGATATCGTAGTGGCCAACATTTTGCGTGGTCCCTTGGTACAACTCGCACCAATTCTTTTAGGTCGTGTCGCAGAAAAAGGCTCGCTTGTGCTCTCTGGCATTCTTGCGGAACAAGCGGACGATATCATTGCCGCTTATGCCAAGGTGGATCCTGGCGTTCGTCTCTCGCTTTGGAAGCAAGAGGAAGAATGGGTGTGTTTAGCTGGGCAACGTCTCTAAAGTGATCCTCGTCGCGCGAGAAACCGTTCTCGCGCCAGTCTAATTTTGATTTGTGAAGAAATAGCTCATGGCAAAAATTTATCGTTGTCCTGCCTGTGGTGCCCTCTGGAAGGTGCCCAATACTTTCTCAGAAACACGTCTTCAGTGTTCTGAGTGCCACACTGTCTTTTCCTCAGATAAAGCTGAGGTTGTCACGGTTGACGACGAAAAGCTTCAAGCGCGCCTTGAGGCCATGCGTCCCGCCATCAGCAATGTGGCTCAAGAAGCAGACACGGTCATGAGTGACCTGGCAAATTCCATCGCTGACTTTGATAGTCGAGCCCCCGTTGAAGCGCCAAAGCGCAAAAAGTCGAGCTGGGGCTGGCTCTTTGGGCTCATTGGTTTTCTTGCCTTTATCGCTATTCTCGCTGAAGGCGCTCTCTTAGGGCACAGCTACGTCATTAAGCAGATGCCTGTCTTAGAGCCCTTTTATGAAAAAGTTTGCCGTCAAGTGCCCTGCCCTGGGTTTGCTTGGTACGATGCGGACGCGATTGATGCCGTCGCGAATTTGAGCGTTGATACGAATAACATCACGACGGTCTCGGTGACGCTAGAAAATAAATCCGCCTTTGCGCAGCATCTCCCCTCCTTGGAAGTGCGACTTCTTGACGATGCGGACGATACCATTGCACAGAAGTTGCTTGAACCAGGTAGCTACGGGCTTCCCGCGGAAACGATTCTTGAAGCAGGACAAAAAGCCTCGTTGACGCTCACGCTCGATGAAGCGCTCCCAGTGCCTGCGGCTCGCGTCAAAGTCTCTCCTCTTTAAGCAGACGAGGTGAAGCATGTCGATTTTGATTTCGGGTTCTCTTGCCTACGACACCGTTTTTGATCATGAAGATGCGTTTTGCAACACGATCAAAGGCGATTCGATTGATCATCTGAACGTCACCTTTCAAGCCTCTGGCATGCGACGCACCATTGGGGGATGCGCGGGCAACATTGCGTACTCTTTAAAGCAGTTGGGTGGCGATCCGCTCATTTGGACCGCGGTAGGGTGTGATGCGGGCGCCTTCATGGTGCACTTAGAAAACCACGCTATTCCCACCGATGGCATTTCGACCTACATGGATACCTATAGTGCCCAAGCGGTGATCACCACGGATAAAAACGGCTGTCAGCTGACGACCTTTTATTCGGGCGCAATGGCTTACGCCGACAAGATCCCTTTCCCTAAGAAAGACGTCTCGCTTGCGATTTTGGCCCCCACGACGCACGATCCGCTTTTGGCGCACGCCGCTGCGCTCAAAAAGCGTCGTATCCCTTATTTGCTGGACACCGGGCAGACCACGCCACTCTTTAGTGGAGAAGAGCTCATCGCGCTCGTCAACGACTCAATTGGAGTTTGTTTCTCCACTTATGAGAGTGAGTTCTACGCGAAGAAGACAGGGCTGACGCCCGCTCAGTTGAGCAAACTCTGCCCTGCGGTTTACTGCACTGATGGAGGACGCGGATCCAGCGTTTTCATCGATGGGGAAAAGCACCACATTCCGGCTAAGCCCACAGAATGCGTCGATCCCGTAGGGGCAGGCGACGCTTATCGAGGTGGACTTCTCTGGGGGCTGGATCATGGGTACTCTCCCGTGGAATCCGCTCGCTTTGGCGCGCTCATTGCGGCGAAAAAAGTCGCCGTAGCGGGTCCCAACTACACCTATAGTGAAGAAGAACTCTTGAAAGACTATGAAGCGTTCTTCAAAAACGCAGAGCCCTAAAACAATCGAGCCCTTCAACTGAAGGGCTCAATTTTTAGAAAATTCCGTTTTTAGTAGATGTAGCCACCTTGCGAGAAAGGCAACACGATCGTCTGCAAAACCAACAAAAGGATAAAGAGCAGTAAGGGCGCAAAATCAAAGCGTCCGATCGTAAGTGGCAAGCGGCGCAGAGGACGCAAGAAAGGTTCGAGTAACGTCCCCAAAAGATAGTGCATCGGACCCTGAGGGCTCATCCAGCTCGTGAACATATAGATGATCAAGAACCAACCGACCATCTCTAGCGCCCAGCGAAGCAGCATAGCAAAAGGCGCAATAATCCACATCCCAGCCGAGAACGTCACTGGATGAATCACGCAGGCATGAAGCACCACCGTCAAAATGGCGGCCAAGAAAGCGCCCAAGAGGTTAGGCCAGTCAAAGGCTCCTTGAGGCGGAATAATGCGAGAGACGGGGTTAGACCACCAGTCCGAGACGCGGCGCACAAACATCACAAAAGGATGACGAGGAGAGAATGCCCAAACATAGAGCCATGCGCGCAACAAGAAAATGAAGCCAACAATCGAGATGAGCGATCGCAGCAGGAATTCAACGAGCGTTAAGAGCATTGTCATCCTTTCCTATTGAGTAATGAGTCTTTTCCCGAGAAAGGCTCATGGACAAAAGAAAAATAAAGTCTTAGCTATTATACGGATTCTCTCTTTTCGCGTGAAAGAATCGTGTAACGGCAACTCTCAAATGAGCACTTAGACTAGCGACGAGAGCGGGCGTTGAGGGTCATTTACCACACGCACACTGGAGGGGAGCATATTCCTCACGCGCCACCAATTAAAGTAGGGACCCGGATCCTGTTTTCTCCCTGGCGCAATAAACTCGTGCCCCGTCACCGCTTCAATAGGAAGCGTTCGGCGTAGTGCCCCAAGTAGCGGAGAGAGGGCTAGATATTGCGCTTCAGCAAAGGGCACAGAGCCCGTTCCTTCGATTTCAATCCCAACGGAAAAATCGTTGCAGTTCTCTCGCCCTTCAAACGTCGAAACGCCTGCGTGCCAAGCACGATCAAAGAGTGAAACATACTGGCGAACTTCGCCCGTACGACGAATAAAGAAGTGGGAAGAGACGCGAAGGCCACGAAGTTCAGAGAGCTTGGGGTCCTCAGTTTCAATAAGGCGCCCCATAAAAAGGTCGTCCACTGCACTCCCACCAAACTCCCCAGCGGGAAGCGAAATATAGTGGAGCACAACGAGCGAAATCGGCATTCCCTCTGGACGCTCGTTAAAGTGCGGTGAGGATTGGTGCACCGCACTATTGAACCAGCCATCGGCAAAGAAGGGACGAATGCGTGGCATACGCACTCCTTAGTGATTTTGCGCGTGACGGCGAGCGCGATCGCGACAAACGTCAGAGCAGTACTTATGCCCCGCCTCGTCTTTGATCGCTTCGGACTGAGGAAAGTAGACGCCACAGTATTCGCACTGCGTTGTCTGCGTTTCAATCTTCTCAGAAGGACGAATGCCTTGGCGTTCTTCCATCTCGCGCATGCGCTCAGACATTTTGTTCTGGAAGTTTTTCTGGCGTCGTTGGATCGTCCAGGCAAGCCAGATGAGCACTGCGAGTAGAACAAAAAAGATTATGCGTCCCATGGAGAGCCCCTTAGCGCAGAAGTTCGTTCGTTAACGAATACCCAAGGTAGGCGATACAGAAGAGTCCGACACCTACCCAGAACCAGACGAGAGCGGTCTTCGCGCGCCAGCCAGCAAACGTACGACCCAAGAGCAAAATCGCAAAGATTGCCCAAGAAATCCACGTAAGCACTGCCTTATGGTCAAGGTGCAACCACGTGCCATACGTATCGTGCGTCGTCACGGCGCCCAAAATAATGGTCACGGTGATGCACAAAAAGCCCACAGCCACGATACGGAAGAAAATACGTTCCATCACGACGAGCCCAGGCATCGAATCCAAGAAGTCCATCTTCGCGTCGTCTTCGCGAGGTTCTTTTAAGCGGCGGTTCTGTGCGCCGATCACCACGGCTTGGACCACGGCCACAAACATGAAGGCGTAGCCTGCGATCGCAAAGAAGAGGTGCCAACGGAAAATCGGCGTCCATTCAACAGCGACAATCGCTGCGCCCGGGAAAAGGATTGGCATCAAGGTGCCTAAGCCCGCTAAGCAGAGCACAATCCCAAACTGCCCATGGAGTCGGTGAATCCACGTTTCAATGAGAAGAATCACAATGGCAAAAAAGCAGGTCTCGGAAATAGCGTACCCAAAGCCAAAGTGCACCGCTTCGGGGCGGAACATTTCCCCATGAAGCGCAATAGCATGCGCCACAAGGCCCAGCAACACAGGCCAACGCCAAAGGCTAGAGGCTTTCCCCTCACGACCTTTCATCGCACTGATAATGCCGATCCCCGATGCAAGGTAGAGCACGGTAGCAAGCAAAGCGCTAACGCTAAGTAATGTCATAACCAATCCTTTAGGCAACTCAAAAGTAAAGAGATCAACATTCGTTGGACGCTATGGGCACATCGACCCCAACTCCCCTCACCCTATTGTCTCTTTACTGGTGTCATTGATTCTCAAAGTATACCGCCACTCTTAGCGGAGATCTTCTTAGAGAAATCCACGACAGCACACCGCTTTAATCAAATGCAAAACTCGGGCAGTCTCTATAAAATAAGACTTTTGGTAAGAAATACTTGCGCCGATTGCCTTTTTGAGCAAACTGCGCAAAGATCACGTATCGTGATAAATTATCGTACTTCTTTTGTCTATGAATTTTAGCCTTTTCCTCTTAGGAATCGCTGAAATCTCATTCAAAGCACCCAAAAAAAGTACTCGATTTAGTCAAGGCTGCGCATCCATCCTGTCCGAGAGTGGCAAGATGCGTCAGACTTCGTCGTTTGAGCCCACTGGTGCTCGCGACTCCTCTAGAAAACAGGAATTAATCTCATTATGCTCGATTCGTTAAGCCAACGTCTCTCCAAAATTGTCAAAACCATGCGTGGGCAAGCGCGTTTAACGGAAGAAAACACCAAGGATATGTTGCGCGAAATCCGCTTGGCTCTGCTTGAAGCGGACGTGGCACTCCCCGTTGTCAAAGAAGTGCTTGCCCGCATTAAAGACAAAGCAATGGGTGAAGAGGTCGTTGGTAACCTCAACCCTGGTCAAGCTTTGGTTGGCGTGGTGCAGCGCGAGTTGACAGCGATTATCGGCGGGGACTTAACGCCCCAAGAGCGTGAATTAAATTTCCACGTTCAGCCGCCTGCCGTCATTCTCCTTGCGGGTCTTCAAGGTTCAGGTAAAACGACGAGCGCTGGGAAACTCGCTAAATACATTACCGAGACGCTTCACAAGAAAGTGTTAACGGTCTCTGCTGACGTTTATCGTCCTGCCGCTATTGATCAGTTAAAGGCGGTGACCGCTCAGACGCAAGCTGAATGGTTCCCGAGTGAAGTCAATCAAAAGCCGCTCGCCATTGCTGAGGCTGCGCTTGACTACGCAAAGCGTAAATTCTTCGACGTGTTGATCGTCGACACGGCAGGTCGTCTCGCCATTGACGAAGCGATGATGCAAGAAGTCGCGGAACTCAATACCTTCTTAAAGCCCGCAGAAACGTTCTTTGTGATTGACGCTATGTTGGGTCAAGACGCGGTGAACACCGCTAAGAGCTTTAACGAACGACTCCCCCTCACCGGGATCATCTTGACGAAGATCGACGGCGACAGCCGTGGTGGTGCCGCTTTGTCGGTGCGCCACGTCACGGGTAAGCCGATTAAGTTCGTGGGTTCTGGCGAAAAATTAACGGGCTTTGATACGTTCGATCCAGAAGCGATGGCTAGCCGTATTCTCGGCATGGGCGACATCGTAGGCTTGGTGAAAGACGTTCAGAAGTCGATCGACATGGCCGCCGCGGAAAAGCTTGCTCAAAAGATGGCAAGCGGAGACCACTTCGACTTAAACGACTTCCGTGCTCAACTGACGCAAATGAGCAATATGGATAGTTTCTCTTCGATGTTCGAAAAGCTCCCAGCTCAATTCCAAAGCATGGCCTCTAAAGTGAACGATGAAGAAGCAAAGAAAACGCTTCGTCGCACGGTGGGGATTATCGATGCGATGACGCCACAAGAGCGTCGCAAACCTGAATTAATCAAGGCGAGCCGCAAAAAGCGTATCGCCACGGGTTCTGGCGTGCCTGTGCACGAAGTCAACAAGCTACTGAAGCAGTTTGAACAGTCTCAGGGCATGATTAAGCAGATGAAAAAAGGCGGCTTAGGCAAGATTATGCGTAGCCTTGGTCGCTTTGGTAAGGGTGGCTTCCCTGGTATGGGTGGCGGCTTCCCGGGCGGTTTTGGTCGCTAAAGGTAAGGCTCAACTCTCCCTATAGAGGGAGAGTTTTCCTATGAGGAAAGCATGCGTATTTTAGGGTTTGATCCGGGGCTCAATCACACAGGTTGGGGTGCCATTGATGTGGAAGGGAATCACTTCACTCACATCGAGAGTGGTGTACTCAATCCCCCTCAGGGCGAGCTCGCTGAGCGCTTAGGCTTTATTGTCCGTGGGCTCTCTGAGATCATTGCTCGTCTCAAACCTGAACTCATTTGCGTGGAAAAAGTTTTCGTCAACGTGAACCCACAAAGTACGCTCTTTTTAAGTCAGGCTCGAGCGGCCGCCCTCATTGCGGCAAATTTAGCGGGCGTGAAAGTGCTCGAATATACGCCAAGCGAAATTAAGCTCGCGGTCACGGGCTCAGGCAAAGCCGACAAACTCATGATTCAAAAGATGGTGGCAATGCTTTTGCAGCGAGGAGAAAAGCTCCTTCCTGACGAGGCGGATGCCTTGGGTGCCGCCATCTGTGGCGCTAATCGCCACACAATGCAAAATTACGAAAATCAAGGAACAACGACGCGCACTTACGCCACTGCGAGACATGGTCGCACGCAGCGTGGGGCTCGTCAGGCTTGGACAAGCGCCTTTAAGGCGAAAGGATCGACGAAATGATTGGTCGTCTCAGTGGTACGCTCTTAGAAAAAACGCCCCCGCGCATTTTGGTGGATGTCAATGGGGTGGGTTATGAGGTTGATGTTCCGATGTCGACCTTCTGCAATTTGCCCCTTGAAGGGAACAAAATTGTGCTCTTAACGCATATGGTGGTGCGCGAAGATGCGCAGCTCCTCTATGGCTTTAGCACCGAAGCGGAACGCACCGCGTTTCGCGCCCTGATTAAAGTCTCTGGCATTGGGCCACGTATTGCCTTAGCAGTTCTCTCTGGGATGGCTGTGCCTGATTTGGCAAGCGCTGTGGAAGCAGGTAACGCTGGACTCATGACTCGCGTCCCGGGTATTGGCAAAAAGACCGCAGAACGTTTAGTCTTGGAATTAAAGGGTAAACTCCTCTCGGTGGGTGGTGCCTCTGTGGTGCCTGTGAGCGCCAATGCTAACGATATTTTGAGTGCCTTGGTCGCTTTGGGTTACTCGGAGCGCGAAGCGCAAGCCGCTGTGAAGACGCTCGATGCGGACGTCTCTGTGAGTGAAGGGATTCGCTTAGCACTGCGCTATCTCTCGCACTAAAGCGATACTGAAGAAAAGGAAAGTGTTTAATGCAAACCGATGATCGTGTGGTCAGTGTTCGAGCCACGTCGCCGAACGAAGAAAACGTTGATCGTGCACTTCGCCCAGATCGCCTCGAAGACTATGTGGGTCAAGAGGATATTCGTGAGCAGCTTCATATCTTTATTGAGGCTGCTAAACGTCGTGGAGAGCCATTAGATCATCTGCTCCTTTTTGGCCCGCCGGGTTTAGGGAAAACCACGCTCGCGCATATTGTGGCGCACGAAATGGGCGTGAATTTGCGCCAAACTTCGGGCCCTGTCTTGGAGCGCCCTGGTGACTTGGCCGCGATTCTCACGAACTTGGAACCCAACGACATTCTCTTTATCGATGAAATTCATCGTCTCTCGCCCGTAGTGGAAGAAATCCTCTACCCTGCGCTAGAAGACTATCAAATCGACATCATCATTGGAGAGGGTCCTGCCGCGCGATCGATCAAAATCGATCTACCGCCCTTCACGCTGATTGGGGCTACGACGCGCGCAGGTTCGCTCACCACGCCACTACGTGCTCGCTTTGGGATTGTGAACCAATTGCAGTTTTACACCCCTGATGAGCTCGCACGCATTGTGAAGCGCTCTGCTCGCCTACTTAACGTTGCGATGGATGAAGAAGGGGCCTACGAAATCGCGCGCCGCAGCCGTGGGACGCCTCGCGTAGCCAATCGACTGCTTCGTCGCGTGCGTGACTACGCGGAAGTAAAACACGACGGTGTCGTCACCTCTGCCGTTGCCACCAATGCGCTCAAGATGCTTCACGTCGATCCGCGCGGTCTTGACTTAATCGACTGCCGCTTCCTCTTGACGATCATCGATAAATTTAACGGTGGCCCTGTGGGGATTGAAAATCTCGCTTCGGCGATTGGCGAAGATCGCGATACGCTAGAAGACGTCGTCGAACCCTACTTGATTCAGCAGGGGTTCCTGCAGCGCACACCACGCGGTCGCGTTGCCACGACGCACGCCTGGCAGCACTTTGGAAAGCACTCGCTTCGAAATATCACGCAGGATCTTTTTGCTCATATGGAAGAGGATGAGCCGTAAAACTCGTCTCCTCACCTCGAACTAAGCCCAAAAAAACGCATTTTTCAGTGTGCTTTTTTGCTCACACTTTCCTGCTAGAGTTAGAATTTCATGCCTCTCTAGACGTATTGAAAGTTTGCGCTTCTCGTAGCATGCCGTAACAAGGTTATTTCACGCACGAAGGCCGCTTCCTATACGCTAAAGGTTATTTAACCTATACTTTTTTAAACGCTTTTATGTCGACTTTCACCCTTCCGATACAGGTTTACTGGGAAGATACTGACGCCGGTGGCATTGTCTACCACGCCAACTATCTCTGCTACATGGAACGCGCACGCTCGGAGTGGCTTCGCCAGTCGGGCTTCTCGCAAAACAAAGCACGCCACCAAGAAAACGGTTTGCTCTTTGTGGTGGCGGATATCTCCATTAAGTACCACCAGAGCGCACAGCTTGAAGACTCGCTTATCGTGACGGCTGAAATCGAACGCTTAGGTCACGCCTCGATCATCTTTGATCAGAAGGTGATGCGTGGCGACGAAGTGCTTGTCTCGGCTAAAGTTCGCGTGGGGGCGATTAATGCCACCACCCGCCAACCAATGGCCATTCCTGCTGAAGCACGAGAAAAGATTCTTCCTTTCGTGAAGCCTAAAGCGGAATAAAACCAAAAGAAAAATTTTTCCCATTGTTTAAATCCATAACGATTTGTTCAATATGCCTACCACAACCGCAGATTTATCTATTCTGACTTTGATTGCCAACGCGAGTTTCGTTGTCAAATGCGTTCTCGTGATCCTTCTTGGTCTTTCTATCTCTAGTTGGACGGTGATTTTCCGTAAATACTTCTTCGTGGCTCGCACCACCAAGCAGATTGACGAATTTGAAGATCGCTTCTGGCACGGTGTCGAGCTCACCCAGTTGATGGACTCGGCTCGCCGCAATCAAGATTCGAGCGGCATCGAAGAACGTATCTTCGCTGCTGGGATGACGGAATTCTTAAAGCAAAACCGCCAAGATCCCCATGCGCTCAATAGCGTCTCTCGCGCCATGAAAGCCGTCTACACCCGCGAAATGGACCGCTTGGAAGCAGGACTTCCCCTCTTGGCTTCCATTGGCTCCACCGCGCCTTACATTGGTTTGTTCGGTACGGTCTGGGGGATTATGAATGCCTTTACGGGCCTTGCCTCGCTCGACAATGTGAGCCTTGCTGTGGTCGCCCCAGGTATTGCTGAAGCCCTTGTGGCAACGGCTATTGGTTTGTTTGCTGCTATTCCTGCAGTGGCCGCCTACAACTACTACAACAACCGCATCCTTCGCTTAGCCAACCGTGTGGACGGCTTTAGCGAAGAGTTCCTCAACATTTTGCATCGCCAGCAAACGAGGGGGTAAGCCATGTCTCTGCGTGATGGTTCAAAACGCCGAGGCTTGATGGCCGAGATGAACGTCGTGCCTTATATCGACGTCATGCTCGTTTTGGTCATTATTTTGATGGTCTCTGCGCCTTTTGTGAATCCGAGCATGATCAATTTGCCCGCGGTAAGCAAAGCAAGTAAAGCGCCCGAGCAAGTGGTCGAAGTGATCGTCTTCCCAGATGGTCGCCTCTCGTTGCGCTCTGGGAAAAATACGACCCCAGTGGATATGCCGGGGCTCGTTGCTAGCGTGAAAAACGCTCAGGGTGAAAAGCCTGACACGCCAGTCGTTGTCGCCGCTGATAAAGACGTCAAATACGACACCGTCATTAATGTGCTCAAAACCTTACAGGCCGCGGATATTGCCCGCGTCGGCTTGTCGCTTCGCGTTGAACGTAGCCCCCGCTAAGAGTTGAAGACCATGAGTGAAAAGTCCGAAATCACAACAAATCGCGAAAGCGAAAAGAAGGAGTTGCAACGTTCGTTGTTGCTCTCTGGGGTTGTGCACGTCTTGCTTTTTATTGGCCTCTTCACTGTTTTTCAGTGGCAAACACAGTCTGAGACGGTGTATGCCGAGCTTTGGGCACCAGAAGATGTCTCCGCAGGGAACGATCCTAACGGGGTAGCGAAAAAGCTCCCCGACGAAGAACCAGACCCCAAGGCACGTCCCCAAGACGATCCCCAAGAAGCTCAAAAGGCTGCTGCCGCTAAGGCTCAGCTCGAAGAAACCTTAAAGCGTGAAGCCCTTCAACGCGAGCAAGCTCGTCAAGAAGAGCTTGCAAAGGTAGAAGAAGCTCGTAAGGCTGCTGAAGAGCAAAAGCGCCAAGAAGAAGAGCGCCGCGCCCAAGAAGAGCAGCGAAAGGCTGAAGAAGCGAAGCTTGAGAAAGAACGTCAGGACGCCATTGCCGCTGAGCAAGAGCGTCAGCGTAAGGAAGCCGAACGCCAAGCCCAAGAAAAGCTCGAACAAGAACGTCGCAAAGCTGAAGAAGAGGCTAAGAGGGCCGAAGCAGAGCGTCAGGCTAAGTTAGCGGAAGAAAAGCGCCTTGAAGAGCAAAAGAAGGCCGAAGAAGCCAAGAAGGCTGAAGAGGCTAAGCAAAAGGCCGCTGAAGAAGCCGCTAAGAAGCAAGCTGAAAAAGAACGTCAAGAGCGTGAACGTATTCGTGCCGCGATGCGCCAGCAAGAGTTGGCTCGTTTAAATGCGAAATCTGACCCCAATGGTACGCGCTCAGGCACTACCAAGGGCGATAAGAATAACGTTCGTCAGAACCTCTCTGGGAGCGCCTACGCGAGCTATAACGCTCGTGTGGTGGCTTGTATTCGTCCGAACATCAACATTGATGTGAACCCGACGGTGCGCCGTGGTCAGTATGTGGCGGAATACTCCGTCTCACTTCTCCCAACAGGGGAGCGCGTCGGTACGCCTAAGCAGCTTAAATCCTCTGGCTGGGCCGCTTATGACCGCGCAGTGGAAAGCGCCATTATGAAGTGTCAGCCTTTCCCGAAACCCGAAGCTGGGTTCGCGGTACCGCGTGATTTGAAGCTCACCTTTGACCCAGTGGACGACAAACGATAAAAAGACCTTCCTCAAAGAGCTCCTCTAGTTGCAAAAACTGGAGGAGTTTTTTTATAGGTAAAAAAAAACTTGGTAACCGAAGTTACCAAGTTTCCCCAGGAGTTTCCGACCAAAGAAACTCCTGTCCAGGAGTTCTCACTTCAAAACTCCTGCTGTCAGACCATAGCACAGACTTTTTTGGTTAAGTCCCTACTAAGGATTATTCGCCCTGCTGGATTTTTCCAGCAACGAGCTCTGCTGCCCGGTCTAAGGGCAACATTTCTTTTGTGTCGAGGTTACGACGGCAAGCATATTCCACTTCGCCGTTCGCTAAACCACGATCACCAATCACTACACGGTGCGGTACACCGATCAATTCCCATTCGGCGAACATAACGCCGGGACGCATATCACGGTCGTCAAGGATAACATCAACGCCGCGAGATTTCAAGTCTTCATACAGTTTATCGGCTTCACGACGAACATCTTCGCTCTTAGCGTAGTTCATCGGGCAGATCACGACTTCAAAAGGCGCAATATTGTCTGGCCACATGATGCCCTTGTCGTCGTGGCACTGTTCAATGGCAGCCCCCACCAAGCGCGTCACGCCGATACCATAGCAACCCATTTCAAGGAGCTGAGGCTTGCCGTTTTCGTCCAAATACGTGGCCTTCAAGGCTTCGGAATACTTCGTCCCTAAGTAGAAGACGTGACCGACTTCAATACCACGTTGCATCTTTAAGACACCCTTGCCATCTGGGGACTTATCGCCTTCGACGACGTTACGGAGGTCCACTGCCTTGGGTTCGGGCAAATCACGACCCCAGTTCACCCCCTTAAAGTGGAAACCTTCGTCGTTCGCACCGCAGACAAAGTCAGACATATTGGCTGCTGTCAAGTCAGCGTAGATGGCAACTTCTTCGCCAACGCCAACTGGACCAATGTAGCCAGGCTTGGAGCCAAAATGCTGAACGATTTCTTCGTCCGTTGCAAAGCGGAAGCCATCCTTTAATTCAGGCAAGTGACCCGCCTTCACTTCGTTCAAATCATGGTCAGCACGGAGCATGATCAAAACGATCTTCGCGGGCAAGGGATTCCCCTTTTCGTCCACGCGATCTGCGGCCAAAATAACCGACTTCATCGAACGCTCGAGCGGAAGACCCAAGAGTTCAACCACCTGTTCGCACTTTTCACGATTCGGGGTTGGCACCTTTTCCATCGTTTCCGTCGCAGCGGCGCGAGTCGGAATCAAGGAGAAGGCTTCAGCCAATTCGATATTCGCGGCGTAGTCGCTATCCGGGCAGTAAGCAATCACGTCTTCGCCCACATCAGCGATCACCTGGAATTCGTGGGAGCGGCTGCCACCAATGGCGCCAGTATCGGCACGCACAGCGCGGAAAAGAAGACCCAAGCGCTTAAAAATGCGCTGGTAAGCGTCATACATCTTGTCGTAGGAGACCTTAGCCCCTTCTTCATCACGGTCAAAGGAGTAAGCATCCTTCATCGTGAATTCACGACCACGCATCACGCCAAAGCGAGGACGGCGTTCGTCACGGAACTTCGTCTGGATGTGGTAGAAGTTCACCGGCAACTGACGCCAGCTCTTAATTTCCTGACGAGCGATATCGGTGACGACTTCTTCCGAGGTCGGCTGAATTACGAAGTCGCGGTTATGGCGATCTTTAAAGCGCAAGAGCTCGTCGCCATACTTAGCCCAACGGCCCGATTCCTGCCAGAGTTCAGCAGGCTGCACCACTGGCATCAAGATTTCGATCGCACCCGCTCTTTCCATTTCTTCGCGGATAATCTTTTCAATCTTGCGAATGGTACGAAGACCAATCGGCATGTAGTTATAGACACCAGCAGCTAACTTCTTAATCATCCCGGAACGGATGGAGAGCTTCATACTCGTGATGTCGGCATCAGCAGGCGCTTCTTTAAGCGTCGAAATAAAAAAGGAACGGGCTCGCATACGCTTATTTTCGTGTGAGTTAACGGTTAGAAGTGGCGTTTGACGCCATTTCCCTAGAAATCTTTTTCTTGAGTCGCCATAAAGAAAAGGGCATCTCGCGCCCTCTTTTTTCTTTTGACGTACTTTCACGAGAAAGGCACTTTCTAGAAAATAAAAAGTGCCTTTTCGCAGAATTCACTAATTGTACTAGAAGCGACGAGGTTAAGCGTCGCCAAGGACCACCATATTATCGCGGTGAATCATTTCGGGCTGCTCCATGTAGCCTAAACGCTCTGGAATTTCGTCCGTGTGGGCACGGCGAAGGCGCAGAGCATCCGTGCTCGAATAGTTCACCAGACCGCGTGCAATGGGGGTGCCATCTTCTCGTACACAGGTAACCACTTCACCACGCACAAAGTCGCCCTTCACGTCAATGACGCCAACGGGAAGAAGCGACGTGTGTTGGCGAATAAGCGCATTCGCGGCCCCATCGTCGAGCACCAAGTACCCACTTGAGCGCAAATGGTCAGCAATCCACTGCTTACGCGCATGAAGAACCGAGGCTGTGGGTTCTAAGTGCGTACCGATATGCTCACCGTTGGCTAAACGCACCAGGACATCCTCTTCACGCCCCGAAGCGATAATGGTGCCAGCACCAGAGCGCGCAGCACGCTTAGCGGCCAAAATCTTCGTGATCATGCCGCCCTTAGAAAGGGAGCTCGCAGCGCCCCCTGCCATTTTTTCAAGCGCAGGATCGCCCGCCTTCGCGGTAGCGACAAACTCCGCATCGGGATTTTTTCGCGGATCAGCGGTGTAAAGCCCTCGTTGGTCGGTGAGAATCACGAGCACATCAGCTTCCACCAAGTTGGTAACAAGCGCGCCCAGCGTATCGTTGTCGCCCACTTTAATTTCGTTGGTGACAACCGTATCGTTTTCGTTCACCACCGGCACGATCCCTAAACGCAAGAGTTCACGAATCGTCATGCGAGCATTCAAATACTGCTCACGGTCCGTTAAATTCTGGTGCGTCAAAAGGACCTGTGCTGTGCCAATCCCGTGGTCACGGAAATGCGTTTCATAGGCTTGCACCAAGCCCATCTGACCGACCGCGGCGGCAGCCTGCAACTGGTAGACCTGATCTGGTCGGCTATGCCAACCGAGGCGCAACACGCCCTCAGCAATAGCACCCGAGCTCACCAAAATCACTTCCTTGCCCATTTTCTGGAGCGCTGCGATCTGGGTAGCCCAACGTTCAATGGCCGCCACGTCGAGTCCGCGACCGTCATTCGTCACAAGAGCACTGCCCACTTTGACGACGACACGTTTGGCATCTTTTAGCATTCTCTTCTCCGATCTACCAAAGTCTTTATGTATAGATAAAAAAACCGCCCAACTCTTAGGAAAAGAGCGAGCGGTTTTACGCTTCACAATCTAGTGTAGTGTGTTTTGCGTTTCTCGTGTCTTAAGCACGCATCACAAAATTGATCACGAAGCAGCCCGCGATCAAATACATGAAGAGCGTGACTTCGCGCCAACGACCCGTCAATATGTGGAGAAGCGCGTAGCTGATAAAGCCAAAGCCAAAGCCCGTGGCGATGTTAAACGTGAACGGCATCACCACGATCGTCAAGAAGGCAGGGATAGCGACTTCAAGGCGATCAAAGCGGATGTTCACCACTTCTTGCATCATCAAAGCGCCCACAATCACGAGCACCGGGCTCGTAGCGTAGCTAGGCACAATCCCGACGAGCGGAATAAAGAAGAGAGCCAACACGAAGCAGAGTGCCGTCACCACAGCGGTCAAACCGGTGCGACCACCAGCGGCCACGCCAGCAGCACTTTCCAAGTAGGAGGTAGCCGTCGTCGTCCCAACCACAGCAGAGAACATCGTCCCAACGGAGTCAGTAATAAAGGCCTTATCCAAATTCTTGATTTCGCCATCAGGACGCATAAAGCCGCACTTACGAGCCAAACCGATCAAGACGCCCATGTTGTCAAACAAGTCAACCATGGTCAAGGTGAAGATAATGCTGATCAACCCGTGCGAGAGCGCGCCTTTCAAGTCAAGCTGCATGAAGGTGCCAGCCACATCAGGCAAATCAAAGGAGATCCAGCTGCCTTCTGGCAAGTGTGTCACACCGCAGGCAATCCCTAAAATCGTCGTGACGATAATGCCTAAGAGCATGGCGGCGCGGAACTTCAACACCATCAAGGTGCCCGTGAAGAAGAAGCCAAAGATAAAGAGGAGCACTTCAGGCTTGGTGATATCGCCCAAGGTCACGAAGGTGCTGGGATCCTTCACCACGATGCCACCGTTCTTCAAGCCGATCAAGGCAATGAAGGAACCGATACCCACCACGATGGCCAGCTTCAAGTCCATTGGCACGGAATTAATGATGTACTGGCGGATACGCGTGACCGTCAAGAGGAAGAAGACGATACCAGAGATAAACACCGCGCCCAAACCAGCCTGCCAGGTGTAGCCAGCAGGACCGCAAACGTAATAAGCAAAGAAAGCCGTAATCCCTAAGCCAGGAGCAACCCCAACCGGATACTTCGCCCACAAGCCCATCAGTAGCGTGATAGCGATCGTCACGAGAATCGTGCCGCCCACCACCGCATCCTTAGGCATGCCGCCGTCAGCGAGCATTCCCGGGACAACGAAAATCAAATAGCTCATGGCCATGAAGGTCGTAATACCCGCGAACACTTCCTGAGAAACAGTGGTGTTGTGGTCCTTCAACTTAAAGTAAGACTCAAACCAAGACATTTTGGTGATACCCTTAAAAGATAGAAAAAAACAAACTAAAAAAGGAAGCGCCTGAGGGTACAGACACTTCCTTCGGAATTTTTATTCAGTCGGGCTAAAGCGTTCGTCGTCTGCGAAGGCAAGTTCGCTACGACGGTCTTCATCAATCTTCTGGGCGAGCGCGTTCAAAAGCTCATTACAGCCTTCACGCGTTGCTGCCGAGATCACAAAGAGCGGTTCGCCATTGGGGGCGAGTGCTTCACGATACTTTTCAATTAGGGCTTCGCGCTCAGCTTCTTCCACAAGATCCATCTTGTTGAGCACAATCCAACGCGGTTTTTCGGCAAGCGCAGGATCGTACTTTTCCAATTCAGCCACAAGCGCATGGGCCTGAGCGATGGGATCGCTTTCCGTATCAAACGGAGCCACGTCAATGACGTGAAGCAAAATCTTGGTGCGAGAGAGGTGGCGCAAGAAGAGGTGACCTAAACCAGCCCCTTCAGCAGCCCCTTCAATTAAGCCCGGCACATCAGCGAGCACAAAGCTCTGTTCGGGACCCACACGCACCACGCCTAAATGCGGGTGGAGCGTGGTGAAGGGATAGTCTGCAATCTTCGGGCGAGCATTAGAAACCGCGGTAATAAATGTGGATTTCCCAGCGTTTGGCATACCAAGCAGGCCCACATCGGCGAGCACTTGAAGCTCAAGCTCGAGGGATCGGTACTGCCCTGGTTCTCCAGGCGTAGCCTGCTTTGGAGCACGGTTAATGGAACTCTTAAAGTGTAAGTTCCCCAAGCCGCCCTTGCCGCCTGCGGCCAACAAGGCCTTGGCGCCATGGACATTCAAGTCGGCAATCACTTCCCCGGTATCGGTGTCGCGAATGAGCGTCCCTACAGGCATACGCAAGGTGATATCTGCGCCGCCCGCGCCATAGCAGTCTGCCCCACGGCCATTTTCGCCGTTCGGAGCAAAGAACTTACGCGTATAGCGATAGTCCACGAGCGTGTTGATATTGCGGTCAGCTACAGCCCAGACAGAGCCGCCACGACCACCGTCGCCACCGTCAGGGCCACCCTTCGGGATGAACTTTTCGCGACGGAAGCTTGCCGCACCGTTGCCGCCCTTACCACCCTGGACTTCAATTTTTGCTTCATCAACAAACTTCACGGACGTACCTTTGGGAAATGAAAAAAATGGTTAAAGGAATGTCGAAAACACAATAGCAGAGTTAACGATGCTTGGCATCCTTTCTCTCAGACTAAATCACATCGACATCAAAGAATTCTGTCGTCAAAAAAGCCCAGTTGGTCAACCAGCTGGGCTTTTCGGTATTTATGTTGGTACAAAGGGCTACTTTGTACTCACTGCCCTATTAGGCAGAGATCGGTTCGACCGTCACGTACTGGCGATTGAAAGCGCCCTTGACTTCGAACTTCACAACGCCGTCAACGAGAGCGTAGAGCGTGTAGTCCTTGCCCATGCCGACATTGTCACCAGCGTGGAACTTCGTACCACGTTGACGAACGATAATGCCACCAGCGTTAACAGCAGCGTTGCCAAAAACCTTCACACCAAGGCGCTTTGCCTTAGAGTCACGACCGTTGCGGGTAGAGCCGCCACCTTTTTTATGTGCCATTTTTGTACTTCTCTATAAAAAGTCGGTTAACAAAATTAAGCTGCGATCGCGTCGATCTTGAGCTCGGTGTAGTTCTGACGATGACCGCCAGACTTCATGGAGTGCTTACGACGACGGAACTTAAAGATACGGACCTTGTCGCCACGACCGTGGGAAAGGACGGTAGCCGTCACGGTAGCACCAGCAAGAGTGGGGTTACCAACTTTCAAGCCCTGGTCATCGCTGATGGCCAAAACTTCAGTGAGAGTCACCTGAGCGCCAGCGTCAGCTTCCAAGGTTTCGACCTTGAGCTTGTCGCCAACAGAAACGCGGTACTGCTTACCGCCGGTTTTGATAATTGCGTACATGTAAAACCTCGCCCGTTTTGCTAAATTCTCTAGAAAAGAGAACCTACAAAACCTTTTTGTAATAGCGGATTAGCGTGTCTGAGGGCATTCCTCAAATTGGACATCACACTAATCACACGTGTGCGGGAAAACAGGCATTATGCTGATTTTTTCTCGATAAGTCAAGCTACTAAGCCATTTTTTCGTCCCTCTTTGCCAAGGAGGTGAAAATGCCTCTAACGGGAGGCGCTCAAGCTCGACGCCTTAGGTATACTGTGTAGCAATCTGACTTTTTTACTTTTACAGCGTTATGTCTGATACTAAGCCTGTTACCGACCCCAAAGTTTTGGTCACACAACTTCTTGCCCCGATTGCCGAGGATATGCAAGCCGTCACCGAGATCATTCAGAGTGAACTCGCGAGCGATGTGCCTCGCATGAAAGAAATCAGCGAATACATTGTGAACGCTGGTGGCAAGCGCATGCGCCCTGCTCTTTTGATGCTCATCGCAAAAGCCCTGGGCTACGAAGGCGAACTTCACCGCTACTTGGGCGCCACAATCGAACTCCTTCACACCGCCACGCTCATGCATGACGATGTGGTCGATGAAAGTGATTTGCGTCGCGGTCGTCCCACGGCAAACAATCGTTGGGGTAACGGAGTCGCAGTGCTTGTGGGGGACTTCCTCTACACCCGCTCCTTCCAGATGATGATTCGTGCAGGCAACCTCAAAGTGATGGAAGCCCTCTCTGATGCTGCGAATCGTTTGAGTGAAGGTGAAGTGATTCAGATGGCTAACGCTCACGATCCAAATGTCGACGAAGTGCGCTACTTCCAAGTGATCGAACGCAAAACCGCTTGCCTTTTTGAAGCCGCCGCGCGTATGGCTGCCGCCATTTCTGATGCCACGCCTGAAGCGCTCCACGCAGTTTGTACCTATTCGCTCGCACTCGGCAACGCCTTCCAGATTGCCGACGATATGCTCGACTATCAAGGCGTCACCGCCGACATCGGTAAGAATTTAGGCGCTGACCTCCGTGAAGGGAAAGTCACGCTTCCGCTTCTTTACGCCCGCCAGAGCGTGAGCGATGCGGACCGCGAAATCATTGATAAGGCTATCCGCGAAGGGGACGGTGACTTTGAAACGATTTCGGCTCTGATTGTGAATTCCGATGCGCTCAAGCGTTGCCAAGAACGTGCTCGTCGCGAACTCGCTCGTGGTGCAACGGCGCTTGAAGTGCTGGCGCCTTCGCCCTACCGTGATTCGCTCTTGCAACTCTTGACATACACGGTCGAAAGAAACAGTTAATGAGCACTCTTTGCTGAGTAGAGGGGAAAGGCCAAAACCTTTCCCTTTTCTTTTGGGAGAAGGCTTTTAGAGGGACGCTTCTCACTCACCAGAAGGCTCAAGTCGCGCCCAATTTACCCCAAACACGGTATTTCGCTCAGAAATTTTCTCCCACTCTCTAAAAATTCTGATATACTCTCTTTCCTCAGCTATAAATCGGGGTGTAGCTCAGCCTGGTAGAGTACTACGTTCGGGACGTAGGAGTCGGAGGTTCGAATCCTCTCACCCCGACCAGCTATAGCAAACGAAAGAAGGACGGCGTTAAGCGGTCCTTTTTTGTTGCCTATCATTTTTACCCCTATCGTTTTCCCGATCTCCTTTGCGCTACGCTTCCTGCAAAGTCTCTTCTTATCTAAAAATCTGTTAGAGTGAAAAATTCAGTACGGCAACGCGTACTTTTTCTTTTCCTCGTTGGGATAAATCATCATGGCCAGAATCATTGGACTCACTGGAGGGATTGCCTCTGGTAAAACAACCGCTTGTGCTTATTTTCGCGATCAGGGGATCCCGATTGTGGATGCTGATGCGATTGCCCATGAAATTACGGCCCCTAATGCAGAAGGCACGCGCGCTGTTGCCAAAGCGTTTGGTGAAGACTTCATCGATGAGAAGGGAGCAATGAACCGCGCCAAAATGCGCGAACTCGTTTTTTCCAACCCCGAAGCGAAAGCGAAATTAGAAGCGATTTTGCACCCCGTGATTCAGGCTCAGGCCAAAGCGCAAATTGAAGAGGCTGCCAAAACACATCCCATCGTGATTTTTGACTGTGCGCTCCTTTTGCAAAGCGAGAAGTGGCGTGAACTCGTGGGTGAAGTGGTTGTGATTGACGCTTGCGAAGAAACGCGTATTTCTCGTCTTGCCAAACGAAATGGCTTTTCTCGCGAAGAAGCGCTTGCCATTATGCGCGCTCAGCTCCCTCGTGAAGCCCTGCTTGAGCAAGCTGATACTGTCATCGTGAACGAAGGTGATCCTGAAGATTTCCTTCTCTCGCTCACAGACCTATACAAAAAATGGCTCAATGATCCTCTCGTAAACGCATAACGCGTTCAATCTTGTGCTATTTTTAAAAGTATCTATTGCAATAATGAGCTAACTAAGCGCACAATGTGGGTATCAGAAAGAAGAATCATTTCACTCACGTTCTTCTTTGTCCCTATTTGTGGAACTATTCACTATTAGCTCCAACCCGTCAGAAAGTCGCAGATATGACAGATACCGAATTCTTACTCTATGAATTTCCTTGTAATGAGAAAATTCGTACCTATCTGCGCTTGGAACTTCTTTTCAAGCGCTACGCTTGGTTTTGTGAGCAAGAGGATCCTACCGCTCACCAAACAGCGATCTCTGCGCTTTTCGATCTCCTAGATGCCACTGCCCGCTCTGACCTTCGCAATGAACTCATTCAAGAGTTAGAACGTCAGCGTCGCCGTATGGAGTCGCTTCTTGGAAACCCTGACGTTGATCAGGAAAAACTTCACGAAACGATTGCAGAAATTCGCCAGTCCGTTTCGACAGTGGCAGACACGGTAGGTCGCACGGGACAAAGTATTCGAGAAAATCAGTGGTTGCAGATCATCCGCACGCGTCAAACGATTGCGGGGGGAACGTGTGAATTCGATCTTCCTCAGTTGCACTACTGGATGAATAAGCCAGCAGAGGAGCGTCGCGCTGAACTCTACAGCTATGTCTCCTCTTTGATGCCCATTCGCGATGCGTCCGCGATTTTGCTTCGCTTCTTGCGCGCTAGCGCTGAAGAGCATCAGTACACGACAGACACGGCAAGTTTCCAATTCCCGATGACGAATCGTCAGCTCCCTGCGCTTGCGCAGATCTGGGTTCCGACCAAGTCGAACGTCATCCCTGAAGTGAGTGCTAACAAGTACATGCTCTGGATTCGCTTCTCGCGTCCCGATGCAGAACACAAGTTGCATCCTGTGCATTCGGAAAAGATTCCCTTCCGTATGGGAATCTGCACGTTGCAATAAGTGCTCACTCACAATTAAACCTTACTCTTAGAGCACTCCTCATTGACTGATGTGGAGTGCTTTCACATTGAATCTTTGAACGGTGAAACGATCATGATGGTGAAATGCCCCACCTGTGGGAAAGAAGTTGAATACAGTAAAACCAACCCCTTCCGTCCTTTCTGCTCAGAGCGCTGCAAGCTCATTGATCTGGGCGAATGGGCAAATAACTCTTACGTGATTGAAGGGGAGCCAGGTTCTGCCATGCGTATGGCACCCGAAGAGCTTGAAGTCCTCGCTCGTGAAGCGATGGAAAAGAAAGCCCAAGAGAAGTAAGCGCTTCCCACGGAAAAAAATTGGCTACCAGTCTCAAAAAAAGACGGTGGCCGATTTTTTTCTACCTTGCCAAATTAGGGCTTCACGCCATGCGCGCCCTTATCTTGCCAGAGACGAAGGTCTGCCGCAGGGACACCTTCAACATAAATTGGCAAGCGAGCTTCGCCATTTACCAGCAAGGATTCAAAGTGTTCTGGACGCGTAATGACATAGTCATAGTCCATTGCCACAGCCTTTAAAACGTCGTTTAAATTTTCGACGCGAGCGCCCACGAAGCGGTGCGTGCGATCGCGCACGATCTGAGCATGGAGCCCATTGCGCGAAAGCGTCAACTGATCGACATCGTCTTCCCAGACTTCAGGCAAATCCACACGATTCAAAATTGCTTCGTCAACAGGGAGCAAGAGCCCAGGGAGGCGTTCTTTGGGGGCATAAAAACCAAATTCCTGCCCTTCCACAGCCTTGGGCCAGCCTACAAAGTCATGCGAGCGACGGAAGTGCAAACGCACATGCGCGTGTTCGTAGCGGTGTTCTTTCACAAACCAAGGGAAAGAGTCAGCGAGCGCAATGTCGAGCTCTTCCTTTAATTCACGCACGAGCGCAGCGTGAACAGTTTCCCCTTCTTCGAGTTTTCCGCCTGGGAATTCCCAATATCCAGCGTAGGGCTTACCGGCCGGACGCGAGGCTAACAAAACACGACCATCTTCGCGGATGAGTACGCCAACGGCGACATCAACAATTTTCTGCTCGCTCACGTGAATTCTCCTACATGTGAAAACAAGACTTAAGATAAGTGGCGCACTCTGCGCCCTCAAACGAAACTATTTTAGCGCAGAGAATGCGTTTTAGCGCTCTTTGACCCACCAAGGCATTAAAGCCACACTTTTCCCTTCGCCTGCCCTCTGGCTAGAGAGAACCAAAATGGCACCTTCCCATCAAGCACAGCACGCCAAGCAGCATCTTGCTCTTCTCCTATCTGAACGCGCCCTTCTTGCGCGAGCAGCACATCGCCCGCCATCCAAGTGAGATCTTCTGGAGAAAGGGTTTCGACGCCTGAGCGCGCAACTTCACGACGCAACGTGTGAGAGGCTTCTTTCCAAGAGACGTCTTTCGAATTAGCTAAGCGGAGAAAGGCTCGCGAAAGACAAAGCGTGAGCGCACTGAGTTCTTTTTCATCTTGCGCGCCTGTCACCTGCACCTCATGCACCCAACCTGCTTGAGAAGAAGTGCGTTTTAGCAACTCATCTAAGACCATCTGCAACGTTTGCGAGAGAAATCCCACGCGCTCTTCTGCGGTTAAGGAGGTTTTCTGAATCGCTTTCCCAGTGCTGATCACCGTAACGCTATCCGCTGCGGAATCAATCCCGTGCAAGGCGTAGAGGCGAAGGGCCTCTGCTCTCAGCGGTTCCTCGACTTTTCTGAGTTCTGTTTGGGTAAGCGGCAAGTCTGTCATCAAAAGAAGATGCCGATTGGTGTTTTCTTTCATATCTCCCACTAACCAGCCACCCACTTGAAAGCGTGTCTCGTGAGAAAGAAGCAATGGCCGATAAAGGGTGGTGAGCCACTCTGGCGCCTTCACCGCTTCATGCTTAGTCGCACGCTCAAAGGCTTCTCGCGCCCCTTTGACAATGGGCTCTGCCGCCATCAATTTAGCGTCTTCCCCAGCCAAAAACAGCCAAAGCGAGGATTCGGGAAGAGAGAGTTCTCCCGCAGTGCGAGAAGCGGTTCCTGCCATCATGCCGTCTGATAAGGCCCCTAAACCAGTGGCGGCCCCTGCGCTAGAGAGCACAATGGCTTGTGGCATCAACGGTGAGGCAAAACGTTCCGCGAGCCACTTTCCTTGTCCATCAGAAAGCGCCCCGCCACGCACGCCCCCAGCAAGAAGCGTGCCCTTTTCTAAAAGGAGCGCGAGTGTATCACCAGCCTCATTGAGGCCCACCTGCACCCCATCGACATACCACGCCGCTTTTCTCTCGACAGTCATACTTCTTTCACTCTTAAAAAATTGACCTGCCAGGTCCGAAAACTTGACAGGTCAGCTTGAGAGATATCTCTAGTCGATCATCACTTAGAGCTTACCGTGACAATCTTTGAATCGGAGCCCAGAGCCACAAGGGCACGGATCATTGCGACCGCAGTGAGCAAAAAGGGCAGGATCGAGCTCTTCTTCAGAATTCGTCCCGTTACCTTGACTAATCTGCGGAGCGGGTTCTTCAGCCGGAGCCTGGGCAGGGGTTTCTGCGGGAGCTGCCCCCTGCTGATTCTGAGCCTCATCTTCCGTGAAGCGGATTTCTAAGCGCATCAAGTAAGAGACCACGCTTTCGCGGATCTGGTCAAGGAGCGCTTCAAACATGTTGAAGGCTTCGCGCTTATATTCCTGCTTAGGCTGCTTCTGAGCGTAACCGCGCAAGTAAATCCCCTGACGCAATGCGTCGAGCGAGGAGATGTGCTGACGCCAGAGCTGGTCGAGCATCCCGATCAACACGGCACGAGCCAAGTTGTTAAACGGTTCATGGCCCACCAATTCTTCCTTGGCGTGATAGATCTCGTTGACGCGATCGATGATTTCCTTCAAGAGGTCTTCGTCCGTGATGTCATCACGTTCGTCGAGCATCTTCTGGAAGTCAATGTCGATACCAAAGCCATTTTGCAACTGGGAGCGCAAACCATTGAGATCCCACTGTTCTTCCACCGTTTCGGGCGGCACCGCAGCGCGGAACATGTCGGTGAAGTACCCTTCACGCAAGTTCGTCACCAACTGAGCCACATCGTCGGTTTCAAGAATTTCGTTACGCAAGCCGTAGATTTCATGGCGCTGGTCGTTTTGCACGTCGTCAAATTCGAGCAACTGCTTACGAATATCGTAGTTACGACCTTCAACCTTACGCTGAGCGCTTTCGATCATGCGGGTGAGCATCTTCGATTCGATCGCCACCCCTTCTTCCAACTTCAAGCGGTCTGCAATAGCGCGCATACGTTCGCCACCGAAGATGCGAAGGAGCTGGTCTTCCATCGACAAGTAGAAGCAGGAGCTACCTGGGTCACCCTGACGACCAGCACGACCACGCAACTGGTTGTCGATACGGCGAGATTCGTGACGTTCAGAACCAATGATTCGCAAACCACCTGCCTGAATCACAATGTCGTGCTGAACCTGCCAATCCTTCTTGATCTCTTCAATGCGAGCAGCGCGTTCTGCTTCAGAGAGCGTTTCGTCGGCATGAATCGCATCGATCATCTTCGTTAAGCCACCGCCCAACACAATGTCGGTACCACGACCAGCCATGTTGGTGGCGATCGTCACCATACCAGGGCGACCAGCTTCCAAAATAATCTGTGCTTCGCGTTCGTGCTGCTTCGCGTTCAAGACGTTGTGTTCAATCCCTTCAGCGGTGAGCATCTTGGAGAGCAATTCAGAGTTTTCAATCGAGGTCGTCCCGAGCAACACCGGCTGCTGACGTTCGTGGCAAGCCTTCACGTCTTCGATAATGGCGCGGTACTTTTCTTCGACCGTACGGAAAACCTTATCCTGTTCGTCCACACGAATCATCTTGCGGTGCGTTGGCACTACAACGGTTTCCAAGCCGTAAATATCTTGGAATTCATAAGCTTCCGTATCAGCCGTCCCCGTCATACCGGAGAGCTTATCGTACATACGGAAGTAGTTCTGGAACGTAATCGAAGCGAGCGTCTGGTTTTCCTTCTGGATTTCCACGCCTTCTTTAGCTTCCACGGCCTGATGCAACCCATCGCTCCAACGGCGACCTGGCATCAAACGGCCCGTGAATTCGTCCACGATCACGATTTCGCCATTTTGCACCACATAGTGCTGGTCACGCTTAAAGAGCGTGTGAGCACGAAGCGAGGCGTTCAAGTGGTGCATCAAAATGATGTTCTGCGGGGAATAAAGCGTATCGCCCTCTTGAATGAGGCCACGCTGATTCAAAATTTCTTCAAGGTGTTCGTGACCAGCTTCGCTCAAGTAGACCTGATGAGCCTTTTCGTCCACCCAGTAGTCACCAGGCGCCTTTTCATCAGCCTGACGAACCAACATCGCGGGAATATCGTTAATCACGCGATAAAGATCGGTATTGTCATCCGATGCCCCAGAAATAATCAACGGCGTTCTCGCTTCGTCAATCAAAATGGAGTCCACTTCGTCGACGATGGCATAGTAAAGCGGACGCTGTACGCGCTCGGCCACGCTCTGCACCATGTTGTCGCGCAAGTAGTCAAAGCCAAACTCGTTATTCGTACCGTAGGTGATATCAGCGGCGTAGGCAGCGCGCTTGACTTCCTGGGACTGACCCGAGAGAATCTTACCGACACTCATGCCGAGCCAATTGTAGAGGCGCCCCATCCAGTCCGCGTCACGACTTGCCAGATAGTCGTTCACGGTCACCACGTGGCAGCCCTTACCAGCCAAAGCGTTCAAATACACGGCCAAGGTAGCCATCAAGGTCTTCCCTTCACCCGTACGCATTTCAGCGATCTTGCCATCGTTCAAAACCATAGCACCGATGAGCTGCACATCGAAGTGACGCATCCCCATCACGCGAACCGAGGCTTCGCGCACAACCGCAAAAGCTTCTGGCAATAGTGCATCAGTGCTTTCCCCTGCGGCTACACGCTGACGAAATTCGTCCGTCTTCGCCTTGAGTTGTTCGTCCGTGAGTGCCTGCATGGCAGGTTCTAATTTGTTGATAGCGTCGCACTGACGGCGATATTGCTTAATCAAGCGGTCATTACGGCTACCGAAAATTTTGGTGAGAAGTTCGTCAAACATTTATGTAATTTCTTTCTGGCTAAAAATACTCGGACAAAGGAGTCTTCCGTCTGGAGATTATCTTCTCCTACATTTGGGAGTTGTCCGCGCAATAATCTTCAAATTATCGCATATAACACACTATCTTTGAATAGTTCTAGCGCATCTTGGTTTCTAGACTTTACAGTTTTTTAGAATTTAGCCCCTTTGCCGAATCCGTCACAGCATTGTTCTTGTCTGCGATAAAATGAAGAAAACCCCTACTTTTTTCTTGAACACCTCCCACTCATGCGTGAAGCCTTTCGTAGACGCAATACACGTCTCAACTCCTTCAAAGAGCAATTCGCTCAAGATCAGCCGAATCTTTTGGCTGATCTTCGTCTTTCTCGCAAAGCGGGTTTCGTCATCGCGCCGGTGCTCTCGGCGTATCGCATTTCGACGAATTTCTCGGATCCCGCGCACTGCCGCGTGCAGGGTACCGTCCTTACGCTTTTAGTTGACTCTGCTTCCCAAGAAAATCGTATTCGTCAGCTCAAAGGACGCCTCCTGCGAGAGCTTGCCTTGGCGCAACTCCCCATTACGGAGATCAACGTTCATATCGTTCCGACAATCGATGAGGTCAAAGAGGATGAAGCTCCCAATAGTGAGCCTCTCCCTCGCACTGTCATTGGGGCCGCAACCGTGGCGGCGATGCTCCCAAAAATTAAAGATGACCGGTTACGCGAAACGTTTGCTCGCTTGAGTGCGACGCTCTCGCCAGATCCCAATTTGCTCAAAAATGCGGTCGAGCAGCAGATTACAACGCTCTCACTCAAGCTCGCTGAAGACAACTATCTTCTCGATCGAGAGTTAGCTCGCAAAGAAACGGAGCTCGCCTCGCAACGTTTGGAGTCGAGTAATTCGCTCAACAGCCGACAGCTTGCCGCCCTAGAAGCGATTGAAGCCCGTCTTGCCGCTTCGCGAGCGAAGATTCAAACAGAAATCGAGAAGATTCATGCGAGGATTGCGAAAAACAACGAGGCGCTTGAGCGCTTGAACTTAGCCTCTCAATGGGTAGAAACCGATCCCACGAAAGCGGCGCACTATCTCGTGGACGAGAAAAGTCTTGAAGAAGACGCTATCCCTGACGCACTTATCACGTTGTCGCCTAGCATCAAAGGAGCTATGGCCATTCGTGAGCTCTTAGAGAAGACCGATAACTATTCCCTTCGTCGCACGCTAGCCAAATTGCAGTCTGCACTGCTACCTTCTAACACCGAGGAATATGCGGGGGCGCTCGAGCGAATGATCACGACCGAAATGTCTGCTATCGAGGATCAACTGAACACTGCCCAAACCCAACGAGGGTCGCAATGCACAGAAGAGTTGATTGAAGCGAGAGCGCGTCTTCGTAAGTTAACCGAAGGGCTCACCGAGATGAAGATGAATCTGCGGACACCCGCTGATGTTGCAGAAGAGCTTTATCATTTTTCGCTCGAAAAATAGCGCTCATCGCAAAAAGGGAACGACTTCAAACATCGTTCCCTTTGGCTTTTTTATTCTCTTACTTTAGGCTCTGACTGCCGCCACTTTATCGGCTTCTGCTTCCGAAGTCTGGCGCCAGAAGTCGACCGGGCAATCGTTAGCGTCTTCAAACGTTGTCCATTCCCAAGCATCGGGATGGTTTAAGAGTTCGCGAAGAAGCAGATTGTTAAGTCCATGGCCCGACTTGTGCGCACGATAATACGCCAAGAGCGGATGCCCCAACACATAGAGGTCACCCATCGCATCCAGAATCTTGTGCTTCACGAATTCATCGTCCGATCGCAGGCCTTCTGGATTCAAAATACGGAATTCGTCCATCACAATGGCGTTACCGAGCGAGCCACCCTGCGCCAAGCCAATACGACGAAGCATTTCCACGTCCTGCACAAAACCAAAGGTGCGAGAGCGCGCCACAGCCTGCTCGTATGTGGTTTTCGAGAAGTCCACATCCGCCATCTGCACGGTCTGGTCAATCGCAGGGTGACCAAAGGCAATGGAGAAACTCAAACGGAAACCAGACCAGGGTTCTAAGCGAGCCCACTTGTCGCCGTCGTGCACTTCAACGGGCTTTAAGACACGCACAAAGCGCTTGGCCGCTTCCTGCTCCACAATGCCAGCACTACGAAGCAAAAAGACAAAACTCGCGCCAGAGCCGTCCATAATCGGAATTTCCGCGGCATCAACATCCACGTAGATGTTGTCAATCCCTAAGCCATTAAAAGCACTCATCAAGTGCTCAATCGTCGAGACGTGCACGTCCCCAATGTTGACCGTTGTGGCCATACGGGTGTCGTTCACGTTCAAGGGATAAGCAGGAATTTCCACAGGGGGATTGCAGTCCACACGACGATAAACGATCCCGGTATCAATCGGAGCGGGGCGCAATGTCAGACGGACTTTTCGACCACTATGTAAACCAATCCCGACGCTAGAGATGGGCTCTTTGAGGGTGCGTTGTTTAAACATGCAATGCCTTTTGGATAAATCTCGAAAAGATGAAAAAGGGAGTGGACGGGTGAGTTAAAAAACTCATACGCCTCTCCCTCTTTTCTCTAGTGAATCTCTTTACGCGGAAAGAGCATCACGCTTCATTTTTCCTAATCTTACTTACGCAAGTAAGCTGGGATAGTAAAGGTAGGAATCGTGTCATCAGCGGGGGCTTCAGCCTGCTGAGGAGCGCTTTCTGCCGGAGCTTCTGGTGCAGCTTCCACACTAGGAGCTGGAGCGGCCGCAGGGGCTGCTTCTTCCTGAGCGGGTGCTTCAGCAACAGGCACTTCTTCCTTCACAGGCTCTGCAGCGGGCTGCTGAATGGTCGAGCCACTGCCACCCAAGTACTGCGGAATCGTAAAGGAGGGAACTGGCGTATCATCAGCCGCCACAGCGGCAGCAGCGCCAGCCTGAGAACCGAAGTCAGGCATATTCGTGCGGCCCATACGGGTTTCGCCTGGTTCAAGCGGATGATCCAAGCCCGTTGCCACCAACGTCACGCGCACTTCGTCGCCCATGTCTTCTGCAATCGCCGAACCAAAGATGACGATAGCCGAGCGGTGAACGAAGGTGTTCAAGACCGACATCGCTTCGCGAATTTCGCTCAAGGTCACGGATTCGTTGCCAGTGAAGTAAACCAACAAGCCACGAGCGCCCTGCAAATTGGCGCCTTCGAGCAACGGCGAAGCAATTGCCTTTTCGGCAGCCACGCGAGCGCGGTCCGGGCCCGAAGCCGTCGCCAAACCGATAATGGCAGTACCACGTTCGGTCATCACGGTCTTCAAGTCTTCGAAGTCAACGTTAATCGTACCCGGGGTATTGATGATTTCAGCGATACCGACGCAAGCCTTGTAGAGCACTTCGTTACTCATTTCAAAGCATTCTTTCATCGTCGCATCTTTCGGGCATTCGCTTTCGAGCTTTTCGTTCAAGATGACGATCATCGAATCGACGTTAGCCTTCAAGTTTTCGATACCCTTTTCAGCGACGCGCATACGGCGACCGCCTTCAAAGCTAAAGGGTTTCGTGACGACAGCCACGGTCAAAATGCCAAGTTCTTTAGCGATTTCAGCAATGACCGGCGCAGCACCCGTACCCGTGCCACCGCCCATACCTGCGGTAATAAAGAGAAGATGCGCGTCACGAATCGCTTCAGCGATCTGTTCGCGCTTTTCAAGAGCCGCCGCGGCGCCGATTTCTGGCTTCGCACCAGCTCCCAACCCGGTCGAGCCGAGCTGAATGTTCACATGAGCATGCGAGCGCTGAAGGGCCTGATGGTCGGTATTGGCAGCAATAAACTCAATACCTTTTGCTCCCTTAGCGAGCATGTGTTCGACAGCGTTACCGCCGCCACCACCCACACCGATCACTTTAATCACGGTGTTCATGGGATCAATTTCTTGCAGGATTTCGTAGGGCATGGTTGACCTCAAATATGAATCTTTTAATTATTACCTAGTTTCGAGTTTTCTGCAGTACTTTAACCCGCACCAAAGGTATCAATTTTCAGTAATTACCTGTAAACAGCGTCTTAAGCCAGCCAAAGCGCGTGGAGAAACCTTTCGGTCGATGACCATGCTCTTCGCCTTGTGCGAGGGCTTCGCCTGCAGACGAAATAAGCCCCATCGCCACACTGGCTTCTGGCTTCATGATGAGTCCTGGTTGACCGCGAACGTAGCGAGGCGTACCAATACGCACTGGCACGCCAAACACTTCTTCGGCCACCAATTCAATTCCACTCAAATTCGCGCCACCACCAGTGAGCACAACGCTGTGAATAAAGGGAAGCATTCCTGCTTCTTCTAAATCTCGCTTGTAGAGACGGAAAATTTCAAGCGCACGACCACGCAACGTTTTCACGAGCAACTCTTTGGAGTAAAGGCGCGGAAGCACCCCCTTCTGGTCACGTGGTTGCACTGTCTCGCCACGACGAACGCGCGAAAGATCGCAGTGCCCAGAGGTGAGTTTCATCTCTTCGGCCTGTTCGAGCGTTAATCCGAAAATAATCGCAATGTCGCGCGTAAAGAATTCCGATCCGTAAGGGCGCACATCCGTAAAGGCGATCACGTTTTCGTGGAAAAGCGAAATCGATGTCGTCTGAGCTCCCAAGTCAAAGACCACGGTGCCACAGTACTTTTCCGTTTCTGAAAGAACAGCGCGCGCAGCCGCCCACGGGTGTGGCTCATAGTTAAGTAACTCTAAGCTTGAGCGCTGTAAGCAGCGGCGCATATTCTCTGCGTTAGAAATCGAGCCAAACACAGAGTGGTAGAGCGCTTCAATGCGGTCCGCGGAAAAACCAATAGGCGGAGTCGGCGTGACCACATCGCCCGCGCGGTAACCTTGCGCGATCATTTTGATGAGCTGACGATCTTTGCGGTTCACGTTTTCTCGAGCGTTCGCCTCAGCAATCGTCACATCGTGCGGCGTCACTTCTCGTCCACGCACCACCGCGGTTCCCACGCAGTCTTCGCTCGTCAAGGTGGAGCCCCCAATAGCGACAACGGCTTCGGTGAACTGAACTTGCGCCGTGTACTGCGCCTCTTTAATCGCGGAGCGGATCGATCTCACCGCACCCTCAATATCGGTCACCACTCCATGACTAATCCCCTCGGACTGCACAAGACCGTAGCCTTCAATGCGATAGAAGCCGACCTCTTCAGCTGGGCGCGCGACAACGCAGAGCACCTTAGTGGTGCCCACATCTAAGCCGACGAGGATATCAGGAGGATTATTCATAGTTCAGTTAACCGTTATTTGAGCAGACAAGTTAATGTCGTGAGCTACAACGTAAGAATACTACCAACATTTTCAGAGAGCATAGAGAAAAAACCCGATTTCAACGAAAAAAACTTGTTACGTCCCTGGTTTTGTCTCGCTCTTAGAATCCGTTTCATCAATGTCTGCGTCCTCATTAGAGATGGGAACATCTAAGTCACGCACGGGCGGAGCTTGATATTCCTTGTCAGGAGGAGAAGCAGAAAAGGCTTGATTATAACGGGCATCAATTGACGTCGGTGGTCCTTGGAATACCTCTCGAATACTGGGGTAAGCCGCCACCACGTTCACCAATTTTTCAATCACTTTTTCGCCACGACCGCGATCGAGCCCAAGATCAACGCGTGTGGGCGGAATCGTTTTCGAAGAGAAGGTGAGGCTCCAACTCCCACGGTCACTACAAGAAACCGAGGTCACCTCTACCCCTAGGGGGCGCACGGCGCGAGAAAATTCCTGATAGTAGCGCAAAATATCGGGAATGAGCGCTGCTGTACCTGAAAAACTGGGGAGCGTCTCTCCAGTAATTTCTTGTTCGTCAGGGTTGCCCACAAAAAGTTCCCCTTGAGCATCCACTAAACGACCATCTTCATAGACCGCCACAGCTCGGCGCGTGGTGAATTGCACGTGGAGTTCGTCGGGCCAAACTCGACGAATGCTAGCCTCTCTAATCCACGGCACTTGACGCACTGCTGCGCGGACTTTTCCAAGGTTAACCGAGAAGAAATTCCCATCAATCGCGGGCTGAACCACTTCTTTTAAACGCGTAGGCGAAACTTTATTCGTATCCCCTTCGATCACTAATTTCGTCAGATTAAAGTACGGCAAGTGAATGGCGGTGCGCACGCCAAACCAAATGCCAAAGATCAGCGCAACGGTGATGACGCCAATGAAAAAGCTACGCAAAAAGGAGCGAATGTCAGCCAGACGATAGGCGCGTTCTTCTTGCGCGCGTCTGTCTTTTTCCATCGCTTCAATATCTTCGAGCTCAAGCGGAAGACTCGTCTCTTCCACTACTGGCTCTTTGCGCTCTTTTTCTTTCTTAGAAAACAGCATCTTGCTCTACTCTGCTTAGACGAACCGTGAATCTCAAGAGGTTAATCCGTTTCTGCCATAGCTAAAACGTTTAGGCAAAGGTCTGCGTAGGACATCCCCACGGCACGAGCGGCCATCGGTACCAAAGAGTGCGGCGTCATACCAGGAGAAGTGTTGATTTCAAGAAGTGCAAAGCTCCCATCTTCACGCTGGAGCACGTCAATACGAGACCAGCCACGAGCGCCCAACAGGGCAAACGCTTTTTCGCAAAGTTGGCTCAACTCAGAGGCTTTTTCGTCAGAAAGAGGCGCTGGGCAAACGTACTTCACCGCGTCGCCAAAGTATTTATTCTGAAAGTCATAGTCGCCTTCTGGCGCCTGAATTTCAATCACAGGGAGGGCGCGACCATCAAAGAGCGCTACCGTGAATTCGCGGCCCACAATATATTCTTCGACCAAAATTTCCCCATCGTGCTCAGCAGCATCGTTTACGGCGGCGCGCAAGCTCTGAAGCGTGGGATTCTTTAATTTCGTCACCCCGATCGAAGAGCCATCGTTAGCGGGCTTTACCACCAAGCCCGTTGCACCAAATCGAGAAATTAACCCTAAGAGTTCTTCGTCAGAAACATCAACCGAAATCGCTTCCCCCGCGGGCACAGGAATACCACCCGAGCGCCAAACGATTTTCGTGAGCTCTTTATCCATGGCCACTGCGCAGGTCTTCACACCTGGCCCCGTATAGGGAACGCCCAGGTAATTCAACACCCCTTGCAAAGTACCGTCTTCGCCACCACGACCGTGAAGCGCAATAAAGGCTTTATCAAATTTGCCAGCCTCAAGCTCAGCCAAGGACTGCTCCTTAGGGTCGAAAACCGTGACATCGACGCCACGAGAGAGCAAAGCCTCTTTCACCCCATTGCCCGACATCAAGGAGACTTCGCGTTCCGAGGAGATCCCGCCCATAAAGAGCACTACACGTTCTTTTGTCATTTTCTTTTCTCTTCTTTGATAGAGTTTCTTCAATTCGTTGCTTATTTCACCGCAGGAGCCGCAATCGCACTTGGCACCCGCCCAATTGAGCCCGCACCCATGGTCACCACAATGTCACCATCTTGTGCAATGCGCTCAATCGTCGTCTTTAAGTCGTCCACAGCGACCACGGTCGGGCGCTTACCACCGCGAGCGGCAACGGCATCAGCTAAGTGCTGGCTATCAGCGCCTTCAATGGGAGCCTCGCCCGCAGGATACACTTCGCAGAGCACCACTTCATCAATCGGTGCCAGAACCTCAGCAAAAAGCTCAAAGCAGTCACGCGTACGCGTATAGCGGTGCGGCTGGAAAGCGACAACCAAGCGACGATCTGGCCAGGCACCACGAATCGCTGAAATCGTTGCCGCCATTTCATGCGGATGGTGACCGTAGTCATCAATCAATTCGAAGTGACCGCGGATGCTGCCGTCTGGATTACGCAAGGCAACTTCGCCATAGCGAGCAAATCGGCGACCCACACCACGGAATTCCAAAAGCCCCTGCACAATCGCTTCGTCAGACACGCCAACAATCGTTGCAATGGCAATCGCCGCCAAGGCGTTACGCACGTTGTGAAGCCCTGGCAAATTAAGCACCACGGGCAACGGCGAATGATCGGGACGCGAAACCGTAAAGGCCATCTGCGTACCTTGCGCGCGTACATCAATCGCACGCACTTGCGCGTCGCTATTCAAACCATAGCCCAGGATACGCTTCGTGACGCGAGAGCAAATGGAGCGCACATTCTCGTCGTCCACACAGAGCACCGCGACACCGTAAAAAGGCAGACGCTCCAAGAAGTCCACAAAAGCGGTCTTCAGCGTCTCGAAGTTGTGATTGTACGTGTCCATATGATCTTCATCGATATTGGTCACGGCAGAAATCACAGGCGTCAGATTAAGAAAGGAGGCGTCCGACTCATCGGCCTCAGCCACCAAAAATTCTCCAGTGCCTAAGCGCGCATTGGCGCCAGCGCTATTTAACTTCCCGCCAATCACAAACGTGGGGTCGAGCCCACCTGCGGCAAGAAGCGACGTGGTAAGCGACGTCGTCGTCGTTTTACCGTGCGCGCCCGCAATCGCAATTCCACGGCGAAGGCGCATCAATTCCGCCAACATTACCGCGCGAGGGACTACAGGGATTCCAATCTCACGAGCCGCCACCACTTCTGGATTATTCTCCTTCACGGCAGAAGAAATCACGACCACGTCCGCTCCGCGGATGTTCTTTTTATCGTGTCCGGCGAAAACGCGAGCGCCTAAGGTCTGCAAGCGTTCTGTGACGGGCGTCTGGCTTAAATCCGAGCCGCTGATGATGTAGCCTAAGTTGAGCATCACCTCAGCAATGCCACTCATCCCAGTGCCACCGATCCCGATGAAGTGCAAGTGTTTAACTAAAAACATGAATATTCCTTCTCTCTTCTTTTACGCCTTAGGCCGCTTCCTGAGGACCTTTTCCTTCGGAGATGCGTTCGATCAAATCAGCCACATTCTCGCTAGCTTTGGCATGTCCCAATGCACGAGCATTTTGCCCGATTTTGAGGAGTTTTTCACGCGTGAGTGAGGCTAAGAGATCCTTCACCGCCTCTGGCGTGCAGTCTTTTTGCTCCATCAAAATGGCCGCATCGTGAGAAACCATATAGCGAGCGTTACCCAGCTGATGAGCAGTCGTTTTCGCTACGAAAGGCACTAAAATCGCGGGCACGCCGCCCACGCAAAGCTCAGAGACACTCGTTGCGCCAGAGCGGCAAAGCACTACATCGCAATCGCGGTAGCGAGCGGCCATATCAGTAATAAAGGGGAGCACTTCCGCTTCCACGCCTAAGCGAGCATAGTGTTCGCGAACTTCTGCGTCGCGATTTTTCCCCGTTTGGTGCACCACCACGGGACGCTCTTCAGGGGGAAGAAGAGCAAGCGCTTCGGGGAGCACCTCGTTTAAGATCTTAGCGCCCAAGCTGCCCCCAAAAACGAAGAGCTTCAAGGGACCAGTGTGTTCTGCAAAACGTTCTTCCACAGGCGGGAGCGCAACGATTTCCGCGCGCACAGGGTTCCCCGTAATAACGCCCTTTCCTTTCGCAAAAGAGCGCGCGCCACCAGCAAAGCCACAGGCCACTGCCTGACAGACTTTGAGTAGCGTATTGGTGGACATCAACAGATCCGCGTCACAATTCATCATCACAAGGGGAATCCCAAGCGAGCGAGCAGCAAAGCCCACAGGCACCGCGATGTAGCCACCCGTTGAGAAAACGATAGTGGGGCGTGCCTTCACTAAGACCGAGCGAGCAGCAAAAAAGGCTTGGATGAGTTTTAGCCCACCCTTGACGGCGCCCAGAAGACCGCGACCACGCACGCCTTGAAAGTTGAGTCCCGTAAAGGGAATCCCTTCGCGACCCACTAACTCACTTTCCATGCCAGTGGTGGTGCCTAACCAGGCCATCTCCCAGCCACGCGCTTTTAATTCGCGCGCCACGGCTAACCCTGGCATTACATGGCCGCCCGTACCTGCGGCGGCAATGTATACCGTGCGTTTTGTCTCTGTCATACCTGTCCCCCTAGCATAAGAATTTTGTTTTCTTTGTCAACGCGCAACAATAAGCCGATAGCCACTAAGCTAGAAAGTAGTGCACTACCGCCGAAACTCAAGAAGGGCATCGTCAAACCCTTGGTCGGCAATAAACCACTTGCCACGCCAACATTAATAAAGATCTGTACCCCGAACCAAACGCCTACGCCTTGCGCGACCATCCCAGAGAAAAAGCGTTCCATCTTCACCGCCACGCGACCAATTTCAAAAGCGTAGCGAATGAGCCAATAGTCAAGAAAGAGCACCAGCGCAACGCCAACAAGCCCTGTTTCTTCAGCCACGACAGCCATAATAAAGTCCGTGTGCGCTTCTGGGAGGTAGTAGAGTTTTTCCACCGAGCCCCCAAGCCCCACGCCAAAAAGCTCCCCTCGCCCAAAGGCAATTAGCGAGTGGGAGAGCTGATAAGCCTTGTCGAGCACATAATCGGGATTCCAAGG
Organism: uncultured Sutterella sp.; assembly: GCA_905197905.1. Taxonomy (GTDB): domain Bacteria; phylum Pseudomonadota; class Gammaproteobacteria; order Burkholderiales; family Burkholderiaceae_F; genus Sutterella. The sequence goes on along the minus strand of CAJKAP010000003.1, from coordinate 23,907 downwards.
ATCTAAGTACGCCAAAAAACGCGCCACACGCCACGGAGTGGAGTAAATCATCCAAATCACGAAAAGGACAACGACGGTCGAAACAAAGAAGAAAATATTAAGGGACAATCCGCCCAAAAAGAGGAGTCCCATGATCTCCGCCACGATCACAACGAGGGCACCCAAATCAGGTTGCACCACGATGAGCCCCGCAAGGAGAACCATGACGAATGCCATCGGGAAAAAGCCCTTTTGGAAAGAGTGCATGAAGTCCTGACGAGAAACGATAAACCAAGCTGACACTAAGAGGGCGGCGACTTTCATCACCTCAGTGACCTGCAAATTCATCACGCCTAAGTTAATCCAACGCCGCGACCCATTGACGACTTTCCCGATCCCTGGCACCAGCACTAAGATGAGAAGCACTAACGCTCCCACAAAAACCCAGGGTGCCACCTTAAACCAAACTCGCATCGGAACTTGGTAAACGATCCAACAAGCCAGAAGGCCAATCGCGATACTTTGCAGGTGTTTCACTAAAAAGTAGCTACTCTCAACCCCATAGCGCGCATTATCCGCAAACATCGTCGTAGCGGAATAGATCATCACCGAGCCAATCCCTAAAAGCGAGAAGATGCAAAGGATCAACTCCCAGTTGATGCCAACGGGAGCTTTCGGAGCTGACGGTCCAAACGTCTGGGATTTACGATTCGAGAGATTTAACACGTCTTAGACCCATCCGTGAGTTGGTGTGCACGCGCAATAAAGCGAGCACTACGTTCTGCGTAATCTTTAAACATATCCCAAGAAGCACAAGCGGGCGAGAGCAAAATCACATCGCCCTTTTGGCGACGATTCCAGAGCCACTCAACGGCTTCTTCAAGCGAGGTAAAGCGCGCCATCGGGACGCCCGTTTTTTCGAGCACTTCCGCAATCTTTGGTGCATCGCGTCCAATGAGCGCTACGGCGCCAGCGGCTTCTTGAAGCGCGGGAGCCAAGGGAGAGAAATCTTGCCCTTTCCCGTCGCCCCCCATCAAAATCATGACGCGGCGCTTCTGTGCGGCAAAGCCCTTCACAGCGGCGAGCACCGCACCAACGTTGGTGCCCTTTGAGTCATCGACAAAAGTGACGCCGTCTTCCGTTGTCAAGACTTCTTCCACGCGGTGGGGCTCACCCTGATAGTGGCGAAGCGCTTCAATCGCAGGCGCAACAGGAAGTCCTGCCGAGCGAATCAAAAGAAGCGCGGCCAAGGCATTCATCGTGTTGTGGCGACCCAAAATATGGAGGTCTTCTTCGGCGAGAAGGGGTTCGAGTTTTCCTTCTTTGCGCCACACAAGCGCGATGTGACCATTGTTATCAACGAGTCCAGCATCCCCTTCTTTTTCAGGGACGGTGGCGCCAAAACTATAGACTTCGCCCCCTTCGGAAAGACGCACCGTGGTCTCGTCTTCACGATTGACCACACGAATGGTTTCAGGCTGGAAAATACGTGCTTTTGCTTGAGCGTACGCTTCAATACTGCCGTGCCAGTCCAAATGGTCTTCTGTGACATTTAAGAAGGCGGCTACTTTGCAGTGCAATGAGCTTGTCGTTTCAAGTTGGAAGCTTGAGAGCTCTAAGACCCAAACGTCAGGGAGACGATTTTCGTGCTCGGCCACGAGCAACTCATGCACGGCATTGGGTCCCACGTTCCCAGCGGTAATGACGGACTTCCCACTTTGCGCAACCATCTTAGAGGTGAGCATCGTCGTAGTCGTTTTTCCATTCGTCCCCGTAATGCCAATCACGATAGGTTCGTAGTGGTTTTCGACCTTAATGCGTTCGAGTTCACGAGCAAAGAGTTCGATTTCGCCCACGACTTCGATTCCCTTTTCGCGAGCAGCGTTCACAAGCGGTGCTGCCGCGCCAAAAAGTGGCGAAATACCGGGGCTCATCACAAGGAGCGTCACCCCTTCGAGCATCCCTTCGGTGAGCGAACCCGGATGCACTTCCACACGTTCCATAGCGTTGAATTTCTCAAGGTTAGGCGGATTTTCGCGCGTATCGACAACACGCACCAACCAGCCTCGCTCGAGCAGATATTCCACACTCGCTAAGCCAGAAGCCCCCATCCCAACGACGAGCGCTAAACAGCCTTTTTCTTCACACTTGAGCGTCTCTACGACTTGCGAACTCATGATCTTTTCCTAATTAACGAATCTTGAGCGTACTCAGACCAATCAACACGAGAATGAGGGTGATAATCCAGAAACGCGTCACGACTTGCGTTTCCTTCCAACCCTTCAATTCAAAGTGATGGTGAATCGGTGCCATCAAGAAAACACGTTTCCCATGAGAGAGACGGAAGTAAACCGTCTGAATCATCACAGAGAGCGTTTCCACCACGAAAATACCGCCCATGACGGCTAATACAATTTCTTGGCGCGTAATCACCGCCATCGTACCTAAACAGCCACCTAAGGCAAGCGCCCCCACATCGCCCATAAAGACCTGAGCTGGGTGAGCGTTAAACCACAAGAAGGCAAGACCTGCGCCCATCAGGGCTGCGGCAATCACGATGAGCTCCCCTGCTCCTGGGATATAGGGAAAGATGAGATAAGAGGAGAAGTCAGGGCGGCCCACCACGTAGGCAAAGATCCCCAAGGCACTTCCGACAAGAACGCTCGGCAAAATAGCAAGCCCGTCGAGCCCGTCGGTAAGGTTGACTGCGTTCGAACTTCCGACGATCACCACATAGGTAAAGGCCATAAAGCCAATCAATCCAAAGGGCAGTGCGATGTCTTTAAAGAACGGAATCAAGAGGTGCAAATTGGGCGAAACATCAAGTGGGAAGCCGTTAGCCCACCACTGAGCCAAGGTATCTGCGAGCGTGCCGTTAGCAGGAACAGAAATGGCAAATGCCAAATAGAGCGCGGCAGCGAGCCCAATCACCGATTGCCAACCAAACTTCTCACGAGCGCTCATCCCCTTAGGGTTGCGATAAACCACTTTACGGTAGTCGTCAATCCAACCGATGGCGCCATAGCCCAACGTCACAAAGAGCACCACCCAAATAAAGCGGTTACTCAAATCTGCCCAAAGGAGTGTGGAAACGGTAATGGAAAAAAGAATCAAGGCGCCGCCCATCGTTGGCGTCCCGTCCTTAACTAGGTGGCTTTGCGGGCCGTTATGGCGCACTGCCTGACCAAAGTGCAAGGCACGCAGACGGCGAATCATCCAGGGGCCCAAAGCAAAACCCAAGAAAAGCGACGTGAGCGCAGCAAGTAAGGCTCGTAACGTCAAATAACTAAAGACGTTAAAGCCCGAAACCGATTCGGATAACCAACGAAAGAGATCTAAAAGCATGATCTATGAATCCTTTATTTTTGCTACTTCCCGTGAGCCGCTTAGGCTTTCTGGGGTTCTGTATTTTTTTCTCTGCGAGCGGTGAGTTTATCAACGAGGCGGTCTAGTCGCATAAAGTGACTGGCCTTTACTGTGATCACTCCTGTAGCATCACGCAAATAGTTGTACGCATCGTCAGCTGTGTCAAAGCTCACCGCGCCCTCACCAAAAGCTTCAGCGGCCATACGGCTCAAGGGGCCCACACTCACCAACTGGTCAATGCCAAGCTCTTTAGCATATAAACCCATTTCAGTATGCCAACGAGGGGCTTCTTCGCCCAACTCTCCCATGTCTCCCAAGACATAGGTACGTTTGCCACCTTCCATACGAGAGAGCGCCAAAAGGGTCGCTTTCACGCTGTCAGGATTCGCATTGTACGCTTCATCAATCACCGTTAAAGCTTTTTCACGCAAAATATACGTTGCACCTCGCCCTTCTAGGAGATTGAATGTCTCAAGCGCAGGCAAAACATATCTGGGATCAATGCGGGCGCTCCAAACAAGTGCCAGCACCGCTAAAAGGTTATGCAAGTGGTGTGGGGCTGTGTTGTTTGGCTGCAAGCGATATTCGTGCTCTGGCGTATTCACCACGAAAACGCCATCTTCTTTGAGTTCGCCCTGAACCATCGCTTTCACCGCTGGATTGGTGCTGTAAGTCACCAAAGGCGCGCGAGCGAGCATCGCTAAATCTCGCCACACCGGGAATTCCGGGTCGTGCGCAGGAGCCACCACCGCACCGTGCTCTGGTACACGTAAAATCGCTAACCCGTTTTCACGGGCGCTTTCACGCGTTCCCGCTAAAAATTCTTGGTGCTCACGGTGTGCATTTGTGATCACCACATAGGTTGGATTGATCCAATCGGTTAAGCGGGCCATTTCACCAGGATGGTTAATCCCAGCTTCTACCACCGCACAACGGTGCTCTGGCGTAATGCTTAAAAGCGTCTGCGGTACACCCACTTCGTTATTAAAGTTTCCTGCAGTGCACTGCACACGATCTAGACCGAGCGCAACGCGAAGCGCATAGGCAGCCAATTGCGTCGTCGTGGTTTTCCCATTACTCCCCACCACCATCACAATCGGCACATCGGGGCGCATTTCACGCGCGAAGTGCCCATAAGCCACGCCTACATTTTCCACCACGATCTGGGGCATATCGCTTTCAACGAGGTGATCCACCACCGCGGCAACACACCCTGCACTCTCGGCTTGGGCCAAATAGTTGTGCCCGTCAAAACTGCCCCCACGAAGCGCAAAAAAGAGGTTCCCCTCCTGTGCGCTACGCGTATCCGTGCTTACACCACGACAAGCGATATCGGCAAGCGCACGAGGAGAAGGGGCGGAGGAGAGCGCACTCTCAACCTTCCCACCCATCATTTCGGCCGCTTCGCCCAACGTGAACGCTAAATGAGCTTCAAACATTTTGGCTCCTCTTATTTCAGCGTACGGATACGGCGTTCGTTAAAGGCGGCTTTAACGACTTCTTGGTCACTAAAGTAGTGGTGCACGCCTTCAATAATCTGATAGGTTTCATGCCCCTTACCAGCCACGAGCACCACGTCTTCGGGCGCGGCTTCAAGGACTGCGCTCATAATGGCGGCACGGCGATCAACCTCGGTGCGAACACTCGTTAAATCGCCCACAATATCGTCAATAATCTTCTGCGGATTTTCCGAGCGAGGATTGTCGCTCGTGATAATCACGTGGTCAGCCAACTTCGCTGCAAGTGCCCCCATGATGGGACGTTTACCGCTATCGCGATCCCCGCCGCAACCAAAGACCACCCAAAGTTTGCCGTGACGCGCATCCGCGACAGGGCGCAAACTCAAAAGCGCCTTTTCAAGAGCATCGGGCGTATGGCTATAGTCCACCACGCCAATCAAGGAGTCCGTTGCGGTCAAAAGTTGCATACGACCTGGAGGGCTAGGAAGCGTGCCAATCAAGGGCAAAATAGCGTCGAGCGAATACTCCAAGACCAACACTGCCGCCACGGCTTCCATGGCGTTTGAGACGTTAAAGCTTCCCACCTGTGGCAAGTGCACCGCATTTTCTACGCCATCCACAACGAGTGTGAAGTTGGTGCCCGCCCCAGTGAGTTCCACGTTACGCGCTTCGAGCAAATGATCGGCCGCTTTATGCGTGCCGTTTTGCGTTGTTGCCCACACTGGAACGCCGTGTTCACGAGCCTTAGCCATCATTTCTTCTGAGGCAGGATCGTCGACATTAATAACGGCCCCTTTGAGCTCTGGCCAAGCAAAGAGTTTTGCCTTCGCTTCGGCGTAGCTTTCCATTGTTTTGTGGTAGTCCAAGTGGTCACGCGTCAAATTCGTAAAGACGGCGACTTCAAAGTTCGAGCCCAAAAGACGCCCTTGATCGAGCCCCACAGAGCTCGCTTCAATGGCAAAGGCTTTCGCACCAGCTTCTGCCACTTGTGCATAGAGCCCTTGAAGGCTCACCGCGTCTGGTGTCGTGAGTTCTGGTCCTTCAAAAGCTTTGTCGCCCAAATGAGCGCCTACCGTCCCTAAGACCGCACAATCTTCCCCCAAGCGCGTTAAGAGCGATGCGACCCAATGCGTCGTTGTCGTCTTTCCATTGGTTCCTGTTACGGCAACGCCACGCATTTTCTCGGTGGGGTTATCGTAAAAACCTGCGGCAATAAACCCGAGTTGTTCTGCCAAACCTTTCACCGCTAGAGCGGGCACGCCAGCAGCAGGAAGAGGAGCTTCTGGTTCTTCGAGAAGCACCGCCGCTGCGCCACGCGCCACAGCGACGGGGATGAAATGACGACCATCTACGTGAGCGCCAGGAAGCGCCACAAAAATATCGCCTGGTTTCACCTCACGGCTATCGAGTCGAAGGTGAGTATTGGGATGGGTGACGCTTTTGAGCCACTCAACAATAGACTGCATTGCTTGAGTCATCTTTTTCTCTCTACGTTATTCCACACTCTGTCTGGCCTCCAACGACTAGTTCTTAGTCTTGGTTGGAGCACCTTGAGAGAATAAACTTTCCTTGTCGTCGGGGGAGACCAAGAGCGTACGCAAGGCTCCTTCGGCAACTTCATTAAATACTGGTGCCGCCACACGACCACCGTAACGACCGTTCTTCGGTTCGTCGACCATCACAGCGATAATGAAGCGCGGTTGCGTTGCAGGCACAATCCCCACAAAACTCGCGACCACATCTTTCGTGTAGACCCCGTTTTTCGCTTTCAAGGCCGTACCGGTTTTCCCAGCCACGGTATAGCCATCCACTTTCACGTTACTCGCTGTCCCCCCGCGGCGCACCGTATCCATCATCATGGCGCGCATACGACGAGCGGTTTCGGGTTTAAAGACCTGGGTACCCTTCACTTCTGCACCAGCTGGGCGCTTAAAGAGCGTCAAGTCAATCACGTCCCCATTGCGAGCGAGTGCGGTGTAAGCGCGCACGAGCTGTGTGAGCGAAACAGAAATCCCGTGGCCATAAGACATCGTGGCCTGTTCAATCGGACGCCAAGTTTTTGCTGGGCGCATACGCCCTGAAGACGCTCCCGGGAAGCCAATATTTGGCGCACGGCCAAAGCCCAATTCCGAATACGTTTCGTAAAGCGTTGCGGCAGGAATTTCTAGCGCAATCTTCGCAGTACCAATGTTGGAGGATTTCGCCACCACCTGTGCCACTGTTAAGAGCCCGTAGTTATGCGTGTCGCCAATCGTACGGTCGCCAATCGTCAATTTTCCTGGTGCCGTTTGAATCGTGGTGAGCGGATCGACAATTCCCATATCTAAGCCCTTTGCAATTGCAAAGGGTTTCATCGTGGAACCAGGCTCAAACATGTCGGTAAGCACACGGTTACGCATACGTTCAAAGAGCACCGTCGAGCGATCATTTGGGTCATAAGTGGGCACGTTCGCCAAGGCGATGATTTCGCCCGTTGTTGCGTCAGCAACGAGCACAGCGCCAGCGAGAGCCTTCGTAGCTTCCACCTGACGACTCAAAGCCGAGTAAGCCAAGAATTGCACACGAGAGTCAATCGAGAGCTGAACGTCTTGCCCAGCTTCAGCTTCCTTGGTCCATACATCGTCAACAATGCGGCCGCGACGATCACGAATCACGCGGCGCGCTCCAGCCTGTCCAGAGAGGACATAATCTTTAGCAAGTTCCACCCCTTCTTGCCCATGGTCACTTCGATCCGTAAAGCCCAAGATATGTGCCATCACAGGACCATCGGGGTACTGACGACGGCTTTCTGGCGAAATCCCAATACCAGGCACGTTTAATTCACGAATCTGCTCGCCCACGGTGAGATCACGGTTGCGAGAGAGGTAGACAAAGTTCTTGCTACTACTATTTTTAATCTTGCTGATCAGTTCCTTGTAGGGCATCTCAAGGATCTTCGCGACCTGCTGGAGCTTATCCTTTTCGTTAAAGTCTACAAACTCAGGGTCCGCCCAAATACTGCGACTTGGCTGACTCGAGGCAAGCACCACGCCATTTCGATCCAAAATATTGCCGCGAGTGCCTTCTACCGAAATCGTTCGGGCGTAGCGAATTTCCCCTTGGTTTTGCAAGAAGTCGTTGTTGAAGATTTGCAGGTAGCCTACGCGCAGCAGCAGTACACCAAGACCGCCCACAATTAACCCTAAAGCCCACTTACTGCGAACCTGAGGAATAGGCACCACAATCAGCGGTTCTGCTTCGCGCTTTGGGCGAGCCTTTCGCGCCAGACGGTCGCGCTCGATCGCGCGTGCACAAAAATCCCAAATCGCAATGAGTTTTTCTTCAATCCAATGCGTGATGGCGTTCATCATGGCTTAGCCCCCGACGCATTGTTGTTATTGTTTTTCTGCGGCGGAATGTCAAAGTCCACGTGCAGGACACGATGGTTTTCATCCATCACGATGTTGACCGTATTTTCTCCACGAGCGTCTTCCAGACCAATAGACTTCACGCCTTCAGTGATACTACTGGGGAGGGCGGCACGACGAATTTTAAGGAGCAAATCGGCTTGGTCATCCGCTAAGCGGCGACCTACTTCTACGGCGCGTTCATGCTCCACAAAAAGCGTGCGAATTTCGTAGCGCAAATGCACCAACTGCACCGCAATCCCGAGCGTCACCACAACGCCCAAAAACAAAAAGAAGAACCAACCAAAGCCCATCCGACGCATGATTAGTGTCCTCCCTGCCAAGGCGTATCGGTACGTACCCCAACGCGTAAGATCGCAGAGCGCGAACGAGGATTGATATCACACTCTTCTTTTGTCGGACGAATACGTTCAATATCGCTATAGATAGGACGAGGCAACTCTGCCTGCGTCAGAGGGAGTCGCGGATCAATGTTGCGCTCAGGGTGCGCCATTTCATCAAAGAAATGCTTCACCACACGGTCTTCCAGACTGTGGAAAGTAATCACCGCCAAGCGCCCTCTCGGAACTAAGAGGCTGGTGGCGCCAGCAAGCGCGGCTTTAAGCTCATCTAATTCGTGATTGACTTCAATACGAATGGCCTGGAATGTGCGGGTTGCGGGATGCTGTCCAGGATCCTTTTTGTTGACTGGGACAACGCTAGCGACCAAGTTGGCGAGCTCCGCCGTTGTCGTCAAGGGAGAGGTGTTGCGACGAGCGACAATGGCGCGGGCAATTTGTCCAGCAAAACGCTCTTCACCATAGAGGCGAATCACGTCTTTTAAAACTTTTTCCTCAACGTGGGAGAGCCACTCTGCAGCGGTTTCTCCGCTACTCGTGTCCATACGCATATCGAGCGGTCCATCGTTACGAAACGAAAAACCACGACGCGCATCGTCAATTTGTGGAGAGGAAACACCAATGTCTAAGAAAACGCCATCCACGGCGTTGATCCCCATTTCTCGCAAAGTGGGCTCTAGAGCGGAAAAGGGGCTATGGAGAATCGTAAAGCGCGGATCGGTAATCGTGCGTGCAGCTTCAATCGCTTCTGGATCTCGGTCAAAGGCAATCAAGCGTCCCTTCTCTGAGAGCTTATTGAGGATGCGTCGGGAGTGCCCGCCACGACCGAAGGTCCCATCGATATATAGACCATCACGGTTGTGCACTAACGCTTCCGGCGCTTCTGCACCAAGAACGGATATGTGCGTAAACACTGGGCTCGTTTCTGTCACGATTGATCTCGTTGTCTGTTTTTTTGCGTCTGAGAGACTGGCTCTGCTCTAAGAAAGAACATACGATCGTCAGCAATCTTCTGGGCGCTTTAACTCAATGCATTAAAAAGTGAAAGGCACTTCGTTCATATCGACAGCTAAAGCTTCTTGAGTTGTCGCCAACCATTTTTCGCGATCCCAGAGCTCGAAGTGCTCGCCCATCCCAACGAGGGTCACTTCTTTTGTCAATCCACAAAGTTCTCTCAATTCCACGGGGATCAGTAGGCGACCACTGTTGTCACAAGCAATATCGACTGCGCTACCCAAAACAAAACGCACAAAAGCGCGTGCCGTATTCGGTAGCTGACAAAGAGCCTTACATTTTTCTTCCCAAACGGGGCGGGGATAGAGCACCAGGCAGCCGTCAGGATGGCGCGTTACCGTCATCTCTGCCCCACAGGCGCGCACAAGCGCCTCCTTATGGCGAGCAGGCATGAGTAAACGCCCCTTAGCGTCTAGTGTCAGTAATGATGTGCCTTGAAACACGATAGAAGTCCCACAACCCTCTGTTTAGTACGTGAAAATGGGCTTGTCCCACACTATAGGTACACTTTCCCACTTTCTCCCACTTTAATCCATCACTTTACATAGCAAGAAGGTATATGGTCAAGGCTATTATCAATTTTTTTCTCTTTCTTTCGAGCCGTGAGGTTAATGCCTTTAGCTGAGGTTTAACTGTATTGTTTTTATGAATGTTGTGCTATTGTTGTGAACAATTAAACTTTTTTGATTGGACACTGACGAAAAACAATGTGGTTAGCGTCTTTTTTGTCGCAGAAAATTCTCCTTTTTCTCCTCCTCAAAAGCGCTTTTTCGGCTTGTCTACCACTCTTTTACCGCTCAATGCCCGTAAATTATGCTCGATAAAATCATGAAACCGCGCTCAGTGGCTCTCATTGGCGCGTCTACCCGTGCTCACACCATTGGCTCTGACATCCTTAAACGGTTAATCGAATATGGTTTTACCGGACCGATTTATCCGGTCAACCCCAAAGGTGGCGAGATTGAAGGTCTCACCGTTTATCCTAGCGTGAACGATTTGCCCGATAACGTTGATCTGGCGATCATTGTCATTAATTCCACTCATGTGCTCGATACGATCGATCAGTGCCACGCTAAAGGCGTGGGCGGCGTGGTCGTCATTTCCGCTGGCTTTAAAGAAACTGGTCCAGAAGGAGCTCAACTCGAACGCGCTCTCGCAGAAAAGGTCAAAGCCTACGGCATGCGCTGTGTGGGTCCAAACTGCTTAGGCGTCGTGAATACTCACCCCTCGATTCGTTTAGACGGCTGCTTTGCTGAGTCGCTCCCGCAGCGTGGCGACATTGGTTTTGTGTCGCAGTCTGGTGCCTTGGGTGGCGGTATTCTCAACATTTTGAAGGACCTCAATTTGGGGTTTGCTCAGTTCATTTCCATTGGCAATCAGGCCGATGTGAATGCTGAAACGGCAATGGAATACTGGGAAAACGAAGAAGACATTAAGCAAGTGCTTCTTTACATGGAATCGATTCACGACCCGAAGAATTTCCGCCGCATCGCCACGCACTTAACGAAGAAAAAGCCCGTTTTGGCTCTCAAAGCTGGGCGCACTTCGGCAGGTGCTTCCGCAGCCTCTTCTCATACCGGTTCCTTAGCTGGGACCGATCAGGCAGCAGATGCCCTCTTGCGCCAATGCGGCGTGATTCGTGAAACCTCGCTCGAGCAGCTTTTTTCCTCTGCAAAGGTTTTTAGCCGTTGCCCCATTCCGAAGGGAGATCGCGTCGCGATTGTCACCAATTCGGGCGGTCCGGGGATTATGGCGACCGACGCCATTGTCAGCAACGGCATGCGTTTGGCACAGATTAGTGAGGAAACGAAAGCGCATTTGCGTACGTTCTTGCCAGTAGCCGCTTCGGTGAAAAACCCCGTCGACATGATTGCCTCGGCACCGCTTGAGCATTACCGTCAAACAGTGGAAGCGGTTTTAGCCGATGACAATGTCGACATGCTCATCGTGATCTATCTCCCCTTCTTGGGGCTCAAAGACACAGATGTGGCGAAAGCACTCTCTGAAATCAAAGAAAAGCACCCTGAAAAGCCGATCGTGGGTGTCTTTATGACCACGGCCGAGTTCTTCTCTTCGCTTGCGGATTTGAACCTTCAGATTCCGTTCTACATGTATGCGGAAGAAGCGGTGGACGCGCTCTTGCGACTTAACCGTCAGCGCCTCTGGCTTGAACGCCCTGTGGGACAGATTCCGCAGTTTGTAGCAGATATCGCCTCGGTGCGCGCCATTTTCGCCACAGCGCTCGCTGAAGGACGTAATCAGTTGAGTACGCGTGAAAGTATGGATGTGCTTCGTGCCTATGGTATTCGCACCTGCCACGAAAGCTTTGCGCATAACGAAGAAGAAGCAGTGGCGGCTGCCAACCAAATGGGCTACCCCGTCGTCATGAAGATGACCTCAAAGAGCACCTCACACAAAACCGATGTGGGTGGCGTGATCGTCAATATTCGCTCTGAAGCGCAATTGCGCCAAGAATTTAAAGCGCTCATTGCTCGCTTAGAAGAAAAGAATCTTCTCGACGGTTTTGAAGGCGTGCTCGTTCAAGAAATGGTCATCAGTACTCGCGAAATGGTTTGCGGTATCGCAACCGATCCGCAGTACGGCCACATGATGATGTTTGGCTTGGGTGGGATTTTCATCGAAGTGATGAAGGATGTGACCTTCCGCTTGGCACCACTCGCTGATGTGGATGCGCACGATATGGTGCGTGATATCCGCTCCTTTGCACTCTTAGAAGGCGCCCGTGGTAAGGCCGCAGCGAAGATCGATCAGATCGAAGAAACACTCCTGCGTCTCTCGCAGTTAGTGAGCGATTTCCCAGACATTACCGAGCTTGATATCAACCCGTTGATGATTTCGGACACCTCTGGTGAAGCCATTGCCGTTGACGGTCGTATCGCCTTTAAGACCGAACACTAATTAAACGCGGTCGCTAAAATTCAAAATCCCCAGCATTTTCAAGAATGTCTGGGGATTTTTGTTTGGAAAAGGGGTGCTGCAAAAGTTAACCGATAAGCCGGATTATGTTCCTAGGAGCGAACTCCTAAGTGACGATCATTCATCTAGTACGGCGATCACTCGCCGTCTCAAGCTACCTACCCGCAACCAGTTCGGGCCGAACTATTGGTTGCCTATTTGGTATTGCTCCTCGTAGAGATTGCCCGTTTCACCCGACCCTAACGTCGGCTCGTCTCTGTTGCTCTAATCCTCACCTCACGGTGGACAGCCGTTAACTGCTACGATGCCCTGCGGAGTCCGGACTTTCCTCTCGTGGACTAAGCCACCAGCGATCGTCTGGAAAACTCTTACAGCAGAAGCGAAACTCTACGCGAGATAGCGAGTTTTTTCAACCTTTCGGGGCATTTCTGTGCTTTTTGTTGTCTTTTTTCATGTTTTTTTGCACGAAAAAACAACAAAAGTTCCGCTTTTTCATAAAATAGGGAACTATTACTTTTTTAGAGCTCCATTTTGATGCGCCTGCATCCTCAACAAGAAGCTTCTCTCTTATGGCAAAAAGATTTATCCCTACCGCGCTCACCATGGGCATCGTGAGTGCGCTGAGTTTATCGACACTCCCCACGGCTCATGCCGAATCGATTTTGGACTACATCATCGATACGACCCCTGCTGGTCTTGTGGAAACGACGAATGGCTCTCACCAGTGGTCTGACTTGCTCGACGGTAGCAAGAAGATCATGGAAGAAGGCAAAACGATGTGGATCGTCCCCACTTATACCAACCATCCGCGTTGGGCCTGGGACAACCGTCGTCAGCAAAATGCTCACCCCTTTGGGATGGGTTTGGGTCGTACGGTGATTGACGGGCGTGGTAACGAGCGTTCGCTCTTTTTCGTCACCTTTGTCGACTCCAACTATCGTATTGAACCCACCATGGGTTATCAGTGGTTAGCTCGCTTCCCGATTGGCAACACGGGCTTTCACTGGGGGGCAGGTTACTTAGCAGGGACCACTATTCGTGGCGACTACCGTTGGATTCCGCTCCCGATGTTCTTGCCTGTAGCTAAAGTTGGGACAGACGCGCTCTCGCTCTACATGACCTATATCCCCTTTACCGATGTGATGTTCATGTATACGACGATCACGATTGACGACACGAAGTCTCGTAAGGCGCCTTTGCCAGCCACGAGTCCTTGGAGCAAAGCACAGAACTTCGTCTACGGCGGTATTGGTTGGGAATACGTCGACAACGGCAACACGGAAGACACTGTCACGATGGCCGACAACGACAAATCGTGGAACGTGGGTTTGCGTCACTATTCGGGTCGCAACTGGGCAACAGATCTCTCGTACCGCCGCTCCAAGCACTTAGTGCGTTTGCCAGATCGTCAGGACACCTACAAGTTTGAGTCTTATGCCTTGCAGATTCAGTACAACATCGACGCCACAGATGATCTTCGTCTTTATGCGGGCGGCGGTTTTGGCTACTCGATCATGAAGGGTCAAGGTAAGCGTGCTCATAGCTTGCATCCGGTGACTTCTCTTGGGGCAACGTACGCCGTGACGAACAATGTTTTCGTTAACGCCGATATGCGTGTGAGCTTCTCCCGCTTCAAAGACAGCGTGGAAGGTAGCCCCGATGAATACTTCAAAGCAATGCCAACCGACTTTAGTCTCTCGGTGGGTTACGCTTTCTAAACGGGCTTAAGCTATTTCACAAATTAGGATGCGACAATAATAAGCGTCCTGTTTTTTGAGAAAAAGGACAGTGTTTGTAACAGCTGTCCTTTTTCTTACCCAATACCCCTAAAATTAAACTGCTACGATTCCCGCCATCCTTGTCATTCACTATAGGCGAGAATCTTTGACTCTCAGGAGAAATTGCAATGGATCGCAATGATGAATTGTTTGAACGCGCACAAGAAATTATTCCTGGTGGCGTGAACTCCCCCGTACGTGCCTTCCGCTCTGTCGGTGGCTCTCCGCGCTTTATTGACCGCGCCAAGGGCCCTTACATGTGGGACGTGACGGGTAAGCGATTTATTGACTACATCCTCTCTTGGGGTCCGATGATTTTGGGTCACAACAACGATGTGGTCGTGGCCGCTATGGAAGCTACGGCTGAAAAGGGTCTCTCCTTTGGTGCTGCCACCGAGGGCGAAATCCGCATCGCTGAAGAAATTCAAAAGATTGTTCCTTCGATGGAACAAGTGCGCTTAGTGAGCTCTGGCACGGAAGCTGGTATGTCCGCTATCCGTTTGGCTCGTGGCTACACTGGCCGCAACAAGATTATCAAGTTTGAAGGTTGCTACCATGGCCACTCTGACTCGCTCTTAGTGAAAGCGGGTTCTGGGATGCTCACCTTTGGTAACCCCTCCTCTGCTGGTGTGCCTTCTGGCATTACCGAACACACCTTGGTGCTCGAATACAACAACACCAATCAGCTCGAAGAAGCTTTCCAGAAGTATGGTGACGATATCGCCTGCGTGATCGTCGAAGCCATTGCTGGCAACATGAACATGGTGCGCGGCAACCATGAATTCATCAAAGCGATGCGTGAGCTCTGCACGAAGTACGGTGCGCTTTTAATCGTTGACGAAGTGATGACGGGCTTCCGCGTAGCCTTGGGTGGTGCGCAGTCCTACTTTGGCGTCACGCCTGACCTCACCATGCTGGGCAAGGTGATTGGCGGCGGTATGCCGGTGGCAGCTTTTGGCGGTCGCAAGGACATCATGCAGCACATCGCTCCTGTGGGCGCTGTGTATCAAGCTGGCACTCTCTCTGGCAACCCTGTTGCCGTAGCTTGCGGTCTTGCAACGCTTCATGCCATTCAGGAAGTGGGGTTCTACGATAAGCTCACCGCTCAGACGCAAAAGCTCGTTAAAGGATTAACGGACGCCGCTAAGGTTGAAGGGATTCCCTTCTCCGCGGATAGCTTGGGCGGCATGTTCGGAATTTACTTCTTGCCAGAAATCCCGCATGGGTTTGCCGATGTGATGAAGTCCAATACGGAAAACTTCAATCGCTTCTTCCACGGGATGTTAACTCGCGGCGTGTACTTTGCTCCGTCAACCTTCGAGGCTGGCTTTACCTCGATTGCTCACACGGACGAAGTCATTAACGCCACCATTGAAGCGGCCAAGGAAACCTTTGCCACGCTTCGCCACTAATTAATTCTTCCCGCGAACGGGAAGCGAAGAAGGAAACTTTTATGGGTTGGATCAAACGATTCCTCGCTTTATCTGCCACGCTCATCGGGCTCTCTAGCACCGCAATGGCCGCTGGTGGATGGTCACTTCCGGGCCAGGCTTCCTCGAAGTCTGACATCGAGCAGCCTGCGGTCTCCGTGCGTCTTATTGCTGAAAAAGATGCGATCGTGCCGCAAGGGCTTAATCAGCTCGCCGTTGTGATCAAGCAGGAAAATGGCTGGCACACCTATTGGACGATGCCAGGCGACGCTGGGCTCGCTACGCGTTTTACCTTCTCGCTTCCCCATGAAATGACAGCCTCTGAGCCACAGTTCCCCTTCCCAGAGCGCATTGAAACGCAAGGGATTGTGAGCTTTGCCTACAATGGCGAAACCGTTTTCCCCTTTACGGTCTCGGTGCCTCGTGACGCGGGAAATGGGAAAGCCACGATTACGGTTGAAGCAGACTACTTAGCCTGTAAGGATCTTTGTGTGCCAGGGCACGCTACGGCGAGTATTGAGTTGCCTTACAAGGTTGCCGCGGATCCAAGCGCCGATGCAGAACTCCTGCGCCGCGGGTTGCGCCTCATTCCAGAAAAGCACACGGCAATCAAAGCCGTAGGGACTCAGGAAGGAACGAAGATTCGCATCCAGCTCCCAGCTGACATCGTGAAAGTGCAACACTCCTTGGTTTTCTATCCCTTAGAGGCCAATCAATTTGTGCTCACCGATCCTGGCCAATACGCCAAGGATAAAGATGGCGCTACATCGCTTTACTTCACGCTCAATGAAGAATTTGCGAAGACGGAACCCAAGTCTCTGCGTGGCGTTTTCGTCGCAGATGGTGGCCCTGAAAAGCAAGGTGGTTGGGCAGCAGAAGCAACGGTTGATGTGAGTGCCGGCACGGTTGTTCGCCCGTTAAACGCTGATCAGCCCAAGATCATCAACCACGATGAAGAAACCTCTTTAACGCTCTGGACGGCGCTCCTTCTTGCGCTCGCCGGTGGCTTCATGCTTAATTTGATGCCCTGCGTTTTCCCCGTGCTCTCGCTCAAGATTCTCTCGCTCGTCGAAGGTCAGCGTCGCGGTGAACCGCTTCTCCCACATGGGCTTGCCTTCACAGCAGGGGTCACGGTCTGTATGCTCATTCTCTCTGGTGCGCTTATTGCGTTGCGCTCCTTTGGAATGGCCTTTGGTTGGGGCTTCCAGTTGCAGAGCTCTTGGGTCGTCGCTGCGCTCTTACTCCTCTTTGTGGCTATTTCGTTAAACCTTCTTGGTGTCTACGAATTCACCCTGGGTAGCAATTTAGGTAACGCCAATAAAGCGAAGAAAGGTAGCACGTTCCACTCCTTCTTGACGGGTGTCTTGGCTGTAGTGGTTGCAAGTCCCTGTACCGCGCCCTTCATGGGAGCCGCTCTGGGTTACGCCCTAACGCGTCCCTCTATTGAAGCACTTGGCATTTTCGTCGCCCTTGGTCTTGGGATGTCCATTCCTTGGCTTGCGCTTTGCGTCTCTCCCTCTTGGGTTCGACTCATGCCGCGTCCAGGCGCTTGGATGAACACCTTCCGCCGTATTATGGCGATCCCAATGTTGGCCGCCGCGCTCTGGCTCGGTTGGGTGCTCTCTCAGCAGATTGAATGGCCTGGGTTAGTTGCCGTGGGTGGTGCAGTCATTGCTACCGCACTCGTTTGCTGGCTCTTTGGTCGCCAGCAGTGGGGCAAAGGTCGCTACACGGTTCTCATCGGCGCACTTTGCCTTGCCTTAGCTGGTGTCGTCGGCACGGTGGGCTTAGGCTACTACGATCGCACTTGCAGTGTAGATATTGAAGGCGATTGGGAAGCTTGGTCTCCTGAAGCGGTTCAAAGCGCCCTCTCTCAAGGCCGACCAGTCTTTGTGGACTTCACGGCGGCTTGGTGTATTGCTTGCCAAGCAAACGAAGCGACCGCGATTAAGCGCGAGAATGTGAGCGAAGCTTTCAACAAATATAACTATGCGCGTTTCATCGGTGACTGGACGAACTACGATCCACGTATCACCAAAGAGCTCGAACGCTTCAAACGCTCTGGCGTGCCACTCTACCTGGTCTATAAGCCCAATGGTCAGGTCACGGTGTTGCCACAATTCTTGACACCAGAGACGATCATTGATGCGTTAAAAGAAAACGCCAAATAAACTCAACACCCAAGAGAAAACGCACCGATTTTTCGGTGCGTTTCTCTTTGGTGTGTCAGCTTAAGGCAACTCGTGAACCCATTCAATCACACGGTCCAAGAAGGGAATACCTTGCCAGACGGCTTGTCCATCGTGCACAGTAGCAAAAACGGCGTAGCGCTTACCACTCTTCGTTTGGACATAACCCCCAATAGCTCGAACGTTTTCTAAGTACCCCGTTTTCATATGCGCGTAGGTCTTAGCGGTCTTACGTTTACGCATTGTGCCGTCCACCCCAGAAATAGGTAGTGAAGACATATATTCACTCATGTAGGGGCTAGACCAGCCAGCCACAAGCATCTGCGCCATACCATCAGCAGTCACGCGAGAGGTGCGAGAAAGTCCCGAGCCATTATCGAGCACAAAGCCTTGGGTGTTAACTCCCAAACTTTGCAACCAGCTCATAATCGTGGCGCGACTCGTTGGCAAATCATAAGCCTTCAGACCAGGAAGACCACTTGCGGCAGAAGTGCTCAAAAAGAGGTGGCGCGCAATCTGGTTGTTAGACCACTTATTGGTGAGCGCAACCACTTCTCGCAAAGGCTGCGAGACGTGCACCATGATCTGCTCGGCTTTTTCAGGAATCGTTCCTTCCACAACGTGGCCACTCCAAGTGCGACCATCCTTTTCCCAAATCGTACGGAAGGTGCGCTCCAAGAATTCATTCTTATTAAAAGAAACCATGTTGTAGACCTTGGGACCACAGGCACTTGGGTAGTCACCTTCAAACACGACTTCCTTTTGGCCGTTGTCGGTCGCTTTGACATGAAAGCCTTTCCAGTCGCCGCACTTTCCTTTTCCTAAAGGAATCGACGCTGGCACAACCACCCCCGCCAGCGTTGGCACGGTAATGACGTGCGCGACGTTCTGCGTTTCATCAGGCACGAATTCAAAACTCGTGTTGTTATAGTTCACAAGCGCGGCATCAGGGAATTGGTTATAAGGGCGGTTCCCTTTACCATCAAAAGCATCTGGATCACCTTCTGGCAAATTAAAGAGCGCGCGATCCACGACAAAATCCCCATCGATATGCGTGATACCGTGGGCGGCTAGGCGCTCTACTTCAAGCTGAAACTGTTCAATCGTCCAGGTAGGATCTCCACCTCCCTGCATATAAAGCGTACCGATATGACCATTTTCGGGGCGCTTATCCGCATAAAAGCGCGTCACCCAGTGGTAATCTGGCCCCAAAAGTTCGAGTGCCGCAAGCGTGGTGATCAACTTTTCCGTCGAGGCGGGGGCTACCGGATGCTGACCATTCACCGACAAAATAGGTTTTACCGACCCGTCGAGCGCTCTCACACTAATAGTCATCGCAGATAGAGGAATTTTGAAGTCTTTAGCCGCTTTCGCCAATGGCGCGGGCAAATTCGCTTCCAATTCAGCTTTTTCAACCGGGGGCTGCGGGGGAGTTGCTTTACGAGCAAAGGCGGCATCTTGCATACAGAGCGCCAAACTCATCAAACCAAAAATGGCGACTTTCTTCAAACCAAACGAAACAAGGGGCAATTTCATATCTCAACAACGTTTTTTATAAAGCAGCAGATGGGAAAACTCATTCTAATACTGTGACGAGCACTGCCAATCCTCTCTCTTTCAAAGGAAAGCGCGAAACTGTAACTATTTTTCTCTGAGGACTTGTTTTTCTCACGACCTATCCCCATATAGCTAATAAAAGTGAAAAAGCCTCCTCTTTTTTGCGGAGGCGTGAACCCTTTTGCTAATTAGCGAGTTCATTTGTTCATTATCTGCTCGCTACGCAATTCTTGATTTGGAGTATCAAATGCAAATTCGTCCGTTGCACGACCGCGTTATTATCAAGCGCCTCGAAGCCGAAACTACTACTGCCTTCGGTATCGTTATTCCCGACACCGCTGGTGAAAAACCCGACCAAGGCGAAGTGATCGCCGTGGGCCCTGGCAAGCGCGATGAAGCTGGTCGCATTATCGCTTTGGATGTGAAGGTCGGTGACCGTGTTCTTTTCGGTAAGTACTCTGGTCAGACCGTGAAGGTTGACGGTGAAGAGCTCCTCGTGATGCGTGAAGAAGACATCATGGGCGTGTTGGCCTAATCCGCACTGCTCCGAAATTTAGTTGAACAATTTTTCTAAGGAATACAGAAATGGCTGCTAAGCAGGTTCTTTTTGGTGATGATGCCCGCTCGAAGATGGTCCGTGGCATTAATGTGTTGGCTGATGCTGTGAAAGTGACGCTTGGCCCGAAGGGTCGTAACGTTGTGCTCGAACGCGCCTTTGGTGGTCCTACGGTCACGAAGGATGGTGTGTCCGTCGCCAAAGAAATCGAATTGAAAGATAAGTTTGAAAACATGGGCGCCAGCATGGTGCGCGAAGTTGCTTCCAAGACGAGCGACAACGCTGGTGACGGTACGACGACCGCTACGGTTCTCGCTCAGGCGATCGTTGACGAAGGTATGAAGTTCGTTGCCGCTGGCATGAACCCCATGGACTTGAAGCGTGGTATCGACAAGGCTGTCGCTGCCGCTATCGCTGAATTGAAGAAACTCAGCAAGACCACGACGACGAGCAAGGAAATCGCTCAGGTTGGTTCTATCTCTGCTAACTCCGACTCCGAAATCGGTGAAATCATTTCCGAAGCCATGGACAAAGTGGGTAAGGAAGGCGTGATTACCGTTGAAGATGGCAAGAGCCTCAACAACGAACTCGAAGTCGTTGAAGGTATGCAGTTCGATCGTGGCTATCTCTCCCCGTACTTCATCAACGTTGCTGAAAAGCAGGCTACCGTTTTTGAAAACGCCTACTTCCTCTTGCACGACAAGAAGATCAGCAACATCCGTGAACTTCTCCCGATCCTCGAACAAGTTGCCAAATCTGGTCGCCCGCTCGTGATCATCGCTGAAGATATCGACGGTGAAGCTCTTGCCACCTTGGTGGTGAACTCCATCCGCGGCATCCTCAAGGTTGTTGCTATTAAGGCTCCTGGCTTCGGCGATCGTCGCACCGCCATGCTCGAAGACATCGCTGTCTTGACCGGTGGTACGGTTATCTCCAGCACAGTCGGTCTCTCTCTCGATAAGGCTACCCTCGAACAGTTGGGCTCCGCCAAGAAGATCGAAGTGACGAAGGAAAACACCACGATTATCGATGGTGCTGGTGCCACTGAAGCGATCGAAAACCGCATCAAGAACATTCGCACCCAGATCGAAGTTGCTACGAGCGACTACGACCGTGAAAAACTTCAGGAACGCGTGGCCAAGTTGGCTGGCGGTGTTGCCTTGATCAAGGTTGGCGCTGCTACTGAAGTTGAAATGAAGGAAAAGAAGGCTCGTGTGGAAGACGCTTTACACGCTACCCGCGCTGCTGTTGAAGAAGGTATCGTCCCGGGTGGCGGTGTTGCTCTCATCCGCGCCAAACAGGCTATCGCTGATTTGAAGGGTGACAACGACGAACAGAACGCTGGTATCCGTATCGTCTTGCGCGCTATGGAAGAACCGCTCCGTCAGATCGTCAAGAACGCTGGTGAAGAACCTAGCGTTGTGGTGAATCAGGTCGCTCACGGCCAGGGTAACTACGGCTACAATGCCCAGTCTGGCGAATACGGCGACATGGTTGAAATGGGCGTCTTGGACCCGACCAAGGTGACTCGCACTGCCTTGTTGAACGCCGCTTCCGTTGCTTCCTTGATTTTGACGACCGACTGCATGGTTGCCGAATATCCGCAGGAACAGAAACCCATGCCTGCCATGGGCGGCATGGATGGCATGCCAGGCATGATGTAATTGCCAAGACACCGTAGCGACTCTTACCTGAAAGAGGGTCGCTACGCTCTAGAAAAAGAGCTTCTAAGCCTCGACGCACATTGCTGTGTCGGGGCTTTTCTCTTTTTTCGGGCGAAAAAAACGGAGAGTTTCCTCTCCGTTTTTGACCATTCAATCGCGTAGCTTATTCAGCTTTCGGCGTCAAACCAGTCAACTTAGCAAATTCATCCGTCTTCGTTTCGTTGAGCGGGATGTACTTACCGTCTTTGAGCATCACAGCGAACGGGACCGTACGCGTGCCAGCACGGCGTGCAATGCGGGAATTCGTCCAAACGTCTTTGCGCTTTTCCATCGGAATTTCAGCTTCTTTACCGCGAACATCTAAGCCACGGAAGTCAGCATCCTTGAAGTGCTGCTCATGTTCTTTGAACTTAGCCACAGGGTCGCTAGCAGCCAAAATCGTTGCGCCTTGCAATTCGCTCCACGGGTTCAACACAGCCACAGGGAACCACTTAAAGGTTACCTGACCCAAGAACGGGGCGAATTCCTTAAACTGCCACTGGCACCACGGGCACTGGGAGTCAAAGACAATGTAAACAACGGGGTTGCCTTCTTTCCCTTTGAATTCCAAACCCTTACCCTGTTCGGACAATTCAACGAAAAATTCTTCAGCATTGAAATCGGTCGGAATCGTGGGCTTTTTCGGCCATTCACGTTTCTTCTGAGCTTCAGCAGCAAAAGCAGCTGGAGCGAGAGCCCCTAAACCTAAGAGGCCTAATACGCTACGACGATTTAGTTTCATAAGAGTGTTCCTTCTTGATTGCAACCGCCTTACGGAAAGGCTTTTTCTAGTCTACCTAAATCGCCAACTTAAAAAAACTAGGACTTGTACGAAAAACCGCTCGTTAAACACTTTGCAACACATCGCTTTTGTTAGAATTGCCTAACTCCATTTTTTCCAAGCAAGTAGGTAGAATGACATACATCGAAATGCTCCGCCAACGTTGGGAAACCTCCGACTCGATGCTCTGTGTCGGTCTGGATCCTAACCCCGCAAAATTCCCCTTAGAGTTAGCTGGTCGCTCCGACGCACTCTACACCTTCTGTTGTGGCATCGTTGATGCAACGGCTTCTTGGGCCTGCGCATTCAAGCCCCAGATTGCCTACTTTGCTTCTGGCGCCGCAGAAGAAGCGCTCTCCGCGATCATCGACTATATCCACCAGAACTACCCCGATATTCCTGTTATTTTGGACGCAAAGCGTGGGGACATTGGCTCCACGGCCGAACACTATGCCAAGGAAGCGTTTGAGCGATACAAAGCTGACTGTGTGACTCTTTCTCCTTTTATGGGACATGACACGGTTGAACCTTATTTGGCCTACGAAAATAAAGGTGCCTATTTGCTTTGCCGCACCTCGAACCCTGGTGGGGACGACTTCCAGATGTTGGATGTGGGGGGAGAAAAGCTTTTCGAGCGCATTGCACGTCTGGCTCAGACGCAGTGGAACACGAACGGCTCTTTGGGGTTAGTGGTTGGAGCCACCTATCCACATGAACTTCAACGCGTACGCGAAATTGCCCCTGATCTCAATCTCTTGGTGCCAGGTATCGGTGCTCAGGGTGGCGATATTCACGCGTCTGTCTTAGCTGGTCTTGATACCAATGGGCGCGGCATGGTGATCAACTCTGGGCGCGCTATCATCTACGCAAGTCGTGAAGAAGACTGGAAGGAACGCGCAAGCGAAATGGCTAAGACCACGTGCCTCGCAATTCGCGCTGCTGCGAGCGAACGCAAATAATCGGGCACTTTTCTTGCAGAAAAAGGAGGAAGCGATTCCTCCTTTTTTCTTTGTTTTGAAACTAGTCATACGGTTCGTCAGTTTTCCTAAAAATTGACGTACCGTATCCCTAATTTTGGTTTCCGGTTTTCCTTTTGAATGAAACTGACCATACGGTTCGTCAGTTTTTCCAGAAATTGACATACCGTGTCCCTAATTTTGGTTTCCGGTTTTCCTTTTGAATGAAACTGACCATACGGTTCGTCAGTTTTCCCAGAAATTGACATACCGTGTCCCTAATTTTGGTTTCCAGTTTTCCTGTTGAACAAAACTGGTCATACGGTTCGTCAGTTTTTCCAGAAATTGACGTACCGTGTCCATCATTTTGGTTTCCAGTTTTCTTGTTGAACAAAACTGGTCATACGGTTCGTCAGTTTTCCCAGAAATTGACATACCGTGTCCCTAATTTTGGTT
>CAJKAP010000002.1 GCA_905197905.1 uncultured Sutterella sp. | reverse complement strand
GAACAGCCCGGATTTACCGGGCTGTTACATTTTGAAACAGGCTGCGTTCGCCGTGCCCACAATAGCCCCAGCAGGAATCGTGAAGGACAAACCATCAATCAGCAAACGATCCCCAAAACCTTTGGAAACATTTTTGAATTCAATGACATCTTTGCCCAATCGTTCAGCCACAGGAATGAAAATTTCATTCGTTTCGTTGCGCTGCTGATATTCCACGCTAGAAAGTTCTTCAAAACGAGTCAAACGAGCTTTGGATTTAGCCTGACGACCTTTCGGATTCTGACGCACCCATTCCAATTCGTGTTTGATCGCCTTCATACGTGCATCTTCTTGCCGTTTTTCCGCCTCTAAACGCTTTTCTTTCTGGTCAAGCCAAGAAGAATAGTTCCCCTTCCAAGGAATCCCTTCACCTCGGTCCAATTCCAAAATCCATTCAGCCGCGTTATCCAAGAAGTAACGGTCGTGGGTAACCGCGACCACAGTGCCAGGGAAGCGGTGCAAGAACTGCTCTAGCCATTCCACAGATTCTGCGTCCAAGTGGTTCGTCGGTTCGTCCAAAAGCAACATATCTGGACGAGAAAGCAACAAACGGCACAAAGCTACACGGCGCCTTTCACCCCCAGAGAGGTGTTCGATCTTGGCATCCCAAGGTGGCAAACGAAGAGCGTCAGCGGCAATTTCCATCTGTGTTTCCACGTTCGTCCCCGCGCTAGCGATAATTGCTTCTAAGCGCGCCTGTTCTTGTGCAAGAGCATCAAAGTCAGCATCGGGTTCAGCGTAAGCTGCGTAGACTTCATCCAATTTACTCTGCGCCTGCATCACTTCACCCATACCTTCTTCTACAGTCTGACGCACGGTCTTTTCTAGATCGAGTACCGGTTCCTGAGGTAAGTAACCGATATTGAGACCAGGCATCGGGATCGCTTCGCCTTCAATATCCGTATCCACTCCAGCCATGATTTTCAGAAGAGTAGATTTCCCAGCGCCATTGAGACCGAGCACGCCGATCTTGGCACCTGGAAAAAACGACAGACTGATATCTTTAAGAATTTGACGCTTTGGGGGCACAATTTTGCCCACCCGATTCATCGTAAAAACGTACTGAGCCATAGTAAAAGAGTGTCCTTGGCAGGATAACCTGACGAGTAGGAAATAAGAAAATAAGGGGTTGCACACCGCATTTGGCTTTAGAGTTTTAGGTCGTCAAAAACAAAAAACGGTGTTATGAACTTTCTTCGGGGATAAAAGTGCCTAATGTAGTGACTTTATCTCATTTTGCGCCTCATATTAACACACCGATAGTGAATCACGAGAGAGGAATCTCTGGATAAATCTTCGTGGCTGTACTTCGAGAAAATGACATAAGAAAAGCGACTCAGAAAACGTTCCCCAAGTCGCTTTGTCTTACTTAGCAATCTGAGCCCAAAGGCTCAAATCTATTACGGCATTACTAAGCCACCGCCATCTGAAGGGGGCGCCTGAAAACCAGGCATACCCGGCGTCACAATCTGATTAGCTGCATCACGACGCATAGCCTGAATGCGTTCGATCGTATCCTTAATGCCTTTCTTAGCAGCTTCACCATAACCCGATACTGCCTCAGCAACAGTTTCTGCAGGGATTTCAAAGGAAATCGGTAACGGTCCCATCTGGGTCATTAAATTTGCTTCTCCCAAGAAAATCATGGGACGAGATGCATCACGTGCACCATCAGGGGTAATCGGGGT
Source organism: uncultured Sutterella sp. (assembly GCA_905197905.1). Classification (GTDB taxonomy): domain Bacteria; phylum Pseudomonadota; class Gammaproteobacteria; order Burkholderiales; family Burkholderiaceae_F; genus Sutterella. The sequence goes on along the minus strand of CAJKAP010000002.1, from coordinate 247,752 downwards.
CAGAACATGAATCGTACCCACTTTGCGATCCGTGATGAGTTCTTCGGTATAGAGATTGGCGACATCCATTTGCGGATTGATGTCGTCAAGGGTTTGTTCAGCCATGAATAGCTCCCAAAACTATGAGTTATCAAAAGATCTTTGTAGTTTAACTGTAAACCATGACAGGAATGCGAGAATGCGTAAGAACTTTTTGCGTTTCACTACCCAGAAGAACAGCGGCAAGGCCTTTACGACCACGACTTGCCATGAACACCACATCGCATTCGCTCTTATCTACCTGCTCAATAATGGCTTCTGCTGGAGAGAAGCTCTTCACCGAAACGGTAGAGCAGACAACGCCTGCTTCATCGCAAATTACTTTAGCCTGGGCTAAACGCTTATTCGCTTCACCTTCTACGCGTTCTTCGTACTGTTCAATCGATTCTGGGCGATATTCCGAGAGGTTGGTATAAGAATAAGGTTCAATCACCGTAAACAAGACGATGGTTGAGCCAAGGGGTTTTGCAAAACGCGTTGCCCCTGAGACTGCTGTAAAGGATAACTCCGAGCCATCTACTGGAACCAAAATTCTCTTAAACATATTTCTCTCCCGACATGACCTGCCCCTTTGCGCTCCATGAAAACTTTCCAGAAAGCATGTTGTTGAGGACAGGGATCTGTCATCGGTTTTTTAGTATCTCGATAGAATCAATTATAGTCAGCTACTATCGTTTGCGTTTTTAGTTTTCGAGGATGTACGTCACGGCGAGGGAAGCCAGTCGAAGACCTACCGATCCCGTCACCATCACAGCCGACCCAAAACCAATATGCGTACCAGCTGCAACGCCAATAGCTAAGCAGTTTTCTTCTTTTGGTTGATGAAGCGGTTCATCACTGTAAATCGCAGGAATACCAAACTTTGGAGAACGCCCACTATTACCTTGCCCCTTTGGGAAGTTATGTTCTTTACGAAGCACGGTTCGCAGTTTCGCCAACAACGGATCTCCCTTCACCTGAGCTAAATCAGCGCAACGCAAACGGAACGGGTCTCGACGAGCAGAGGCCCCCCCTGATACAGCGATCTTCAACCCTGCACCATGAATTGCAGCAACTAATGCAACCTTAGCGCGCACATCGTCGATACAGTCCAATACAAAATCTGCACTAGCTGGCACAAAACTCTGAACATTATCTTTCGTAATAAAGTCAGTGCGGATATCAATTTTCAAATTTGGATTAATCAATAATGCACGCTCACGCATCACTTCCGCTTTGTAGCGACCATAGTTTCCTTCCAAAGCAGGGAGCTGTCGATTAGTATTCGACATCGCAACCGTATCACCATCCACTAACGTGAGATGACCAATGCCAGAGCGTACGAGTGCCTCTGTTGCCCAGCTACCCACGCCTCCCAGACCCACTACCATCACATGAGCTTGCGTGAGTTTTTGGGCACCTGCCTCAGAATATAAACGAGCTAACCCGCCGAACCGACGAGGATCTGAGGTAACAGCCATTTCATCCTCCTAAAAAAATTTCACTTTTTGTCGTAGGGGATACCAAAAACGAAAAAGTGATTTTTCAAAAATTGTTCATGGCATGATCAAAAAGTCAAAAACAGATTTTCGAAATTTGTTTGCCTCAAGACAAAAAATTACAAAATTAATTTCTGTTTTTTTAATCATTTCTGACGTCAAACAACATATCTCTGGCGTCAAGGAGTACATTGTACATATAGGAATGACATTATGACGTCTTTCTCTTGAGTGATCCTTAATATCAGTCCTTTGTCCCAACCAGACAGATTATTATGAACACAACTTCACGATCTTTTCAAGGAGGTTATATGCGTATTCTTGTTCCCGTTGATGGTAGTGAGAACAGCCTGCATGCTGTGGAATTTTTAACGAGTCGTACGACACTTTTGGGTAGCAACCCTGAAATTGAAATGCTCAATGTACAGTTGCCCCTGCCCGCCCGTGCTTGCCGTTTAGTTGGTCAAGACTCCTTGACTCGCTACTATGAAGACGAGGCCGAAAAGGTTTTTGAACCCGTGCGCAAAATGTTGAGCAAAGTCTCTTTCAGCGCTAATGAATCCTTTGTCGTTGGAGAAGCCTCTGAATCGATTTCTGAAGAAGCTGAAAAACTCAAAGCCGACTTGATTGTGATGGGGTCTCGTGGCCAGAGCGCATTGCGTGGTCTTTTCTTTGGTTCCGTCTCTAACGGCGTGTTAGCAAAGACTACTTGCCCTGTTCTGATGTTGCGCGACAAACCTGCTCCTGAATCCGATGCTCTTAAAGTGGGGATCGCTGTGGACGGCTCTAAATTTGGTCGCGCTGCTGTGCGCTATGCCTTGAAGCACATCTCACTTTTTGGTACGGGTGCCCAGTTCTACCTCATCAACGTGGTGAGTGACTACGCTGGCGCTGTCATGCCCGATATGTCGGGTATGGCACTTCCTGCCCTCTCTGAAGAAGAAGTACTTGAACTGCAGAAAGACGAGTTTAATGAAGCCATTGAACCGTTGCGTCCTCTCTTTGCTAAAGCCGCTATTTCTCCCAAAGAAGTCTGCTTAGTTGGCAATGCTGGTGATGAAATCTCCGCTTACGCTAAACGTCGCAAGCTTGACTTGGTGGTCATGGGTTCGCATGGTTACGGTCGTTTCAAATCCGCTGTGATGGGTTCGACAGCAACCCGCATTGCCGCGACAAGCAATGTGCCCCTGTTGATCATTCGTAACGCATAAGTTTTTTTCGTTTATACCTCCATCTCATGGTTTACCATCGAGCGTGTACCATGAGATCTTCAAACTCCGGCCTCGGTCGGAGTTTTTTGTCTCCTTTACTCAAAAAACAGAAAAATTTCATTACAGAGCGATGGCGTGCCAAACCGCCTCTTTCCCTTTGAACAACTCTTTGAATATTTGGGGTTTTCTTGCTGTTTCTAACTGCGTTCTTTGGTAGCTACAAAACCCCCTTGATGCGTTTTTTTGCGATTTTTAGCATTCCCACTACTTCCTTATCCCTAAAATAGGGTATCCTTGTCTCTCGTTAAGTTTTTCTAGAAGTCAGGATGCCTGACTCCGTCGTTTGATTGAAGCAGATAATGAGTAAAGCCAAAAACAATCTCATCTCAGAAGATACACATACTGTTCATTTTGGAACTGAGACCCCTGTTATATACCATCCCAAACCTTCGCCTCAGAATCCTATTCGTGTCTTCTTAGCCGCGAATAGTATGACGGAAGTCCGCCGTCTCCATGGTTTGTTGTCTGCCAAAGATATTTTGCTCATCGGCTTCGCTACGAGCACCTCTGAATTGGAAGCCGCTGTCCATTTGCGTACCGACATGGATGTCTTAGTGACCGACATTGAACTGCACAACAATCCCACCGACTCTCTTATCTTGCTAGCAACGACTCAGCACCCTCATTTGAATGTGCTCTGTTCGACAAGTTGCACTGATGAGCAGCGCGTCTTTAGCGCCATTCAGCATGGTGCTACTGGCTATATTTTGAAGGGTACCGAAGATTTAGCTGCTTGCATTCGGTTGATTTATGCCGGTGGCTCTCCTGTCTCTCCGAGTGTGGCACGTAGTGTGTTGCGTACGCTCTTTTTGCGTGCAAACGGTCTAGGTGAATGGCCACGCAAGCACTCCGAACAGTATTCGCTCTCTGACCGAGAACTCGATGTGTTGCGTCTTCTTGCTAAAGGAATTTCCTTTGCAGAAATCGGGACGGTTTTGAGCATTTCCACGCACACGGTAACCGCTCATATCAAAAAGATCTACCGCAAGATGCAAGTTCACTCTCGTGGTGAGGCAGTTTACGAAGCCCAGTGTTTAGGGCTCCTGCGCGAAACGATGTTACCCCCGCAGTAATTCACTAAACCCCAACAAAGAGAAGGCCTATTCTTTTACGAGGATTGATCCGACCCTCAAAGAGTAGGCCTTTTTGTAAATAGAGTTAAACGCTTGATAAAAGCTTATTGAGCGTCTGATACCCAGTGCCCCGACTTCCCCCCATCCTTTTCTAAAAGATGAATATCGTGCATCACCATACCGCGATCAACAGCCTTACACATGTCATAAATCGTAAGCAAACCGACTTGCACTGCGGTTAAGGCCTCCATTTCAACCCCTGTCTTGCCAAAGCACTCACAAGTTGCACGACAGCAAACTGTGCTATTGGCTTGATCGAGTTCAAACTCCACTGCAACACGGGTAAGTCCAATGGGGTGGCAAAGAGGAATCAATTCCGAGGTTTTCTTACTTGCCATGATTGCAGCCACTCGAGCGATACCAATCACGTCGCCCTTTTTCGCCGTACCGTTCTGCACGAGCTCAAAAGTGTCTGGTTTCATCGTAATCTTGCCCTGGGCAACTGCAATACGGTGGGTTTCGTCTTTGGCACCCACATCGACCATGTGTGCCTGCCCTTGGGCGTTAAAGTGTGTCAAGCCAGTCATCTAAACTTCCTTCACAATTGAATACTTTGCCGACTACTTAGTGTCGAGAATTCTCAGTATGATAAAAGAATTGTACTGTTACTGCTGAATGTCCCCTAGCTGATAAATAGTTAGGACTTTCGGTCACCTCTTTTTTTTGCGTAGAAGAAAGCGTCACGAACAAAATGACTATCCGTTCTTGGATTGCGCTATTGAGCGCTGTCACTGTGGCTAGTAGTGCTATTGCAGCGCCTGGCGCGGCGACAATTTCCCCAAACAACAATCGCACGCCACTCGACTTGAATCTTCCATCTTTGGGAACGACCGCTGACGCGAGTTTGAGTCCGAGTGAAGAGCGTGCCTTGGGAGCCAAGTTGATGACGCAGGTTCGCAATGATCCGACATACGTGACAGACCCCGTGATCGGAGAGTACCTCAATTCGCTCGGTTATAAACTCGTCAGTAGTGCCAAAACCTATACTTATCACTTCTTCTTTTTCCCCATTCGAGATGCGAGCTTAAACGCTTTTGCACTTCCTGGGGGATACATCGCTGTCCATACTGGAACCATCATCGCGGCCCGCACAGAAAGTGAACTCGCGGGGGTCATGGCCCACGAAATTGGGCACGTTGCACAGCGACATATCGCGCGAATGATTGAAAATCAGCGCTCGAATTTGCCGCTCACGATTGGCTCATTGCTCCTCGCTATCTTAGCCGCTCGCGCTGGTGGTAGCTCAGGGGGACATGCCGCGGCTGCTATCGCTATGGGCTCTCAGGCTGCTATGATTCAATCCATGCTGAACTATTCGCAAGACGCGGAACGTGAAGCAGACCGTATGGGCTTACAGACGCTATATAACGCGGGGTTCGACCCCCAAGGTATGGTGGGCTTTTTTGAACGCTTACAGGCGACTAACCGTCTTTACGAGTCTGCCTCTCCTGCCTACTTATCAACCCACCCTCTCACGCTCAACCGTCTCTCCGATATGGAAGCACGAACAAAGCAACTTGCGCCACAACCGCACAAAGACAGTATTGAATTTTCGCTCATTCAGATGCGCGCTCGAGTCCTACAGCTCACAACTTACGATGGCTGGCTCAAAGAGAAAAAGCATTTAGAACAGTCTCTCGAAAAGGCAACGGGTGCTCAAGCCGCTGTTTTACATTACGGCATTTCGTTACTCGATACGCAGTTGAAAAACACACAAGAAGCCTATAAAGAAGCTCTGGCAGCAATGAACCTGGGCTCTAGCCCTGTGTTGGCGCAAAATCTCACCATTACGCGCTTTGTAGCCGCTCGAACTCAATCTGAAAAAGAAGCGGTTCTTCAGCAAGCAAAAAAAGACCTTACACGGTTCCCACTTTCCAACATGCTGACAGAAAACTACGTTGACATCCTCTACCAGATGGATCGTCACAAGGAGTTGATTGCCTATTTGCTTGGCAATCCATCTCTAGAAGCGGCCATTAGCAACTACCACTCGCTCTTGGCTCGCTCCTATGAAAAACTCGGACAAAAAAGCGAACAGTATCGTCACACAGGTGAAATGTACTCGTTCCTTGGTGACCCAGAAGCCGCCGAATATCAATATGCGCTAGCACAAAAGGCTGCAGACGGAGACTTCTACACAATGAGCGTTATTGATGCAAGATTGCGTGAGCTACGCCAGATTATCCGGGAATCGAAAAAACAAAAATAATCCGACAATCCCACTCGGCTTACAGGTTACAATATGCGCACTTCGTTATCCAAACTCTATTGGATGACACTTCCTTTTTCTGGCAGTTTGAATGCTTAGAGACTCTTTTCACCCTTAACGTGGACTTTCTACAGAAATGTCTCAGCACAGACTGCCTTTCCACCTACGCCAGACTTCTGGCTCGTTAAAACTGGTTAAAAAACATCATGGCCATTGAAGATTATTTGACGCTTGCAGAACCTACAGAGGAAATCATTGAAACCGATGCCGTTGTTGTGGGGGCGGGTCCCGTGGGTCTCTTCCAAGTCTTTGAACTTGGTCTCTTGGAAATCAAAGCGCACGTTGTTGACTCGTTGCGAAACGTCGGCGGGCAGTGTATGGAACTCTATCCAACGAAGCCAATTTACGACATCCCTGCAGTGCCTGTTTGCTCTTCTTACGAACTCACAGAAAACCTCTTAAAGCAAATTCATCCGTTCCACCCTGTCTTCCACCTCAATCAGGAAGTCACTCGTGTAGAAAAACAAGAAGATGGTCGTTTTTACGTTGAAACGAGCACAGGCACTCGCTTCATGTCGAAAGTGGTCATCATCGCCGCTGGTGTGGGCTCATTCCAAGCTCGCCCGTTGAAGGTTAAAGGCATTGAAAAGTTTGAAGGTACACAACTTCATTATCGTTGCACCGATCCTTCAATCTTTGAAGGTAAAAATGTGGTGATTTGCGGTGGTGGTGACTCGGCACTTGACTGGACACTCAACTTAGTTGGCAAGGCTGAAAGCGTAGTGCTCGTTCACCGCCGCGATGGCTTCCGTGCTGCCACGGCTAGCGTCACGAAGATGCAAGAACTTTGCGAAAACTGGGAAATGCAGTTTGAAGTAGGCCAGGTCACTGGCTTTACTGAAGAAAATGATCGTTTGACCGAAGTCGCTGTTGCTGGCGCTGATGGTGTGACGCGCCGTATCCCATTAGACCACCTGTTGGTCTTCTTTGGATTGCAGCCCAAGCTTGGCCCAATTGAAAACTGGGGGCTCAACTTGGAACGTAAGCAGATCGTCGTTGATACAGCTCGCTTTGAAACGAACATTCCTGGCATTTTTGCCGTGGGCGATATCAACACCTATCCAGGTAAGAAGAAGCTTATTTTGTCAGGCTTCCATGAATGCGCCTTGGCTGCTTTTGCTGCCTGCGACTATGTCTTCCCAGAAAAGCGCGTACTTCTCCAGTACACGACAACTTCCCCGAAGTTGCATAAAGTGTTGGGCGTTGAAACGCCAACCTTTGACGATTAGTAAAAAGTTCCTGCGCTGGGCAGGAACTCCGAAAAGGAAAAAGCAAGAGCTTCAACTTTACAGGCAGTTGAAGCTCTTTTGCTTTTACGCTATAGCACGAGCGCGGTTAGTCGTGAACTACCTTAATGCCAGGCATCTTAGCAGAGTAGTCTTTACCCAACTTAGCCACCGAACCAGCAACCTTCATAGCAACATCACGATAAATCTTGGCTTCGGGGGATTCTGGATCCGCTGCAACAGTCGGCAACCCGTTATCAGCCTGTTCGCGAATCTTCGCAGAAAGTGGCAATTCACCCAAGAGCGGCGTGCTATATTTTTCGCACATGCTCTTAGCTCCACCTTCACCGAAGATATGTTCCACTTCTCCGCAATGCGGGCAAATAAAAACCGACATGTTTTCAACAACACCTAGAATCGGCACATTCACTTTCTGGAACATGCGCAAACCTTTTTTCGCGTCAATCAAAGCAATATCCTGCGGAGTCGTAACAACAACGGCCCCGGTAAGGGGAACCTGCTGAGAAAGGGTCAACTGAATGTCACCTGTTCCTGGTGGCATGTCCACAATCAAGTAGTCCAGCTCTTGCCAGTTGGTCTGTTGGATCAGCTGTTGAAGAGCCCCCGAGGCCATCGGACCACGCCAAATCATCGGTTCATCGTCTCCAACCATAAAGCCGATGGAGTTGATTTGTAAGCCCAAAGAGGTAATCGGCTCCATGGTCTTGCCATCAGTACTGACTGGCTTACCGCTCGCTGCACCCAACATCTGGGGTTGGCTAGGACCATAAATATCAGCGTCCAACACGCCTACGCTAGCGCCTTCATAAGCGAGCGCGAGAGCTAAATTCGCAGAGACCGTAGATTTCCCCACGCCGCCCTTACCAGAGCTCACGGCAATGATGTTTTTCACATTCGGAAGAACGCGCAAGGTGCCTTGAACCTTGTGTGCAATAATGTTTTGTGTGATGTTCACGTTAACCGTCTTGGCACCTGTGTGATTTTTCACAGCCAAACCAATTGCTTCACCCACGCTTTCCGCATAAGTACGAGCTGGATAGCCCAGCTCAATATTGAGGGTTACGTTACCTTCCGCATCGGTCTCGGCGCTCTTAAACATCTTACCCGACACGTAGTCCACACCGACAACAGGATCAATCACGCCCGAAAGCGCATCCTTGATTGCTTCTGTGGTAATTGCCATAAATTTATCTCCTGCTTGAAGTAGCGCACTTTGTCGTCTGATATAAATTCCGCGCGCCACACATCTTGATAATTCCTTGATTGTAACTGATGTAGGCCTCTCAAGAACACCCTTCTTCGACCTAACACTCTGGAATGAGGTGAATTTCTTTAGTGGTATCTTTACGCCAAATAACCTAGACGCTAATGCGATCGCCATTTACTGAGACAGGGGTTCCCTGCTCGAGTAAAATAGAAAATTCGCTGGTATAAGTTTCAGCGCTTTTTATTGCACAATTTCCAAAGAGATATACGCGACATCATGAGTCAACGAAATATTTTTGTTACGTCGGCATTACCCTACGCTAACGGTCCTTTCCACATTGGTCACATCATGGAATATATCCAGGCTGACATCTGGGTTCGTCACGAACGAATGGCTGGAAACACCGTCCATTTCGTGAGTGCTGACGATGTGCACGGCGCCCCAATCATGATTGCTGCGCAAAAGCGCGGCATATCGCCACAAGAATTCGTAGCTGAAATTGCTGCAGGTCGTAAGCAGTACTTCGATGGTTTCCATATCAGTTTTGACCACTGGCATAGCACTGACGCACCTGAAAATCACGAACTGAGTCAAGAAATCTACCGTCGTCTCAAAGACGCTGGTCTTATCTATACGAAAGAAATTGAACAGTTCTACGACACCGTGAAAGGCATGTTCTTAGCCGACCGCTACATCAAGGGTACATGCCCGCGCTGTGGCGCTCAGAACCAGTACGGAGACAACTGTGAAGTTTGCTCCTCTGTCTACACCCCGATGGAAGTCATTAATCCCTACTCCACGCTTTCGGGCTCACGTCCTGAGATTCGCAAGTCCACCCACTACTTCTTCCGTCTCTCGGATCCTAAGTGCGTCGAATTCTTGCGCGAATGGTCTAAGGGCAATGGTCTCGACGGTACTCCTCGCGTCCAGCCAGAAGTCTTGGCTAAAGACAATGAATGGTTGGGAGAAGACGGCAATTTGAATGACTGGGATATTTCGCGTGACGAGCCTTATTTCGGTATTGCTATCCCTGACGCTCCTGGCAAGTATTTCTACGTATGGCTTGATGCCCCTGTGGGCTATCTCGCTTCCTTCAAGGCTTACTGCGATAAAAAGGGATTGAATTTTGAAGAAATTCTTCAGGATGAAAAGACTGAACAGATCCACTTCATTGGTAAGGACATCATTTACTTCCACACGCTCTTCTGGCCTGCCATGTTACACTTTTCAGGAAAGCCCTTCCGTGTGCCAGATCACATTAACGCTCACGGCTTTATGACCGTCAATGGCGAAAAGATGAGCAAAAGCCGTGGTACGGGTATCTCCCCATTGCAGTATTTGGAATTGGGCATGAACGCCGAATGGCTGCGTTACTACCTCGCCGCCAAAATGAACTCTCGAGTCGAAGACGTGGACTTCACCAAGGCCGACTTTGCTCAACGTGTTAACTCCGACTTGATTGGTAAATACGTAAACATCGCTAGCCGTGCTGCTGGCTTCATTGTGAAGCGCTTTGATGGCAAAGTGGATGAATCTGTGATGAACCACGAATTACTCCAGGGCATTCGTGCTCGCGCTGAAGAAATTCAGGGCTACTATGAAGCCCGTGAATACGCTCGTGCTACTCGTCTCGTGATGGAATTAGCTGACCAGATCAACGAATTCGTGGATCGTGAAAAACCTTGGGAGTTGGCCAAAGAAGGGGGTAAGGAAAAGGAACTGCAACAGATTTCCTCGATTGCCCTTGAAGGCTTCCGCTTGCTCACACTCTTCTTAAAACCTGTACTTCCAGCCACTGCTGAACGCGTGGAAAACTTCTTGTCTATCGAGCCACTCACTTGGAAGGATGTGAACAATCATTTGGTTGCTTCTCGCCAAGTTCAGCCCTTTAAGCATTTGATGCAACGCGTTGACATGGAAAAGCAGTTAGATGTACTTGTCCCTGAAGTTGCTGCTGAAGAGGTTGCTCCAGTGCCTGGCAATGAACCCATTGAGGCCGAATGCACGATTGATGACTTCAGCAAGGTTGACCTCCGTGTTGCCAAGATTGTTAAGTGCAACCGTGTGGAGGGTTCTACCAAGCTGCTTCAATTATCGCTCGACCTCGGCGAAGGCCATCTGCGGAATATCTTTTCTGGTATTCAGTCTGCTTATGCTCCTGAAGACCTCGAAGGTCGCTTGACCATCGTAGTTGCCAACTTGGCTCCACGCAAGATGCGCTTTGGCGTTTCCGAAGGTATGGTTTTGTCCGCTTCGGATGCAAAGAACAAGGAAGCCGGTCTCTTCTTGCTCTCACCCGACTCTGGCGCAGTGCCTGGCATGCGCGTTCATTAAAGCGAACGAGCATTTTATTCAACCCCGTGAAGAACCTCCAAGCAACTATTCACGGGGGAAAAGAGCTTTACATACATGTCCACAAGCAGGTACTCTGTTTGTGGACATTCCCATGATTAGACAGGAAAAATATTCCAACAAAAACATTGCGTGAACTGCCATCTGCATGGACGCAATACCACAACCAAGTAGACAGACCTCAATGCGCATCTCTGAGTCCTCCAAAGAATTTTTAGCCCATCTTCCCTTGGCAAAATTCCACCCTGTACTTGTCGACACACTGACGGAGTATTCTCGCCATAAATTCGTTCGTGACGTCTCGGCTGGTGTCACAGTGGGCATGGTTGCATTGCCTCTTGCAATGGCATTTGGTATCGCCTCTGGGGTTCCTCCTGAAGCTGGACTCTATACCGCTATCGTTGCAGGCTTCTTGATTTCGCTTTTGGGCGGTTGCCGAGTTCAGATTGGTGGTCCTGCAGGTGCTTTTGTGGTCATCATCTACGGAATCATCGCGCAGTACGGTCTTCCTAACTTATTGATCGCCACACTGGGCTCAGGCCTTATTCTCTTTCTCATGGGGCTCTTTAAGCTCGGCGGGCTCGTTAAGTTTATCCCGATTTCCATTGTCGTAGGTTTCACTAATGGCATTGCTGTGATGATTGGTCTGCAGCAGGTGAAAGACTTCCTCGGCTTGAACATCACCAAAATGCCAGCAGACTTCTTTGGCCAAATTCGTGAAATCGTTGCACATATCGACACTTTTAATCCTTGGGCATTTGGCGTTGCTCTGGTGAGCTTTGTTCTGTTGAAATTTTGGCCCAAGAGTTACCTCAACAACAGTCCTCAGTGGAAGCGTTGGATGGCAAAGCTCCCTGGAACTGTTGTCGTGCTCGTTTTAGCCACGATCGCCGTCAGCGTTTTTCAACTGCCGATGGAAACAATCGGTTCAAAATTTGGTGGTATCCCGCAGACACTCCCTAGCTTTTCACTGCCCGAATTTGAATGGAGTACGGCTAAAAGCTTGATTGGACCAATGTTGACGCTTGCCATTTTAGGCTCTATCGAAAGCTTGCTTTGCGCTCGCGTGGCTGACACGATGACGGATGATCGTCACAACCCCAATCAGGAATTGATGGCACAAGGGGTTGCGAATATGATGAGCCCTCTTTTCGGCGGAATCCCGGCCACTGGTACAATTGCGCGTACCGTAACGAACATCAAGTCAGGCGCCTTCTCTCCTATCGCGGGGGTTGTACACGCAGTCACTCTATTGATTGTGATTCTTGCCGCAGCGCCACTCGCTAGCAACATTCCCCTAGCTGCTTTGGCCGCTATTTTGGTTTATGTTGCGGCAAATATGGGGAACTGGAAAGAATTTTTCCGCTTAAAACAGCGCTCCTTCTCGCACGGACTCACTTTCCTTATCACGTTCTTCTTGACTGTGATTTTCGACTTGACGGTTGCTGTTCAGGTAGGGCTTGTGTTTGCGTGTATCGCCTTCTTAGTACGTATGAATACGCTCACTGCGGTGGATCAAGTGACATTACCCTTTGATATGCCAAGCAATGTTGAAGCCTGGCATATTCGCGGTGCACTCTTTTTTGGGTCTATCTCGAAATTGGAAGGCCTCACCAACCCCACTCGCTTGTCGGATCCTGATGCTGCGCAAATTGTGATTCTAGATTTCACCGACCTGCTCAATATCGATAATTCCGCCCTAGACCAACTAGAACTTTTTGCTAAAACCTTGCATCGCTACGGTCACGAGCTCATCATCGCGGGTGCAACAGGCTATACGTACCGTCAGCTACAACGCTGTGGAATGCTAGAGGTCTTGGGTGAAAATGCAGTGCCCAATATGGAATTTGCTTATGCCCGAGCAAAATTCTTGATTACAGGCCAGAATACTCTGCAGGATGCATCTCTCACGCAGACTCCCTAAAAAGAGAGCATTAGGCCTCAATCTCAAAAATACGATCGACCTGCTCGATATAAATTTCGTCGAAGGCGTCGACCTGCGTGAGCCTCACCAGCCCTTCTTTACCTAACTCTAGAAGAGCTAGAAACCACACTGTAATCTGATACTTGCTCGCGCCAGTCTCCCAAAGTTCTGAGAAATTGAGTCGATCGCGCGTAGATAGGCGTTTTAGGATTTCACTCATATGCTCTCTCACAGACAGCTCCTCACGAGAGACTCTGTGATGAGTGACTAGCTTCATTCGTTCCTGAATGGCTAACCACGCAGCCTGTAAATCATCCATTGCGATCTCTGGATAGTTGATATTACCTTCATCTTGCGGGACCTCTGCCACCCAGAAATCTCGCCCTTCTCGAGGCTGCTCGTTTAAGAGCTTGGCAACCTCTCGAATCTTTTCGTATTCGAGCAACCGCCGCATCAACTCGGCACGAGGATCTTCTAGTTCTGCCCCTTCCTCCTTGGGCGGAGCTGGCAACATCAAACGACTCTTAATTTGCATGAGCGTTGCGGACATCACAAGGTAGGCAACTGCGAGCTCCAAATTATTCTCTCTGACCAATTCCACATAACGCATGTACTGCTCTGTAAGCTTAGCCATCGGAATGTCCATCACATCGAATTTTTGTTTGCGAATGAGATAGAGCAGTAGGTCAAGAGGCCCTTCAAAGCTCTCTAGAAAGATGCGTAGTGCTTCTGGCGGAATGTAGAGCTCATCTGGGCACCCTACCATCGACTCGCCATAGAGACGCGCAAATACAGTCTCCTTGGTCGAATCTTGCGAATCTAAGACGAGTTGTTCAAATTCAGCCATGGCGAGTGTAAAGAAAAAGGAGCATTAAACAAGAAAGTAAATAGCCGCCAGTAAAAAGCCTCCAAAACTAAATCGCTTGGAGGCTTTCGAAGCTATCTCTATGTAATCATACACAGATCATGAAGAGATGATTTTATTGCGGATGATACATAAAGTCGCGAATAGCTTTGTCCAAATCTGCAGGACGTGCATTCTGAGCAAGGCCGTGTTCGTAGGCGTATTCAGCCACGGCTATAGCGATCTTGATCGAGACTTCGCGAACCTGAGAAAGGGACGGGTAAAGAGAACCCTGGGCCAAATCGGCTTCGCTCACCGTTTCTGCTAATTCACGAGCAGCAGCCAAAAACATACCTGTCGGCATCCACTTGGCACGAGCAAACACGGCACCCAAGCCCAAACCAGGGAACACATAGCTGTTGTTGCCCTGGCGCGGGACGAAATGCTGACCATTGAAGTCCACTGGAGCGAACGGGGAACCAGAAGCGAAGAGAGCCTTGCCGTTGGTGTACTTATAAGCTTCTTCAGCGGTACACTCAGCACGAGAAGTCGGGTTAGAAAGCGCAAAGATGATCGGGCGATCATTGAGTTTAGCCATTTCCTGCAACACTTCTTCGTTGAACATCTTCGGCTGAGCAGACACACCCACGATCCCCGTTGGCTTGTAGCCCTTGACAGCATCAACAAAGGTCTTGCAATTGGGTAGATCGTGTGCAAATGGCACCTTGTTGTGCGCCAACACATCGCCACGGTTACAAGAGACCAAGCCCTTAGAGTCAAAGAGAGCACAGTGCTTATAAGCTTCAGCTCGATCCATACCTTCGGCAACAAGAGCATCAACGATCAATTCAGCAATACCTGTAGCCGCTTCACCTGCGCCCATGAAGAGGAAGCGCTGATCAGCAAGCTTTTCCCCCCTCGCGCGCAAAGCCGTGTAAACACCAGTCACAGCAACAGCAGCCGTACCTTGGATGTCATCATTGAAGCACAAGAAATTGTCTTGATACTTTGCAAGGATTGGGAAGGCATTGGCATTGCCAAAGTCTTCAAACTGGATCAACACATTCGGCCAACGCTTACGAGCGGCGTGCATGAATTCATCCACGAACTCAAAGTATTCATCTCCCGTCACACGCTTCTGGCGTAACCCCATATAAAGCGGGTCGTCAAGGTATTCTTGAGTGTTCGTACCAACGTCGAGTACCACCGGCAACGTCTTATCTGGGTGAATACCAGCACAAGCCGTGTAGAGCGAAAGCTTACCGCACGGGATGCCCATACCGTTCACACCAAGGTCACCCAGGCCCAAAATACGCTGACCATCGGTCACCACAATCACATCCACTTCTTCGTTTGGAAGATTATTGATCAACTCTTCCAAATGCCCCTTGTCCTTGATCGACAAGAAAGCACCATGCGGGTGCATGAGGATATGACTAAAACGCTGGCAGACCTCACCCACTGTCGGGGTGTAAACCACTGGCATGTACTCATCGATATACGAGATCAACAACTTGTAGAAAAGATCTTGGTCGGTAGAGAGAATACTGTCGAGCATCAAGTACTTGTTGAGTGGGTTGGAAAACCGGTCCAACAAAGCGTGCATACGGTGCACTTGAGTTTCACGCTTCTCAAACGTCGGGGGCAATAGTCCCTTCAAGCCATAACGAGCCTGTTCTTCATCATTGAACGACGTACCATGATTAATACGTGGATCATGCAGGATGTCCACTCCACGCATTTGATTGCTATTTTTCATAAGACCTTCTTCAAGAAAAACTCCACGGGTTACGAAAGGATCCGGGCAGTTATAAAAAGGATAAGGTGCTAGCAGCGCCAACACCTTTGAAAGATTTTATCAAAACCAATATCTCGTCTGGGCTGAAAATCCTTAACAAATCTTTTATAGAAGTCGTAAAGGAAAACCCCTTGACGTAGATTTTTTAGCGAGAAATGGCCTTAATGCGAAGCTTCGCTGTCTTAGCCGCATCGCTTTGCGGGAAGCGATTAATCACTTTATTAAAAGTTGTTGTTGCGGCCTTTAAGTTTCCTAATGAAGCCTGAGCAGAACCCACACTCACCATAGCATCGGGCACTCGGCCGTTGTTAGGAAATTCTCGGATCAACTGGTTCTGCGTGTTAATCGTACCTTTGTAATCTTCAGTGGCGAAGCTTGCCGCCCCTTGCCAGTAGAGAGCATCTGGGCGATAAGGTGATTTCTTCCACTTACGATTGAATTCTGTAAAAAGCTTGAGCGCTTTCTTGTAATCTTCGCTAGCAATCGCGTTTTGCGCTTCCTCGTAAGCAGCTTTTTCTTCTGGTTGAACCACTACACTTTGACCATCAATTTCGATGGTTTGGGGTTCAAACTTGTTGAGACGCTGATCCATGTTTTGGTAGAGATCGCGACTCGACTTCTGTTCGTTCTTCAACGCATTGGTCAATTCTTCAATGCGCCCTGTCAGACGACGATTCTGTTCCTGCAGGCTTGAGATGTGGTTAGCAAAATTCAACTGTGCCTGTTGCTGCACATCTAACTGTTGCTGCAAGTCTTTGACCTGTTCGCGCAATTGCAAAATTGCTGTACGCGCTTCGTCATCAGCAAAAGCCATTGCTTGACCAGCAAAAACGCTAGCCAGTGCCACGCCAATCAAAAGTCGCTTTGTCAATGCCATCGTCAACTTCCTTTTTATGAGCGATAAAGATAAACGGCGACCGCTTCTCTTAGTTAAGAGCAGAGTCGCCGTTTGTCATGCTTAAACCTGCTCTAGCACGAAGCTAGATAAGGCATTACTTAGCCAAACCGTTGATAACTTCGGCGGGATAGACGATGTCAGCACGGCGGTTCTGAGCCCAGGCTTCTTCGGTGTGACCCGTAGCCATCGGTTTTTCCTTACCATAAGAAACGGCTTCAACACGATCAGCAGGAACACCCAACATCTGCAAACGTTGCTTCACAGCTTCAGAACGCTTTTGACCCAAAGCGAGGTTGTATTCACGACCACCACGTTCGTCGGTGTTACCCTGAATCTGAATGTTCACATCAGGATGAACCTTGAGGAACTGGGCGTGAGCCTGAACAGCAGGAGCATACTTCTGTTCGACTTCATAAGAATCAAAGCCGAAGTACACAGAACGCTGGGAGAGAGGATTGGATGGGTCAGCGAACGGGTTGGAAATACCGTTACCGTTAGCGGAAGTGGCATTTTCACCAGACAAAGCACCAGCCTTGTCAGCGTCGTCGAGAGAAACGCTCGAGCAACCAGTTAACACTAAAGCTAAAGCAAGGGCAGAGGCGCCTACTTTCAATGCGAAAGTCATGATTAATAAACTCCTTGTTTATTTATCGTTGAACGCCTGCTCTCAATACGAGAGCAGTTATAGCGTTCAAAAAAGATGTTATTGTGATCAATTTTATTGATCATTGTTTTGTAAAAAAATCTTTCGTCTCCAACGAATCCCTGTCGGTTTTCGTCCAGATTATTTCAAGATCGGTCCCCAACTCGGTTCACGAATATTACCTTCGCTCGTGATACGTGTATTGAGTCGTCCGTCCGTGGAAGCCGTGCCTAAAACACCGCGTCCACCCTCTTCTGTGGCATATACCAAGAAGCGGCTGTTTGGGGCAAACGAAGGCGATTCATCGTACTTCGAGTTCGTCACATAAATCGATTGACCAGTTTGAAGATCCATCACTGCTGTACGGAATTGACGATCGACACGCGAAATATAAGCCAAATAACGACCGTCTGCACTAATATCTGGGCTAATTGCGTAATTAGATCCGAAAGTAACTCGCTCAACATTGTCGCCGGACAAAGTTTGACGATAAATTTGCGGAGATCCCCCACGATCGCTCGTGAAGTAGACATACTGACCATCCTTGGAGAAGACTGGCTCAGTGTCGATACCGTAGCTATGCGTGAAGCGACGCAAACCCGTACCGTCTACATTCATCAAGTAGATTTGAGTGAGACCATCACGAGAAAGCGCAACGGCAAGCTCATTCCCCGTACTGGAGAATGCTGGTGCGGAGTTATTACCCGAAAAAGCGGCTACTGCGCGACGTTGCCCCGTAGCAAGGTTCTGCACGAACACGACTGGCTTCTTACGTTCAAAGCTCACATAGGCCAAACGTGTACCGTCTGGGGACCAGACGGGAGATATGATTGGCTCTGCGGACTGCAAAGCAATACGAGCGTTATAGCCATCGGATTCGCTCACTACCAACTGGTAGCTACGTTTACCAACTTGGGAAACATAGACGAGCTGAGAGGCAAAGAAAGGACCATTGCCTGTCAAGTTGCTGTAAATACGATCAGCAATACGATGAGCAGTTAAACGCAACTGTTGGTCACCCGATACCAAACCAAAAGTATCTAAGGACGTTCCAGAAATGGCATCATACAAGTAGTAATGGACTTCCCAACGATCTCCCTGACGAGTCACCGCACCAACAACAACTGCATTTGCGCCATTCTGGGCAAACTGCGTCAAGTTAGAGGGCTTCGCCAACTCTTCAGGCTTGATCATCAAGCCATTGTTCACAATACGAAACGCACCTGAGCGTTCCAAGTCAGCCGCAATAATGCTATGAACGGACTCTGGTGCCTGATCTGCCCCCATAAAGGGCACAACGGCGATCGGATACTGATTACCGCCCACCCCAATAATGGAGATATTCAACTGACCCATGGCCGGGAACGAGGCGGCTAGTCCTAAAAGCCCCCCTGCTTGCAATACTGTGCGGCGTTTGAAATTCAAGCTGTGCACACAAACTCCTTCAACTAATCGTTCAATGAGTTTCTAAAAAGGTTAAATTCGCTTCAATTTACAACAAAGGGAGCGACTTAGCGCCCCCTACAGCTGTGTTTTTTGAAAACAAACACTACTTAGCGTATCTGTTTTCTAAGCACAGAAAAAATATTGTTTAGTGACGGAAGTGACGTTCACCGGTGAAGACCATCACGATGCCACGTTCATCAGCAGCAGCAATCACCTCGTCGTCACGAATCGAACCGCCTGGCTGAATCACAGCGGTTGCGCCAGCATCCACCACCACGTCGAGACCGTCGCGGAATGGGAAGAACGCGTCCGAGGCTGCGACAGAACCCTCAAGCGAGAGACCTGCTTCTTCAGCCTTAATAGCGGCGATGCGAGCAGAGTCCACACGACTCATCTGACCAGCTCCAACGCCCAAAGTCATCCCACCCTTGGCATAAACAATGGTATTGGACTTCACAAAGCGGGCTACGTTCCAGGCAAACATCATATCAGCGACCTGCTCGGAGGTCGGCTGACGCTTCGTTACAACTCGCAAATCAGCTTCAGAACAGAGTTGGATATCAGGTGTCTGCACCAGAATGCCACCACCAACGCGTTTGAAGTCAAAGTCGTTCTGAGCCTTGCCATTTGCGACGGTCAACAAGCGAAGGTTTTTCTTTTCTTCAAGAACAGCGCGAGCGGCTGGTTCAAAGGAAGGAGCAATCACAACCTCAGCAAACTGATTGACGATGTGTTGAGCGGCTTCTTCAGTCACTTCACGGTTAAAGGCAATGATGCCACCGAAAGCAGACTTACTATCCGTCAAGAAAGCCTTTTGATAGGCTTCTGCAACGTCAACACCAATACCCACACCACAGGGGTTAGCATGCTTGATAATCACGCAAGCCGGAGTAGTGAAAGAGCGCACACATTCCCAAGCGGCATCGCTGTCGGCGATGTTGTTGTAAGAGAGCTCTTTACCGTGGAGTTGGGTATACCCTGCCAAAAGACCAGGTGCCACAGAAACTTCGCGATAAAACGCTGCGCTCTGGTGAGGATTTTCGCCGTAACGCATGTCTTGCACCTTCATCCATTGACGGGTCAAGACAGCAGGATACGGCGTAGCAACGACGCCTGTGTCATCCAAGCGAGTAAGATAGTTGGTGATCATGCCGTCATAGCGAGCGGTATGAGCAAAGACCTTCTTAGCCAAAACTAAGCGGGTAGTAGCAGTCACCTCACCCTTTTCCTTGATTTCATCAACGATAGCGCGATAGTCTGTCGGATCGACAACCACAGCCACTGATTCATGGTTCTTGGCTGCAGCACGAATCATCGTCGGACCGCCAATATCGATGTTTTCGATCGCTTCGGCAAAAGTGCAGCCAGGTTTGGCAATGGTCTGTTCAAAGGGATAGAGATTCACACAAATGATATCAATGGGGTCGATATTGTGCTCTTGGAGGGCTGCCATATGAGCAGGATCAGGGCGGCGAGCAAGAATTCCAGCATGGATCTTGGGGTTCAACGTTTTCACGCGACCATCAAGCATTTCAGGAAAACCAGTATAGTCAGCCACTTCTTGGCAGGGAATTCCTTCTTGCGTGAGCAATTTGGCGGTGCCACCAGTACTGAGGATATGGTACCCAAGTTCATGCAAGTCTTTAGCAAACTGCACAACGCCAGTCTTGTCGGAGACGCTGATCAAAGCTTGTTTTTTCATAGAGTATTTCCTTATAAATAAAAAAGCTAATTCCACTGAATCTCGTATTTCTCGAGCTTCTTGTGGAGGGTATTTCGATTGATTCCTAACAATTTGGCCGCCTTACACTGGTTGCCATCGCATCGACGCATCACGTAGACGAGCAACGTCTTTTCGACAGCATCAATCACGAGCGGATACAACGGGTGAGGCTGTGCCCCATTGAGCTGCGCAAAATAGCGGTCCAACTGGCGAACGATCGCCACATCAAGGCGAACTTCTTGACTCTCTATAAGGTCAAAAGCCGAATCACCCACAGGGTTTGCAACAACTTGCGTGAGCAAATCGGTAATAGCTTCTCTTTCGCGTGCCATAAAGTTCTACCTAATACATTCTTCAAAAAAGGTTTCTACTAAAGCCATTTGCTTTTCAGCATCACGGGTTTGGAAAATTTCAGCCAGTACCGATCGTGATCCTTCAATGGCATCTAAATAGTGGAGTAAGTGTTTTCTAATCGTCACAGCTCCACGGTCTGTTCCGTAGTAGTCATAGTGACGCCGCATATGTTCGAGCACCACTTCGCGTCTATCATTGAGATCTGGAATTTTAGCCTTTTTGCTGTACCCTAGCTCGTGGGCGATCTGACTAAAAATCCAAGGATTACCATAAGAGGCGCGACCGATCATGACCCCGTCGGCCCCTGTTTTTTCCATCACGCTTTTTGCTTTTGCAGCCGATGTGATATCTCCGTTCGCAATCACTGGAATTTTCACACTCTGCTTTAGCTCGGCAATAGTGTCATACTCAGCATTGCCTCGAAAAGCATCTGCACGTGTTCGACCGTGCACCGTCAACATCGCAATTCCCTCACTCTCTGCGATGTGTGCAATATTAACGGCGTTTTTATATTCTGGCGACCACCCAGTACGCATTTTGAGTGTGACGGGGATATTCACCGCGTTAACAACAGCGTGCAGAATTTTAGCCACGAGTGGCTCATTTTTCATCAATGCACTGCCACATGCAGTTTGGAGAACTTTTTTGGCTGGGCAGCCCATATTGATATCGACAATTTGAGCGCCAGAATCTTGAGCATATTGAGCAGCTTGTGCAAGCTGTTCGGGAATGGCCCCGACCAGCTGCACCACTCGTAGGCCACTTTCAGAGACTTCTGCCCAACGAGTTGAACTTTTTTTACTGTCACGCAAATCCGGCTTGGAGCTTGTCATCTCGCCCACAGCATACCCTGCCCCGAGTGACCGGCAGATCTCTCGGTAGGGTAAGTCAGACATGCCTGCCATTGGGGCTAACATGACTGGAACGTCTACTTGATAACAGGCTAACTGCACTGATACGTCCTCAATCTAAGCTTTCCGGCTCTACATGGATTGCGTAATGGGAAGTGGGATCTTAAAAATTGCTCATTATTGTACGCGAGAGTGCTCTTCGAACGCAGTAAAAAACTCGCTTTGTCTGACCTAGTCATTGAGGAGTGCTCGATTGGCCTTCGAGAGTTCATCAAAATCCCCCACATTGAGCCAAAGACCTTCATAAAGTTCCCCACTCACGGCATCAGAATCCACACTTTGCCAGAGCCAGGGAAAAAGTGCGGAACGTTCTTCAGGTAAACCTTCAAAAACTGCCGCTCGGTAGAGACCTAAACTTGAAAAAGTGAGTTCGGGATTTTCACGAGAGACGGTATCTCCTTTGAGACTCATATCCCCTTTTAAGTGATAGGGAGGATTAGGAACCAAAACGAGATGGGCAACACGATTGTGCGATAAAAGTTCCTCTTCTCTTGCAATAAGTGAGGCGTAGTCGTAGTCAGTCACAATGTCGCCCGCCACAACTAAAAAACTTTCCTCATTCTCATCTGTCAAAAACGGTAGCGATTTCACAATGCCACCCAGTGTTTCCAAAGCCTCTTCGGCACTATTGCCCTCGTGCGAATAACGCAACTGAACGCCAAAAGCACTCCCATCTCCCAGATAGGCTTCTAATAGACAGGCTCCATGGGCAGTGTTAATTACCATAGAAGTAACGCCAGCCTTTCTAAGAGCTTTAATTTGGCGTACTACCATAGGCACCCCAGCAACAGGGACGAGTGGCTTAGGGAGAATTTGCGTCATGGGGCGTAAGCGATGCCCCTCTCCGGCACAAAGAATCAGTGCTTTCATGTGTGCGTTATCTTTTGCGTTAGAGTTAGAAGGTATAGCCCACTTTCGTTTCTGAGCCCTCCAGATTATCTATCAAATGCAGTAAAGGCGAGAGCGCAATATAGCGATGAGCCGTATGGCGAATATATTCGATAAAGCGCGGCGTATCCGCAAGATACTTGGCCTTGCCGTCTCGATAGTTGATTCGAGCGAAAATACCGGCCACTTTGAGGTGACGCTGTAACCCCATAAATTCGACATCTCGGTAAAACTCGCTAAAGTCAGCAGGGATAGGAAGACCAGCTTTACGGGCTTTTTCCCAATAACGAATCGTCATATCGAGCACAAAACTTTCGTTCCAAGAAATAAAAGCATCTCGCAAGAGGGAGGCGATGTCATAGCTCACAGGGCCAAAAAGTGCGTCTTGAAAATCAAGTACCGCCAACCCTTCAGAGGTTACCATGAAGTTACGGAGCATGAAATCACGGTGCACAAACACTTGATGCTGGGCTGTAATGTTGTCGAGAATAGTCTTCACCGACATATCCCACCATTCTTGCTCTTTTTTGTTCCACGCGACCCCACGATGACGTCCGACGTACCACTCAGGGAAAAGTTGAATCTCACGATTGAGCACTTCGCGATCGTAAGGAGGTAAAACGTTGGGACGAGAAATAGACTGCCACCTCACCAAAATGTCAATCGCCTCTTCCATAATGGCGCGAGCATTATTCTCATCAACCGCGTTAAGTGCCGTCTGTGTCCCCAAATCGTTCAGTAGCATGAGGCGATGTTCGGCGTCCACTTCTTTAATCTGTGGGACCTTGATACGTGCTTCATCTCCCATCAAACGATCAACTTTGAGGAAGGCATCAAAACTTTCTTGAGTTTCTTGAGAGGCATCCATCACGATGAGGCTCTTACCCTCTTGGGTATCTATTCGCCAATATTCACGAAAGCCCGCATCACTACTTGCTTTCCTAAGCGAAGAAAACACGAGGCCATAGCTGGAATCGAGCCCGGAAAGCCATTTTTGAAGCGTCTCGGAAGCCGTTGTTGCCGAACTAGTCATACGCTAACCTTTATTCTTTGAGATCTCTTTGCATTCTTTCTGCGTAAATGCAGTCTGAACGCTTATAATCGTTAGAAAATTTCTGCCAGCTATATTATAGAGTGATGGTTCATCTGTCACCTTTAATCACAGGTTCTACCCATGTATCGTTCAAGACCCCGACAAATTGTCCTTTGTCTTGCTTCTGCTCTAGCGCTTTCGTACGCTCTTCCCTCTTTGAGCGCAACGACTCTTCAGCTTCAGTCGGTCACGTCGCTTGATCCGAAAAACCTCACCAATGATGACGGCAATATGGCGAGTGTTGTTTCAGCGGACCGTATTGAAGGTAATCCCGAGGATCAATTGCACTTGATCGGCAATGCCGAAGTGCGCCGTGGAGGAGCTATTCTCAAGGGGGATCGCATCACCTACACACAAGCCACCGATGAAGTGGAAAGTGTCGGAAATGCGCGTCTTTATCGCTTAGGGACCTCTTTTTCTGGTCCTTCGATGAAATATCGACTCACTGAAAAATCTGGTGAGATGGCAGATGCCGAATACGAATACGCTCCTCGCAAACTTCGTGGCTGTGCGAAAAATGTGCGTTTCCTCTCTGGGGATACCACCACGATGGAAGACGTCAAAGTAACGACTTGCCCGCGTGACGAGGAATCGTGGTTTATTCGCCTCAATGAGCTGAGCATTGATGAATTTGACCAGACGGCAACAGGAAAGTGGGCTTCGTTCCACTTTATGGGTGTGCCTATTTTTGGTTCTCCATGGTTCATGTTCCCAATTGGAAATGAACGTCGTTCTGGCTTCTTGGTGCCAACTTTCGGTATGAGTTCGAGTCGTGGTATCGATATCATGACGCCGTACTACTTCAACATTGCCCCGAATTACGATTTAACGCTCACGCCTCGCGTGATGACGAAGCGTGGCGCCATGTTAAGAACTGAGGCTCGTGTTCTTCAAGAGCATTTCTCGGGCCAAATTTACTATGACTTCTTACCAAAAGATCAAGAAACTCATGAAACACGTTCTAGTGAACGTATTGTGGGTCAATACCGTAATGGTCCTTGGTCTGCAGCAGTAGATTACAACCATGTTTCCGATGATGACTTCATCTCGGACTTTTCTGGGAATATTCGCGAATCGTCGACGTCTATTCTTTCGCAAAACTTCAACGTGAGTTATGCGAATTCTCCCTATTGGAATGCTCGCGTCGAAGTCAACAAAAACCAAACCATTCGTACAGGCACAATTCCGTATGAAAAACTCCCCAGTGTAACGCTGAAGGGTTACGTTGGTGACTACCAAGGATTTGAGCTTACCTCTTACCTCAATGCGACGCGTTTCCGTCACCAGACGAAGATCGGTGGTGACCGCTTTGTTGCTCAGCAGACGGTAGCCTACCCGTTGCGTGGCGCCTCTTGGTTCTTAACGCCGAAGGTATCCATGTTGGGGGTTTGGTATCAACTCAAAGATATCGACAGCTACTCACAATACACCAACCGTACGCCGTCTCGTATTACACCGACGGTGAGCTTGGATAGCGGTTTGATTTTTGAACGCGACTCTTCCTGGTTTGGGCAGCCTGCGCTGCAAACCTTAGAACCGCGTTTGTTCTATACCTATACACCGTATCGCAATCAAGACGATATTCCTGTGTTTGACACCTGGGTGGCTGACTTGAATATGACCTCGCTCTTCTCGGAAAACGCCTTTACTGGATATGACCGTATGAGCGAAGCCAATCAGCTCTCGGCCGCTTTAACGACTCGCTTCATTGATCGCACCTCTGGAACAGAACTTTTCCGCGCTACGATCGGTCAGCGTCAGTACTTTGAAGACCAACGTGTTGGCTTCTCTTCTGACTACCGCACGCAAACGAATCCTTACCGAGTGGGAGTGAACCAGAGTGACATTTTCGCGAGTGTGGGTGCCCGCTTAACGCGTAGTTTGTACGCGGATAGTGCAATGCAATACTCCACCTCTGAAAATCGCTTCGTTAAAGCCATGGCAGGTATCCGTTGGCAACCTAAGCCCATGTCGGTTATCGGTCTCTATTATCGCTTTAACGATCGCACGAGTATTGAAGCAGACCGCATCAAACAAATCGACCTAGCTATGCAGTGGCCAATCACGGATCGCCTCTTCGCGTTGATGCGCTACAACTATTCGTTCTACAAAAAGAGTCCGATCGAACAGTTGGTCGGTTTCGAATACATCCACAATTGCTGGACATTCCGTGCTGTAGTACAACGCTACAACACCGAATACGACACACGTGAAACGAACTTCTTCTTACAACTTGAGTTAAATGGTTTAGGCAGTATCGGTTCCAACCCTGATACAGTTCTCTCTCGTAATATCCAGGGTTACCAAGCTCCTACTATGGTCCCTGACAACATCGGACAGTATGACTACTATGAATAACTTGAAGACCATTGTTTTTTTGATTGGCGGCCTGGCAACGACCCTGTTGCCAACTTTGGCTTCGGCCGCCGCTGCACCTAACACAGTCGCAATCACTGGGGTCGAGAATCAGGCGTCTGTTGCCCAAAACAATTCTGGTGCTTTGGATCAGATCGTTGCAGTGGTCAACAAAGATGTCATCACGGAAAACGAATTGCAAGATCGCGTGCATGCCGTGGCTTTGAATCTACGTCGCCAGAATATTCAACTGCCCCCCATGGATCAGTTGCGCTCCCAAGTGTTGGAACGCTTGATTCTTGAACGCATCATTTTGCAACGCGCCCAAGATACGGGCTTGCGCGTAGACGATCAGATGGTTAACGCGTCTATTGAGCAAATCGCTCAACAGAACAACTTAACGGTTGAAGCTCTTCGGCAACGTCTTTTGGCCGACGGCGTCTCTTTCAACGCGTTTCGTCAACAAATTCGTGATGAAATTATCACTCAGCGCTTGCGTGAACGTGAAGTTGACCAAAAAATTGAAATCTCTGAACCAGAAATCAATGCCTACTTGGCTGATCAAGCCGCTCAGGCTAAAGGACAAGAATTTCATCTAGCCCGTATCGTATTGCCAGTTGAAAATGCTGAAAACGATTCTGTCGTGAAATCCTTGGCTGAAAAAGTTTTAGAAGAAGCTCGTTCTGGCAAGGCTTTTGACACCTTGGCCGCAACGTACTCCCGTTCCGAAGACGCTCTACAAGGCGGTGATTTAGGTTGGCACTCTGCTCAAGACTACCCCCCAGCTCTTCGCCAAGCTTTAACAAGCAATCTCCCTGCTGATGGTCTCTTCATGCTTCGCATCAATAACTCCTGGCAGATTTTCAAGTTGCTCGATAAGCGTCAAGCTAAAAGTTCTGCCTTGATGGGACCAGTTGAAGAAACGCACGTCCGCCATATATTAATGTTTGTGAGCGACATGATGCCAGAGGCTGAAGTAGTGCGCCGTTTGAACGATATCCGCCAACGTATTTTGAAGGGCGAAACCGACTTCCCCACCATGGCTCGCTTGAACTCGGTAGATGCTAGCTCTACACGTGGCGGTGACTTAGGCTGGGTATTGCCTGGCGACACGGTACCCGCTTTTGAAAGCGTAATGAATCAGTTAAAACCTAATGAAATCTCCACCCCTGTGAAGACGCAATTTGGCTACCACTTGATTCAGGTCTTGGATCGCAAGAAACAAGACCAAGGTAATCCTGAACGTATCCGCTTGATGGCTCGTCAGGCTATTCGCGAAAAGAAACTTTCTGAAGCGGTTTATAACTGGCAGCGTCAGCTACGTGATGAAGCCTACGTTGAAATTCGCGATATTAACGCACACTAATTTCACTAAGAGCATCTTTTAAAGCCACTTCATTTTTGGGAGTGGCTTTCTTATTTTTTCCAAGACATGCAAGGTCCTTTTCCTTTCCTACCCGTATAATGAGGCTGTTTTCTTTTTTCCTCGCTTGTGAGAATTCTTCGCCGTGACTCAAGAATGGTTAGCTGGGCATCATGCCCGTAAGCGTTTTGGACAAAACTTTCTCCATGACCGCCACTGGATTGAGCGCATTGTGCGCGCCATTGATCCACAACCTGGTGATGCGCTCGTAGAAATTGGGCCTGGACAGGCCGCTCTCACGCGAGAAGTCATTCAGCTCACAGGGTATGAAACCGCCATTGAGATTGACCGCGACTTAGCAACCTTTCTGCGAGAACAGTTCCCGGAAGAGAAGTTGAGTCTGATCGAAGCTGACGCACTCACCTTAGATTGGAACGCCGTCCTTGAAGGACGTCGCCTTCGCATCATTGGAAACCTTCCCTATAACATCTCTTCTCCCTTGCTCTTTAAGCTCTTGGAAGCAGCTGATCGCGTGATTGACCAGCACTTTATGCTTCAGCGCGAAGTTGTTGATCGTATGGTGGCAGTCCCTGGGAGCAAGACCTTTGGCCGCCTTTCGGTGATGCTCCAATACCGTTACCAGATGTATAAACTTTTTGATGTGCCTCCAGGGGCTTTCACGCCAGCCCCTAAGGTGGTGTCCTCTATTGTGCGTATGGTTCCGAGAGCTCAGAAGGATTTACCACCTGTCAACTTTACCCTTTTAGGCGAAGTCGTTGGCAACGCCTTCCAACAGCGTCGTAAAACGCTTCGTAACTCTCTTTCAGCACTGGCTGACGATGCAATTTTCGAGGCAGCAGGAATTAATTCCACGGCACGTGCCGAAACTTTGAGCGTACATGACTTTGTGCGCCTCACTAACGCGATTATTGCGCAAAAAGAAAAGACCGAATAACCGAAAAGGCGTCTAGGACGCCTTTTTCTTTGTGGGTTAACCTAAATCAGGTAACTCCGACATTGTCCACTGGCGAAGCGTCGCACGATGCTTTTTCATCTCAGGGTCAAGCCGCTCTGTTTCTTTCCAAAAGCACTCTGAATGGTTGGGGTGCACAAGGTGCGCCAATTCATGGGCAAGTACATAGCGAGCAACCTCTGGCTCAAAAAACATGAGTCGCCACGAAATTCGAATATGTCTACGCGAAGTACACACACCCCAGCGCGTTTTAGCATTCGAGAGTTGCCAACGATTGGGTAAAGTTTGACGCTGCGGCTTGAGAGACTCTAAGTGAAGGGCAAAGCGAACCATCGCTTCCTCACACATAAAATGTTTTAGCGTGTGGCGAATCTCTAACTCAGAAGCTTCTATTGAGATAGGGAGATATATCTCGTGAGTTACCTCATCGTAGTGCATTTTTTCCGCACCCAAACGTATCGTAGCCCGCCGCCCTAAAAAGGGCACATAACCACCATTTTCAGGCTTACAGATCATCACGCTACCAGCTTCGCTGACCCGATGCTGACGTTGCCGTTCTTGCATCTTATGGAGTTGCTTCTCGATCCACCCCAGATGCTCTTCGAGCATCTGATCTACCATATAGATCGGCGTCCACTTTGGCGCACGAGCCAAAACTTCCCCCTTCATAGATACTGCAATACTTAGACGGCGAATCCTCTCTGAACGCCTTAAGGTATAGCGTAGTCGCACCTCCACTCCATTCTGGTTGCTAAAGAATTCTCGAGTCCCCGAGCTACCACCAATGAGTACCGACTTCGACCAAGCCATTAACGCTCCTCTTTGTCTAAGCGGACCAATTCTTTTTCGATCCATTCTTCCACTTCACGAGTCACCTCGTGCGGGTCACGACCTGCAGTCTGAATCAACGGTCCAATGGAAACCGTGATCATCCCAGGGATCTTAGCAATACTGTCTTTAGGCCAGCAATGACCTGCGTTGTGGCAAATCGGTAAAATCGGCGTGCCTGTCGCGCAAGCAAAGCGGGCGCCACCCGTTTTATATTTCACGCGTTTCCCTGGAGGCACCCGTGTGCCTTCCGGAAAAAGACAAATCCAAAATCCCTGAGCAAGCTTTTTCGGACCTTTTTCCATAAAGCTTTCAAAAGAGCTACGCCCCTTCTTGCGGTCTACGGAGAGCATATCCATCCCCCATAGCGCCCAACCTAAACCAGGGATCCAATTGAGAGACTTCTTGTAGAGAAAACAGGCCGGATTAGTTAAATAGCCGCCTAACCAGAAAGGATCCCAGGCCGATTGGTGTTTACTCAACACTACAACGGATTGATCAGCAGAAGGCATATTTTCTTGACCAGTCACGCGATGGTGCACCCCACAGAAGAGTTCTAACGCATAGATGCTCACACGTCCCCATGGACGACAAAACATGTTGTAGCGCCAGATCGCCGAAGAAAACGGCATGGTAATCAAAACCCCTGCCGCTAAAAAAATCAGTGAAACGGCAAGATAGCAATAAAACAAAATTCCACGAAGTGTCGACATCTTTATCCTTACGCAAAAGGGAATCCAGCATTGATACCGAATTCCCTTTTTCTATCAACTGTCTATATCACAATAGCACAACAGAGGGTCATCCAAGACGTGAAATTTCAGCGACTTGATTCATAGCGTTATAAAGAGCCTTCAAAAGGGCATGGCGATTCTGACGAAGTTTAGGATCTTCGGCATTAACCATCACATCTGCAAAGAAACGGTCCACCGCGTCCTTCAACTGTGCTACCTCTGCAAGGGCTTTTTCATATTCCCCTGCAGCGAAGGCAACGGCAGCCTTAGGCGCAATCATCTGAAGCTGTGCATATAAGCACTTTTCAACGCCTTCGACCAAATAGACTTCATCGACCTGGTCAGGGATGGCTTCTTCGGACTTCTTCAAGATATTGACGATACGCTTGTTCGCCGCCGTCAAGGCGCTAGCTTCAGGCAAGGTCATAAAGGTACGAACAGCAGCCAAACGCTTTGTGATGTCGTTTAAGACCTGAAGGTTCAAGTCCATCACGGATTCCACTTCCAAGGCGCTATAGCCCATATCGCGGAGCATCACGCGCAAACGATCCTTGAAGAACTGAGTGAGGGCTGCACGGTTATCCTGAATACCAGGCACACCAGCTTCTTCAGTCCAAGCATCATTAATCAGGTCTTCAAGCGATACGGGCAAGGCCTTTTCGATCAACATGCGCAACACACCCAAAGCGTGGCGACGTAAAGCAAACGGATCCTTTTCACCGGTCGGCATCTGACCAATACCAAACATTCCGATTAACGTTTCCATCTTGTCAGCCAAAGCAACGGCTAATGAAACTCCCGTTGAGGGAAGCTCATCACCAGCATAGCGAGGCTGATAGTGTTCACGAATCGCCAAAGCTACATCATCCGCTTCGCCGTCATGGTGGGCGTAGTATTCACCCATAATACCCTGCAATTCAGGGAACTCGCCAACCATCAACGTACGCAAGTCAGCTTTAGCCAAGAGGGCAGCACGTTCAGCGTGTTCAGCATTAGCACCTAAACGTTCAGCAAAGCGCTTAGCCATAGCTTTCACGCGCAACACACGTTCGGCCTGAGAGCCTAATCTGTTGTGGTAAACGACATGCTTCAAGCCTTCAACACGACTTTCCAAGGTCTGCTGGCGGTCCTGATCATAGAAGAACTTTGCATCAGCCAAACGTGCACGCACCACGCGGGCGTTACCCGACGAAATTGCGATACCACCGTCCTTCGCCTCAAGCTGAGATACAAGGAGAAAACGGTTCATCAATTTACCATTCTGGGCACGAAGCGCGAAGTACTTCTGGTTTAACTGCATCGTCAGAATTAAGCATTCTTCTGGCACTTCCAAGAAAGCTTCATCAAATTGGCTTTCATAAACCACTGGCCATTCAGTCAAAGCAGACACTTCTTCAAGCAGGTCTTCCGGCATAATAACAGTGGCATTGAGTGCTTCAGCATGCTTCGCCAACGCCCCACGCAACATCTGACGACGCTCATCAAAGGACGGGATAACCTTGTTGGCACGAAGAGCGTTTTCGTAATCGTCTGCTGTAGCCACTTCCACTGGTTCAGAAGTATGGAATCGATGACCCATGGTAACGCGACCAGCATTGAGACCAAAGAGCGACACAGGCACCACGTCTGCGCCAAAGAGGGCCATCAAGTGCTTCACAGGACGCACGAAGGAGACCGTCGTTTCTCCGTCTTGCAACTGATAGGTCATCACCTTCGGAATCGGCAAATTCTTCGTAGCTTCTTCCAAAGCAGATTGAAGACCAACTGCGATTTCGACACCTGGACGAACACCAGCAAAGAAGAGATTCTCGTTCTTGCCGTCGTTGACACGTTTTAATTCACTCACATCACAGGAGATGCCAAGAGCTGCCATCTTCTTTTGCAAAGCTGGAGTAGGTCTACCTTCCGCATCCAAACCCACGCGTACGGGCACCAATTTCTGCTCAAAAGCTTCATCTGGACTTACAGCGAGCACATCCGTAATA
Source organism: uncultured Sutterella sp. (assembly GCA_905197905.1). GTDB lineage: Bacteria > Pseudomonadota > Gammaproteobacteria > Burkholderiales > Burkholderiaceae_F > Sutterella. The sequence continues at coordinate 215,996 of CAJKAP010000002.1, read as the reverse complement.
CGAACAGCCAAGCGACGAGGCGAAGCAAAGGGCGTAACTGTAGACGTTTCCCCCAAGAAATTAGCCGTCTTCAAATGACGGAAAATCCCTTCGGCAAAGGCCTGCATCAATTTATAGAGAGCCTTCGGCGGGAGCTCTTCAGTTTGTAACTCGACTAATAAATTTTGCATTTCTATCTTCTCCACACATTCGTCCATTAGTTGTGCTTCTTGAGCATCGGGAATCCCAAACGTTCACGAGAATCATAGTAGCTCTGAGCCACGGCTCGGGAAATATTACGAATGCGGGCAATATATGCCGCACGTTCGGTCACGGAAATAGCCCCGTGAGCGTCCAACAAATTGAATGTATGACCAGCCTTCAAAACCATTTCATAAGCGGGTAATGCCAAATTGGCATCCATCAAGCGCTTAGCTTCAGATTCAAAGTAGTCAAACTGCGTGAGCAACTTCGCGCAGTCGCTCGCTTCAAAGTTGTAGATAGACTGTTCAACTTCGTTTTGATGGAAGACGTCACCATAGGTAAGCACACGCGTTTCTCCATCAGGATCCATCCAGGTGGTGTAAACCAAATCGAAGACGTTATCGCAATTCTGCAAATACATCGTCAAGCGTTCGAGACCGTAAGTGATTTCGCCAGTGATGGGTTTACATTCCAAACCACCGACCTGCTGGAAGTACGTGAATTGCGTCACTTCCATGCCGTTCATCCAAACTTCCCAACCAAGACCCCAGGCGCCCAACGTTGGATTTTCCCAGTTATCTTCCACAAAACGAATATCGTTCACCTCTGTATCAATGCCCAAAGCGCGCAAAGAACCCAAATAAAGGTCAACAATGTTCGTAGGTGCTGGCTTCAAGACGACTTGATACTGGTGGTGCTGATGCAAGCGATTGGGATTTTCACCATAACGAGCGTCTTTCGGACGACGAGACGGTTGCACATAGGCCGCACGCCAAGGTTCTGGACCTAAAGCACGCAAAAAAGTGGCGGTATGAGAGGTACCCGCCCCAACTTCAAGGTCGAGAGGCTGCAATAAAGCACAACCTTGACGATTCCAATATTCTTGCAAACGCAGAATTACTTCTTGAAAGGTAATCATTCGATGTTGTCACCGATTTCTCGGCGCCTATTGTTGATTGGCATACTTCGCGCGCCCAATAAACTCACAAAAGCTTCTGGTCGCGCTAGATAACAAAGTGCTTTGTCCAAAGCATTTCACTTCGAGCAAAGCACTGAATTTTTCTCCGATGAAGACATTCAATCCAGCTTAAAAAGTCTGGTGAGTATCTTCTTTCCCTGTACTATCCAACCTCTGGCTAGATTGTTGGGAAAATAAAGATGGCGTTTATTGTACTCTTATTACGACTTTCTTGACCTCATAATGAGGAAGGAAACCTTTCATATTCAAGCACCTAACTAGCGATTGAATGAGTTTCTTGGTCGCACAAGAGGACTTCTTTAGTTCTCTTTTCTTCCTTCTCGGCGCCAAACAGCAAAGCCAAAAAGCAAAATAACCACCCCTAACACAGGCCAAACACCTATCCTGACATAAGGAGTTGGCTCACCCTGCATCTCTGGCACCGAAACCACTTTTACTTCGGCCCTATTAATAGGTAGAGTTAACAAAACTTTTCCTTTTGCATCAATCACGGCACTAAGACCGTTATTTGACGCACTCACTATAGAGCGTGCTACTTCAAGAGCACGCAAGCGACTGATTTGTAGATGTTGAGCATTCGCCTCTAGGCCGAACCATCCTAAATTAGCAGTCACCGCAATGATGTCTGGCGGCGTGCTAGTTTGCCAGTACTGGCGCAACACATCGCCAAAAAGATTTTCGTAGCAAATAAGCAATCCAACGTTCACACCGTCAATGAAGTCTGTTCTTTGATCATCCGCTCCGGGTGTCAAATCAGCCATGGGAATGCCTAGCAGATTCACAAACCAACGCGCTCCTGCTGGAACATATTCGCCAAAAGGCACTAGCCGGCGTTTGTCAACGGTTGCGAGAAGTCCTTGGGTGTCTAGTAAGAACGTCGTATTGAAAAATTCCTCATTACTCAGCCGGAACGCATTCAGGTACGTCGGCACTTGGGTATCCTGCAAAAGCATCTGAATACCACGCCCTGCGGCAGGTGACAGATGTTCAATCGGTTCGTTGACAATTCCTTCAGGAATTAAAACAAAAAGTGGCTTATCCTTGAGGTCAAAAAAGCTGGCACGAATATCCATGAGCTCATGAATGCGATCAGCTGCACGCACTCGCATAAAAGCATCAACAACGGGCATATTAGGTTGAATCAGCTCAACCTTCACATCGTTAACCTTTTGTGCCCAAGTGTGGTTCATGGACCAATAACTCGTTCCCACTAGCACAGCTAAGAGGCAAACTGCGACAACTTTCTCTTTCAATACTCCACGCACGAGTAAGACAAGGGAAGCAATTGTCAAGAGAAATGCGAGCAGTAAACCATATTCCCCGGCCAACGGAGCCCACCCTGCAACCGGTAAATCTAACGTTGTATAGGCAGGATTGAGCCAGTCAAACTTCATCACTCCAACGCCACGGAACCACTCAAAAAATGTAAAGGCACTTGCCCAACGTAGTGAAAGTTCTAAGAGGGAATTGTGCACACGTAGCCCCGTGCAGAGTGCTGTCAATACAGGAGAAATGGAGAGCAAAATTGCGAGGAGAAAGACTCCCAACTCTGAAAGTAACCAGGGCATATGACCGTGTTCGGTCATAGAATTCACGGTCCACTGAAGCCCTAGGTCGAACCAGAATAGACCAAAAATGAGACCCAAGAGAGCAGATTCTTTACGAGACTCACTACGTACGAGCAACCCAAACCAGACTAGTAAACCCGCAACAGCTAGCCAAGAATAGCCTTCTGGCGTATAAGCACACTCCAAGAGCGCACCAGCTACTGCTGCGCCTAGATAAGGGAACAAAGACTTGATTCGCTCTTGGATCAACATAACTTCTCTTGTGCGAGATGGAGACTTACTCTTTAGTAAGCATCGTATTGGCAGCTTCTGGTATGCGCTCAACAGATAGTAAGCGAACTTGGCGATCATCACCCCCTAAAATACGGAAGCGGAAACCACTTTCTTCAATCATTTCGCCCTTGCGAGGAACGTGCTCAAAACGGTCTGTGATAAGTCCTCCAATGGTTTCACACCGTTCATCTTCGAGCTGAGATTGAAAGTATTCGTTAAATTGTTCCAACCCAGTCCACGCTTTCACACGCCAACGACCAGGACCATCGGGCTGGATATTGAGACTATCATCATCATGGTCAAATTCGTCAGAAATATCGCCCACAATTTGCTCAAGCACATCTTCAATAGTAATTAATCCAGAAATACTGCCAAACTCGTCAATCACAAGAGCCATATGGCTACGAGTGGTTTTAAAGTCACGCAAGAGGACATTAATGGGTTGAGTTTCTGGGATAAAACGCGCAGGACGAATCATACTGTGGATATCCGCGTTGGAGTGCAACAACAACTGCAAGAGATCCTTCGCGTGCAACACGCCAATCACACTATCCAGGTCCCCATCAATAGCGGGGAAACGAGAGTGACCTGAACGGATCAGCTCATCAAGCCACTGCTGGCGAGGAGCAGATAAATCCACTGCATCAACCTGGGCGCGCGGAATCATTAGGTCCGCCGCGCGCAAATCTGCCACTTCCAGTGCGCCCTCTAGCATAGAGAGCGTATCCTCGTCAAAAACATCTCTTCGACGAGCTTCTTTGAGCATTGCTAAAACAGCGGCACGATCACTCACCTCTTCTGTGTGAAAAACTGCCGCCAAACGTTCAAAAAAAGTCCTATTTTTCCCCAGACTAGGGGGTTCATTGGAATTTGACATATGTCCTTAGGTTAACTATTGATCGTCGGGCGCCCTCGCGTTGAATTGTTTTTTTATCAACGCTACCCCAACGCACTAAGAAGTGTTTTCTTGAAAACACTTCTTCAAGTATACAAAAAGATCTCCATTTAGTAAGAAACAGAGATCTTGATCAAATGGTATCTAGTCGTGCACAATACCGATTTTGTCGTTATAGGGGTCTGGGAATTTCAACGAAAGCATAATTTGCGTTTCGCGAGATTCCATTTCTTCGGCCTCTTCTTCGTTCAGGTGGTCATAGCCGTGCGCATGCAATACAGCATGAATAAGCATATGAGCCAAATGTTCTTTAAAGGTCTTACCTTGTTCTTTGGCTTGACGTTCAACCACAGCCACACAAATCACGACGTCAGCCGAGACTTCTGGCTCCTCGGTGTAGTTGAAAGTCAATACATTCGTTGGGTAATCCTTGTGACGGTATTGGTGGTTAAGCTCTCGGGCTTCTTCTTCATCAACGAAGCGCACCGTAATGGAGCTCGGCAGCTCGCAAGCTTTTTCCATCCAGCGCTTCATCGTCTTTCTTGCGGGAAGCTGAAAAAATTTCGAGCAATTCTGTGTGCTTAAATTTAATAATTCCGACATGACTCTATCCTTTAACCTTGAGTCTTGGCGTTTTCTTGTGCTTCATAAGCCTGCACGATGCGTGCAACCAACGGGTGGCGTACTACGTCAGCAGCAGTGAAGCGAGTAATGGAGATCCCGCGGACATTCTCAAGAATTTTTGCAGCATGCTTAAGACCGCTAGGGATTCCCTTGGGTAAGTCAATCTGGGTGATATCCCCTGTAATGACCGCCTTGGAGCCAAAGCCGATACGGGTCAAGAACATTTTCATTTGTTCTGGCGTCGTATTCTGGGCTTCGTCCAAAATGATAAAGGCATTGTTCAAAGTGCGACCACGCATATAGGCAAGAGGGGCAACTTCAATTAATTGGCGCTCCATCAAGCGTTGCGACTTCTCAAAGCCCATTAAATCAAAAAGAGCATCGTAGAGCGGACGTAAATACGGGTCCACTTTTTGAGTCAAATCCCCAGGCAAAAAGCCTAAGCGCTCCCCTGCTTCAACAGCAGGACGCGTCAAAACAATACGCTCAACGCTTCCACGCTCAAATGCGTCCACTGCCGTAGCAACAGCCAAATAGGTCTTTCCTGTACCAGCGGGTCCAATCCCAAAGCTGATGTCGTGGCTCAAAATGGCGTTCAAGTAAAGACGCTGGTTGGTGGTGCGTCCCTGCAAGTCACGACGACGCGTTTTCAAGTCAACAGTTCCCCGACCATCATCCTCTTCGGATAGAGAGTGACGTGCTCTACGATCACCTTGCCCCACAAAAAGCCACTGGACATCAGTCACATCCAGTGCCTTTCCTGTCTTTTCAACCTGACGTAAGAGAGTTTCAAGATTCGAGGCACCTTGCTCAATTTTGAATTTTTCGCCCGTGAGACTAAATACACTCCCACGGCGGCGAATTTCAATGCCCAACTGAGAGGCAAGCGCGCGAATATTCTGGTCAGTTGGCCCACATAAGGAAGCGAGGGCTGTGTTGCTCGCATCAAGCGAGAGGGACATTGTGTTTTTAGTTTTGTCTTTCGTCATCTTCTCTTTATTTTCTTCCTCTGAGTGTGAAAGTTTACGCGACAAGTTCTCCGCCCAGAGTATGGGTATTCACTTTCGTAATGCGAACCTTCACCATCTGGTCCTTAAGAGATTCTTCTCCAGGGAAATTCACGATACGGTTATTGTCAGTACGAGCCATCATAAAGCCCTCACCACGACGAGCTGGTCCCAAAACCAATACGCGCTGTTCAGTTCCCAACATCGCTTCGCTGATACGCGTCGCGTTAGCATCAATCGCTGCCTGCAAACGCTGTAAACGAGCGGACTTCACCTCGTAAGGGGTATCATCTACCATACGAGCCGCGGGCGTACCAGGGCGCGGGCTAAACACGAAGGAAAAACTCGCATCGAAACCAATCTCTTCGATCAATTTCATTGTTTCTTCAAAATCTGTTTCGGTCTCACCGGGGAAACCCACGATGAAGTCAGTGGCGACGGCGATATCTGGACGCACAGCACGCAAACGACGAATGATCGACTTGTATTCCAAGACCGTGTAGCCACGTTTCATCGCGGCCAAAACGCGGTCAGAGCCAGCTTGCACTGGCAAGTGCACATGGTTGACGAGTTTTGGTAAGCGCGCATAGGCATCAATTAAACGCTGAGAAAATTCTCGCGGATGGTTCGTCGTGTAACGAATACGTTCAATGCCTTCAATTTCGGAGACATAGTCGAGCAACACAGCGAAGTCCACAGGATTGCCATCGGGGCCTGCACCGAGATAAGCGTTCACGTTCTGCCCCAGGAGAGTCACTTCCTTCACGCCCTGATCAGCCAACTGAGCGACCTCAAGCAACACATCCACCAAGGGGCGCGAAATTTCTTCTCCGCGTGTATAAGGAACCACGCAGTAGGAACAATATTTCGAGCACCCTTCCATGATGGACACAAAGGCGGCTGCACCATCGGCCTTCGGAGCCGGAAGGTGATCGAACTTTTCAATTTCTGGAAAACTCACGTCCACCTGAGGGGTATTCGTTTCAACTCGCTTTTGAAGCATTTCAGGTAGGCGATGCAAGGTTTGCGGTCCAAAAACTACGTCAACATACGGCGCGCGCTTCACCACATTTTCGCCTTCCTGACTCGCCACGCAACCACCAACAGCAATCATCAGACCGGGGCGTTCTTTTTTCATGTCACGAATACGGCCTAGGTCTGAGAACGTTTTTTCTTGGGACTTCTCACGGATCGAGCAGGTGTTCATCACGACCAAATCAGCCTGAGAAAGGTCATTCGTTCTTTCATAGCCCATCTTTTTGGAGAGCAAATCAGAAATACGGGCAGTATCGTAATCATTCATTTGGCAGCCAAAGCTGCGCAGATACATTTTCTTCGTTGTCACAGTTCTGTCAGAAAATAGTAGATAAATAACACAGACGTCCAGAACGCGCTCATCGGTGTGCTGTCGCTAAAACTCTTCGCACCGGGCGATAAGAGGGATAGGGCGTCTTCGCAAGGGGGAAACTTTTTGCTCAGGGGCGAGCAACTTTGCGTCAGCGATTATAGTACGGACAATCAAGAGCTTCAGCGCTTTGCTCCTGCTCTGCGAGAAATTTTCGTAAGTTTCTCAGTATAACAAACCCCACCTTAAGCCTTTGTTTCTACGAAAAAGATTTTCACTTTTCCGCGAATGTAATGCCCTTAAGAAAGGCGATTTCTGAAAAGCCAAGTCGCCAAAGGTAAAGTCACTGCCATCATGGTAAAAAGAGGGACACAATCCATAGCAATCTCGGTACACCCTGCCCCTTCTAAGTAAATGCGACGCACAATACTCAACCCAAAACGCAAGGGATTAATCGTGGTAAGCCATTGAAGCGCGGGAAGCATGTTCTCAATCGGAGTCAAAAGCCCAGATAGAAGCATCATCGGCATGATAAAGAGAAATGCATAGAGCATCGCCTGCTGCATTGTGAGTGCGAAAGCCGAAATAGAAAGACCAATACCGACCGAGGCCACAGTAAAGAGAGTCAGCGAAGCGTACATCAGCAATAAAGATCCGTTCATAGGAACTTCAAACCAAAAGCGCACCACAAGGAAAATAATCGTTGATTGCATCAACCCCACCCCTACAGCAGGTAAAGCTTTACCAATCAAGATCTGAGTCGGGGTGAGAGGAGTCACCTGAAGTTGATCGAATGTCCCTTGTTCGCGTTCACGCGCTACAGAAAGCGCAGCGAGTAGAAGCGTCTGAATCATGCTGAGCGTCGCCATTAATCCTGGCATCAAGAACCAACGAGATTCCAAATTAGGGTTAAACCACGCTCGCCTTTCAATAGTAAGGCTAGAAACCGTTGCGCCTCTTTCCTGATTGAATGCCTCTACAATAGAGCCCAGATAGTTAACTGCCAATCCCGCTGTACTGGAATTGCGGCTATCCAGAATCAATTGCACGGGCGCCTCGTCTCCCGAAGATAGTCGAGATTCAAAGTCCGAGGGGATGAATATCACAACAAGCGCATGACTGGTGTCGATTTCCTGAGCAATTTGTGAGCTGGAAGTAAGCGTTGCCACACGATAAAAAACGCCAGCCCCTTCCACTCGGGCCATCAGCGATCGAGATGCTACACTTTGACTCTGATCCAAAACTGCGAATGGCACATGGTGCAAATCGTAAGTGGCTGCATAGCCAAAGAGAAAAGATTGAATCATCGCAGGAGCAAACAGAATCGCCCTTGAAGAGGGATCCTTCAAAATAGCGAGCAATTCTTTTTTCAGTAGAGCCCAAAGTTGAGAGAGATAAAGGTGCCAAGCCATTTTGAGCTCCCTTACTTCAAGCTCTTACGCATGCGCCAACAAGTGATCAGGAGCAACGCTAAAGCATAGCTCAACAAAATCACCCCTTCCTTGAGCGCCAGTTCATAGTTATCACCTGTCAAAAAAAGGGTTTTCAATAAGCCCATAAAGTGCGTAGCAGGTAACGTCTGACAAACCATTTGAATTGCCGTGGGGATGTTTCTCAAGTCAAAAATAAAGCCCGACAACATCACTGCAGGGAGGTAGCTCAAAAGCAGTGCGCCCTGACTCGCTTCAAACTGATTACGGGTAACAGCCGAAATGCAAAGTCCAAGGAAAAGCGATACCAAAAGGTAGATGAGTGAAACTAGGAGAATCACCCATAAAGAGCCGCGAATAGGTACTTCAAAAAGGAATCGTGCCGCCAAAAGACAAATTAGCAAGTCAGTAAACCCAACTACAAGGTAAGGTATCACCTTGGACATCACAATCTCGAAAGGACGCACTGGCGTCACAAAAAGCGACTCCAACGTACCCCTTTCCCACTCTCGAGCGATCACCATTGATGTGAGCAAGGCACCAATCAATGTCAAAATAAGAACAATCAAGCCTGGCACTAAATACCAGGTACTCGTACTTGCCTCGTTAAACCACATTCTTGAACTCACGGTGACAACCCCTACTCCTGTACCTATTGAATGCGAGGCGCTCACCGCTACACGATCCTGACTTTTGAGTCCCCGTGAGCTGATAGCACCTTGGATATACCCTTCAATAATTCTTGCTGAAAGAGCATCTACCCCATCTAAAAGGACTTGGATGTGCGCATCCTGAGTGCTCAATCGGCGAGAAAAATCCACAGGTACACGTACAATGGCCCGAACTTTTTTCTTCCGCATTAGCGTCTCTGCCTCAGCCATAGCGTCTATGCCTTGAGGGGCCAGATATTCCGAGCCTTTTAGGGCGCTCATCACGGATTCTGCCGCTGGAGAATGATCCTCAAGGACAACTGCTATTGGTGCATTCTTGACGTCTAGCGAAAGACCATAGCCAAATAACAAAATCAAAATAATTGGTAGCAAAAAGCCCACTGCAAGATTGCTTCTATCTCTCCACAATTGGCGAGTTTCTTTTTTCAAAAGAGCCCAAAAACGCCTTGACCAACCAATAGTTGGAGTACTCATCGTAGCTCTCCTTGCAGGTTGGATTCCATGGATCTTGCCCGCTCAACAATCGCAATAAAGGCATCATCCATATTGATGTCTTCATCGCTACCGCAACTCTTACGAACCTCCTCTGGCGTGCCCAGAGCAAGCATCTTGCCAGCATCTTGAATAGCAATGCGATCGCAATACTCAGCCTCTTCCATAAAGTGTGTCGTGATCACCACCGTTACCCCAGTCTGAGCTAGCGCGGTAATCGTGCGCCAAAAAGCTCGTCGTGCCACCGGGTCAATACCACTCGTGGGTTCGTCCAAAAAGAGAATTTCAGGTTCATGAATCAAGGCAACAGCCATTGCCAGGCGCTGTTTATAGCCCCCTGGCAGAAGCCCACTTTTTGCAGCGGGAGTGAGTCCGAATTGCTCCATCACTTCTGCCATGCGATCTTTGAGTTTTTTTCCTCGAAGTCCATAAGCACCGCCAAAAAAGGCTAGGTTTTCGCGTACCGAAAGATTGCCGTATAATGCAAATTTTTGAGAAACATAGCCAATTCGCAAGCGAGCCTGCGCGCGTGCAGTGCGTAAATTCATACCTGCAACTTCTAGGACCCCACTCGTTGCGGGAAGCAACCCGCAGAGCATACGAAATGTCGTCGTTTTCCCGGCGCCGTTGGGTCCCAATAGGCCAAAAATTTCTCCACGAGAAACAGAAAAGGAGGTGCTTGCAACCGCAGTAAAGGTGCCAAACTTACGCACAAGATTTTCTACACGAATGGCGGTCTCTATACTCTCTGTTTGAGTACCACTCACCTTCTCAAGGTTATTTGCAAGGGAAGTGATTCGACGCTCCTTCTGCGAGGCAAGGGTCATCATAAAAGCATCTTCAAAGGTGGCTTCACGAGGTTTTAACTTTGAACCTTCCACTAGTTTCTGAAGATCGCTTACTGTGGCGCCCAGACTCTGGATAAAGTTCACGCCGCCAGAGCGTGGAACCGCATCAATGATACGATCTGAAGCATCTAAAAGCTTGGCTTGGATTTGACGAGCAGGGACACTTGGATCCGGTTTCACGCTAAATGTCAAGCCTTCCGCTCTCTTTCGAAGTGTAGCGGGCGAGCCACTAGCGAGTAGATTTCCTTCATGCATCACAAAAACGTTGGCGCACTGCTCTGCTTCATCCATATATGCAGTACTTACCACAACGCTTAATTGTTCTTCGCGCACCAACTGCATCACGATGCGCCATAAATCGCGCCTAGAAAGGGGATCCACTCCTACGCTAGGCTCGTCCAAGAGGAGTAAATCGGGAAGTCTGACCAACGTGCATGCCAAACCTAACTTTTGCTTCATCCCGCCCGAAAGATTTCCTGCCGTGCGAAATGCGAAATTCGTCAAATCGGTCATGGCAAGTAAACGCGCAAAGCGTTGACGACGCACCTCGTCTGGTACACCGTGTAAGTCAGCGTAGAGATCCAAATTTTCTTGAATACTCAAATCTTCATAAAGTCCAAATCTCTGGGGCATGTAGCTGATACGATCTTGGACTTTCTGAGGATGGCGAAGAACATCTTCACCAAGCACAACAAGGCTCCCAGAATTAGCAGGCAATAATCCTGCCACCATACGCATGAACGTAGTTTTTCCTGCACCATCGGGTCCTACAAGAGCTGTGAGCTCTCCGAGGCGAATGTTAAGCGAGATATCATTGAGCGCACGAAGCTCTCCTCCCACTAAAGAGGGGAAGGTTTTCCGAAGGCCGATTGCGCTTACAGCCATACCTGCATCAAACGCTTCGTTCATGATTCTGGTCTCCGCGCCTCTATCTCACTTATTTTTCTTCGTTCCTCAGAGTCTCTGGGAACTTTACGGTCACGGGCTGCCCCAGTCGCAAAGCGTCGCCATCGTCCTGAACAACTACACGGACCTCGTAGACCAAGCTAGTCCTGAGGTCTTCAGTCTGAACTGTTTTTGGAGTGAATTCTGCCACTGAAGAAATGTAGCCGATACTTCCTGCTATAGCCTTTTGAGGGTTCGTATCGGTGTAGATGTCAGCAATCATTCCGGACTTGATGCGTCCTAAATCCGTTTCATTCACATAAACACGAACCCACTTGGGCGTTGTCAAAGCAAGAGTAAAAACGGGTTTTTGCGGAGTTGCTATATCCCCTGGCTCTAACAAACGAGAGCGGATAACTGCATCAACTGGCGCCTTGAGCGTCCCTTCTTCGATTTAGTGCTTCAGCAGAGCTGATTGTGCCTCTAATGCACGCATTTGAGCTTGCGCGACGGCAATGTCTTCTGCTCGACTCCCTTCCTCCATCAAGCGAAGTGCTTCTTGTACTTCCGCTACTTTCGCTTTAGTAACCTCCCAAGTACTCTTCGCTAAATCTAAGTCTTGAGTGCTCACTGCCTGGCCATGTGTATTTTTAGAAAGACGAGTGAGGCGGTGCCAATCTTGTTCGGCCCGCTTTTCTTCAGCTTGCGAAGCGACAACACGGCTCTTTGCTTGAGCAATTTCTTGAGGGCGAGCACCGTTGCGCAATTTGCGTAACGTCTCATTTTGAGCGTCTAACCGAGCCTCTACTTCTTTTTTCTGCCATTCAAGCGTTGTCGTATCCAATTGGGCCAGAATTTGACCAGCCTTTATCTGATCACCCTCTTCTGCTTTCACTGAGGGAAGACGGCCGTTACCTTCAAAGGCGAGAGAGACTTGACGAATGTCGACATTACCGTACAGTGTAAGCGTAGAAGGAGTTTCACTGCTACGACCGTAGTACCAAAAAGCCCCTAATGCAACGACGACGGCAAGAATAACAACGACAATGAGAATTTTTTTCATAGTCTGTAAGAGAGCAAAAAACTTTGTTCTAGCAAGGACTCTGTTTAACAGAAAATGTTACGCAGCGCCTCATTCATTAATGAGCATTGTACGAGGACTCGCTTAGCTAACCATAAAAAACGACAACGTAATTCAAGAATCGCTCTGGACGAAGATGTTAGAGAAGAAAAATAGAAACGAAGTATGACTAAAAAGTGAGGGAAAAGAGGGGAACGGTCAAAACCAGCTTTTTTAAGGCAAAAAAAACCACGTCATAAAACGTGGAATTTCTAAGAAAGGACCTTCATGAATATGCCCTAACTTGTTCAATGGGCTATGGTGGCGCATCACGGATTCGAACCGCGGACACAAGGATTATGATTCCTCTGCTCTAACCGACTGAGCTAATGCGCCTTCATTCACAAAGAGAAGAAGATTATGCCAAACTCTTTCTCTTTCGTCAATGGATTTGACATATTTTTTAACATTTTGCTAGGTTATTTGTCTTTTTCGTGTCCCTGGTAAGGTGAAATTTGCCAGAAATGATTCGTCGGTCCGTGCCCTTCTCCCACATTGAGCTCATCGGCATGGCGTAATGCCTCGGTGAGATAGCTCTTGGCCAATCTGCAGCCTTCAATCACATCGTGATGAGGAAGTAGCGCGGCTAGCGCAGAAGACAACGTGCATCCTGTACCGTGATCATTTTTCGTCTGAAGTCGCTCCCCTTCTAAACGCACGGTCACATAACCGTTAAAGAGCATATCTGGGGACTCGCTTCCTCCTAAATGACCACCTTTAAGATAAACCCAAGCATCACGCCTTTTCATCATCTTCCAAAGGTCTGCTGCGATCGCAGGGAACTCTTCTTCACTCAGAGCACGCTGAGGTTGATCAAGAAGAGCAAGCGCTTCAGGGAGATTCGGTGTAATCATCGTGACGAGGGGAAGCAGACGTTCGCGAAGAGCGCTAATGGCTTCAACGGCCAATAAACGATCTCCACTCTTAGCAACCATCACAGGGTCAAGAACTATAACTTTAGGGCGATATTTCTCAAGCGTTGTGGCAACAACTTCAATCAGCTCAGCGTTGTCAAGCATACCAATTTTCACAGAGTGAATTGTCACATCTTCAAAAAGCGCGTCTAACTGCTCTTTCACGAAAGATGGTGGAATTGGATAAATACCCTTGACACCAACGGTATTCTGTGCCGTGAGCGCCGTCACCACGCCACAAGCATAAGCGCCACACGCGCTAATAGCCTTAATGTCAGCAAGTATGCCAGCTCCACCCGAGGGATCAACACCAGCAATACTTACGACATTGATTTTTTGTTCTTTTGCGCCTTGTTCCATATTTCCTCCAAGACTTTCATCATGCGGTCTGTTGCCCCTGCATATTCTTTCGCAAAGCCGAGGGCTGCTTCAGCAGCCATCACCCGTTCCATAGGCTTCTCGAGCCATTCACCAAAGCACGCAAGAGCCTCATCAGGAGTTTGCACCTGCACCATAGCACCTGCCGCGAGTCCATCGCGCACGATTTTGTCAAAGTTAAAAATAGAGGGACCAACGACAACAGGGCATCCAGCAAGCGCTGGTTCAATCACATTCTGGCAGCCAAAGGGTTCAAATGACCCTCCCATAGCAACCATGTCAGACAGAGCGCAGTAGAAACTCATCTCTCCCATACTGTCACCCAAGACAATATCGCAGTCCTCTGGAATGTCACTCGCATCACGTAACAGAGAGCGACGACACACTTTGAAGCCTTCATTTATCAACAACTGATACACGGAGTCAAAGCGCTCTGGATGACGAGGAACAATCACCGTCAGCATGCGGTGACGGATATCAGGATTTTGCTTAAGTGCTTGAGCAAAACGCGCCTCTTCTCCAACACGTGTGGAAGCAATTAAGGCGACTGGGCGCTCTAATCTTGCCTTCCAATCTCGAGCAGCGGCGACTTGAGATAAATTCGGTTTAATATCAAATTTCACGCTGCCACAGACAAGTAGATTCTTTGCACCTAGGCTTTCAAAGCGCTTTTTATCTTCTTCGCTTTGCGCCAAAATCACTTCAAAACTTTCAAAGGCAGGACGCATCAGTTCAATAACCCGTGCTGCTTTTTCGCGTGACTTTTCACTTTCTCGAGCGTTAGCGAGCACCATGGGAATACCACATTGGTTCGCTTCACTCATCAAGTTTGGCCAAACCTCAGTTTCCATAATGATGCCCATCGTAGGACGAGTCTGGCGGAAAAACTTGCGTACCGCATAAGGTGCATCGTACGGCAAATAGCACTGCACCACACGGTCTGGAGCCATAGCTACAAGTGCTTTTCCTGCCTCACGCCCCGTCGGCGTCATGTGCGTCAAGAGTACATCGCATTCTGGCCACTCATTTAAGATCGCCGACAAAAGTGGCTTCGTCGCATTCGTTTCGCCAACACTGACTGCGTGAATCCACACGCGGGGACGATTAGTCTTGAGCGGAAAGCTCGACCAGGCAAATCGTTCATCCCAAAATTGGCGGTATTCAGGCTGGCGACGAGAACGCCACATTAAATACAAACTCGCTAAGGGCAAGGCAACCACACTGATTGCTTTGTACATTTTTGGTGTTATTTTCACTGTGCTTCTCCGAGAACTTTATCGAAGGCCGCTTGCACCTGAGATATCTCAGGACACACACCGACACCCCCAAGGGATATCACGGGACCATCTCCGTAAAGTTTCAAAGTTTCTGTCGGCGTAGAAACAAAAATCCCCACACTAGGCCGACCCAATGCTGCGCCTAAATGTGACAATCCCGTATCAACCCCAATGACGCCTACGGCTTTCGCTAATGTTGCGGCCGTTTTTTCAAGACCCATTCGAGGGACGACAACCGCATCGGGAATTTGCATTGCAATCGCTTCCACGCGTTCACGTTCTCGTTCACTCCCCCAAAAGAGAGCGGCTCGTAATCCTTGCGCTCTTAAATTATTCGCTAAAGACACCCAGTTTTGTGCAGGCCAAAGCTTTTCATCTCGACTGGTATTGACGGCAAGTGCCACATAGGGCAGCCCTTCTGTCAAATATGAGGTCTCTTTGGGCTCTAAAGCAAATCGAGGATGATCTTCATCAATGGAATAGTTAAGCATTAGTGCCGCCGCTACACGGTAGCGACGAACAGCGCCAATTCCTTCTGGTAAGTCTAAACGGTGATCGTAAAAGAGGCTAGCTAAAGATTCACGGGCCGTTTTCCAGGTGTAGCCCCAAGTTGGAGCTTTTGCCCAATGGCACACGAAACCCGATCGCAATAAGCCTTGAATATCAAGAACTACATCGAACTTTTCCGCCCTCAACTCTTCCTTGAGCGCATCGATTTCTGCTCGCACATCAGCAGCAAAAAAATGTTTTCTCCAACGCCGAAACGCCGTCACATGTGTTTTCTCGACTCTGGAAGATAATCTTGGAATTTCTCGAAAACTTTCCTCTGCTACCCAGTGAATCTGACAATCTGGCATCGCGGCTTTAATGTCATAGGCCACTGGTAGAGCATGGATGATGTCCCCCATGGAGGAGGTTTTCACGATCAGGATTTTCATACAGACTCTTTTTTGGTCTGAGAAAACACAGGGAAAGGTTTTTCTTTGTGTTTTCTCTATTCCGGCTTAGTCGATACTTGCCTTTACTTCAGCTAGAGAAGCTTCTACTGACTCACCACGTTCAACACGGGAACTCAACCGTTTTCCAAGCTCTACACCAGGTTGGTCATACGGATTGATATTGTAGAGCGTGCCTAACATAGTGACTTTGTGTTCATACATCGCCATCAAACTGCCCAAACGACGCGGAGTGACCGCATCGAGCGCAACCACATTCACCGCATTAAAGAAGGGCAACCGGGATGTGCGAGCAATCAAAGCCTCAGTCTGTGCATGGGCGTTAGCTTGTAGTACTCGATACAGTTCCGCATAACGGTGACCTGGCATTTCACTCCAAAGAATATCAATACTGGTGTTACCCGTCCCTTCTCGCAACCACTGAAAGAAGCTATGTTGACCCTCGTTGGCGTTAGAGCCCCAGACAAGTTGTCCAGTGAGCTCTTTGATCAACTGTCCATCCTGATCATGCACTTTACCCAAAGATTCCATCTCTAGCTGTTGCAACCACGGTGCCATGATACGCAAGCGTTCATCATAGGAGAGGAAACAGAAAGAAGGAACCTCCAAGGAGCGACGATTATAAAAAGAGAGCATCGCTAATTGTGCTGGCAAATTGTGTTCAAAAGGCGCAGTGGCCGTATGACGGTCCATTTCGGCTGCACCACTCAAGAATTCTTTAAAGACATCTTCGCCCAAAGCAATTGCGAGAGGCAAGCCAACAGATCCCCACACTGAGAAGCGGCCACCAACCCAGTCCCAAAGCGCAAAAATGTTTTCACGTGGCAAAAGCATTTGCATTGCGGCTTCTGGATTAGCCGTAGCTAGCACCATATGTGCATGGCGATCACGCCCAACGATACCGTTATCGAGCAACCACTGATCAACAGCCGCTGCATTCACCAATGTTTCACGAGTTTTGAAGCTCTTAGAAGAGACTACCACCAATGTCGTTTTAGCCTTACATTCTGCTAAAACGCGCTCCATCAAAATCCCATCAACGCTCGAGAGGAAATGCACTTTAATGTGCTGGTTGGGTGTACGCAGTGCATGATAAACAGCATGCGGTCCCATTTCCGAGCCGCCGATACCTATATTAATTACATCGGTAATTACGTCTCCTCGACAACCACGCCACTCGCCATTGCGGACACGGCGTGCGAAGTCTAGCATACGCTTGCGTTCAGCGAGAACTTCTTTAAACACGGGCAAGCGAGACGTATTTGCGCGCAAAAGCGTATGCAATGCCGCACGACTTTCGCTCTTATTCACCACTTCGCCTTTGACCATACGCAAGAAATTCTTGTGCACTTCTTTGCTCTCATAGAGCGATTTGAGCTGCTCAAAATCGTCATTCGTTAACCGTTGACGAGAAATATCTAGCAAAATTCCACAAGCTCTCGATTCGCAAAGATCGCGCTTACGTGTTTCGCTCAGTAAAGGGCGAGAATAAAGCTTCTCTGACATAAAGTGTTCCTTAACTTACTGAGGCATGGTTAAGCCTGGTTCAACCTGAGAAACAGCCTGCATAAATGTGTGCTTAATGCGCTCAAGTGCTTCTGGCGTATCCCCTTCAAAGCGCAACACCAATACTGGTGTTGTGTTCGAGGCGCGTACAAGCGCGAATCCATCTTCCCATTCAGTTCGCACACCGTCAATCGTGATCGTACGAACAGCGTCTGGGAAAGAGAGTGAGTCTTGTAACTTCGACACGATTTTTTTATTCGCCCCTTCTGCGACAGGAATCTGCAATTCTGGCGTGTTGTAGGCGCTAGGCAGAGCATTCAAGACTGCACTTGGGTTGTTTGTGCGAGAGAGGATTTCAAGTAAACGCATCCCTGCATAAACGCCGTCATCAAAGCCAGGCCAGCGACCGTCGTTAAAGAACAAATGCCCAGACATTTCGCCAGCAAAAAGTGCGCCAGTTTCACGCAACTTCGCCTTCACCAAAGAGTGACCCGTGCAACTAATTATTGGTTCCCCACCATGCTCTTTAACCCAAGGAATCAAGCGACGCGTGCACTTAACGTCATAAACGATCTGAGCGCCAGGATGTTTTTCGAGGATATCCGCGCTAAAGAGCATCATCTGACGGTCTGGGAAAATCACATTGCCGTCACGAGTCACGACACCCAAACGGTCTCCGTCACCGTCAAAGGCAATCCCCACTTCCGCGTCACCCGAAGACAGTACAGCTTGCAAGTCAACCAAGTTCGCAAGCTTGGAAGGATCTGGATGGTGGTTGGGGAAGCGCCCGTCAATATCGGTGTAGAGTTCCACTAACTCGCAACCAAGAGCCTTCAAAAGACGAACAGCCGTCGGGCCCGCAACACCATTCCCTGCATCAACAGCTACCTTCATCGGGCGCGCTAACCTGACATCGTTGACAATTTTGTCTATGTAAGGGGTTAATGCATCCACTTCTTCAATGACGCCAGGCGCTTCTGCGAGCTTCCAATCCCCAGCGTTCACGCGAGCACCAATGGACTGAATTTCTTCACCAAAAAGTGTCAATCCCGCCAACATCATCTTGAGGCCGTTGTAATCTGGGGGGTTATGGGATCCAGTCACTGCCACACCAGAGCCGTTGCCAAAATGTTTGGTTGCAAAGTAAAGCACTGGAGTAGGTACCATCCCGATATTTTTGACATTCACTCCAACAGAGATGATGCCTTCCATGAGTTTCGTGCTGAGGGCTAAACCCGAGAGACGACCGTCGCGGCCAACACAAATCGAGTCGACCTTCTTCTCTTTTGCCATCGTCCCTAAAACGCGACCGATATCCCGGACAACATCCTCCGTCAGCGTCTTGCCAACGATACCGCGAATGTCATATGCCTTAAAAATGGATAAATCCGCCGTCATAATTCTTAGATCCTTCTGTTATTCTGAGTCGTCGACACAAGCTGTCGACATAGTAGGTTTTCCGTATTTTAATCAAAAAAACAAGAAGGTCGATACTTTAGAATCCAGAGATGATTCAAGGAATTGCTAGAGCACACATTTCCTGAAGAATAAATCAACAATTTTTCCTCGGTGCTCGCCTATAATGATCCAGATCTTTGATGCCCACTTGGACGTCTGTAGCGCGAGTACCTTGATAATTAGCCCGACCAATAGAACGTCGGTTAGTCGCACTTTCTGACAATTCCGTCATCACTTGAGGTGAAAGATTTTTGTTAGCACCGTTTAATAAACTAGTTGGGTATCCTTTTGGAGAATGAATTCGTGAACGCACAAAGTTTTCTCACCGCTCGTGTGCTCGTCGTCGGAGATGCGATGCTTGATCGTTATTGGTTTGGGGATGCAAGTCGCATTTCCCCAGAAGCACCCGTTCCGATCGTCAAAATTAACCATAGTGAAGAACGTCTTGGCGGAGCGGCTAACGTCGCACTCAATATCGCCAGCATTGGTGCTCACCCGTCTCTGCTCTGTGTCGTAGGTGAAGACGAAGCTGGACGCACTTTAGAAAACCGTGCGAAGCAAGCCGGGATCAAACCGATTTTTCAGTTTGACAGTCGTCTCCCCACCACGGTGAAATTGCGCATCGTCGCTCGACAGCAACAGATGATTCGCTGCGACTTTGAACAAACACCCAACGAAGACGTTCTCGCACAGCACCTCTCAATCTTTGATCAGATCCTTCCTGAGCACAATATGTTGGTGCTCTCTGATTATGGTAAAGGTGGACTTTCGCACATCACCCACATGATCGAAACCGCTCGCGCTAAAAATGTCCCCATTCTTGTGGATCCCAAAGGCAGCGATTACAGTCGCTATCGCGGGGCAACCGTCATTACGCCCAATCGCACAGAACTTCAAACCGTCGTCGGACAATGGAAGTCTGAAGAAGATCTTCAAGAGCGAGCGATGGCTTTGCGCGAACGCCTAGAACTCAAGTATCTGCTACTCACCCGTAGTGAAGAAGGTATGACGCTTTTTGGGGACAATTTGATTTTGACCGTGCCCACACAAGCACGCGAAGTCTACGATGTCTCCGGGGCTGGTGACACTGTGATCGCTGTGCTCTCTACCATGCTCGCCATTGGTAGCGATATCGAAACTGCTGTACGCACCTCTAACCGTGCAGCTGGTATCGTGGTCGGTAAGTTAGGTACTGCCTCTGTGAGCTATGAAGAACTTTTTAATAGCCTCGCTTAACGCTCGACTGATCAAATAAAAACTGATTTTTTGGAGAAAACGATATGAGTATTTTGGTCACTGGTGCCGCTGGCTTTATCGGTTGTAACAACATTTTAGCCTTAAATAAACGTGGCATCACCGATGTCATCGCTGTCGACCATCTCGGTAAAAGCGAAAAGTTTTTAAATTTGGCCGCCGCTCAAATTTCCGACTATTTCGACAAACAAGACTTTATTGCTCGTGTGCGTAATGGCACAGCTCCTAAGCCAGAAGTGATTTTCCATCAAGGCGCTTGCTCTGACACAATGGAACAAGACGGCGTCTACATGATGGAAAACAACTACCGCTACACGCTCGAATTGTTCCGCTGGGCTCAAGAGCTAAAGATACCTTTCATCTACGCCTCTTCTGCTGCGACTTATGGCTCGAAGACGACCTTCATTGAAGACTTGGAATATGAACAGCCTTTAAATGTCTACGGCTACTCCAAGTATCTCTTTGACCAAGTTCTTCGTCGTGAAATGAAGAACCTCACCGCCCCAGTAATTGGCCTTCGCTACTTTAATGTGTACGGTCCTCATGAACAACACAAAGGTCGTATGGCTAGTGTGGCTTATCACCAGTACTTCCAGTACCGCCGTAACAAGAGGGTCAAGCTTTTTGAAGGTTGCTTAGGCTATGCCAACGGCGCTCAGTCTCGTGACTTCGTCTATATCGATGACGTGACAGCGGTGCTCCTCCACTTCTTAGATAAGCCTGTTTCTGGAATCTACAACTGTGGCACGGGACGTGCTCAACCATTCAACGACGTTGCCCTTAGTGTGATCAATTCCTTGCGCCACTTCAACAACGAACCAGAATTGTCACTCCAAGAAGCTGTTGACTGCGGCGAGCTTGAATACATTCCTTTTCCAGAAGCACTGAAGGGTAAATATCAGGCCTTCACAGAAGCTAATCTCACGCAGTTACGTCATGGTGGTTGTGATGTTCAGTTCCGTACAGTTCAAGAAGGAACACGTGACTACATGGAGTATCTCTTGAAAACCTTTCCGCGAGTGGAATAATGGCTAAACGTGCTGTTTTCCTTGATCGGGATGGGGTGATTAACCTCGACTTCGCCTATGTACACACCGTAGAAGAATTTCAATGGGTTCCTGGCATACTCGAAGCGGCTAAGGTACTTCACGACGATGGGTGGATGCTCGTCGTCGTGACAAACCAGTCTGGTATTGGTCGTGGCTACTACAGCATTGAGGATTTCAACCAACTCACGAATTGGATGAAGGCGGAGTTTAAAAAGGCAGGCGCTCCTTTAGCTGGGGTCTATTTCTGTCCACATCACCCCTCAAAAGCACTCCCTGAATTTCAACTAGACTGCAACTGTCGTAAACCACGCCCTGGCATGCTTCTAGAAGCCGCTAAGGATTTGGACATCGATCTCGAAAGTAGCATGATTTTTGGTGATAAACCAAGCGATATGGCGGCGGGACTTGGCGCTCGTTGTCAAGAACGAGTTCTACTTGGTACCGATGGCAAAGCCGTGCCCGCGCCCACTGACGAGGCAACGCAAGTCTTTTCCTCCGTTGCTCAGGCTGTGCACTCATCTTGGTATCGAAACTTGATGACCCGCATTGCTTAACCTTCTTTTGGAATCTCACTCATGAGTACTCGTTTACCTCCACCAGCCTTTGAAGCAAAAATTTGCTCCCTCGCAGAACTCCCTGCTCGCCGCGCAGAGCTCGAGGGTCCTGTTGTCTTTACCAACGGTGTTTTTGACCTTTTGCACCGTGGACATGTTACCTACCTTGCCCAAGCTCGTTCTCTTGGTAAAAGTTTGATTGTGGCAATCAACAGTGATGCCTCTGTCAAAATGCTAGGCAAGGGAGACGATCGTCCCATCAATACACAAGCTGATCGCGCCTCTGTGTTAGCCGCACTGGAATGCGTTGATTTGGTGGTTATTTTTGAAGACACGGTGCCACTCAAAGCGGTGGAATTGGCTCATCCTGATATTTACGTCAAAGGTGGCGACTACCGTCCGGAGGATCTTCCAGAAGCAAAGATCGTCAGCACTTGGGGTGGCAAAACGGTCACAGTGACTTTTGAACATAAGCGCTCTACTACGAGCATGCTGAAAAAGATTCGTGCCTCGCTGAGTAAAGCGTAAGTTACCAATCTTCCAAAGTAAATGCACTCGAAGTGACGCCTCCCTCGAGTGCATTTGTTTTTGATCTGTTGTGTTCTAGCTTAGCGAATTACAAAGCCACGCTTACGAGCATAGTTAATCGTAGCATCCAAAAAACCTTGCTTGCTACCGCAATCAAAACGCTTCCCTTCAAAGCGGTGAGCATAAGTTGGCACCGTTTCCAAAGAAGCTGACACACCGTCGGTCAGCTGAATTTCTCCCGCAATACCTGGCTGTGTTGCTTCCAGATAGTCAAAAATCTCAGGTTCAAACACATAGCGACCAATCACAGCTAAGCGAGAAGGCGCAACAGCGGGATCGGGTTTCTCAACGATGCCACGCATCGGAGAAGTGCGTTGCTTGTCATCATCAACACTCACAATCCCATAGCTCTTGGTTTCTTCTGGGGCCACGTCCAAAACAGCCACCACAGAGCCGCCACCCTGCTCTTCACGCGTTTTGATCAATTGACCAATACACGGTTCTTCAGAGTCTACCAAGTCGTCAGCCAAAATCACGCCGAAAGGCTCGTTGCCCACAATAGGCTTGGCGCACAAAACAGCATGTCCCAAGCCCAAGGCTTTCGGTTGACGAATGTAGATGCAGTTAATTCCAGGAGGAACAACGCTCCGAACTAAATCGAGCAATTCTTTCTTACCCTTCATTTCCAATTCTCGTTCAAGTTCGGGGTAGTTATCGAAATGGTCTTCAATCGCACGTTTGGTTCGCCCGGTGACAAAAATCATTTCAGTCACACCAGCCTTTACCGCTTCATCCACTGCATACTGAATCAAAGGTTTATCAATGATTGGCAACATTTCCTTTGGCATGGCCTTAGTTGCTGGTAAAAAGCGCGTGCCCAAACCATTAACCGGGAAAACGACTTTTTTGACGGGTTTCATGGTATTAAATACTCCGAAAATAAAACCCCATATCGACAGGAACACACAATAGCGCTCATCACTTCTTTCTCAATACGATATGGGTACAATAAGCTTGTGGCTGTATTTTGCCACACTGCTACAAAATCATTCCAGTATAGCGGCTCTAGAAAAGACAAATTTGTTTTTTTGAATTGCTCTTGAGCCCTGTTATTTTTTATGTCCAACCGTCCCTTTTATGTCATTGGCGACCTTCAGGGGTGTCGCGAAAGCTTCGACGAACTCCTTGCCCTCCTTCCACCTGACGCGGATCTTCTCTTCGTGGGAGACTTGATCAATCGTGGACCTGATTCCTTAGGCACCTTACGCCGCGTGATAGCCCTGGGAGAACGCGCCAACACAGTTTTAGGAAACCATGACTTACACCTTCTCGCTGTAGCAGCCGGCGTCGGCAAAGTGCACCGAAAGGACACGATTCAACCCATCATTGACGCTAAAGATGCAGAAGATCTTTACGACTGGTTACGCACGCGCCCACTGATGATTGAGCGCGATGGAATTACGATCGTTCATGCAGGTATTCACCCCAAATGGACACTGGAAGAAGCGCGTGCACGCGCTAGAGAAGCAGAAGCTGTGCTGAGCGGTCCCAAGTGGAAAAAAGAATTAGCGAAGATGTACGGCGGTCAAGACTGGAAGGATTCGCTCACAGGACTCGTGCGTATTCAAGCTATTCTCAACGCCTTTACCCGTATGCGTTTCGTACATCGCGATACTGGGGTACTTAACTTTGAATTTAAAGAAGGGATTGACTCTGTTCCGCCAGAATGGATTCCGTGGTTTAAGTACCACAATCGCCCCATGCGCGGGCATCCAATCTGTTTTGGGCACTGGTCAATGTTAGGGTTGATTAATGAAGCGGATGTAATCGCAACCGATACGGGGTGTTTGTGGGGGGGATCCCTCACTGCAGTTCGCTTCCCTGATCGAGAAGTTGTGAGTGTAGCTTGCCCGTGTTGGGCGGATCCCCTCGCCTTCAAAAAGAAAAAGCACTGAGCGTTTACACAGAAACTTCCGCCTCGGACTTTTGTTGCTCTGCTTTTAAATTGGCCAACAATTGCTCCTGTTTTTTCGCCGTTGCATCTTCTACACCAAGAGACGTTGCAATAGCTGCAGAAGTCGCCGCACAAATTTCATGACGATCAAGCCCTTCGCTCGAGATTGGTGTCAAAATCGTGGCTTCTACTCCTAAACCACGCGTAGCGACAATGCGGCGAATAATCGTAAACATCGGCGTCGCCCCTGCATAGGAAGGAATATCCGTTGTTTCGCCATAAAGCGTATAGCGCAAACTTATCGGCAAAACATTCGCCTTAGCAATCGGAGCTGCGGCGAAAAGGTTCGAGTAAAACGGTAAAAGGGCCATTCCACCACCCGTACGCCCTTCGGGAAAGAAGAGGACGTGGTCTCCATCTTTAAGAGCGTTTGCCATAGTTTCCCCGATTTCGAGCACTGCACGCTTGCGGGAACGATCAATAAAAAGCGTATTGACTCCCTTGGATATCCAACCAAATAAAGGCCAAGAGGCGATTTCTTTTTTCGCTACAAAGCGACAAGGCAGGATGGAATCGAGTACAAAGATGTCTACAAAGCTAATGTGGTTAGCGCAGACAACGTAACCCGTCGAGCCACTACCAAACGTTGCGTTACACAACCCTTCAGGCAACTCACCTTTGACGGTAATTTTGATCCCTACGGAAGCAGGAATCCACGTTGCGAGACGTTTAATTTGACGCAGACGTTGCACTTTGCTCATCCAAGGGAATCCCAACAAGATGATAAGCACGATGAGGATGATAAGTAAAGCGAGCCAGAGGAGTCGCCACACGCCAGCCATGCTAATTTCCTTTTCTTGATTAACGTTATTTTTAGATAGATGTGTTTTTCTGACTAGATAGAGTCAGACTGCTCTTCAAAGTATTGTTGAAGAATGACTGCTGCTGCTTGGTCATCAATTTTTTCTCGTCCACCTTCCACTGCTACTGACGAAAAACGTTCATCCACGCAAGCGCTAGGACGGCAAAAGCGCCCTGAAATTTGACGAGCAAATCGCTCACAACGGGCCGTCAGCTCATTGGGAGTACCGTCACCATGACGAGGAACGCCAACAACAAAAGCATCTGGTTGCCACTCTGCGACCATGGCCCCAATGGCTTTCCAGCGTTCTTCATTGGTTTTTGCATAAATGATACCTACCGGCTTTGCCTCTCTCACCAAAGTGTTTCCTATTGCGACACCAGTGCGAGCAAGACCAAAGTCGAAGGCCATAATGACTTTTTCGGGTTGCATATTAATCAACAGAACTTGAAATTTTCACATCATTGTCTTCTGTGGGGGTATTCTATCGATTGCTCAGTGTGAACTCATCGAAACTCACACAAAACTTTGTTTTTTTGCTATAGATACACTGCTTATGATTGAAAACGTTCTCCAAAAACTAACGGATCTCTTTACCGAACATCAAGCGCGCTTTCGTGTGCTTCATCATCAAGCCTGTGATCGAACCAGCAAGTCCGTCGCAGAAATCCGTGGCACAGAACTCGGTCAAGGCGCCAAGGCACTTTGTTGTACCGTAAAAGGCAACGGCCAGAAACAGTATGTCCTTGGGATTCTCCCCTCTGATATGCAGGCCGATCTCTCGCTTCTCGCCACCGCTGTCGGTGGTCGTCGCGCTTCGCTTGCCAGTCCGGACGAAGTGATGGAATTAACAGGATGCGTTTTTGGCGCGGTTCCTCCTGTAAGTTTCCACCCCGATCTGAAAGTGATCATTGACCCTTACTTGTTCGTTCGCTACGAAGAAATTGCCTTTAACGCGGGACAGTTAGACGCCTCGATTATCATCAACGCCGCGGATTTCCGTCAAGCGGTTAAACACGAAGAATCCTCTTTCATTAAAACTCCAGCGGAGGCTGCCTCCTAAGTATGCTTATCCCATTTGATGCAGTCATCAGCAATGCCTTGACGCCCATTACCTTGATTTCTGGTGTGGGTTTGGTCATGCTCTGTATGACAAATCGTTATAACCATACAGTGGATCGTATTCGCCAACTTCTGCAACTCTATTCCGATAGCACTAATGCAGAAGAGCCCGATCTACTAGAAGAAATTCATCTCATCTACTATCGCTCCTCCCTCTTGCGCCGTGCCATTCTGTGTATTGCCATTTCTGCGATTTTCTCTGGCTTAATGATTGCAACAAACATCACAGCCTACTATCTCCAACTTGAGCTCAGCGTCCTTGCTCTCACGTGGCTCGGTGGGGCTCTTACGATGATTATTTTGGCTACGGGCACTTTTGCGCTTGAAGCGACAATCTCTCTGCACGCCCTTCATCTAGCTGTGGAACATTTGCCACCACTACCAGAACTAGATAAGGAGAAAGCATGATTGCCCCAGAATTTAATCGTCTTTTACTCGAAGCTCTAGCGCCAATTACCTTGATTTCTAGCGTTGGGCTTTTGATGCTATGCATGACGGCACGCTATAACCACGCCACAAATCGTATTCGTCAATTGATGAACAAACGACGCACAGATGGAAACAAACAAGAGCCCGATATTGATCGTGAAATCGCCTTCATTTATCGTCGAGCATCTTTGTTGCGCCGTGGCACGATTTTGCTTTCCATCTCCACCGTGTGTTCAAGTATCTTGATTGCTCTCTCCGTTGCACATTCTTTCATAGGGTTCCGCTACGACAACCTAGGAGCTTTCATGCTGATGATGGCCATCGGTCTCATTGTGCTTGCGAGTATTTTCTTCGCGATGGAAATTTGGATTTCCTTGCATGCACTTAGGCTCGTGGTGCGAAGATTGCCACCTTCAAAAAATGCTCGGTGGCACGTCTAACTCTCCACTCTAACTTGCAACATCAATTGGGTTGAAACTATGAACGTCCTACTCACAGGGGGCTTAGGCTTTATTGGCTCCCACACCGCTGTTGAATTGATTAAGGCCGGACATTTGGTCGTCATTTATGACAATCTCTGTAACGCAGAGATTGGCGTACTGACTCGCATCGAAAAAATTACTGGCGTGCGCCCCACCCTGCTTGTAGAAGATATTCGGCACCAAGCTCCTCTCGCTATGGCACTCAAACAGTACAACACTGATGTGGTGATTCACTTTGCCTCCCTCAAGGCAGTAGGCGAATCTGTAGAGAAGCCACTTGAATACTACGAGAACAATATCGGTGGAACACTCTCACTTTTGCGAGCCATGAAAGAAACGGGAGTTAAAAATATCGTTTTTAGTTCCTCTGCAACGGTCTACGGCACACCCGAAAAGCTTCCGCTCACTGAATATTCTCCTTTGGGCGAAGCCACTAATCCCTATGGGCGCACGAAAAAGCAAATTGAGGAAATATTGGCGGATCTTTGCCGCGCAGACGCGGAATTCTGCGCCATTAATTTGCGCTACTTCAACCCGATCGGAGCTCATCCTTCGGGATTGCTAGGAGAAAATCCTCAAGGTATTCCAAACAACCTTCTTCCCTATATTGCCCGTGTTGCTACGGGAGATTTAGAGAAAGTGCGTGTCTTTGGGGACGATTACGACACGCCCGACGGTACTGGAGTGAGAGACTATATTCACGTTGTAGACCTTGCTCAAGGGCATGTAAAAGCTCTCGACTACGCACTCAAGCATCGGGGATGGAGCGCGTTCAACTTGGGATGCGGTCGAGGATATAGTGTGCTCGAAGTAATTACCGCCTTTGAAAAAGCTTCGGGGCATAAAATTCCTTATGAAATTCATCCTCGCCGTCCTGGTGATATTGCAGCCAATTGGTGCGATCCTTCTAAAGCAAAAGAATGCCTCGGTTGGGTGGCGCATCACGGAATCCAAGCAATGTGCGAAGATAGTTGGCGTTTTGCGCAAAATTTTCACCGTGTATTTAAATGATATTAGCCATACGGTACGTCAGTTTCCGCAGAAATTAACGTACCGTATGGCATTTGCGATGTTACTTCCCTCCCTCTAGCAGAAAGAATCGTACAAAGTTATGCACATTCTTCGGAAAAGCAAGATAAAGAGAATTAACATATTGATATATAAATAATTTTTATGAAGTCTAGAAAAGTTATCAACAGGGGAAATTTTTGGTTTTCCACATTTGATGTCGACTTATTCACAGATCTTGCAAGCTGTCCATGCCATCTCTGCGTCACTCCTTAGCATTAGCTTTATCTTTCTGTTCTTTTTGACGTTTCTTATCCTGCACAATCAAACGACGCAGATAAGGTGCAGTTGCACTCCTTCCCTTACTCTTAGCTAAGTCCTGAGGAATGCCTTCAAAGAGAATTTCTCCACCAGCATCGCCACCATCAGGTCCCATATCAATTACCCAGTCGCTCGCGCAGATCATGTCAAGGTTATGTTCGATCACCAAAACCGTGTTGCCAAGCTTCACGAGTCGACGAAGAACACCGAGCAGTTGAGCAATATCTTCAAAGTGTAGTCCCGTGGTTGGCTCATCAAGAATAAAGAGAGTCCTACCCGTATCTGGCCGGGCAAGTTCTGTTGCGAGTTTGACACGTTGGGCTTCCCCCCCAGAGAACGTTGTAGCACTTTGACCCAATCGGATATATCCCAAGCCCACAGCTTCCAACGCTTTCAAAATACGCAAAATGCGCGGATAGGATTCAAAGACTCCAAGAGCTTGAGAAACGGTGAGGTTGAGCACTTCGGAAATATCGAGTCCTTTGTACTTCACTTCAAGCGTTTCACGGTTATAGCGTTTCCCGTGGCACGTTTCGCAAGGTACATAAACATCTGGCAAGAAATGCATTTCCATCTTGACAAGGCCATCCCCCTGACAGGCCTCACAACGCCCACCTTTGACGTTAAAACTAAAGCGTCCCGCCGTATAGCCACGTTCTCGTGCGATCTGGGTCTGTCCAAAGACTTCTCGAATCATGGTAAAGAGCCCAGTATACGTCGCAGGATTCGAGCGAGGCGTACGTCCAATCGGCGTTTGGTCAACCATCACCACTTTGTCGAGTGCTTCCACATTTTCAAGTGCCCCGAAGGGTAACGGTTCTGTCTTTGCTCCGTTGAGTTGTGCTTGTAAAGCCGCATAAAGCGTATCAATGACAAGGGAGGATTTGCCTGATCCTGAAACACCCGATACAGTCACCATCTTCCCTAACGGTAGATGCAAATCCACTTCTTTTAAGTTGTGTCCAGTGGCTCTCAAAAGGCTGAGCCACTCTGTTGGCTTACCTTGACTACGCGTAGGAACAGCAATGCGTTTTATCCCTGAAAGATATTGCCCCGTAAGCGAGCGAGGATTATGCATGATTTCTTCTGGCGTCCCTATGGCCATCACCTCTCCACCGAGTTCACCAGCTCCAGGTCCCAGATCTACCACAAAGTCTGCGCTACGAATCGCATCTTCATCGTGCTCCACCACAATCAACGTATTTCCTAAATTTCGCAATTCCTTAAGACTATCGAGGAGCTTATCGTTATCACGCTGGTGTAGTCCAATGCTAGGCTCATCAAGCACATACATTACGCCAGTTAAACCAGATCCAATTTGACCTGCCAATCGAATGCGTTGTGCCTCACCCCCAGAAAGGGAATCAGTACGACGGTCAAGCGACAAGTACCCTAAGCCAACTCGACACAAAAAGAGCAGTCGGTTACGGATTTCCCCGCAAACTCTTTCCGCAATATCTTTGCGCGAAGGAGAAAAGATAAGCGTCTTAAAAACCTCTGCGAGCTCCTTAACAGACAGTTTGCCTAAGTCCGTAATCGTGTAGCGAGCCTCTCCATCTCCAACGTACACACACGTTGCTTCTGGACGAAGGCGTGCACCATGACATTTAGGGCAATCCACTTCAGAGCGAAATCCTTTAAGCCCTTCGCGTAAATAATCAGATGTCGCAGGGTTCTCCCAAAGCGCTGTCATCTCGTTAAAGACACCGATAAAGGGGGGCGTCAGATTTCGACTTTGATCATTACCCCACAAAATGCATTCCTTGCTTCCCTCAGGCAGTAAGTGCCACGGAGTAACTAACGAAATCCCCGTCGCCAGCGAAAGAAGCTTCAATCGCTTGTAGTTTTTTGCATTACGAGCATCCCAACCTTGTATTGCCCCTGACTCAAGAGAGAGCATCGGCATGCTCACAATCTTCTTGAGATCAAAAGCACTACCCTTCCCAGTTCCTTGGCACTCTGGGCAGCACCCAGATGGACTATTCGGAGAGAACATTGCTGGCTCTAGCTTACCAACAGTGAAGTCGCACTGTGGGCAGCTGTAGTGCGTACTAAACCTCATTTCGATTTTTGGATTATCCCAACCGCGAACAATGATTCGAGAATCAGAAAGCGTAGAAGCCGTCTGACAACTCTCTGAGAGTCGAGTACGGTTATCGCGTTGCACTTTGAGACGGTCTACAACGACTTCAACTGTATGAGCTTTCCCATCGTTAAGGCTTCTGATTTCGCTTAAAGTTTCCACCTCTCCATCAATGCGAAAACGAGAGTACCCCTTGGCAAGCGCATCGGTAAAGTACAAAGAAAAATCACCTACTTTGTTGACCACTACAGGTGCCACAATCATGATGCGAGTATCTGCGGGCAATTCCAAGATTTGGTCCACAATTGATGCGATGGAGTCCATCCGCAAAGCAACGTGGTGAGTCGGACAATATGGCACCCCTAAATGTGCCATCAACAATCGCAAGTAATCTGCGATCTCGGTAACAGTGCCTACCGTTGAGCGAGGGTTGTGCCCAACGCCTTTTTGGTCAATTGCGATAGCTGGCGAAAGGCCATAAATAGACTCAACATCAGGGCGAGGCATTAATTCTAAAAACTGACGGGCATAAGTTGATAGGCTCTCGACATAACGACGTTGCCCTTCTGCATAAAGGGTATCAAACGCTAAGGAGCTTTTTCCACTACCGGAAAGCCCTGTGAATACGATCATTTTCCCGCGTGGTAAAACCAAATCAATATTCTTCAGGTTGTGGGTTTTTACCCCTTTGATAATAATGTCGTCCATGAATTTTTTGTCCTTAAGCTAAACCCGTATATTTAACTATAGACTGTAGGTACTTTTTGAGCAAAGAACTTTCCAAGCAAGTTCTCAACATTAAGATTTCTAACGATGCCCTCTAGTTCCAAGAACCACATCGCAGACAATCCGTTTGCCATGACATCCAACGAAAAGCGCGTAAGCCTGTCGCTCGCCTGCGTTTTTGCGCTGCGTATGTTAGGGTTGTTTCTCATTCTGCCTGTCTTTTCCGTATACGCTAGCCATTTACCAGGAGGCGAAAATGCCTTCTACGTGGGCCTCGCATTAGGTATCTATGGACTCACACAGTGTTTTTTGCAAATTCCTTTTGGTGTTGCTAGCGATCGTTACGGGCGTAAACCAATTATTATGGCAGGATTAGCGCTTTTTATCCTCGGTAGCGTAGTAGCTGCTTTAGCAACTAACATAGGATGGGTCATCGTGGGCCGTGCTCTTCAAGGCGGGGGCGCTATTTCTGCTGTGATTACGGCTTTTATTTCCGATTCTGTTCGCGACACGGTTATCACGAAGTCCATGGCATTTGTTGGAGCTTCAATTGGCGTCACGTTTGCATTGAGCTTAGTTTTGGCACCTCCTCTGGCAAGACTTTGGGGCGTTCCTGGGCTCTTCTGGCTCACAGCAATCCTCTCGACTATGGCGGTTTTGCTCGTCTGTCGTTTACCTACTCCTCCCATTGTGAAAAATGAAGAGAATGAGACCATCAGCATAGAGCGTCCACATTGGACAAAAATTATTTTTAATCCCCAGCTCTTGCGCCTTAACGCCGGCATCTTTTTCTTGCATGCCACTCAAATGGCGCTCTTTGTGGTCGTTCCACCTCGCCTCGTTTCTATGGGGTTGCCTGTCTTCCAGCACTGGCATATTTACTTGCCTGCAGTGTTTATCGGTTTTGCCATTATGTTTAAACCCATCGCTTGGGCAGAAATGAATCGCCGAGTCATCAAGCTTTTGCGTATCACTGTTTTCTTGCTTGGTGTAGTCTTTGGACTCTTTACTTTCTTGATGCACTCGATTTGGGAAATTTCTTTTTTGATGACCCTCTTTTTCGCGTGCTTTAACATTTTGGAAGCCACGATGCCTGGGCTTATTTCTCGTACAGCTCCTAAGCAAGCTAAGGGATTGGCATTAGGCGTTTATAACACGACACAGAGTCTGGGACTTTTCGCTGGTGGCGCCTTGGGCGGTTTACTTTCTCAACATTTCTCTGCAGAAACTGTGTTTGTTGTGTCCGCTTTTGCTATGCTTGTATGGTTCTTTCTTACATGTGGTCAGCATGAGCCGCCCGCACGTCAGAAAGCTTAGCGGTTATATGAAAAATATTTGATTTTTATACATTAGTGGGTTCTTATGGCTTCCATCAACAAGGTCATTTTGGTAGGGAATCTCGGACGAGATCCTGAAGTGCGTTACTCCGCAGACGGTGCTAACTCGGTTACTGTTTTGAATTTGGCAACGACCCGTCGCTACCGTAATCAAGCAGGGGAAACGATTACCGAAACCGAATGGCATCGCGTCACTTTATTCTCCCGTTTAGCTGAAATTGCTAAAGAATATGCTCACAAAGGTAGCTTGATTTACGTTGAAGGTCGCTTACGCACCCGTCGCTACACGGGCAAAGACGGTATTGAACGTTTCACTACCGAAATTATCGGTGAAACTCTCCAGCTTTTGGATCGCCGCTCTAGCGAACAGCATGATGTTGATGATGGTTTTGAAAGTGCCCCACGTGCTCGCCAGAGTGCCCCTGCTTCTCCCGTTAGCGCACCAGCCGCTCGTCCTGCTACTCCCACTCCAGCAGCTGCAGGCGCCAGTATCGATACCTTGGACGAAGACGTTCCGTTCTAATCCATAAGTATCTGCTCGAACTCAAAAAGGGGGTTGCGATGATCCTGCCTTCTGGGTTTTTGCAACACCCCTTTTTGATTTCTCTGCTTGATTCCGATTCCAAAACAAAAATTCTCCATACGGTTCGTCAGTGTTAACAGAAATTGGCGTACCGCATCCTCACTTTGGTTTATTCGTGCCGCACAGCCTCAATCGGGTCCAATCGAGCTGCGCGTCGAGCAGGAAAGTACCCAAAAGCCACGCCAGTGAGAGCTGCAACTAAGAACGACACAATGTTGATAAAAGGATCAAATATAAAGGGCACCTTCATGTAGTTAGCCATCCCAATCGATACTCCAAGTGCGAGAAGAAGCCCCATCAAACCACCGAGACCGCCCAAAACCAATGCTTCAATCAAAAATTGGAGTTGAACTTCACGGGCCAAAGCACCAATCGCCAAGCGGATACCGATCTCGCGCGTTCTTTCGGTGACCGATACCAACATAATATTCATAATGCCAATACCCCCCACCAAAAGACTCACACCAGCCACTGCCGCCAACAACGACGTCATGATCTGAGTTGTTGATGCAACTTTTTCTGCAATTTCTGCAGTATCCATTATTTGGAAGTTGTCATCATCACCCTTAGAGAGCTTACGGCGTTCTCTGAGCAGCTCCGTTACCGCAGCTTTGACGCTTTCTCGATCAGAAAGAGGGTTCAATGCAATCAACAGACCACTTACTCGGTTAGAGCCCAATAAACGACGTTGTACCGTCTTTAAAGGCATAACCATCAAATCGTCTTGGTCACCGCCCATAGCGGCTGTCCCTTTTGTCTTGAGAATCCCAATTACTCGACAAGAAAAGGCACCTGTACGTATAGTTTTCCCGACCACAGACTCTGTTTCGCCAAAGAGTTCTGTGCGGATCGTGCCGCCAATCACACAGACTGAGGCCCCTGACATCAGCTCACCCTTTTCAAAGATGCGCCCTTCCTCAACCTCTCGATTATCAATGGTGAAGTAGTCGTTATTGGTACCGACGATGCTCGTCTGCCAGTTTCGGCCGTTGGCGACTACAGTTAGAGTTTTCGCCGCTTGCGGTGCAACAGCTGTAACACCTCCGATTTGACTCTCAATGGCCTCCACATCGTCCAATTTAAAGGACGGAGCGCCAACGCTTTGCCCTGGTCCCAAACGCAAACCAGGGCGAATCATCAGTTGATTGTTCCCAAAGGACTCAATCTGGGATTTGATGGCTTGTGTAGCACCGTTACCGACAGTCACCATTGCAATGACAGCAGCAACGCCAATCACGATCCCTAAAACCGTCAGGAGACTTCGCATTGGGTTTCGCCAAATTTGACGTAGCGCTAGCAAAAATGCGTTTCCAATCATGCGTCTCTCCTCGCGCTATCTGACTCCAACTTACCGTCTCGAAAGACCACTATGCGCTGAGCGTAAGTTGCCATGTCTGGTTCATGCGTCACAAGCACTACCGTAATATGCTCTTCTCGATTCAAATCTGAGAGCAATTCCATAATTTCCACGCTCCGAGAGCTATCCAAGCTACCTGTAGGTTCGTCCGCTAAAAGCAACTTAGGCTTAGTCACGATAGCGCGAGCAATGGCCACACGCTGTTGCTGACCACCAGAGAGTGCCGCAGGCGTATGATGTTGCCACTTCAGAAGACCAACACGATCAAGTGCCGACTTAGCCATTTCTTGGCGTTCTTTTTTGGGAAGCCCTCGGTAAAGTAATGGTAACTCTACATTTTCTAGAGCCGTCGTACGGGCTAACAGATTAAACCCTTGAAATACGAAGCCCAAGTAGCGACGACGCAACAACGCGCGTTGATCGCTATTGAGTTCTTCAACATGGATGTTGTTGAGCAAGTAGACACCTTTTGTGGGTCGATCTAATGCACCAATAATATTCATCATGGTGGATTTACCTGACCCTGAAGGCCCCATAATCGCAACAAACTCTCCCTGATTCACATTCAAGGAAACATCACGAAGCGCATCAAACGCCGTTTCGCCTGTGCCATATCGTTTATAGATATGTTCAAGCTTCAATAGTGATTCCCCAGCTTGCAGAGAGTGAGCTCTTAAAGCTTCTGTCATCGCATCACCCCTGTTACTTTGCCTTGCGTTGCTGATCAACAATCACCCGATCATTGGCTTCCATATCACCCGACACAATTTCGGTATGCACGCCGTCGGTAAGCCCTGTCACCACGTTAACTCGCTGAGGCTTTCCATCACGGAGCACATAAAGCGTTTTGCTTGCCTGTCCGTGTTGCGTGACTTCTTTAGATGTCTTGTCTCGCGACGGAGGCCCCATCATCATCGCGACGGCCGGAATTTCTTTTTCGCCCTTCGAAGGGTTGAAACGGAAGGCAGAATTTGGCACGAGCAACACATCTTCCTTGCTCGAAGTTTGAATAGTCGCTGTGGCCGTCATACCAGGACGCAAAAGCATCTTGCTGTTATCAACGTTCATATAGGCTGTGTAGGTCACTACATTTTCAGTAGTTGTTGCCCCAAAAGCCACTTTCTTCAACTCCGCGGGGAAAGGTTCATTTGGGTAGGTGCTCACCGTAAAGGTAACCTTATCGCCTGGTTGCACCACTCCAATATCAGCCTCATCAATAGCCACCTGAAGCTCCAACTTTGTCAAGTCAGAGGCGAGGTCCAACAAGGTCACCGCCTGCAAAGCAGCCGCAACAGCCAAACCAGGTTCAACCGAGCGAGTCAACACTACACCATCAATTGGCGAAAGAATGCGCGCCTTAGAAAGCTCCGTTTCCGCTGTCTTCAAAGCGGCTTCTGCGTCAGCAATGCTTGCCTCTGCCACAGCCACTTGTGCCTTATTCACTTCGACCTTGGCCTCTTGCTGATCCAATTCCGTTTTCGAGGGACTCAAACCATTGGAGCGCTTGTGCAAGTCTTTCATCCGTGCGAGAGTAAGTTGGGATTCACGTAAATTCGCTTGATTTTGCAAACGCTGTGCATGTGCACTTTGTACCGAGGCTTTAGCGCTCGAAAGGGTGGCTTCCAACTTCCTCGTGTCAAGATCAATTAAAGGGTCTCCAACATGAATTTCAGAATTCACATCTACGTAGACTTTACGCACGACACCAGAAAGTTCAGAGCCCAAGGAAACCGTACGGGTTGGCTGTAGCGTACCATCAGCGGTCACTTCCACGCTGATAGCACCGCGTTTCGCGGCTTCAGTGACATAATTCACAGAATTGGTGTTCTGGTGAGATTCCCACCAGACCCAACCACCGACACCCGCCGTGGCAAGGACAGCCAGACAAATTACTTTGACATACCAAGGAGTCTTGGGCATGCTCAAGAGTTCTTCTTTTTCCGACATTTTTTGTTCTCTTACTTCGTGATTTCTGTGGAGAGCTCTCGCGCTTTCCATGCACCGCCTAACACACGATAAAGTGTGGCGTACGCATTACTCATCGATGCTCGGTTATTAATTTCACTTTCCTGAGTGCTCAGGTAGTTTCGCTCGGTCGTTAAAAGCTGCGTGTAGTCACCCAAACCTGACTCATACTGCAATTTCGCAAGTTGCCAAGCAGTTTTAGCGTGTTCAACCGCTTCCTGCATGGTTTTTTGAGAGGTTTCTGTGGTTTTCACTGCCCAGAGCGCATTATCTGTTTCTTCTAGCGCAGTCACAAGAGTTCCACGGTAGTTGGCTTTGGCTAAATCTAAGCTCGCTTGAGCTGATTCTTTTGCAGCATTGAAACTACCCCAATTCAAAATCGGCATACTCAAAGCTGCAGCCAGCGCACCAACTCCCGTGCCAGATGCTCCAAGCGCACTTACAGTAGCGGCTTGTGTTCCAATACTCCCCGACAAAGAAAGTGTTGGGAAAAAGTCTGCCTCCGCAGCTTGCACTCCCTTAGCTGCGCTGTAGAGAGATTCAATTGTTTGACGAATGTCTGGGCGTTGCATCATGGTAGAGGCAGGGATATTTACCGCTAGACCTTGCTGTACGGTGGGAATCTTTCCCACTTCTGGAATGGGCAACTGATCGTTTGGAACGGCAATCAAACGGGCAATCACATTTTTATATTCCGCGATGCTTTTTTGAATTTGATAAAGGCTCACCTCTGCAGACTTCACTTGAACGCGAGCTGTCTCTGCGTCTGCCAGATCCCCTAGACCAGCTTCAGCCTTCCAAGTAGCTAATTTTGCGGTTTCTTCATAGGAGAGAAGCGTCTCTTTAATGAGGGCTTCTTTTTCTTGAGCGGCACGCAAGTTGATATAAGCCGTAGCAACCTGCGCGATAAGCTGATCCTTCACTGCCTCTAGCGCCCATGCTTTGGAGCGTGCGTTATAAATCGCAGCGTCATAACGAGCGTAGCTTGCCCCTGCGAGATTGATATCCCAGCTACCAGACAAAGTGGCCTTATAAGAATTTTCCGTTGTCCCCTTGGCCCGAGTACTCTGTGTATTGACGCCAATCGAGGCGCTTGGCCAAAGCGTCGCATTAGTTGATTGAATACTGGCGCGAGCTTGTCTCAGATTAGCCAAAGCGCTCTCTACTTGGGGAGAAGACTTTTGGACGCGTTCGACCAAATCGAGCAAGGTAGCATCGTTCCACTGCGCCCAAAATTCAGCAGGCTCAATAGTTTCTACTGACTGTGCGTTCGTGCTCCATCTCTGAGGAGCCACTTCTCGCACATCATTCTCAGGTGTAACGACAGGCATGGTGCACGCTGCTAACCACAGCGGCAATAGCACCATCGCTGTCAGGTTGACCTGACGATACTTAAACTCTTTTGAGGCAATCATCTAATCTCTCTTTTTCGCAAAAGGACGGCAACCACTATAGATATAGTGCTTACGTCTTGTCATGTCCTATTGAGGGGAATAGTTTTTTTTCTAGTCAAACCTAACAAAAGAACATCTTAAATTTGTTAAGATCTATCTATTCTTTGTCCTATATCATAAAAACCCACGGATCCCTATGTCCACACAAGCTCCTGTAGTCCTTGTGATTGATAGCGATGTGGAGTTCGCCACCCTCCTTGTTGACTTTCTCAACTTTGAGGGTTTCTACACATTTTGCGGGCGCTCTCTTAACACTGCCTTTCACAAAGTGCTCCCAAATGAGCTCGACTTTATCGTCATCAACAGCCGTCTCCCTGATGGAGAGGTTTTCGCGTGGTTAAAGAATGTACAATCACACATTTCTGCCCACGTAATTCTCTTGCTAGATCAAGATGCCAAAGAGCCTGAAGCTTCTGTGTGCGATGAACTCCGTATCGATGCGACCTTCCGTAAACCTTTCTCGCTGCGACAATTTGCTCACAAACTACAGGCGACAAGCAAACTCATTACGAATCGAACTGAATGTGAACCTCTGACGTACAGCTCATTGAGCGTAAACGTACTGGAACGTAAAGTGACCCTAGATGGTCAACCACTAGAACTAACTAATTCAGAATTTGCGATCTTGGAGCTTTTGATTCTCAAACCAGAAGTTTTGATCACCAAAGAGTACATCAGCCAACGAGCCTTTGACCGTCCAGTGCACATAAAAGATCGCACGATCGATGTTCACATATCAAGCATTCGTCGGAAATTCCGTGAGCGAAACACACCCATTTATATCGCGAGCTTGCGACGCCAAGGCTATAAACTCTGTTGTTTAACTGACGAGGAAATCACTGGGGAGAGGTAATGATTCCATACTCTCCCAGTCTTACGCAGTCATTTTAGGGCTACTGAGTTGTAAGCAATTTCATCAAGCTCACGGCACTCGATCGACGTTGTACTTATTTGTTACCTTTTACCAACTGGGGGATTTAGCGAAAATACCGCACTCTTCTGAAGTGCGGTATTTTTTGCGAGTAGCTCATGCGGCTTTACGATGCTGGATTCAAAATCGCGAGTACCTCTTTGTAAAGCGTCTCTGATCCGCAACACAACGCAGAAAGTTCCTCAAGTGGGTTCCCCCCCTTGCAGCTTGCCAAAATACCACCGGCCCCCTCTACCACAGGTAGCAGTGCTGCCACATCCCAATAGCTCAAATCAGGATCAATCATCAAGTCCGAGCCACCAGTTGCAACAGAAAAGTACCCAAAACAGTCGCCCCAAGTGCGATACAGCTTACAGCGATCTACTAGCGTCTGAAGTCTTTTGTCTCCTACCTGCTCTGGTTTGGTCCAATGCGAGGTCACAAGCATAGTCGCATCCTCTAAGCTCGCACAGTCACGCACGTGTGCAGGATACGAATGAACTTCTTCCCCTACCTTTCGATAAAGCGTGCAAGCATCCACAGTCCCAATGACCCACAGTTTGGCAACGGGGAAAGAAATACTCGCGAGAATCGGTCGGAATGGCTCCTCTTCACTTGAAGCGCACTCCAACGCCAGCAAGGTGCCAAACTGAAAAGAATTAGAAATAAACGCTCTGGTGCCATCAATCGGATCAAGAATCCAGCGGTAGCGAGGCCAAGGGCCACTTGGTTCTTTCACACCGTATTCTTCGCCAAAAATGCCGTGTTGCGGATAATGTGCTTCTAACTTCGTACGCAGGCGTAATTCGGTACTCTTATCTGCATCGGTCACTGGTGTGCCATTAGATTTTCCTTGCACAGAAATATGAGCAAATAAGAAAGGTTCTATTTGCTCAAAGCTTTCTTCAATCAGTTTTTTGAGAACAGGGAGAAACTCTTGTTTCTGCGCTTCGGTGGGTTGTCTACTCCAGGGCATTTTTGGGGGCTCCCTAAAAATCACGACACATTTTTCTAGTGTGCGCCATTTCCCTCATTATTGCAATAGCTTTTCTTCCTAAAAACGATCCATGTCAACGTGCTCCCCCTTTTTCTTTAATGGCTTGATGGTAGGTAGTAAATTAGGTCTTATCACTTGATGTATTCAAGACCGATTCATCATCTCCCTGGCAGGATATCCTTATGAGTAACTATTCAACAAAAGACCTTCGTACTGTAGCATTGGTGGGACACGGCTCCTGCGGCAAGACTTCCTTGATTGAAGCGATGCTCTATCGTTCTGGCATGATTCCTGAACTCGGCAGCATTGAACGTGGCAACACGATGTGCGATAACGATGCTCTCGAAAAACAAGTTCAACACTCCATCCGACTCGCCGTGGCCCACATTGATACCGCCATGCCGGACTTAACGCCAGTTCGTATCCATGTTCTCGACACCCCGGGCTATGCTGACTATCTCGGTCAGGACCTCTCTGCGCTTGACGCAGTGAAATCCGTTTGCGCTGTCGTTGATGCGACTAAGGGTGTGGAATTACTCACTCGCCGCATGATGGACGTTGCAAAAGAACGCAACCTCTGTCGCATGATCGTTGTCAACAAATTTGAAGACCCGAACGTTGACCTAGAAGCACTCTTGGCTCAAATGCAGGAAATTTGGGGTCCTGGCGTATTGCCAATTAATTTACCTGCTAACAACCGCACCATCGTGATTGACTGCTTTGATAAAGATGAAGGTGAAGCGGATATCTTCAGCGTTGGCGAAGTGCATCGTGCCTTTATTGAAAAGATTATCGAAGAAGACGATGAAACCCTCGAACGTTACTTTGAGGAAGGCACCGTTGATCCGCGGTCATTGCACCCGTTAATCACGAAAGCACTGCGCGAAGGGCGAATTATCCCTGTGTGTTTCGTCTCCGCTAAGAACCTCATTGGTATTCGTGACTTTATGAAGGTGATCATTCGTCACTTGCCTAGCCCTGAAGAAGCCAATGATGCGCTCTTCATTAACTCTGATGGCACTCCCTATCCGACGACCCCAGATAAAGATAAGCCCGTCATCGCCCAGGTCTTTAAGGTCGTTAATGACCCCTACATTGGCAAGATTGGTATCTTCCGCGTACATCAAGGAACCATTACTAAGGACACGATGCTCTTCGTTGATGAAAACCGTAAGAGCGTGAAAGCCGCACATCCGTTGATTTTGCAAGGGAAGACGACGGCCGAAACGGATCGTTTGAGCCCAGGGGACATTGGTGCTCTGGCCAAGATTGATGACATCAAATACGGTTCCGTGTTGCACTCTGAACCCGACCTCAACATTCGCATGCGCCCAATCAATTTCCCGAAGCCGATGTTCGGCGTTGCTATTAAACCAGCACGCCGCGGCGACGAAAGTCGCCTCAACGAAGTGTTGATCAAGATGCTCTCCGAAGATCCTACGCTTGCGGTAGATCACGATCCTGTGTTGAACGAAACTGTTGTTCGCGGTTTGACCGAGATGCATGTGCGCTCTGTTTTGGACCACATGAAAGTGGACTTCAATCTTGAAGTGCAAACTGGGACTCCGAGTATTCCATACCGTGAAACGATTGCTGGTAAGGCTGAAGGTCACTGCCGTCACAAAAAGCAAACAGGCGGTGCTGGTCAGTTTGGTGAAGTGTTCTTACGCATTGAACCTCTACCGCGTGGATCTGGCTTTGAATTCGTTGACGAAGTCAAGGGTGGCGTGATTCCGTTTAACTTAATCCCTGCTGTTGAAAAGGGCGTACGCGAAGTGCTCGGCACTGGCTTTTTAGCGGGCTATCCGCTCCAAGACGTGAAGGTCACGGTTTATGACGGCAAGAGCCACCCTGTGGACTCTAAGGAAGTTGCTTTCGTCTCTGCTGCTCGCAAGGCCTTCTTGGATGCATTAGGCAAAGCTTCTCCGCAAATTCTCGAGCCGATCGTGAAAATTGAAGTAGTGGCTCCTCAGGACTACTTCGGTGATATCGCGAGCGATTTGGGCTCTCGCCGCGCTCAACTCTCTGGTAGCGATAGCCTCGCTGGCGGTTTAGTTGAAATCCACGCCTTAGTGCCGTTGAGCGAATTGGATGGTTACGCCACTCGCTTGCATGCGCTCACGCAGGGGCAGGGCTCCTGGTCAATGGAATTGGACAACTACAGTCCAGCTCCTGCAACTAAGCAAGCTGAATTGGCTTCGAAGTATACGCGTAAGGAAGAAGAGGATTAATCCCCCTTTAACTAACGCTTCGTTTTAGGGTGAGGGGCATTTGACATTGTCCTGCCATGGGATCTTTGAGAGAGACTCCTCACCCGTTTCCAGATCCCTTGACCAACATATGTTGCTTTGTAACGCTAACCATAGGAGAGTGTGTCTTCATACAAACTCTCCTTTTCTCATGCGCGTATTAAGGCAATTCTGTTAAACTTCTCTCCTGTTCAACTGATAACAGCATCAGCCTCTGGAGCTCGTAAGCTTTGGGAAACGCTCGTCCATAAGAGTTCCGATAGTTTTGCATTGATCTTCTCAAAAAATGATCAACGGTATTTGCTTGCTTTTGCTTCAGAAGCGCTGACTTCTGGCCTTTTCTTAAATCTTCAATATCATGCCTATTTACGCTTACAAATGCACCAACTGTGGCTTTGAACACGACTACCTGCAGAAGGTGAGCGATGCCCCACGCACCAAGTGCCCTGAATGCGGGAAGGACACGTTGGTCAAAGAACTCTCTGCCCCTGGTTTTGAACTCAAGGGCTCTGGTTGGGCCGCAACGGACTTTAACGGCGGACACAAAGCACTGCCAGCTTCACATACCAAACCCAAGGGCTAACACAAAGTATTGCCAGGGGAATGGAGTTTGAAACCCATTCCTCTGTTTTTATCTCTAGGGCTTTTTTTCTCCTGGATTTACTATGCTGAAAAAATATCTGACCGCAGGCCTTCTTTTGTGGCTTCCTCTCGTGATTACCCTCTGGGTTCTCGAATCCGTCATCCGGTGGAGCGACATGATTGTGAACCTCTTACCAGAGGCCTACCGGCCTGATGTTCTCTTTGGCATTTCCATTCCTGGAGTGGGGCTGGTCATCGCCTTGGTGGTCATTCTCGGCACTGGCGTTTTGGTCGCTAACTTTATTGGTCAAGCTGTTGTTCGCTTCTGGGAGTCGCTTCTCAACAAGATTCCTCTTGTCCGCCCGATTTACTCCGGAGTTAAGCAGATCGCGAGCACAATTCTTTCGGACAATACAGAAAGCTTTAAAGAAGTGGTCTTGGTTGAGTTTCCTCAAAAAGGTCAATGGACACTTGCCTTCATCGTTTCCACACCTGGAGATAACTTGAAAAAAGAAATTGGACACGACGATCTTGTGACCGTCTATGTGCCGACCGCCCCTAACCCAACTTCTGGATACGTCATCATGGTGCCAGAAAGTGTGGTCAAGAAGACCGAAATTACGGTTGACCAAGCTTTTAAATTCCATCTCTCGCTAGGCGTAATGACGCCCCAGAATGAAAAAAATTGATATCGCACTAAAGCGATAGTTCACAGAAACCCCGATATGGGAACAAGTCCTTATAGATTTTTAGC
Source organism: uncultured Sutterella sp. (assembly GCA_905197905.1). Lineage (GTDB taxonomy): Bacteria > Pseudomonadota > Gammaproteobacteria > Burkholderiales > Burkholderiaceae_F > Sutterella. The sequence continues at coordinate 172,627 of CAJKAP010000002.1, read as the reverse complement.
GCACTTTTTCTCTCGATAGGGGTAAACTTACAAAGAAATCGCTATTCCAAAATGTTAATAGTGAATTGCGATGTACCAGTTTTTTGCTCTGTCTCTTTAGACAGTTCAATTCTTTTTAATTTTGACTTTCTCCTTTCGTCGGTAGCTTCAGTTGCCGACACTTTTATCGGAGCTTTTATGAGAACCGTTTACTCTGGCTTGGTGGATGAAAAACTCATTGGCCAAACTGTGACTCTCTACGGCTGGGCTCATCGTCGCCGTGACCACGGTGGCGTAATTTTTATCGACTTGCGCGACCGTGAAGGTTTGGTACAGGTCGTCTGTGACCCAGATCGTCCTGATGTGTTTGCCACCGCTGACAAGTGCCGTAATGAATTCTGCTTGGAAGTTGTGGGGGTTGTTCGTGCCCGTCCTGAAGGAACTAAGAATCCTTCCTTGATTTCTGGCGGCGTTGAGGTGCTCTGCCATGAGTTAAAGATTCTCAATCCTTCGGCAACGCCTCCATTCCACCTCGATGATGAAAACCTTTCTGAAACGACTCGTTTGACCTATCGTGTATTGGATTTACGTCGCCCAGTGATGCAGAAGAATTTACGTATTCGCTATCGTGCTGCGATGGCTTTCCGTAAGTTCTTGGATAGTCATGGTTTCATCGACATTGAAACGCCGATGCTCACCCGTTCCACCCCTGAAGGTGCTCGTGACTATCTCGTGCCTTCTCGCGTGCAAGACGGTTGCTTCTACGCTTTACCACAGTCTCCGCAGCTCTTCAAGCAGCTGTTGATGGTCGCTGGTTTTGACCGCTACTATCAGATTGTGAAGTGTTTCCGTGACGAGGACCTCCGTGCTGACCGTCAGCCTGAATTCACTCAGGTCGATATTGAAACTTCCTTCTTAAATATGGATGAAATCCGTGCCTTGATGGAAGAATTGATCCGCTCCGTCTTCAAGGAAGTCTTAGACGTTGAATTGAAGAACCCGTTCCCAGTCATGCTCTACGATGATGCAATGGCGAACTACGGTTCCGACAAGCCTGACCTCCGCGTCAACCTGAAGTTGGTTGAAGTAACCGATTTGGTCGCTAACTCCGAATTCAAGGTCTTCTCTGGCGTGAAGTCCTTGCACAATGGAAAGGTTGTTGCTTTGCGTGTGCCTGGCGCCGCTGCTATGCCGCGTTCTGAAATTGACACCTACACCGAATTCGTCAAGATCTACGGTGCTAAGGGCTTGGCCTACATTAAGGTCAATGACCTCTCACAGGGTCGTGATGGTCTCCAGAGCCCTATCGTGAAGAATCTCTCCGATGAAGAATTGAAGGGTATTTTGGACCGCACCGGTGCTCAGAATGGTGACGTTGTCTTCTTCGGTGCTGATAAGGCTAAGATCGTTTGGGATAGCCTTGGTGCATTGCGTCTCAAGATCGGTCATTCCGAATTTGGCAAGAAGACCGGCCTCTTCACTGCTGGTTGGCAACCGTTGTGGGTCATCAACTTCCCGATGTTCGAATACTCGGAAGAAGACCAGCGTTGGGTTGCCTGCCATCATCCATTCACCAGCCCGCTTGATGGTCACGAAGATCGTTTGATCAACGACCCTGAACACGCCTATGCAAAGGCCTACGACATGGTGCTCAATGGTTGGGAAATCGGTGGCGGTTCTATCCGTATTCACCGTGAAGAAATTCAAGAAAAGGTCTTCGAAGCTCTCAAGATTGGTCCAGAAGAAGCTCGCCAGAAGTTTGGGTTCTTGCTCGAAGCCCTCCAGTTCGGCGCCCCACCACACGGTGGCTTGGCCTTCGGTCTCGACCGTATTATCACGATGATGTGCGGCGCTGATTCGATCCGTGACGTGATCGCCTTCCCGAAGACCCAGCGCGCTCAGTGCTTGCTCACGCAGGCTCCGTCGACTGTGGACGAAAAGCAGTTGCGCGAACTCCACATCCGTTTGCGTAATGAACCGAAGAAAGAACACGACATTGCCGGTCAATAATCTTTGGTGTGTTAACTAACTCATAAAATTTGAGGATGCTCTGGTAAAGGGCATCCTCATTTTTTACGGTCAAACCAAAGACTACTCATTGGAGCTCTTACTCTCCACTGGTGCGAGCTTCTCTTTGTAGTCACACGAAAGGGTATCCACTAACTGGTGCAACACTCTACGGTAGTGCTCCTTGCCGCAACCGAGCAAAATGGCATCCTCGTACATCTCTTGAAGCATGGTGCGCATTTCTTCCCAATTTTCATCTAAGATCTTGACGCTTTCCGTACACGAGACGGTAGAGTCGTCTACCCGTAACCAACGAGCGGGTTTCTCTGTTATCTTTTCTGTCATACTAATTACTCTTTTATACATTCACTGGCGTCTCTGCGGTTGGCCATATGTCGTGAACTTGGCAATTACCCGCCTCATCTCCTCTTCCTCAATTAGGCGGGGTTCACCTAAAGAGCGCACGATAACGTATTGGTGGGCTAAATTTTCTACTTCTTGCGCGAGCGAAAGAGCACGGGAAAGCGATCCACCCACAGCCATCACTCCATGATGTTCTAGCAGGCAAGCGTCCTTCTTCTCGAGTCCATCTGCCGTAGCATTAGCGAGCGCTTCGGAGCCAAAAGTCTGATAAGGTACCACGTCAATACTGCTCCCGCCAGCGCTCGCAACCATATAATGAAACGAGGGAATAGACAAATTCTGACAAGCGAGCGCTGTCGCATAAGGAGAATGCGTGTGCACGATCGCCACTACATCCGCTCGCTTTTGGTATACCGCCGCATGCATTTGCCACTCAGAAGAGGGGCGATACTGGCCGAGTGCGTCCTCAACACATAACCTAGCCTTGAGCGGCATCCAAGGAATATCAATTGGCTCTAAAAGTTCGTAAGCGACGCCTGTTGGGGTAATGAAAAAACCCTCGCCTTCTTCTCTCTTAAAGCGACATGAGACGTTTCCCGACTTATTCACGTTAAGTCCCAGGGCAGAAAGTTGTTGGGCGACTTTCACCACTTCTGCGGTAATTTCTAAACCCTGCATCATTCGTCTCTCTTAGGTAAGCGGTCAGCAAGTTCTGTCGGCGTCCAGATTCCCGTTTCCGTAATAATAGCCGTCACTAATCGATTGGGAGTGACGTCAAAGGCTGGGTTAGAGACTGGAGTATCGGCTGCAGCAATGTGAACAGCGTGAAGTTGCCCTTCACTATCGAGTCCTTGGATCGTCAGAACTTCTTCCGACGAGCGATTTTCAATTGGGATTTCTGTTTTCCCTTCGGCGAGAGTCCAGTCAATCGTGGACTCTGGCGCAGCAACATAAAACGGGATTTCGTTATCTTTAGCTGCCAGTGCCTTCAAATAGGTACCAACTTTATTGGCCACATCGCCGCGCCGTGTGATACGGTCTGCGCCGACAAGCACCATATCCACATCGCCCTGTTGCATAAGCTGACCGCCCGCGTTATCAACTATCAACGTATGAGGAATCCCTTGCTGTTCGAGCTCCCACTCAGTCAACAATCCTTGATTACGCGGGCGCGTTTCATCTACCCAAACATGCAGAGGAACACCCTGTTCAAAAGCAAGATAAATTGGGGAAATAGCGGTTCCATAGTCAACGGTTGCTAACCATCCTGCGTTGCAGTGCGTGAGAATATTCACTGGACGGCGTAACTCTTTATATTTTTCCGCGATCAGACGAGCTCCTTCTTCACCAATTTTACGGCAAGTGAGAACGTCCTCCTGCGTGAGCGTTTCAGCCATCTCAATGGCGGATTCTGCACGCTGAACAGGGTCTCGCGGAAGCAAATGACCTAACATCTTGCGAACACCCCAAGAGAGGTTAACCGCTGTAGGACGAGCATTAGAAATCACCTCGGCTGCGTTGAGGAGCGCTTCATTCTCAGGATTTTCTTGCACAGCTAAAACCAATGCCCAAATCCCCGTCACTCCGATTAGAGGAGCCCCGCGAACACGCATTGAACGAATCGCCTCTACGCAATCACGCCAATCGTTTAGTTCTCTGAGCTCAAATCGATATGGAAGCAATGTTTGATCAATAATCTCTACACCCGTTCCGCCTCGAACAGAGCGAATACAACGGCGACTAATTCCACCTACTTTCATAAACGTCCTCGCACGCACACTTCCGTTTAGAAACAGAGGCTGTACGGTTTTCTTTGTGATGAAACAAATTAGTGTCAACGAACAGTTAGCTACTTCTGATCATACTTCTATTATGACTTAGTGTAGTCGGATTATGTTCTCATCACGAGAAACGCGATACACTCAACAATAAGCAAGTCAATTTGACTAACCTACCCAAAGCTCAGAGAGAAGTCATATGACCTTTACTCCGTCACTGAAAAATCGACTCTCGCCCAATACCGTTGCGGTTATTGGCGCTAGTCAGCGTCCCCAGAGCTTAGGAACGCTTGTCTGGAATGCGGCTCGTCAAAGCCCGGTTTTTAAAAGCCTCATCGCCGTCAATCCCAAGTACGAATCTCTCACTGGCTATACCTGCCTAAAAGACATCAAACTACTCTCAAATTCGGTTGATACCGCCATAATTAGTATCAATGCCGAAAAAACGATTCCTACTCTGCCGTCTCTGACAGCTAAAAAATGCCAACTCGCAGTGATTGTTTCTGAAGCGAATGCCTATTGGAAGCAACACGACATTCTTGAAGGTTTGGAAGCACTCAAGTCGACTTCCTGTAGAGTTTTAGGTCCAGGTTCCTACGGCTATATGTTGCCTGGACAAAAGGTTAATTTAAGCGTTTGGCCCACTCTGCCCAAACCTGGAAACGTTGCTCTGATCACTCAAACCGGTGCGATTGCAAGCATGGTTTTAGATGACCTTAGAGACACAGAAGTTGGATTCTCCAGTGTGATCACAACTGGTGCAGAGAATGACATCACTGCGGCTGAGTTAATTGAAATTTACGCTGAAGATAAAAACACTCGAGTCATTGCGGTGGAATTTGCTAAGGTACAGAACCCGCGAACCCTCTTCTCGGCTTTACATCAAGCCTCACGACACAAACGCGTTGTCGTGCTCGCGAGCCACCTTCCTGCCTCTTCTCGTGCACTCATCGACGCCGTACTTAAAAAGACTGGCGTTTGTGTTACCGAGTCCATGGAAGAGTTCATCGCTTGTGTCACTGCGCTCGCTAGCAACAAATTGCCACGCGGCAACCGCTTAGCAGTGGTGTACGTAGGTGGTTATTTAGGAGCACGAAGCACCCAAGCCGTCTTAAGTTATGGAGCGACGCTTGCGCGCCCTGATGGCAAAATTTTGCGCGAACTACAAACCGCCAAACTTACCAACTCTATTGATAACCCCATTGTTCTCAAGGGAGAGATAGAGCAAGCGCTTCGCGCACTACCTCTACTCTTACAAGACGACAACGTCGATGCTATTTTACTCTTGGTTGCTCCCTCGGGGACACCACAGATACCGATCGACTTAGCGCACCTTTTCAAGCATATTACGGGCTCTCAAAAACCGATTTTAAGTGTTTGGTTCTCAGACCGAATCACTCGACTAGTACGCAACGAGGTTGCCGCGCACCTCAACGCTCCGTTAAGTGTATATCAGACGATTCCCCTTGCTGCTCGAGCGTTTGCTGCACTTGTGGCAAAAAATGCACAAACTCTGGACCGTCATGGAGTTCCTTTTGATCGCCCAGAACGTCTTCAAATTGAGAGACTTGAGGCCATTCGAACCCTCATAAAAGAGAGCGTCGATGGACATCACTTCCTCCTGAGTCAAGAGTGTACTGAAAGTCTCGCCTACCTTTTAGGTATCACTACTCCGCACCGTGTCCTTGCAAAGGGAGCAGAAGAAATTCCAAGCTTAGGAGCCACGCTTGGATGGCCACTGTGGCTGCAGTTTGGTGCCAAAGGACTAGAAACGCTAGTTACTGGTGTTGCCGTCTACACGCCGAGCGAAGCTTTGGGCGCATGGGAAAAAGCTAAGACAGAACTAACAAGCCAAAGTTTAGGGATGCCGACAATCACTGCACAGGTGCTTCGTTATCAGGCTGGTTTTACCAATCCGCTCACTGTGGAATTGGTACAGGATCCCATTGTTGGACCAGTGCTCATTTGCCATAGAGAGCACTCTGAACGGCATCTTCTTTTGCCTTTACCACTGAGTTTTCATAACGCGTACTCAGCGCTGCTCTACGCAGACTATCTTGATCTAGAAAGCGACGAGGTGAAAAAGAGTTTGGCCTTGATACTCACTCGCATCTCAGACGCTGTTGCAAGCATTCCTGCACTCATTGCCTTTACGTTCTATCTAGTTTACGAAGGGGCTAACTGGCAATTGCGTAACGCATTAGTGAGACTAGCTAATGCAAGTTGCAACGCAGACACCTCTTACTCGCATTTATTGCTCTCACCTGCCCCTTTAACACAGTGGCGGGAAATCGAAACTCCTAAAGGGTTGGTCCATCTACGCCCTCTACTCGATGGTGATTTCGGAGCAATTTCTGGTTTCATTACACGGCTCTCAGATAGGAGCCTATATTTGCGCTTTCATACCCGCTCAGCTATGACAAAGGAGCGTATCGTTCAGTTCTACGAATATGACCCTATCCGGGAATCAACGTGGGTCATTGCTGACGAGAAAGAAATCCATGCCGTTGCAAACTGGCACAAAGACGTCAACAGCAGTAGTGCAGAATTCGGCATTGTGGTCGAAGACCATTGGCAGCGCATGGGACTAGCAAAAGTACTGATGAATCAACTCATCGAGACAGCGAAAGTAGCGGGCGTGAGCAAACTGCGGGGGTTTGTCTTGAAAGGCAATGAAGGCATGCGGTTGACCATGCAAAAATTAGGCTTTAGCAAAGAAAACTCCGACTCTAACGACACAGATACTTGGAGCCTCACTCTTTAAACTGAAAGCCTGTTACGCTTAATCAAAAAAAACTTTCTCCCATCAGGAAGTGCCACTCTTTATAATGACGCAACCGTTTTTCTTGATCATTTTTAGGATAAATGATGGATTTATTGAGCAAAAAAGATTTTGGCATCTTGCGCGTTTCTTTTAATCGTGAGAGCAAACGAAACTCTCTGAATATTGAACTTTGTCAAACCCTGCGCGCGCAACTCGAAGACGCACAAAAAGATCCAGATGTTCGCGTTGTTATGCTCACAAGCGAACAAGAGGTCTTTTGCGCTGGTGCTGACATGGAAGCATTCAGCAAAACACCAGACGAGATGGAAGTCGCCCTACAAGAGCTCTTTGAGACGTTGCGTCGCTTTACAAAACCAATCATCGCTAGCGTTCAAGGCCCCTGCGTCGGGGAAGGGCTCGCCCTTCTTTTGTTCGCCGATCTAGTGTACGGAACGAAGGAGGCAGTCTTTGCCTTCCCCTCTACAGCACTTGCCAAGACTCCTCGCTTTGGCATCGTTGAATGGGGTACATTGTCTGCCAACCCACGTCTGTTTGCGCAGAAGTTGATGCTCTCCGAACCAATGAATGCTCAAGAAGCTCTTGAAATTGGGCTTCTCACCGCTACTCTTGAAAGCGAACACCTCGAATCTGTCGTGACCGCTCAAGCTACACGATTGGCGGTTTTACCGCCGAAAGCTGTTCAAGCGACTCGCGCACTCTTAAAACGTGAATTTTTGGCTCTTTTAGATAAGCGCTGGGAACAGGACGAAGCACTCTATCAAGCACATGCCGCCTCGAATGAAGCTGAGGAAGCTATGCATGCCTTTCTTGAAGGGCGTAAGCCTGTTTTTGTACAAGGAAACTAAAATCACGCACCAAAATAATGCACCGCACCAAGTTGGTGCGATTTAACAATTACAAATACGCCTTTTCCAAAAAGAGAGAAGGCGTATTTTTTTGAAGAGACCTTTCTTTATGTTTTTGATTTTTAAGGTTTTTTATAGATTCCTAGTTGTTTTCAAAAAAAATGGCACACTTCTTGCTTATATCTAAATAACACTCCTCGCATTCTAGTCCGCCGGGGTGTCCACGTTAGATTGCTAAGGAGATTACATCATGAAGGGATTTCGCCTCTCTGCCACTATCGCCGTTATCGCCACTATGTTGAGTGGTTCCGCTCTTGCCAGTGATGATTTAACTGGCACATTAAAGAAAATCAAGGATTCGGGCACGATCACTCTCGGCTATCGTGAAGCCTCCGTTCCGTTCTCTTATTTGCAAGCCGATGGCAGACCCACTGGCTATGCCTTTGAAGTTTGCAACAAGATCGCCGACGCGGTAAAAGCAGACCTTAACCTTCCAAATTTGAAAGTGGCCTATCAGCCTGTGACCAGTGCTAACCGTATTCCTTTGATTCAGAACGGTACAGTGGACATTGAATGTGGTTCGACGACCAACTCCAAGAAGCGTCAGGAACAAGCCTCGTTTGGTACGAACTATTTTGGCATCCAGGTAACAGCCGCCGTCTGGAAGGGCGGTCCAATCAAAACCTTGAAGGACTTGGATGGGAAAAATGTCGCTGTGACCTCTGGTACTACCTCCGTGGAACTGTTGGGCCGCTTTGAAAAAGAGAACGGCGTCAAGCTTCGCCTTTTGAAAACCAAAAATTTTGCTGAAGCTATGAAGCTAGTCGCCAATAAACGTGCTGATGCTTTCGTGATTGATGACGTACTTTTGGCTGGACAGATTTCCACTTTGCCGAATCCTGGTGACTTCAAGATTATTGACGCCTCGCTCTCTACGGAGCCCTATGCGCCGATGTTCCGTAAAGATGATACTCAGTTCAAGGCCTTAGTCGACAAGACAATTACGGGCATGATTAAAGATGGTTCCTTGGCGAAGCTCTATACGAAGTGGTTTGAAAACCCCATCCCGCCCAAGAACACGAATTTAAACTTCCCGATGAACTCCGTGACTAAGGAACTCTTTGCTAACCCGAACAGTGACGGCATTTAATTGTTTCCCCCTTTTTAGCTCTGGGGGCCGGCTAGCAAATTTGGCTTTCCAGAGCATTTTTCTTTTCAACAAAAATACCTCATCTCCGCGAGGTCCCCTTACCGCTGAGAATACAAGAGGAGCTCAATTATGGCTTTAAATATGTCTATGGATGTGTTGCTACAGACTTCTAGTCTTAGTGACTCTCCGTGGTGGCTATACATCGCTGACGGTGCTTATTGGACGATTGGACTTGCTGTAAGTTCTTTCTTCCTCGCGCTTATCGTCGGCACAATTATCGGTACACTGCGTACTGTGGATAACAAATGTGTCCGCGCTTTCTGCGAAGCCTGGATTGAGCTCTTCCGTAATATCCCGCTGATTGTACAAATCTTCATCTGGTACTACGTTGTGCCAGAATTGATCCCTGCTTACAAAGATTGGGTCGTTAGCATGGACCCAATCTATAGCCAGTTCTTATCTGCCTTTCTTTGTTTGGGACTTTTCACCTCTTCGCGTATTGCTGAACAAGTTCGCTCTGGGATTTCATCTTTACCTAAAGGTTTGAGCAACGCTGGTAAGGCCTTGGGGCTCACGGCCACTCAGCGTTACCGCTATGTGATTTTGCCCATGGCATTTCGCATCGTGCTTCCGCCGATCACTAGTGAAGCCATGAACCTTATCAAAAATACTGCAGTGGCAATCACCATCGGGCTACCTGAACTCACTATGCGCGCCAACGAAATGGGAGAAGACACCTTTCAATTTTTTGCGGCCTATGTATGGGCAACCATCATTTATGTCGTTATCGCGCTTGCTGTGAATCGCTTATTAGCTTGGATTGAACGTCGCAGTACCATTCCTGGCTTTGTGGTTGCAAAGTAAGGAGGGGATGAAAAATGGCTTTAGATTTCTCTTCAATCACCAATAGCTGGGGCTTCATTCTGAATGGCGCAGCCTATACGTTAGAATTGACAGCTATTACAGCGGTCGGCGGTTTAGCCCTTGGCACCCTGCTCGCTCTTTGTCGACTCTCGAACCGTCCGTGCTTGGCAATTCCCGCTCGACTTTACGTTAACTTGATGCGAGCTGTTCCGTTCGTGCTGGTGCTCTTCTGGTTCTTCTTACTCATGCCAGAAGTGTTGCGTTTGCTCTTTCATCTCGACCACCCTGTGCAAATCGGTGCCGAGATGACCGCTATCATCACTTTTATCCTCTTTGAAGCTGCTTATTTTGCAGAAATTATGCGTGCAGGCATTCAATCTATCAAAAAAGGACAGATTTATGCCGCGTACGGCCTCGGTTTGAGTTACTCTCAAACAATGCGCTATGTTGTGCTGCCACAAGCAGTACGTCACATGCTCCCTGTACTCTTGACGCAGACCATCATTTTGTTTCAAGATACGAGTCTGGTCTACGTTATCAGCGGGCATGACTTTATGGGCGCTATTTCAAAGATTGCAGAACGTGACGGACAGCTGATTTTGATGTACTCTTTCGCTGCAGTCTGCTATCTTACAGTTTCGCTTTCGTTATCAATGCTCATCCGTCGACTTCAGTCGAAAATGGCAACGCACTAATCGTATTTTTTGATAGACACAGGATTACCCCCATCATGGCAATGATTGAAATTAAAAACATCAGCAAGTGGTATGGTTCCTTCCAAGTATTGAAGAACTGTTCTGCTGAAGTGCAAAAGGGTGAAGTCGTGGTTGTTTGCGGTCCTTCTGGTTCTGGCAAATCCACTCTCATCAAAACGGTAAACGCTCTAGAACCTTTCCAAAAAGGGGAAATCATCGTTGATGGTATCTCTGTGGGCGATCCGAAGACTAATTTGCCAAAATTACGTAGTCGCGTGGGTATGGTATTCCAGCACTTTGAATTGTTTCCACACCTCTCTATCAAAGAAAACCTCGTTCTTGCACAGATGAAAGTGCTCGGTCGTGCTCGTGAAGAAGCCACCCAGCGTGGTCTCGACCTTCTGGATCGAGTTGGTCTTGCCGCTCACGCTGAAAAATTCCCTGGTCAACTCTCTGGCGGCCAGCAACAGCGCGTGGCAATTGCCCGTGCTCTTGCCATGGATCCGATCTGCATGCTCTTTGATGAACCAACCTCAGCATTAGATCCGGAAATGATTAACGAAGTACTTGATGTTATGGTTCAGTTGGCCAAAGAAGGGATGACTATGATGGTAGTGACCCACGAAATGGGTTTTGCTCGAAAAGTGGCCGACCGTGTAATTTTCATGGAATCTGGCGAAATCATTGACAACCAGCCAGCAAAAGACTTCTTTGAAAATCCGCAAAGCGAACGTGCTCAGCAGTTTCTCTCGAAGATTCTTCACCACTAAAGAATTGCTCTTTGCTGCAAGTACATTTCAACTCGGGTCTCGCGCGCTGCGAGACTCGAGTTTTCTTTTGTGTACAACTCAAGCCACTTTGAAGAAATTCTTTTTTGCGACTCTCTCAAGAAGCCCTCCAATTCTTGTTAAAATTCAAGAATCTAGTTTTATCCGCCATTTGTCTTAGCTTATGTCTAGCTCTTCTCACCATCTCGCTATTGGTCGCGATGTTTTGTCTCAAGAAGCCTCCGCCCTTTTGGCTACTAGCTTCTCTTTAGATGCCGACTTCACGAAAGCCGTTGATTTAATCCTCAACTGCCGTGGGCGTTTAATTGTCACAGGAATCGGTAAGTCCGGACATATTGGCAGTAAGCTCGCTGCAACTTTTGCCTCTACAGGCACTCCAGCCTACTTTGTCCACGCTGCAGAAGCAGCACACGGAGACTTAGGCATGATCACGCCTGACGATGTGGTCATTGCAATTTCGTACTCGGGTGAATCGAGCGAACTCGCAGTCATTATTCCTATGCTCGTGCGCTCTGGCGTAAAAATCATTGCCATGACAGGTAAGCCACAAAGCACACTCGGTGTTGGTGCCGACGCTGTGATCAATTGTCATGTTCAACGCGAAGCTTGCCCAAATAACCTCGCGCCGACAACCTCCACAACGGTCACTCTCGCTTTAGGAGATGCCCTTGCTGTGGCTTGTCTTTCTGCTAAACATTTCACTGCAGAAGATTTTGCGCGCAGTCATCCTGGTGGAGCCTTAGGACGTCGCTTACTCTTGCGCTTGAGCGATGTGATGCGCAGTGGCGATGATCTTCCCCGAGTAGCTCCCGATTTTTCGGTGGTTGATGCCATTCGCATCATGTCTCGCAAATGCATGGGGATGACTGCTGTGGTTGATGCCGATGAACATGTCGTGGGTATCTTTACTGAAGGTGATCTGCGCCGCTTGATCGAAAAGGTGGGAGACGTGCGTGATATGCATATTGCCGATGTAATGACACACTCTCCCAAGGTTGGCTATCCTCAAGAATTGGCTGCAACAGCGGCTAAGCGTCTCAACGAGATGCGTGTAAACCAGCTCCTCATTGTTGACCCCGACACCCAAAAATTGGTCGGTGCCGTCCACATTCAGGATCTCATGGCGGCAAAGGTGATTTAATGACACTAACTGAACGAGCTAAAAAAATTCGTCTCCTCATTCTCGATATTGATGGAGTCATGACTGATGGAAGTATCAATACCTCTGGAAATGGCGAATTGTTTAAACGCTTTTACGTTCGTGACGGTTTAGGCATAAAAATGCTACAGAAAGCCGGCATCGAAGTTGCTATCATCACAGGCAGAACGTCTGACATTGTGGCAGAGCGTTGCCGAGAGCTCGGCATTACACGCGTTGCACAAGGGCAGCGCTTTAAGACAACCGCTTATGTCGCCCTGTTAGACGAGCTGAAGATAAAGGATGACGAAGTCGCCTACATGGGAGACGATATTCCTGATTTGCCCATTTTGATGCGAGTTGGTCTGTCAACAACACCTGCTGACGGTAATGACTGCTTGAACGAATGGTTACACTGGCGCTCCGCTTACCCAGGTGGCCATGGTGCCATTCGTGAGCTCTCTGAATTGATCCTCAAAGCTCAAGGTCGTTGGGATCAATTAGTTATGGACACCTTTGTTCTGGGGAAATAATGGTTCAACGTAATTTAGTTCTCCGTGAGCGTATGACGGCATTGATTGGCATAGCCCTACTTCTCGCTCTGGTAGGATTGAGTTATTACTACTCGATCCGCATCACTTTAGAGGGCTTGAAGTATGTACCGAGCCTTAAAAGCCCCGACTTTATTGCCAAAGATGTAGTGGTGACCGACTTCGATAAGGATGGGACTCTTTTGCGTCGCTTACTTTCCCAGAGCGTTGAACATTATTCTGACGGACAGATGAATGCTGAAGACGCTCGATTACAGAGTTTCTCCAAGAGTCGCTCACCGATTTTTCTTGCTAGCGATAAGGCTTGGTCTAAGGACAGTTTGCAAACATTGGAGCTCGGCGGGAACGTTCGTATCAATCAACCTGCTGATGCCACGAACCCTGCAATGTCCTTCAAAACCGAGTATCTCAAGGGTTATCTTGATGATGACTACTTTGAAACAGATAAACCAGTTTTTATGACACGCGGAGCAGATACTACTCAAGCCAAGGGGGGAATGACTTTTGATAATATTTCTCGAACTGTCACGCTCACAGGTGATGTGGTTTCTGTGTTCCATCAGACATCGAGCAAACACTAATTTGGCATTCAGCCACGCTGGGCCAGAGAAAACACCAATAACCCGTACTTTCTGTGCCTACTTTTAAGGCAAAAAGCCTACAATACAAACACAATGTTTCCGTAGAGCTCACTGGCTCATCACGATTTTTGCGCAGTGGATTTAGTTTATGAAAAAACTTCTTTTCATCGCTTTCGCTTCTCCTTTGATATTCTCACAAGCTTATGCTCTGTCCACTGACAGTAGCCAGCCGATCGAGATCCATGCTGACCAATTCAATGGTGATGAAGTCAAGCAGACGGCTATCTACTCTGGTAACGTCGTAGTGGATCAGGGCTCTATTCATCTCACTGGTAGCAAACTCACACTCGTTGTGACGCCCAAAGGCTATCGCCACATCACCTTAGATGGCTCGCTTGCTACGTTTAAACAAAAGCGAGACAACAAAGATCCGAAAATTGATGAATGGGTGCATGCTAGGGCCAAGCAGATCATTTATGACGAAGAAACCGATCGTGTCACGCTAGCAGGTCAAGCCGAATTGCGCCGAACGGAAAATGGTGTGCAAAAAGACATGACGAGTGGCGACACGATTACCTACGATATGCGAAACGCTCTTTCAGAAGTCTCTGGTGGCGTCGTTAACGGCACACGTCAACGCGTGACCACTATCATTGCTCCGAGAAAGTCCAATGACAAGCCTGCTACGGGTACTGCACCTAAGCAGGAACTTCAAAACACCACCACAATTACTGAACCGAAAGGACAATAACGATGAGTTCTGAAAACGAAGTCCCTCAGCATATTCTTCAAGCTCGTGGACTGAAAAAGCACTATGGTTCTCGCCGTGTCGTCAAAGGCGTAGATCTTGAAGTTCGCTCCGGTGAGGTGGTCGGGCTGCTCGGTCCCAATGGTGCCGGGAAAACGACTACCTTCTACATGGTTGTCGGTCTCGTTGTCGGCGATGAAGGCACTGTTGAGCTCGATGGGCAACCCCTTACTCACATGCCGATCTATCAACGCGCTCGTTTAGGCGTTTCCTATCTTCCTCAAGAAGCTAGCGTTTTTCGAAAACTGAGCGTCGAAGACAATATCCGCGCCATCCTTGAACTTCAGAAAGACGAAAATGGCCAGCCTTTGCGTGGAGCAGAGCTCGAAAAACGTCTGGAAAGTCTTCTCACTGAATTACAGATCCAACATATCCGCACCAACATGGCATTGTCGCTCTCTGGTGGAGAACGTCGCCGTACGGAAATCGCTCGCGCGCTTGCCGCTAACCCACGCTTTATTCTGCTGGACGAACCGTTTGCAGGTGTTGACCCAATCGCAGTAATCGAAATTCAGCGCATTGTTCGCTTTTTACGTGACCGCAACATTGGAGTTCTTATCACGGACCATAACGTGCGTGAAACGCTCGCTATTTGCGACCATGCTTACATCATTAACGAGGGGCAAGTATTAGCCGCAGGAAACCCTAGCGACATTATTGAAAATCCTGATGTTCGAGCGTTCTATTTGGGCGAAAACTTCCGCATGTAAATGACCTCAAGCATGAAACCCGCACTAGTTCAAACTGGCAAACAAACTCAATCTCTTTTTTCGGAACAGCTCTCTTCACTCGAATGTCTGCAGATGTCTTCAACTGAACTGCAGGCTCGAGTGGAACTTGCCCTCGCAGATAATCCTTTACTGGAATACAGCGCGGAAGAAGAACTCCTCCAAGAAAATCTATCCTCTCCCATAGAACAAGACGAGCGCATTGACAATGTTGATGCGGATATCGATACTGTTGAAGAATCTCTAGACTACGTTTTTGAACATCAAACCACTCTAGAAAGGGACGAGGATTGGTTCTCGAATATAGCTGCTGAAGCACCCGATTTTAAAGATGAACTTCTTTCTGAACTGCGCTGTCTCAACGTTAGTGACAAAACCCTTTCCCTTGCTTCCTGTCTAGTTTCTGAGCTAAACGATCACGGGCTTTTAGATGAACCCTTAGTGGCTATCTCTCAAGCTTATAGTGATTACGTCGCTAACGAGGGGGTTGATGTGTCTGCCTCGGATTGGAAAGATGCACTACAAACCTTACGACGTATTGGTCCTACAGGGATTGGAGCCAGTAGTGTTGAAGAATCCCTATTTCTACAAATTGATGCAATGGACAGTGAAAAGGGCCTCGCGCCACATAAAGAACTCTTACGTACGCTCATTTCTTCGCACCTCTATGAAGTTTCAAAAAACGCCTACGATTCCCTTCATCAAGAGCTCAAGGTTTCTATCGAGGTTCTAGAGAATGCTTGCAATTTAATTCGTTCTCTTAACCCCTACCCCATCGTCAATACCGCTGGAGAACGCCCTTCTTATATAACACCAGAGCTTCAGATTGAGCTCGCTGGAGAAAGACTTTCTGTCCGGCTCTTGCGGCAATCTCTCTTCTCACTGAAACTTTCGTCTGAGAGAAAAATAGCAGAGCTACGAGCTACTGTTTCTGCAGAACAACTGGGTCTCTATCTCAAAGAGGCCAAACAATTGGTACACGACATTGAGGCCAGAAATCAAACACTTTTACGTGTTGCTAAGTTCCTCGCAGAAACACAACGAGATTTTTTTTCTTCTGGAGAATGTGGCTTAAAGCCGATACTTCAAAAAGATATTGCTCAAGCTCTTTGCCTTTCGGAATCGACGATTTCTCGTGCGCTTACCGGAAAATATTTCATTTGCTCTCGGGGAACTTTTGCGCTTTCGGATTTGATTCCCTCTGGTACTACAAAGGCAGTAGAAGACTACATCGCAGAATTCATTCGCCAAGAGTCTCCAACGAAACCTCTTTCTGATGATGCCTTGGTCAGTAAACTAGACGCAGTGGGCTATACCGTTGCAAGACGAACGGTTGCTAAATATCGACAAACACTAGGGATTCCATCAACACGCGAGCGCCGCCTTCACGCCGCACCTGACAAGTCTTAGGTTTTTCGCTAGACTGAGAGAAATTAGATTGATCTCAACTCGTGAGGTCTTTTTTACGACCCAACTCTACTCTTGTAGAGAGGGATACGGATACTATTTCATGAACCATTTATCTCCATTACTTGCTATCGGTAATGTTCTCCTCGATCTAGAGGTAATTAGTCGAAAACGCTTGTTTGAAGAAGCATCCATCCTTTTTGAGAATACGTATGGAATCCCTCATACAGATGCTTTCGATGCTCTTTTTGCACGTGAAAAATTAGGTTGTACGTGTGTTGGTCGTGGCTCTGCTATTCCACACGGTAGCCTTGATGATCTTGAAAAACCAGTACTCGCTTTTATTCGCTCCAAAACGCCGCTTGAATTAGATGCTCCTGACGGAAAATCCGTCCAACTCTTTTTCTTTGTGCTCGTCCCTTCGGGAATCAAGGAGCAGTACAGCAATATCCTTAAAGAACTATGTTTACTTTTGGACGATAAGGATATGCGCCAAGCACTGTTCACCTGTGAAACGCCTTTGAGCTTGTGCGAAACAATTGCGGGTTGGGAGTCCCCTTTAGGCGACGAGGAAGATGTAATAGACTCACCTGAGGAAAGCGACACCCAGTAACGCGGAACCCTTTATTCAAGAAAAGGATCTACATCATGCAACTCACGCTCGTCACCGGGATGTCTGGTGCAGGGAAATCGATCGTAATTCGACAGCTAGAAGATTGTGGCTACTACTGTATCGACAACCTTCCTGCTGATTTTTTGGTGACCGTTGTAGAAGGGCTTGCTTCGCGCGGCACAGAGAATGTTGCTGTCGCCATTGATGCGCGAAGTCAGGTCACGTTTGACCACGCGCTTCAAGCACTCAACTCTTTGCAAGATGGAGGAGTAGACGTCCGCGTTTTGTTCTTAACTGCCTCTCAGGAAGAATTGGTCAAACGCTTCTCAGAGACAAGACGCCGCCATCCGCTTTGTACACACGCTCAACGCCATGATCATTTACTCTCTTTACAAGAAGCCATCCAGAGAGAGCGTGAAATGCTCGAACCTATCACAGAGTTCGCAGCTATCATGGATACAACAGCCTTATTGCCAGCGCAACTTCGCAAATGGGTTCAGCAGTTTATCGGGGCACCCCACGCGGAAATGACGCTCACTTTTGAGTCTTTTGCTTTTAAGCACGGGATTCCCATTACCGCCGACCTGGTCTTCGATGTGCGTTGTCTCCCCAACCCCTATTACGACCCTGCATTGCGCCCTCTAACCGGACGAGATGAAGCAATTGTTCAATTTATGCTTGGCAAACCACAAGTCGGTGAAATGCTGATCGACATCAGCCAATTCCTTGAAAAGTGGTTACCCTCTTACTTACAACAGAATCGCCACTACCTCACCATTGCAATTGGGTGCACTGGCGGACAACACCGCTCGGTCTATGTAGCCGAAACACTTGCTAGGCACTTTGAACGGAGATATCCCACTATCGTGCGTCATCGCATCATTGAACAGAGTTCATTACTCAACGCACAAAAAAGCGCCCAAACACTCTAAGCAACTTTAGCGTCTGATGCGAAAAGAGCCTCCAATATGGTTTTAATTGGAGCTGGTAGTGCTGGCCAGCAATTGGGATTCGAATTAAAGCTCTCAAAACCTTGCTCTTCTAGCCAAGAGAACGGACGATTGTCATCTTCAAAGTCCTCCTCATCCCCCGAGCTAATCTCGCAGAGATCGCCGCCTATTTCAACCAATATTGGAGCGATAATCAAACGAAAATGCGTGAAATCATGAGTCACGATCGGTAACGTCGTCGTAGCCCTTACGCAGTCTTCAAATAGTTGTAACTCTGGAAGAGGAGAGCCTGCAGCAACAAAACTCGTCATTTCGGGGCACCATAACTCATTCCAAATTTTTGTTTTAGTGCGTTTTTTCAGCCATATACTTAGCGTACCAAGGTAGCGGGATACGTAAATCGCGACTTTGACCATCTTGATTGGGCGCTCGCGCTTTGGCTTCTTTTGGGGATAAGCTGTTGGAGTCCCCTTAGCATACGCCTGGCAAATGCTTCTCATTGGGCAAGAAGAACAATTAGGTTTACGATTACAGACCATAGAGCCAAAGTCCATGAGCGCTTGAGTATAATCTCCCATATCAACACTTTCTGGCAATAGTGTCTCAGCCTTAGCCCAAACCTCTTTATTGAAGCACTTCAATCCAGGGTAACCCTCAATCGCAAAAATTCTTGAAAGAGTACGCTGGACATTGCCGTCACACATAACTGCGCGTTCCCCATTCACAAACGCGGCAAGCGCACCAGCTGTAGAGGGACCTACTCCAGGAAGTTTGACCCATTCCTCTGCTGTAGATGGAGGAGTACCGCCTCTGTCAAATTCAACGATTCGAACGGCTTTCAAAAGGTTTCTACAACGTGCATAGTAGCCAAGACCAGCCCATAGCTTCATTACGTCGTCATCTTCGGCTTTAGCAAGCTTATTAGCAGTTGGGTATGCAGCAAGAAATTTTTCAAAATAGGGAATTACCGTTTGCACCTGCGTCTGTTGGAGCATAATCTCTGAAAGAAGGCGAGAATACCAGTCGTTGTTCTTTTGCCACGGGAGTGAATGACGGCCGTACGTTTTATACCAGCTCAAAAGAGTACGCGCGAACTGCTTATCCACCCCTGAGCAGACAAGCTCTCTTGCAACTTGATTCGTTTTATTCACGATTCACCTCTTTATCTCCTGATATCCCGTATCGCTTTGATTAAAATATACGCCATCATACACGTCCCCTTTTTGTGGATTCTCATGCCTCGTTCGTTCACCTACTTTGCCACCCTGTTTTTACTTTGGCTCGGTACCAATACAGAAGTTCTAGCAGAAGAGCAGTCCTCGACTGATCTCGCAGAACCAGGGCTCACACTTTACCAGCTTTTGCTGGGTAATATTGCTTTGAGTGATGGCGATAACCAGATGGCCTACGAGATGCTAAAAAGCGCAGCTGAAAAGCTCCACAATAACAGTATTGCTGAACTCGCTTGGTCCGCAGCTCTCAAAACACAATCCGACAAACAGATTATTGAAGCCACAAAAATTTGGACTTCAATGGACCCTGGGGCGCATATCGCGAACAATACCTTACTCTTAAAGAGTATTCAAAACCAGCGTGGAAACGAAGTCCAACAATTGCTTAATGAATTTGTTGCCAAAAACAGTAAAGATCCTGGTAGCTATGTTGCAACGCTGACTCGTCATTTGAGTCAAGAAAGAGTAGATCTTAGTTGGCTCGAGTCCTATCTGGATCCTATCTGGGAAAAGTACGATACAGATCCCTCTGTTGTGATGGCTAAGGCTGTCTATAAAAAGCGGCAGGGAGAGGATAAAGAGGCGTGCCGGGCGGCCCTTTCTGTGCTACCTGGAAATGGACTCGTTTTTCGTCAAAAAGATTTGTCTTGGTTTAGCGATAATGAAGACTTTGCTACGACTGCGGCTGATATTTGTTGGTCTGTAATGCCAGAAAAAAGTCAACGCATTTTGGAAACGGTGATTGACGCCAACCCCAGTTCAACGGTAGCACGCCTCATGTATGGGAAAATTTTGGTGCGCTCTGGTCACGCTGACTTAGCACTAGAGCAAATCCATGAAGCAATCGACATAGACCCAGATAGCCCTACCGTTCTTTATAACGCGGGGGAACTCGCTGTTGAAAGTAAAGACTTTGAGCTAGCCAAAAAACTTTTTAATAGCTATATCACAGCAGGTCAGGCTAAAAACCCGCGTTATGACTGGTCTCTGGACGATGTGTGGCTACATCTGGCCATGGTCTATGACAACCTAAAAGACTATGTTGGCGAAGCTAAAGCGCTCGCTCGCTACAATCCAAAGCAAAACGCTTCGGATATTCGTATTCAAGAAACCGTCGCTTGGTTCAAAGCTGGTAAACCAGATACCGCCGAGTCAGTTCTCCTCAATGCCATTGAAAAGGATCCAAATAACGAGCGCATCTATTTCAATGCGCGTATTGAGATTTTGCTCAAGACAAATCAAGCTGATAAGGCTATTGCTATCCTGGAAAAAATCCTCGACAAAGATCCTGATAACACCGATATTCTCTATCACCTTGCTTTGATTTATCAGCGCCAAGAACACCTTTCTGAAGCAGAAAGGGTTTTGCGTCATATATTGGACATAGATCCCGATGATGCTTTCGCATCAAACGGTCTTGGCTACTATTATGCTGAAAAGGGAATCAATCTGCCCGAAGCGCGACGTTTGATTGAAAACGCATACCGCCAAAAGCCACTGGATTGGCAAATGCTCGACAGCATGGCTTGGCTATGCTTTCGCGAAGGCCGAAAAGAACAGGCCTACTATTTTGCTCTAGCTGCAATGCGTAGTGGTTTTCACCGCATTGTAATCATCCACATGTTAGACATTTTGGTGGCGTTGGGGCGCCAAGAGGAAGCTCTGTCTGTTTTCAATGAACTTTCGCGGCGCCTCCCTGACGATCCACAAATTACCGAGTTAGGGAAACGCCTGAAACTCCTGTCACAGTAATCTTTGATCGACACTTTTCGATGGTCATATGCTAAAAATTAATCGCCTTTTTTTCTGTGCTCTCTGCACTACTCTGCTACTAAACGCCTGCGCTCTTTTGCCTCAATACTCTTACGAACAAGGCGGACGATTTACGCTTACGTATACAAGCAATGACAGCAAAGATCATTCAGAAAGTGGGCGCTTTCAATACCGAGAATTTGGAGAGAACTCTCAATTAGATTTGCTTACGCCTCTCAACGGCATTCTCGCACGTATTGACATGAAGCCCTCTCTTGTTTGTTTAAGCAAACAAGATCAGGAGTCTACTTGCAATACCTCAACGGCAGACCTTCTTTATTCAGCACTTGGCTTTTCTATGCCGATTGACAACTTTGGGGACTTACTGAAGTCGGGGAAACTTCCTGAACAGTCAAAATTATCCCAGTTCTGGGATATCCAGGTTCTTTCTCGCCACCCAGACGGGCGTATCAAGGTACTCAAAATTACGCCTAAGGTTCCCATGAACCTCAAAACTCTCTCCGTTGTCATTGACTAAGAAATACTTGCGATGACCTCTCTGAATGCGCTTTATGGCTTACCCGCCCCTGCAAAGTTAAATTTATTTTTGCACGTCGTCGGACAGCGAGAAGACAAAAAACATCTTCTGGAGTCGGTGTTCATCCTGATTGACCGCAAAGATACGATCGATCTTGAGCTACTCGAAAATGTAAATATTGAACGCACAGGAGACATTGTCGGTAATCCTGAAGAAGATCTATGCGTGCGAGCGGCGCTTCTTCTCAAAGACACTTATCATATAGAGAGAGGAGTGCGTATTCGCGTCCAAAAAACGATTCCCAGTGGAGCTGGCATGGGCGGAGGAAGCTCAGATGCCGCCACTACGTTAATGGGACTCAATACGCTTTGGAATCTGAACCTTTCTCGTCGTGCTCTCTGTGAATTGGGAGTTCGTCTAGGAGCTGATGTTCCCTTCTTTATTTTTGGTCGCAATGCCTTTGTCGAAGGCATCGGCGAAGTACAAACACCCGTTTCTATCCCGAAAACTCGTTTTTTTGTCGTCTGGCCAGGAAAATCCGTTTCTACGGCGAAAATTTTCGCTAGCCCAGCCTTGACAAGGGACACTGAATCCACGAAAATACAACCCTTCATTGACGCAGTTAAAACTAACTGGCCGCAATTATATGGTCATAATGACCTAGAGCCAGTCGCTGCGTCCTATGAGCCTGAGATAGCGAATGCTCTCCAATGGTTAACTCCATATACAGAGCCGCGAATGACAGGTTCGGGTAGCGCCGTGTTTGGTGTTGCCCGCTCTAGTGAAGATCCTATGGTACAAACCGTCTTTACTGGAATGCCTGATTCATGGGTTGGGTTCATTACAGAGTCCTTGTCGGAGCATCCTCTGGCACAATGGCTCGATGACTAGAATACATGACAGGGGTATAGCCAAGCTGGCCCAAGGCATCGGATTTTGATTCCGACATTCGAAGGTTCGAATCCTTCTACCCCTGCCATTTACAACGAATAGGGAGGATGGTTTGTATACCCTCCTCTTTTTGTTTTTAGCAGCACTTTTTTAATTGTGTTGTTTGTCTGTCAACCGCGGACGCCTAGCGCCCCTATGTTATAGAGCTCTAATCATGGATCCCATGGTGCCAGAAAGTATGATGGTTTTCTCGGGCAATGCTAACCCTGCCCTTGCTCAAGCTGTCACTAAATATCTCAATATCCCCCTTGGTTCTGCCACGGTGAATCGTTTCAGCGACGGCGAAGTTATGGTCCAACTGCTGGATAATGTCCGCGGTAAGGACGTTTTCATTCTTCAGCCGACCTGCGCACCAACGAACGACAACCTTATGGAATTGATGTTGATGGCCGACGCTTTGAAGCGTGCCTCTGCTCGTCGCATTACTGCGGCTATTCCTTACTTCGGCTACGCTCGTCAAGACCGTCGCCCACGTTCTAACCGTGTAGCTATTTCCGCCAAGGTGGTTGCCAACATGCTTCAGTCTGTTGGTGTTGATCACGTGCTCACGATGGACTTGCACGCTGACCAGATTCAAGGCTTCTTTGATATCCCAGTAGACAATATTTTTGCTACTCCGATTCTTTTGAATGACCTTGTGGAACGCCATTACGACAACCTTATGGTTGTCTCGCCTGACGTCGGCGGAGTGGTTCGCGCTCGTGCTATGGCTAAAGCCCTTGAAGTGGATTTGGCGATTATCGATAAGCGTCGCCCCCGTGCCAACGTGGCCGAAATTATGAATATTATTGGTGAAGTGAAGGATCGCACCTGCGTCATTACCGACGACATCGTCGATACAGCGGGTACGCTTTGCAACGCCGCTGGTGCTTTGAAAGAACGCGGAGCAACTCGTGTGGTTGCTTATATCACGCACCCAGTGCTCTCTGGCGCCGCTGTCGAACGCATCAGCAACTCTGCTCTTGATGAACTCGTGGTAACGGATACGATTCCGCTGAGCGAAGCTGCTGCAGCTTGCCCCAAGATTCGTCAGATCAGTACCGCTGCGATCATTGGTGAAACGCTTTCGCGTATTGCCCGTGAAGCTTCGGTGAGCAGCCTTTTTGCTGTTTAAAACATTTTTTCCAACGCCCCCGCAGTTGGTCGCGATTGTGGGGACCATTTTTTATTTTTAGGAGTAATCCAATGAAAGTCATCGCCACCACGCGTAACACGCAAGGTACGGGTGCGAGCCGCCGCCTTCGTCGCGCGGATAAGTTGCCTGGTATTATTTACGGCGGCAACATCCCCGCTACGCCTATTGAGCTCGAACATAACCCTATCTTCTACGCATTGAAGAAAGAAAAGTTCCATGCCTCAATTTTGACGATGGAACTTGACGGTAAGGAACAATTGGTTGTGCTTCGTGCCTTCCAGATGCACCCCTACAAGCCGCAGGTTATGCATATCGACTTCCAACGTATCGACCCGAACGAAAAGGTTACGATGCGCGTACCTCTCCACTTCCACGGTGAAGAAGACAGCCCTGCCGTTAAGATCGACAAGGCTCTCGTGTCCCACACGATTTCTTTCGTTGAAGTGACCTGCTTGCCTCGCCAATTGCCAGAATTCGTTGCTGTTGACCTCTCTCAGATGGCCACCGGCACGACCTTCCACGCTTCCATGCTCCAGTTGCCGGAAGGTGTTGAAGTCTCCAACAAGTTTGGTCTTGACACCGTGATCGCCTCCGTGGTGACCGTGGCTGAAGAAACCGTGACAGCCGCTCCGGAAGCAGATGCTGAAGCTACTGCTCCTGCTGCTGACGCCGCCCAGACTCCTGCTGCCTAATTAAGGTAGCTTCTAGCTTCTCTTAAAGCTAGGTGCCTTACGGACCCGCCGGGAGTCCTCTCCCTGCGGGTCTTTTTTGGTTGAAAACTCTAGCAAATTGCCCTTTCAACCTTCTTTTTTCGATCGTTTCCGTCCTAAATTTGAGACTTTCGTCTTTTAAGTCTGCTGTTTGCCCCTTCCCGTTGTGGTTTTGTTTGCTGTGTGTCTGGGGCGAGTAGCCCCACTATCTGCGCATTTTGGCGCATTGGAACACTATGACAACATTTTCCGATTTGGGCCTTTCGCCCTCTATTACAAATTCTTTAACCACTTTGGGGTTTGAAGAACCTACGCCTATCCAAAACGAAGCTATTCCAGCAATCTTATCTGGGCGCGATGTGCTTGGAAAAGCGGCAACTGGTACAGGTAAAACAGCGGCATTTGCTCTGCCTTTAATTGAGCGTTACGCGCTCAATACCGAAGCTGATAAACCACTTATTCTGGTGCTCACTCCAACTCGCGAACTCTGCTTACAGGTAAGCGAGGCTTTCCATAGCTACGGCAAAGCGGCCGGACTTCTTGTCACCCCTATCTATGGTGGACAGGACTATAGCCGCCAGATTCGCGCTCTCAAACGTGGGACACATGTTGTCGTGGCGACTCCTGGTCGCGCGTTGGACCATATTGGTCGTGGCACACTAGATCTAACCAATATTCAGGCCATCGTATTGGATGAGGCCGATGAGATGTTGGACTTGGGGTTTGCCGATGAACTGGATGAGATCTTTGATGCCCTCCCCAGCAAAGTTCAAACGGCACTTTTTTCGGCAACGCTTCCTCCCAAAATTGCCAAAATCGCTGAAACGCATTTGGAAAATCCTCTTCGCATCACCATTGCTCGTGAAAGCACTGCTGAAGGGGAAGCTCCGCGCGTTCCTCAGATTGCTTACATTGTGGGGCATAACTATCGCACAGCTGCTCTGGGTCGCATTTTGGACATTGAAGCCCCCGAGCTGGCCATTATCTTTACCCGCACTCGTATGGAAGTTGATGAGCTCACTGAAGCTCTACGAGCACGCGGTTACAGCGTAGAAGCCTTGCACGGTGGCTTAGATCAACCAACACGCGATCGCGTCATGAAGCGCGCTCGTGCCGGTCAGGTTGAAACCATTGTGGCTACAGATGTGGCTGCCCGTGGTATTGACCTTGAAAACCTCTCCCACGTGATCAACTTTGGCATTCCTGCCTCTTACGAAACCTACATTCACCGTATTGGTCGTACAGGTCGCGCAGGTCGTACAGGTACCGCAATTAGCATTCTTGAACCGAGAGAACACCGCCATCTGCGTGCGATTGAGGGTCTGACGAAAACACGTATTGAAATTCAGTCCGTGCCGAGCGTTACCGATGTTCGGGCGAAACGCTTAGAAGCTTTGCGTGACTCTCTCGTTGAAGTACTTGATAATGAAGATTTGGAACGATTTAAAGTGGTCGTGGAGGAGCTTTGCGAAGATCACGATCCTTTTGATGTTGCTGCCGCAGCGATTTCTCTTACCCAGAACCTACAAGGCACAAACGACGATGACACCGATATTCCGGCTTATTCACCCTTTGAACGCCCTCGTCGCAACCAAAATAATCGTGGCGAGCGAGGAAATCGCCAACGTCGCATGCGCAATAGTGAACCAGAAGAAGGTATGACGCGCATCTTCATCGGTGCGGGTCGTGATGTGAATATCCGTCCAGGCGACTTGGTCGGCGCAATTGCCAATGAGGCCAATGTCCCAGCCAAGTTCATTGGGGCAATTGATATCTCTGAACGTTTCAGCATTGTAGAAGTCGATAGCGTCCAAGCGGATAAAATCGTCAACGCCATGCAGGGAATCCGCTTCAAAGGGCGGCCTGCTACAGTGAAGTTTGATGGTGCTCGCGAGGAACGCTCTGATCGTTTTAATCGAGACAATCGCCATCAGCAGGATCGTCAGTATCACGGAGCTCGCTCGCACCGCGATTTCTACCGCGAACCTCGCCCTGACACTCGCCGTCCACGTCGTTAATCAAAAGATTTATGAGGATTCCCATGCCAAACACATCTGATATTCAGTTGATTGTTGGTTTAGGTAACGTTGGGGCGCAGTATGTCAATACGCGCCACAACGCTGGTTTTTGGTTTGTGGATGAGTTGGCTCGCGCCAAAGGAAGTTTTTTCCACGAAGAAAAAAAATTTCATGGAGAGGTTACTCGCGTGCGCTTCGATGATCACGAAGTCTGGTTGTTAAAGCCCTCTACCTTCATGAATCTTTCGGGAAATGCTGTTGCCGCGCTGGCCCTCTACTACAAAATCCTGCCGGACAATATTCTGGTCGTCCACGACGACCTCGACCTGATGCCTGGATGCATGAAATTTAAGAATGGTGGTGGTAACGCTGGTCACAATGGTCTCAAAGACATCAGTGCCAAACTCTCCACACCAAACTTCTGGCGTCTGCGCTTGGGGATTGGGCATCCTCGTAGCCTTGGTATGGCTCAGCAGGTTGCAGACTTTGTGCTCTCGGCCCCTTCCCCAGAACACATGAAGGGAATTGAAGAGTGCATCGAGGCTAGTTTAAAGAGTCTCTCTTTCCTCATCGGTGGGGATAGAGACCGCTTCATCCGTGCTATTTCTAAGTATGGAGCCCCTAAAAAAACGGTTACCATCGAGACTGAAAAAACGGAAAAATAATTATCTCTCACAGAAAGAGGTATCACTATGAAGATCCTTGTGAGTCAGTGCCTATTAGGTTCTGCTTGCCGATGGGACGGGCAGCCTTCTGCACATTTGCTCAGTTGGTTTGCTCAGCACGGCATTCCAGAATCGGAGATCTTGGCACTATGTCCTGAAACGCTAGGGGAACTCTCCACACCCCGTGTGCCCGCTGAAATTATTGGTGGACGAGCAAATAAAGTTCTACTTGGACACGCTCGCATTGAAACAATGTCTGGTGAAGATCAAACGGAAGCTTTCCTAAAAGGAGCGCACTTTGTCCTCCAGGCTGTAAAAGATGCAGGAGTGCGTGTAGCACTTCTTAAAAGTAAAAGTCCTTCCTGCGGTGTCCATCAGGTCTACGACGGGACTTTTTCTCGAAAGCTAATCCCTGGGAAAGGACTCACTGCGGAGCTTTTGGCACAAATAGGAGTAACCCTCTTTGATGAGCACGAGCTCGATGCCTTAGCTCTTTTTTTAGCTACTGAAACGAAGAAACAAGCTTAACGCAGGGGAGTTCTTCGCCAACTTTTGCAAGCTTTCCATTAAAATAGGCAAAATGACCGGCCTGAGACCGGCGTGGTTAATTTTTCATTAGAGACGAGAACTATGGGTTTAAAGTGTGGCATTGTTGGTCTGCCAAATGTAGGTAAGTCGACCATCTTTAACGCGTTAACAAAAGCAGGCATTGCAGCGGAAAACTATCCTTTCTGCACGATTGAACCGAACGTGGGTATTGTTGAAGTTCCAGATCCGCGTCTTTCTGCTTTAGCAGAAATCGTGAACCCACAAAAAATTGTTCCAGCAACGGTTGAGTTCGTGGATATCGCTGGTTTGGTAGCTGGCGCGAGTAAGGGCGAAGGACTGGGCAATCAGTTCCTTGCCAATATTCGCGAATGCGATGCTATTGCTCATATTGTTCGTTGCTTTGACGATGACAATATTGTTCACGTCGCTGGTAAGGTTAATCCCTTGGATGACATTGCCGTGATCAACACGGAGCTTGCTTTAGCTGACTTGCAGAGTGTAGAAAAAACCCTAGCTCGCTATAGTAAACAAGCTCGCTCTGGTGGGGATAGAGAAGCTCTCAAGCTTGTTAAAGTCCTTGAAAAGATTCTTCCAGCCTTAAACGAAGGCAAACCCGTTCGCTCCGTCGAACTTTCTGATGAAGAGAAGCTCACCATCCGCCAGCTCTTTCTCTTAACTGCTAAACCTGTAATGTATGTCGCCAACGTAGAAGATGGCGGGTTTCAGGACAATCCTCTTTTGGAAAAGGTTCAAGAGTATGCTAAGGCCGAAGGCGCCCCTGTCGTTGCAGTGTGTGCTAAGACCGAAGCTGAAATCGCTGACCTGAGCGATGAAGACAAGGAGATGTTCTTGACCGACATGGGGATGACGGAACCTGGCTTGGATCGAGTGATTCGTGCTGGCTACGATCTCTTAGGGCTACAAACTTACTTTACCGCTGGCGTGAAAGAAGTCCGTGCGTGGACGATCCACAAAGGCGACACGGCTCCTCAAGCAGCTGGTGTCATTCATACCGACTTTGAACGTGGCTTCATTCGCGCCCAGACGATCAGCTTTGATGACTATATCGCCTACAAGGGTGAGAAGGGAGCCCAGGAAGCTGGCAAGATGCGTGCCGAAGGTAAAGATTACATTGTACAAGACGGGGACGTGATGAACTTCCTCTTCAATGTTTAATTTTGGTACAAGAAACTCCAATTCCCGCAAGAGGTTCTCTTCACAGTGAACCTCTTTTTTTTGTATTATCAAAAAGTCAAATTTAACCACCACCCTGACTACTATGGCAACAACGACTTCTAAGCAACGTCAAGAAATTGGCGCTCGCCTTCAATCTGAGCGCACCCGTATGGGATACTCTGTGCGACAAATAGCGCAGTTACTTGGCGTGCCTAACGAAATGTATGAGGCCTTTGAAGATGGCTCAATGGACCCTGGTATCTACAATTTGCCTCGTCTCGCCGCTTGTGGTTTTGACATTCTTTACGTTCTCACTAACGAGCGTCATATCCCCATAGAAGAAGAAAACGAGTTACTAAATCGTTTCCGTGATCTCTCTCAACGAGGTCGAGCTTCTATCTTTACCACCCTTGACGCTCTCGAGCGCCTCGCCCCAAATTTGCGCCAAGAAATCAAGCGTCGTTTTAAGGGATAAAGTCCCCAAAAATTCTCCTTTCCTCTCTCTCGCAATGGGAAAAAGCAATTCATTAGCAAATTTTTACGCGATTTACCGATAGTTTTTTTCTTTCTATATTGACTTATCGATAATTTTTTGCTAGTATGGCTTTATCGAATTTAAAGAGAGATGCTCACGCCTCTCTTCATTAAACAATAGGAGCATAAGATGTCCTTACTTAATACCGAAATCAAGCCGTTCAAGGCTGAAGCTTTCCACAATGGCAAGTTTGTTCCCGTCACTGAAGCTGACTTAAAGGGCCACTGGTCTGTCGTCTTCTTCTATCCTGCTGACTTCACGTTTGTCTGCCCCACGGAATTGGAAGACCTTGCTGAAACGTATGAAGAATTCAAGAAGTTGGGCGTTGAAATCTACTCGGTTTCTACCGACACCCACTTCACCCACAAGGCTTGGCATGCTAGCTCCCCAGCTGTTGGTAAGGTTCAGTTCCCGATGCTCGGTGATCCGACCAATGTCTTGAGCCGCAACTTCGAAGTGCTCATCGCTGAAGATGGTATGGCTGAACGTGGCACATTCGTGATCAACCCTCAGGGCAAAATCGTGATCATGGAACACCATGACGGTGGCATTGGTCGTGACGCTCACGAATTGCTCCGCAAGGTGCAGGCCGCTCAGTACGTTGCAGCCCATCCAGATCAAGTTTGCCCTGCCAAGTGGACGCCGGGCGCTGAAACGCTCAAGCCGTCTCTTGACCTCGTTGGCAAGATCTAATTTCGATTGCGCGCCTAGCGTGTGATTAAAGAACCGCAGGTTATCTATACGAGGGATATACCTGCGGTTTTGTTTTCTTTTGCGACGGAATATAAAAATATTATGATTGACGCCAGTTTATTAGAACAACTCCGTGCCTATTTCACCAAACTTCAACACCCTGTCGTGTTCAAGGTTAACCTTGATGACTC
Organism: uncultured Sutterella sp.; assembly: GCA_905197905.1. GTDB lineage: Bacteria > Pseudomonadota > Gammaproteobacteria > Burkholderiales > Burkholderiaceae_F > Sutterella. The sequence goes on along the minus strand of CAJKAP010000002.1, from coordinate 142,452 downwards.
TCAGGCCGCTAAGGAAATGGACACCTTCCTCTCGGAAGTAGCCCCTCTTTCCCCCCTTCTTTCTTACGAAAAAGTAGATGATGCCAATTCGCGTAAACCAAGTTTCCAAATTACGCGTAGCGATGCTGACACAGGCATTCGCTTTGCTGGTACTCCGATGGGACATGAATTCACGAGTTTTGTTTTGGCCGTCCTTCAGACTGGCGGGTATCCCTCCAAAGCAACACCCGAACAGCTCGACCAGATTCGTCAGCTCTCTGGCCCGTTAAACTTTGAAGTTTACTTTTCGCTCACCTGCCACAACTGCCCTGATGTTGTACAGGCTTTGAATTTGATGGCCGCTGTGAACCCACAAGTTCGTGTAACGAACATTGATGGTTCTATCTATCAGGACGAAGTGAATGATCGTAAGGTTATGGCGGTGCCTACCGTTTATTTGAACGGAGAACTCTTCTTCTCTGGTCGCAATGAATTAGCCGACATTTTGACAAAGTTGGACACCGACGGTAGCGCCACCAAGAAACTGGCTGAAAAACTCTCGGCAAAAGAAACCTTTGATGTTTTGGTTGTCGGTGCCGGTCCTGCTGGCTGTACCGCTGCCATTTACTCGGCCCGTAAGGGCTTGCACACTGGTTTGATCGCTGAACGTGTAGGCGGTCAGGTGAATGAAACAGCTGATATCCAGAACTTCACCTCCATCATTTCTACTTCTGGTGAAGGCCTTGCCAAAAACTTCGGTTTGCATGTCCAGTCCTATGACGTCGACATGATTAACAACCAGCGCGTGGAAAAAGTTGAACGCAGTGGCAACCTCTGGCAGGTCACCTTGACCTCTGGCGCAACGCTTACTACGAAATCTTTAATTGCCGCTACTGGAGCTCGGTGGAAGACGCTTAACGTACCTGGTGAAGAAGAATACAAGGGGCACGGCGTGGCTTACTGCCCGCACTGCGATGGTCCTCTCTTCAAAGGCATGCGCGTTGCTGTGACTGGCGGTGGTAATTCTGGTGTGGAAGCTGCCATCGACTTGGCTGGTATTTGCGAACACGTTACCCTCTTACAGAGCCCAGCTCAATTAAAGGCTGATGAGGTGTTGCAAGAAAAGGTTCGTTCCTTGAACAATGTGACTATTCTTTTGAACGCTCGTACCACGGAACTGACTGGTAACAACGGTAAACTCGAACACCTGACCTACCGTGATAAGACGGACGATACTCTCCATACCATTGATGTGGCTGGCTGCTTTGTCCAGATTGGTTTGACACCGAATACCGACTGGATTAAGGACGTTGTCGAAACCAACAAGTTTGGGGAAATCGTCAAAGACGATCACGGTGCTACCTCTGCTGAAGGTATTTTCGCTGCTGGCGACTGCACCAACACCCCCTATAAGCAGGTGGTGATTGGTTTAGGTGAAGGGGCGACAGCTGCCTTGGGGGCCTTTGACTACTTGATCCGTCGTAAAGAAGACTAATTTCTTTACCTGGAGCTAGCATCCTGATGCCCAATCAGGAGGAGTAAAGAGCGGTGTTTTCTCTTCTTTGCTTGATGAAAAGAGATTAAGCACAGCTCTTTTTCTTTGTTGGAAGCTTGCGTTGCCTCTCATTGATCTAGCGCATTCGGTACAATGAGGTCATGCATTTTTGGGAGCTTGGTATGCGTCAGTACGTGCGTGGCATCCTCATTTCTTTGTTGGCAGTGGCCTCTGTGTGCCTCGTGCTTGTGCTCGCCCTCTTTTTAATCGTCACCCCCTCTAACATCACAGACCGAGTGAGCTCTGTGCTACGTGAGCAATATGGTATTGAATTGATTCCTTCGGGAGAAGTCACTTTAAAACGCCTTCCCACCTTAGAAATCGTTTTTCCTAAAACACATTTAACCATTGCCTCTCACCCATCTATCAAAGCGGATTTTGAACGTGTCACTCTCGCTCTGGATCCCTTCTCTTACTTTGCGCAAACACCTAAAATTCGGCGACTTACTATCAATGGATTAACGGTTACATCTGCTGGCTATCTCTCGCTTGCCGATCTACGCGAAAGCGCTAATCACTGGGAAAGCTATCCCGTGAATGAAATTGTGCTCACCGAGGGCTCCTTCAAATCAGGCATTGAAAACCCAACCCAGTTCACCATTACGGAACTCAAAAGCACACGTGAAAAATTCTCACATTTCATCCTCAATGCAAAAATGAAGGTGACCGGAAACGAGTCCCAAGGCGATCTAACAATCAAGAGCAACTTCACGTGGTCTGATAACCAAACTTTCTCTGCGATTTCGTTTAAAAATACAGTATTCTCTTACCAAGGTAGCTTCCAAAAAGAACCTTGGAATGCCACCTTATCTATTGCTCAAATAAGTGACGTTGCTTCTCCTGAGCCTCAAATCCACGGTCTGAGTGGTAGTGGAATTTCTCCGTGGGGACAATTCCAGGGCTCTGCCTCCCAATTACAAATTGGAGAATCTCACTACGCTGTAGCGAAACTTCAGGTTAACACAACACTCACTGCAGAACTTTTTCCTGTTACCCTACAGGGCGGAGCAAACCTCACGTGGACTTCTGATGGTGATGTGCAGTTAAAAAATCTGCATTTTGACGTTACAAACAAAGAGTCTCACCGACCTGTTGGTTATGCTTCTGGCAATGTAGACTGGCATCCTCAAAGTAAACACGGCATGTTCGTACTCGAAGGCAATCTCATGAATTCGCCGATAGCTATCAACCTGAGTATTTTGCCCCAAGATAATCATCTTCCGTTGATTGATGGGTGGGTGAAGCTCAATGGATTGCCCGCTTTAACCCAACGACTTGCAGAGTCTCTGCTTAACTTCGTAGGCGCTGTTGAAGGCAAAGTCGCCTTTACGGCGGGTGACCTCGTTTCTAGCTCTTATCTCAACACCCTTCTTCATTTCACAGAAAAGAACGTTAAAACCGAAAATTTACGGTTCAACTTGCCTGTCGGAAATTTTTCAGGCACTTTCATCCTTGATAATTCGGGACTCTGGCAAGGAGAACTCGTGGGCGAGAACGTCCAATTAGCGAAATTAGTGACGCCTTCTCCCATTGATAGCCTCACTAGCTTGCGCGCAACAGGCCACGGCAATTTGCACAACCTTTCCAAGCAAACGTGGCAAAGCGAATTACTTCTTCAGAAAGGGTGCCTTACTGGTGTTGACTTCCCCCACGCTCTAGAAATTCTTGAGAAAGAACGACCTGAGCAATTCCCCCGAGAAGCATTTAGTCCTTCACAAAAGTCTTGTTTTAAGCAAGGGCGCATTGTGGCTGAACCTACTGCAGATGGTTGGTCCATCCCTGTCTTGCTGTTAAATGCTGAGAATTGGACACTGAGTGGCTTTGGCAATTTGCGAGGCAAGCAACTTGACCTTCAGAGCACCTTCATCACAAAAGAAGATGGCTTTAATCCAGTCATTCGTCTTTCAGCCAATCTCAATATGAGAGTCGATGGAGCTCCTCTTTGGTCTCCCAACTGGAATGATGCCATCACTCAAGCGCGTATGGTCTTGCCAGAACCAGAATGGTGTTTCTCAAGGTTGCTCTCTCAAATCGAGCGCACGCTTATGAATTGGTATGAGGATGCAACCTCCTACATTGAAGAAACCTGGGATACTTGGCTTGCAAAAATCTTCTAGGTCCACTTCAAAACTTCGCCCAAAAAATTACCCACCAAACATGCCATAAAAGCCGTTTGATGGGTTCTTTTTTGAAACGGTATCAAATGCCACTTTCCCTCATTGCTCGATGGATTCGTCTCCGTAAACTCATACGTTCAAACTTTTCTTCTAGCTGCTCTCGAGTTTCTATACGCCGAGGATTGGGAATAATGCAGTCCGCAATAGGGCACAGTTGCACACATTGTGGCTGATCGTGGCTACCGACACACTCTGTACATTTGCCAGCGCGAATGAAGAAAATATCCTCTCCCATTTGAATAGCATCATTTGGACATTCAGGTTCACACACACCACAATTGATGCACTCATCAGTAATCATCAATGCCATAACACTTCACTTTTGGAAAAGAGATGAGCGCCCCTAGGGGTAGGAACGCATATTCTTACTCTTGAAATAACGTTTGGACATTGTAGCGACTTTATTGAGTTTTCTAATCCCTCAAGAGACTTAACTATTTTAGAGGTACTTATCTTAAAAAGCTTTTCGTCAACTATACATTTAGTTTTTGCTTTTCAAAGGCAATCGCTAAAGCTGCCAAGACATTCGGAGACACAAACTTAGCGGCATCATTTAAGCTCAAACTTGCAATTTCTCGAACAAAGGTACCACTCACAAATTGGTATTGATCAGAAGGTGTCAAGAAGATCGTATCTACTTCAGGCATTAACTGGCGGTTCATGCCTGCCATTTGAAATTCATACTCAAAATCGCTTACTGCTCTGGCCCCACGCACAATGACGGTAGCCCCTCTCGCCAAGACAAAATTTTTGAGTAGCCCTTCAAATGCGAATACTTCAACATTCGGATATTGAGCACAACTTTCTTTTGCTAATACCACGCGAGTTTCCAAGGGCAATAAAGGACGCTTGCCTGGATTGTGAGCTACGCCAACGTATACCTTGTCGAAAATCCGGGCGGCACGGCGCACGATATCCTCGTGGCCTAAAGTCATCGGGTCAAAAGTCCCTGGGTAAACAGCAATCGTCATAACGCTTTATCTCCTTTATGTTTTTTCAGACGAGGAAGTTTCGCTTGTGTCGACATCTGCCCCCCCGTCAGTGCCAACAACTCAAAAGCCACTTGGCCGGCCACTCCAGCACGAATCCGCACGAGTCCTAAATCCACAAGTACGCTATCAGCCAAGAGTTTTTCTGGAGACTCAACATAAATTACGCCTTCAGGTTTAAGTCGAGAAATAACACTCTTCAAAGCCTTTTGCTGGAGATCTTGAGAAAAAGGAGGATCGATAAAAATCACATCATACGTGTTAGAACAGTTTTTGACAAATGTAAAACCGTCCCCTAAATGACCACGAAACTGCTCGGGAGAGGCCTTAAACTTTGCTAGCGATGCATTGAGGTTCTTGAGCACCTGCCGGTTCGTATCTACCCAATCCACTTCGGCCGCTCCTCGTGACGCAGCTTCTAAGCCCATCGCACAAGAACCTGCAAACAGATCAAGAACACTACGCCCAGCGAGACCGCCAAATAAATGCGTCAGCCAGTCATAAACCGTTTCTCTCACACGCTCTGGAGTAGGGCGTAGTCCTAAACTATCTGGCACAGGAATCACCGAGCGACGCCAGTCGCCCGCTAAAATCCTTACGAATCCACCGCCCCGTTGAGAGGCTAGCGTTGCTAAACTTGTACTATTCGCGTCTCGACGCTTTTTACTTTTTCGATCTGTCATAAGTGAATTATGTCTGAACAATCTCAAGGCTGGTTTTCCAAACTAAAACAAGGACTTTCTCGTACTCGCGTCAATATCGTCGGGCTTTTTTCCGGCGGCATTGTGGACGAGGATTTCCTTGAAGAATTAGAAAGCGCCCTCATTATGGCTGATGTAGGAATGGATGCTTCTAAGCTTATCCTACAACGCTTGCGTGATCAAATTAAACTCAAGGGGCTCAAAACTCAAGAGGAGGTGCGTTTAGCACTTCGTGATGAAATTTATGCCATTCTCAAGTCTGCTGAAAAACCCTTCGATACTACTGGTTCGCACCCTTTTGTACTCATGATGGTTGGTATCAACGGGGCAGGGAAAACCACCTCCATTGGGAAAATTTCCAAGTTGCTCGCTAACGAGGGAAAGAGCGTGCTTCTTGCCGCTGGGGATACTTTCCGCGCTGCAGCAAAAGAACAGCTTGCCGTTTGGGGAGATCGCAACCGTGTTGAGGTGATTTCCCAACAAGGTGGAGACCCCGCTGCTGTTGTGTTTGACGCGATTTCTTCTGCTAAGAAACGGCAAACAGATGTGGTCATCGCCGATACTGCGGGGCGCTTGCCAACACAGATTAATTTGATGGAGGAACTTCGTCGTATTTATCGCTCCCAAGGTAAAGCATTGTCTGGTGCACCACACGAAGTCCTTTTGGTGCTTGATGGCACAACCGGACAAAATGCGCTCTTGCAGGTTAAAGCTTTTGACGCAGCCACTGAACTCACTGGTCTGATCATCACTAAACTTGATGGCACTGCCAAGGGCGGTGTTCTCGTTGCGATTGCACAGATGCGCCAATCTAACCCCCTACCCTTCTACTTTATTGGTGTGGGTGAAGGAATTGATGACTTACAGCCCTTTAATGCCTTACATTTTGCGAACACTTTAGTGGGTCTTCCTGCTGATGCAAAGCTCGCAACCGAGTAAGGTTTACGCCGTCATTATTTCTACGAGTGCAAAAACTATGGAACAAGAGTTGCTTCTTGCTGCCGTTGATTTAGGCAGTAACAGTTTTCGTGTCGAAATCGGTCGAGTCCTCAATGGGCGTATTGTCACTCAAAATTACTGGAAAGAAACAATACGTCTTGCCGCAGGTTTTGACGATACGGGAGCGTTAACGGATGAAGTGCAAGAGCGTGCGTTTGCTTGCCTTGCTCGTTTTAAAGAACGCATTGCAGGACTTCCTCTAGAGCGTGTACGGGCTGTCGGAACTCAAGCATTCCGCGAAGCAACCAATTCTGAATTTTTTTTGCGTCGAGCCGAAGAAGCTTTGGGCTACCGTATCGATATCCTAACGGAGCACGAAGAAGCACGCCTCGTCTTCAAAGGCTGTGTAAATTCTCTCCCCCCTGCTGCAGGACGCCGTCTTGTCGTGGATATTGGTGGCGCCAGTACCGAATTTGTGATTGGTGAAAATCTCGAAGCTCAACAATTTGAAAGCTTCCACGTTGGCTGTGTGAACACGTCATTGCGTTTTTTTAAAGATGGGCGTATCAATGAAGAACGTCTTCAAAAGGCCATTGTGGCTTGCTCGGCTGAGTTTGAAGAAGTCGCCCAATCTTTTGGTGAAGGTCACTACGATGAAGCCTACGGTTCCGCTGGCACGTTTGGAGCCATAGCGGATCTCTGTCACCTGATCTGGGGCACGGAGACTGTTACTTGGGACCATCTTCAAGCGATCAAACGACAACTCTTGAAATTTAAAAGCGTCGATCACATCTCTTTTCCGGGTCTCAAGCCAGACCGCAAAGAAGTTATCGCTGGGGGCTTAGCGGTATTAATCGCTGTATTTGCCACTCTTAAGATTAAATCTATGCGCGTTGCTCCTGGGGCCCTGCGTGTAGGGTTGCTCTACGATTTGTGGGGACGTGTAGAAAATCGAGACACCCGTTGTCTTTCCGTTGACGCCCTTCTGCTTTCCACGCGAGTTTCTCAGGAACAAGCCACGCTTGTGACTCAGCTGACGGTGGATATTGCCAAGGTTCTCACCCCGAATATCTCTGTGGAATCACTGAATCTCCTACGCTGGGCGGCTAAATTGCACGAAGTCGGAACCTTGATTTCTACAAGCAAATATCATCGTCATAGTGAATACATTGTCACTCACGCCGATTTGCCTGGGTTTTCTCACGAAGAACAGTTGCTCGTCGCGAGCTATGTACTAGGTCAACGTGGTGGTTTGGGTAAGCTCGGGAGTCGTCTCCTTAATCCACAATATTGCATTAATCTCTTGGCTTTACGTTTAGCGGTCATTTTCTCGCATGCTCGTAAGAAAATCGCTCTACCCAAGATGAGTGCGGAAACCTCGCTCAAAGGCATTTCCTTGCAAGTTGATAAAATATGGGTAGAAGCTCACCCGCTCACCGACTATCTTCTCGCTGAAGAGGTTGCTCATTGGGCAAAAATGAACTTCCAGGTAACGATTGAAAGAAAATAATGGATCAACAGACTCGCACATTGATTGAATTGCAAAATGTCGCTTTGCATTACGACAGCCGTTCAATCTTGAAAAATCTGACGTTCAGCGTTAAAGCTGGCGAGTTTGTGCTCATCTATGGGAGCACTGGAACGGGGAAAAGCACGTTGTGCCGCCTTCTCGCAGGATTAATTCGTCCTAGCGCAGGGCAACTATTCCTTGCTGGTGATCGTATCGACCTCTTAAATGAGGTCCAATTGCGCTGGTTACGACGCTCCATGGGGTTGATGACCCAAGAGCATTCGCTCCTTCCTGATCGCTCCGTTTTAGACAACGTCATGCTTCCTGAGCTTGTTGCTGAAGAGCCCGCAAAGGAAGCTCGCTTACGCGCACTTCAGGCACTCAATAAATGTGGTCTCGAAGGTATGGAGGAGTTAACTCCTAACGAACTTTCTGTTGGGCAGCGACAGCTGACCTGTTTGGCGAGAGCGGTAGTGAATCGCCCCGTGATGATCATCGCAGATGAACCTTTAGCCCAGTTGGACAAACGCAATACTCAAACTCTTTTGGCTCTTTTGAGCCGCTTTGCAAACGCTGGCGTTACCGTAATTATTACCAGCCACCGTCAACTTCCTTATTCTGTCCCTGGTTTGCGTGAAATTTCTCTTGACGCCTACGTTGCGAAGGAGGAAGCATGAGCTTTATTTCCTCGCGCACTTGGGCTCTGCGAGAGATGTTCCGTAGTCTCAAACGAGACAAGGGACTCTTTTCGCTTGCAGTGCTACTTTCCTCTTTCGCTCTGTCAATTCCTATTTTTGTGGGAAGCATTCTCTATGATCTGGCAGCACCAGCAAGAGCCATTCCCACGAACCCTGAGATCACGATTTTCCTTAATAAAAAAATCAACCCAGAAACGCTCTCAGAAAGCATGCGCAAGCTCCCAGAGGTAATCACAACGACGATTATCCCCAAGGAGGACGCTGTCAAATCGCTCAATGAACGTTTAGGTATTAAAGACCTCTCTAAAGCGGATAATCCACTCCCCGATATTCTGGTTCTAACGTTATCTAATAACGTCTCTGAGTCTCGAATTGAAACGATTCTGACCGATTTAGATAAGAACAAAAGCGTCGATATGGTGGCCTTCGACCACGAATGGCTTAAAAAGTTCCATACTGTGAGTCGCGCTATCATCATCTCGATTGGCACGATGGGAGTGGCTGGATCACTCTTGGTTATCTTTGTCTTACTGATGGTAGTAAGATTAGCCACGCATGCGATTGACCCTGTGATGAAAACGCTTTATCTTTTTGGTGCCTCACCCATGTTCGCGATTCGCCCATGGGCTTGGCGTGGAGCTCTCTTAATGGGGCTTTCAAGTGCAATTGCTCTAGCTTTAGCAGCCCTTGCTATTTCATTCTTGAAGCCTTCCATCGAACAAATTGCGGCCCTCTATCAATCGAGCTTTACATTGCACTTCCCCGAAACCTATTGGTGCCTCGGTTTTGTGTTATGTTTTTGTGCATTAGGTGCCGTCACGTCTTCCATTTCCGCCTATCGCATCTGGAAACGCGCACAGCGATTGAACTCTCTGATTTAGTGCTATGGCTGATTCTGACAAAAAGACTTCCACTGCACTGGTTCCTGTCCGAAATACGGCCATCCAACCGTATAAGACTCCTCCAGTGCCTGCTATTGTAGGTCCCCTTGGGGATCTGCAAGCCTTTTTGCGCGCAGCTGAAAACGCTCCTATTCTGACACCTGAGGAAGAAAAAAATCTGGCCATTAGCCTCAGAAACAATGGTGACCTACAAGCCGCTCAGATGCTTGTTTTGAGTCATTTACGTCTGGTAATTTCCATTGCTCGAGGCTTCTTGGGTTACGGATTGCCCTATTCAGATTTGATTCAAGAAGGCAATATCGGACTAATGAAGGCTATCCGTCATTATGATCCCGATCATGGTGCTCGCCTGATGACGTTTGCCGTACATTGGATTCGTTCAGAAATCCAGGAATACATCATCCGTAACTGGCGTATTGTGAAACTCGCCACGACAAAAAATCAGCGCAAGCTCTTCTTTAATCTGCGTCAAATGAAAGAAGACTACCAGAAAGCTTTAACTTATCAACAAGCGGAAAAAATCGCACTGACGCTCGATGTCAAACCCAAAGAAGTTCTCGAAATGGAAGAACGTATTTTTGGGCAAGAAACGAGTTTGGATACCTCAAACAACACTGACGATGATGAGGGCTCCTACACCCCACTCGACTGGCTAAGCTCTGAAGATGAAGAGCCCGAACAGGTCATTCAGAATCGAAAGCAAGCGAAACTAGAATCAGAAGGTCTACAAAAAGCCATTCAGCAACTCGATGAGCGTAGTCGACGCGTAATTGAAGCGCGTTACCTTCATATGGATCGTGATGGCAATAACAAAGCCGTAACGCTTCAAGAACTCTCCACTGAGCTTGGTGTTTCTGCCGAACGCGTGCGCCAAATTGAAAAATCTGCTTTGAAAAAATTACGCGATTATTTGGCCCCTGAAGTAGAAGATCTGCTTGAGTAAAGAGCGTCTCTCCTTGAGCCCTACTATATACAATTCATTTTTATCATGTTTAATATTGTTCTCGTTCATCCCGAAATTCCACCTAACACAGGTAACATCATCCGTTTGTGCGCGAATACTGGGTGCACTCTGCACTTGATCAAACCGCTTGGCTTCTCCCTTGAAGATAAGCACATGAAGCGTGCGGGACTTGATTATCACGAATACGCTACCGTCAAAATTCATGAATCATTTGGAAACTTTTTAAACACAGAAAATCCCCCTCGTGATCGCCTTTTTGCCATGACGACCAAAGGAGCCTCTGTTTTTTCCACCTTTGAATTTCAGCCTGGTGATTGGTTGGTTTTTGGGTCTGAAGGGGCTGGGCTTCCTGAGGCCGTGCGAGCGATTTTCCCACTCTCTCAACGCATCCGATTGCCAATGCGCCCCAACAACCGTAGCCTCAACTTAAGTAATTCTGTGGCGATCACGGTGTACGAAGCATGGCGCCAAAATGGCTATGAAGGCGGTGTTTAGGTAGCGTTATTCGTAGCAAGCACAAAAAAGGAGTGTTGCAAAGCTGGATTCCTGAAGTGCTCCCCAAAAGTTGGACACTTAAAAAATATTACCTGGTCGCAGAAAGAGTTCGGTATTGTCCTGGACTCTTTCCGTTTAACCTGGACTTGATTCGTCAATGGTATATAGTAGTCTATATACTCCTCTAGAGCCTTGATAAAGGCTTCTGCTGAGTCAAACTTTTCGGCATACAGTAGCTCAGACTTCATAATGCCAAAGAAGTTTTCCATCATAGAGTTATCATAGCAATTTCCTTTCCACGACATACTTTGAATAATATGTCGGCCTTTCAATCGCTTGCGGTATCCCACATGCTGATATTGCCAACCTTGATCAGAGTGGAAAATCAATCCCTCTAGATTCTCGAATTTGTCAAAAGCCTTCTAGAGCGTGTCATACACTTGTTCCAGGTTTGGACTCGTGGAAATGTTGTACGAGATGATTTCCCCGTTATACATGTCCAGTATCGGGGATAAATACAATTTCGTAACGCCAATGTTTTTCTGAGTCACATCTGTTGCTCATTTTTGATTGGGCCTCGTAGTAGTAAAGTCACGCTCGGTAATGTTCGGTGCAACTCTGCCAACATCTCCTTTGTAGGAGTGATAGCGAACCTTTCGAATCCTGCATTTAAGACCCATATCCCCCATAAGAGGTTGCACTGTTTTATGCTTAAGTGTGTAGCCTCGATTTCGCATTTCGGAGGTTATACGCCTATAGCTATAGCGCCCCTTATTCTCATGGAAAATCTCTTTAACTACTTCCATTTCAGCAGCGTATTTGTGAGCACGTTTTGCTCGCTTGAGATGGTAGTGAAACACAGATCGGACCATCTCCCCTAACTCTAAAAGTAAGTCAAGAGGGAAATGAGACCTTAGTCTGTCGATGGCTTCTGCCCACTCAGTCTTGCTCGAGCTTTCTTTTCCTCGGCTAAGGTCTTTACTTTTTTTAGTAAGGCAATTTCCGCTTCAAGACGGAAAATTTTTGCTTGGGCCTTTTCAAGCTCGGTTTCTGGTTCTTTCTTCTTTCGTCTGGGCATATATTGACGTGGCTCCCTCGTGGAGCATTCTCAAGGGTTTCTCCCTCACGATACTTTCTATACCACTGAAACAGGGTTGACGGCGCTATGTTGTACTTGACGCATATGTAGAGGGTAGGAACCTGCTTTTCAAGAGCTTCTTTCACTATAGCAATTTTCTCTGCTACGGAATAGTTATACGATTTGGTACCCCGCAAACCTTCTTCTCCGTACCTTTCATAGCGTAGATACCACCACTGAAGCAGACCGAAACTAATTCCAGTTTCCTTTTCGACCTTGGTGATCGGTTCTCCTGATTTTATGCGACTAACGATATAAAGCCGTTCCTCGAAAGTATGATGTCTATAGATAGAAACACCCCAAAAGTTTTTATTTTTGTCTAACTTTTGGGGTGCAGTTCATCCTGGGCTCTGCAACACTCCCTCTCTTTTTACCCAAGCGACCGAGAACTTTTACAGCTCATCCTTGTCGAGATTGTGTTCAATGGCATAAATAGCAGCCTGAACGCGGCTCGCCAGCCCCAACTTTCTCAAAATACTCTGTACGTGGACCTTTACGGTACTTTCAGCTAAGTCCAAAGTGCGAGCAATTTCTTTATTGGAATATCCACGAGCTAACCAACTCAAAGTTTCTCTTTCGCGGCGTGTTAGCGTTTCCTGCGTAGAACGCTCCGCGTTATTCTTCTCCCCAGAGTGCGAAAGTTGTGTCACAAACTTCGTCATCATCTGTGGCGACATGGCACTACTACCTGTGTAGACCGCCCGAATGGAACGAAGCAAGAAATCTTGATCCGCATTCTTTAACAAATAGCCTTTTGCGCCCAATCGCAAACTTTCGGTGAGCGTATCCGAGTCTTCGCTCACGGTCAACATCAGAACGGCCAAATTTGGATGGCTTTCTCGAATCTGCGCCAGAGCTTCCAGACCATTCATACTTGGCATGTCGATGTCCAATAAAACAACATCTGCTGGAGTGTGCTCCACTAATTTCACACCTTCTAAACCATCGCTCGCCTCGCCAACCACGGTAAAGTCCGTTTGGCGCTGCAACAGCGCTTTAATTCCACTACGAAAGAGCGTGTGGTCGTCAATGAGCAAAATACGAATCGGTGACATAGTTGGTCTCGAGCATGCTGGGAAATGAGATATTGTCAAGTATTACTACTTATTAATGATTCTTGACTAATGCTATTGTAGCAATCGATTCTTAATTTTGTACTGCTTAAGGAGAATTTTCTCCGCTAAAGAAAAACAACCGATACTTTAAATTTGCTTTTCTTTCTGCAACAAACTAGTAAAAAAGCACCATAGACAGATATCTACAGTGCTTTTTTCAAAAACTTTGCAATGAAGTAGTCAACAATTAGTTGAGCCCCTCACCATCTTGTTTCGTAGAATTCTGATCTTCGGCCTGCTTACGCTGTTCGGCTTCTTGAGCCAACCGTTGGCGATAGAGCATTTCGAAACTCACTTCTGGCAAGTGAACCGGCGGAATATTAGCGCGGTTCATTAAGTCTGCCAAGTTGGCACGCAAGTACGGATAGATGATGGATGGGCAGAGCACATTCGTGATCTGGGCGAAATCTTCAGCAGGAAGATTGGCAATCGTGAAGAGACCCGCCTGTTTTCCTTCGACCAAAACGATAACCTTATCAGCCACCTTGACGGTGATCGTGCCGCGCACAGTAACGTCAAAGAGACCTTCTGCGACAGGGCGCTGAGCGACCTCAAACTGAATGTCAACCTGAGGTTCTTGATTATGCGATTGAATCAAAATTTCAGGAGCATTCGGCATTTCCAACGAAGCATCTTTCAAATAGCAACGCTGCATCTGAAAAATCGGTTGGGTTTCTTGCTGAGCGGCTTCAGAAGCCTGGGCGTTTTCGTTTTCTGCCATTTTATTTCCTTAGATCTTTGTGCGGTAAGAGGTCTTCTGTACAGAAGCTCCTCTTATCAAATTAATTCTGCACCCCAACATGGTGGTGAAGACTATAAAGAGAAAGCGGCACGGAAATGCCCACTTTCCTTCTATATGGGGACGATGGGTTATTTCGTCAAGGGCAAATTATTTTTTTGCCATTCGACCAAGCCACCCTCGAGAATATAGACTTCTGCGAAACCCACGCCACGTAGCAAGCGAGCTGCAGTCCGAGAGAAGGATCCCATCTTATCAACGAGCAACACTGGACGAGACTTATCGATCTGGCCCAAAACGTTTTGAATCTTGTCGCCAGGAATGTTTTGGGAATTCGCAATATGACCCTTCTTGAATTCTTCGGGCTTGCGAAGGTCGATGATTTGTGCATTTTTACGATTAATCAACGTTGTCGCATCTCCAGGAGAAACAGATGGACCAGAGCGCTTCTGAGAGAGACTCTGGAAAATTAAACCACCAGCGGAAACAATGATGACGCCAATCAAAAGGATGTTATCGATCAAAAACTGTTGCATGTTGATATTTCTTTCTTTTATAGGGGAAATCAGAGTAAGGTCTAAGAGACGTAATTAAGCCAGACCCCCTGTAACTCGATATTAGTCTTGAATTGTAGACGAGATCTCTCCCTAAAAACATCGATGATCTAAAAAAAATGCTTTTCCTTTCGTCTCGAACTCTCGCTTCGATAGCGTAAAGTCTATCTATGCATTATCCCGAAGAAAGGGCGGTTTGCTAGAATTTTCGAATAACTGCACTTTTACGTTCGTTCCCAATAAAGATTATTCTCATGGCACTGCACATTCTCCACAACGTACAACACGCTCTCTGGCGTGAACAGGAATCCAAAGGTTTCGCCTTTAGCGTGCGCCCTGCTACGCTGTTGATGTACTTGTGTATTGCGTTGCTTTTTGCTGCAAGCAATGAAGTTGCATCTAAGACGAGGACAAAGTCTTCTATCATTTCCGTCGAAGATAAAACCAAGGCTGAAAGCCAAAAAGCTGATGTAGAAAGCAAACTCCACGATTTGGAGAGTTCTTTACACGCAAAGGAATCTGAAAAAGAAGCCGCAAACGCTGAGCTTCAAAAGGCAGATACCTCTATTTCGGAAACGAATAAGAAGCTACGCCAACTTGAACAAGATCGTCGCCGTATTGAAAAAGAAATCCAAACCTTGCGTCGCCACGAGTCTTCAGTCGGAAAAGATCTTTCTTCCGCCACCGATACGCTCGATTTGATTGCGAAAACGCAGTTTGTCACTCTCCAAAAGCCTGCTTGGCAAGCGCTTCTTAATGGCCAAAATCCTAATCAGATTTATCGCGATAGCGCGATGCTGAGTTACTTGGCTGAAGCCCAACAACAGGCTCTACAAAACCTTGAATCGCAGAAAAAACAAATCCGCTCTGTCACTCAAGCCGCGCAGTCCCAACAGGAAGAGTTGCTCAAAATTAAACGCGCTGAAGAAGAGCAGCGCCAGATTCTTTTTAAAGAAAAGCGTGAACGCGAGAGTGCAGTCAAAAAACTTGGTAACGAAATTCAATCGCAGCAGGCCAAAATTGATAGCCTCAAAAAAGATCAATTACGCTTGAGTAACCTTGTCAACACAATCGATGCACAGCTAAAGAGGCAAGCAGAAGAGGAGCGGAAACGTCAACTTGCCGAACAACAAGCCGCAGAGCGTCTTGCTAAAGAGAAAGCCCGTCGCGAGCAACAGGCTAAACAGCAGGCCAGTCAAAACGACAAAAAAAACAGCAAACCTGAAACGCCAACGCCTATTGTAAAATTTGCGGGCAAGCAACTTCCAGGTTTTAAAGGGAAACTCGCTCGCCCGGTCAATGGGCGCGTAACTGCCTCTTATGGACAAGCACGAGACGCTGCCGGTCGCTCTCAGTGGCAAGGAATTCAGCTTGCTGCTGCTGAGGGTACAGAAGTGGTTGCTTGCGCTGAAGGTCGTGTAGTCTTTGCTGATTGGCTTCGTGGCTACGGCAACCTCATCATTATCGATCACGGCAAAGGCTACTTATCGGTTTATGGCAACAACGAGTCTCTCTTTAAAAACGTGGGCGACTATGTAAAACAAGGAGAAACAATTAGTACAGTAGGCTCTTCTGGAGGCAACTCTGAACCAGGGCTATACTTTGAGCTACGTCATAATGGGAAGCCAATTAATCCCGCTCCCTGGCTATAATTTTCAGCTGAAAGAGCACAAGACGAGTTGTCTTGGCTAACTCTCAAAATAAAAAAGTTCATTTGCAATGAGTAAACTACATTCCGCTTCTCTCCTTGTTGTTGGTCTCTGTGCAGGGGTTCTCTCTACCTTTGGCCTTCCTGCCATGGCAGCGAAAGATAGCTCTAATGTCCCTATCGCCGAGGTACAACAATTTGCGCGCTCATTCAACGCCATTAAGCAATACTACGTCGATCCTGTAGAAGACAAGAATTTGATGATCAACGCCACCAAGGGCATGGTGAGTGGATTGGACCCTCATTCCGAATTTTTGGATGAAAAAGGGTACAAAAACATGACTGAAAGTACGCAAGGTTCTTTTGGCGGATTAGGTATTGAAGTCACCAAAGATTCTGCTGGCGTTTTGGTCGTTTCTCCGATCGATGAGACTCCTGCCGCTCGTGCTGGTATCCGCCCTGGTGACATCATCACCAAAATTAATGGCGTAACGACCGATGATCAGTCTCTGGACGCCTCTGTGAAACTCATGCGAGGAGAGCCCAACACTGATATCGAATTGACCATTGCCCGTAAAGGGGTCAATAAACCAATGGTCATGAAACTCACGCGCGCCATCATTAAAGTGAAATCAGTGAAGATGAAAAAACTCGCCGATGGTATCGGTTATATCCGTATCTCGCAGTTCCAGGAACGCACTGGACCTGACTTAGTCGCTAATTTGAATCAGTTGGCAAAGGAAAAGTCCCTCAAAGGCTTAGTGCTTGACCTACGCAATGATCCGGGTGGCGTTTTGCAATCAGCTGTCGCTGTGGCAGGTGCCTTCTTGCCCCCAAACTCTGAAGTGGTTTCAACAAAAGGACGTACGCCTGACTCGAACTATTCGTACAAGGTGGCTCCAGAAGATTACTTCCTTTCGGACCAGAATCCAGATATTCTGCAAGATCTGACGCCTGAAGCCAAATCGGTGCCAATTGTTGTGTTGATTAACTCGGCGACGGCCTCTGCCTCAGAAATTGTCTCTGGTGCACTGCAAGACTACCATCGTGCAACGCTCATGGGGAATCGCTCCTTCGGTAAGGGCTCAGTGCAAACCATCCTCCCCATGCGTACTGGAGACAAAGTTGTCGGTATTAAGCTCACCACGGCTCGTTATTACACCCCATCAGGACGCTCGATTCAGGCCAAAGGCATTGAGCCAGATATCTACGTTGACGATACGCCCAAGGGAAACTATCCTTCCTTCCAAATCCGTGAGTCTGATCTAAAACATCACCTCTCCAATAAGGAAGAAGAAAATACAAATGCGAAGGATGACTTACCCTACGATGGTGACGATGGTGTTGTACCCGACTACCAGTTCACTATGGGTGACGAGAAAGACTGGCAACTTCAGCAGGCCATCAATTATCTGACTGGCAAACCCGTTGAAGTTTCCCAATATCGTGGCAAGCCACGCAAAATCGTCGAAAAGTTGAAGAAGGCTGAAGAAAAAGCGAAGAAAGAAGCCGCTGAAAAGACTGAAGAAGTTGACCAACCCGACAAGGTCTCTCCAGGAGACAAAGTCGAAGAACCTGAAGCCCCAACACAAGAGAATAAGTCCAACTAATGTAGAGGGTCACTCTTAAAATTTGAGGTACTTTCTTCCGAAAGTACCTCTTTTTATATCTTCTAATCGTTCAACTACGAATTTTTAAGGCAGAGTAAACGGCGCTAACGTAAGGGGAGAAACGCCGTTAATCTTTTCACGGTAGTGCGTGAGAACAAAAGCTGTCCAGCGGCCCAATACGTAAGAGAAGACCAAATTCGCGCGTGCGCTTGCATTGAAGTCCGCTGGCAAGAGTTTCTCCGCAACTGCGTCCTTATAGGTTTGGCGCAAGATTGTCTCAAACTTACCATAGAGCGTATTGAGTCGCTCATTTAATGCTGGGCTCTCGCTCACTAAAGCATGCCCCGTCAAAACCTGGCAAATGCCCTTATTTACGCTAGCAAAGTCCAACATCACAGCAACCATAGAATGGATCTTAGCCAAAGCATTGAGGTCTTTGCGTTCACGAATTTTGGCAAATAAATCGAGGAGACTGGTTTCCACAAAATCAATCAAGCCATCGAACATATCCGACTTCTTAGAGAAATGACGATACAAAGCCGCCTCACTCACATGAAGAGCCGTCGCGAGCTTAGCTGTGGTGATTCGTTCCATCGATTCTTCTTCCAAAAGCTTCGCCAAAGCTTGAAGAATTTCTAAACGCTTATCTGCTGTACTTTTTGTTTGCTTTCTCATTATTTATCTATCCTGTGACCAGACACCTATTATTTCACTACAACGTTTTCTCCAGGACTCTGCTCTTTCTTATAGCGTCGGCTTTGCGGGGAACAAAAGTAAGAGGTCCCCCCGAATCAAGGAGCTGTCTATTCTACCTGAGGTTCCATAAATCATTCCTAGAATTGCTTCGGTGCTTAATCGGTGGCGAAGCAATTTCACTAAGCGCATACGCATAGAAATGTGAGAGGTCTCATCATAAACAACTGGCGCGTCTTCGGGGAGTTTTGCAAGAGATTTTGCTAGCTTAATTGCATCATCTAGACTGCCTAACTCATCAATCAATCCATTTTCTTTAGCTTGAATCCCTAACCAAACTCGACCTTGAGCCACTTTTTCAGCCTCTTCTGGCGTCATCTTACGAGACTGCGCAACGAGTTGAATAAACTGGCGGTACACATTATCTGTTAGAAGACTACGCACGCCTTCTTGCCAGGTATTACCTTTAAAGATAGTTTCCCATTCGCTCTCCGCCATAGGGGTCGTTTTATAGCCACCAATACCCACCTTCAAGCGTTTTCCCAACTCTTTAGCATTAGGCCACATCGAAAAGGCTCCAATCGATCCAGTAAGAGTCCACGGGCTCGCGATAATCTTCTGACCCGCGCTAGCAATCCAATAACCCCCAGAAGCCGCCATATCGCCCATAGAAATCACCACTGGGATCTTCTTCGCTACACGTGCAATAGAGGCTCGAATGCTTTCAGCGGCGACAGCTTCGCCTCCTGGTGAATTAATACGAACTACAAGCGCTTTAATCGACTCCTCTTCTGCGATAGTCTCTAAGGAAGAGCGTACATCACTTGGAGTAATCGCTCCTTCTGCAGCATCTGTCGTAATTTCTCCTTCTAGACTCAAAACGGCGATGCCTCCATGACTAAAGTCTCCGCCATTAGTAGTTGCATCCAAATAATCGGCCATACCCACTAAACTCAAGTCCTGTTCTTTTTTGCTCGGACTAAAAGCTTCAACCAGCTTATCCCAGAAGTCATCATAGGTCTCAATATGATCAACCAGCCCGACCTCTTTATTTACCTGCGCCAGAGTTTTTCCGCCTTTGAGAGCGTTTTCTTGCTTTAAGATATACCCACCTAAAAAGCCCTCTTTGAGATGACGAGCCGTTTCCATAGACTTCAAGACCCCACTCCAAGCAAGATCGAGGCGCTCTTTATCGGCTTGCAATGCCGATGCTGACGGTCCATTGCGCGTAAGAGCTTCTGGGGCACTCTTATACGCTCCCTTTTTACTCACATTCATCTCAACACCCAAAAGCTTGAGAGTATCGCCCAAATATGGCTGTACCGAGCTCAGACCTGTGAGCATCACTCCGCCCATAGGATGTACTGAAAGTCGATCTGCGTGGCTTGCTAAGAGGTACTCACCCTGCGAAAAGGATGGAGACCAAACCCAAACTGGCTTCTGGCTATTTTTACGGAATTCTTCAATCGCCTCCCCTAAATCCATTGTGCTCGCCAAGCCAGAAGGCTTCATACGCGCAAGATTAAGCCAAACGCCTCGAATGCGCTTATCCGTTGCGGCCGTAGACAAAGCGTCTTTGACCATTTGCAAATTCGTTGTTTCATCGTCTAAACGACCTCCCTGCAGAAGTCCCGCCCATGATGAAGGAACGCTTTCAGAAACGTCAGAAAGACTTCCTCGAATTTGTAGTACCAAGAGAGAGTGATCCTTAATCGTTGTTTCTCGAGACATAGTAGCAAAGAGAAAAATCCCTAAGGCAACAATGCACCAGAAACAGCAAATAAACAGATACTTCGGGAAGACCGTAATAAAGGTCCAGAGACGGTTTAGGATCATGTTTTTTATGGAGAACATCCCTCAATAAGGGATGGAGGAACGCTCGTTCCCTATATTCTCACTTCCTTCTTATCAATTGAGAATTCTTCTATAGCCAAAAGACTAAGCGCGGCACTAACCCCGAGGACATTAAAGGGGCTCTTCCTTGAACCAACGATCTTGCCAAGGCTTCGGTACGAGAGGTTTCTCTGCTTTAATCGACGCCTTAGGAAGTCGTTTGAGTTCGCGGATATGTGTAATCTGATAGTCAACATAGCTGACTGCTTGTCGGTGTGTAATACGACCGTGTTTTAGTCTATATCCTACACACCAGACTGTCTGTAACCCAATCGATTTAGCCACTTTGAGATTCATGAGAGAGTCGTCCACAATCGTTGCCTCTCCGTGGCGAACCCCACGCTGTATACACTGGTTCCGCAAAATACTAGCATCAGGTTTTGGGCGCCAATCTTGAAACAGTTTCATTTCAAAACTCGTCACGACGTCATCACAAACACGATCAAGCCCTAAGGCACGAACCACTTTATCTGCGTAGAGACGCGGACCATTGGTGAAAACCACTTTCTGCCCAGGCAATTTGCGGATGTCATCGATGATGTTGCCCTCATACGTAATATACGGGGAGGGATCGAAATCGTGGGTTTCTGTAAGAAATTTCACTGGAGGGATATGGTGAATACGCCAAAGTGCGATAAAAGTGGCACCATACTTTGCCCAGTATTGCGTTCTAAGCGCATTAGCCTCCTCAAGGCTCATATTCAGCTCACGCGCCATGAAGTCATTCATTCGTAAATGAATAGCACGCAACATGCCACTAGAGGCTTCAAACAAGGTGTCATCAAGATCTAAAAACCACAGCTTCGTCATAATTGCTCAATAGGAGAAAATCGACACAAAAAAAGCCCGAGCATTCGTCTCCATCAGGTAACAAATACGGTCGAGCTTATTAAACAAGAAGGAGGAGGACGCCCTTCCTCCTTCTCATTTCTTAGAAGGTTAGTTCTTGCACAAGCTTAGGAGCGTTCATAAACGAACGGTCTCTTTGTTGCAGAGAGTGAAGGGAAAAGAGTTGGCTTAATCCCCGTACATCTTCTGCTTGAGCTCGCGGCGCTGCTGCGCTTCGAGCGACAGAGTCGCCGTCGGGCGAGCCAAGAGACGAGCAACGCCAATAGGGTCTCCCGTTTCTTCGCAGTAACCATAATCACCGTCTTCAATACGTTTGAGGGCGGCACGCACTTTCTTCAAAAGTTTGCGTTCGCGATCGCGCGTACGTAGTTCGAGAGCGTGTTCTTCTTCAATTGTTGCGCGATCGGCAGGATCCGGCACAATAGTGGTTTCACGCAAATTGTTCGTTGTCTGGTCGGCGTTTGCTCGCAATTCTGCTTCCATCTGTTCAAGACGATTTCTGAAGAATGCGAGCTGTCGCTCGTCCATATAATTTTCTTCGGGCATCTGCAGAATTTCTTCTACAGTGAGCAATTTCGTAGCGGCCATAAAACTACCTTCTTATTTAAAAAAGCTTGTCAGCAAGTATCGCCTCAAGGCGACGTTCTTGTGTGAAATATGTTTTATACAGTAATTTCTTTCTAATTTCCACACTTTAGGGATAAACCATATGGGGAAATTCCCTTAGTTTCATTCCCTGAGCTCAAATTTTATTCAGCTAGGCAAGTGGTAAGACCGTGTCGAATAGCATCCTCTGGCAAGTTACGTCCAATGAATACTAACTTAGAGTAAGGCTTAGTATCTCCCCATGGACCAAGTGCATCGGCCATAGCTAACATATGTACACCCTGATAGACAACACGGCGGTCCGTACCTTTTAACTGTAGCACGCCTTTATAGCGAAGAAGTTGATTGCCATAAACACTCACCAACGACATCAAGTAGCGTTCCAGTTTTTCGGGATCAAACGGACGATCCGAATCAAACACAAACGAGCGAATATCGTCTTGGTGGTGATGGTGATGGTGGGTATTGCTAAAGAATGCAGGGTCCACATCAAGTACGTCGTTCATGTTAAAGCCTGTAATATTGAGGACTTCCTCGATGGGGCACGTGCCCATATTCACTTCACGCAATGGAGCGCGAGCATTCATCTGAACCAAACGGGCCTTCATCGCCGCAACTTCTTCAGGCGTACAAAGATCCGTCTTGCTCAACAGAATACGGTCAGCAAAGCCGACTTGATCGCGAGCTGCTTCTTCTTCGTCCAAAGTCTGGTTGCCGTGCTTGCAGTCCACCACAGTTACGACGCCGTCCAATCGGTAGTAGTTAGCAACCACATCATCCATAAAGAAAGTTTGTGCCACAGGGCCAGGATTGGCTAAACCCGTCGTTTCGATAATGACGTAGTCAAACTCCACTTCGCCACGATCACGCTGATGCCGTAAATCCGTGAGTACACGAGAAAGGTCGCCACGAATAGTACAGCAAACGCAACCGTTATTCATTGAGATGATTTGTTCTTTACCCGGCGTCACCAACAAATCGCTATCAACATTTTCTTGGCCAAATTCGTTTTCGATAATGGCGATTTTGTAGTTGTGGTTTTCACTCAAAACACGGTTAAGGAGCGTTGTTTTTCCTGCTCCCAAAAAGCCCGTCAAAATAGTTACCGGGATATCCGGTTCTTCTTGAATCATCGACATTTTTCTGTTCCTTTACAGCTAAATTAGCGAATCAAAAGATGCAAACCTTTGAGATATTCGCCTTCAGGATATGTCATTAAGAGAGGATGATCTTCCCCACCACCAAAGCGTCCAACTGCCCAGGCGTCTACGTGAGCATCAAATACAGCGCCCGCAATAATCTTCTGGAAAAGATCTGGGTCAATTGCTCCCGAGCACGAGAACGTGAACAAATGTCCCCCTGTATTGAGCAAATTCAGCCCTTTCAAATTGATATCTTTGTATGCGCGAGCCGCACGGTCAACATGACGATGGCTAGAAGCAAACTTTGGCGGATCCAGAATCACCAAATCGAATTTTTCTCCTCGCTCAATACAAGAGCGCAAATAAACAAAGACATCTTCACACACAAAGCGATGACGATCTTCAGCAAACCCATTCCGCTCGGAATTGTGCTTTGCCATTTCTAGCGCTTCCGCGGAAGAGTCCACAGAAACAACTTCCTCTGCTCCCCCCTTGAGAAGCGCCAGAGAAAATCCACCTGTATAGCAAAAGCAATTCAAAGCACGCAAGCCACGCCCTTGAGTGCGACGAAACTCTTCTGCCAATTTTTGTGCCGTTAATCGGCTTTCACGCTGGTCAATATAAAAACCTGTTTTGTGTCCGTTGCGCACATCAATACCATACTTTACGCCATCTTCTTGAATCTCGATAACTTCAGGGGGTTCCTCCCCTCGCATTAGTCCAGAAACTAATGGCAAGCCTTCGCGTTGACGTAACTGGGCGTCAGACCTGTCATAAAGACCCCGTGCGCCAGTAATTTCCATCAGCAGATCAGCAATCGACTCTCGATGAAAATCAACCCCTGCAGCCATAAACTGTGTGACCAAAAAATCCCCATACCGGTCCACAATAAGACCTGGTAATTCATCAGCTTCGCCAAACACCAATCGAACGGCATCAGTGCGATCATGGAGTTTGGCACGAGCCTCAATGGCTTTACGCAACTTACATTCAAACCATTCTCGGTTGATTTCTTCATCAACATTAAATGTCCAGCAACGGGCTCTCAATGTCGATTCTGGAGAATAGGCTGCAAGGGCTAATGCCTTCCCTGCCGAGCTCACAATACGCACTGTGTCGCCACTATGAGCCTTACCACTCAGACGAGCCACTGCTGTATCGTAGACCCAAGGATGACGTCGAAGTAACGATTTTTCCTTGCCTGATTTCAAAATCACGTCAATCATGGATATCTCCAAAAATCTTTCTTGCTTTATTTTTATCGCGCGAGAGCAATTTATTTTCATCAATCACGCCATCAAAAACAAACTTTGCAGGTCCTTTCAGTTGAACAGAATGGAAAGGATTCCCATCCCAACTCACTGTCAAAAGGCCTCCCGGTAACTGTAACTGCACGGTTTCATCAAAAAGCCCACGTAGGTACCCCGATACGGCAGATGCACAAGCCCCCGTCCCACACGCAAGCGTGATACCTGCACCACGTTCCCAAACATCCACAAAAGCAGAAGTTCGCTCAGTAACGGTTACGAACTCCACGTTAATCTTTTCTGGAAAAAGAGGAGACTCTTCAATGGATCTCCCCATGCGTTCTAGAGCTTTTGCAGAGGGACGCTCTTTAGTAAAAATCACCGCATGAGGGTTGCCCATAGACACCATATCTGCCACAAAAGTTCCTTCCGCTGTGGAAATTTCATAGCAGATGCGACCACCCTGCTCTACTTGTTTGAGATTTGCCAAATGGAATTGTGTGGGCGACAAGCGCAAAGATGGTACACCCATGTCCACTGACACTTCTTTATCTTCTGAGTAATGAAGCGTCACAATACGTGTCGCTGTCTGTGCAAGAATCTTGTCTTTGTTCGTTAAACCGCGCTCTCGCAAGAACTTAGCTACACAACGAGCCCCATTTCCACACATTTCAACTTCTGCGCCATCACAATTGAAAATTCGATAGACGCAATCCACGTCGTAGCACGTTGGCTTTTCAAGCAACAAAAGCTGATCAGCTCCAATACCAAAGTGACGATCACAAAGCGCTTGAATCAATGCGGAAGTTGGAGAAAACGTTTGCGTGATGCCATCAATGACAACAAAGTCATTGCCTGCCCCTTGCATCTTAGAAAATCGCAACATGTTTTATTGCCTCAGTAAACCGATGGTTCCCCTTCTGGGCGCGTTTTAAACCGGCGATGCACCCAAAGATATTGGTCGGGATACGCGCGAATCCACGTTTCTAGCTCTTCGTTAATGCGTTGTGTATCCGCCACATAATCTTGTGTCGGAAAATCTTTCCACGCTTCCGAAATGATCACGTGATACCCCTTGTCAGTCATCGTCGCAATACACCAAAACACTTTTGCTTTAGTCAGTTTTGCCAGTCGAGACACCATCGGAATAGTCGCCGCCGACACCCCAAAAAATGGCACAAAGACCGAATTTTTGATTCCGTGGTCCATATCGGGCAAGTAGTAAAGAGGCAAGCCCTCTCTCATGGCTCGAATAATCGGACGCAAGTCATTTGCATCACTCTTCGCAATCAACACTGGATCCGAAAAGCGCTTTCTTCCAGCTAAAACTGCCTCATCCCAGACAGGGTTGCTCTGCTTTTGATAAAGCGAGACTCCTCGGACATACGTATTCAAGGCAATACCAGCAGCATCTAATCCAGCAAAATGCGGGGCCACTACTATAACGGGATTAGGGAGCTCTTGCATAAAGTTTTCGAGCCCCTCAAAAGTGACAAAATGTCGCAATTCTTCTTTCGATCCTTCCCAAAGAACGCCGTGATCTAGAGCTGCACGAGCTAAACGGTGATAAACCTGATGAGCAAGGTCCACTCGTTCTTGATCGCTCATCTCAGGGAAGCACAGCCGCAAATTCGTCAAGATGACCTTGCGCCGCTTTGGAATCGCCCGCCAAAGGAGTTTTGCGACCATGCTCGCCATAGCATCACGGCAACTAAGAGGGCAGTGGTATAGCTTTTTGATAAGCACTACCCACATCTTCGAGAAAAGCTGATTCATCATTGTTTCTTTTTCGGTCGAGCGCCACTTGGCGTTTTGTAACGGTTATAACCCCAGGCGTATTGTTCTGGCATCTGACGAATAATGTCCTCAATTTCTTTGTTCATCATCGCGGCATCTTGGCCAAGATCACCCGTGAGCGGATCTGCCCATTCCTTTGCATGTAAAGTCCAACCATGAGATTCACGTTTTGCCCAGGCAAAAATACGGATAGCGCCCACTTGCTTAGCTAAACGAACAGGCAAGACCATTGTGTAGGCTTCTTTTCCAAAAAATGGCACCCATACCCCATCACCAGCGGAAGGAACCTGATCAGGCAGTACGCCGAAAGTATGTCCTTGTCGTAAGTTTTTAATCACACGCTTCACACCAGCAATCGTCGTCGGACAAGCCTCAATGCCAGAAGACTGGCGAGCCTCGCCAACGATTTTGCGCAATATGGCATTTTTGGGTGGACGGTAGAGAATACTGATATTCCTGCCCGTTTTCTCAAAATACTTGTTTGCAAACCAAACTGGGAGAACTTCAAAACAACCAACATGGGGCGTCATAAAAATAATCGGACGTCCGGTATTCATGACCTTATCGATGAGAGCTTCTGAAGCAGGGTCAACTTTCACACGAGAGAGAACTGTTTTAGGATCTCGATACCAGACCCAAATGCTTTCTAACGATTGACGACCCGCGCCGCGTCCTAAACGGTCGAGAAAATGAGGCTGCGCAAAGCCCGCTTGGCGCAAATTTGCGTAGGTTCGTTCGCGCAATTCAGAAGCGAATTTAAAAGTGAGATAGCCAATCCCTGCACCGAGTAATTGCAATACTCTCAAAGGGAGCATCGCTAATAGCTTTAACAGAAAAGACATTCTTGTTTCCCAAAAGCTTTCTTGAGTTGGCGCTTATTTTAACGAAGTCGAGTCTTTTGGAAGGCATTTCTGCAAAGGATTCACGAGAAGCGACAAAGTTAATTCTTCTAAATTTACTCTTTTCCTTACTCCGAGTAGTGATTTATCTTAAGACTCAGTGAAGATTCTAGACGCATAATGCATCTAGTCAAACAAAAAAGCTTACCTTTTTTAGTTTGCATAACGAGTCGTGACGTTGTATCATTCGCGAATCGCCGAGTTAACAAAGACAACTTGCGGGGCGAACACGTAAATACCGCTAAAGCGTCTTCGCAATTGACTTCGCTCAGTATTTGCGCAGGCGCGCCATCTTTCTAACAAAGAAAATACTGGAGTTGGCGAATGTCCACCAATGAATATCTCTTTACTTCTGAATCCGTAAGTGAAGGCCACCCCGATAAAGTGGCTGATCAGATTTCGGATGCTGTCCTTGATGCTTGCTTGGAGCAAGATCCCCTTAGTCGTGTTGCTGCAGAGACGCTCTGTACCACTGGTCTCGTGTTGATGGCTGGCGAAATCACCACGGCTGCTCAAGTTGACTACATTGACCTTGCTCGTGGCGTGTTGAAGCGTATCGGATACGACAACACCGAATATGGTATCGACTACAAAGGTTGCTCTATTCAGGTTGCCTATGACAAGCAGTCTCATGACATCGCTCAGGGTGTCGACAAAGCTTTCGATGATGAATTGAATTTAGGCGCCGGCGACCAGGGCTTGATGTTTGGCTTTGCTTGTGACGAAACCCCAACCTTGATGCCAGCCCCGATCTTCTATGCTCACCGCTTGGTTGAACGTCAGAGTTTGGTGCGTCGCAACGGCACGTTACCCTTTTTGCGCCCTGATGCGAAGAGTCAAGTAACATTGCGCTATCGCGATGGCAAGCCAGTCGGTTGCGACACGATCGTGCTGTCTTCTCAGCACGCTCCTGAAATGTCGGACGGTGCGAAGATGAAGCCTGAATTTATCGAAGGGATCGTCGAAGAAATCATTCGCCCAGTTATACCTGCTGAATGGCTCGAAGGGACGAAGTTTTTGATTAACCCGACTGGCCGCTTTGTGGTCGGTGGTCCGCAGGGTGACTGCGGTTTGACAGGGCGTAAGATCATCGTTGACACCTATGGTGGTTATTGCCCGCACGGTGGCGGTGCCTTCTCTGGTAAAGACGCGACAAAGGTGGACCGTTCTGCCGCTTATGCGTGCCGCTATGTGGCTAAAAATATTGTGGCCGCAGGTTTGGCCAAGCAGTGCCAGGTTCAGGTTGCCTACGCTATTGGCGTGGCCGAACCGATGAACATCACCGTCTTTACGCACGGCACTGGTGTGATTCCTGATGCCGAAATTGCTAAGTTGGTGCGTGAACATTTTGACTTGCGCCCGCGTGGCATTATTAAGATGTTGGACCTTCGTCGTCCGATCTTCTCGAAGACGGCCGCTTATGGTCACTTCGGTCGTGAAGAACCCGAGTTTACCTGGGAAAAGACCGACAAGGCTCAACTCTTGGAGGCTGCTGTGGGTATCTAACCCAAACTCCTCTTTTTGATAGAGACCACATCTTCTGGAAAAGATCGTGGTCTCTTTTTTCATCGAGTGAGGGAAGGTTCCCACAATGATCGTTGTATCATTGTGGGTATTTGATAAAAATGTAGCCCGCCCAACTCTTGAAGTTGTCGCATAAGCGCTACTTTTGACGTTGAATGACCCAACGTCATAATTTCTTTTGACTGTCAGGATAAAGATGAAAAAACGTACGCTTACTGGTATTACTACAACGGGAACTCTTCACATCGGCAACTATGTCGGTGCTATTCGTCCAGCTATTCGTGATAGCCAAAATCCCGATGTACAGAGTTTTTACTTCATGGCCGACCTGCACGGTTTGATTAAGTGTCAAGATCCTGAACGCTTGGCAAAAAGCCGTATGCAAATTTCAGCAACTTGGCTTGCTGCAGGTCTCGATCCAGAACGCGTCGTTTTCTACCGCCAAAGCGATATCCCTGAAATTCCTCTGCTTAACTGGCTGCTTACCTGCGTCACTGGCAAGGGGTTAATGAACCGTGCCCATGCCTATAAGGCTAGCGTAGACGCTGCCGTTGCTGCTGGCAAAGAACCCGATGCAGATGTCACAATGGGGCTTTACTGCTACCCAGTCTTGATGGCTGCGGATATTCTGATGTTTAACGCCAACGAAGTGCCCGTTGGTCACGATCAGCTCCAGCATTTGGAAATCGCTCGCGATATTGCCTCTACCTTTAACTATCTCTACGCACCGAAGAATAAGCCCTTCTTCACACTTCCGCAGGCCACAGGTGGCTCTGCAGTTGAAGTCCTCCCTGGTTTAGATGGTCGCAAGATGAGTAAGTCTTACAACAACGTGATCCCTCTCTTTGAAGGAGGTCGTGCAGCGCTTGAAGACGCAATTTCTCGTATCGTTACCGATAGCCGTTTGCCTGGTGAGCAGAAAGACCCCGCCAGCACTTCGCTTACCGTCATTTATGACGCCTTCGCAACACCTGAAGAATCGAAAGCCTTCCGTGAGTCCCTTATCGCAGGTATGGGTTGGGGCGAAGCGAAGAAGCAACTAGCTGACAAAATTGAAGCCGAAATCGGCCCCATGCGTGAGCGTTATAACTACTTGATGTCACATCCAGAAGAGCTCGAAGAAATCCTTTTGAAGGGCGCGGCTAAAGCTCGTGTATATGCTCAAGAGTTGATGGAAAAATTACGTGAAGCCGTAGGTCTTCGCTCCTTTGTGACTTTACCGAGCGCAACGATAGAAAAAGCTGAAAAGAAAACTCTTCCAGTTATTAAACAGTTCCGTGAATCTGATGGTCTTTTCTACTTTAAGTTGACTTTCAAAAATACGGACTACTTCCTATCCGAAGGCTTTACTAATGGTGCCGAGGCTGGTCAGTGGGTCAAGACTTTAAAAGCCTCCCCTGAAAAGCTTGCCGAAACCCCTGTTAAGCTATGCGAGGGAATTTCGTTGGCAGCAGCGCAAGAAGTGCTTGCCTTATTTAACGCGGGCTAATCTCGTCTTTTTGATCCTTTAACACAGGAATTCCTTATGTCTCACTCTGATTTTGTGGTCACTAACTTGTCCCTTGCTACTTGGGGACGCAAAGAAATTCAAATCGCCGAGGTAGAAATGCCTGGCTTAATGGCTATTCGTAAAGAATACGCTGCCGCTCAGCCTTTGAAAGGTGCCAAAATTGCTGGCTCCATCCATATGACGATTCAAACTGCGGTTTTGATCGAAACGCTGACCGCATTGGGTGCTGAGGTTCGTTGGGCTAGCTGCAATATTTTCTCGACTCAGGATCACGCAGCTGCCGCTATTGCAGCTGAAGGCATTCCTGTTTTCGCCAAAAAAGGCGAAAGTATCACCGAATACTGGGAATTTACACATCGCATCTTGGACTGGGGAGAGGATTACGCCAATATGATTTTGGATGACGGTGGCGATGCAACTTTACTTTTACATCTTGGCGCAAAAGCTGAAAAAGACCCGAGCGTTGTTGCCCATCCGAGTAACGATGAAGAAACAGTTCTTTTTACTTCAATTCAGGAACACTTGAAGTTAGACCCGCAGTGGTACTCTAAGCGTATTCCTCATATCAAAGGGGTTACCGAAGAAACAACCACCGGCGTGCACCGTCTCTACCAAATGCACGCTCGCAAGGAATTGCTCTTCCCTGCAATTAACGTCAATGATTCTGTCACGAAGTCCAAATTCGACAACCTCTACGGTTGTCGAGAATCTCTCGTTGACGGTATTAAGCGTGCCACTGATGTCATGATTGCTGGCAAGATTGCTGTTGTTGTTGGTTACGGTGATGTGGGCAAAGGGTGTGCTCAGGCTCTTCGCGCTCTTGCTGCTCAAGTTTGGGTTGCTGAAGTTGACCCTATTTGTGCCTTGCAGGCCGCTATGGAAGGTTACCGTGTGGTCACGATGGACTATGCCAAAGACAAAGCAGACATTTTCGTCACTGCCACTGGCAACGTCCGCGTTATCACGCACGAACATATGATTGCAATGAAGAACGAGGCCATCGTGTGTAATATTGGCCACTTTGACAGCGAAATAGATGTTGCTTCAATGCGTAAGTATCAGTGGGAAAATATCAAACCACAGGTTGACCACATCACCTTGCCTTCTGGTAACCGCATTATTTTGTTGGCCGAGGGTCGCTTAGTCAACTTGGGTTGTGCAACGGGTCATCCTTCGTATGTGATGAGCTCCTCCTTTGCGAACCAAACCTTGGCTCAAATTGAACTCTTCTGCCACACGGATCGCTATCCAGTGGGCGTTTACATCCTTCCGAAGATTTTGGATGAAAAGGTGGCACGCCTCCAACTCTCCAACTTCAATGCTCAGCTCTCTGAACTCACAGACGAACAAGCTGCCTATATTGGCGTGCCTAAGGCTGGACCATTCAAGTCTGACGCTTATCGCTACTAATCCATAGCTCGAGAAAAAAATAAAGCCCATCAGCATGACGTCTGGTGGGCTTCTTTCTTGGGACTTAGCGTGCAATTTGTCGTTTTTCTGTCACGATCCACTTCATCGGGATATCTAACTCATCGAAGATATCATCTGGTACGATCAAATCGTCAAAAGCGATACCAATCGCATGCACTCCCCTATTCTGACTCATCCAGCGATCAAAGTAACCTCCTCCATTACCTAGGCGGAAACAACCCTCTTGACCATATCCCACACATGGCGCCAAGACTACTTCTGGCACAATCTTTTCGCCAATGGAAGACGGAATGCCAGCCGTGTCTTTTACCACTGGAATCTCAGCCCCGCAAACTCTATATTCCATAGAAAGCGACTCCTTATAAACAAAGGGGAGAGCAAGCGTGACTCCACGGGATTCTGCCCACTGTTGAAGAGCATCTATGAGATCAATCTCTCCCTTCATCGCGGAATAAAGTCCAACCGAACGGGGGTTAATTTCAGTTAAAAGCGCGAGCAAATTCGCGATGATTTTTTCATGATTGCTCCGGTCAAGAGCAAGCGACAATCGCTTTTCACGACATGCGCGACGATGTTCTTTTTTGACAACTTTTGTCATGGTCCTTGCTTGTTCCATATTTCTTTCTCTGATTGGAATGTGTTGATACCTTTATTTTCAGTCAAGTTTACTCATTTCACAGAATTTGAGGGTTAAAATTTTTGAACTCCCTCTTTACTGATTGTTCTGCCGTATAAAGGATTTTGGTTCGTATGCCCCGCTCTGAGTTATTGGTCTTCTCTCGTAAAACACTATTTCTAGCCCTATTCGCATTTAGTCACTTTTATAGCACTGCGACGAATGCTAATGAAGTGTCCTTCGAGACTACCTCTGCGCCAGTCACGACACTAGCTACTCCAGCAGAGCCTGAAGACGATATCTTAGCTCGCGCTCTCGTTCCGCCCATCAAAACCGCAGAGGATATCCTCTTTGAAAAAGCTTGGAAAAACGCTCAAAAGGCCCCAACGGAAGCTTTCCAAAAAGAATTAGCGGCTCTTCAAGATTATCCACTTTATGATTACCTTATTTTGTCGCAAATGAATACTGCGCTCAAGAAAAACAAAGCGGATCTTGGTCTTAAAGCACAATATCAAACCTTTATTAGAAAGCACCAAGGTGAATACTTAGGTGAACGAGCTGCCGCTGACTTTCTTCTTATCGCTGGAAAAACGCTTTCTCCTGGTGAATTTAACGACATCTACAACCGCCTTCAGTGGAATAAATCTGAAGCACCACTGCTCGTCGCCTATAGCGCTTTCAATCCAAAGAAAGTGAGTTTGAACGACCGTTTCGAACTCTATCGAGACACCTATTATCGAGGCGAGTTTTTAGATGATTTAGGAGATACCATCAAAGACCGTATCACCAATTGGCCCTGGTCCTCATTTTTGATTTCCATGCAAAAACAACGTTGGCAAAGCGCTCGTTCTCAGCTCGCCAAAATTGACAAAAAAATGTTGTCCTCATCTCCAGTAGACATCCATAGCTTGATTGTTAATCCTAACAAGTGGTTGAAAAAGCATGAAGGGCTCCTCGCGAAAAACCCACGTCTTACTCTTATCGCCGCTCTGCGTCTTGCTCCCTCTAATGGGGAGCAAGCCGCTAAGTTGCTTGAAACCTACGGTGCCAAACTTTCAAAAGATGAACGCAACCTCGGCTGGGCAACTGTGGGCTACCATGGCGCCATCGATTTATCGCAAAATGCGAGTGAGTGGTATAGCCATGTGACGGGAAATATTTCCGACAATAAACTATTGGTTCAACCTGATATTAAACACGCTTGGGCCATTCGCGCTGCTCTTTGGAATGGGCATTGGAAAGAAGTAGAACGCCTCACGCGTCACCTTCCTGAAGGTATCGCTAGCGATGAGGCTTGGACTTATTGGCGTGCACGTGCTTTCACCGAGCTTAAGCAACCTGAAAAGGCTAAGCCCCTTTTTGCTAAGCTTGCCCAACAGATGACTTTCTACGGAAAACTCTCGGACGATATGCTCAATGTGAGTTATTTCCTCCCGAAAGCATCAACTCCCGTCACGCTGACTGAAAAAGATAAAATTTTCTGGAAAAACAATCCCAGCATTACCAATGCCGTAACTTTCTACCGCGTAGAGATGTATTTCCAAGGGCACCGTGAATGGAACTGGGCTATGCGTGGATTGTCTACTTCTCAGATAGAACAGCTCGCAGAATATGCTCGTTCTCAAGCATTATTGCACCGGATGGTCAATACAGCTCAACGAGTTGATGACGCTAGCAAAAACTTAGATCACCTCTTCCCGATGCCACATCGTCAAGAGTTCGATCCTATAGCTAGCGCAGCTGGAGTACCACTTGCTTGGATCTACGGCGTTATTCGTCAAGAATCTCGTTTCATGCCTGCGGTCACATCGTCTGCAGGCGCACAGGGACTGATGCAAATTATGCCCCGTACAGCGCGTTGGCTCTCGAAAAAACTTGATATTCCGCTCTCTTCTAGCGCTGATTTGCACGATCTCAACACCAATGTGCAACTGGGAAGCTCTTTCTTGGCTATGTTACGTAATGACTTGGCCGATAGCATGGTCCTCGCAACAGCTGCGTATAACGCGGGACCTTCTCGTGCCAAGAAATGGCGTGCTCTATTGGCAAGAACAACAGAGAGCGCTATATTCATTGAAAATATCCCTTTCAATGAAACGCGCGAGTATGTAAAGAATGTCATGGCCAACACTCACACCTATAGTTTGTTGGATGGACATACAAAATTAAACTTCACATACCTCATCAACAACATTGAGCCAAGTAGCAATACAGCAACTGACTTGCCGTAATTGGAGTGATCTGTGCCCATGAGAACTTACTTAGTTGGAGGCTATGTCCGAGACCGTCTTCTGCAAAAAGTTGGTTTCTCTGTCTCGCCCAGCGATCGTGATTGGGTGGTTGTAGGTGCGACCCCAGAGGAAATG
Organism: uncultured Sutterella sp.; assembly: GCA_905197905.1. Taxonomy (GTDB): domain Bacteria; phylum Pseudomonadota; class Gammaproteobacteria; order Burkholderiales; family Burkholderiaceae_F; genus Sutterella. The sequence goes on along the minus strand of CAJKAP010000002.1, from coordinate 108,166 downwards.
CTCTCTGCTGGTTACCTTCCAGTGGGCAAAGATTTTCCTGTTTTTCTACACCCTGAAACACACGAAGAATTTGCACTAGCTCGCACCGAAAGAAAAATCGGCGTGGGCTATCACGGTTTCTCTTTCTACACCTCTCCTGAGATTACACTGGAGGAGGATCTTCGTCGTCGCGACCTCACTATTAACGCCATCGCAGAAGACGAAACTGGAAAAGTAATTGATCCCTATGGCGGTCAAAAAGATTTAGCGTCTCATGTGCTTCGACACGTGAGTGACGCCTTCGCAGAAGACCCTGTACGCATTTTAAGAGTCGCCAGATTCGCCGCACGCCTTCCTTCTTTTGGAGTGGCTCCAGAAACCATGTGCTTAATGAAAAAAATGGTGCAAAACGGAGAAACTGATACTTTAGTGAAGGAACGTATTTGGGCCGAATTGGAGAAAGGCTTTCAAGAGGTTTCTCCTCACCGTTTAATTGCTGTTTTAAAGGAATGTGGTCTTTGGGGGAAACTGTTCCCGCCACTATTTTTTGCAGATCTCGACTTTGCTGCCTTGGAAAAAAAAGATACTTTTGCGCATTTACCTCTTAACGAACGTATCGCTCTTTTGACGCGTAACTGCTCTTCTCAAGAAGATGTACAAACTCTTTTAGACCAAGTCAGAGCGCCTAAAGTGCTCGTTCAATTTGCAACGACTTTTTGGCTAGTGGCTCATTACCAAGTAAAGATTGAGGAGGCGTCTAACCTAGCCGCTCTTTATCAACAAGCAGACGCACTTCGCAAACCTGAACGTTTTCTTTCAGCACTACACCTGATGACCTTTCTCACTGAAGATGGCGTTTGGAATTCTGTAGAAAACTATTTTCCCGCTTGGCGAGGTATCGATTCTGCTCGAGTGGCGGAAGCTAGCACCAAAGTTTCTGGCAGCGCGATGGGAGAAGTTATCCGTACTATGCGTTTGAAACAATTGCAGCGCGCAATCGACTCGTCTTAGAAAAGGCGCCCCAAAAGCAGCACTACACACGCCAACAGAATCGTACTCATCAATGGAATAGAAATACGACGCCCCATCAGCGTAAAGTTGATGTCACCTGGTAATCGACCCAATCCCCACTTCTGTAAAGTGGGGATAAAAGTAAGAATGACAACAAGCAAAACTAAAATGCTTAAAAACCAACGCATACAAGGGGCACTCTTTACAGTAAACAAATCAGAAGCTGAGTATCATATTTCTTTCGCGTTACCGAAAGTTCCTACGTCATAATGTCCAACGATATCTTCTGGCTTCTTAAAACTCAGTGTACAAAAATTTTCATTGAGAATCTTCATCTGAGGTGCTCTATCGGGGTTTACGATCATGAGCATGAGGATCTGCAACCCGTGATCATTAATTGTGAAGTATGGGTTCACAATGAAAGCGCCACGAGTTCGCACGATGACATCAACGATGTACTCGACTATACCAAGCTTCTCGCCACTATTGAAAAAGAAGCCCTAAGCCAACATTTTGAACTTCAAGAAACGCTTATTAATCATCTTGCCAGCTCCCTCGTTTCTTTCCCGTCAGTTGTTTTGCTTCGACTCACAACCGCCAAACCTATGGCTTACGAAAAGGCTGAGTCTGTTGGCCTAGAAGTCTGGCGCGAAGGAGCTGCTTTCTTTTTACTCAAAGCCTAACGCCTATGTCTACCAATATTCCTGTCATTCCTATTGATTTGGTCGATGCCGTTCCTTCCACCGATCTCTCTGATGAGGTCACTGAACCCGAGGTTCTGACCCAAGTTGCACCCAAGAAAAACAAGAAAAGCGTCGCAGTAAAAAAGCTAGAAAAACGTCTTGTTCGACTCACGGCCCAAGCCATTACAGACTTCAACATGATTGAAGACGGCGACAAAGTCTTGGTCGCAATGAGCGGCGGAAAAGATAGTTTTGTCCTCTTGGATGTTTTAAAAAAATTACAACAACGCGCACCTATTAACTTTGAGCTTTTAGCCGTCAATATTGACCAACACATTCCTAACTTTCCTCGAGAAGTGTTAGCTGGCTATCTGGAAAAGACTGGCGTGCCTTTCCATATTGAAGATCAAGACACTTTTTCCATCATTGAACGCATTATCCCCGACGGGAAGAATATCTGTTCGCTGTGTGCACGTTTACGCCGTGGAATTCTCTATCGCGTTGCGCGTGAACACGGTTGTACCAAAATCGCTTTAGGACACCACATGGACGATATCGTTGGAACGCTACTCTTGAATCTTTTCTACGGTGGGCGTCTCAAAGCCATGCCGCCTATTCTTCGCAGTGATGATGGAAAAAATACGGTCATTCGTCCTTTAGCTTACATCCGTGAATACGAAACCGAAAAATTTTCCAAGATCATGGGCTACCCCACTACTGCAAAAGGAATTTGTGGTAAGGGAGAAAACTTAAAACGTCAGGAAATTAAAGCTTTGATTCGTGAGTGGGATCGCGAATTCCCTGGTCGCATATACAACATCTTCATGAGTCTGCAACGCGTAGCTCCCTCGCACTTAATGGATAAACATCTGTACGATTTCACCACTTTCCAACACCTCCTCTTTAACGTAGAGGCGAGCGACGGTGATGAAAAAGAATAGTTTTACGCTGATTTCTTGGGCTACCAGCAAAGCAAAGGCTTGAGATTTTTGCTAGTCTAACTATCAACTATTGAGGTGAAGTTTAGTGCTCACTGTAGCACTCAACAATCAGAATTCTTGTGGCTCCAGAAGTCACTCATCCCCAGAGTTGGTCTTCTACAGAGAGGAGGATCAGTTGTCATAGGTCTGACTCGAGAATACACGATCAACACTGAGTTTTTCTCAAAGGAATAACATGCGTACACGTTCTATGAAGGTCATCGATATGGCGGTGCATGATGTCGCCACGATCCCCTCTAATAAAACCATTACGGAATGTGCAGCTCAAATGCGTGAACAGCACGTTGGCAGTTTGGTCATCGTTGATGATCAACAAACCCCTCAGGGCATGATCACGGATCGAGATATTGCAATCCAAGTCGTTGCGCTTAACCAAGACCCCAACAAAGTCACAGTGGCCGATATTATGACGACACCCGTTGTGACGGCTACGGTTGATGAATCGATGGTGGTCGCATTGGCTCGCATGCGTGAATTTGGCATTCGCCGTTTACCCATTGTGGACGAAAATAATAAATTGGTTGGAGTGATTTCCAACTCGAACTTAGTTGAAGAACTCTCCTCGCTCTTAGAAGGATTGGTTCGTAATATTCATTCCTCTAAGGCACGTGAAGTTGCCCTTCGCCCTTAATTGTGAGATTCTATGTGACGCGAAAGCCACCCAAGGGTGGCTTTTTCGTACCTACTCAATTGAAAAGAGAGGACCGTTTCACGTGAAACATTACTTCCCTTCAAAACTTGACAATGTTTCACGTGAAACATAATCAGTGTCCATTAGGATTCTTTTTGCGCCAAAAGCCATTCATAGATATCACTGCGGGCAAATCCAGTCACTTTAGAGGCAACCGCTGCTAGCTTCGATGTAGGTACTAGAGGTATCAAATTCAATAGCCAAGTTTTTTGTTCCTCGGTCAATTCTGCCCTCGTTGCTTCGCGTTGCTCTGCGCCAATAAGAATTGCGTACTCGCCTTTTGGTGTCATGGTAGATAACCATTCGGCCAACCTGACCCCTGTTAGATAAGTAAACTCTTCAAACTTTTTCGTGATTTCACGTGCTATCACTACTGGGCGCGATGGAGCAATTTGTTGCGCCAAGTCCTGAAGCAAGTCTGTGATTCGATGAGGAGCTTCATAAAGCACAAAGGCCTCTGGGCGCTCCAGGTATTTCTTGAGAGCCTCATGCCGTGCTTTAGCTTGACTAGGCAAAAAACCAACAAACGTAAAGGCATTACCTTCAAAACCCGAAGCAGAAAGCGCTGTCACGACTGCAGAGCAACCAGGAATGGGAATAGCACGGTATCCCGCCTCGACAACCATTTTGACAACTTTGGCGCCTGGATCCGAAATACTTGGAGTACCAGCATCAGTTACCATAGCAACTCGCCAACCTTGGGCTAAAAAGTTTATGATTTGTTCCGCGCCGGTATGCTCGTTGTGCTCTCTAACCGACAGCAATTTTGCGTTAATTCCGTATTTTTCTAATATTTTCTTAGTTTCTCGGGTATCTTCTGCCGCGATTGCATCGACTTTGCTTAAAATCCAAAGTGCGCGCAATGTAATATCACCCAAGTTACCGATGGGTAGCCCAATAACGTACAAAGCGCCATTAGGGCACTCTTGCGTTTGTAAACCAGAAGCCTGAAACAAAGAATCTGATATTAAACTCTCTCTTAGGGAACTCATTGTGTCTGTCCTCACTTCACTTCGTATTGCGTTTTGTTGCTCGCTCAGTCTAACAATTCCGCTCTGTGCGGGGGCGGCTACTGGAACGGATTCGTTCGAGACAGCTACTGCGCAAGCTATGGAATCTGTGCCTGTACCAGGCGCAGTGTCTAGCGACCCCGCTGGTAAAAGTGATCATCGCAATCTCACCGTTGCGGTCATTATGCCAGGGGATACCGCTCCTACTATTGCGGCGAACAAAATCGTTCTGAATGGTTTGACAGCAGCCTGTATTCGCAAACCGAACATCCGCCTCATTATGGTGGAATCGAGCTCCAATGACAATTTGGATAACCAACTCAAAGCAGCTGCGCTAGCTGGCGCTGATGTCGCTATCGGTCCTCTTTCACGTGAACGAGTCGATGCTCTGTTACGCCTCCCAAGTTTACCGTTGCCTGTAATTGCATTGAACACACCAACTCATAGCATGATGTCGGAAAACGACGCTCACCTTTTGATGATGTCCCTTTCTACTGAGTTGGAGGCCAACTATGTTGCCAAACTCGCTGCTGACTCTTTAGAACAACTGAACAATCCGTTGTCCAAAGTCCTCATCGTGCGCGACGCTAATAAGACGGACTACCGAGTCACTGCAGGTTACGAAACTGCTCTGCAAGATCATGTTGTCCCTTATCAAATCTTGCCGATTGATCCCGCAACGATTAACTCTCTCAAGCAGCTTACCCCTCCTCAATTGAGCTCGGAACAACGTCAGCTTTATGTGCAAGAGATTTCGGCACTTTCTCAGGCCCCTAGCACAGAAGAGAACATGGAACGTCTCGAAAGGCTCAAGAATGCTTTGCGCTCTGCTGACTCCCAAGAGGTTTCTCAGTACCCTGTTGCTCTCTTGTCTTTAGACGCTGCTCAAGCTAGCCTCGTTATCAATCGCCTGCCACGTAACACTCAGATTTGGGGTATTTCCCTTTTAAACCCCGGAGATCCAGAAACCAATCCAACAGCTAGCTCTTTGGTGTATGACATGAACAATGCTATTTTTGTCGATTCCCCTCTCCTTGTGGAATATGACAACGAAAGCTTTGAAGCCAAATTCCAAACCGCCATGCCGTATTCCCTCACGGCAAAGCGTTTATTTGCCTTAGGTGTTGACGCGCTTTCAGTCGCTGAGAAGTGGGCTCATCAGGAGACGACCTTTAAATTCTCGGGAGAGTCTGGCACCTGGACAAGCAACCGTGCTCAATCTGCACTTTTAGATCGTAAGCCTGCCGCTATTTTGATTCAGGACGGATCCTTGCAGTTGCTTACGCTTGAGCCAAGTAACCACTAATAAGGCGATTGTTTTGCTGACGCATCAAGAGAAGCAGTGGTTGTTCTGTATCACTGCTTTCTCTTTCTATTCGATACTGCTTTTGTTATGTCTTTGATCACCTTACAAAACGTTGACGCCTCTTGGGGCGATTTACCGCTTCTCGATGGCGCAAACTTTGCCCTTGAGGCAGGAGAGCGCATCGGAGTTATCGGGCGCAATGGCACTGGGAAAAGTACCCTCCTCTCCATTCTTGCCAATACTCAACTCCCAGATCACGGCGATCGTATTGCACAAGATGGACTTCGCATTCAGTATGTCGAACAAGAACCCCTCCTTCCCGAAGCAAAGACGATCCGAGAAAGTTTGATTCTCCGAGGTAAACTTGGCCACTATCCAGATGATCGAGAAAAGTGGCGTATTCTCGCCAAACTCGATGAATATATCGAACGATTCGATGTCCATCAAGATCTCGCCCCTCAACAAGCAAGCGGAGGGGAGCGAAAACGTGCTGCTCTTGCACTCGCTTTTGCTCTCTCCCCAGAGGTCCTTCTCTTAGATGAGCCAACAAACCATCTAGATATCGAGGCAATCTCCCTTTTGGAGGAAATTTGTAATACAGAATATAAAAATTCACGCTCTTTGATTGTTATCACGCACGATCGTCAGTTTTTAGACGATGTCGTCACTCGCATCATCGAGCTCGATCGAGGTCAATTACGGTCCTACCCAGGTAGCTTTGCTGCTTATCAAGAAAGGAAAGACTACGAATTGCACAGTGAATCTTTAGCAAATCAGCGATTCGATAAATTCTGGAAGCAAGAAGAAGTTTGGATTCGAAAAGGTATCGAAGCACGCCGCACTCGTAACGAAGGACGTGTTCGGCGTCTTGAGGCTTTGCGTCGCGAACGTGAACAGCGTCGTGATCTCACTGGTAGCATGAGACTCGCCATTGACGAGGGAGTCAGGAGCGGAAAAATCGTTGCCGAGATCAAAGGGCTCAGTAAGTCCTTTGGAGATCGTACTATCGTGAGAGACTTCGATTTCACCCTCTTACGTGGCGAGAAACTTGGCCTAGTAGGTCAGAACGGCGTAGACAAAAGTACTCTGATCAAGCTCATATTAGGCAAGCTTCAGCCTGATGCCGGCGAGGTAAAGATCGGAACCAACATTCAGGTCGCCTACTTCGATCAGCTTCGTGATCAGCTTGATCTCACTAAGACAGTAGCGGATACCATCTCTCCTGGTTCTGAATGGGTTGAAATTGCTGGGCAGAAGAAACATATCATCGCGTATATGGGAGATTTTCTTTTTCCCCCTCGTCGCGTAAACGTTCCTGTGAGCTCGCTCTCTGGTGGGGAACGAAATCGTTTGCTCCTAGCGCGATTATTTGCGCTTCCCGCCAATTTATTGGTTCTCGATGAGCCGACTAATGACCTGGATATTGACAGCCTAGATGTACTGGAACAAACCCTTGCCAATTATTCTGGCACGATTATTTTGGTAAGCCACGATCGTCGCTTCTTAGACAACGTAGTGACACACGTACTCGTCCCGGAAGGTAAAGGAAAGTGGGGGACTTACGTGGGCGGCTACTCCGACTGGGCGCATCAACGCCAGAAGAAAACGGCTACTAACGAGGTCAGACCCGTCAACGAACCAGTAAAGTCAAGCCACCCGGTTAAGAAAGAACAAAAGCGCTTGAGCTATAAAGAAAATAAAGAACTTGAAGAGCTTCCAAACCGCATAGCAGAGCTTGAAGCCGAGCAGGTGGATCTCATCAATAAGATGAGCACGCCTGACTATCACTCCCAATCTGTTGAGAAAATCAAACTGGATAAAGAACGTGCTCAGCAGCTTGAAGAAGAAATAGCAACAAGTTATCTGCGTTGGGAAGAGCTCGAAGAGAAGAAAATCGCTTTAGAATTAGGGTAAACCCCTATTTTTAAGATCCCAAAAATAGACCGTCTTTCAGTATGTTGAATGACGACATGGCAAAGCATTGCCACACTTTTATGTGAAGAAAAAATAAGAAGGAATTAACAGTGCCAGCTAGTGAAACAAGCAGTTCCTACGATCTTGATGCCATTCATACTTTGCCAGGATTGTTCGAGAATAGTCTTAAGCTGTATTCATCGCAAGAAGCCATTCGCCAATTTGATCGCACAACAAATCAGTGGGTTAGTTACTCCTATAAGGAGTTGGGGGACAAGATCCTCGCTTGGCGTAAAGCTTTTGTCCAAATGAAACTTGCTAGAGGGACACGTGTTGCCATTCTGATGCCAAACTGTATCGATCACGTTTGCGCTGATCAGGCAGCACTTGCCAATGGCTTGATTCCAGTGCCTCTGCATGCGATTGATACCCCCGGCGCTTGCGCATTCATCATTATTGATAGCCAAGCCAAAGTCTTGATCACGAACAAACTCACACGGTGGGAGCAAATCCGTGCCACAGGCGTTGAAATGCCAGACCTCAATCATGTGATCGTGACCGAAGATGGCGAAGTCACTGAACCTGTGCAAGACGAACACTTTAATGTTATCGGTGCTGAAGGCTTCTTAAAGGCTGGGGAAGAATTCTCCAATGAGCTCCCTGCTTTGCCTAAAGGAGATGATTTGGCGGGCATTATCTACACCTCTGGAACGACAGGCCGTCCTAAAGGCGTGATGCTCTCACACGACAACATCGTGAGCAATGTGAAAGCTACCCTGGTTTGTGTGTCTCCAACAGTGGGAGATACCTTCCTCTCCTTCTTACCGCTATCTCATACGTTTGAGCGTACTGCAGGCTACTATCTCGCACTCGCGACAGGCTGCCGTATTGCCTACAACCGCTCTATTTTGCTTTTAGCTGACGATCTGAAGACGATCAAGCCAGATGTCATCATCTCGGTTCCACGCGTCTATGAACGTATTTTCGCGCGTGTAGAAGACAAATTGAAGAAGTCGAGTGGCTTTGCTCGCCTTCTCTTTAACTGGGCCACTGAAGTGGGTTGGCGTGATTTCTGTAAGAAAAACCTTTTACCTAAAGAACACTCCTGGCGCGAGTTCTTGGACCCCATTGTGCGTGCCCTGCTATTGCGCAAAGTGTCTAATACTTTGTTGAGCCAGTTTGGCGGCAAATTGCGTATTGCCATTTCTGGTGGCGCAGCTCTGAATGCGAAAGTTGCTCGTACTTTCTGTGGTCTTGGGTTGCCCATTATTCAGGGCTACGGCATGACTGAAGCCAGCCCAATCATCGCAGGGAACAATCAGACACTCAATCAACCCGCAACAGTGGGCCGCCCATTCTGCAACGTAGAGTTGCGCCTGGGCGAAGGCGATGAAATCCAGATTAAGGGGCCGACTGTGATGAAGGGCTACTGGAATCGCCCCGAAGACAGCGCTAACGCCTTCACTGAAGACGGGTGGTTGCGTACTGGGGACGTTGGCGCCTTTAATGACGCAGGCATGCTTCAAATTAAGGGACGAATTAAAGAAATTATCGTCACTAGCACCGGGGAAAAAGTTCCTCCGGCTGACCTTGAGAGCGCTATCGAAACAGACCAGCTCTTTGCTCAGGCCTACATTATTGGTGAAAATCGGCCTTACCTTAGCCTGATTACTGTAGTAGGGGAAGAAGAGTGGAGGTCGCTCGCTAAAGAACACGGTGTCGACCCTGATGATGACGCTTCGCTTTCCGTTCCTGCTGTACGCAGCGCCGCTCTCAAGCGTGCCAAGATTGCAGCAAAGGATTTCCCGCACTATGCTTTACCTCGCGCTGTGGTACTCACACGAGAACCTTGGAGCATCGAAAATGGTCTGCTCACTCCAACGCTTAAACTCAAACGCGGACCGTTGAGTAATAAATTTAAAGACGTCATTCAGAAGCTCTACGCTACTCACGGTTAATACTTTTAGTGCTACCCTACTCTGGCTATTCCCCTACTGCTGTAAGGGAATAGCCTATTGCTTTTATCAATCGATCCATTTCTCAAATAGTTTTTCGCTCAACGTCAGAGTAAGCTAAAATTCAATATCTTTTTTGTTTGAAACGACATCTATTCCTATGAGCTCAACCGCACACCACCAGGATTTAATGCCTGAATGGGCGATCAACATGACCGATCGCATCATGGATTACTACACGAAGAAATATCTCCATTGTGATCCGGTCATTCTTAATAGCCCCCCACCTCCTCAGGAAGGTCACCAATACCTTCTCTATGCGCACATTCCGTTCTGCCATACGTTGTGCTCGTACTGTACTTTCCATCGCTTCTTATTCAAGGAACACACAGCTCGCGCTTACTTTGAAAATTTACGCAAGGAAATGGACTACGTGAAGGCGTTGGGCTACGACTTCCAATCTATGTATGTGGGTGGCGGTACAACGACGATCATTGAATCTGAGTTGATCAAAACGCTCGAACACGCTAAGAAGCTTTTCCCGTCCATCAAAGAAATCTCTTGTGAAACGGACCCACAGATCATCATGACACCGCAGTTCCGTAACCTCAAAGGACTGGTGGACCGTATGTCGATTGGTGTGCAGAGCTTCAACGACGATATTCTCAAGCTCGCGGAACGCTATGAAAAGTTTGGGTCTGGAAAACAGATTTTTGAACGCCTTCAATATGCTCAAGAACTTTTCCCTGTCTGTAACGTCGATATGATCTTCGGCTTCCGCGGCCAAACATTGGACATGCTGCAAAGCGATATGGACAAGATTCGCCAACTCAATCCGCGCCAGGTGACTACTTACCCTTTGATGGTGACCTCTCAGACTCGCAAAAGCGTGAAAAACGTCATTGCTGCTGAAGGTAGCCAACTAGCTGAACAGTACGGTGTCATTATGGATACCCTCGGTTCACACTACCGTCAGCTCACCTCCTGGACCTTCGGTCGCACAAATGACGAAGGCTTTGACGAATATGTGGTCGATCATGACGAATACTTAGGCGTCGGCTCTGGTGCTTTCAGTTTCTTAGGCGACAGTTTATATGTGAACACCTTCAGCCTACGCCGTTATGGTGAACGTATCGCGGCAGGCCACACAGGGGTTGAGCGTCGCCGTCAGTTTGATAAGCATTCGATTTTGCAGTATCGCTTGATGTTGGGACTTTTCTCCCATCGACTTTCTCGTCGTTACTTCCGCGAAGTGCATGGTGTCAACGTGGACCGCACGCTTTTCAAAGAAATGATGGGACTGCGTTTATTGGGTGCTATTAAAGATGATCCGAACGATCCCGATCGTATCGTCGTCACAGATAGTGGTAAGTTCCTCGGTCTTGTAATGATGAAGGCCTTTTACTCTGCTATGGATAACGTTCGTGCAGAGTTGCGCAAACCGCTTAAAGAAGAGGATATGTAAGGTTCACTCCTCAACACAGCCGGGTTAGAAATTTCTCTCCCGGCTGTTTTCATTCAATCTATTCCATCTACCGACCTCTTCCTAGCTATGGAAATAATGTTCTTATGATCTCTCTCGAGACAAAAATTTCCAACTCGTTACTAGAAAAAGCATAAAAAGTTGAGACATCGATACCCAAGTGCATGAAGATAACTCTTCTAAACTCTCTCTTATTCATTGTGGCAGTGGCATTTTGACGTGCCAATCATTTTTAACAAGCCTAAGAATCTAACCAACATGATGAATCTTGATCTTATCCTTCAAAAAACGGAATTTAGCGATGAAGAGCTCCGCTTTTTGCTCGGTCTCTCTGCTCCTGAAGATTGCCAAAAACTACAAAAAGCGGCCTTTTCTTTAACAGAAAAATTTCTCGGAAATAAAATTGTTCTTTGTGGCCTAATTGAAATTAGTAATATTTGTACTGCAAATTGTCGATACTGCGGAATTAGAAAAGATAATCATTTTGTCGATAGATATACTCTTGAAAAAGATGTTATCGTTAATTCCGCTTTAATAGCTTTTCAAAAGGGGTACGGATCTATTGGCATCCAAGCAGGAGAAAGACGAGATCCAAAGTGGATTGATTTCATCTCTGAGGTTATCTCTGAGATTCATGAAAAAACTGTATGCCCTGAGCTTCCTCAAGGATTAAATATCTTGTTGAGTTTAGGCGAGCAGACAAAAGAAACTTACCAACGTTGGGCAGATGCCGCAGGAAATCCTGCTGGTTTAGGTTATTTATTACGTATTGAATCAACAAACCAAAAGATCTTTGACGCCCTGCATAGCACACCTGGCAAGCACGAAAAAGTACTTGTCAATCGTTATATCGATTTGGATAACTTGCGTCAAGTGGGCTACCAATTAGCCACCGGCGTGATGATTGGATTACCCAATCAAACATTGGACGATTTGGTCCAAGACATTCGCGTTTTTCAGCGCCTGAATCCCGAAACCATTGGAATGGGGCCTTATATTACGAGTCGCGGTGGCGATATGGTTGAGGAAGGAATGCTAGCAAAAACCCCATTACTGCAGCTTTCTCTCAATATGATTGCCGTTGTGCGTTTGGTTCTAAATAAGGCAAACATCGTCGCATCGACCTCCTTAGAAACGGTTCACCCCGATGGACGGATTCAAGGAATCCTTTACGGCTGCAATATTGTGATGCCAAACATCACTCCTTCTGCAAATCGAAAGGCCTACAACCTTTATGATTCAAAAGCTCACAGCGAAAGTGGAAATGAATCGAACCTTGCGTTGCAAAAATCTATCGTAGAACGCACTGGCCGTACTCTTGCAATTCAGTCCATCGATTTATCAAAAAATGGTAGAGACTTCTCTTTTCTAAAATTTTAAATAATTCCTTATAAGGAATTAACTAGGCGATTGTTTTTCAGAATTCAGATCACAAAAACGTTTGGATTTCTCTTTAAACACAATAAACCCCTGCGGGAACAATCTCGCAGAGGTTTATTTTTTGCAGAGATTTGTTAACCCTCTGTCCTCCATGCAGGCCATTCCTTTATGCCCACTTTGCTAGCACAGTGCCTCAGTGGATTTTGAAGCTATAGTCCATCGGATTATGCAAGAATGTCAGTAAGCAACCACTTCTATTTACTTATTGCACAGTCAATTTAGCAAGAGTGAGTGCTTACTCGAACTTTTCATTCATTTCCCGAGTTGCATGGAATTTGACCTGCGGCCAGTGCTTCATCGTGGTTTCCAGGTTATAAATGGATGTAGCCAAATAGACCATATTCCCATTTACGTCAGTTGCCAAACGAGCAGCTTGTTCTGCTTCAAACTCTTTTCTTGTCGTTTCATCAGGAAATGATAACCAACGAGCCGTTGACACATCGGTGTGCTCGTAAATAGCGCCAACTTTGTACTCAGTTTCCAGACGTTGCGCAACAATTTCAAACTGCAATTGTCCCACTGCACCCAACATAATGTTGCCAAGATCGTTGGTGAAAACTTGAATTGCTCCTTCTTCTCCAAGTTCCTGTAAACCCTTTTGAAGCTGTTTGGCTTTGAAAGGGTCCTTGCTTCTAGCTGCACGGAAAAGTTCTGGTGCAAAATTAGGAATACCCGTATAGGTGAGCTGTTCACCTTCCGTCAAAGTATCACCAATATGCAGCTGTCCATGGTTATAAATACCGATGATGTCCCCTGCCACAGCGTCCGTCATGATCACGCGGTCCTGCGCCATAAAAGTAAGTGCATTGGCAATCTTCATCTCACGCCCTTCACGAGTATGAAAAACTTTCTTGCCTGGCGTGTATCGCCCAGAGCAAACTCGGAAGAAGGCAATACGGTCGCGGTGTCGCGGGTCCATATTGGCCTGAATCTTGAAAACAAAACCCGTAAATGGTTCCTCAACGGGTTCTATCATTCGAGTGTTGGTCTGGCGTGGTTGCGGAGAGGGAGCCCAATTGACAAGGGCATCTAATAAATCCTGCACACCAAAATTATTTACCCCAGATCCGAAAAATACGGGGCTTTGTTCGCCATTTAAAAACTTCTGTAAATCAAATGGTTCTGTTGCGCCTTGAATTAATTCAATACCTTCTCGGGCAGCAGGCATTTCCATTGGGAATAATTGATCTAATTCTGGATTATTTAGATCTTCAATAATTTCACGATCACCTGTCAGACGCTCTTCACCTGCGGTAAATTTCACCATACAATTTTTGAGCAGTGAAAACACACCACGGAACGTTTTCCCCATCCCAATCGGCCAAGTAATTGGCACACACTGCAATTTCAGCACGCTTTCAATTTCACTCAGTAAATCCAAAGGCGAACGAACTTCGCGATCTAACTTATTAATGAACGTAATGATTGGCGTATTACGCATACGACAAACTTCAAGCAACTTGATCGTCTGTGCTTCCACGCCTTTGGCTGCGTCAATCACCATGATGGCCGCATCAACCGCAGTCAACACTCTGTATGTATCTTCAGAGAAGTCTTCGTGCCCTGGCGTATCCAACAAGTTGATGACGTGATCGTTGTACTTAAACTGCATCACTGAACTTGTGACCGAAATACCACGTTCTTTTTCAACTTCCATCCAGTCAGAGGTAGCGTGTCGTGCCGCTTTACGTCCTTTAACAGCGCCAGCTAATTGAATAGCGCCCCCGAAAAGCAACAACTTTTCCGTCAACGTGGTTTTACCAGCGTCAGGGTGAGAAATAATGGCAAAAGTACGGCGATCTTCCACGTCTCGTACCAATGCAGGATTAGGACTAGTCATAATAAAAACTGCTAAAAAATCAACGCTCTAGCGATCATTTCGCATAAGAAACTGTTAGATAAGCAACGCCTGAAAAGGCATTTATTCTATACGGAAACCATCTCTCAAAGAAGCAAAAAACTATCTTCAATTTCGACTACTGAGCTTTCTGCATTAGTGCACACCAACACTCTTAAAGGCATTGGCCATTGCGCCTTGTAGCTCCTCTCTTCGGGAGAGGGCTTTGCTCTTCTCTCTTGTGCGGGAAGCCCCAGAGCTACTTTTCTCTGACTGCCGTTTCATCGAAAGGGAAATTCGATGACGAGCTTGGTCGACCTCTAGAACACTTACTTGCACAATATCTCCCACTTTCACAACTTGATGAGGATCCTTCACAAACTTGTCTGATAGCTGAGAAATATGCACTAGTCCATCTTGATGAACCCCAATATCCACAAAAGCACCAAACTGAGCCACGTTGGTAATCACGCCTTCGAGTTTCATCCCAGGTATCAGATCATCCATGCTCATGACATCATCGGAAAACTTGGCATAAGAAAACCGCTCACGCGGGTCTCGTCCTGGTTTTTCGAGTTCCATCACAATGTCGCGTAATGTTGGCAACCCGACTTCTGGCGTCACAAATTGTTCTAACTTTAACGTTTTCAAGAGCTCCGTATTGCCAATGACTTCATCTAGCGGCTTCCCAAGCGCCTTCAAAATCTGTGAGACGAGCGGGTAGGATTCTGGATGCACCGAAGTGGAATCCAGGGCATTTTCGCCATTATTGATGCGCAGAAAGCCAACGCTCAACTCATAGACTTTAGGGCCCATGCCACGGACTTTTCGCAACTGCTCGCGGCTACGGAACAACCCTTCACTCGTTCTTTGCTCAACAATGTTTCGGGCACGCACAGGACCTAACCCAGAAATACGTTGAAGGATCTGTACACTAGCCGTGTTAACATCCACCCCTACCGCATTCACGCAGTCTTCCACTACGTTATTTAATCGGGCGATTAGGTGCGACTGGTTAACGTCATGTTGGTACTGCCCGACGCCAATTGATTTTGGATCAATCTTAACCAATTCTGCGAGCGGATCTTGCAACCGACGAGCAATGGAGATCGCTCCACGATAGCTCACGTCAACGTCTGGGAACTCTTCAAATGCAACTTCCGAAGCCGAGTACACGCTTGCTCCTGCTTCACTCACAATTACCTTATGGGCTTTGAGGTTGATATGTTCGCGCAAAATCTCGCCAACAAAGGCATCTGTTTCTCGGCTAGCCGTCCCGTTACCAATCGCCATCAGTTCCACGTGATGCTTCTTGATCATATCGGCTATTTGTGCCTTTGCCTGTTCGACTCGAGGTCCGAAAGGATAGATGATCATCGTGTCAACAAGTGCTCCACGCGCATTGACGACGGCAACTTTCACTCCATTCCTAAACCCTGGGTCTAAACCCATAACCACTTTTGTTCCCGCAGGAGGGGCCATCAACAGAGATTTCAAATTGGTTCCAAACACATCAATGGCTTGTTTTTCTGCTTTCTCACGCAGTTGGGAGAAAAGGTCCGTGGAGAAACTTGGGCGTAACTTCACTCGCCAGGCCCATTGCACAGTACTCAACACCCAAGAACCAGCTTGCCGATACTCTGTAGGGAGCGCTAAAGTTTCAAAAACCTTGTCGAGATAATGCTCAACAATGTAATCGTCTTCACGCAGAGAAAGCGTCAACACTCGGCGATCGTAACCACGGAAAAGCGCAAGCGCTCTGTGGGAAGGTATTACTGAAATGGGCTCAGAGTACTCATAGTAGTCTTTAAAAACCCCTTCAACATCTTCGACTTCATTAGAGCGCACACTTTCTAAGCTGGCGTTTTCCCAAACAAATTGGCGTAATCCAGAAACAAGCTCTGTGCAATCTGCAATGCGCTCACCAAAAATCGCGCGAATCCCTTTTAGGACATCCTCCACCGTGCTAAAAGCCGTATCTGTCTTGACGTAATCTGCCGCTAACGTGCGCGCTTCGGCTTTAGGATTAGCAAGAATCGCCTCAAGTAGTGGTTCGAGCTGAGCTTCTTTGGCCTCGACCGCCAAAGAGCGACGTTTAACGCGATAAGGGAGGTAAATATCTTCCAAAGCCTGCTTAGTTTTTGCCTCCAATAACGCGACTTCAATCTCAGGCGTCATCTTTCCTTGCTGCTTTATGGTACGAGCAATCGTTTCTCGACGTTCTTCTAGCGCCTTAAAAAAGAGAAAACGTTCTTCAAGTAGGCGTAGCTGTGCATCATCAAGACCACCAGTACGCTCTTTACGATAGCGTGCAATAAAAGGAACTGTTGCTTGTTCGGCAAATAAATCCAACACAGCTTGAACTTGCCACTCTTGAACAGAAATATCCTGTGCAATCAGGTTAACAATGCGATCTGGGGTTGTTGCCATTTTTTTGCTAGATAAAAAGGCGGCCACATCACCATCCGGAGGTATGGACGCCCTGATTAATCGATCAATTCTCTGTTAGTTTTTTTCTTGTTAAAGACCCACTTCAAAAGCTCTTCAACGAGATATTCGTCTTTTGCCTGATAGGCCTGTTTGCGAATATCTTGATACATCGGATTTTCATTACGCTCATCTTCCGAATAGATAAAGCGCATAAAAAGGTTGCCTTCTTCAGGTTCTTCTACCTTAATGAGGAAAGTAGACTCAGGGAAATGCTCCGACGCCGCCACTGCAGTCACGATTTCGTAGTCTTTTTCACGAATATCCACCGAGTCGTTGACTTCAACCTTATCGAAATGCAGTTTACGCACTAATTTCACCCCTGCCGCAGTTTTGACTTCTTCCAAAATCTCAGCATGAGTCATATGTTCAACAAATTCTTGGGGCTTACGTACGTATTCAAGTAACGCTTCCCATAATTCGATCTTGCTCAGACCTTCGGCAGGTCCATGAGAAAGACGGATGATGTGTTCATGAAAGGTCACAAACATAATTTCACCTTTTCTTGATTTGAGAGTATGCCACTAGCTTACTCTCTTTCTTTTACCTTTTCTTATTTCCTCTCAAGTACGCCTCTAACCAAAGGCTATAACGGGAGATAATGAAACTACAGACAAAGTAAATAGCAGCAATGAATAAATACCCTTCTACAAAGAAGGCTCGCCACTCTGCATCCCCTAACGCAAGCTTCAATGCACCAGTTAGATCCGTCATTGAAACAACAGTTACAAGCGAAGTATCCATGAAGCAAGAAAGCAAGCTATTGATAAAAGCAGGAATGACAGCAACTAGAGCTTGTGGCAAAATCACATAAATATAGGTTTGAACCTTGTTTAGCCCTAAAGACTCTGCTGCATGAAACTGCCCTGCGGGAATCGTTTGAATCCCACCACGAACCGTCTCAGCAATATAAGCGGCCTGGAAGAGGACGATCGCAATTGTCACGCGCCAGAACGCATCCATTCGCGTACCCGCTGGGAGAAGTAAGGGAAAAATAAAGGTCGCCATAAAAAGCACGGTAATGAGGGGGATGCCTCGCACCAACTCAATATACCCAGTGCTAATACCAGAAACAATCGGCATAGAACTGCGACGACCAATAGCCAGAATCACTCCTAAGGGAATCGATAGTCCCATCCCGAAAAGAGTCAGAACAACTGTTAATGGGAAGCCACCCCACATATCCGTCGAGATAGGCGTCAAATCAAAGAGCCCACCCTTCATCAAGGTGAAGAAGCCCAAAAACGCAATAAACCAAATCCAGAGTAGATAGCGCGCCATCACTTTATTCCAGAAAGCAGGAATAGCGCTGATGACCAACGCTGCAATCAACAGAGTCGTTGCAACAGCTGGACGCCACTGTTCATCATAAGGGAATCGACCAAAAATAATTAAACGCCATTTTTCTGCCACGAACCCCCAGCAAGCGCCAGTGGCTTGTTTACAGACTTCGGCATTGCCCACGCTAGCATCTACCACGCCCCAGATAAATAAACGGAGACAGATGTACAAAATAACGGCAAAAACGAAGCAGGTGAGCATCCCTGCCCACTTAGAGTAGAAAAATTGTTTTTGAATTCGTTGCCACAATGTACCGTGGAAGGCTCTCTGAGAAACTACTTGCATCTTGATCTCCCCCCTCTGCGTTACTGTGGAGCTCGCATAACGCGAGCGTTCAAGGCATTCATCACCACCGAGATGATGAGATTCAAGGTCAAGTACACCATCATGATGATACAGATCACCTCTAGAGCTTGAGCACTGACATTGATGGCAGTATTCCCAATATTGACTAGATCTGGATACCCAACGATCACAGCGAGGGACGAATTCTTCGTTAAGTTCATGTATTGGCTCGCCAGGGGTGGGATTACCAATCGCATCGACTGCGGAAAGATAACGTAGCTGACCGTTTCAGTACGAGTCAGTCCAAGGGCTAAGCCAGCGTCCCACTGCTGAGGGCGTACTGCCAGTACGCCAGCGCGAACAATTTCAGCAATAGCCGCCGAAGTAAAAAGAGTCAATCCTAACCACAATGCCAAAAATTCTGGCGTAAATTGCCCACCACCAGACAAAGCAAAACGAGTCTGTTCTGGGTGTACCCAGCCTCCAATAGCGCCAAAACCCACCCAAACGAGCATTGCAATTACAGCAAATGCCAGAAGACCCCAGAGGCTGGCGATAAGACTGGTGAGACGTTTCAGTAGCGTCTTATGGGTAAGAAATGCGGCGACAAATCCTGCCCCAAATGCGCTTAACGTTGCATAAAGCGTTTGTACCGGTTCCGCATATTGAAGCCCACTCTTCGACAAGAAAACCCATTCTCCAATGTGTAATGCGCCACGAGCGCTTGGCAACAATTCTGTCACGGTTAAATAAACCGCCAAAAATAAGACAATTAGAGGAATATTGCGATAAACCTCAACATGAGCTGCGCCCAAAAACCTCAACATCGGATGTCGGGACAAGCGCATCAAACCAACCACTACTCCCATTAAAGTGGCAGTCACGATCGAGTACAAAGAAATTTTGATGGTATTAAGAATCCCTGCAAAAAAGGCCTTCCACATGGGATCGAAACTGCTAAAGGCGATAGCAGTTTCGCCAACGTCAAAACCTGCAGGGTTGGTAATAAAAGCAAAACCACTACGAATGTGACGTGCCTCTAAATTCTCAGACACATTCATAACGGCAGAGGCAAGTAACGCGAAAAGAACGAGCAACAGGACCGCTTGAATCGTATAGTCCCGTCGTCGTTTGGCTGCTAAACGCTCCTTCCAGGCATCGTCACCGTCTATGCCAAAAGTGTCTTTTGATAACATCACGTACTCTTTCTGTAAAGAAAGTTGAGAGGAATGGTGCAGATATTTGGGGTAGCGTCATTCTGTCAATGACTTTCTGCACATAGGGGATTTACAATAATAACAAAGGCTCCCTTGAAAATCTCAGGGAGCCTTTGCGTAATTAGCGATTCGCTTAGCGGATCGGCTGAGCGTACATCAAACCACCTTGAGTCCACAATTTGTTAAGACCTCGCGGGAGTTTGAGAGCGGATTTCGGACCAAAGTATTTTTCCCAAGATTCGCCATAGTTACCTACCTGCTTGACGATGCGGTAGGACCATTCTTTGTCCAACCCAATGCCACGCCCCATGTCGTCGCTAGCACCAAGGATGCGCAACACATTAGGATTCGTGCTGGTCTTACGCAGTTCATCAGCATTAGCCTGCGTGATACCTAGTTCCTCAGCTTCAACCATGGCAGCCAAGGTCCAACGAACAATTTGGAACCACTGGTCATCCCCCTGGCGAACGGCTGGTCCCAGGGGTTCCTTGGAAATCACTTCTGGAAGAATTTCGTATTTTTCAGGATTCTGCGCATGCGTCAACATACCAGCCAAGTCAGATTGGTCAGTCGTGTAAGCCTGACAACGACCAGACAAGAAGGCGCCCTGAATGGCCTCAGCGGCATCGAACACCACAGCTTTATACCTGAGGTGATTCGTGCGGAAGTAGTCCGCCAACGTCTTTTCAGTAGACGTACCCGACTGAATACAGATGGAAGCACCGTCCAATTCCTTGATGCTCTTAATGCCGTATTCCTTCGGCACAATGAAGCCCTGACCATCATAGTAAGACGTACCCACAAACATCGCACCCTGCGTCGTATCACGAGTCATGGTCCAAGTCGTGTTACGAGCTAAGACGTCAATTTCCCCAGACTGCAAAGCAGTAAAACGCTGAGACGAGGTCAACGGAATGAATTTCACCTTCTTAGCATCACCCAAAACAGCAGCGGCAACGCTACGGCAAATATTCACATCCAAGCCTTCCCAATTCCCCTGGCTATCAGCGCCACCAAACCCAGGAGCCGACGTGTTTACACCACAAACCAAGTAATCACGTTTTTTCACAGCATCCAACGTTGTGCCTGCCATTGCAGGCAAAGCGATGGTGCCAGCGGCCACTATAGCCATAGCAGCTAACAGCTTTGCATTTTTCATTTTTTGAATCCTATGTGATGAAGTTTACGCCTGCAGAGATATTCCTCTTTTTAAGGGCAGACCTTAGGAATTAGACCGAATTTCCTATTCGTTGTAAAGCTCAAGCAACAAAATGAAATGAGTTTTGCAGGAATTACAACACTTAGTTAAAGGTATTTTTCAAACTATTCTTTCTCATTTTTTCAGGAAAAAGTAAGATTCACCCGAAAAAACAATGCTTTACGCGCTCATGGTAGAATAATAGACCTGCTACTCCTGGTAAATAGTCTATGACTTCGTACTCACAACTGATCACACTGCTTATCCTCATTTTCATTAGCGCCTTCTTGAGCTGCTCTGAGATCTCTCTTGCTGCTGCTCGTCGTTCGCGTTTGCAAGCTCTCGCTGAGGAAGGTGATCGTCGAGCTAAATTGGTTTTGGACCTACAAGAGCAACCAGGGCAATTCTTCTCTGCCATTCAGTTAGGCCTCAACGCCGTGGCATTGTTAGGGGGTATCGTGGGGGATGCCACTTTTTCCCCTTTCTTCATGTGGTGCCTTGAACAAGTCGTCCCATACCAGTTTCTTGATCAAGTGAGCTTTATTCTTTCGTTCTCGCTTGCTACATTGCTCTTCGTTATCTTTGCTGATTTACTCCCCAAGCGCTTAGCGATTGCTCGCCCTGAAGCAACAGCGATGGCTGTTGTTCGCCCTATGCGTTTTTGCATCGCTTGTTTGCGTCCTTTGGTTTTCGCGTTAGAACGTCTTTCCGACTCTTTGTTGCGCTCGATCGGTTTTCCAACCAAGCGGCAAGACACCATTACTTCTGAAGATATTTTGGCAAGTGTTGGCGCTGGTGCCGCTGCTGGTGTTATTGCTCCTCAAGAAGAAGCGGTTATTCAAAACGTCTTCGATCTGGAAAGCCGCTTAGTACCGTCTGCTATGACTCCTCGAGAAAATATTGTGTTTTTCACATTGGACGAGTCTGAAGAAAATATCCGCGCCAAGATCACTTCAGTGCCTTACAACCGCTTCTTGGTCTGCGATCATGACCTTGATCACGTAGTTGGTTATGTCGACTCTAAGCACATCCTAAAGCAAGTACTTGCCGGAAAACATATCTCTTTGAAAGAGCAAGGTGTTATTCAGACTTGCCCATTTATTCCAGATAGTTTGACGCTTTCTGAAGTGTTGGATGTATTCCAACGCGCTGGGGCTGATTTTGCCGTCATTATTAACGAGTACGCTCTCGTAGTTGGCGTCATCACTCTGAACGACGTGATGAGTACCGTAATGGGAGACTTGGTGGTCTCGCAAGACGAACTGCAAATCATCGACCGTGGTGATGGTTCCTGGTTGGTCGATGGCTCTACGCCAATTGATGATTTAGAGCACGCTCTGGATGTAGACGAGTTCCCTGAAGACTCCACTTATGAAACGGTTGCTGGTTTCATGATGTACATGCTTCGTAAGATCCCGAAACGCACTGACAAAGTGACCTGGGCTGGCTATACATTCGAGGTGATTGACGTCGACAACAACCGTATTGACCAGATCTTTGTCTCAAAAAACCCAATCCAAGGAGCAACGCCAAGCGTTTCCTCGTCAGTGTCTGGAAAAACAAGCCCAGAGGAAGTCAAAGAAGAATAAGCTTTTTGCTGTAACCTTCCTCTAAGGGGGTGCGCACCTAAACAGCGCACCCTTTTTCTTCTCCCCTCCCAATTGGCCAGTTAGGTAATTCACTAGCCCAATTGGAAAACCAATCTAGGGGTGGAACCGTACGTCAACTGTTCCATTTACAAGACAGGTCAGAAACCCAAGACGTGGGATACGGTACGTCGTTTTCTAGGAAAGCTGGCGAACTGTATGGTCAGCCAGTCGAGAAGAATAAAGGGGAGGCAAAAGATCAAAAAACCTATCGCTGCCTCCCTATACTTATCGATTGCAGGAAGCTTATTTCTTGGAGCTCGTGCGCTTGTTGGTTCGACGATTTGTCTTCTCAGGAGCCCTGGAGGTAGCACCCTCATCTCGAGGAGGGAATTCAAACCCAACATTACCATCCTCTCCAACCACCAAGAACGCACTGAAAGTGCGTTTCTTACGCTTAGAAACGAAACCAGTTAAAAGGTCACTCTTCTTTTCTCGTAAAAGTTTCTCGACTTCTTCTGGCGCCATATCTCGCGACAAAATGGTCTTGCCCATACGGAAAGTACATTTTTTCTTGGCACTATCAGTGAGACCCTTCTCACAGCAATAGCCTGTCGGAGTATCTTTCACTTCCGAACCACACATTGGGCAGACGCCAACAGTAGTAAACTTAGCGACCTCGTCTTCCGTGAGATCCACTACTACTTCATCCTCACCAAAATCGAACTTGAACTGCCACAGACCTTCTTCCTGAACAAGGCGCAATTCTGCGTCAAAGGGGAAGCCACGGCGGCTAATGAAGCCTGTAAGTGGCCCAATATGCTTATCGGTAATGAGTATTTCCACTTCTTCAGGATCCAAAACACGACCAGATGCCTGTTTCGGAATGGAGAACTGACATGCTGGGTTCGTGCAAGCGTAACGGCGATATGTTTCCACCACTTCCCCACCACACTGCGGACAAGGCGCCTTGATGTGAATGGGGTTTTCAATAGGAACGCTGTTCCCTTCATAGCGTTTAGCAGACTCCACTATATTTTCCGTGAGTTTGCTAATTTCTTGCATAAAATGGGTACGCGATTCCTTACCCTCTTCGATCATCTTGAGCGAGTGTTCCCACTCAGCCGTCATACGAGGGTCGGTCAATACGCTCACCTTTAGCCCTCTCAACAACACAAACAGTTGAAAAGCCTTCGGAGTAGGAACCAACTCGCGCTCTTCACGGCGCATATACTTTTGTTCAATCAACCCTTCAATCGTAGCTGCACGGGTCGCAGGAGTTCCCAAACCTTTATCAGCCATGATGTCGCGCAACTCTTCGTCATCAAGCTGCCGACCAGCTGTTTCCATCGCCGTCAAGAGTGTAGCTTCTGTGTAACGGGCAGGTGGACGAGTTTCTTGCGCCTCAAGCTCGACCTCATTCACATGTGCTTTTTCACCCTGCTGTTTTAACGAAGTAATTTCATCTTTATTAGAGCGCAAAGATTTTCCCATGACTTCCAACCAACCAGGGACCACCAAAACCTTGCCTTCGGTCTTAAATTGATGGCCTTCTACCGTTGTGATACGCGTAGTAACATCATATTCAGCAGCTGGGAAGAACTGGGAGATAAAACGACGAACAACCAAGTCATAAATCTTTTGTTCAGCCTCACTCAATGCTTTTGGCAACTGACCAGTAGGGATAATAGCGAAATGATCGCTGATCATTGCGTTATTAAAAACACGCTTATCAGACACAACCCAATTCTTCGTCAGCACTTTCTGACTGAAGAGTTCATAGCTATTCAATGCAGAGAGCTGTCGTAGTGTTTCATTCACGGTCGGAATGTAGTCTTCTGGCAGAGCTCGAGCATCCGTGCGAGGATAGGTGAGCACCTTATGTTTTTCATACAAACTTTGAGCAATGGAGAGCGTCGTTTTGGCTGAAAAACCAAAACGAGAGTTGGCCTCGCGTTGCAGACTCGTTAAATCAAATAGCGAGGGGGGATTCTGGCGAGTACGCTTGGAGGTTTCTTCTGCAATGCCTATTTTTCCAGCACATTCAGCCACAATACGCTCTGCTACAGCTTTATCCCAAAGGCGATCCTGCTTTAAATCCGCATTGTTTTTATCTTTCTTGAATTTGGGGTCAATCCAGACGCCTTCATACTGCCCCGCATCAACCTCAAAGGCTGCACGAATCGTCCAATAGGGTTTTGGGACGAAAGCGCGAATTTCATTTTCACGGCGCACAACCAACGCTAAAGTTGGCGTTTGTACGCGACCCACTGTTGTTAAGATGAAACCACCTTCCTTAGAGTTAAACGCCGTCATTGCGCGCGTTGCATTTATGCCAACAAGCCAGTCCGCTTCAGAACGACAACGTGCGGCATCTTCAAGGTTTACCATTTCTTGGTTTTCTTTCAAGGACTCAAATCCCAATCGAATAGCATCCTTTGTCATGGACTGAAGCCACAAGCGTTTTATAGGTTTCTTGCTCTTACAGGCTTGTACAATGTACTTAAAAATCAGCTCCCCTTCTCGTCCCGCGTCGCATGCGTTAACAAGTTCCGTAATCTTGGCACTACGAATCATTTTGGTCAATTCTTTGAGCTTTTCTTGAGTCTTTTTAATGGGTCTTAGCTCAAAATACGGCGGAATCACTGGAAGCGCTTTAAAAGTCCATCTACCGCGCACTACATCGTATTCTTCAGGAACTTGGATCTCTAATAAATGGCCAACCGCAGAACCGATCACCATTTTTTCATCTGCACTAACCCAAAAATTACCATCTTTTTTAAAATTTCCTAAAGCTTTCGCAATATCACTAGCGACGGATGGTTTTTCTGCAATAACTAATGTTGCCATTCTCTTAGAGGCCTTTCCTTTTTACGGATTAATTTGTAGTTGATACTCTCGGGAGAGGCATCAACTATGTTCATACGCTCACTAGTAGTGTATGACTCGAAACTTTTACTTTATGCTTTTGGGGTGGAAAAATATCGTTAGGTGATGCTCTTGAGAGGACTCTTTTCTTGCGTTTTGTATTTACAAACCACGCAAATCCCTCATAAAACAAGGGAACATCAATGGTCCAAGCCGTTCCCCGCCAAAAATGCAATCCTATCATATTACTTTCTTTTAGCATGGAAAAGCTAGCTACCATCTTTAAAGTCTCTTCCTATTATCATTCCATCATCTGACCTGAACCCTTTGAAACGAATAGTGTTCCACGAGCCTACGTTCTCTCTAATTTCCCTCAAAAAGGGGATACCTTTTCCTCAAAAGAACTTCAAAAACCGTTTCGATGACAAGACTTTGTACAACATTTCTTCCTTCTCTTGCCTACCTTTTAAGCAAGGCATCCTATAATCGACCTACTGTCTTTTGAACACTATTTGCTACATCTGTCGAACGAAAACGACAGAACTTGTAACAAGGAGGCTTTCGTGGCACTTTTGCCCATTCTTCAATATCCTCATCCTACGCTTGCCGCTAATGCTGAAACCGTAACGGAGTTCAACGACGAGCTGAAGGAGCTTGCTGCAAACATGGCTGAAACCATGTACGCGGCCCCCGGGGTTGGCCTCGCTGCTAATCAGGTCGGCATTTTAAAACGCATAATTGTGATTGACGTCAGCGAAGAAAATAACGAATTACGCGTGTTTGTTAATCCAGAAGTAATTGCTCGCAGCGATGAACTCGAAGAATTCGAGGAAGGCTGTCTTTCTTTGAAGGGTTTATATGAAAAAGTTAAGCGCCCAGAGCGCGTCACCGTTCGGGCGCAAGACCTTGATGGCAATCCTTTCGAGCTTGAAGCAGATGGTCTCTTAGCTGTGTGTGTTCAACACGAAATCGATCATTTAAATGGCATCGTCTTCATTGATCACTTAAGCCGCTTGAAGAAGGATCGAGCGCGCGTCAAGCTACGCAAACTTCGTGCTGAAAAAGAGAAGGAAGCCGAAAGCGATAAGACCGCCTAAAACTGCATCCTTCTTCTAGCGGTTCACATCCGTTTATGACAATGTAGCGCTATACGCTGGCCGTATTGGGGCATGAGTTTCATTGGAAGCTGATGCCCTAATCCTTCTATAGCCCACAATTCAGCGTCAGGAATCAATGCCGCTGTTTCTTCTCCTGCCGCAAAAGGCAACAACGGATCGTTTTTACCATGAATCACCAAAGCTGGCGCTGTTATTTTTGCCAAGCTTGGAGAACGATCTCCGCTAGCCAAAATTCCCAACAATTGACGGTAAAGCGCTTCTCGATCAAAACGTTGTTGCTCCATTTGTTGGTACATGTAGTGGATTTCTTCTTGAGTGGGTTGATAAGCAGGACCAGCTAGCCCATTCACCACGTTTCTCACGTAGTTTTCAAAAGGCTCTTGAGCCTTCGGTTCGCGAATGAGTGACCAAATTGTCATCAATTTCCCTAAACCCGTTCTCACATGCCCTGTTGCGGAAGAAATCGACACTAGGGTGCTGACCCGTTCAGGGTAATTTGACGCAACAATTTGTGCAATCATCCCACCCATCGAGAATCCAACCACGTGAGCACGCGTGACCTGTAGTTCATCGAGCAGGTGCACCATGTCTACCGCCATGTCTTCCAGTCGATACTTAGCCTGGCTTACTTGACGCCCAATGATCGCATTCAATATACCGTTGACCACATCCCCTTGATCAACGTGCTCATTGGTCAAGTGCACACTTTGTCCAGCATCTCGATTGTCTGGAATGATGACTTGAAAGCCTTCTTCAATCAGCTTCTGAACTAAAATCGGTGGCCAACAACGCCCAGGGAGCCCCATACCCATAATCAGAAGAACCGCGGGCGACGCATTATCCCCGTACTGGTAGTAGGCGATCTTGTGACCATGATTGACGACAAATTGCATTTTTCGCTGCCTCCTTTTGCGTTTTTTCAGTCTAAAGTCTCTTAAACTATTGTGATCAAGCCCTTTGAGAGCTCGTGATCCCGTTAACCGATTTCGCTCAATTTGACTCACATGAAAATTATTTTTGCTGGAACTCCGGACTTTGCGGCAACGGCTTTGAAAAAACTTATCAATGCTGGCCACGAAATCGCTTTAGTACTATCCCAACCGGACCGCCCCTCTGGACGCGGAATGAAGCTCACTGCTAGTCCTGTCAAGGAGGTTGCCTTACAGCACAACATCGAAGTACTAACACCTCAGACCTTGAGCGTCAAGAAAGCGCCTGAAGAAAGTCAACAGATTTTCGACAAACTCAAGACTCTCAATGCAGACGTACTCGTTGTCGCGGCTTATGGGCTTATTTTGCCTCTTCCTGTGCTCACTTGTGCGCGTGGGATTGGTAAAAATGGTGACATTACTGCTATAAATATTCACGGTAGCTTGCTACCTCGTTGGCGAGGTGCTGCTCCTGTGGCACGTGCTATCGAGGCAGGCGATGCAGAAACTGGTGTGATGCTAATGAAAATGGAACAAGGGCTCGACACAGGGCCTGTGATTTCTACTGCACGTACGTCGATTGAAGAAACGGATACTAGTGAAACACTCATGGCTAAACTAGCTAATAAGGGAGCCGATCTTCTCGTTGAAGCTTTTAAAGCTCCCTACGAACTCACTTGGGTTGCTCAGCCCGCCGAGGGGATCACTTATGCTGAAAAGCTCTTAAAGTCCGAATCGCTTATTGATTGGACAGAGCCTGCCAAATCTCTTGCTCGGAAAGTTCGTGCACACATCCCGTTCCCTGGCACTCAATTTACTGTTGGCGACCTGATAATCAAAGTTTGGGAAGCAGTGCCTGTTGATTCTCAAGGCACTCCTGGCGAAGTCCTCTCCACGGACAGCGGCTTAGTTGTCGCCTGTGGGAAAGGTGCCCTCAAAATGACTGTTTTGCAAAAACCAGGTAAACCACGCATGCCTTTTGCCCAATTTCTGCAAAGTCAGCCTTTTAGCGTTGGAGAAATCATTAAATGATGAGGTCCTCTTTATCTGTCATTCTAGGTACCATCATGAGAGTACGTGTCAAGATGAACGAAGGGTACTCGATCAACACACTTTTGCCACAGGCACTTTCTGCTTTATCGGACGATGATTTCTCTCTCGCTCAAGCGCTTCTTTATGAAAGCATCCGCCAGACAGCACGTAATCGCTTCATTCTGTCGAGATTTGCTGCTACTAAGCCGACCCCTTTAGTGCAGGCACTCCTCGAGTGTTCTCTTTCTGCATTCAGTCTAGGGGGGCTGAAAGACTTCGTCATTGTGCATGAAAGCGTCAATGCTGCAAAAAGACATCCCGAAATACAATTTGCCGCACGTTTCGTAAACGCCCTATTGCGCCGCTACGCAAGAGAGCGTGATTCCCTAGAAGAGATCGTTTCGCATAGGGAAGACTGTATCTACAATGCACCCTCTTGGTGGGTGAAAGCTATTAGACAGGCACAACCTGCAAAATGGAAGAAGATCCTTGACTTGGCACAACAACACCCTCCTCTTACTTTGCGAGTAAATACAAGCCAAATTTCAGTTTCTGGATTGATGGCAAGAATAGTTGAAGCAGAGATTCCTGCTCGACAAGTCGGTCGAGAAGCAATTGAACTTCTCAGTCCCGTGCCAGTTGCTCGCATTCCAGGTTTTATTGAAGGTCTTTGTTCTGTACAGGATGCGGGTGCCCAACTAGCTGCCGAGTTCTTACCTCTCAAAGATGGAGACCGGGTATTAGACGCCTGTGCTGCACCTGGTGGCAAAACCGCTCACTTGCTCGAAAAACATGACGTCGATCTCACCGCTTTAGAAATCGACCCTGTACGCACGCAACGTATCCATGAAAACCTTGATCGCCTAGGACTCGCTGCCAACGTCATCACTGCGAATGCCGCCGAGCCTGCGTCATGGTGGGATAAGGTGCCCTTTGACGCCATTTTGTTAGACGCTCCTTGCACAGCTAGCGGTGTAACTCGCCGTCAACCTGATACGCCATGGTTACGTCGCCCCAGCGACATTGAACACCTTGCTCGCGAGCAAAAAGGGTTACTCAACACGTTATGGCCTCTTTTAAAGGACGGCGGGCACCTCCTCTACGTCACTTGTTCTATCTTCCCAGAGGAAGGTGCGCAACAAATGCAGAACTTTCTTAAAGAGCATTCCGACGCAAAGTTAGTTCCCCTTTGCGCCAGCAATCAAGGTATGATGTTACTAGTGCCCCACGAGGAAGAATACTATTTCGAAGGGCAACTCCCGTCAGTACACGACGGATTCTTCTACGCCTTACTCACAAAAGAGGCCGCATCGAATTAAGAATATGCTTCATCGTAGACACGTTTTAAGCCTCACCATGTTTGGTTTATTAAACATGGTTGGCTGGTTGCCTCTAACTGCTGACGCAGCCGAAGCAACCCTCATGCAAGCAGAAATCACACTGGATGAGCCAGGTCAAAAGCCTGGTCTCTTCCTTAGTGCGTCCTATGAATTCGATCTTCCTCATCCCCTCTTTGAAGCCCTACACCGTGGCATTGCGTTGTACTTTGCCCATGAATTTGTGCTCGCCAAAGACCGTTGGTACTGGTTTGATAAAACTGTAGTTGATGAAACGTATCTCTTCAGACTAGCTTTTAATCCTCTGACTCAGCGTTACCGGCTTTCCTACAATGGATTTTCACAAGATTTCGATACGCTTGAACAAGCACTACCTTACATTAAAACTGTTAAACGGTGGCGCGTCGCAGATACTAGTTCTGTGAAGTCTGAAGACTACGAAGCCTCTATTCGTTTTTATTTGGACACTAGCAAGTTGCCAAAAGCGATGCAGGCAACAAATACTAGCTTTGGCGACTGGACCATTAATAGTGATTGGGGCTCTGTACCGATTCCCTATGACCTCATTAACGTTGGTAGGTAGGAGCGGTTATGCCACGTTGGTTTAAATACAGCACAATCGTTGGCATCACCCTTGCCCTTATTGCCTTTGGTGGATTGGTGATCTCAAGCGCGGGAAATCATCTGTTTGATCGATTCTTTCCTATTTTGCTCGTCATTAATTTCATTATTGCGGCGATCCTTTTTGGCATTGTCACCGCAATGGTGATCCGATTGATTCGTGCCTATACGCAAAATCAGTATGGCTCGCGCATGACGGCTCGTATGGCAGGTATCACAGCATTCATTGCTCTTATTCCAACCGCCGTTATTTACCTTATTTCTCATGCTTACATCAACCGCTCCATTGACTCGTGGTTTGACGTACGAGTAGAAACAGCCCTGGATTCTGGTGTGGAAATTACCCGTACCATCCTAAACCAGTTACAGCATAGTACTGAGGAAGATGCTAAAAAATTGGCGGAGTCCCTCTCTACCACTCCCCCCTCTCAGATCATGGCTGATCTGATGAAACATCTGCGGAATCAGACAGGTGCTGAGGCTCTGGTGGTGACATCTAATGGGGTCGCGGTAGCTGCAACAGGAAGCAAAATCAATGTGTTGATTCCTGATATGCCTAGCGCTTTTCAGCTGCAATCAGCGCAGACTTCTGGTGTCTACAGTGTGATTGATGGGGACGCTTTTGAACCCCAAGATAAACGTAATGAACTGCGCATCCGCGTTATTGTTCCTATTCCAACGCTACGAACCGCAGTAGTTGAAACAGAACAGGCCCCCTTCTCACCCCTGCTAACTTCAAAGCCAGAGCGTCAAGTTCTCTTTTTACAACTCACGCAGGTTGTACCTGAAACGATCAGTAAGAAGGCTACCGAACTTGTTGATGGGTATCGAGAATACCAAGAGCTCGCGCTCAACAAAGAGTCCCTTCGTACCATTTATGGTTTGACCCTGACACTCACCTTACTTTTGGCAACGTTTGCAAGTATTGTCGCCGCGGTTTCTTTTGCTCGTCGTTCTGTAGCTCCTGTGCTTCAGCTAGCTGAGGGCACCAAGAGTGTTAGCCGTGGGAACTACCAACTCATCAAAGAGTTTCCTACTGGCGATGAAATTAACGAATTAACCCAGTCCTTCAACTCCATGATCAAAGAAGTGTCTGAAACACGTCACAGCTTAGAGTTGCAGCGTAAAGATGCTCAATTGGCTCAGGAATTCTTGGAACGCGTACTGAACAATATTTCATCTGGCGTGATTGTTTTGGATGAGTGGTGGACGATTGTAACCACAAATCCCTCTGCCCGTCAGATCTTAGGCGAAGAGTGGCTATTACCTGGCGCTTCGCTCAAAGAACACTTTACAGATTTAGTCGACACCCTCAATGAAGAGCGTAAACTTTCGTCTTCTGAGGACGCTTTCAGTTTTGAATATAAGTTCAACGGCGATCAACTTGTACATCTTTATTTACGTGTCTCGCCAATCAGTTTAGGACTTCAACAGGGCTGGGTACTGATGTTTGATGATATTACGCAACTAGTTCTTGCTCAGCGAGCTACGGCATGGGGTGAAGTTGCGCGTCGTCTGGCGCATGAAATTAAAAATCCGCTAACTCCAATTCGCCTCTCAGCAGAGCGTTTAGAGTACAAACTTGAGCAGCGTCTTACTGATGAAAAAGACCTTGCTCTCTTGCACAAAACGATTGCAACCATCGTGACACAGGTTGATGCATTAAAGCAGATGGTGAATGATTTCCGTGATTATGCACGTCTTCCTGAGGCCAACCTCTTCCCAATAAATTTGAATGAGTTCCTCACGGAGACTACCTCGCTTTACCATAATGCGGGGATGGATATTCAACTTGATATCAGCCCTAATCTTCCCAAGATTCTCGGTGATAGCTCTCAACTGCAGCAGGTTATCCACAATCTACTCTCAAACAGTATTGAAGCAACAAAGGTCGACAGAGTGCCTCAGATCACGTTGCGTACACTCGGCGTAGCCTCAAGTAACTCTGAGAGTCGTCTCAATGCTGTTAAACTCTTAGTTGAAGACAATGGTAACGGTTTTGACGACACTATTTTGCAAGCTGCTTTTGAACCATATATCACCACCAAGCCAACAGGAACGGGGTTAGGCTTGCCGATGGTGAAGAAAATCCTGGACGAACACAGTGCATCTATTACACTGTTGAATCGAAAAGATCCAGTGTCCAAAAAAGTGCTTGGTGCTACTGTAGAAATTACTTTCCGCGTAGCCGAGTAAGGATATAACTATTGATCGCTATTTTTTGGAAATCTGATAATGACTCAAGTCCTGATAGTAGACGATGAACAGGGGATTCGTAATCTTCTGTCTGAAATTCTAAGTGATGAAGGGTATGCTGTTTGCACGGCAGAAGATGCCATGCATGCGCGCGAAGTAGTTCGCTCCACCAAGATCGACCTTATTCTCTTGGATATCTGGATGCCTGACACTGACGGCGTTTCATTACTAAAAGAGTGGGTTGCCACTAAAGCGATTAACTGCCCTGTCGTTATGATGTCTGGGCATGGAACCATTGAAACAGCCATGGAGGCCACACGTTTTGGCGCGATGGATTTCTTGGAAAAGCCGATCGGGATGAAACGTTTGTTGCAAACATGTGCACGCGTTTTAGAAGATTGGTCCTCTCAAGGTAAAGACAATTTTGATGCACTTCTTACGGGAAAAGTCCCAGAGCTAAATCAGCAACGTAGTACTCATCCAGTGCCATTTGACGGTTGTCTGCTGCTAGAAGAAGGAACACCAACTCGCCGCGAAGGCGATACGGTAGTTTCTGGCCGCCTCCCCGTCATTGCGGTTCCAGCACTCGGCATTGTGCTCGACTTTAACAAAGGCTTCCGCGAAGCTCGCGAAGACTTTGAGCGTGCCTATTTAACGCGTACTCTTTATAAGCAAGCTGGTTCCATGACAGATCTATCAAAGCATTCTAAGCTTGAACGCACACACCTCTATCGTAAATTTAAGACGCTTGGTATTGAAACCAACGACTACACCAGAGAAGATCTCAATGAAAGTGACTTACCCATTTTTGGTCTTCCTGAGGGAAGCGATCTCAGTGCTAAATCCTAAGTGAGCGGCTTATGAAAATATTGATCGTTGGCGCGGGAAAAATCGGTAGTTCTATTGCAGAAAGTCTTGTCTCAGAGGCGAACGATATCACTATCGTAGATACCAGCCCTGAGCACATCAATTATCTGCAATCTCGCTTTGACCTACGAGGTATCGTGGGTAATGCCACTAGTCCTCAAGTGTTGACTGAGGCCGGAGCTGCTGATACCGATATGCTGATCTCTGTTACCTCGAGTGATGAAACTAACCTCGTAGTGACCTTGCTTTGCGCCCAAATGTTCAATATTCCGACGCGTATCGCTCGTGTGCGCAACAATGAATTGCGAAACTACCCGAGAATCCTGGGAGAAGAAGGTTTCGAAGCGACTTCTATTATTTGGCCTGAGCTCACTGTTGTGAACTATCTCGCGAAGCTCATTAACTTCCCAGAAGCGCTTCAAGTTCAAGAATTTGGCGAAGGGCGTGCCAGTCTATTAGCTGTTCGCGCTAAAGCGGGTAGCCCGTTAGTGGGTCGCCCCGTTCGCGATCTCTTTACCCACCTGCCCCAAGTCCCAGCTCGCATTGTGGCGATTTTCCGCCGCAATCGCCGTTTAGACCTCCATGCTTCAACTGCTATTGAGGCAAACGACGAGGTGATTTGTCTTTGCGACTCTAAACACGCGCGTAGCGTGATGGCTGAATTCCGCCATCGCGAACCG
This sequence comes from uncultured Sutterella sp., assembly GCA_905197905.1. Classification (GTDB taxonomy): domain Bacteria; phylum Pseudomonadota; class Gammaproteobacteria; order Burkholderiales; family Burkholderiaceae_F; genus Sutterella. Next base: position 74,094 of record CAJKAP010000002.1, on the reverse strand, counting down.
CCTGTCAAAAACATCATCATGGCGGGGAAACCCAACATGACCTACCAGCTCGCCAAGTTGCTTCTCGAAAGCGAAAACCGCTATAACATTCGCATTTTGGAAGAAAGCAAAATCGCGGCAAAAGATCTCTCTCGAAAACTGGGAGAGCATGTCGTCATTATCGAGGGCGACTTCACTAGCGAGGACGCTCTCGAATCGTCAGGTATTTCAACATGTGACCTTTACTTGTCACTTACTGACGATGACGAAAACAACATTATGAGTGCCTTGCTCGCTAAAAAGCTTGGAGCAGCTCGCACGATTGCCCTAGTCAACCGTAAGGCTTATGGTGACCTCATGCAGGGCGATCAAATCGATATTACTGTGTCTACTTCTTCTGCTGCTCTAGGTGAGTTGATTCGCCATGTACGCCGCGGAGACGTTGTTTCGGCTTTTAGTTTACGTCGAGGTGTTGCAGAGGCACTTGAAATCATCGCTCATGGTGATAAACATAGCTCCAAGGTCATCGGCCGCCGTATTGATGATATTGCCCTGCCAGAAGGATGTAATATCGGTGCCATTATTCGTGATACAGGAGAGGGGCCTGTTGTTTTGATGGGAGAAAAAGAAACTGTGATTGAAGCAGAAGACCATGTCATCATCTTCGTGGCCTCCAAGCGCTTGTTACCCAAGATTGAGCGTCTCTTTACTGTGGATGTCGGCTTCTTCTAAGCCACTATAGTTTCATGCGCAATACTTTCCGCTATCTCATTTTACCGGTTTTGAGCGTCACAGGCCCTGTACTCATGTGGTTTGCCGCTGCCATGCTCATACCGTTGGGAGTCGCTATTATTTACGACCCTGAGGTAGTTAATAGTTTCCTTTTCAGTGTCGGGGTGACCTTTTTCACTGGTCTCATTCTGACACTAATTGCTGGTCGCCATAAACGTGAGCTGACTGCTCGACACGGTTTCCTACTCGTGACGCTTATCTGGACGGCTTTCCCCCTCTTTAGCACCATTCCTTTCCTCATTTGGATGCCATCCTACAGCTTCTCGCAACTCTACTTTGAGATGATGTCCTGTCTTTCTACGACAGGGGCAACAGTCATGACTGGCTTAGACCATTTGCCACTTTCGTTAAACGGTTGGCGTTGCTTCCTTTCTTGGTTAGGCGGTATGGGCTTAATTGTGTTATCTGTCGCTATTTTGCCATTGTTGGGCATCGGGGGCGCCCAGATGATCAAAGCAGAAGCAAGTGGTCCCATGAAAGAACAAAAGCTCACACCCCGTATTGCCGACACTGCTAAAGCGCTCTATTTGATTTACTTCGGCATCTCTTTTGCTTGTGCAGTTTCTTATCATTTAGCGGGGATGGAGTGGAAAGATGCCATCATGCATATGATGACTACAGTAAGTCTCTCTGGAATCTCTGCCCACGACAGTAGTTATGCTTTTTTCCATTCTGCTCTTATCGACTATGTTGCCGTTTTCTTTATGGCAGTATGTGGATTTAACTTCTCTTTGCATTTCCTAGCATGGAATAAGCGTAACATTTTTCTCTACTTCAAGGATCCTGAAGCAGTTTCTTGGCTGGGTACATTGTTTCTACTTTGCGCCGTTACCTTCTTAATTCTTTCTCTAAAAGGAACTTATGCGCATTGGGAAGATAATTTACGTTACGCGCTCTTTACTGTCATATCCGTTGCATCTACCACTGGTTTCGCCGATACAAACTATGCCAACTGGCCGCAAGGCTTGCCGATTCTACTCATGATTGCAGCGGCTTTTGCAACCTGTGCTGGATCAACGGGTGGGGGCATTAAACAGATTCGTTTACTTATCTTGTCCCGACAATTAAAACGTGAATTGATGCTCTTGCTATACCCAAAGGCTGCTGTACCGTTGCGCATTGGACAACTCGTGATCGATAACAAAATTAGTTTCGCCGTGTTGGTCTATGTCATGGTATGGATTGCCACCTATATCATTGGCGCCGTACTCCTGCTTCTTTCTGGGTTGTCAGCTACTGAAGCACTCTCGGCTCCATTTGCCATGCTCACAAATCTTGGGCCTGGATTGGGGCATGTAGGCCCTGTCGGCACTTATGCTCATCTCTCCACCTTGCAACTGTGGATTTGCTCCTTCTTAATGCTAATTGGGCGTCTAGAAATCTTCACGGTGTTCGTGCTCTTTAGCAAGAATTTCTGGAGAATTTAAACTTCACTTGGGCAAAAAGCCTACACAACAAGAAGATGTATGGGCTACTGAGCAGGCTCCCACATAATAGACTCTTTTTTCTTAATAGCCCGACGAATCATATTCTGCAGTGGCACAATACGTTGGTAAAAGTTGATGCGTTCACGCCCTTCTTTGGCATCGCGCTTCTCCTTTTCAAGCATATCGAGCTCTTCGTCATAGCTAGCTTCGCGCATTTTCTTTTCTCGCTCTGCCTGCATGATCGCAAAACGTTCTTTATCTTTGCGCTCAGCCTCATCAAGCGCTTTCAAAATATCTTCTAAATCTTCGGCTGGAAACGCACCACTTGGCGTCCAATGACGGCCAATGGTTTTAAAAATTTGCTTCGCCGTTTCTTCAAACATCATGAACGGACCTGTTTCTCGGCAAGAAAACACCACTAATGCCATGGTATACCTCTTTAGGTGAGTGAAATTTGGGACAAAAGGCCCTCTCTTTCTCTTTTTGCTCATCTTATCATTCTCACATGCTTCTAGCCTGAAGGGAAGTGCCTTCCTCTATTCCCTTCGGACATTCCATGATAGAAGTCGTATACAATGAAAACTCTTTCGTCGTTGCTGTGAGATTCCTATGGTCACTTCTGCTTTTGAGCGCCCTCTTGATGAAGCCGAATATGTCGAACTGGGTGAACTATTCGCTTCATTCCCTGAAGGTTTTGAACCCGTTGAACCAGACTACATGGATGGTTTTTTGACTGCGCTCCTTTGTCTGCCCGAAGAACCATCTCCCGCAAAATGGATGCCTTTTTTGTTCGACAAGAATGGCAATCCTGAAGCTCGCTTGCCTAAGGATGACGATCAAGATCGCCTCGAAGAATTGATTTACCGCCGATATCGCGAAATCGATCGTGCTCTAGCGCGTTGTGAAGCCATCGATCCGATTATTTATGAAGTTGAAAATGAGCGAGGGCATCCTGTGCGCGGATACGAAAGTATTGCTGCAGTCGTCCCTTTTGCTTTAGGTTTCTACGAAGTAATCGACCGCTGGGAGGGGCTCAAAGATTCGGATAATGAAACGATTAACAGCGCCCTCCTAGGTATTCTTCGCCACTTGCCCGATGAAATTGCAGGCGATATTGAAGAAATTAAAAACGAACTGGATCTGGAAAGCCCTTTAGAAAACCTTGACCAAGCGATTGAAGATATCAGTTTGAGTGTAGCCGAAATCGCCTCAATTACACGTGGTTTTGTTCCTAAAGAAGAAAAAAACAAAACCTCTAAAGGTAGCAGAAATGCTCGCCCTTACAATTCTCGCTCAGCTCAAGGGCAAAAGCCCAAGCCCCTCGCTGTAGCGAGGCCTGACAAATTTAAAAAATACCGCTAAAGCTTTCACTGGCAACAAAGCTGAGTCCTAAATCTCAGAACTAGTTTTTCCTCGTTTTCCGTCTTTCACTGGGGGTTATCAGTATATGATGTCTTTCGCATCAAATATACAATTAACAACATCACCGGTACCCCAATTAGCGCCGTGCAGATAAAGAAGGTTGAATAATCCGTAGCCTCAACCAGCACCCCTGAAAACCCTGCTAGCCCTTTCGGTAACAAGACCATTAGACTGCTAAAAAGTGCATACTGCGTCGCTGAAAAAGAGAGGTTAGTGAGGCTCGATAAGTAGGCGACAAAAGCTGCACTGGCAATCCCTGCAGCTAAGTTATCCGCAGAAACAGTCACCATCAAAAAAGCAATACTATGACCTATATGGGCGAGGATTGAAAAAAGCACATTCGTAGCGGAAGACAACACTGCGCCCAAAAAAAGAGTTTTCAGCACTCCCAAACGCATCGTAATAACGCCACCAATAAATGCTCCGAGCAAGGTCATCACTACTCCAAAGACTTTACTAACCCAAGCCACTTCTTCTTTACTAAATCCAACGTCGTGGTAAAAAGGATTGGCCATAACCCCCATCATCACATCCGAAATGCGGTAGCAAGAAATCAACAACAAAATGAGCAGCGCTATATGCTGATAGCGCTTAAAGAAATCGCTAATTGGGGCGTAAAATCCTTGCCTGAGCCGTCCAAAGACACCCAATTCCTCAGACCATTGACGCTGCCGTTTGATAGGTTCTGGGGAAAAAAAGACCGTCAACCAGCCAATCAGTACAGAAGCCGCCATAACCAAGTAAGCAAACCTCCAAGCTTCATAGCTATAAGGAGCAGACGCATCGGGAGCCGCAAACGCTGCTAAGGCAAGCGCCCCCGCTCCAGCCCAAATCATCGCCAAACGGTAACCTGCTTGATACATAGCGGACAGAGCCCCTTGCACTTGGGCGCACGAAGACTCAATTCGGTATGCATCAAGCGAAATATCTTGAGTGGCTGAGAAAAAACTTGTTAAGAGAGCAAATAAAATCGTGGAACTTAAGTGCAGTTGCGGATCACTCAAACCCATTCCCAGCAATGAAAGAGCCACCCCTACTTGGGAGAACAAAAGCCACCCTCTACGATGCCCTAGTAACTTTCCTACTAGCGGGAGAGTTATATGGTCTACCAATGGAGCCCATACCCATTTAAACGCGTATACAAGCCCTATCCAGGAGAAAAAACCAATCGTCTTTAAATCGATACTAGCCTCACGAAGCCAGAAGCTGAGTGTACCTAAAATGAGTAGCGGAGGAAGCCCCGCACTAAACCCAAGAAAAAACATACGTAATGTCTCGGGTTTGAGGTATACCGCCCAATCCTTCAAATAAACTGTCAACGGTCGCTTTTTCATAACTTGTTCCTTGACTCGTGTCGGCTCTTTTAGTGCGCTAGATGATATCTGACTGAGTCAACCATATCCATTTTCCTGGCTCTAGATCGGTTGGCAGAATGAACTTACCAAAACCTACTCTATGAAGCTTTTCTACACGGTTAGAGCATGCTGCAACCATTCTCTTGACTTGGTGATACTTTCCCTGTGTAAGCACCATCTCAAAAATATGTTCACCCACAGGAACAACCTCTGTTGCCTTCACGAGCTTTTCCTCGTCTACCAATTTCACTCCTTCAAGCAACTCCTGAAACATTGTCTCTTGAACCGGATGTTTACAAGTCACCAAGTAGCGCTTCGCAACATGACGTTTGGGATGAATCAAGCGGTGCAATAATGCTCCATCATCGGTGAAAATGAGAAGCCCTGTAGTATCAACGTCCAATCGTCCTACAGGCTGAGTATTTCGACGACGAAGTGGGCTGGGTAAAAGCGACATAATCGAAGGATTTGCCGATGGTTTTAAAGAACACTCATACCCTATAGGCTTATTCATCGCGATAATCACTTTTTTGTGGTATGGCCATTCTTCCCCGTGAACCGTCAACACTAACCCCTCTGGATCAAACTCTTCCAGAGGGTTCATTTTTTCTTCACCACCAATACTTACCGCTCCCGCTTCCACAATATGTGCACAGTCATAGCGAGTACCAAAACCTTGACTAAATAAGATGTCTTGTAGTTTCATTCTCTTTAAAGCGCAAAATCGTAATCGATAACTAGCGGGGCATGGTCAGAGAACTTAATTTCTGAGAACACATTCGCCTCTTTTACTGTCGTGCTAATGGCGGGAAGGCCAATTTGGTAATCAATGCGCCAACCAACGTTCTTGGACCTTGCCTGACCTCTCTGACTCCACCACGTATATTGTTCCTTATCGGGATAAATATGACGATAGACATCTACCCAACCACTATTGAAGAGATCTGTCAGCCACTGACGCTCTTCTGGTAAGAAACCAGTATGATCAAGGTTACCCTTCCAATTTTTCAAATCCAGCTCTTTGTGAGCAATATTAACGTCAGCACAAAAAAGGTAAGGTTTACCAACCACTCGCAGACCGTCAAGTTTGCTACGCATTAAGTCAAGAAAACGGTATTTCAACTTCTGACGGTCGTCTCCAGAGGTTCCACTTGGAAAGTAAATTGACGCCAGAGTGAGAGCCCCTAAATCAACCTCAACATAACGACCTTCTGCGTCAAACTCTTCTACCCCTAGACCATAAGTCACATGCAATGGTTGTCTCTTTGTCCAAATTCCTACCCCTGAATACCCTCGCTTTTGAGCACACTGAAAATAAGAGTAGTACCCAGGCACAGACTGTAGGGTTGCAGGAATATCTGCTTCTTGAGCCTTAAGCTCTTGCACGCACAAAACATCAATATTTTGCTTCAAAAACCAATCGAAAAATCCTTTTGTATTCGCTGAACGAATACCATTTGCGTTAAAAGACGCTACACGTAGTAAGTTCGTCATGGTAAATCTCTTTATCTTCACTCTTGCAACTAAAATGAAAGAATATCCTTCATTATGATCTAAAAGACTCTTCTCTAGTAGTAACCTCTCTTCAGAGACTGCTGTAAAATGCCAGGCACGCGTTCTTCTGGAGTACTTATGTCTAACATTCAACACGATTTTATTGAATTCGCCCTAGAAGCCAATGTTTTACGTTTTGGCGAATTCAAAACGAAAGCAGGTCGTCTTTCTCCATACTTCTTTAACGCAGGCCTCTTTAACACGGGCAAGTTGCTCGACACTTTAGGTCTTTTCTACGCAAAGACTCTCTTAGCCGCAGAAAAAGAAGGATTGATCGCTTTCGATATGGTTTTTGGTCCTGCCTATAAAGGCATTCCTCTTGCTGCTAGTGTAGCTATGAATTTAGCACGTCTTGGCAAGGATGTTCCTTGGGCCTTCAATCGAAAAGAAGCGAAAGATCATGGCGAAGGTGGTGTTATCGTGGGATCTCCTTTAGAAGGTCGCGTAATCATCATCGATGACGTGATCTCTGCAGGGACTTCGGTACGCGAATCTGTCAAGATTATCGATAATGCTGGCGCTCATACGGCAGGCGTATTGATCGCCTTAGACCGTATGGAAAAAGGAGGCGATGCTGCTACCTTGACAGAAACTTCTGCTGTGCAGAATGTGGAACAAACCTTTGGGTTCAATGTTGTATCGATTATCACGCTCAATGACTTACTAAGCTTCATGCAAGGGACCTCTGAACAGGCAAAGCGTATTGTTCAATTCCAAGAGGCTGTAGCTGCTTACCGTACCCGTTACGGAGCCTAAAAGCGTTACTCATAAATAAAAAAGGGGGTGTTACAAAAATCCAAAAATCTGGACCATTGCAACACCCCCCCTTTTTTTTAGCTTGGTTGGAAATTAGGCTAGTTTCTTACGCAGAAGCTCATTCAACTGAGTGGGGTTACCTTTGCCACGTGTAGCCTTCATACACTGACCGACCAAGGCATTCAAAGCCTTTTCTTTACCAGCCTTAAACTCTTCAACAGACTTAGGATTATTAGCGATCACTTCATCTACAATTGCTTCCAAAGCACCAGTATCAGAAATCTGTTTCAAGCCCAACTTTTCAATCAAAGCATCGATATCGGCAGAGCCATTAGTCCAAATTTCCAAGAAGAGCTGCTTTGCCCCCTTGTTGTTGACCACGCCCTTGCTGATACGGTCAATAATGGCGGCTAAGTCCTTGGGACGAACTGGCGCCGTTGCGAACTTCATCGCCTCATCTTCCTTCATCGCTGCAGAAAGTTCGCCCGTCACCCAGTTAGCGGCTAACTTCTTATCTGGGCAGATTTCCGCTAATTCGCAGTAGTAATCAGCAATGTCTCGAGAAGCCGTCAATACCGAGGCATCGTACTCAGAAAGTTCGTACTCGTCGCAGAAGCGCTTACGCAAATGAGAGGGCAACTCTGGCATGCTCGCCTTCACGCTATCAATCCATTCCTGACTTATGATAAGTGGAAGCAAGTCAGGGTCAGGGAAGTAACGATAATCCATCGAATCTTCTTTAGAGCGCATCTGACGCGTCTCTCCCTTATCTGGATCAAAGAGGCGAGTAGCCTGAACCACAGTTCCACCATCCTCAATCAGTTCAATTTGTCGGCGCACTTCATAATCAATTGCTTCCTGCAAGAACTTAAACGAGTTCAGGTTCTTTATCTCGCAGCGAGTACCAAACTCTTTTTGTCCCACAGGGCGTACGGAAACATTAGCGTCACAGCGGAAATTCCCTTCCTGCATGTTACCATCCGAAATTCCAAGCCAAACCACCAAAGCGTGTAACGTTTTAGCGTATCCCACAGCCTCAGCAGAGGAACGCAACTCTGGCTCCGTCACTATTTCGAGCAACGGTGTGCCCGCACGATTTAAGTCGATACCAGAACACCCTTGCACCAAACCATGAATAGATTTCCCAGCATCTTCTTCCAGGTGAGCACGGGTAAGATTTACCGTCTTCATATAAGCATCACCGTTTTTCGGTTCCACCAAGAAAGAGAGCTTCCCTCCGATCACCACCGGCTGCTCAAACTGGCTAATCTGGTAGCCTTTTGGTAAATCTGGGTAGAAATAATTTTTACGGTCAAACACGGAGTGCTTAGCTACTTCTGCTTCAATAGCAAGGCCGAAACGGATAGCCTTATCCACCGCATTACGATTCAATACGGGCAAACATCCTGGCAGCGCAAGATCCACGCTACACGCATTCACGTTGGCATCATCACCAAAATGACGGGGCGCCCCCGAGAAAATCTTGGATTTCGTCGATAACTGGACATGGGTTTCAAGCCCAATAACCACTTCCCATTGCATGTTTATCTCCAATCCTTGAAATTAGTATCCAGCCGGATGTTTAGTATGCCAATCCGTTCCGCGTTGCCATGTAGCACCTAACTGCAAGAGTTTTGCTTCAGAGAAGCTAGCGCCGATAAGTTGAAAGCCCAAGGGGCGACCATTTGAGTGCAACCCCGAAGGAAGTGCAATTCCAGGCAAACCTGCGAGCGAAGTTGGAACCGTATAGAGGTCAGAGAGATAGGCAGACACTGGATCTGCATTCGCTCCAAAATCATAGGCCGTACTCGTGACCACAGGGCTAATAATGGCGTCCACTGTCTGGAAAACTCGTTGGAATTCTTCAGAAATCAGTCGGCGGACACGTTGCGCTTTCAAATAGTAAGCATCGTAATAACCATGAGACAAGACATAGGTACCGATCATAATTCGGCGTTTAGGTTCAGATCCCAAACCTTCGTTACGGGACTTCTTAATCATGTCCACAATGTCGGTGTAGTCCGTAGCACGGTGACCGTAACGCACTCCATCAAAACGAGACAAGTTAGAGCTTGCTTCTGCACAAGCCACCACGTAGTAGACTGGCACACCCAATTCTGCCATCGGCAAGTCTATATCAACGATTTCCATGCCTTCAGATCGATAGAAATCGATTGCCTTCAAGATGGAGGCACGTAATTCGGGATCAAGGTCGTCTCCCAACCACTTACGCGGCACACCAAGTTTCATGCCTTTCACACTGGCCTGGAGTAAGCGTGTGAAATCCTCTTCTGGCTCGTTAACCGAAGTGGAATCTTTTTCATCAAAGCCCACCATGCTGCCCAATACACGAGCGCAATCTTCAGCAGAGTGACCTAAAAGACCAGCAGTATCCAAAGACGAAGCAAAAGCAATCATACCCCAACGAGAAGGACGACCATAAGTCGGCTTCATCCCTGTTACGCCAGTAAATGCCGCAGGTTCACGAATGGAACCCCCTGTATCGGTACCCGTGACGATAGGCGCCAACCCAGCAGCGACGGCCGCAGAAGAACCTCCAGAAGAGCCCCCAGGCACAGCGTTAGAATCCCAAGGGTTATAAACCTTGCCGTAGGCGGAATTTTCATTACCAGAGCCCATAGCAAATTCATCGCAATTGAGTTTTCCCAAGCAGACCATCCCAGCGGCTTTTAACTTTTCAACCACAGTCGCATCAAAGGGGCTCATATAGCCTTTCAACATCTTACTAGCTGCCGTAGAAGCCCACTCTTTAGTGACGAATATATCTTTGTGTGCAAGAGGAATGCCTGTCAGCACCCCCGCTGTTCCATTAGCGATACGTTCATCTGCCGCTCGAGCTTGGGCAAGAGTTTCTTCTGGACGCACATCCAAAAACGCATTTAGATGAGCATATTTTTCAATACGAGCCAAAAAATGCTGAGCTAACTCCACCGAAGAAACCTGCTTGGTCTGCAACAGTGTAGAAAGTTCGCTAATGGAGCTATACGTTACATCTTTCATTTCAAACAAACCTCATCCCTTAGAGAAGGAGAGTGCGGAGCAGAAACTTTCATAAGAAAGTCGCCTCTGCTCGAAAAATCATGGAGGCAAATCCTCAAAAAATTGAGTCAGAAACTAAGGTTCTGATTACTCAATGACCCGAGGCACGAGGAAGCAACCCGCTTCCTGTTCAGGGGCGTTTTGCATATTTGCTTCACGTTGATTAGTCTCTGTGACCACGTCTTTACGTAACCGTTGTACGCCATCATGGGGGTTCGGCATCGGGGCAACACCTTCAGTGTCCACACTCGCAATGCGTTCAATCATCTGGAAAATATCGTTGAGTTCACCTTGAACCACTTTGGCTTGTTCGTCTGTAATATCGATGCAACCCAAATCAGCGATTCGGTGTATGTCGTCCATAGTTAAAGGCATAGTGCTCTTCTTTATCTTGAAATCGACGGAGGAAATAAACCACTGAGGCAGAGTCTGAAACACTCCAACACAACAGAATGTTTGCTAAGCAGACTTCTCATCAGCATTAAGCGATTAGTTAGTTTATCATTAAAGATTATTCTTGGGGTTGCTATTTCCTTGCTATATCGGCAAGAGATTCACCTCAGCGCTGTAACGATGAGTTTCATCCTCTCGGTAACAGCCCTAAACCTCCCTCTTATCCTGCAGAAGACGGTAACCACAAAATGTTCGGCTTTTTCCGTAATTACTTTTCAAACGATCTCGCCATTGACTTAGGTACGGCGAATACTCTGATTTACATGCGTGGCAAAGGCATTGTCCTTAATGAGCCTAGCGTGGTTGCGATTCGTCAGGAAGGCGGACCCAATGGCAAAACAACTATTCACGCTGTTGGTAAAGCAGCCAAGCAGATGTTAGGACGCGTACCTGGAAACATCAATGCTATCCGACCAATGAAAGACGGCGTGATTGCCGACTTTACGGTAACAGAGCAAATGCTCAAGCAATTCATCCGCATGGCTAGCCCTTCGCGCCTTTTTGCTCCGTCCCCACGCATTATTATTTGCGTACCTTGTGGTTCTACCCAAGTTGAACGTCGTGCAATTAAAGAAAGTGCTTTGGCTGCAGGCGCCTCTGAAGTCTATTTGATCGAAGAACCTATGGCCGCTGCTATTGGTGCTGGTTTACCTGTGAATGAAGCCGCTGGCTCTTTAGTCGTCGACATCGGTGGTGGGACCACTGAAGTTGGTTTGATCTCTTTGGGTGGTATGGTTTATGCGGGATCTGTGCGTGTCGGTGGTGACAAATTTGACCAGGCTATTATCAACTATATCCGCCGTAATTTCGGTATGTTGATTGGCGAACCGACCGCTGAAATGATCAAAAAAGAAATTGGCTCCGCCTTCCCTGGCTCCGAAGTGAAAGAAATCGAAGTGAAAGGGCGTAATATCGCTGAAGGCGTACCACGCACGTTCACTGTGCACTCCAATGAAATTTTAGAAGCTCTTCAGGAACCGCTCAATCAGATCGTGGTTGCTGTTAAGAACGCCTTGGAAAAAACACCTCCTGAACTCGGCGCTGACATCGCTGAACATGGTTTGATGATTACTGGTGGTGGTGCTTTGTTGCGTGATCTTGATCAGCTCTTGAAAGAAGAAACTGGCTTGCCTGTACACATTGCAGAAGAACCGCTCAATTGCGTGGTGAAGGGCTGCGGTATTGCGTTGGAAAACATGGATAAATTACACACCGCCTTTACCTCGGGCTAGTGAGACGTCATGGAGTACGGTCCTCCGCCACTATTTAGACAAGGCATCTCTGCTCGGATTCGGTTCATTCTCTTTGTCTTTATCTGCGTTGTTTTGATTCTCGTAGATGGCCGATTGAAGTCGTTAGACGGATTCCGTAGCACAGTTGTCTCTGTGACAACACCACTCGTCTCACTTCTTTCCATCCCAGGCGAGTGGTTCCATCACTCTGAAGGCTATTTTGTAAGTAAAGCAAAGCTTACCTCCACGGTAAATGAGCTCACTCTCGAAAACAAAACATTAGCCTTGGAGAACGTGCGTTTTCATGAATTGCAAAAAGAAAATGCTGAACTGCGTCAATTATTGAACGCGGTTCCTCGTGTTGCCAATAAAACTGTCACTTCTGAAGTGATTGGTCGAGTTTCCGATCACTTCACTCGTCGCATCAAAATCAATGTTGGCGAAACGGCAGGCGTGCAGATGGGAATGCCTGTGCTAAGTTCAGAGGGAGTGTTGGGCTTAATCTCTAGAGTGACAGGGCGCCAAGCCGAGGTCACCCTCCTAACAGATCATCGCCAACAGATTTCTGTGCGAAATGAACGCACTGGAGAGTTTTTTGTTCTCCATGGAAATGGTGATAATTTGATGGATTTGAAATTTGTTCCTCCTACGAGCGATGTCGTGCAGGGAGATCGTCTCATTACATCAGGTCTAGATCATGTCTACCCTAAAGATATTTTGGTGGGGACGGTTAAAGATACTCATTTTGAAGCAGGAGAAACGTATAAGACCGTGTCAGTTAGCCCAACATACGCAGACCACACTTTGCAGTTCGCTGTGGTGATTTTGGTAAATCCCAATCCTACTCAAGAACTCGATGAGGCTGAACAGCAACAAGTCAACAATATCAAGCGTAGGGCGGGGCGGTAATGTCTTTTCTTCAGCTCAATTCGCATCACTCTTTTCATGGAAACAGCATCCATAAACCGATTAGCCCCTTGTGGATAGTCTTTACCTTTGTTCTGAGTTATATATTGAATCTCATCACCGACTCTTTTAACGAAGTCTGGCTGCCTGATTTTTTAGCGCTGACACTCGTTTATTGGACTATACGGTATCCCCGACATGTGGGAATGTTTATCGCCTTTATCTGTGGAATCCTCATGGATGCACATAACGGCAGTGTTTTAGGACAACAAGCTTTGGGCTATGTTGTGCTCTCCTATCTTGCCTACTCCTTCCACCGTCGCATTCCTTGGTTCAATGGGTTAGGACAGACATTACACATCGTCCCATTCCTATTTGCCTCTCAAGTGATAATTCTCTTGGTGCGCCTTTGGTTAGATGGGCTTTGGCCAGATCCTATTTGGTTCTTGCAAAGCATTACTGGCGGTATTCTTTGGGTCTTCTGGGGTGCCATCCTCTCTTGGCCAGAACACCGTTCCAAATCCGATAGCAATTCTTAAGTCTCTTTGACCTATAAATATCATGGCCTTAGACTTTCAAAAAGATGATTTCGACATTAAGCCGTTTAGAAAGCGCTTGCTCTTTCTTTACGGCCTCGTCATCTTCTTTTTTAGTCTTTTGGTCTGCCGATTTGCTTGGCTGCAAATCATCAATCAAACTGCTTACGAAGCTAAAGCAGAGAGAAACCGTACGGTAACGGTGACCCTACAAGGCACACGTGGTCTGATCTACGACCGAAATAATGAAATTCTTGCCCAGAACAAGAAGGTCTACTCCATCGAAATCACTCCTGACAAGGTCAAGAATGTGAACGATACGATTGCTGAACTCGGAAAAATTCTTCAAATCACTCCTTCGGATATTCGTCGTTTCAACCGCTTACGTGAAGACCTTCAGCGCTATGACTCTATTCCGTTACGACAAGGTCTAACCGAACAAGAAGTCGCTGTTTTCTTGGGACAAGCCTGGCGTTTTCCTGGCGTAGAAATCAATCAGCGACAATATCGCTTTTATCCCCAGGGAGCCACAGGAAGTCATTTCTTGGGCTACATTGGCTCGCTTTCTCAAAACGACCAAAAACGTCTCAAACTTGAAGGTACATTGGACAATTATGACGGGGAACGCAATATTGGTAAAGTCGGGCTCGAACGTAGCTATGAATCTGCTTTACATGGCACGCCAGGGCATGAAACTCTGGAAATTACCGCCGGCGGGCACGCGGTACGTTCTTTAGGGCTAACTCCTCCCGCACCAGGCAAAGATCTCCACCTTTCCATTGACATGAATCTTCAACGCGTGATTGAAGATAAGTTTGGAAAGGAAAAAGGGGCACTTATTGCGATAGAACCCAAGACAGGGGAAATCTTGGCTTTCGTCTCTATGCCAACATATGACCCTAATTTGTTCCCTGGGGGGATTGACCCAGTATCTTGGAACGAACTGAACACTTCTGAAGATAAGCCTCTCTTTAATCGCGCTATGCGTGGAACTTATCCGATTGGTTCTACATATAAACCTTTTATGGCACTGGCCGGGTTAAGCACAGGAACTGTCTCTGCTGATTATATCCTCAATGACACTGGGGTTTTCATGCTAGGGAACCATAAATTCCGTGACGCTAGTGGAGTACCGAAGGGACTCCTTAATATGAGGCGCTCTATCGCTGTCTCTTCCGATGTTTACTATTACTGGCTCGCCACAAAGATGGGAGTCGACAAAATTCATGACTTCATGGAACCTTGGGGTTTTGGCCAAAAAACCGGGATTGATCTCGTAGGAGAACAAACTGGTATTTTACCTAGCCGCCAATGGAAAGAAGAACGCTACAAGCGCCCATGGGTTTTAGGAGATACGCCTTCAATTGGCATCGGGCAAGGGTACAACAGCTTTACCCTGCTACAACTCGCTCATGCAGTAGCCACACTGGCGAATCGAGGCGTCGTAATGACTCCTCATTTAGTCAAAGGAATTACGGATCCTTGGACTCGTTCAGCCACGCTTGTAGACAAAGACTCCACAGCAACAATTCCTTTGAAGCCTAGCCATCTTGATACAGTGATTGAGGGGATGGTAGATGTGACAAGAATCGGGACTGGGCGTTCCGTCTTTGCTAAGTTCCCCTTTGAGGTAGCCGGGAAAACTGGGACTGCACAAGTGGTCTCTGTGGCTCAGGATGAAAACTTTAAGACCAAGGTTTTGCGAAAAAAACAGCAAGACCATGCCTTATTCATCGCATTTGCCCCTGCACATAACCCTAAAATTGCTCTTGCTGTGCTCGTAGAAAACGGGGGGTTTGGGGCCAGAGCTGCTGCACCCATTGCGAAAGCGGCCTTACAGTATTGGCTCACAGGCGAAAATTCTCTTGGGTTACCACCACCCTCACACGTAAAAACCCAAGCATTAATTACTGTCCCAACCCCAACTAGAAGGAAAGCGCCATGATTGATCAATTTTCCTTCACTCTCAAACAAGTATTGAGAGGGTTATTTCACCGGCTCGCGCACATTGATATTGTCATTTTATCGGTAGTAGTACTCGTCAGTACGATCGGGTTTATTGCTTTGTTCTCTGCGAGCTATAGCATGCCATGGCGTATGGAAGACCAGATTCGTAACCTAGCTGTCGCGGCTCTGGTCATGTTTGTTGTCATGAATACCCCCGCCAAGTGGTTCTCGAAGGTCGCTGTCCCCCTCTTTATCGTTGGGTGTGTCCTGTTGTTGGCTACTCATTTCTTTGGGATTACAGTGAAAGGAGCGACTCGTTGGCTCAATGTCGGTATCCGCATTCAACCTTCTGAAATTATGAAACTCACCACGCCGTTAATGCTCGCGTGGTACTACCAGAAACGCGGAGAAGCAACCTGTTTCGGAGACCATCTATTTGCTTTGGTATTGCTCTGCATCCCTGTCGCTTTAATTTTGAAACAACCAGACTTGGGGACCGCCATTTTAGTTGCTATCTCTGGGCTTGCTGTGATTTTCTTCGCGGGTCTTAATGCGAAGGTAATCGTGAGCGCAGTTTTAGCTTTCCTTTTCTCCTTACCCTTCATTTGGACGTTCTTACATGATTATCAGCAGGAACGAATCCTGACGCTATTAGATCCCTCTAGAGATCCACTAGGAAAGGGGTTTCATATTAACCAAGCTCTCATTGCTATTGGCTCAGGCGGCTTTTCTGGAAAAGGTTGGATGGAAGGAACACAAGCTCATTTAGACTTCATCCCAGAGAGAACGAGCGACTTCTTATTTGCCGTTTATAGCGAAGAGTTTGGTTTTATTGGCAATGTGATCTTGCTCATCTTATATACTATTTTGATCGGTCGAAGCTTCTACATAGCCGCGTATGCTACAAATCGCTTCTCTCGCCTAGTCGCAGGCGCAATCGGAACGATTTTCTTCACCTATACCTTCGTTAACATGGGGATGGTGAGCGGTATTCTGCCAGTGGTGGGAGTTCCCCTTCCTTTTATGAGTTATGGTGGTACTGCTTTAATGATTTTGGGGATTTGCTCTGGTATCTTGTTATCTATTTCTACAGAAACAGCACAGCATAACTAGTGCCAGTTAACCGTCTTTTTCTATTGTTATTTTTTTTCGTGTGGCTAGCACATAGCTAGTAAAGAGGTTTTGATGCGTTACACACTTCCTTTATTAATCGCGATTCCTTTGATACTAACCGCTTGTTCAACTAGTCAACAATCTGGCAAATATTTCCAAAACGACGGACCTCCCTCTTCCTATCAAGCTGACGGCGCCGACGCCCAGCCACGTGTAGAACCTTTTAAATCTGGCACACTACGCCCATACCGAGTGTTGGGAAAAACTTATACCCCAATCACCGAAGACGTTCCTTTCTCTGAAATTGGTATGGGATCGTGGTATGGCAAGCAGTTTCATGGGAAAAAAACGGCAACCGGCGAAATTTACGATATGTTCGCTATGACAGCTGCACATCCCACTTTGCCACTTCCAAGTTATGCGTTAGTCACCAACTTGGAAAATGGTAAGTCAATCGTTGTACGGATTAATGACCGTGGACCTTTTTTAAATAATCGTGTCATTGACCTCTCCTTTGCCGCTGCTCGCCGATTGGGGTATTCAAATAAGGGAACCGCACGAGTGCGTGTAAAACGTCTCACATTTAATGAAATCAAGAGTGGTCAGTATTCGGCTTCCTCGGGTAGCTCCACTGTCGTTGCAACACCTGTGATTCAATCCACACCTGCACCAACGTATGCAGAAACTCCCATTCAAACGATCTCACCTAGTACGACCGTGGTCGCACCAACCCCTGTCGTTCCAGATACCTCCACGGGTAACTGGGGCGTTCAGATCGGTTTCTTTAGCGCACAGGAAAACGCACAGGCTTTCTTAGCACACGCACAAGCCACGCTCTCTAGTATGGGTACGGAACTTTCTTATCGTATTGTGAATGACAATAATGGATATCGTGTGATCTTAGGTCGATACGACTCCCAAAATACAGCTCGCATTGCAGCACAATCGGTAGGAAATAATCTCGGTGTTTCGGCATTCCCGATTAAGCGATAAAAACCATTTTTGCACCACCTTATGCAAGACTTTCTAAAAGAGACAAGAAACTCCTGAGAAGGGTATTAAATAATGAAAAATTGGATCCATAATGCGTGGCAGGGTGACACGCTTGAAGCATTAAGTAATTTCATCAAAATCCCCGCTAAATCCAAAGACTTCGATCAGGAATGGGAAAATCACGGATTCTTGAAGCAAGCTTTGGAAGAAGCTATAACTTGGGGAAAAGAACATTTCCCACAAGCCATTTTCGAAATCCATAGTCTTCCTGGAATTCCACCTGTCCTCTATTTCGACATTCCCGCTACAAATGGGCATACTGGTAAACCAGTGTTATTTTATGGTCACTTAGATAAGCAACCTGAAACCTCCCCTTGGTCTGAAGGGTTAGAACCTTGGAAACCAGTTGTCCGCAAGAATCGCCTCTATGGTCGAGGGGCTGTCGATGATGGTTATGCTTTTTACACAACAATCACAGCGATTAAAGCATTAGAAGAAACAAGCCAAGCTCATCCTCGTATTTGTGGTCTTTTTGAAACTGATGAAGAGTCAGGCTCTACCGATTTAGCAACCTATTTGAAGATGGCTGATAAGCGTATTGGAGAACCCGCTTTTATTTGCATCTTGGATCTATTTGCAACCACTCTCTCCCGCGTTTGGCTCACACAATCTCTACGCGGTATTGTGAACTTAGTGGCGACAGTTAGCGTATTGACTACTCCAGCTCATTCTGGTGTTGCAAGTGGTATCGTTCCTAGTTCCTTCCGCATCATGCGTGAATTACTCGATCGCATTGAAGATGCTAAAACAGGAAATATCTTGATACCTAGTATGTACAGCGAGATTCCTGATTACATCAAGCAAATCGCTCACGAAATTACGGAAACATATGATCCTCGCGTTGGATTTAAGTACCATAAAAGCACTCAATCCGCTCAAGCCTCTGCATACGATGCTTTGATAGCTAGTACTTGGCTTCCAACGCTCTCTATATTGGGAGCAGATGGTCTTCCACCTACCTCTAAAGCTAGTGGCTTAGTACGTAATTCGACTTCTTTGAAGCTAAGTTTCCGCATTCCTCCTGGAGTAGATGGTGAGAAAGCATTGCAGGATACTATTGATCTTCTTACAAAGAACGTTCCTTACAACGCAACTGTGGAAATTTCTAATACAGCAGTCTCAAACGGCTTCTGTGCTCCTGAGTTGCCATTTTGGTTGGAAAAAGTAGGAATTGAGTCGAGTGAAGATCTCTTTGGTAGTAAGCCTGGTAATATGCTTTGCGGTGGTTCAATTGGTACACTTACCGCCTTCCAAGAAAGTTTTCCAAGGGCGCCTTTTATCAATACTGGCGCCCTAGACTCTGCTAGTAACGCTCATGCACCTGATGAGTCCTTGGACCTTCCTTATGCAGAGGCACTCACCGTGTGGACAGCTAACTTAGTGGCTGCAACGCCAATGGAGTAAAAAGGATGAGACGCGATTGTGTCACTCAAGTGATCGTACAATGGGAAAATGGGGAGTGGATGAATTTTGCTACTCCTATAGAGGCCGAGCAGTACATCAATTACATACTCGAAGAGTGGGGAGTTCCAACGGGAGTATGGCTTGAAGATATGAGTGGAAACAAAAAATGGGACTATATCCTCATTGAAGATCCCAGTGGAACCATCAAATTGGAAGATTAATTATGCCTTGTGAACTTTGTTGTGTACACCATCCAAAAGAAATTTGGCGCAACGAACACTTCTATCTTATTAATGTCTCCTCAGACGAGTTTCCTTGTTATTTACGGTTGATTAGCACGCGGCATGTACCAGAAGTGACAGATCTACCTGAAGAAGAACAAAAAGAACTTTGGGAGCGTTTAACTGTCATAGAGAAAGTGATTCGAGAGACATTGAACCCCGATAAAGTTAATTGGGCTCAATTCGGTAATGTTGTTCCTCATATACACTGGCACATCATCGCTCGATGGAAAGACGATCTGTTCTTTCCCAACTCTCCCTGGGGAAAGGCACAGAAAACCAAAATACCAGAGGAAACTGAGAAACGCCACATGCAAAGAGAAATGTGCCTCCAACTGCTTGTTGAAAAATTGAAGGCACTATAAACACAATCGCTATTAATAGGGGCAGCCTTTAAGGGTTGCCCCTTGTTCTTGCACAAATTTTTTGACCTTTGTAAACTCATCTTCTTTCATCTCGAGGAAAACAAGTTGTACCATCGCACCAGCCTCTGAAGCCTCTCTTTCTATTTGTACATTAAGGGTTGGGATTTTCTGACGGATTCTATTTAAGAAGGTTTCAACTTTAACTATATCGGTGAATTCACCACCCAATTGATAAGCTGTGTTTGCACCCTTGGAAAGTTTTTCAAAAGGAATTCCGAAACCTGTTAACTGGTCTTCTATAGCGGGAGCTTCTGTTGCTGTTAAAAACTTGGTAATCAATCGAATTTTTGTAGGTAACACTACGGGCTCAATCAGTACCTTGCTATTTATGCCTACCTTTTCCATCACACTGTGATAGTGCTCAAGTTTTGCTTCCTTAAAAGGACCAAAAATAGCACACACTTCGGAAGGGGATTTCTCTTCTTTGGGGGTTAGTTCAGAAGAGATGGTATTGAGAATGAGCTCTACTCCTGAGGACTCTTTATTAAAATCTGCTTGGGGCTCCAAATGGGATGTTGCTTCTACGGGGGAGGCTTCCAATACAGCACGGTTAAGCACCATATGAATTATGGTGTCTACTCCTTCTAAAGAAGAAGGATCACTTTGCATGGTTTTCGCGTTGTAGAGCGGTAAAAAAAGTCCAACAGCTACCGCTAGAGCAACAACAGAAATAATCCTACCCATTTAACTCTCCTAAAATCTGCTGGGCTCTAATTGCAAGACCATTTAAAACGAGGTTATGTCTAACCATGAGGTTAGATACCTGTGCCTTCAGATGTGGAGCAATAAATTGTGCAGCTCCTCCAGCTAAAATAACCCGAGGGTCCTTTCCTTCATCTTTTCTCATCGCGTCCATCGCCCGCAAAACTAGACCCACTTGCGCATCAACTATCCCTGTTGTAATTGCTGTCTCTGTACTATCTGGAAATTGAGATTTTTGCCCTAATTCTTTACTCAGTGTCGGAATAGTCCTTAATAAACTGGAATGCATTAACGATGGTCCTGGTGCAATTCGACCTCCTTGGAATATATACTGATCTTCAGAAATTTTACGAATGGAGTCAGCTGTAGTGGCTGTGCCCATGTGCACCACTAGAAGAGATTCTTCGCGTAAATTTGCGATAGCCCCAATAGCTGCATACCAACGGTCAGAACCTAGTTGTTTAAATTTATGGTACGCATTTTGAATCGTGAAATTTTGCGTGCTAAATTGCCGGGCTGAACGAACCCACTCCCACTTGATGTGATGATCATTGAAGAATTTAGTAAGAGAAAATGCAATTTCTGGCGCCGCCACCGTGCATCCAAGTACAAAACTAGGATTTAAACTCTCCCAAAGTTCGTATAACTCTTTCTTAAAGTGTCCTTCTCCGCTATGCACAATGGTATGAGGGTTGTCAGGAGCCTCTAACGTTGCCCATTTCAAGGCGGTATTGCCTACATCAATTAGAATGAACTTATCTTTCATAGCACTTTAATAATAGATCCATCACTTATACCTAATATGGTTGTTTCTGTTTCCAATAACAAACGACCACTAGCATCAACTCCTCGATTGTAACCAGTAATACTCCCTGTAGGAAGTTCCATCTTTAAGTTCGCATTACGAAACGCATCGTATTCGGACCACTCTTTAATAAAAGAAAAGCGAGGACTCTGAATCGCTTGGACAACCTCTTGACAAATATACAAAAATGCATCATCCCAGTTTTGGCTAAGAATTTCTTCTTTCTGAGAAAAGATACCATCAAGTGCCCACTTCTCTAGTTGAACTCTCTCAGGGATATAGAGATTTAAACCGATCCCTACAATTAACGCGCTTTTTCCTTTAGGTTGCTGAATGACTTCACTTAAAATCCCTCCTACTTTAGCCTCTTTATACCAGAGATCGTTAGGCCATTTGAGTTGCAAAGGAATACCAAAGAGCTCATGAATGGCTTTGGCTACAGCTACCCCTACACATAAACTCACTGTCGGCTCTACGCGTAAGTCCGTGAAAGCAATACTAAAAGTTAGAGCATTTTCAACACTTCTCCATTGATGGCCTCGAGTACCTCGACCTTGAACTTGTTTATAAGCAACCAACACTTCAGGTTGACTGAAATTTATCCCTTGTTTGATCTGTGTTTTTAAGTCTGTGTTGGTAGAGCCGGTTTCATCAATGACGCTCAGCCCTAACTTATTATTCCGAAAAATAACAGAAGCATTAGGACTTAATTGAAATGCATTAGCGCATTGTTTCCACATAGCTACTCCTTTTTTGTACAATTCTTCCAAACTGATGGAGATCCTACATCCTCTATCGTACTGAATGTCTTTATGAAAGAAAATATTATGAATCCCAGTGAAGTAATGCAGTTCCCAATGGACTTTCCTGTGAAAGTAATGGGACTCAATGAAGTAGATTTCCCAAATATTGTTGCGGATATCACCAGAACAGTTTTCCCAAATTTTGATAATTCTAAAACGAAGACTGCGCTCTCCTCGAATAAAAAATACATTTCAGTCAATATTGTCGTACATGCAGAGTCTAAAGCTCAGTTGGATGATTTGTATCGTGCTATCACCTCTCATCCAAAAGTGAAAGTTGCGCTCTAAGATGACCCCTAACACTCTTCCTTACCCCGGCGTAATCCGTGCTTGGCTCTCTTTTATTCGTCCTAAAACCTGGGGCGTTGCGATTGCGCCGGTCATCGCCGCGTTAGCGTTGGTTTACATTGAAAATTTCTCCTTTTCTTTGTCTATCGCTATCCCAACCTTAACTCTCGCACTTTTAATGCAGATCATTACCAATATGGAAAATGATCTTGGTTATACCGAGCGCAAAGCCGAAAAAGCCAATAGAAAAGGCCTTCCTAGAGCCACTAGTAATGGATGGATTAGTATCAAACAAGCGAAATTTGCTATTAGAGCGACTATGGTACTCGCCCTTATAAATACACTCTTTTTGGTCTATGTCGGAGGGTGGGGCTTTTTATTAATAGGGGTAGGTTCAATTATTGCGGCTTATTGCTACATGGGGGGACCATACCCTATTGCTTACACACCTTATGGTGAAATTACCGTTTTAATCTTCTTCGGCCTTACCGCGGTTTGCGGAACATACTACTTGCAAGTTATGTACATCAGCACTAACGCTATCTTACTCGGATGCGCCTTAGGAGCAACGGCCACTTCGGTGCTCGCGGTTAATAACTGGAGAGACCGAGTTCATGACGAAAGCATCCAGCGTAAAACCTTAGCGGTAGTCTTACAAGATACAAATTTCAAGCGCGTTTTTTACGCCATGATCTTTTTGCCTTTTGTGATGACTATCGCTATTAGCTACCTTTTGGAAAGCTTCTTTACATTACTACCTCTACTTTTGCTCTATCGCCTTCCTAAACTATTTAAAAATTTTGTGTACTTAGAAGGTGTTGAACTCAATCAGGTGATGTTTGAATGCGTCAAAATTGGACTCTTATACGCCTTACTCTTTACCATTGGGGTATGCCTCCAAGTTGCCTTGTAAAATACAAAGACGGCTACCTATTTAGGTAGCCGTCTTTGTTATGTCAGTCTCATGTAAGTGCTGCTACTCCGTAGACTCACTCTTCTTTTGAGTGTTAGTGTTGTTTTTCATACGCATCTCAATCATCTCTGGAGACTCTACTGAGAAAAGAGCAACAACTTGTTGAATACCATCAACCCCAGCCACAGCCTTCTTAGCAATTGCAGCCTCTTCTGGAGTGAGAATACCCATCAGGTAAACGATGTTTCGATCAACAACAACTTTCATCTGGTTTAACGAAATCTTTTTCGTACCCACTATTACACCGCGCACTTTCGTTGCTAACAGAGAATCAGAAAGGCGTTGACTAGCAGGAACAGGTTTTCTTACAGCTAATTCATTGTAGATACCTTCAACATCCAAAGCACCAGCTGCTAATTGGCCAGCTTTATCTTTTGCTTCTTGGCTATCTACTTCACCAGTAAGGAGAACTTTACGATCGTAGCTCGTCACAGTGATATGGTTTTCTGCAGGGGACATCCCATTAGTCACTGATAGATAGACTTTCTTTTCAATCACTTCATCATTGACGATAGACCCAGTTGATCTACGATCGGTAACTACAGTGGCCGTCGTTGCTGCAGCACCACCCACCAAAAGGGGAGCACAACCTTGCAATAACTGCGTTCCAGCAATGGCAAGTGTTGCTACAGAAACCAGCTTAATGACTTGCATCTTTTTATTCTCCTAAAAAGTGACTACTTCTATTAGAGTATCGTTTTAAATGAACGTTATACGTTCCGTCTAACAATATTATGTAACCAATCCCAATATGCAAAGAAAATGGAGCGCTTAAACCAATAGCGTCCACCACGTTTGCGCAGCGCATTGGCTGCTATCCATTGCCTGACCACAGCGTAAAATGAACAAATATCCGTATCAAGTACCAAACTAATCGTTTGCAGCGAAGGAATGGTGTTAGTCGCTATCCACTCAATTCCTGGAGAATTAAGTTTTTGCTCTACTTCAACATTTCCTTCAACCTGCAAAAGCACTAATAGTGCACCTAACCTCTCTTCTACACTACCGAATCTATTCGCAACCATTCCTAAACGGTCACACAAGGCGCAGTAAGAAGAATAATTAGCTAATTCTCTTTGCCAAAGAATGTTTTGGTCTGCAATTTTCAAAAGGAGCTCTTGGTTAATCACTAAAAGCTCTGCATTCGTCAGGCAATAGTGTCGGCGAGGAAGTCGATCACGAACATATAAATTCTCAAAGCTTCCACACATAGCGCCAGCGCAGCTTAAAGAAAGCATCAATGGCTCCGAGCGCACAGGGTCTTGTAATGCCTTAACCACAACCCCCGACCGTACAAACATTAGACGCTCAAATAAGCTCGGTGACGCATAAATTTCTTCACCACGATCATATTGAACGTTGTGGCCTAGCCCGTTCATGACCCCAATCATGGATTGGGACATCTTAGGTGACAACCAAGGTCTGATGAGTGTATTCATACAATAAACAAAAAAGTTGATGATTTGTTAGGTTTGTTGTGGATAAGTGGTGAGGAAAATTCCCTGTTTTCTGGATAACTTTTTTGTTATTCGTAAGTAGGAAGATTTATTCACATCTCATCAACTCTTATTCACATACCTCAACTTTAGTTATCCACATAGTTTCACCATTATGGAAATCCTATAAAATAGCGACATATAGAAGTTATTCACAGAATCCAATACTCCCTACTACATACTACTACTACTTAAAAATATAAAAATCATTTCATCTATATGATCATGTGAAAAAGAGGTTCTATCCTTTAAAAAAGAAATTAGATAAACTAAAACCTCAAATTACACAACAATTTCGTGTTAATAACTTGTGGGTATCATTGTGAGTAGTGTGTGAGTATCTTGTGAATTATAACTAAAAGAATACGCTATCTACCGCGTTGCGTCCGTTTTGCACATTAATGGCCCCGCCGAAAAGTTTGAGCGGGTCTTTTAAGCTACCAATTACCTCAAAGGTCATCTCTTTTTCTTCTAAAGCTCGAAGAAGTTCATCTCGAGGTTCTAATTCATCCGCAATAACTACGTGGTCAATACGATAAGGCGTAGTGGTGTCATCTTCTAAGTTTCGAATACGTACAGAGGCTGTGTCTATCATCTCGACTGCGCTTTCCGTTATGGTCTGAACGCCGTTCATACGTATCCATTGCAATTCAGGAAGAAGTTGCATGCTACGCAAAGTTTCTTTGTATTGGTAGAGTTTTTTCTCGAGAATAAGGTAAGTAGACCTTTGCAAGGTATCAATGTAAGGAATGACACCTAAACAACCTGCTCGATGTTTTTTAGGATTTCCAATTCCCCAAGCCTGCAACCAATCTTTAGGATCGAGTGTTTTATTCATAACGAGATAGCGCGCTGTATCTAAGGCAATCCGGGATTCCCCAATGATGGCAACACGGTGCCCTACAGGGACTTGGCGAAATAGCAAGTCTTCAAATGTCACCACATTCAAACTATCAACACCAGGAATATCTGGAATTAGAGGTTGACAGCCTGTAGCTACGAAAATAGTGTGCTCTGGATAATTTTCTTTAATCCACGTCGCCGAAGCCCTCACACCTTTAACAACTTCAACTCCTAGAAAAAGTAGTAGTTCTTCTTTATTGTCTAGCAACGCTTGTAGCTTTTCTTTTCCAGGCACCATACTTGCGAGTCGTAACATTCCTCCTAAAAAAGGGCGCTCTTCTACGAGGATAGTTTCAATTCCAGATCTGGCTGCTTGTTCAGCTGCTCCAATGCCAGCAGGACCACCTCCAATAACCAGTAATTTATTCTTTACTCCTTTCAGGGGTTTATTCTCAAAAGGGATAACAACGTACGGGCTGGAGATACAGCACATAGGGATTTTTTCTTGTGTTGGAGTAAAGGTAATACAGTTACCAGAACACGGCACACTGGGAATGATCTCTTTCTCGGTTTTATAAAAGAGTTTTTCTCCCCACTCAGGATCTGAGATTAAAGAGTGTTTTAACTCTAAAAGGGTTTTTGGATCCTTTTCTAGACACTCTTCCATTTGAGATAGAGAGCCTTCTGGAGGAAGTAAGGTTACAGGAAGATCAGTGTCCTTAGAGAACGCTTCGATAAAGGGATACCATACACCAGGCGGCGTGAGGTCGGTATCCATAGGAAGAGTATCGTTGAGAAGCCCGATATCAAAACTTAGTAAATCAACTCCCTCAAATTGAAGTTTTTTAGCGAAGTCAACCACTTCGTTCCAACTATTGCCAGCAGGAACGAGGTCCATAAGACTTAAACGGTAGGACAATAAAGGATTTGGGCCAATGTAGTCACGAACGCGGCGGACAATCTCAGTAGCAAATTTAAAACGATTCTCTCCGCCCCACTGATCTGTACGCTTATTAAGAATGGGGCATGTAAAAGTATTAGGAAGGGATAAACGAGCACCATAAACTTCAACACCTGTGAATCCTCCCTTATTAACAGCCCTAGAGGCTTGTTGTGCATAAAGCTTGATGTACTTTTCAATAAAGATGTTCTCAATCTTGTGAGTACGGTAGCGGGTCTCAGTATTAAATAATCGAGAAGATCCTACAGCACCAAAGTGTTCAGCGCCAAGGCCGAAGTGCATTAGTTGCACAATCACTTCTGAACCACGAGATCTTAAGAAACTCGTTAGTCTAAATGCTTTGTTATAAAAGGCGGAATCTAAGCTTGGTGAATCCAAGTACTGTTTTCCAGAGAAACAAATAGCCCCATGGGGAATGTTAAAAAGCCCTGGACCGTGATCTGAGCAACGAGATTGGTAGAAGTTTACCCATTCGTTTTCAAATTCACTCAACGTCTCCAAACCTGTTGTGACGCCGTTAAAAATGAAGCGATTTTTGAGTGTATGAGCCCCCACTTTCATAGGGCTGAAAATGGCAGGATACTTCGTCATTTTTCCTCTTGATTATGGATACCAAACGGAATTAACACACTCGGAACTTCAGAGAGTGTTTCAATATGGCGTCTTTGATCATCAAAGAAAATATGCGGCTTGATAGCTTCGAGGATTGGCTTCTTTGGACGACCATCCAAGAGGAAGAGTTCCGTTGCACTCATCCCTAGGGCTTTCAAAGTCGTAATTAATCGTTCTTCACTAGGAGCGCCACGAGCCGTTACCACAGAAATACGAATAGCAGGGTTAAAGTAAGGATTTCCTGCTCCTCTAGTCTTATAGTCCAAACGTTGGAAATAAGAGAGAGATTCAAATAACTCACTCAATGGACCAGGAGCGTGAGGAGTATTGGCTTTCTCTTGCTCGTAGCGATGGAAATAGTTAATCCCCTCGCGTTGGAATTCTTTTTCACTTTCGTCGTCAGCAATCACACCGTCAAAGTCAAAAGCAATACGTAGCGAAGCTTGATCATCATCTTCAACCCGCTTTCCTTTTTCAATTGACCCTGGAATGACTAAACCAGCTGGTAGCCCAGCATTAACAGCTTTATCAACATTTACTTCATTTGCGCTCAAGAACAGGGAAACATTAAAGGCTTTAATGTAGGGAAAGGTGCTCTGTCCAGAAGTAAACGCTCCAGAAGTCACAGGGAGATTGTAGTGACGACAAGAATTAAAGAAACGCTGTGCTGTTTCAGGAGAATTACGAGACAGTGTAATCACATCAAAAGGCTTGGAACCTTCAAAAAGTTCGTTAATTTTGAGTAATCGCTGTACAAAAGGAAAAGCAACTCCAGGAGCTAAAATATCGTTTTTATGGCTGACTTGAAAGTCTCGATATGCTTCATAACCATCTCTTTCAAAGAGTTTATGTTCATCCTCTAAATTAAACAGAGCGCGAGACGAGACGGCTACAACAAGTTTTCTAGTAGGTGCCTCAGACATATCAATCCTCTTTTAAAGTGCCGATAGCGCCTTGAGAAATTTTTCCCAAGGCACTATTTATCACGGTTAGGCGTCAATATTCCCAGCAAATAGTGCGTTGGTTTCGATGAAATCACGTCGTGGTTCAACCACATCCCCCATCAGCATCGAGAAAATCGCATCTGCGCTTGTTGCATCTTCAATACGAACCCGTAACATACGGCGAACACTCGGATCCATAGTGGTGGAATTAAGTTGCTCAGCCGTCATTTCTCCCAGCCCTTTGTAGCGTTGGCGAATAATCCCCTTCTCAGCCTGCGAGAGATACCAGTTTACCGCTTCGCTAAAGTTCTTGATAGGGGAACCTTCTTTACCACGAGCTGCGTATGCGCCTTCGCCAATCAAGCCACGCAACATATCAGCACTTTCCTTTAACTTTTTGTAGTCGGAAGAAAGAGTAAATTCAGGTGTGATAGTACTCGTCTTGTAGTTACCGTGCTTCAAGCGGTGAACCTTGATGAGGAACTTCTCATTAGCCTCATCGTAGACAGCTTCGGCTTTAACATCTGGATCTCGCATCTCTTTTTGAAGGGCAGCAGCGGAGAGTTCAGCTTCAAACTGATTACCGAGATTTAATTCCACACCGGCAGTGATTGCGACTAAAGCGGCCTTATCAATAGCACCTTGTAAACGAGCAATTACATCCGAACTTTGGAGGTATTCGTTGACTAAATTTTCCAATTCAGTCCCACGAATAGCTTGTTCTTGGGCACGAGCGTCTTTGTCTTTATAGAGGTAAGCCCCTTCCATTGCTAACTTCAAAAGATAAGCGTTCATTTCCGCTTCATCCTTCAAGAAGACTCCTTTATCTTTTTGATTCTTTTGAACCTTATAAAGAGGCGGCTGTGCAATGTAGACGTGTCCCTCTTCTAGAAGTTGTGGCATCTGTCGATAGAACAGCGTTAAAAGCAACGTACGAATATGTGCGCCGTCCACGTCTGCATCGGTCATGATGATGATACGGTGGTAGCGAAGCTTAGAGAGATCAAAGTCTTTACCGATGTTGGTTCCTAAAGCAAGGGTCAACATACGAATCTGTTCTGAGTCAAGAAGCTTATCTTGCGCTGCTTTTTCAACATTCAATACCTTACCACGTAGTGGCAAAATAGCCTGGAATTGAGAGTTTCTACCCTGCTTAGCCGAACCACCTGCGGAGTCCCCTTCTACCAAGAAGAGTTCGCTTTTTGCAGGATTTTTTTCACGGCAATCTGCAAGTTTTCCAGGAAGACCACCACCAGAGAAGGATTGACGTGTGATATCACGAGCTTTTCGTGCGGCTTCACGAGCTCGAGCGGCAGCAACAATTTTTTCGCAAATAATCTTTGCATCGTTTGGATTTTGCTCTAAGTAGAGTTCCAATTCACGTGCAACGATTTCTTCAACAGCAGGTCGCACCTCACTAGAGACCAACTTATCTTTGGTTTGAGAGCTAAATTTTGGCTGTGGAACCTTTACAGAAAGAATGCAAGTGAGGCCTTCGCGCATATCATCACCTTCGGGCTCAATTACCTTCTTAGAGTTGGCCTTCTTACCAATTTCGTTTTTGACAATGTAGTTTTTCAACACACGTGTCATAGCGGCACGAAGACCAGTGACGTGCGTGCCACCGTCACGTTGTGGAATATTGTTAGTGTAAGCAGAAAGAACCTCGTTGTATCCATCTTGCCATTGCATAGCAATTTCTACATCAACTGGGACGCCATTACTCGTGACCACTTCACGAGCATGGAAAATAGTGGGATGAATCACGTTGCGGCTTTGATTTTTGAATTCCACATAAGCGATCAACCCCTTATCAGTTTGCAAGCTGGCTTCATGAGCGGTTCGTTGGTCATTCAAGGTAATCAAAACGCCAGAATTCAAGAACGAAAGTTCGCGTAAGCGAGACAACAGTGTGTCGTAGCTAAACGTCGTAACTTGTTCAAAAATTGTGGTATCAGGTAAGAAGTGCACTTCCGTACCGCGGCGTTGCGTAGGGCCAACAGTCTTCATTGGAGAAATATCTTCTTCTTTTCCCGTATGTGGGTTGATAGCTTTTTCAATTAAACGGTTAACGACTTTACCGCGTTCAAATTCAAGTGTCTTCGTAACACCATCGCGGCGTACTGTTAGACGTAACCAAGTAGAAAGAGCGTTTACGCAGGAAACCCCCACGCCATGTAAACCACCAGAGATTTTGTAGCCGTTATCGTCAAACTTACCACCAGCGTGCAATTCTGTCAGTGCAATTTCCGCAGCACTACGCTTAGGTTTGTGCTTATCGTCCCACTTAATAGCGGAAGGAATTCCGCGACCGTCATCAACCACCGAAATCGAGTTGTCTGTATGGATGGTGACTTGGATTTTTGTAGCATAACCAGCAAGGGCCTCATCGATAGAGTTATCAACGACTTCGTAGACCAAATGATGCAAACCTGAACCGTCTGCCGTGTCACCGATATACATACCAGGACGTTGGCGTACAGCTTCTAACCCTTCCAAAATACGAATACTAGATTCGTCATACGCAGGGGCTTTTGAGGCGACGTCATCTTTTACTTGTTCCACTTCACTCATAAATTTTTATCCTTTTGTTTCCTACTGAAGTTTTTTCGCAGTAAGAAATAGCCTTGTCGGCACCTAATTTTCGTAATCTATCGAACAACCAAACCGATCAACTCGTAGTTGATCGGTTTGGAATATGTTAGATCTACCTAGCTTTACAACTAGGTTCACATAGTTGAAGAGATTAAATTCTCATCGGCATTACAACGTAGCGGAAGCGATCGGGAGAATCAGGCATAGTGATAAGCACGCTACCTGCAGCTGTAGAGAAATTAAACTTCACGTCCTTTGTCTTCAAGATGGAAAGTACTTCTGCTAAGTAGGTGATATTGAAGCCCATGTCCATGTCTTCGTATTCCCAATTGATGGGTAGTTTTTCAATAGCTTCTTCGTGATCAGTATTCACGCTTTGAATCTGTAGCGTGGTTTTGTTAAGAATCCAGCGAACGCCGTGGAATTTTTCCGTAGTCATAATACCCACTAAACGTAAAGCACTAGCGAGTTGTTCACGATCTAAAAGTACAAACTTAGGATTGCTATCTACGGAGGGAAGAACACGGTTGTAGTCAGGGAACTTGCCTTCAATCAACTTACTCATGAACGTAATGTTGCTGAAGCTGAATTTCACCTGAGTATCGGTGAATTGAACCTGTACAGGTGTATCGTCATCTGGAAGCAAACGAATCAATTCACGAATGGTTTTACGTGGGATGATCGTCTGAAAGTGTTCAAAGTTTTCTTCCACAGTGATATCACAACAGGCTAAACGATGGGTATCTGTAGCCACAGTACGAACAGTATTCTTATCCATCACAAAAAGCATACCGTTCAAGAAGAAGCGGACATCTTGTACAGCCATAGCGAAGGAAGTCATAGTGAAAAGATAACGAAGCTGTCGAGCTGGTAACGTGAGAGAATTTTCCCAACGACCTTCTGCGATAACTGGATAATCGTCTGCGGGTAAAGTCTGAAGAGCAAACTGACCGCTCTGGCTCTGGATCGTGAGTTTATTATCTGTGACATCAAAGTCAAGAATATCTTTACCAGAAACGGCATTGAGAATACTCGTCATTTTCCCCGCATTAACCGTGAAACGGCATTTGGTATCAGTAACACCAACGGCGGCTTCGGTACAGATTTGAATGTCCAAGTCCGTTGTGGAGAACTTCACATTCACACCATCTTGCTCAATGAGAAGATTGCTCAAAATCGGCAAAGTTTGGCGCTTTTCAACGATGCCTTCAACAATCTTGACTGGCTTGTTGATTTCTTCACAGTTGCTACGAATAGTTTTCATCCTAGTATCCTATATTCTGTTATCTAAGTTAACCTTTGATCATTTGCTCAAGCACGTGAATTTCGTGGTTGAGCTCCGCATTACTCTGACGGGCGAGTGTGATTTTTCTAACTGCGTGAATAACAGTGGCGTGATCACGTCCTCCAAAGTTAGCGCCAATTTCCGGCAAGCTATGTTGTGTGAGCTCTTTAACAAGGTACATCGCAATCTGTCTCGGCAACGCAATGTTGGCTGGACGTTTCTTCGAGTGCATGTCGGAGACTTTAATGTTGTAGTAGTCAGCGACCGTCTTTTGGATGTTTTCAATCGTAACTAGATTGTTGATCACTGAGAATTGGTCGCGTAACACGTGTTTGGCAACATCAATTGTGATTTCTCTTGCGGAAGGCTGGAATTGCTGATAAGCAATCACCTGTTGCAATGCCCCTTCAAGCTCACGAACGTTCGATTTCAAGCGTTTAGCAATAAACATCGCCACTTCTTCTGGAAGATTCGCATTTAGTGCTTTGGCCTTATTGAGTAAAATCGCGATACGCATTTCAAGTTCTGGTGGTTCAATAGCGACAGAGAGTCCTTGCGAGAAACGAGAAATCAAGCGTTGTTCAATATCTTTTAAGCCACGGGTATATGTATCAGCCGTGAGGACAACCTGTTTATTGTGTGGCACTAAGGCTTCAAACGCGCGATAAAACTGTGCTTGGGATCCTTTTGCTCCAGAGAAGGACTGAACATCGTCAATGAGCAATAAGTCAAGACTACGATAGCGCTCATCGAAGAGCTGTAAGGCTCGACGAGAGTTAGAACTATCGCGAGTGGCAGAGGTGTACTCGCTAATAAAATCCTGTGCGGATACACAGCGGACTTTAGCTGCTGGATGTAAGTCTAAATAACGATGTCCAATAGCTTGCATTAAATGGGTTTTCCCCAATCCAACACCACCATAGATGTAGAGAGGGTTGTATTGCATACCCATGGTAGTTGCCACGTGTTCGGCCGCAGCAACAGCAAGTTGATTTGCGTTACCGTTGACGTAGTTTTCAAAAGTGAGGCCAGGTAATAACCCTGTTTCTTCGCGACGACGATTCTTTTCTTCTGAATTTGAAGATGCAGGCGTCCAATCCACATTAGTAACAGAGGTGGTGGAGTTAGCGTAGATTTGAATCGGTTGCAGAGGTACTTCACTTAAGTTGGAGGCCACTAAGAAAATGGTTTTTAGATACGTCTGTTTGATCGTATCTACTTTACTTGCAGGAGCCTGTAAGATCAATTCGCCTTTTTCTGGATTCCAACTCACAAACTCAATAGGTTCAAACCATGTCGAGAGAATGCCTGCAGGAAGGCGCATGGACTTTATAGCTTCGAAACACTCTTGCCAAAAATTCGTCATAAAGAGACTGACGGCGTGAATAATCTCACTAAAGAGAACCGCCGCTTCCTTTGTTCCTAAAATCAGTTAAACATAGGGCGCTCAGCAAGACTAAGGTCGTAGGTCTAAGAGCGCCAGAATACTATAGGTAATTGCCCGGGAGCAGACTACTTATTGTACTCGGGAATCACTCGCAAATGTGGGGATGATGTTGCCGAAAAAACGCAAAATTATCCACAACTGCTTGTGAATAATTTTCTTTAGTGTTATCAAGCAGTTAGAGTAAATTTGAAGAACTCAAAGGAGAGATATGCACAACTTAGTGTGGTGAAAGGGTACTTCATGACTAAATATAGTTTTTCTTCTTTCTATAACCTGATGAAAATAGATTTTGAGATGAAGAAAAAGGGTATCTATATTTGACAAACAAGAGGTTTTTGCTGTCTAATATTAAACTTTTCGCAAGTAGCGGAAGTAATTCCGTTTCTTTCCGTCTCTCGTACCCAAGAGATGGATGAAAAAGGAATCCCATTTTGTATATTTCGGTATAGCTTTTTCCGTGTCTGG
The DNA here is from genome assembly GCA_905197905.1 of uncultured Sutterella sp. Lineage (GTDB taxonomy): Bacteria > Pseudomonadota > Gammaproteobacteria > Burkholderiales > Burkholderiaceae_F > Sutterella. Next base: position 40,180 of record CAJKAP010000002.1, on the reverse strand, counting down.
TAAAGAATTTGTCCCTGGATGAAGTGTACCTGAAATACCCTTAGTTTCATCTGTTTGACCCCACTTTGCTTAAAGTCATTTGTAGCTTTGAGTAGATTGGGACTTTATGCCTTTTGAGGAATAATCATGGCAACAAAACGTACCTATCAGCCTTCCAAGGTTAAGCGTGCTCGTACGCACGGTTTCTTGGTTCGCAGCCGCACGAAGGGCGGTCGTCGCGTTCTTGCACGTCGTCGTGCTAAAGGCCGTCATACTCTCGCTCTCTAAATCGAAAAAACGGTTTAGTTTGTTGAATGAGCGTTAAAAACCAGATTTCGACTGATACAAACAAGTTTCCGCGAGAGATGAGGATCATTAAGACCTCTGACTTTGGAAAACTTGTTCAGGCGCAGGGAAAGGAAGTGACTCGCGCGTCTGCTGCATATTTCTCGGCTACGGCCTTACAACGCCCAAACGTCGTGGGAAACTTGCGGATCGGTATTACTGTCGGAAAGAAAAATGCCCATCGGTCAGTAGATAGAGCACTGGTAAAAAGAACGCTCCGAGAGACAGCACGAAAGCAAGCCCCATATCTCATCGCACTTCTGTGCGACACAGGAGTGGGGCTTGATGTTTCTTTAAGACTGAAAATGCCGCTTTCTACTGTAAAAGGTAGAGAGATTGGCGTGAAGGCACTGAAGCAAGCTCTTCGGCGAGATGCTGAAAAATTGTTGGAGAAACTTGCAAAACGTTTACAGCACGCGCTCTATTCGGAGTGAGGATTGGAATCATGTTGGGATGGTGTTTGAAAGGCCTTATTAAGGCGTATCAGTGGACACTCTCTCCTTGGGTTGGGAGAGGATGTCGCTATATCCCTACGTGTTCCAATTACGGTCTTGAAGCCATTGAACGTTTCGGTGCAGTCAAAGGAAGCTACCTTACCCTATTGCGCCTTTTGCGTTGCCACCCATTGGGTAGTAGTGGGTATGATCCTGTTCCAGAAATTTTTTCTTGGAAACCAGTCTGTAAATCCGATGAGATGTCGGAGAGTGCTCAAGAGAACGGAACGTGTCCCTTGTGCTCTGGCCGCCTCTTCAAATTTAAAAAATAGTTGATTTTTATGGGAAAAGACCTTCAACGCACCCTTCTTTGGGTGATTCTGCTTACCTCATGTTTCATGCTTTGGGATAACTACCAGGTATATAAGGGCGGCGAGTCCTTTTTCCAGGGATCTCAACAAGAAAATGTCACGCAGACCGCATCTACTGATGTAGTTCCAACCGACGGCTCTGCCGATACTGTGAGCGATGCCAATACTGTGCAATTGGGAACCCCCGTTGTTGTAAAGACAGACCTCATGAACGTCACATTTGACTTGAACGGCGCAAGCCTAGTTAAGAACGAATTTACTACGATTCCTGAACAAGCTGATTGGAAAGATGTCGGCTTAGCTAGTCTAGTTTTAGGCAATAAGGAACAGAAAGATTTAGGCAATGTTGAATTGCTCGAAGTGAATAAAACTCGCACCTATCTAGCACAGACGGGGGTCGTGGGTGGAGACTTTCCGACGCATAAGGATGCTTTCAAGCTGGTGAGCTCTAAGACAGACATGGGTTCTGATAACCATCTCGAAGTGGTCTTTGAAGCAGAAAAGGGTTCAGTCAAAGTAACGAAAACTTTCTCCTTTAATCGCGGAGAATATGGCATCGGCTTGAAGACCACCGTGACCAATACTGGTGACAAGGCTGTGATTCCGTCGATGTACTATCAGATCGTGCGTGATGGCGGCAATCCTGCTGGTTCGAGTGCTTTCTACTCTACCTTTACTGGTCCTGCTGTCTACTCTTCTGAAGAAAAATTCCAGAAGCTGAAGTTTGACGATATCCGTGATAAGTCTGCCTCCTTCCAGAAGAATGCCAACAATGGTTGGATTGCTATGGTTCAGCACCACTTTGTGAGTGCATGGGTACCCAAGGAAGGGGAAGAACGTACCAACTACGTGGATACCTTGAGCCAAGATCTTTATCGCATTGGCTCCATGGTCAAGAAGACGGAGTTGGCTCCAGGCGCTTCGGTGACCGATGAGGCTGTCTTCTATTCTGGTCCTCAGAATCAGACTCGATTGGCTCAAATTGCTCCAGGCTTGGAGTTGGTTGTTGACTATGGTTGGTTGACTTTCCTGGCCAAGCCGATTTATTGGTTGCTTTCTATGCTCCATAGTGTGGTAGGTAACTGGGGGTGGTCCATTGTGTTGTTGACCTGTATCGTGAAGCTGATTCTTTATCCCATTTCCGCAGCTGGCTATCGTTCGATGGCTCGCATGAAGGAAGTGACACCTCGTATGAAGGCTTTGCAGGATAAGTACAAAGACGACAAAGCTCGTTTAAATCAGGCAATGGCGGAACTCTATCGCACGGAAAAGATCAACCCTGTGGCAGGTTGCTTACCTGTTGTGTTGCAGATTCCAGTGTTCCTTTCGCTCTATTGGGTGTTGTTGGGTTCCGTGGAATTACGTGGCGCACCATGGATTCTATGGGTTCATGACTTAGGTATGCCAGATCCTTGGTTTATTTTGCCACTGATTATGGCTGCAACGATGTTCTTACAGATTCTCTTGAATCCGAAGCCGACAGATCCAGCAATGGCGAAGGTGACCTATATCATGCCGTTGGTTTTCTCGGTCATGTTCTTTGTTTTTGCTTCAGGCCTCGTGTTGTATTGGTTGACGAACAACGTTTTGTCCATTTTGCAACAGTGGTGGATCAATAAAACTATCGCTGCTGATCGTGAACGACGCGCTACTCGCTAAGCGTTGAGTAGTCTCGCTCGATACGTTTAAATGAAAAAAGCATCGTGGACTGCAAATGCTCACGGTGCTTTTTCTCTCTCAGGAAGATGCGATGAGAACCGTTGCAACTTCCTTGAACGAAAATATTGTTGTTTCTTTACTTTCTCAGTAAAGTAGATAGCCAAAGTATTGGCCAAAACCACAAGGATATACACCACTGGAGGACTCGGAAGAGTGAAAGTGGTTTAGGTTTAGCATTCATCGCAAAGCGGAAAACGTAGATTGCGCCGATAATGCACCATAAGAGCAATCCGCCGTATACCCAAACTCTTGTGTTATAAGTGTCACCAAACCAGCTGGCTAGATAGGCGGCAATAGGGACACTACAAACCATACCAAGCGCGATACCCGCTAGAACTGCAATCAGAGGTGAGGGTTTGGTTGGAAGAGACATGGTATTAATTAAAACTACTTGAAACAAAGAGTTTTTAGTCTAACAGAGCAATGGCGCAGATGGCGCTTTTTAGGTGATTGATATGATGAAATCCGATAGTGATCCCATTATTGCTGTCGCCACTGCACTAGGGCGTGGTGGCATTGGCATTGTGCGTCTGTCTTTTCCTTCAACTCTCAATGAAGTCATATTAAAAAGCCTCTTCGGCGATCGCAAAATTGAACCGCGTTATGCCACATTGATCAACTATCAAAACTTCCATGGAGAGCAGCTTGATCAATTGATTACCTTATTTTTTCCAGCCCCGCACAGCTATACTGGCGAGTCTGTAATTGAATTACAAGCTCACGGTGGCGGTGTTTTGCTGCAAATGATTGTTCGAGACTGTCTGGAACGCCTAGCCCCTTATGGCTTGCGTTTTGCTGAAGCTGGAGAATTCACACAGCGTGCATTCTTGAATGGGCGTATAGACTTATTACAAGCCGAAGCTGTAGCAGATGTGATTGACGCAATGAGTAGCGCAGCAGCCAAGGTCGCTGTTAAATCTCTTTCGGGCAAATTCTCTGAGGTGATTAGAAATATCGGCACGCGTTTAGATGAACTTCGGGCGTTCATTGAGGCAACGCTCGATTTTCCTGAAGAAGAGGTTGAACATCTGCAATCCGGTCACATTAAAGAACGCTTACACCAAATTCAAAGCGATTTCCAAAAAGTCTATCGAAACGCACAACAGGGTAGTGTCCTACGTGATGGGTTAACTGTAGCCATCATTGGCAGCCCAAATGTTGGAAAGTCTAGCTTGATGAATTGTTTGGCCGAAGAAGATATTGCAATTGTGACCGACGTACCAGGCACTACGCGTGACAAGATTGAATGTTGGATTACGCTTTCTGGCGTACCGATTAAGATTGTTGATACAGCTGGTATTCGCCAGACGGATGATATCGTTGAGAATAAGGGGATCGAGCGCGCCTTGAATGAAATTCGTAAGGCAGACGTTGTTTTGCATCTTCGTGATGCTTCTGGTCAGGTTGATCAGGACCCAGAACTTTTAACAAAAGTTCTCTCTGAAGTGAAGCGCGGAACCCCCCTTTTGACCGTGTGGAATAAATCGGACCTGCGCTGGCGTGAAGATGTTGGTGAAGATCTCCGTATTTCCGTGAAAACTAATGAAGGGATTGATGCTTTGCGCGAGTATTTGATTAAACTCTCAGGCGTAGAAAGCACGACCGAGGGTATTTATATGGCTCGCGAACGTCAACTCAAGTGTTTGATAGAGACAAATGAGCATATCGGTCGTGCGTTGGAGTCTCTTCAACATCAGTTGGGATTAGAAATTGTGGCAGAAGAGCTTCGTTTAGCAGGGCGTAGCTTGGGTGAAATTTTAGGTGAGACGGTTTCGGATGACATTCTAGGTCTCATCTTCAGTAAATTCTGTATTGGTAAATAATCCTTCTAAGAGAAGGAATACCTGATTTAGCACTATGTTATATCCAAAAAAATTTGACGTTATTGTCGTAGGCAGTGGCCATGCGGGGATTGAAGCAGCTTTAGCTGCTGCGCGCATGGGCTGTGAAACCTTGCTTCTTACCCATAACCTAGACACTATTGGGCAACTATCTTGTAACCCTTCAATTGGTGGTATTGGGAAAGGGCATTTAGTGAAAGAGCTAGATGCGATGGGTGGTGCTATGGGGGCCGTCACTGATGAGGCAGGCATACAATTCCGTATTCTCAACGGATCTAAAGGTCCTGCTGTCCGTGCAACTCGAGCTCAGATTGATCGTCAGTTGTACCGACGCGCTATGCGCCAGCGTGTAGAAAATCAAGAACATCTTTGGTTGTTCCAACAGGCGGCTGACGATCTGATCGTTGAAAATGATAGAGTGCTTGGAGTGGTGACTCAAACGCACGTTCGCTTTATGGCAAAAGCTGTGGTTCTCTCGGCTGGTACCTTCTTAAATGGTCTTGTTCACGTGGGGCTTGAGCATTATCCTGCCGGTCGCGTGGGCGATCCTGCTAGCGTAACTCTTGCAGAACGACTTAAAGATTTAGGAATGCCGCAAGGTCGCCTGAAGACAGGGACTCCCGCTCGTATTGATGGTCGCACGATTGATTTTTCTAAGTGCCAAGAACAGTGGGGGGATTTGAATCCAGTACCTTCTTTCTCGCTTTCAAAATACATTGAACATCCTCAACAGGTTCCTTGTTGGATTACTCGTACTAATCAAAAGATGCACGACATTATTTTGGCCAACCTTGACCGCTCTCCGATGTATACGGGGGTCATTCATGGAGTTGGGCCACGCTACTGCCCCTCGATTGAAGATAAGGTAAAGCGTTTCGCGGATAAGGATAGCCATCAAATCTTCCTTGAGCCCGAAGGCTTGAGCGTGAATGAGTACTACCCCAATGGGATTTCAACGAGCTTACCCTTTGATGTCCAGCTCGATATGATTCATGCAATTTCTGGCTTGGAAAATGCCCATTTGTTGCGCCCAGGTTATGCTATTGAGTACGATTTCTATGACCCGCGAAAACTCAAGACAACGTTAGAAACTCAAACGCTTTCTAGACTCTTTTTTGCTGGTCAGATCAATGGGACAACTGGCTACGAGGAAGCTGCTGCGCAAGGGCTATTGGCGGGTATCAATGCAGCGCTCTGCGCGCAGGATAAAGAGGGTTGGACCCCTCGTCGCGACCAAGCTTATTTGGGCGTGATGGTAGAGGATTTGACGACTCGTGGCGTCACAGAACCCTACCGTATGTTTACGAGTCGTGCGGAATATCGCTTGAGCCTACGCGAAGATAACGCAGATATGCGTCTCACTGAAGAAGCGTATCGTTTAGGGTTAATTGACGATGAGCAGTGGTCGGCTTTCTGTCGTAAACAAGACAATATTTCGAAGACTAAGGAAATGCTGAAAGACACATGGGTTACTCCAGCACAACTCGATCCAGCGAGCGTGCAGGATGTATTGGGCACTTCGATTGAACGTGAATATAGCTTGAAGTCTTTACTTTGCCGTCCTAGCGTGAGAATTGACCAACTAGCTACGTTGAAGAGAGTGGATGGAACCCTTGTTTGTGGTTTAGAGGGACTAAATAGCGCGGAACGGGAACAAGTTGAAATCGACACAAAGTACGAAGGTTATATTCTTCGTCAGAGTAATGAAATCGAAAAAACGCTTGCGAATGAAACTCTTCGAATCCCAGCAGAACTTGACTATCAATCGGTTCCAGGATTGAGTTTTGAAGTCCGCCAAAAACTTAATGATGTAAAACCAGAGACGGTTGGTCAAGCATCGCGTATTTCTGGCGTCACACCTGCAGCAGTATCCTTACTATTGGTTTACTTGAAGCGTAAGTACTACTACCAGAAGAAAAAGAGTGATCGGAGTGAGGCCTCTTAACATGTTTAAAGAACAGTTAATTGAAGGGCTCTCACAGATTGGTCTTACCCATAATGATGAAACCGTGACTCGTCTAGAACTCTATGCAGAGCTTTTAAAAAAGTGGAACAAAATTTATAACTTGACTGCAATTCAGAACGATCGGGATATTTTGACCCATCACTTGCTCGATTCTGCGACCTTTGTTCCTTATGTTCAGAAAGTGTGTCCTTTAGCTCAGACGGTATTGGATGTGGGAAGCGGTGGAGGACTTCCTGCTATTCCTTTGGCGATTTTTCGCCCAGATTTGAAGGTATCCGCAGTTGATGCAGTTGCCAAAAAGACGGCTTTCCTCACTCAAGCGAGTATTCAACTCAAACTAAATAATTTTTCTGCTCATCATGCGCGAGTCGAAAAATTGTTGGGTGTATATGATGTGATAACGTCACGTGCGTTTGCTAGTTTGAAAGACTTCACAGAATGGACTGAGCATCTTCTACCCTCTACAGGGTATTGGTTAGCGATGAAAGGTGTATTCCCAGAAGAGGAAATGAAAGCACTTCCATCGTATGTGAAAGTAGTTGGCGTATTCACTATGAATGTTCCTCAGCTCATAGAAGAGCGGCATCTCGTGGTGATGCAAAAACTTTAAAAATAGCCCTATTACAAGAATGCCTCTGTAGCGTTAAGGGAGAGACAATTCTTATGTTTAGTACGATTGTTAGTACCTTTGTGTTAACGTTTTCGACCTTCGTGCCAGTGATTAACCCGTTTAGTGGGGCAATGGTGTTTAGCACTATGACTTCCACGTTAACGGATAGAGATCGTGGATTCGTTGCTAACCGAATTTCTATGTATTCGCTCGTGATTTTGTTGGTGTGCCTATCTTGTGGTCACTTAATCTTGAGCTTTTTTGGGATTTCAGTTGGCGCCCTGCGTGTGGCTGGGGGTTGCGTGCTTTTTGCAGCAGGGTGGAATGCGTTAAATGCGCCCACACAAGACGAGCAACCCAATAATGGCAAAGAATTGTCTCGAGTAAAACTTAAGTCGATGGCGTTTTATCCCTTTACGTTGCCATTAACCACGGGACCAGGCGGTATTGCTGTTTCGGTAGCATTAGGAACAAGTTTAGAGCGTGACACCCCCCACATTACTGGTGTGATTTTAGGCACGCTAGCGACAGTCGTAGTAATTTGGGCTTGTTATCGCTACAGCGATCGTGTGAGTAAGGCTGTTGGAGCCGCTGGTGCGGATGCTTTGGCTCGTATCTTTGCTTTCATTCTGATTTGCTTAGGTGTCGCGATTTGCTGGCAAGGTTTCTCTGAGCTTTGGTTAGGACTAGAGTCTCAAAGAAGGTAAACTTATTAGGATAAAAGTAGGGATCTCAGAATTTTTTGAGACGATTGTTTGATTATTGATTGTTGGGCGTATGACTCATATTCTCTGTATTGCGAACCAAAAAGGCGGCGTAGGCAAGACAACAACCGCTGTTAATTTAGCAGCTGCGCTTGTTGAGCAAGGAAAACGAGTGCTTTTGATTGACTTAGACCCCCAAGGTAATGGAACCATGGGAACTGGAGTTGACAAGAGAAATCTGAAAAAAACCGTGTACGAACTCTTATTAGGTACTCTTTCTTTTGACGACGTCGTCCAACATTCTGAAGTTGGGGGCTTTGATGTACTGCCTGCTAATCGAGAGCTTGCTGGTGCAGAAGTAGAGTTGTTGGCCTTAGAGTATCGAGACACTCGTTTGAAAAAGGCCTTAGAGCCAGTGTTAGATCGATACAACTATGTACTGATTGATTGCCCGCCGAGCCTTTCGATGTTGACGCTAAATGCTTTCTGTTGTGCGGATGGCATCTTGATTCCTATGCAATGTGAGTACTATGCGCTCGAGGGGCTTAGTGATCTCATTTCTACTGTACGTCGAATTTATAACGAAAAAAATCGCCAATTGCGTATCATTACCTTGTTACGTGTGATGTATGACCCTCGAGTTACTTTACAGCAACAAGTCAGCCAACAGTTGGAACAACACTTTGGAGACAAAGTCTTCAAAACGATTATTCCACGCAATGTTCGTTTGGCTGAGGCCCCTAGTTACGGTATGCCTGGCGTGGTTTACGATAAAAACAGCAAAGGTGCAAAAGCCTATGTCGCTTGTGCACAAGAGCTGATTGAACGCTTACACTGATACGACACATACACACCAACTCGAAGGAAGAGAAAGTGGCTGAAGCGAAGAAAAAAGGATTGGGACGCGGATTAGACGCCTTGTTTGACTCTGCTGAGGAGATTGCTCTCCCAGATGGCGACTATCAGTTGGAACATTTATCGATTGAAAAAATCGTCCCTGGCGAGTATCAACCTCGCCAATCAATGGACCAAGGATCGCTTCAAGAACTCGCCGACTCTATCAAAGAACAAGGACTCTTGAGCCCAATTATCGTTCGCCCCCAAGATAAAGGTCACTATGAAATCGTGGCAGGAGAGCGCCGTTTTGTAGCAGCAGGGCTTGCTGGTCTGACAGAAGTACCAGTCATCATCCGACAACTCGATGACAAAAAAACGCTCGCTTTGGCACTGATTGAAAACTTGCAGCGAGAAGGATTGAACCCTATCGATGAGGCGTTAGGAATTGACCGATTGGTCAAAGAGTTTGATTACACTCACGAACAAGCCGCTCAGGCTATTGGGCGTTCACGAGCGGCGACCACAAATGCTCTTCGCTTATTGAATCTTGCTGAAGAAGTGCAGCAAATGTTACGAGTTGGTGAGATTGATATGGGTCATGCTAGAGCGCTTTTAACACTGATGCCAGTCGATCAAGTCCAAGTGGCAAAAGAGGTTGCCGCTAAAGGGCTCAATGTGCGTCAGACTGAAGCCTTGGTTCGCCGTCGAGCTGAAGAGAAACCAATAAAGCCGCAAGTCGTTATCAAGACGCGAGATGATTTACGCCTCGAAGAAGCCTTAGCAGATACCTTAGGTGCTAAAGTCAGTCTATCGGCAAACAAGAAAGGCAAGGGAAAAATTATCATTGAGTTCGCAAACCTTGAACAATTGCAAGGTATTGTGGATAAAATTCAACATTAACGATTTCTATCCCCTGTTTCGCTACAAAGTGTGTCGGTGGTTGTGTTATTATGCCTCTCGTACTTTTTCGGATAGGAGATTTCTCTTACTACCGACTCTGAAAAGGTCTAATTTACAATTTCTACCTATTTATGGGTAGATATGATAACACTATCGGTTAGTTGTATCTAAATTCATCTGAATTTAGAATGCTTCCGATTTCATTCCCCCGATATTGTGTTAAGGATGCACTTAATATCTGATGTTATTCGCGTTTCCTTAACGCAGTATGTTGTTGTTTTGGTGGTAACCCTGGGTTTTGTTTGCTTCGTGGGACAAGATGCTGGGGTATCTGCTTTGTTAGGTGGGTTGAGCTATGCTCTACCTTCTTCTGCACTGGCGTTGTCTTTGACACTGCCCAAGATGATAAAAAGGGACTACAAGCCTAGCGCTTATAGGATTTTCTTTGGGGAATTTATGAAAATTCTGAGTGTCATTCTCCTCTGGGTGTTGACGGTCAGATACTACGAAACTCTTCATTGGCCCGCGTTTATCTTCGGGGTAATTGCGGTGGTGAACAGTTACTTTGTAATTTTGTTCAAAAAACACTAGGGATCGGTATCCATGGCAAACGGCCTTACCGCTACTGAATATATTCAACATCATATGGCTCACTTGGCATCTGCCAAGCAGTCGATTGTTGATTTTTCCGTAATTAACTATGACACCATCTTCTTCTCTTTGTTGACTTTGGTGTGCATGTTTCTTATCCTGCGTGCTGGCGCAAAGAAAGCTACATCTGGGGTTCCAGGGAAGATGCAATGCGCTGTCGAAATGTTGGTGGAATTGGTCAATAATCAGGCCAAGAACATTGTGCATGGCGACCGTACATTCATCGCTCCGCTTGCTTTGACAGTGTTTTGCTGGGTTGCGTTGATGAACGCTATCGACTTAATTCCGGTTGATCTCTTGCCAGCTATTGCTCATCCAATGGGGCTCGATCACTTGCGTCCTCTTCCGACTGCTGACTTGAATGGTACGTTGGGGATGTCGCTCGGTGTGGTGCTGTTAATGGTTTATTACGGCATCAAGATCAAAGGCGCTGGCGGGTTCATAAAAGAACTCTTCACGGCTCCTTTTGGTTCTCATCCCGCCTTATGGGTCTTCAACCTTTTACTCAATATCATCGAATACTTAGCCAAGTTCGTGTCTTTGGGCATGCGACTTTTCGGCAACATGTATGCTGGTGAATTGTTATTCTTCCTTCTCGCTCTCCTCGGTGGTTACATGCTTGAACATGGTCCGCTTGGGATGATCGGTGCAGGTGTCGGGCAGGTCCTTGCCGGTTTAGGCTGGTGGCTTTTCCACGTGTTGATTGTCTTATTGCAGGCCTTCATCTTTATGATGTTGACCCTGGTCTATATTGGCCAAGCTCATAGCAGTCATTAACAATCAACATTTTTCTTTCTTTCTTTAGTTTTGCTCCCTTTTTTAAGATTTAGGAGTTTTAAATGACCAACGTCGCTTTCGTGGCTCTTGCTTGTGGCTTGATTATTAGTCTTGGTGCTGTCGGTGCCTGCCTTGGTATTGGTATTATGGGTTCTAAGTACCTCGAATCCTCCGCTCGCCAGCCCGAGCTCATGGAAACTCTCCAGACCAAGATGTTCCTCTTGGCTGGTCTTATCGACGCCGCCTTCTTGATCGGTGTCGGTATCGCTATGATGTTCGCCTTTGCTAACCCGTTCGTCGGCTAATTGCTTGTTTTTTCAAAAACACAATTACGTCTTTTCTTTTTATGACGCCGTTAACTACGCTCTACAGAAGGCCTGAGGGTGTAGTTAACGTGAACGGGGTTCAACAATGAACATTAATGCCTCTCTGTTTATTCAGATGATCGTGTTCTTCATTGGTGCTTGGATCACTATGAAGTACATTTGGCCGCCTTTGATCCATGCGATTGAAGAGCGACAAAAGAAGATCGCCGATGGTTTGGCCGCTGCTAACAAGAGCGAACAAGCCTTGGCGGTAGCGACAGAACAGGGCAAGGCGATCGAAGCCGATGCTCGTTCTCGCGCTTCTACAATCGTTTCTGACGGCGAAAAACGCGCTCAGTCCATTATCGATGAAGCTAAAGCTCAGGCCCAGGTCGAAGCTGAACGCATCATTGAAAATGCTCGCGCTGAAGCCGCTCAGGAAATGCAGCGTGCTCGAAATACTCTCCGTGATGAAGTGGCTGTCTTGGCAGTTGCCGGTGCAGAACAGATCTTGAGTCGCGAAGTTGATAAAACTGTTCATGCCCAGTTGCTTGAACAGTTGAAGGCGAAGCTGTAACTATGGCTGAACTTTCGACGATTGCGCGCCCCTACGCTCAGGCTCTTATGGATGCTCTGAAAGATCGTAATGCTGGCGCAGAAGAAATGGCTCAGACTCTAGAAGCGGTTGAAGCTTTTGCTTTGTTCGCTCGTGATCCTCAGGCGGCTTCTATGGTTGGCGATCCAAAGCTGACCAACGCTCAATTGTTCGACCTGATCACTGGGGTTTGTGGCAAGCCTGCTTCGCAAGCTGCCTTAAACCTCTTGCGTGTGGTCATCGAAAACAGCCGTGTGGAAGCTTTGCCAGAGATTGCCACTCAGTTCCGCGAGCTGAAACTTTTGTCTGAAGGTGTGGCTGACGCTCATATTGAGACAGCCTTTGAACTCTCTCCTGCTGAACTTGGCAGTTTGATGGAGACGCTTTCTAAGAAGTTTTCTGGCTTGACCCTTCACCCTGTGGTCGTGGTTAATCCCGATCTAATTGGTGGAGTCCGGATTCGTGTTGGCGACAAGCTTTTAGATGGTTCGATCCGCGCTAGTTTATCTCAAATGAAAACAGCGCTCACCGCATAAAATTATCGGAGCTGTAAGATGCAACTCAATCCCAGTGAAATCAGCGATTTGCTGAAGAAGCGTATCGAAGAACTCGGCGTTTCTGCTGATCTTCGCACGCAAGGTACCGTGGTCTCCGTGACCGACGGTATTTGCCGTGTTCACGGTCTTAGCGACGTGATGCAGGGCGAAATGTTGGAATTCCCGAACAACACCTACGGTCTCGCTCTTAACTTGGAACGCGATTCCGTTGGTGCCGTTATTTTGGGTTCCTACGAACATATTTCTGAAGGCGATACGGTCAAGACGACTGGTCGCATTCTCTCTGTGCCTGTTGGCCCTGAATTGATTGGTCGTGTGGTAAATGCCCTCGGTCAGCCAATCGACGGTAAAGGTCCGATTAACGCTGCTGCTTACGACGTGGTCGAAAAAGTGGCTCCTGGCGTTATTGACCGTCAATCCGTGTCCCAGCCGGTTCAGACTGGTCTTAAGTCCATTGACTCCATGGTGCCAATCGGACGCGGTCAGCGTGAATTGATCATTGGCGACCGTCAGACGGGTAAAACCGCTGTCGCTATTGATACCATCATCAACCAGAAGGGTAAGGACCTTATTTGCGTGTACGTGGCTATCGGTCAGAAGGCCTCTACGATCGCTAACGTGGTTCGTAAGTTGGAAGAACACGGCGCTATGGAATACACCATCGTTGTGGCTGCCACTGCTTCTGAGTCTGCTGCTATGCAGTACATCGCTCCGTACGCTGGCGCTACGATGGGCGAATACTTCCGCGACCGTGGCCAAGACTCTTTGATCGTTTATGACGATTTGACAAAGCAGGCCTGGGCTTACCGCCAGATCTCCTTGCTGTTGCGTCGTCCGCCGGGACGCGAAGCTTACCCTGGCGACGTGTTTTACTTGCACAGTCGTTTGCTTGAACGTGCTGCCCGTGTAAACGCGACGTACGTTGAACGCTTCACCAAGGGTGAAGTCAAGGGTAAGACTGGTTCTATGACCGCTTTGCCGATCATTGAAACGCAGGCTGGTGACGTTACCGCATTTGTGCCGACGAACGTGATTTCCATTACTGACGGTCAGATCTTCTTGGAAACTGACTTGTTCAACGCTGGTATTCGTCCGGCTATTAACCCGGGTATTTCCGTGTCTCGTGTGGGCGGTGCCGCTCAGACGAAGATTGTGAAGAAACTCGGTGGCGGTGTGCGTTTGGCTTTGGCTCAGTATCGTGAATTGGCTGCTTTTGCTCAATTCGCCTCTGATCTGGACAAGGTCACTCGTCGCCAGCTCGATCGTGGTCGTTTGGTTACGGAATTGATGAAACAGCCTCAGTACCAACCGTTGCAGGTTTGGGAAGAGTCGCTTGTTTTGTTCGCCGTGAACGAAGGCGCTTATGACGACGTTAAGGTTGCCGATGCTCTCCGCGTTGAACGCGGTATGCGCGACTTCCTTAAGACTCATCACGCCGATCTTGTTGAGGAAATCGAATCCAAGAAGGCTCTCGATAAGGATATCGAGGCCAAGCTTAAGGATGCGATTGCTGAATTCAAGAAAGCTGGTGCTTACTAAGCATTTAAATCCAAGAGGACCGAAATCCAATGCCCAGTACTAAGGAAATTCGCGTAAAGATCAAGAGCGTACAAAATACGCGCAAGATCACCAAAGCGATGGAAATGGTTGCGGCCTCGAAGATGCGCAAGACGCAGGATAGGATGTTGGCCGCTCGCCCGTACGGCGACAAGATTCGTGTAATTTGCTCCCATTTGGCTCGAGCAAATTCGGAATACAAACATCCTTTCCTGGTCAAACAAGAAGGTGCCAAGAAAGTTGGTCTGATCGTTGTGACGACCGATAAGGGCTTGGCCGGTCCTTTAAATACCAATATTCAGCGTATGGTCCTTGCTCAAGTCAAGGACTGGACAGCTGAGGGCGTTGGCGTACAAGCTACCGCTATTGGTAACAAGGGTTTGGCTTTCCTACAGCACCTGAATGTGCCTCTTGCCAGCCATGTTGTACAACTTGGCGATCGCCCGAACCTGGATCGTTTGATTGGCGCGATTCGCGTCCAGATTCAGGACTATTTGGATGGCAAGGTGGATGCTGTGCATCTGGCCTATTCTCGCTTTATTAATGCAATGAAGCAGCAGCCGGTGATTGAACAGCTTCTTCCGCTTACTGACAAGTATTTGTCTGGCGTTGAAGAAGAACGTGCCTATTCGTGGGATTACATCTACGAACCTGGCGCGGAAGCTGTTTTAGATGAGCTTTTGAAACGTTATGTTGAAGCTTTAATCTATCAGTCCGTTGCTGAAAATATGGCTTCTGAGCAGTCTGCTCGTATGGTGGCAATGAAGGCCGCTAGTGACAACGCTAAGAAGCTTATTGAAGATTTGCAACTCGTTTATAACAAGACCCGTCAGGCAGGTATTACCAAGGAAATTACAGAAATCGTTGGTGGTGCTGCGGCTGTGTCTTAATCTGAATTAAGTATTCGATAACTGAGGAAAACCCATGAGTATCGGACAGATCGTTCAGGTCATTGGCGCCGTGGTGGACATTGAGTTCCCCCGCGATGCTATGCCTAAGGTTTACGAAGCTCTCGTTTTGGAAAAAGACGAAAGCAATACCCTGGCCGAAGCCGGCCTGACATTTGAAGTGCAGCAACAGTTGGGCGACGGCGTGGTTCGTACCATTGCCATGGGCTCTTCTGAAGGCTTGCAACGTGGTATGAAGGTTTCGAGCACAGGCCGCGGTATCTCCGTGCCAGTTGGCCCGAAGACCCTCGGCCGCATTATGGATGTGCTCGGTCGCCCTATTGACGACAGTGGCGAAATTGGCGCAGAAGAAACGCGCGAAATTCACCGTGAAGCCCCGAAATTTGATGAACTCTCCGCTTCCATCGAATTGCTGGAAACTGGTATCAAAGTGATCGACTTGATCTGCCCGTTCGCTAAGGGTGGTAAGGTTGGTCTCTTTGGTGGTGCCGGTGTGGGCAAGACGGTGAACATGATGGAGTTGATCAACAACATCGCTAAGGCTTACGGTGGTTATTCCGTGTTCGCTGGTGTGGGTGAACGTACCCGTGAAGGTAACGACTTCTATCACGAAATGGAAGAATCTCACGTGCTGGACAAGGTGGCCATGGTGTTCGGTCAGATGAACGAACCTCCTGGAAACCGTTTGCGCGTGGCCTTGACTGGTTTGACCATGGCTGAAGCCTTCCGTGACGAAGGTCGCGATATCTTGTTGTTCATTGACAACATTTATCGTTACACCTTGGCCGGTACAGAAGTGTCCGCTTTGTTAGGTCGTATGCCGTCTGCTGTGGGTTATCAGCCGACGTTGGCTGAAGAAATGGGTCGTTTGCAAGAACGTATTGCTTCCACGAAGACTGGCTCCATTACTTCCATTCAGGCCGTTTACGTGCCTGCTGACGACTTAACTGACCCGTCTCCTGCAACTACCTTCGGTCACTTGGACGCTACGATCGTGTTGTCTCGTGATATCGCAGCTTTGGGTATTTATCCTGCTGTGGACCCGCTTGACTCCACGTCTCGTCAGGTTGACCCCAACATTATTGGGGAAGAACACTACACGGTGTGCCGCCGCGTTCAGGAAACCCTGCAACGCTACAAAGAACTGCGTGACATTATCGCCATTTTGGGTATGGACGAATTGGCTCCAGAGGACAAGATGACGGTTATGCGTGCTCGTAAGATCCAGAACTTCTTGTCTCAGCCCTTCCATGTGGCAGAAGTGTTTACTGGCTCTCCTGGTAAGTACGTTCCCTTGAAGGAAACTATCCGTGGCTTCAAGATGATCGTCGATGGCGAGTGCGATGAATTGCCCGAACAGGCTTTCTACATGGTTGGTACCATTGACGAAGCCTTCGAAAAGGCAAAGACCCTCAAGTAATGCCTTGACCCGAAGACTTTTCTCTTCGGGTTAAGCGCCTGACTACGGAGCAACTAAAATGGCAACTATTAAAATCGACGTCGTCAGTGCCGAGGAGTCCATCTTCTCCGGTGACGCCGAGCTTGTTTCTCTGCCCGGAACGTCTGGCGAATTGGGTATTTTGCCTGGACACCAACCGTTGATTACCTTGATCCGCCCAGGATTTGTTAGAATTCATCTTTCTGGCCAGTCGGAAGTGGAAAAGGTTTTCGTCGCGGGTGGAGTGCTTGAAGTTCAACCAGATCGCGTTACTGTTTTGGCTGATACAGCCGTGCGTAGCAAGGATCTTGATGAAGCGAAGACGAAGACGGCTCTTGAAGAAGCCAAGAATCTGCGTCAGAACGCTCAGGGTGAACTTGAAATCGCGAAGCTTGAAGCTGAAATGGCCGCCTTGAGCGCCCAGTTGGCCGCGATTCGAAAGATTCGTCAGCAGCGTTAAGAAACGCCGTGTTTCACGAAAAAGACGTTACGCTCTCCTTGTTTGGAGGGGTAGCGTCTTTTTTTGTGCAAACAAAATGATAAAAATTGACAAAGGGATGCTTTCTCGTCAAGAGAAGTTCCCACAGTCTTGGTGTGTACGTCTAAAATAGACATATCATGAGGGAGTCCGCATGACCCCTTTCTTGCCGATGACGGTATAGATAAGACGAAAAAAGGTGGAATATGAGTGACGTAAAGATACTGGTAACGACAGACGGATCTGAGTTAAGTGATAAGGCCGTGGACACTGCTGTGGAACTTGCTCGCCAATTGGGGGCGGATCTCATCGGAATGACGTCTGTTGTTTCTCCAGCGCCTCAGAAAGGCTTTGAAGGAGAAGAAGAGCCCGTAAAGGATCGTCTGCGCTCGGTGTTACGTAAAGCTTCTGAAAAAGGGGTGCATTGTGATATCGTAGCTGAGCACTGTGATTCTATTTCTGCTGGCGTACTGGAATGCGCTAAGCGAAATAACGTTGAATTTATTGTTATGGCTAGCCGCGGCTTGGGCACGATTGGAGCTTTGCTTCTGGGTAGCGAAACACAAAAAGTTTTGCATCAGGCAGACCGCCCTGTGTTAGTGGTGCGTTAAAAGACTTAATGCTCTTTTAACCTCCATGTTTTAGGATGACTATTTTCCCCAACATGAAACCGATTCTTTCTAAGAAATAGAAAGAGTTTTTGCTAAGAACCGATTTCAAGAGAGACCCCATGAAACCCACAAACGATACCTTTTTGCGCACTTTAAAGCGCGAAGCAACAGACTTCACTCCAGTATGGCTCATGCGTCAGGCTGGACGCTATTTGCCGGAATATAGTGAAACTCGTGCTAAAGCTGGCAGTTTCATGGGATTGGCTCAGAGTCCAGAGTATGCGACGGAGGTTACCCTTCAGCCGATTGATCGCTATGGTCTGGACGCTGCTATTTTGTTCTCGGATATTTTGACTGTTCCAGATGCAATGGGTTTAGGATTGAGCTTTGTTGCAGGGGAAGGGCCAGTCTTTGCACACCCCGTGCAATCGGAAGAAGCAGTGAACGCTCTTCATGTACCTGATGTTGGTACGGATTTGAAGTATGTTACTGACGCCGTGTCGTCTATTCGACGTGCACTCAATAACCGTGTTCCATTAATTGGTTTCTCAGGTTCCCCCTTCACTTTGGCTTGCTATATGGTTGAAGGTCGAGGAAGCCGCGATTTCCGACTTGTGAAGCAAATGATGTATCAACGTCCAGAGCTCTTTGAGCGCATTTTGGACGTGAATGCGCAGGCAGTCGCTCAGTATCTCAATGCGCAAATTGAAGCTGGCGCTCAAGCAGTACAGATCTTCGATACTTGGGGAGGGATGCTTTCTACTGATGACTACCAGCGATTCTCATTGAAGTACATGGCAACGGTTCTTTCCCTGCTCAAGAAAGAGCATGATGGCGAAGTTATCCCTACCATTCTCTTTACTAAAGGTGGCGGAGAGTGGATTGAATCAATTGCCGCCAGTGGTTGTTATGCTGTCGGTTTAGATTGGTCAACGGACATTGGTCGAGCCCGAGCTCGCGTGGATGATAAGGTCGCGTTGCAAGGTAATTTGGACCCGTTTGTATTATTCGGCACGGAAGAAACCATTCGCCAAGAAGCTCGCAAAGTTCTCGATAAGTTCGGCACAGTGGGCGCGGGTGGCCATGTTTTCAATTTAGGGCACGGTATTAACCAATTTACGCCGATTGAAAGTGTGCAAATTTTGGTGGATGAGGTGCACTCCTACAGTCGACGCTTCCACTAAAACTCATAACAACGAGTATACAAACCTTAAGAGTAGTCTCTGGAAGAAAATTCTAGAGGCTACTTTTTTTGGCAGAAAAACTTTCGTGAGAGAAATAGAACTACAAACTTTTGAAAAAGTCAAGGAGGTTATGCACAAGTTGATGGAGAAAAATCTGCTCTCTTGATTGATGCTAAGAAAAGCTTGTAAGAAAAAACGTTTCCCATATAAGTTGTTGATTTATAAGATTTTTTTAAAACAACAAAAGATTCCAGTGAACATACTGTAAGGTAGGGTACTCCCTAGGTGTGCTCAAAAACGGAAAGTAATTCACAAAGTTATCCACAGTTTTGTTCGTAGAATCTGTGTTCAAGGTGGCACTCTTGGATAAAAAAGGACATGACTAAGAGCGTGATATGATTTAAGAAATCTGCAAAACGATCAAAAAGAGATTGAGAGGAAAAGAGTGTTCGCCAAAGTGATAGTTGATATCCCCGACATGGGACCTTTGGACTATAAAGTACCAGAGGACATGTTGGTTGCTGTTGGAGATAGAGTGATGGTGCCATTGCAAAAGCGCTATTTGCCTGGAGTGATCACCTCACTTTTGGAGGTTAGCGATTTGGCACCTCGGCAGCTTAAATCTATTCACTTTGTGATGAATGATGTGCCGCCGTTACGCGCAGAGTGGCTTAATCTGACGAAGTTTACCTCTCAATACTACATCAAGGGCTGGGGGGAGTCGGCCGTGCCCATGTTACCGAAGTTATTTCGCCGCGCACCGACGAAACAACATGCGCGAAGTATGGGAAAAATACGCACCCTCGCTCCTATCGATTTTTCTCAACAACCGAGTGAAGAACCTCCCCTTAATGATGAGCAAAATGTCGCGGTAGAGGACTTTAAAGCCCAGTTAGGAACGGGGTTTGTTCCAGGGCTTCTTTTTGGTGTAACTGGGTCAGGCAAGACAGAGGTTTACCTACGCATGATCAAGGCTGTCCTTGAGCGTGAAGAAAATTCGCAGGTGCTCCTCTTAGTGCCCGAAATTAACCTCACCCCACAACTTGAACAGCGAGTTCGGGAACGCTTTCCACTAGAAAATGTTGTTTCTATGCATTCGAGTTGTACGGACATTGAGCGTGCCCGCGCCTGGCTTGCAATGCACGAGAATCGTGCGAGTATTTTGATTGGTACTCGCTTGAGTATTTTTTCGAGCTTTGCGAATCTGAAACTGATCATCGTGGACGAAGAGCACGACTCTTCATTTAAGGCCACCGAGGGGGTGCAATACTCTGCAAGAGACCTTGCGATTTGGCGCGCATCGAAAAATAAAATCCCGGTGGTACTGGGCTCAGCCACTCCTTCAATGGAAACTTGGTTGAAAGTGAAAAAAGGTGATTACCGTCTTTGGGAATTGAAGAAACGTGCCGCAGGGACCACGGAACTTCCTGATATCGAGCTAGTGGATAATCCAAAGAACCGGCAACACACCCTCTCTGAGGTGACGAAGAAAAAAATTCAAGAAGCTATTGCAAGGCATAAACAGGTTCTTGTCTTTTTGAATAGACGTGGATACTCGCCTGTACTGTTTTGCCCATCCTGTGGATGGATGGCTCGATGTAACCATTGCTCGAGTTTTATGGTTTACCACAAGAAAAAGAATGCATTGATCTGCCACCACTGTGACACGCAAATGCCCATTCCCCGTGCGTGTCCTGAATGTGGCAACGTGGATATTTTGCCTCGTGGTTTGGGAACAGAACGGCTGGAAGAAGAGTTGGACAAGACTTTCCCAGGGGTACGCTTGTTGCGTATTGACCGTGACAGCGTGTCTCGAAAAAAAGATGCGCAAGAGGCTTTTGACCGAGTTCATCGTCAAGAGGTGGATATTTTGGTGGGCACACAGATGGTTGCCAAAGGACATGACTTCCAAAATATCGATCTCGTGGTCGTTTTGGAGTCGGACGCACTTCTTTGCCACCCAGATGTGCGAGCAAAAGAACATCTTTTTGCAACGTTGATGCAAGTAGCGGGTCGTGCTGGGCGGCGCGAAGAAAAAGGGCTGGTACTATTGCAAACGAACCACCCAATGGATCCTTTTTTCACCTCGCTTATGAAGCAGGACTACCAAGCTTTTGCTGATATGACTTTAGCCGAGCGAGAAAAAGAATACTATGTCCCCTATTCTTGTCAGGCTCTACTACAGGCATCGGCAGAGAACATTGACGATGCTCTTGCCTTCCTAACAACGGTAGCGGAGAAGGCTTATGAGCTCGCTCCTCTGAGTGTAAGAGTCTTCGACCCCGTTCCCATGACGTTGGTGAAATTAAAGGATAAAGAGCGTGCTCAGTTGCTTATTGAAGGTGATGACAGACGGAGTTTGAACCATTTTCTTTGGCAGTGGAGACGAGCGTTTCCACAGACATCTATCCAATGGTCAATTGAAGTTGATCCCCTCATAATCTGATCAGATAACTGGGGTATAATGCCCAAGTTCTCCACGTGGTGAAATGGATATCATATGGCCCTCCGAAGGCTAAGTTACAGGTTCGATTCCTGTCGTGGGGACCATTTAGAACAAACCCGTACAGAGACAGAACAAGTGTGCGGGTTTTTCCTGTCCTAGCCAGCCTCTTTTTATCGAGATTGATCAAAGAGAGTGAAAAGATTTCGATAAAATTTGGAGATTTGTAACCCCAATTCGTGAGAAAGCGTCAAAATACTACGCTTTCTTGCCTCTTCTCCTGTCGTTTTGAGAAGAGAGGACTGAACATTTAAGAGTTTAACACCATGAAAGTCCCTACCGACATTGTGCTACATACAAAAACTCGTGAACTCGAGCTCACCTATGAAGATGGAACGGTGGCTCGCCTTTCGTATGAGTTTTTGCGTGTTCATTCTCCCTCTGCAGAAGTTACTGGACATGGTCCAGGGCAAGATGTCTTGCAAGTGGGTAAAAAGCATGTAGAAATCGAAATGCTTGAGCCGATTGGTAATTACGCTCTCAAAATTGCTTTCTCCGACGGACATGACTCTGGGCTCTATAGTTGGGACTATTTGGAAAAGCTTGTTGCCAACCAAGACCGCATGTGGAAAGAGTACTTAAACAAGTTGGAAGCTGCTGGAGCCTCGCGTGAGCCTTCCGCTAATGATAGGCCCGTGCAAAAGAACACTTGCAGAAGTCACTCTGGTCATTCTTGTGGATGCAAAAAATAATAATGTTAGACGTCACCCCATCCTCGGACCACGTCGAAAAGAAGACAGACTTTGGTTACGAGACAATTGATGAAGATAAAAAAGTTGAGCACGTTCGTGAAGTTTTCAATGGCGTTGCCGCCAAGTACGATTTGCTTAACGATATTTTTAGCTTAGGTATGCACCGCCTGTGGAAGCGCGTTGTTGTGAGCGAGGCTACGGTTAGCTCTGGAATGAAGGTTCTCGATATTGCGAGTGGCACCTGCGATTTGGCTATTAAGTTTGCCAGACAAGCTGGTGACGGCAATGTGGTTGCTTCGGACATTAACCATGAAATGCTCGCCATCGGCAAAACTCGCATGGAGCGTGAAGGCTACCATTGTCATGCAGTAGAGGCAGATGCGGAAAATCTTCCTTTTCCTGAAAACACTTTTGATGTGATCACGGTGTCTTTTGGTATCCGCAATATGACGCACAAGGATCGTGCCCTGAAAGAAATGTTCCGAGTGCTTAAACCAGAAGGAAAACTAATTGTTTTAGAGTTTTCAAAATGTAGACCTTGGGTTCGCCCTTTCTATGATTTTTACTCCTTCCGATTCATGCCGTGGGTAGCCGGCTTAGTTGCCGGAGAGGCGTATTCTTATCGTTATTTGGCAGAATCGATTCGGATGCATCCAGATCAAGAAGCCTTCGCGGGGCTCATGACTGGTGCTGGATTCGCCAAGGTGCATTGGAAAAATCTCACATTTGGTATTTGCGCAATGCACGTGGGGATGAAGGGTTCTCCTATACAATAAGCCCTTCCGAGGATACAAGGACGTAAGACCTACCCTTGACCTTTGGTTTTTATATTCACCGTTGAGGATTTATGAGGAAATTTGTTATTGGCTTAGTCGCCTGTTTGACGATGATGACGATGGCTTTAGACGCCAACGCGGCAAAACGCTTTGGTGGTGGGGCTAGTTTCGGTCGATCTGCTCCGACTTTTACACAGAAATCGCCGATGGCTACTCCGCAGTCGACACCGACGCCAGCTCCAGCTGCCACCCCACGTCCTCAGCAACAGCAATCTGGCCCATCCCAAGCTGGTAAACCCAATGCTGCTCAGCCCACTACTGGTAGTTGGCTCTCTCGCATTGGAATGGCTTTAGGGTTGGCTTCGCTCTTTGGTATCTTCGCCTCGATGGGCGGTGGCACCATGGGCTTACTTTTGATTTTGCTGGTTGTCGCTGCCGTTTTGTTCATGATGAGAGGGCGCGCCGCTAGACCCCAGACTGCTAATTCACAGGTCGAAGACATTTCTGCTATGCCACGTACAGAGTCCCGACAGGAGTCGACGACGATGAATCGCACTCAGACAGAGGAACGTTCGACTAGTACATTTATGGGTGGCATGCCCCAGAAAGGGAGCGTGATGGATCAGTTCATGAATGGTGGTAATAGCAGTTCTGGTACCACCAATGCTGCAGAAGATGAAGTGGTAGATATCACGCCAACCAACTTTGACAAAGAAGGCTTTTTAAAGGTGGCATTGGAAAACTATCGCAAGCTTCAAAAGGCTTGGGATACGGGAAATGTGACGCAGATATCGGACTTTACTACCGATGATGTGTTCATCGCAATTACGCACCAGCTCAGGGAACGCGGCAACGTCACGTATAACTCTGAGGTTTTAGAGCTTAGCAATGATTTGCTTGGCATAACTCAGGACGGGCACGTGTATCTAGCTGGGGTGAGATTTACTGGCAAAATCAAGATTGATAATGATGTTGAGAACATCAATGAAGTTTGGACGCTCGAGAAGAAGGTAGACGGATCTTCTGGGTGGAACCTTGCCGGGATTAAGCAATTAGAAGGAGCTACGCTGTAGTCCTTTTGAGTGATAAATAAGTTCTAGCCGTCTGCACTTTTTTGCTGCAGGCGGCCTTTTTTTTGATATAGATGAAAAAAAGTCCGATTGTTCGTCAAAAAGGGGATTTTTTTTAAAAATCGTTCACTCAAGAGGCTCATTTGCCCCTACAATTCGCGCAAATAAACAAGGGTTTTTCCGTTCAACGTCGTTTTTTAAGGAATGCAGAGATGACGCTGATTGGTTTTGTAACGCTTTACATGCTCCTCACGGTTGCTATCGGCATCTATGCGGCTTTGCGTGTAAACAATACGAATGATTACGCATTGGCTGGACGTAGCCTCCCGCTACCGATGGTCATAACTGCCACGTTTGCGACGTGGTTTGGCTCGGAAACCATTCTCGGTTTGCCGGGGCGCTTCATTGAAAGCGGCATCGCTGGCGTTATCGAAGAACCGTTCGGTTCTGGTATGGCTCTAGTTCTTGTTGGGATGTTCTTTGCAAGAAAACTCTACAAGCTGAACATCTTGACCATTGGAGATTATTATCGCCAACGCTATGGACGCGCGATTGAGATTCTCTGCACGATCTTTATTGTGCTCTCCTACCTTGGCTGGGTAGGGGCACAGGTCGCCGCACTTGGCCTCGTGATCAATTTGATCACAGAAGGTATGGTGTCGGTTAGCCTCGGCATGATGATTGGTACGGCAGTAGTTCTGGCGTATACCATGTTTGGTGGGATGTGGTCTGTTGCGATTACTGATTTCATCCAAATGATCATTATTGTGGCTGGTTTGGCGACGATTTTGTTCTTTGCTTCCGACTTAGCCGGCGGCTTTGGCAACATCATCAACTATGCTAACGAACGCGATTTGTTCCATGCATTGCCCGAACCGACAACGACAGGATGGTTGTTTTGGATATCTGCGGCAATTACGATGATGATTGGCTCCATCCCGCAGCAGGATGTGTTCCAGCGTGTGATGAGTGCTAAGAATATGTCGACGGCTGTTGCCGGTCCGCTCATTGGTGGCATTGTGTATATTCTTTTTGCCTTTGTGCCGATGTTCATCGTGGTGGCTGCTATGGTCGTGATGCCGGATATCTCAGAAAATCTCCTGCATACCGACCCCCAACGTCTTTTGCCAACGTTGGTAAAGGACTACATGCCGATGTGGTTGCGCGTTATCTTCTTTGGCGCCGTGCTCTCTGCGGTGATGTCGACGGCTTCCGCTACAATTTTGGCTCCTTCGACAGCTGTTGTAAGCAACATCCTCTCGGTCTTTATGAAGTTTGACGACAAATCGATGCTTCGTGCTATGCGCTGGACGGTGTTCTTCTTTACCTTGGTGGTTTTGGGTTACTCGCTCTCTGTCCAAGGGACGGCTATTTACGATATGGTGGCTATGGCCTATCAGTTCCCAGTTGTGGGTGCTTTCTGGCCTTTGGTTTGTGGTTTGTATTGGAAGAAGACGACTCGTCAGGGTGTCTATCTCTCGATGCTCTTGGGCGCAATTGTCTGGAGTGTGTTGACCTGGACTTCGCTTGGTGATGTCTTCCCGAACGTCTTGGGTGGCTTCTTAGCTGCTGGCTTTGGTATTGTGACGGGTTCTTTGCTTCCGACGCGTGCCAATCGCCAGTATATGGAAGAATGGCGTGCGAAGAACCACGATAACGTGATTAATGCCCCATTGCTTCCAAACGCAAATCCAGTTCCCGCCTCTACGATGGCTTGATAAAATTGAGGGAACTCTACTAATGAAGGTCGCCTTCTCTGAGATAGAGAGGCGACCTTCGACTTTTTGGAAATTCGCGCATGAATATTGTGATTTTGGCCGCTGGTATGGGTAAGCGGATGCACTCCAAACTACCGAAAGTCTTGCAACCACTTGCTGGCAAGCCCATGTTAGATTGGGTATTGGAGAGAGTACAACCGCTCAGCAAGAGTCCTGTGGTCGTCGTGATTGGCCATCAAGCAGATATGGTACTAGCTCACTATGCCGAAAAAACGGGTATTTCGTTTGCACTACAAAGTGAGCAAAAAGGAACGGGTCATGCCTTGCAACAGGCGTTACCATATATCAATCCTTCTGATACACATACCCTAGTGTGCCTGGGAGATGTTCCGCTTCTTTTAGAAACGACCTTGACTCGTTTGCAAGAAGCTGTGAGCGGCGAGAATAGCATGGGATTGTTGACGGTGACTCTTGATGATCCAACAGGTTATGGTCGCATTGTTCGCGACAATGCAGGCCAAGTTATTCGCATCGTGGAACAAAAGGACGCTACCCCAGAGGAGCGCCAAGTTAAAGAAGTCAATACTGGCATTATGCTGCTTCCGACAGCTAAACTTGCTGATTGGCTTAGTCGTCTCGACAGTAGTAACGCGCAAGGGGAGTACTATCTCACTGACTGTATTGCATTAGCTGTACGGGATGGAGTGAAAATTGCGACAACGCAGCCAGATCACATTTTTGAAGTAGAAGGCGTGAACTCAAAGATTCAACTTGAAACGTTAGAACGTACTTGGCAACATCATCTCGCGCAACGCTTACTTGAACAGGGCGTAACGCTCATGGATGCGGCTCGTATTGAGATTCGTGGAGAGCTAATCTGCGGACAAGATGTGACGATTGACGTAGGCTGTATTTTCGAGGGGCGCGTTGTTTTAGGCGATGGCGTTAAGGTGGGGGCTTATAGTGTAATGAGAAATTGCGAGATTTCTTCTGGTGTGGAGGTTCTGCCATACTGTCATTTTGACGGTGCAGTGGTTGGTGCGGACTCGCGCATTGGCCCCTTCTCTCGTTTACGACCAGGAACTCAATTGACTGGCAACAACCATATCGGTAACTTTGTGGAAGTGAAGAAATCGACAGTCGGTCAAGACTCCAAGATTAACCATCTCACCTACATTGGCGACAGTGAAATTGGTGCGCGTGTGAATGTGGGTGCAGGAACGATTACCTGTAATTATGATGGTGTGAATAAATTCAAGACGATTATCGGAGATGACGCCTTTATTGGATCGGGTACAGAGTTGGTAGCACCCGTGGAGGTGGGTGCAGGGGCAACGATTGGCGCTGGTACAACCCTCACCAAATTAGCCCCAGAAGGGAAACTGACGTTAGGACGAGCCCGCCAAGTTACTATTGAGTCTTGGACTCGTCCCAGCAAGAAATAAAAGTAAAGGCAGCTTTGGCGCTCCTGTTGCGCACGAGTGTTGCCCCGAGTAGGAGAAAAGAATATGTGTGGTATTGTAGCCGTCGCAGCACGCCGTAATGTTGTGCCTGACTTACTGGATGGTTTGCAAAAACTCGAATATCGTGGCTATGATTCCTGCGGTGTAGCAGTACTAGCAGGCGATGAAATTAAGAGCGCTCGTTCTATTGGGCGCTTAAAAGAATTGGTTAAAGAAGTGGATGCTACGCATCTCATTGGTGAAACCGGGATTGCTCATACACGTTGGGCAACGCATGGTGCGCCAGAAGTGCGTAACGCACACCCGATTATTTCCAATGGCACTATTGCTGTTGTGCATAACGGCATCATTGAGAATTTTGAACCTATTCGTGATGAGTTGAAAGCCGCGGGTTATGAATTTAAAACCCAAACAGACACCGAGGCACTCGCTCACCTTATCCACAAAAACTACCACGGTGACTTGCTTGAGGCTGTGACCACAACTCTTAAAGTTGTCCGTGGCAGCTTTGCGATTGCGGTGATTTGTACGAATGAGCCCCATCGAGTCGTTGCTGCTCGTCAAGGTTCTCCGATGGTTTTAGGTATTGGGCACAACGAAAACCTCGTTGCTTCTGATGCGATGGCCATTTCGAATGTGACCAATCAGATCGTTTACCTGCAAGAAGGCGATGTGGTTGATATCACAACTGATACGTGGGCTGTTTATGCTCGTCAGGCAGACTGTAGCTATTTGCCAGTGGAGCGTGAAGTCCATTTGGTTCAAGCTCACACAGGAGCTACGGATCTTGGACTCTATCAGCATTACATGCAAAAAGAAATCTTTGAGCAACCTCGTGCAATTAGTGATACGCTCGAAGGTGTTGTTGGTATCACACCAGCACTCTTTGGAGACTGTGCTGGAGACACCTTTAAAGAAGTGGACCGACTTCTCTTCCTTGCCTGTGGCACGTCATACTATGCAGCACTGACAGCGAAGTATTGGATCGAAGAAATTGCAGGTATTCCTTGTGATGTGGAAATCGCGAGCGAATACCGTTATCGTACTTCTGTCCCGTCTAGTTCGACATTGGTGGTGACGATTTCCCAATCGGGAGAAACCGCTGATACATTAGCCGCGTTGAGCCATGCTCAGCGTGACCTTGGTATGGATAAGACGTTAACGATTTGCAATTCTCCTACTTCGGCAATGGTGAGAGAAAGTCGTCTTGCGTACATAACGCGAGCGGGTGTAGAAATTGGTGTGGCTTCGACAAAAGCTTTCACTACCCAGCTTGTTGCGTTGTATTTATTGGCATTGACTCTTGCTAAAGTAAACGGTCGCTTAAGCGCAGAGCAGGAAGAAGTCGAAATGAAGCAATTGCGTCATTTACCACAAGCTTTGTCGGCTATTTTGGCTCTAGAGCCTCAAATTATTGCGTGGTCTGAGCAGTTTGCGCAGAAGGATCATGCTCTCTTTTTAGGTCGCGGTTTACATTACCCTATTGCCTTGGAAGGAGCGCTGAAGCTGAAAGAAATTAGCTACATCCATGCAGAAGCCTATCCTGCGGGCGAACTTAAACATGGTCCGTTGGCCCTGGTAGACCGCAATATGCCAGTTGTAACTGTGGCTCCTAATGATCGATTGCTCGAAAAATTGAAGAGCAATATGCAGGAAGTGCGTGCTCGTGGTGGCGAGTTGTATGTGTGCGCAGATGGCGACTCTCATATTGAATCTTCGCCGAATATTCATGTGCTTACGTTGCCAGAAAACTATGGGCGTCTTTCGCCAATTTTGCACGTGTTGCCGTTACAGCTACTTGCCTACCATACCGCTCTGGCTCGTGGTACAGACGTAGATAAGCCACGTAACCTCGCCAAGAGTGTCACCGTGGAATAAAGCAGACTTTGTCGAAAATGAGGGTAGAGGTTTAGATTCCTGAATTTCTGCCCCATTTTTTATCTATCTACTTCGTTTGACTGTGTATCAGAAAGATCAGACGACTCGTCAGTTTTCATCGAAATTGACGTATCGTATAGGAAGAGTGGGAAAGGCTCCGAAGGGCTAAAAGATTTTCTGGTAAACGAAATCACCTTGTATTTGGAGTAAAAAAGGAGCATTAAAAAATCAAGCTACTCGGTTTTCGTAACGCGCCTGATCTTTTTCCAGTTAACTACCTGCGATGAATGTACGGATACCAGAGCCCACAAATTGCACGCCAATACAAATAAGTAAGAAGCCCATTAATTTAGAGAGCACTAAGGTGCCAGATGGACCCAAACGGCGTGTGAGAATATCTGAAAAACGCATTACTGCCCAAGAGGCTAAAGCCGTCAGAATAATGGCTAAGACGGTCCAAGCAAACGCAACAGCGAGCGCTCCGTAGTCAGTTATTTCAGCAATTTCGGTAGAAAAACCGATGACCACGGCAATGGTCCCAGGTCCGGCGATACCTGGCATAGCAATCGGGAAAAAGGCGTAATCGTCTTTATCGCGGCGCACGATAGGTGCTTTATTTGGAGAGCTACCACCGAAGAGCATCTGATACCCAATTGCAGCGACAACAAGACCACCCGCAATACGCATGGCACCATAAGAAATACCGAAGAATGCCAGCAACATGTTGCCACCGATCAAACTCACCAACATGATGAGGCCTGCGTAAATCGCGGCCATATTGGCTTGTTGGAAACGCCGGTCGTCGGGCATCCCTTGCGTTAGGCTGACAAAGAGAGGGAGCTTAGAGAGAGGGTTGGTAATAACCAACAGGGAGACTAATGCTCCAAGAAAATACTGAAAGTGAATTGCTTCCAACATAATGAGGAGAAAGGAAAAGTGGTCCATCGCCACAATAGCCCTGAGAATAAGGTATCTCCCTAAGAAAAGCAAGGATATTCACTAATTAGTGGAGAATCCGTCAGGGGGACATTGAACGATGCGATTGTTGCCAACCGTAAAAAACATGATGGAAAATGAACACTTGTTCAGTCAGATGTGTTATAAAACGCCTATTTCCGTTGTGAACAGTCGTTCATACGCAACATTAAAATAAAAACTGAAGGGAAAAGTATGTTGTCCACAAAGCGTTCAACAGTCTTCATAACTACGGCGTGTGCATTGAGTTTGATCACCGCCCTCGCAGGATGCGAAAACAAAAATCAACAAGGAGCACATGGGCAGATGCCCCCGACGGAAGTGTCGGTTTTCACTGTTAAATTAGGCGAACATCCGCTCAATATGGAACTGACAGGTCGTGCTCAGGCCTACCGTGAAGCGGAAATTCGTCCGCAAGTTAACGGTCTTTTGCAGAAACGCCTTTATCAAGAAGGCACTGAAGTAAAGAAAGGTCAGACGCTCTATCAAATTGACCCCGCACCATACGAAGCCGCGCTCGCTGCGGCTGAAGCTTCCGTTGCGCAAGCTCAGGCAACTTTGACGAAAGCTAAAGCAGATGCCGCTCGTTCATCTCAGTTGCTCAAGGCAAATGCCGTTTCTAAACAAGCTGATGACGCAGCTCAAGCCGCTTACTTACAAGCCCAAGCTTCTCTAAAGTCGGCGCAGGCTAACTTGAATACAGCTAGGATCAACTTGACTTATACCCGTGTTCTCTCTCCAATTGATGGGTTGGTTGGTCGTTCTGAATTCACCGAAGGCGCTTTGATGACGGCCTATCAGAGCAACAAGTTGACAACGGTTCAGCAGCTTGACCCCATGTATGTGGACGTCGTCCAGATGGCAGACAACGTTTTGGCGATGAAGGCCCAGATTGCTAATGGTCAGTTAAAGACAGACGCTGAAGGTAATGCCAAAGTCCAGTTGAAGTTGCCTACTGGTGAACTTTATCCGCACGAAGGGAAATTGACCTTCCGTGGGGTGAGCGTTGATGAATCGACGGGTTCAGTGAATTTGCGCATGGAATTTCCAAATCCAGAACGCATTTTGATGCCAGGCCTCTACGTCACGACAAATGTTGTGAGCGGTGGCGTGCCTAATAGTGCCTTGGTTTCGATGCAGGCTGTTATGCATGACGCTAAGGGTCAGGCCTATGTCTACGTTGTGAATAAAGACAACAAGATTGAACGTCGTAATGTCGTCCACGAAGGTTCCCAAGGAGCTCAGTGGTTGATTACCTCCGGGCTACAGGATGGTGACAAGGTGGTTTTTGATGGCTTCTCTCACATCGCTGTGGGTAAAGAAGTGAAGGCTAAAGACGGAGATCCTCTGCAGTTGCAGCAAAACGGGAAATCTTTGTTCTAATCGACGGGACGCAACGTAATGTTTTCAAGATTCTTTATTGAAAGACCTGTGTTCTCGTGGGTGTTGGCTATCGTCATTATGTTGGCGGGTTTACTCTCGATTAACACTCTACCAGTGAGCCAGTTCCCGCAGATTGCTCCGCCTCAAGTGGCTATTTCGGCTTCTTATCCTGGGGCTTCTGCTGACACGATTTCCAATACGGTTACGCAGGTTATCGAACAGAACTTAACTGGGCTAGATGGTTTCTTGTACATGTCAAGTACCTCTGACTCTGCAGGTCGCGCATCTATTACCGTGACCTTCGAAGCAGGTACCGATCCAGATATGGCTCAAGTGCAGGTTCAGAACAAAATTCAAACGGCTATTACAACATTGCCAGCTGTTGTTCAGAACCTTGGGGTCTCGATTGAAAAGACCTCCGCGAACTTCTTGATGGTGGTGGGGCTTAATAGCCCTGGTGGTACTATGTCCTCTGCTGACTTGGGTGACTACATCACTTCCTATATCAAAGAACCTCTTGCTCGTGTGAGCGGTGTTGGTGAAATTCAAGTGTTCGGTGCTCAATATGCGATGCGTATTTGGCTCGATCCCCAGAAGCTCGCTAAGTACAATTTGACTCCTTCAGATGTGACTAGCCAGATTTCTGCTCAGAACGCTCAAGTTTCTGCGGGTGGTATTGCTCAGCAACCAACAGATGGCAAGCAGCAATTTACAGCAACGATTACTTCTAGCTCGATGCTTCAAACTCCAGAAGAATTCCGCAATATTCTTTTGACAGTTAAAGAAGATGGCTCCATGGTGCATTTGCGCGATGTGGCTCGTGTAGAAGTTGGTCAACAGAGTTATGCCGCTTTAGGTACTTTTAACGGTCAGCCTTCAGCAGCTATGGCTATTAAGTTGGCTTCCGGCGCAAACGCGCTTTCGACAGCTAATGCTGTTCGTGCCAAGATGGAAGAGCTTCGCGCTAGCCTTCCCGAAGGTGTGGGAATCACCTATCCGTACGACACGACCCCATTTGTGAAGTCTGCTTTGGAAGAAGTGGTTAAGACCCTCTTTGAAGCCATCGTCTTGGTCGTTATCGTGATGTTCCTTTTCTTGCAGAATTTCCGTGCGACGTTGATCCCGACGATTGCTGTACCAGTGGTGCTCTTGGGTACTTTTGGTGTGTTGGCTGCCGCGGGGTTCTCTATCAACATGTTGACGATGTTCGCAATGGTGCTAGCCATTGGCTTACTAGTGGACGATGCCATTGTGGTGGTAGAAAACGTTGAGCGAGTGATGCGTGAAGACGGTACAGACCCGAAGACAGCAACGATTAAGTCTATGGGTGAAATCCAGTCCGCTTTGGTGGGTATCGCGATGGTGCTGTCGGCAGTGTTCATTCCTATGGCTTTCTTCGGCGGGTCTGCAGGTGTGATTTATCGGCAGTTCTCTATCACGATTGTTTCCGCTATGGTCTTGTCGGTGATCGTGGCTTTGACCTTAACGCCCTCTTTGTGCGCCACAATGTTGAAGCCGATTGACAAGGACCATCATGAAGGAAAGACGGGCTTCTTTGGTTGGTTCAACCGTACCTTTGAAAAGGTTACCGACTTCACGAAGGCGAGTGTCGATAAATTGACACGTGCTATTTGGTTGGTACTTGTCGTTTACCTTGGCATCTTGGGCCTTGTTGGGTTAGGTTTTGTGAAGTTACCGTCCTCTTTCATGCCAAGTGAAGACCAGGGTGTCCTCTTAATGATGACGCAGTTGCCAGATGGCGCTACGATGGAACGCACGGATGCGGAACTGCAAAAAGTGCAAGGTTTAATCAAGCACACTGAATCTGAAACTGTTGATGCGGTCTTTACTGTGCGTGGCTTCTCCTTCGCGGGTTCTGGTCAGAACATGGCTATGGGCTTCTTGAAGTTGAAAGATTGGTCTGAACGTAAGGCTGGTAGCGCCAAGGACGTAGCCATTCAAGGGCGCCTGATGGGGGCATTGCTTTTTGGTCCAGACTTTAAGGGTGCTTCCACCGTGGTCTTCCCCTTGCCTGCAGTGCCAGAACTAGGTGTGGCGGACGGCTTTGACTTCTACATTCAGGACAATACGGGTGGGACACATGCTCAGATGATGCAGTACCTCGGTGAGTTCTTGGGTAAGGCCAACGCTGATCCTCGCTTAACCATGGTTCGCCACAACGGTATGGCAGACTCCACACAGTTGAAGTTGGTTATTGATCATGAAAAACTCACCATGATGAAGGTGAGCGTTTCGGATGTAAATCAGACATTGGCTACGGCGATGTCTGGATCCTACGTGAATGACTACCTTGACCGTGGCCGAATTAAGCAGGTTTGGGTGCAAGGGGATATTAACTCTCGTATGCAACCTGAAGAAGTGCTCAAGTGGGAAGTGCGTAATTCCGAAGGAAAGATGGTGAAGCTCTCGAGTTTTGCTCGCTTCGAGTGGTCCTACGGTAGCCCGAGTCTTGAGCGCTTCAACGGTTTGGCCGCCTTGAATATTCAGGGTAGCCCCGCTGCGAATGTTTCTTCTGGCGACGCTATGGATGCTGTGGAACAAATCTTTAAGGAAGTGTTCCCCACGGGGTATGAAATTGCCTGGAATGGCGTGTCTTATCAGGAACGCGCTGCAGGTGCCCAAGGCCCTGCTCTCTACGCGATTTCGCTTTTGGTGGTGTTCCTCTGCTTGGCTGCTTTGTATGAAAGCTGGAGTATTCCGGTGGCTGTCATCTTGATCGTGCCTTGTGGTGTGGTCGGTGCGCTCGGTTTGACTTGGGCATTAGGCATGACCAATGATATTTACTTCCAAGTTGGTCTCTTAACAACGATTGGTTTGGTGAGTAAGAACGCCATTTTGATCGTGGAATTTGCTAAAGAGTATATGGAACGTGGCTTTGACGCGGTTCACGCTGCTGAAGAAGCTGTGCGAGTTCGTTTGCGTCCGATTGTGATGACTTCTTTGGCATTTGGGCTGGGTGTGTTGCCACTGGCAATCGCTTACGGTCCTGGTTCCGGCGCTCAGAACGCGATTGGCGTTGGTGTGTTGGGTGGTATCTTGGGCGGCACGATTTTGTGTGTGGTCTTTGTGCCAGTTTTCTACATCATCATCAGTCGAGTGTTTGGTCGCAACAAACAACGTGCAAACTAATTAAAGCGAATCCATGGCTACATCACTTCTTTCTTTGAATAGGGTGATGTAGCTAGGGGTCAAAAGCTTCCGAAAAGGACAATTGATATGAAAAAAGAGTTTTTGTTAGTGCCCACGCTGTTGGTACTGGGACTCTCGGGCTGCGTGAACTTGGCGCCGAATAACGGTACGCCAGATATGCCAACCCCACAGCAGTGGCCAGAGGGCGAAGCTTATTCGTCT
Source organism: uncultured Sutterella sp. (assembly GCA_905197905.1). Classification (GTDB taxonomy): domain Bacteria; phylum Pseudomonadota; class Gammaproteobacteria; order Burkholderiales; family Burkholderiaceae_F; genus Sutterella. The sequence goes on along the minus strand of CAJKAP010000002.1, from coordinate 5,583 downwards.
TTGCCTGCTGAAGCAGATCTCTTGCCGGTATGGCGTCAGGTTTTCACTGATTCCAAACTTCAGGCGGTGATTGAACAAGCACTTGCTAATAATCGTGATTTGCGTACTGCTGCACTGAACGTCGAAAAGGCTCGTGCATCCTATGGTGTAACGCGCGCTGCTCAGTTTCCCTCGATTAGTGCTGCAGCGAGTAATGCTGCAGCTCATACAGCAGGCACCCTAACAACCACAGGAGAAGGCCGTACAGCTCATACCTACAACGTCCAGTTGGCGATGGCTAGCTATGAGTTGGACTTCTTTAGTCGGGTGAAGAATTTGACCGAGCAGGCTCTTCAGAGCTATTTGATGACAGAGGATGCTCAGCGCTCAGCGCAGAGTTCCGTTATTGCTCAGACGGTGATGGCTTGGTATCAATTAGGAGCAGACCGTGAGCAGCTTGCTCTCCAACGCTCTATTTTGAAGAGTCAGGAAGAAAGTTTCCGCTTGATCGAAGAAAGTTATAAGCTTGGCGCAGCAAGTCGCCTAGAACTTGAACAAGCCCGCACTACGCTCGAAGCAGCCAAGGCTACGATTGTGAGTTATGTACGCGCTGTTGCGCAGGACAAAAACGCCTTGGACTTGCTTTGCGGCTCTACGGTGGATGAAAGCATGCTTCCGCAAGCCCTTCCTCAGAATGCTATGTCTAATACGGTCCCTGTTGGTTTACCAGGGGAAGTGCTCTTGAAGCGCCCAGATATCATGTCGGCAGAACGTTCGCTACGTAGTGCTGATGCCAATATTGGTGTTGCTCGTGCCGCTTTCTTCCCGCGGGTGACGTTGATGGCAGGTGCTGGTACTGCTGGCTTGCATCTGAGCGACCTCTTTGATCCGCACTCTGGTATGTGGAGTTTCACACCAAGCATCTCGTTGCCAATCTTCACTGGTGGATTGAATAAATCCAACTTGGAAGTTGCTGAAGTTCAGCAAAAATTAGCTGTGACAGCTTATGAAAAGGCTATTCAAACAGCTTTTAAAGAAGTCTCTGACTCCTTGGCGCTTGTCGGAACGATTGATAAAGAGTTGACTGCTCGTCAGGCTTATAGTGATGCGGCAGATCAAACTTATCAGTTGAGTAATATGAGCTATAAGGCAGGTGCTGCCTCTTACTCTGATGTGTTGGTGTCTCAACGTGCCATGGTGGCCGCTCATCAAGCGCTCATCAACGCGAAACTCTCAAAAGTTTCCGGTCTGGTTACCTTGTATCAAGCACTGGGCGGAGGCTCTGAGCTAGAAGTTAATCAAGCGGAGACGAAGTAAGTGGCAGGACGAAGAGTTGGTAAAAGCGTTAGCGTTGATTTGAAAAAGCATGGTCGTAGTGACGATGTTGAAAATGCTCAGAATCGACGCAAGGCGCTGCTAGAAGCCGCAAAGAAGTACTTCTGCACCATAGGTTTTCATCAAACAACGATGCGTGATATTGCTAAGGCGGCTGGAATCAGTGTTGGTCATATCTACAATTCGTTTGCTAGCAAAGAAGAAATCGTTGAAGCAATGGCGATTCAGCAAACTGAAGAATTTAGACAAATGCTTCTTGAAGATGAATGCGAGCCTGATGATCTCAAAGGTGTAGAAAAACATTTCCGCCGTGTGGTTAAAGCTATGTTCGACCCAGAGTCGGCTTATTTGGTGGTCTCCTTTCTGAACGAGGCCTTCACCAATGAGCGTCTACACAACTTAGCTGTGACTTTGATGAAAAACTTCCGTGAGCAAGTTTTAGACATCTGCAAGTCTGAAAGACCGTTTTCTCGCGAGGAAATGGAGGCACAAGTGGTCTTCATGCTATCTGTCTTCCAAGGGTTGCGTTTTGTGATGCAATTTCATCCAAACTTGAGCAAAAAGGTAGTGACAGATGTGGTTGTAGACCGCTTGATGCTCATCATTCGCCATGACATCGAACAAGCTCGCCAACTAGAGCCTGAAAAGTCTCAGGGGAAGATGAACAAAGCGGTGGCTTCAAAAAAGTAAAGCTCTTTACAAAAAAGGCTTTATTTTTCTCATCACGCTAGCGTGAAGTCTTTGAAAGGCGGGGATTTACCGCAATCGAAAGATTGTTTGGAAAGTCTCCGCTTTTTTTTGAAAAACGGTTTCCTAGATGAAGGAAAACACAGTATGATTTATAGTCCCCGCGTTTCGGCAATGAAGCGTACAAAGGGTGACCAAAATAAATACCTCCATCTTGCGTACTTTAGATTTGACTCTTAAAACAAGGAGTAAACATGTCGGGAAAAGCAAATCAGAAAACACCGATCTACAAGGTGTTATATTTCCAAGTGATTTGCGCAATCATTATTGGCGTGTTATTGGGGAATTTCTTCCCTGACATCGGGGAACAGATGAAGCCATTTGGCGATGGCTTTATTCGACTCATCAAAATGGTGATCGCCCCAGTGATTTTCTGTACTGTGGTAACTGGTATCGCAGGGATGGAAGATATGAAAAAGGTGGGCAAGACAGGCGGTCTTGCTCTTCTTTACTTTGAAGTGGTCTCCACCATTGCACTTATCATTGGTTTGATTGTGGTGAACACACTGCAACCAGGCGTTGGCATGCATGTTGATCCAGCAACACTGGACACGAAAGCGGTAGAGGCCTACTCTGGTCCGGGTAAGATGCACACTACAGTCGAATTCATCATGAACGTAATTCCGCACACGATTGTGGGCGCTTTCGCAGAAGGTGAAATTCTTCAGGTTCTCTTTTTCTCCGTCCTCTTTGGTTTTGCTCTTCATAAGTTTGGTGGACGTGGCACGTTAATTTTCGATATGATCGAAAAAACCTCCCATGTGCTTTTTCAAATTGTAGGCATGATTATGCGTTTAGCACCGATCGGTGCTTTTGGTGCTATGGCCTTCACCATTGGCAAATACGGTCTTGCCTCGCTCCTGCCACTAGCTAAGTTGATGGGAACGTTCTACCTCACCTGCTTACTCTTTATTTTTGTGGTGTTGGGCTCGATTTGTCGCGTTCATGGTTTCTCTTTGCTAAAGTACATTTCTTACATCAAAGAAGAGCTTTTGATTGTGTTGGGAACTTCCTCTTCCGAATCCGTACTCCCGCGCATGATGTCGAAGATGGAACTTGCAGGGGTGTCTCGCTCTGTGGTGGGATTGGTGGTTCCTACTGGTTACTCGTTCAATTTGGACGGTACAGCGATTTACCTCACGATGGCGGCCGTGTTTATCGCTCAGGCATGTGACGTGGATATGACTCTCACTCAGCAACTTACGCTCTTGGCAGTGCTTCTTCTTACCTCCAAGGGGGCTGCAGGGGTAACAGGTTCTGGTTTTATCGTGCTCGCAGCAACGCTTTCTGCCGTGGGGCATGTACCTGTCGCTGGTTTGGCATTGATTCTCGGTATTGATCGCTTCATGAGTGAAGCGCGTGCCTTGACGAATATGATCGGTAACGGTATTGCTTGCGTGGTGGTGGGTCATTGGTGTAAAGAAGTTGATAACGACAAACTACACGAAGTGCTTCAAAGCCATCCGAAAGACAAAAAGAAATAACCAAAAATGTGAGGGATGAAATATTGCATTCCATCCCTATTCAGAAAATACCGCTAGCTTGACTAGCGGTATTTTTTACTCTGGATAACAAACAATTAGGTTTGAGAGTCAGCTTGTATTTCTGTTGACGTTTTAAGGGTAACCACAAACCGGGAGCCTCCAGGGACATTTTGATGCTCTATATGCCAGTGGCAACGGTTACAGATACGGATAACGAGTGAGAGGCCGATTCCATAGCCAGCCCCATCTAGTCCAGCGGTTGTTCGACTACGATAAAACGGCTGGAAGATCGCCTCAATTTCTGCTGGATCAATTCCGCCAGCACTATCTGTCTCCGAGAAGCCTGTGTCGGTTTCCTCTAGTACTACGGCGCCTTGAGTCGTGTAATGAATGGCGTTGCGGATGAGGTTATTCATCACGCTACCTAACAGCACCATAGAAAACACACCCTTGCAGTGGCCGGAATGAATTACTTCAAAACCGATACTCCGTTTTGCGGCTTCTGGTATCCACATATCTCGCATGCGGTTGAAAATGGCAGGAATTGTGTCGGAGGCAGAGGCGCCGAAACTACGTACGTCTCGAGCAAAATTCAAGAAGTCATCAACTAACAGGTGAATGTCGTGAGCGGCCTTCTGGGCACGAAGGACTTGGCGACGTTGGCGATCAGAGAGTTCCGACTCTTCAAGGAGCTCCAAACTCCCTTCGATTACATTCAATGGATTACGAATCTCATGACTAACATCTCCACTAAAATTCTGTTCTCGCTCCAGTGCTTCATGAAGGCGCAGCAATGCTGCATCACAGCACTCTGCTAACGTCGTAATTTCGTCTCGCAGAGGAAATTTTTTCAGGGGGCGATAATGCTCTGCATGACTAGCTTCAGTCACCTCTTTTGCAAGTTTTTTTAGAGGATCCATCACGATTCGATAAAAGAGCAAGCCCCAAATCAAACCAGCAATGGAGAAGATGAGTGCAATAACCAAAACAACACGGTAAAAAATTTGCTCTAAGTCTTCAAATTCCGTTTTGTCTTTGGCAAGCAAATAGTCGTAACCGTACGCATTTTCTCGATAAAGAAAATAAGAACGGTTGTCGATATTTATCTCAGAAAAGCCTAGAGGAGCAGAAGAAAATTTTTCAGGAATAGGCTTAGCGTTAGGGTTGGAGCTAAAAAGATAGACTCCAGGGTTGACCTGAGGGGCTACACCGTTAGCCCACGCTTGTTCTTTAGCATGCAGCTGGTCGGCCATGTGCTCCCCAGAGAGCTTTAGTTCTACCCATTTAAAGTTGTAATAAAGCGCACTGGAATAGAACAGAGTAACCGAAGTCATAATGACTGCAAACGCGATGATAATACGTTGCCCGAGAGTGGAGTGATGTACTCTTTTGCGCACATAGCGTAGCCATGAGGGAATCATCGTGGAGAGGTCTCCTTCTGTGAGATAAAAGGGAGATGCCACGCGACATCTCCCAGACGAAAAGACCTAGTAATTGAATAAAAGGAATGGTTTACTCAGCATCATCAGAAGCATTTTCATCGTCGCGAACACTGATAGACCAACCAATCCCAACATGAGTATGAATAAGCTTCGTCTTGAAGGGTTTATCTACTTCTTGGCGTAGTAAATAAAGGTTGGCGCGCAGGCTATCTGAATCTGGCGGTTCTCCTCCCCAGATAGTTTGTTCCAAACGATCGCGGCGTACAATACCAGGGCTCAAACGCATCAATTCATTAAGAATTTTCAACGAGGTCGGTTTGAGCGAAATTTCTTGTCCTGCACGGGTGACCTTGAGCAACTTTGTATCAAAAATCAGGTCGCCAACTTGCAGACGTTCGGGGCGCAAGCGACGCAACATTGCCTCAATGCGCGCACAGAGCTCACGCAAAGAGAAAGGCTTGGTGATGTAATCATCGGCCCCGATTTCTAAACCTGCAATTTTTTGCTCTAGCTCGGCGTTGGCCGTACACATCATGATAGGCACGGCGAACGCACGGCATCTTCTGCAGGCCACTCTCCTAGGATTCACTAATCAC
>CAJKAP010000001.1 GCA_905197905.1 uncultured Sutterella sp. | reverse complement strand
AGGTCGCGAACGCAAGTAAATTTCCTCATCAACCAGCAGAAATGAAGAAAATTGCACTCAAAGTGTTGAGCGTGATTCGTCATGTCATGGCGACCAAGGTGCGTTTCCCCAAGTGTAAAGCACCAGACAATCGTATTGATTTCGATTGTGACTGTTGGAGCACTTATACAAACGACCAAGGGCAGTGGCTAACGCTGAAGAATTTAGGCGGGCCTCTCCTTCTGTGCGTCGCGATTGGGAGCTTGCACAATTAGCACTCCCCAAAAGTAAGCGCAAAACGAAGCGTCCAGATGACGACCGTCTCTGTGTCCTATTAAAGGGAGAAAGCCTCCTTGGAGGGACTCTTACGCTGATTCATGAGAGGGATGGTCAGTTTACTTTGCGCGTCTGCAGTGAAAAGACGTGCCAAGAAATGCGTACCGAAGGAGAAATCCTGGGTGCTGACGCTGGCTACACGGAACTTTTCACAACTAGTAATACAGATGAACTCGAACAGGTAGGAGAAGATTTTGGGAAAGTTGCTACCAAAATTTCTGAGGCGCGTATGGAAAAAGATCGTCGCCGTCAGCCCCTCTATGCTCAAGTCAGAGAACTTCGCAAGTCAGGCAAAGCCGAAGATCTGAAGAAGGCAAAGCGCATTGAAAAACATAATTTAGGAAGAAAGAAACTCGCCAAAGTACGCAAACAGGAAGAAGCACAGTTGAAGTGCTTGGTTAATCGAGCACTCAACAATTTGCTCAGCCGCCGCAAAGAACCAATCCAGACGCTTATCGTGGAAGATTTGAGCAGAATGGTGATTTATGGTCTCGGGAAACGAATGAACCGTCGCCTCTGCGCTTGGTTGCGTGGCTATATTAAAAAGAGGTTAGAAGAGAAATGTAAACTTTTTGGAGTAAAACTCGAACAAGTCAACCCTGCATATACGTCGCAAATTTGCCCCCAGTGTGGTCTCATCAATAGAAGAAACCGCAGTGGGAACACGTTCAAGTGTCTCAATTGCGGACTTACGGCACATGCAGATTGGGTTGGCGCATATAACCTGAAGACCCGCTGGGAAGAGAAGAAAATTCCCCGCAGGATGAGGCCGTCACTGGTGAAGGCCTCATCCGGTCCGAAAGGTCGGTCGCCGCTTGAAGGAAACTTCGTACCGTTAGCGGCAGGACTGGAGTGGAAGCGACAGCTGGGATTCACACCTCCCCAGGTTAAGAGTCACGGAAACACCAGAGCGAATAATGAGAAGTAATGTACAGGTTTGTGCATTATTTCTTAAACGGTGTCCACCTTCAAAGCGGTCAATCGTTTAACGAGTGAGCAAAAATATTCGCTCATTGTAGTACATCAAAAGAAAAACGTAGAGGTGTGTCATCATTTTCTGAGGGCAAAAAAGAGGAAGCCTCGCGAAATGCTTTTCGCTCAACTTCCTCTCTTCTTCCTAGCGTGAAAGTGCTCTACTGAGGCTTAAAACTTCCAGTTCGCTTGCACTTGCGCAGTCGCGCCCTGACGAGCGCCGATGTAGCCGTTCACTCCCACGCCAAACTCAAAGGTAGCGGCAGGATTCAAGTAGCTCCAACCCGCGGAAAGAATCCCAGTGGTGCCATCCATGGTGCTCGAATGAAGTGCCAACGTGCCCTCGGAATCCGTGGCACTGCCCTTCGCCTTCGCACTCAGCGTCTTTTCAAGCGTGACGCCAAAGTATGGGCGAAGTGTGTCACTTAAGGCATATTCCATCAAGCTCCCGACTTGCACGCGGTGAGCATTGAGCGCATCGTAGTCAAACGTAGCGCCCGCGACCTTCTCGCTATCCGCGATACGGTAGGAAGAAGACTCCGTTCCGTCATAGAAGTACGAGAAGAATGTGCGGTTACGCAACTTCGCAAAATTCCAGTCGTAGTGGGCTCCCAAGTGTACGCCCCAATAGGCCTTCGTGCGGTCAAAGTCCACCTTTTCGTTCACGAGCCTCGCGTTAAAGTGGTTGGAAAATGCGCCTGCTTTGACATACCCCGTCAACGCTAAGCCGTCGACTGTCATGGCGTAATCCACATAAAGCCCCAGACCCGCGTAATTGTGACGTCCCGTACCTTTGACGTCACCTAATTTGGCAGGCGTCATCGTGTCGTAAGAGGAATGTCCCATTTCAAGGAATCCACCAAACTCTGTCGCACCAGCGCGTGCCGCGTAACCCACGAGCCCCGTCACCGCCGTCATATCGACGTCCGTACGGGTGTTCAAGGACCACTTTCCCGCCCTCGCTGCGGCAAAGAGGCCTTCCTGATGTGCGCCATCGCGCGAGCGCAAAACGCTGTCCACAAAGAGGTCGTCAGCCGCAAAGAGCGTTCCGAAGGTCGAGACAGAGGATTCCATCAGCGAATCCGTTTGTGGATTAATGACTGACGGTTTGGGTTGAGGCTTAGGATCTGGTTTGGGATCAGGCTTGGGATCCGGTTTCGGATCGGGCTTCGGATCGGGTTTAGGGTCAGGCGGCGTAACCTTCTTCTCCTTAATCTTCGCAATGAGACGCTTATCGGTTTGCATCAAGAGGTCATAGCGATCTGCCGCGAGCTTTGATTCACTCAAGCGCGAGATAGAGGCAATTTCCGTGACGCTCAAATCTTCTTTTTCAAGGCTTCGAGGTCTGCGCCAGCCGCTAGCGTACTTCCATCAAGCGTGAAGCCACCAGGACTCAAAATAAGGCCCAAGGTATCGTCTTTTTTGAGTTCTACACCAGAAACGACCAGCGAAATCCCACTGCCCGAGTCTTTGGTGAGTGCAACGGGGCTGTTGCCTTCAATCGTGATCATCGAGGCTTCCTCGACGTTGTAGACAGACGACTTATCGTCAATGTAGAAATTGAGCCGCGCATTTTTCCCGAGCGTTAATTTCGTCAAGAGCGAGGGACTCGTTACGTTCCAGAAGGACTGGTCCGTGAGGGCAGTGTTGACTGCGCCTACCGTCATCTCAAGCGCCGAGCCCGCATCATGGTTATGCAGGATTGTGGCACCCGTGAAGCGCACTAAGCCTTCGCCACTACTGTTGATTTTCACGACTGGCGCTTGTTCGGGCTTGACCGGGTTGGGATTTTCTGTTGTTGGCTGCGGCAATTCGCTATCAAAGATGCCCGCAAAAAGAAGCGAGTCGCTCGTTGTCTCAAAATTCTTCTTAACATCGATTTGCGCCTTGTCTTTCGCACGCATGGCGATATCCGCCTTAATGCTCAAACTGTCTGCAACCGTGACCCAACCTTCGCCAAAAGCATTCAAGGCTAAATTTGAACTGGGATCGGCAAAGTTAATCGTCGCTTCTCGCACATTCACCGTGCCTGCACCCGCTTGAAGCGCTTGCATAGGTTTTGTGTTCGTCGCATTAAAGGTTAATCGGTCAATATCAATGCGGTTATTTTGGGCAGTCGCAGGCGACAAGATGCCAATGGAGCCGACTCCTACCTGATCAAACTTCAAATTCAAGTCGTCAAAACTCATCGTTCCAACGTTGACCACACCTAACGCTGGTGCCGTGCCATTACTGGTCACATCAATCGTGAACGAGCCATTCGATATGAAATCATTCTTCGATGGATCAATACTCTGATTAAAGTTCTGCAACGCAGTGATGGACTTCAACTTCACGCTCTTTGAGGTATCGATTGTGAGCGTATTCTTTCCGTTAAAGCTTGACTTTACGCCCATAAAAAGCATGATGCCTTGGGCGTAGGCGTCGTTTACACCCGTCTTAATGCTAAACGCAGAATCCCCGCCTACCGTGAGCGTACTTGGCGTCGACAAACTCGTATTATAAATATAAAGCGCAGAGACACCCGTTGCAGAGAGACTTTCGCTTCGGTCAATCTCCATCGAGACGCCATTTTTAAAAGTGAGGTCGGTTTTGCCTTGCGTCATCGCACCGTAGCGAACAGAACCGGTGAAACTCGTCTTCGCTGTTTCAAAAGTGAGTGCCGCATTTCCAAAATTCCCGTCCAGCCAAAGGTAGCTTTGAAATTGAGGATCGGCATTTTCTTCCGCCGCGTAAGAATCCGCCTTATTCGCCTCAAAAGCGCCACCTAAAATCTTGGCTTTGCTTCCTACCACCTGAATCACGCTACCATACGTGCGGTTAGAGAGATTCGCATCGCGGCTCACTTGAGAATCGATTTTGAGTGTTTTCCCGTCGGCAATCGTGAGTGTTAAGTCACCTCCATTAATGACACGTATGGCCTCACCACCATTGTGTGGACTAGGCGTCAGCTCCTCCCCGTTATAGGTCACCGCATTTGTCGTGCCAGAGGCACTGAAATACGGATCGTCATTGTTGCCTGCCTCGACGCCAGCAGAAAGCGCAAGCAACACGGCTAAGAAAAGCGGTTTTTTATTCATTGAATGAGAAGATGGCATGAAATGTCTCCCGAGAAAAAGCTTTCTCACGCACCAAAAGAACAAAAAAATGAGGAAACTTTTTCTTGAAGAAAAAAGAGATGTTCTCTCGCAGATGTGTCAAGTGAGAAAAGGTGGTCTAAAAAAGCATTCGATTAAAAAAGGCTAGTGGTCAACTAGCTACTATTTAATTATACAGATTTCTCGTCTTTTTCACGAAAATTTTTTCCCCTTAACCCTATAAAAACGCCTCTTAGAGAGAACTTCTTATCAATCACTTAATAATTAAACGGGAAATTTAAATTTATTTTCTACTCTCTCCTAGAGCGTATTTAAGCTTATTAAAAAAGCAGATAAAAAATTAGCCAGCGCTTCTCCTTAAAGAAACACTGGCCTTTTTTGTTTTCTCTTAGCGTTAGATCTTTCCCGCCTTACGGTCTTCTTCCGCGGCATTTAAAAGAATTTCAATACGCTCTTTGAGCTCTTCTTCGGAGAGCGCCCCATTGTGATGCCAAATGGGTTCTCCATGAATATCAAAAAAGCGCTGTGCGGGCATCTGATCAATCAAATACTTGTCTTCAATGCCTTTGTAGATATCCAGATCTACGTAGACCATGGCAACACGATCCCCGTAGTAATCCTTCACCTTATTGAAGATCTTTTCCATTTCGGGGCAGCCAGCGCACCACTTAGCGCCAAATTCTGCTACGGTGACTTTGCCCTTGACGGGGAAAGGATCTTCCCCCCAAGGGTCTTTCGCCAGAAGCGCACTTGCAGCACTCATCGAGAGGCCAAAGGCCACTCCAGCTTGAACGACTTGACGACGTTTCATTGTCTTTTCTCCTTATACCAAAAGCCTTTTTCTCACGAAAGTGCACTGCACTTCGGGTCCGTGGAAAAAAGCGTATTTCCTAAAAAGTTAATCCGCGCTTCGCTTTGGACTCTCGACTTGAGTCGCTTGGCGAGGCAATTCTTCAAGGGGGCTTAACCTCCCCTCACTTAATTCAAAAATTCGGTCACTCATCTCAAGCCCTACCGCATCGTGCGTGACGCTTAAAACCGCCGCACCTCGATCCGCTGCTGCTCTTAAGAGTCCCACCACTGTGCGAGCACTTTCTTCGTCTAAGCTTGCGGTGGGTTCATCGGCGATAATCACTTCGGGTTCACACATCAACGCACGCACAAGAGCCACACGCCTGGTTTCACCCCCAGAAAGTCGTGAGGGCATGACGCTGGCATACTCTTCTAAGCCAACTGAGGCAAGAAGCTCTCTTGCGCGCCCTACTGGCTCCGCCCCACGGGGCGACAAATACCAGGGAAGGCGCACATTATCCAAGACTGAGAGCGTACTGATGAGCGCCGCGTTTTGTGGCACATAACCCACGTGCTGATTTCTCAAAAGGCTCAACGCCTCATCATCCAACTCTGAGAGCGGTTGCCCCAAGAGTTTCACCGCACCTTCATCCATCTTGAGTAGCCCCAAGAGACCATGAATGAGCGTACTTTTCCCGGCTCCAGAGCGCCCTCTTAGCGTCGCTAATTCCCCTGCGTAAAGCGACATCGAAACGCCACGCAAGGGCCAGAAGGTGGTCTCTGTGAGCCCAGCTCTCGTAAAAGCTTTGCCTAAATTTTCTGCCACAATGAGGGGCTCATTGGAAAACGTTTCGCTCATCCTTTAGCCCTCCTTCATCGTCAAAGAAATATCGCGCTTAGCGTAGCGCCACAAAATAAGGCGCGAGGCAAGAACCGGCGTCAAAATTCCGACCAACAATGTTGCTGCCGTGTTCCCTACCCAAAGCAGGGCATCCGGGAAGAGGCCAGGAAGTCCCACCAACTGCGCCATATTGTCGGTAAAGAGGATAAAGACGATTTCGCCTAACGCCACCCCCAGAACCGCGCCAAAAAGCCCAATGATGAAAGCTTCAAGCATCACAATACGAGAAACAAGCGCTTTACTGGCGCCCAGCGCTCGAAGCGTAGCGCGTTCTGCGGCGCGCTCGTTATAAGCAAAAGAGAAAACCGTAAAGAGAATGGCGCTCGCCGTGAGCCAAAGCAGTGCCCCAACGGTCAACATCGCGCCCACGAGCTGGCGCAGTTTGGCGGCGGTATCGCTCATTAAGGCTGAGGCAAACACAAAGTTCACACCTCCTTTGAGCCCTACCTGGTCGAGCACTCCATCAGAAATCGTCAAGGGATCGACCCCCGGAGCCACACGCACGAGCACCGCGCTCACGCTACTTTCAATCTCTTTTGCCCTCGCAGGATCCTTAATCGCGCCTAAGCGCTTGGCGGCTGCCATCGTCATAAAAACGGAGCTATCAAAGCCCATGCCAGAGGGTTGGAGTTCTCCCACAATTTTGAAGGGCTGATCAAAGAAGGTGACCGTTGCGCCAACACCTCCGACAATATAGTTTCCGACAATCACTTCATCGTCTGCCAGAGGGTGCGCGAGCGGGGCTCTGAGCCAAGGCTTCACCACAAAGTCACTCGCCTCATCGATCCCAATTAACTGCACCTTGACGCTACAGCACTGCGCATCTAGCGAAGAGATAAAGAGTTGTGGGGTCACGGCCACGGCGTTGGGGACTTTTCGGACGGTCTCAACAATGGTGTCTTTTAAATAAAAGGAGCTGGGCTCTGCGCGAAGAAGCACATTTTCAATCTTTTTTCCCTGCCCTTGTGGAACCACGAGAAGGTCTGCCCCTAGGCGAGCAGAAAGCGACGAGACGCCCGTTTGCCAATTGGCGGCCATCATCGCGCCTGTGAAAAGCAGGAGGGAGAAAACCGCCACAATCACCACAAGAAGGACGGTTCGCAGAGGACGCCCTGAGAGATTCGCACGCGCAAGCGCCATCGCACTCAACGCAGTGAGTGCAGGCTCTGGGGTGTGAGGCTTTTGCGTGGTCTGCTCGGACATGATGTTCTCGATATTTTTGTGTCTTGTCACGATTTTTTCGTGACTTTTGAAAAGTCTAGCAAGTCAAAGGGACGTTTTCCTTAAGGCTATGCTCAGAAACCATGAAAAAATGGGCTTTTTTGCCGTTTTTCTCTTAGTGTTTTCACCACTAACCAAAAGGTGAGGAGTCTTTTTTCTCGAAGAAACAAAAATGGGAAGCGCGCGACATGGTTTAACCACTTCGCTACTTCCCATTGTGACCCCATACCCCCTGCTTAAGAAGAAAACTAGGTGCGAGTCAATCGCCAAGCATCCGCAGCGGCGACAACCATCACTATGATGCCCCACAACGTGAGCACCTTACCCGTGACCGAGTGACAGGCCATCATGGGACTTGGACAGGGTCCAATCACCACGGTGGCAATCGCTACAATCGCCGCGCCCAAGAGGATGTTCATCAACTGTACGCCAACAGCCCCTGCGGGTTTAAGTAGGAGCATCAAGCAACCCGATAGCCCCACCACGAGCCCTAAGAGCGCGGCACATCGCACCATCCAAAAGCACGACATGACGTCGTGGCCGTGGCAGATGGGTAAAACCCAAAGCGCCACAGCAGCTAAACTAAATCCCAAAAGGGCAACCAAAATGCCGGAAAGAAAAGTAGATCTCAACATCGTTTTTTGAGGAGAGAAGGCACACTTGGCACCTTACTCTCGACTCCTCTTATTTCGTCACTCTGCCCTTACCCTGAGCGGCTGCCTGAGCCGCTGCATCAATTGCCTTCTGGCGTTCAATGTCAGTGTTGCCCGTGCCATCATACTTGTGGCCGTGGTGCACCCAACCCTGAATCCCATCAGGCATCACATAAACGTTTTCGTAGCCCATCGCCAGCGTTTCACTTGCGATTTCCCAGCTCACCGTGCAAAGACGGTTAACGCAGTAAAAGATGATGTAGCTATTCTTCTTGTCTTTAGGAAGAAGCGTCTTCCACTCTTTCACATTGATATGCACTGCGCCAGGGACGTGGCTCATGTCATACAAATTCTTCGGGTTGCAGTCAAAGACGTAAAGCCCTTCTGCGCCCAAATTCTTTTCGACCTGCGCGGTGGAAAGCGGCAGGGGTTGCAGTACGCGCTGCTCTTGCGCGGCAGGCGCTGCATTAGCGGCTGGTGCATCGGCAGCCATAGCACCGAGGCTCATTGCGCCTAAAGTCGAGGCCACCACGCACATTGCGAATTTCTTAACCATCATCCTTCTTACCTCCCAGAGAATGCGTCTTAAAGGGACTCGCCCCCTCTTTCGCTTTTCTGACATTGCGGGTTTCCTAGCAGTATTTCCAAGGACGAAAAATAGACAATACCGAGGAAACCCAAACTGATAGACAAAGGAGACTGCGCTCGTCAAGCTTGAGGAGCCTTTCTCTCCAATGGATTTTTATGAGAACCAACCTTCAATTTGTTGATGTTCACAAAAAGCCTTTGGTGGATGGCGTATTGACAAAAGTATAAGAAAGGAAGGAACGAAGCGGTAGAGGGAAAACTCCTTAGATCTTTGTGGCTTTAGAGGTTCCCCCTTCCCGGTTGAGTGAGAAGGGGGACACTCGTGTGCTCTCTAAGAGCTGTCACTTAACAGAAGTTGTTGAGAACTTCCAGTTTTCTGCGTTTGAATTACTTCTTGGCAGGAGCTGGTTCAGCAGCTTTCAACATTGCCATGGCCTGGTCGGTGTAAACCACACCTTCCGTAACCAACTGTTTGGCATACTTCGGACCGTGAACGCCCCAAGAACCGTCAGCCTTGATCTTGCCAACAATCGCGCGAGCCTGATCAGCGTAGGACTGAATCTGAGCCTTCGTGGCGTTGTCAAGTTTCGTCGTCTGAAGCTTGTCAGAGATCGTCAACAAGTCAGCCGTGATCTTAGCGTAGCCTTCCTTAACGGGCTGCTGCCACTGAACGACCTTGTTGTAGATGGTCTTCTGATCTTTGAAGCGCATGGCTTCTGGGAACTTCGACTGGATCGGGCTATGGCAACCGAATGCGTCAACGACGTGCTTGTCCGGGAAGGCCGTACGACCGCAAGTCCACATCAAGTCGAGATATGGGCGACCGTTATCCTTCGCGACGTGCCAACCCTTCTTGTTGGTCAGCTTACGATCGGGCGCGCCATCAGGCGGATTCAAGGTCTTCTTTTCAGGATCGACCAAAATACGCCAAATGTGCGAAGCGCGAACGTTGTCGAAACCGGCCATGTCAGGACGCTGGATACCTGCGAAGTTTTCGCAAGAGTTCATCTTCGGCATATGGCAGGATGCGCATTCGTTACGACTATGCGTACCGCCCTGGGCGAAGAATTCAGCAGCCGTGCTGTGGCAGTCTTGGCAAGTCTTCTTCATGTGCGGGACAGTGTAGTAAGACTTCCAATCGTTCTTGGTAACTTCGTGCGGGTCGTGGCAAGTCGTGCAACGCATACCCTTGGAGTAGTGCTTCGTGTAGAGGTATTGCGCACCTTCGGTACCGCAAGCCGGGCAGAAGCTCTTGAAGTAAACGTTAAACGGTTGAGTCGGATCTTTCGCACGATCGTCCTTGTTGTAAACGATACGCTGGTGGCAACGTTCGCAATCGGACGGCATACCGGCACCGCGAGCACCGTAAAGGTGAGCACCTGCGCCGTGGCATTCTTCGCAGCCCACGCCCTTACTGACGACGTGATCGCGAAGTTTCTGACCATCACCTAAAGCAGCAAAGAGTTCTTGCTGGCTCTTGAAGTTGAACTTCCAGGTGTGGCAGATTTCACAGTACGAGGTCCCAGGTTGGAACATAGCCTGCGTACGGTTAGATGCACCGTAAGAGGTCATACCCCAAACCTTAGAGGACGAAGCACCGAAGTCTTCGAGTTTGGTTGGGAATGTTGGATCCCAGGCGTTAATCTTCTTAGCCACTTCTGGCGTAATATGTTCCGCCCAGCCGCGCGAGAACTGGTTCCCACCGGCAACAATCTTACCCGTACCCTTAGAGAGGCTACCGTCTTCGATGTGATATGTACCGCGGACAAGCCATTTATCGATAAAGCCGTACTTCGTACGTGGCGTACCCACAACAACGAAGATGTCTTCTTTTTCGATACCTTCAGGCAACACGGAAGCCTTGGAGTTGTACAACGGTTTCTTCAAATCGCCGTTCCATTCCACGATTTCTTCCGGGAAGCGAATGATCTTAGCATGACGGGAACGTTCCCACTTTTCATACTGGACCGGGTGGCATTCACCGCACTTCTTCGGGCCTACGAAGTTATTCGGGAGGTCAAGGAAGGATTCGTACGGTAAGCGATAAGTAACAGCCGCCTTACGGCCAGTATCTGCGTGATACTGCTTACCACCGCCGAAGTCAACCCATTCTTCCTGACGGTCAGACATCGTGAACTTACCCACAACGCGACCTTCTTTCAGATAGGACTTAAAGTACGGGTGATTAGCTTTCAGGTAGTCCCAGAAAGCCTTGTCTTGCTCTACATAGCCATCGAGAGTACGTGGCAGGTCAATCGTCACCAACGCGGAGGCTGGGGCAACAGCAAACAACGTACCGATACAGGCGGCCAGAGACAGAAGCTTGGAATGCTTGGTCATAATGCGCTCCTTAAAGTCTCTTTTAAGACAGGGTTTATAAGAATCTCTATTTAGAAAGGCGTTCGCGCGGAGAGTTGCTCTTCTCACTCGCTCGAATCGGGGCTTTTAGCGGTTTTCTTGGAGTCTGCTTAAATATCATCCCCAACCGAGTTGGGTGGGTGAGCGGGGCAGCTCAGGGGCTAATCGCTTTTCCTCTTAGAGACTGAGGTCATGTAGTCAAAAGGTTTCTTGGGGACCTTTTGGCTACAGCTTCACTCTACTGCTTAATCTTCACTTAAGATAGTGCGTTTGGAGAGGAGAAATAAGTACTTTTGATCTAAACCAAAAGAAAGTAAAGATCCTCACATTCACGATTTTTGTGTCAATAAAAAATCACGATTTTCATTCTCTTTCCCTCTTAGAGTAGGGAGAAGAAGAAATCAAAAAATTCAGTGTTAAAAAGAAGAGAACACCCGTTTAGTGAAAGTCTCCACTACTCCTTTTTGATAATGATTCTCAATCCCTGAAAATCTCTCATGGTATTCCCTTTCAGCACATCAATTATGAAATTAGGCACTGTCATTTTTGACATTAGTGAGAGTGTTTCACCTCGATCTACCCTATTTCCTGATCTTTGGTTGCGTGTAAAGTTTATCTTCACAAAGAGCGAAAATCGTTCGGTTTTTTCTTAACGATGGTTCGTCTTAAAGGGTTTTTCTGATAGATAGAAACAATAGAAAATTATTCAGCGATAGGTAACAAAATTTTCTTTTGCGCATTTTTTCTCTCCTATTCTTAAGAAAACTTTTTCCTTTTAAACGCCTCAAAAAGAAAAATCGCTATAGGGAAACTACCAATAATTGTGGGGGATAGAGAGGATTTAGCAGATAAGAATAATTCTCATCTAGTGGGAGATTTTTCTCCAAAAAGAGGGCTTTTCTTAAGAAATGTTTTTTCACGTTTGGGAGGTTTGCAAGCTTCTCGTTGCTCAACTTTTAGGCAATCTGGAAGGGCTCTCTTCTTTTCTCTAGAGAAGAGAAATTGCGGTCAAAAAAATGCCGATGAGAGTCTTTTTGCTTTTTCTTCGAGACTTAACCATTTTTTCCTTTTGGTCAATCAAACTGAACGAAATCGTGAAAAAAGCGTCATTTCCTACAAACTTCTAACTTTCCCTCTCAGAGAGGCTTTCCGAAAAGAAAAAGAAACGCCACGCTTTGGTTTCACTACCTCACGCGGCGCTGTTGTAGATTGCTAAATAGTGCTGAAGTTAACGCTATCAATCAACATTACACAGACCCAAGTCTAGGCCGTAACGAAAACAGATATCATGGTTAAAGTACACGTAGCCTTTCTTCTTCATGCAAGAAATCACGGCGTTTTTTGAATCGCGATTAAAACCGCAAGCCTCAACGTCCTGAGCGCGTTGCTTTGCATCCGTGTAGCTTTTGGTCATAGGCTTTTGGAAACCTGGCACATACACATAGGGTTCATCGCGAAGGTACGCTCGCACTACACAACTGGTTATCAATGGAATAATCAGGAAAGGTAAGATTAAACGTATTTTCATAATTAATTGCATATCCCTAATTCTTGCCCATGATATGTACACATAGCAGGAAAAAACATAATATACCCTTTATTTTTTATACAATTTTTCATATTGTTTTGTTTTTCTTTCATTTTCTCAAAAGTCATACCTTCTTCGAGATCATATAAATTAAAATTCTCATTATCGAATCTCTTAAACCCGCATTCTATGAGATCTTTCTTTCTTTGATCTGGATTCGTATAACCTATAGTATTTTTATATTGCACCGCCTGAAGAGAAGAAAAATTATTGTCAAAATCTTCATTATCTGGAGCCGAGACGCATGAAGAAATTAGTAATGGAATAAATAAAAATAAGATTTGATTTTTTTATTAATTACAAACATGTAAATCCTCTCCATCTTTAGTGCAATTATATGTATATCTATGGATATATCCTTTTTCAATCATACATTTATAAAAGGCTTTATATCTTTTGTCAGCCTGACTTTCTATTTCTTTAGAATAACTCTTTGTAAGGTCTAGAGTACCACTATCAAGGTTAAGAACCCCGCACAAAAGTACATCTTTTTCTCTTGTTTTATAGTCTGTTTTTCCAATACTCTCTTTTTTTTGAAATGTTTGGATGAGAACATATCCATTATCAAAATCAGGAGTATAGGTTGTTACCGTACAGCCACAGGAAAACAAAATTAACAATAAATTATATATTTTTTTACACATATTTATTTATTTAAACTTGTTAAAAATTCAATAACATCTTCAGGAATCAAATCCGATAATGAAAACGGCATTGACATTGGAATAGCTGCAGTAGTTGTAATATTAGAAAAAATATTTTCAATTTCTGATTTATTAATAGTATTCCCATCATTCCCATAAAATCCAAATATTTGCCCACCAATCAAATCATGAACCCCTGCGAAAGATTCAATAACCCTATCTGATTCACTTCCAGCAGAATAGAATATTTCATAATTCCCAAGCAACCAAGATCCTTTCACAGGTTGAAATCCTCCTGTAGCTCCTCCTAAATTTTTATTCTGATCGTGAATAAGATTTGACAAGCTTTCATTAAATTTATAATTATTAAATATATCTGTTTTATCTAATTTGCAGAATTTATTATTTCTATCACAAATTTCTACAATATTATTTCTAGTTCCACCTAACTTATACCCATCAAAACTTCCCGAGCTATAAGAAAGGTTGTTAATCGTTGTCGTGCCATCAGTAATCCCGGGAGAGAGCTTGGAATTAGCTACGCTTTGCTGTCTCATATAGGTATTAGCCATGCGCAAAGTATTTTGTGTGATGGGAAGCTTAGGATTGGCTGCAACTAAGTCCATAACAGCGTTGGCAAAGTGACGCGAGTACTGCAACTCGTAAATATGATCATCAATTTGATCAATTTGTTTGCGCAATTGATCGACTTCTTCCTTCGTTTGAGCGCCTTTAAGAAGTTGGTCAATCCCTTCACGTTGAAGGCGCAAATCGACCTGCTTCTTGTCAAAGTACTTATCAACCTCTTTACTGATATTCTTACGGAAGTCTTTAGTTACTCGAACTTGAACGTTCAGATCTTCAAGGAGTTTTTCTTTATCAAAATTCTTTTCCACAGCACCCATGCTATCGCGAGAGTTGTCCGTCGTCACAGAAGTTCTGAGCGAGGAATAGTCGCCTTCTGAATCTTCTCTTACCGTCAGATTCTTCGTGTTGATGCCACTCTTCGTCGTACCACTCTCGGATTCAGAGACTTTTCCGCTCCCAAAAGCGGGATCAAAGCCCCAACTGTCTTTCGTTTGCTGAATTTCAGCTTCCGTCGGTTTCTTGGTAAGAGAATTATCGCTAGCGACTTGTTGAGCGTTCTCTGAAGAGCTGTTGGATTGCGAGGCGTCGTTTGTTTGTGCCGATTCACCAGAATTTTGAGCGCCAGAAGGCTTGCCACCATCAAACGATTCGTGCATAGCGACATCTAAACCAATAGCACTGCCTTTGACATCGTTATGATTTTCGATGTCAGCGCTACTGAGTGTGCCTGTGGAGAAGTGGTTCTTCCCCTCATCTTCGGCCTTCTGGGTTGAGGTCACTAGCCCTCCTTTGAGCGAGGTGTGGTTTTGAATATCCACATTATAGCCCTCATCACCCGCCAGAATTCCAGCTTGTTCTGCGACAGATGCGTAATCCGCTTTGAGCTTACTCTTATTAAAGCTTGCTGAAGCTGAAAAACCATAGCCTACCGTGACCTGCGCGCTCGCATTCATCTGCTTCGCGTCATACTTAAACGTATCTTGCACGCTCTCTATGGCTAAGTCTTTGACTTTGAGCTCAACGTGCTTGCCTTGGACTTGTGCGCCTTTGAGTGTTGTGGTTTCTCCACTTTCAAGGGTGGTATTTCCTTCCAAGGAGCCCACATGTGTGGCACGATAACTCGTCGTGTCGCCATTACCATGACCACGACCGTAGTTGCCACCCGCCGTCACCCCTAATGAGTAACCGTTGCTACCCACTGAAATCGCAACACCAGCATTCCAACCTGCAGATTTATTCTTGGTGCGCTCCGTTTCCGTGGTTTCCGCTGCTTCAAGATTAATTTCATGGTCCGCCTTTAAGTGCGTACCACCTTTCCCATAGACGTCAGAACCTGTGACGTTAATGTCAGAGGCTTCGCTCCCCTTGGCCAACATCACGACTTTTCCACCAGCTAAGACTTGGCTCGGTGTAGCATCAGTGCTACTTTGGTGCGATTCATTCGTGTTTTTCTGCTGACCGTAGGTAATTGACACACTGACGTTCTTTGCTGCATCACCTGGATTTTGCGCTAATTCGTTTAACGCTCTTCCTGTACGAACCGCTTTGAAGCCACTATTGGCTACCGCCATCGCATTGACGCGGTTATTTTGGCTGACTCCAACATCTTTCACGGAAGAAACGGTTGAGACCGCACCTTGAATCGCACTCAACACAGGAGCATTCAAGGCAACCGTCAAACCCTTTTGCTGATAACTATATTCAGTGTCCGTGGTTTGACGGCTCTTTGCGGCTTCTACACCAATGCGCTTTGCAGAAATAATGGTGTTCCCTTCAGGGGCTGAAACCGTGCTACCGACCTGTTGGTAGCTTTCGCCAGCAGTCACAAGCGTATCGCCATGAAGTTAACCGACATGGCTTTGTGAGACGCTTTCTTTCGCCCCTTGACTCTTGGTATCCACCTTCTGCGTGCCAATCGTCACCCCAAAGCCACTTCCCATGAGGCCAGACTTCTTATGATGCACTTCACTTTGTGAAAGCGTACTGTCCGTTGAAGCGACAATCTTCACGTCGTGCTCTGCCCCAATCGCAGTGCGTTCATCAGAAACAACGTTTGAGCCTTTAATGGTCACGTTGTCACCAGAAAGAATACGCACCGCTTTCCCTGTGACATCACTTGCCACGCTGCGATCAGTGAGCACATGTTCTTTTCTCTGGGTTTTCGTGCGAGAAAGGAAGCCTCCCCCTTTTTCAACTGCCCCAAGGAGATATTCATTGGTTTGGCGACCTTCTTCAATGGAAATATCGCCCTTTGCTACGATATTCACGTTGCCTTTTTGACTATCTACTTCAGAGGCACGAATATGCGTGGAACCCCCGCTTTGAAGTGTAATATCGCCTTGCGCTTTAGTTTGGTTACCCACTTCTTTAGATTGTGCTTCAAGAATCTGAGAGTATTCACCCTCATTCTTCTTCGTGTGTTTATATATCGGAAATTCAACATATCAGCACAAACCACTAGCCTAAAAATTAAGCGTTCCTCGGCACATCGCTCTCATCAATATCGAGCGCATCTTTCACAAAGCGGTCGACCTCTTTATCAATCCACTTGCGCTCTTTCTCACGATTGCTTTCATGCGTCACATCGCTTTGCGCTGCAGAAAGGGGTTTACCCATCTCCATGACACGGGCAACGTCTGTAAGTACGCTCGAGTGCACCGTGCGCGGCACTTCTCCTTCATCAAAGGCTAAGTCAATGCTCTCAAGACTCAAGCGACGAGTTTCTCGCATGGCGCGTAGGTTGAGCGTCTTACGGTACACCGGGCCATTCCCACCCGCCTGGTAGACAATCACCTCTTCATCACCCTTGGGCCAAGGGACCTGATCCTTTAAGTTCGGATCGTTATAGCGCGGGAAGAGAATGGTGAATTTCACCCCGCGCTCCCCATTTCTCGAGACGGTAATATGCCCTGCGTGGCGTTCAGCAATATTGGCCACAATCGAAAGCCCTAACCCCATCCCGGCTTCGCCTTTGCTCGTTTGCAAGGGTTTAAAAAAGCGCGCGAGCTCCTCATCACTTAAGTAGGGACCATTGTCTCCTACCGTTAAGCGCCAGTCGTTATCGTCAGCTTGCTCTAAGCGCACATCAATACGCGGGTTGGCAACGGGCGCTAACGCATCTGCCGCATTTTTCAGAAGGTTTAGAATCGCCAACTCAATTTCCCAAGCATCCACCTCGGCTAAGCTCTTGGGGCGCATACGCACCACTACGGCCGCCTTGGTGTTGCGAGAGCGTCGGAAGGTTTGAATCGCGCTATCAATAATGGCAGAGATATCGTCCACCTTGCGTGGCGGATAGTCGTGCTTGGCGTAAGAGCGCACACGCTCAACAATTTCGCTCGCACGCGCGGTTTGTTCCACAATCTCGGTCAACGCCATCTCAAAGCGCTCTTCATTAATGTCGCCTCGCTTTAAGCGTCTCAGAAGAGAATTCGCATAGTTACTCACTGCGCCCAGTGGCTGCTTTAATTCATGCGCAATCACCGTGGACATCTGCCCCACGAGCCCCGTGCGCTCAAGGTTTTCAATATGTTGGCGCGAGACCTGCATTTCTTGGTCCGCCTGATCGCGCTCCGCCAAAGCTTGACGCAAAAGTTTCGTGCGACGACGCACCAACACGGAAAGCGTCCCCGCATAAGTCAAAATCATAAAGAGTAAGAGCGAAATAAAGGCGAGCACCTGTGCATTACTTTCCACAAAGCGTCGCAAGCTCCACTGCGCTAAATCCTGATAGGGACCAATTTTGAGCGTATAGAAAAGGTCATAGATGGGGCGATTGGAAACGGGCATTGACCACTCGGCCGACATATTTTTCCCATCCATCGTAAAAAGAGCCGTGGTAATCGCTTTACGCACCGCAGGCTTCACGTCACTCGTAGCGGCAAAAACCCAGCTCGGATAAAGGGCAGTGGAATGTAAGCAACGAAGTCCATCACTCATTTGCTGATTGATCACCCAGTAGTCACGCAGCTTAATATCGCCCTTTTCGGCCATGTATTCGAGTTCACAGGCGGGGAGCACCCCTACGACCTTCGGATCCATATTCATCTTGGTGAAAACCGCCGAGACGTCTCCATTAGCAAAGGTCGTGTGCGAGAGCAAATCGTCCCCAATAAAGACGTGATGCTTTTTGAGTTCCACCGCGGCAGCAAGCCACCCACTCAACGATTCGGGCGCTACCGCCACAATGGGGCGAGTCGCCAAGTCATGCAAATCAGGGGCTTCCGCTTCCCCATTTTTTCTTGCCACAATCACGCTTGCCGTGGCGTTTTGTGGCGTTTCACTGTCTGAGGGCCAAAGGGAGGCCAACGCTTCCACAAAAGCAAAGCCCTCTTCGAGCGTAAAGTAATTCACATCGGAAATAAAAAAGTCCACCTGCCCAGAGCGAATCGCGGTGGTTAGGCTCTGATCATCAAGATAAAAGACATTGATTTTCCCCAACCCATAAAGACGCACCAGATGGTCGCGCGTTTTCATAATGAGGTCGCGCTGGGAGCTCTTTAAGAGTGAGGATTGCACCCCCAGACGAATGGGACGCGTAAAGGGCGCGTCTTTAATCAGGGGCTCTTGCGCGGGGGTCATCTCCTGCGGGCTCGTCAAATCGTGACGCACCGGAGCACTGCCCAACTCTGAGGGGAACTCATCGGTATAGGTCATCAGCTCGCGAATCGACTCGCTCGGCGTCTTTTTCCCGTCATTAATACCGAGGTAAGAGATCGATTGCGCTGGGACCGTTTGGGGCGCACTAAAACTCAAAAGCGCGATCACGCCGGCCACGAGTGCAGCCATGACGATAGGAGTGGAGCGTTTCATAAACTAAAAAATGGATTTGAGAGACCAGAGCGTCTTTCTTCTCGCGCCAAGCGGCTTTTGCGCTCGCGGACTTGAAAAGAGAACGCCAGCAAAAGCACAATGTGGCACAATGAACATATTAGGTTCTATTTTGCCACGCCAGAATCCATCATGTCAGAGAAAGCCACCTCTTCCAAGTATTCTTTTGCGAAAGCGAGACTCACATTCGATACCCTTCTTGCCGACGTTCTCCCTGCGGCGATTGCGCAACCGCTAGCCGCCTTTGGGCTTCTTACGGCAGAGGATCTCTACGAGTGCGTGGCCGCAACGGGAGCAACGTGGTTTCGTAATGTGGTGGGAATTAGCGCTGCTTGCGCCACCGAATTGATGTATTGGTTTGCTGACTGCGGAAAAGACGTGGGAGAGGTGACCGAGCGCTTTTACCTCCCTGGCATGGCGCCCACTGCTCGCGAAAAAGAAAGCCCCGCTTCTCACGCTCCCTCAACGGAACTCACGGGTGAAGTCGTCACAGCAGAAGATGCCCCGGATGAAGACGACGATAACTACGGCATTGTCCCCTTAGATATTCTGAGCGTCCCCTCCCAGCTCAACGGTGAGGCCGGGATTAACCGCGCCCCACAGGGCAGTTGCTCTCTAGAAGCTCGTAACGACTTAGAAGCGATTTGGGCGTGGCTTGCCGCACGCGCGAGTAATGAAAATACGCGTGGCAACTATCGTAAAGAGGCTGAGCGCTTTCTTCTTTGGTGCTTGATTGAACGCCGCACTGCGCTCTCTTCGATTAAAGCTGGGGACGCCTCTCTTTACCTTCGCTGGTTAGAGCAGTTAGGACGCATGGATGAGGCGACCTGGTCTCGCACCTGGAAGGTCCCTCAGAACCAGTGGATTGGCCCCAAAAATATGCCGCGCCTCTCGCCCGCGTGGCGACCTTTTAATGGCCCCTTGATGTCATCGAGCCGCCACAATGCCATTGTTGTGGTGCGCCAGCTCTTTAACTTTTTAAAGAAAACGGGCTACTTGATTTTCAATCCCTTTGATCAGGTGAGCCCCAAGGTGCCTCTTTTAAAGGGCGAGGGTGTCCCGCAGGCCTTTGCCGATCGATCGCTCACCGATGAGCAGTGGCAAGAGATTGTCTCTCATATTGCGCTTCTCCCCGAAGGTTGGCCTCGTGAGCGCATGAAGTTAATTCTCATGATGGGAAAGAGCTTAGGAATGCGTGCGAGTGAAATGATTGACGCGAAAGCGGGCTGGCTCGTGGAGCGCCGTCTAGGAAGCAGCACGCGCTTAGCCATTGAAGTGGTGGGAAAAGGCGCTAAAGTGCGCCGTCTGCCGCTTAACGCTGAGCAAATTGAGATTATCAATGCCGCGATGGCCGCAAGAGGCTTACCGTCAGTGGGACAAATTCCTCCCGACGAACCCCTTCTGATTAACCTCGGACGCGGGCGCAACGCTAACGCTTCGCTCTCTCGCGCGGGACTCTATAGTGCGCTCTCTCGCTTTTTTGATCTGGTAGCAAACGAAGTGGCCACCACGCGCCCGATGGATGCCGCTAAATTGCGTGCCGCTTCAACGCACTGGTTGCGCCACACGTTTGCCGTGACAGCGCTCTCCAAGATGAGTGTGAATGTGGTGCAGCACGCGATGGGGCACGCAAGCGTCGCAACGACGGGTCGCTATTTAGCGCCAGAAGATGAAACCTTGAGTCAAGCGATGGATCAACTCAAAGCGCTTTAACTGGCGCTCTCATTAGTGAAAACAGTCGCTATAGCTAATAAAGATGGCTTCAAAGACTTGCGCCGCAGACAAAGGATGCTCTTGCGAGCGTCGCATCTGGCCCACTTTTTCTTGCCAGGCAAGAAGTTTTTCAAGCGGCACGCGCGCGACTAAATCCGCCATCGCGCTATCTTCTTTAATGAAGTAGTAAGGACGAAGGCCCGACTTCACACGCACTAAGTCGTAAGCAAAGCGCGAGAGATATTTCGCTACAGCTGGTGCCGTCATCTCGACGTTATACGTGGCGATAATTTCGTCCGTCCCTAGATTCTTTCCTTCAAAAAGAATATGCAAAAGCGCTTTTTGCGCCTTCTCGGAGAGTTGCTCACCCTCTTTACTCGACACCGCTTCCAGAGGAGATCCTCCTGCCATCGCGAGTGCCATTTCAGAGTCTTTCACGCGTTGGGTTTTTAGCCACGCGAGTGCCTCCTCTTTTGTAGGACGCGTTAGGCGCAAAAGACGCGAGCGAGAGCGAATCGTGGGGAGTACCCCATCGATATCGTCAGCGACCAGAATAAAGTGAAGTCCAGCGCTCGGTTCCTCAAGGGTTTTCAAAAGTGAGGCGGCTGCCTCAGGCAAAATGCGGTCCGCCGGATAGACAAACACAATGCGCCGCCCGCCACGGTGTGGCGTCATCACCACAAAGTCTGAGAGCGCACGAAATTGATGAATACGTAGGCCACGCGAGCGTTTCTTTTTGTCGGTGGACTCATGTTCATCAAAGGTGTATGGGAGATCGTAGAGTTCAGCGACCTGCTCACTCACCACAATTTTGAGGTCAGGGTGCGTGCCTGCGGCCACCAAGTGGCAACCTGCGCACTCGCCACAAGGGCGACCATCCATCAAGGGCGTTTCGCACAAAAGGCTTTTCGCAAAGGCGAGCCCCAGCTCTAAGCCACCCGTACCCGGCGCGCCGTGCAAAAGCACCGCATTGGGGAGCTCTTCGACCATCGCCGAGAGCGCGGCGGCTG
Source organism: uncultured Sutterella sp. (assembly GCA_905197905.1). GTDB lineage: Bacteria > Pseudomonadota > Gammaproteobacteria > Burkholderiales > Burkholderiaceae_F > Sutterella. The sequence continues at coordinate 390,788 of CAJKAP010000001.1, read as the reverse complement.
CGTTTTCTAACCAAGGATAAGGCGCTACAACCATTCGCTAAAGACCTCTTCAATTTGCTGGGTCAACTCGTCGGCACTTTTTCTCGCATCGAGCGTTAAAAAGCGCGCAGGATCCTTTTTGACGCGCGCGAGGTAGGCTTCTCGCACACGGTGGAAAAAGTCGCGCGATTCGCGCTCAAATCGATCCGAGGCGCCCGCTCTCTGGCCCATGCGCTCAGCGGCCACTTCTGGCGGAATGTCAAAAAGGAGCGTACAGTCGGGCTGAAAGTCGCCCAATGTCCAGCGCTCAAGCGCTTCACAGCGCTCAGCAGAAAAGGCCTTGCCGCCAACTTGGTAGGCGTAAGTCGCATCGGTAAAGCGGTCTGAGAGCACCCAAATGCCTTTTTCAAGCGCTGGGAGAATCACTCGCGCCATATGTTCCGCGCGCGCCGCAAAAAAGAGGAGCATTTCCGTCTCAACGGCCATCTCATCGTTTAAGAGAAGCGAGCGGATTTTCTCTCCGAGCTCCGTGCCGCCAGGCTCACGAGTCAGTACTACGGAAATCCCTCTTTCCTTTAAAAAGGCTTCGAGTCGGGCAATCTGTGTCGACTTACCCGATCCATCAATGCCTTCAAAGGTAATTAATCGCCCTCTTGCCATTTCTGAGTCTCTTCTTTTTTGCTATCAAAAAAAGGATGACGCACGTCATCCGTCCGTCCCCTATTCTAACGGATTGATTTCACCTAGAGGAAAAGTCGATTAACAAACCGATACCAGCTCGTCAACCTGAGCCTCGCGTGAGCTTTGCTACAATGCACCTCAAAACCAATTCAATCATTTTTTTCAAGAACCGCCAAGGCAAGCGACAAGCGATGAGCAACAACGACCTAACGGACAAGCCCAATGACCCCGTAGAGAGCACTTTAGGCCTCTCTTCTGAGCTCCCAAAGAAAAAACCTCGCTGGGGCATCTGGCTCTTTGCGCTTCTCGTCTTTATCTTCCTCTCGGGCTTTGCCGCTTGGAAGGGCGCTGAGTGGTTCGTCAATAGTCGTCCGATTCCCTTTTCCCCAACGCTTTCGCCAACGATCTCGGGTGAGTCCCCTACCCCCGATGCTCCGCTAGAAGTCAATACGCCTACTAGCGACCCTGCACATCCCACGTTTGTGATCGTCGCGGTGCGTGAGGGCGACCATTCGGTAAGCGTTGCGGAAAAATTACGCCTCGCGGGCTTTGACTTCCCTAATTGGGCAATGAAGCTCTCGCTACGCTTGCATCCCAACTCTCTTGCGAAACTTCACCAAGGGCGCTATAAGATTGCCACCCATGTGACGCCTGCGGCGCTGCTCGACACGTTTGGGCGCGGCCCCTTGATTGAAGGCGTGCTTCGCATTCCTGATGGCGCGCCGCTCTGGGAAGTAAGAGCGCTTTTTAACGACGCTAAAGGGTTAACGCATAAAACGGCGGAGATGACAGACGCTGAGCTCTCTACCGCACTCGGGCTCCCCTACACGACGCCAGAAGGCTTTTTTGCGCCCGATACTTACCGCTATATGGAAGGCGTCTCAGACTTAGAAGTCATGAAGCTGGCTGTAAAACGCCAAGAGTCGCTTCTCGCGCAGCTTTGGGAGGCGCGCGACGCTGCCGTGCAGGTCAAAACCCCTTACGAGGCACTCACGCTCGCTTCCATCATTGAAAAAGAGTCGGGATTATCTGAGGATCGTGGCAAAATTTCCTCCGTTTTCCATAATCGCTTAGGAAAAGCCATGCCACTACAAACTGACCCTACCGTGATCTACGGCTTAGGGCCTAGTTTTAATGGAAACCTCACGAAAAAAGACTTACAGGCCGAGACGCCCTACAATACGTACAGAATTGCTGCGCTTCCCCCAACGCCCATTGGCGCTCCGAGCGCGGCCTCTTTGCGTGCAGCGCTGCACCCTGAAGCTACGCCTTACCTCTACTTTGTCTCAAGGGGCGATGGGAGTAGCGAGTTTTCGACGAATTTGGCGGCGCACAACCGTGCGGTGAATAAATTCATTTTGAAGCCAAAAGCAAAACCCGCTGGCACAAAAGCACCTAGCGCAAAGAACTAGCAATGAAAGATGGAATTTTAAAAAGAAGGAAGATCATCCATGACAGATACCACGCTTCTCTCTCAACCCACTCCTAGCACCTCGGCTGCGCGAGTTGACGCCTACACCTTGGTGCGTTTTTCGGGTAAAGATACGCGCGACTTTTTGCAGCGCGTCTTAACGCAAGATGTGATGCATCTTGGGAACCGCAATGCACTTGCTGGCTACTGCGACCCCAAGGGTCGTTTGCTCGGCACGATGCGCCTTTGGCTCGAGGGCGAAGAAGGTGTGCTCGCCTTGATGCCCTCTGACAATAGTGAAGCCCTCATTAAGCGCTTACGCATGTTTGTGTTGCGTGATGATGTGACACTCACGGTGCTCAATGCTGACTACCGCGTGGTAGCGCTTCTTGACCATGCGGCGGACAAACTCTCCGCCATGGGTGTAGCGCTGCCCGCTGAAGGGGAAGTGGCGCACACGAGCTACGGGGATGTGTTGCGCCTTGAAGATGCGACTCCCCTGCCTGAAGCCAATATCGGTAACGTGCGTGTGCTCTTAGTGGTGCCGCAAGTCGCGCCCCTTCCCTTTGACGTGACCGAAATGACGGCACTCTTTTTGACGAGTGAATTGGCTGCTGGGATTCCAAGCGTTTGGGCCGCCACCAATGGTCGCTTTGTCCCGCAGGCGACGAACTTAGACTTGGTAAACGGTGTCTCCTTCACCAAGGGTTGCTACCCAGGGCAAGAAGTGGTCTCTCGTATGAAGCATATTGGGAAACCGAGCCGCCGTATGTTCTTCGCGAAGATCGTGGGCGGTGTGCTCCCTGCTGCTGGCGATCCAGTCTTTGCCGGTGACGATGAAGTGGGCGCTGTGGTGCTTGCAACGCGCGTTGCGGATGTCACCTATGTGCTCTATTCTCTCTTACTCTCCGCAGCAGAGGCTGACCTCTCGGTGGGTGAAACGGAAAAAGCGCCTTTGGAAAAATTGGTACTCCCCTACACCATTGAATAAGCCATTGAATTAGCGCTCGCGCTAACGCAAAAAATTGACCTAGTCTTCAAAAGGAAGGCTAGGTCTTTTTTTTCTCTTTAGTTTTCGAGAAGGTTGTAGGGCTCAGTGTTGGGATCGGAATTAAGCGCTCGATGCTTCTCTGCCAACATATCAATAAAGGCTCTCGCGGCCTTAGAGAGATACATATTCCGATTCCAAGCCGCTACCACTCGATTGAGTTCAAACTCATGCTGCATTGAGTAGCAGCAAGGCATCGGCTCTGGATGCCGATAGTGAATCAAGGAGTCTGGCATGAGCGCGCAGCCCACCCCTTGTGTGACGAGCTCCAGAAGCGTGGTGATCGAATCGGTTTGCATCAGGATTTTGGGCTTCACGCGATACTTTTCGCAAATTCTGTGAAAGTACGCATGAAAGCGCATCCCACGGCTTAAAAGGATAAAGTTTTCGCCTGCAGCATCGGGGAAATTGAAAGGCAGAAAATCCTTTGCGCCACTTTTCGCATAAAGTCGTGCTTTTTCACCCAATGGATGGTCCGCGTGAAAGGCAAGGAGTACTTTTTCATCGAGCAGCGTGCGGTAGGCGAGCTCTTTCGAGACGGCCGCTTCAATCGTGATGACGCAGTCAATTTCGCCAGAAAGCAGTTTCGCTTCCATCGTGCTAATACCTACCTCCACAATCTTGAGCGAGACCTTTGGGTACTTTTTCACGTACGCACTTAACACTTCTGAGAGCACGGTCGCAATGCGGCACTGGTTTGCCCCAATGCGCACTTCCCCTTCGAGGTCTCCAGAGAGGTCTCGGAAGTAGCGCGCACGGCGACGGCGCATCTCTTCAATCTCTTCTTCCACTTTCACGTAGTAGCGCCCAGCCTCGGTCAAAGTCACGGGGCGCACATTGCGGTTAAAGAGCTGAATACCTTGCTCTTGTTCAATTTTAGAAATGTACTGCGAAATCGCGGGTTGCGAGACGTGAAGCACTTCAGAGGCCGCAAGGAAACTCCCGCTTTGCGCAATCGCCTTGATGTAGTCGAGGTCGGTCTTTTTCACACTATTAGGCATGGCTTATATAGGGTAATTAAAAAAGTATTGGACGCTAATAGTATATTACAGATACTATTTCTATAGCAACAACTAGAAACACTCGACCGTGTGTTGCGATTTCACTTAAATGGAGAGACTGTATATGGAGATGCTCTACATCTTATTGCTGGCAGTTCCTGTTGGCATTCTTTGGCTCCGACCAGAGCGTGAAAATCTTGCTTGGATCTTCTTTGTCCTCTCAAGCCTCCTCTGTGTGTTCATTTTCTTGGGTGTCGAACACACCTCGATCCTGCCTCCGGGCAACATCTAAAGGAGGTGGCTTATGTTTGATAAATTCTTCTCGAGCCAAAAGGCTCTACGCTATACCTTAGCAACGGGAGCCCTGCTCCTTATCGCGATTCCTGTGGGGATCGCTTGTATCGGCCTCGGGTTCATCATGGGCGAAAACCCTTGCATTATGTGCTGGGGTGAACGCTTTGCCATGGTCTACTTGGGCGTTCTTCTCATGATGATGCTCCGCTATGGGCTCAAAACACGTTATCTCGCGGCCTACGCACTGTGGGCGTTTATCGGGATGTACTATGGGTTGCGCCACGTAGGGACGCATATTTGGCGCGACGTGGGTCAAGGCTTTGGTTCCACGATTATGGGCGCGCACACCTACTCTTGGGCAGTGTTCGTCTACTGGGTCGCGGTTTTCTCGATCTTCTTCCTCCTTCTCTTCTTACGCAAAGGGCAACCCGCTCTTGAAGAGCTCGCAGGGAAAGTGAGCAAAATTCACGACTTGGAACGCTATCCGAAAGCAGTCGTGATCATGAGTTTCTTCGTGATTATCGCTAACGGCTTCCAGGCTTTCCTCGAAAATGGTCCCCCGCCCTATATGTGCAAAGGCCGTCCAGCACGCGTCACTTTAGATCTTCCTATGGCTATGGGTGACTGGAACTTTAACCTCTGGAAGAAGTTCACGATGCCCGCGACCTGGCGTGCAAGCTGGGATCCGGAAGAGCCCTATATGGCTGGGATTAAAGAAAAGAGCGTTCTGCCCTTTAGCAGCGATCCTGCTGCGGGTCCGATCGCCCTTTCTGACGAGAAGATCACGGTTCTTGCGAAGCATCACATTCCGTTTAAAGCTGAAGGCTGGAATGGGGCGAGCGTGGTAACCGGTATCTCTTGGCAGCCACAGATGCGTAAATACGCCTTTGTGACGGGTAACGCCGGTCTCTTCTACACGGATGAAACCCTCTCGAAGATGACTGACCGCGCGATTCTCGACTACCCGAACGGTAACGACTTACGCTCGGTGGTGGATGCAACCTTCATGGGCACGAAGTTAATTGGCCTTGCCTACAATAAGACGATTTTTGCTAGCGAATTGATCGACCCAGCTAAGGTGGATGCTTGGTGGCAGTGGCGTATCTTCCGCGAAGCCACACCCGCTTTCGCACCAGTTTGGGGCTTTAACCGTCCGTTCTTAGGTACGGCCCGTGCGAAGTTCTCCTTCGTGACGAGCGCGAGCTACGACGAGGCAACGAATAGTCTCTTCCTCGCTTCGGTGCCCAATCAGTTCCAGAAGCACTCCGTCTTGATGGCCTTTGATATGGCTGACCAGACGATCGTCTCGGAACGCAACATCAAGGCTGCGCCGAAACTGCAAGTGAAAGACTCGAAGAAGCCTCTTGGCTACTACATCACCGGTATGGCGATGTATGAAGGCAAGCTTCTTGCGATCTCGAAGAACTTCATGTCGGTGCTCGTCATTGATCCAGTGACGGCTCACATTGAAAAGGTCATGGCACTTCCGAAAGAGTTGAGCGATCCGCACTCGCTCGCGCTCGCAGACGGCAAGTTAGTGACCATGGGGCGTGAAGGCGGTAAAGATGTCGTTTACGAAATCTCGCTTCCTTCCGTAAAGTAACTCACTGACTAACTTTTGATGAGGACGCTGGCCCACACCCAGGCCAGCAAAAAGTGGGAGCCCATCGTTTCGTGGTTGGACGATGGGCTTCTTTTTGGCGAAGAAAGTGGTTTATTGACCACTTTTTTGGTTTTGCATTTTTTCGTGATTGAGTTCAGCGAGCGTTTGCACTTCGTCTTTTGAAAGTGTCTCTAGGCTAAACATCTTCTTGAGTAGACCCGAAGCACGCGGGTTTTGCCAAATGGTTTTGGGCTTCTCGGCGGGAGTAGCGGGCTTCACGGGCTCTGGTGTCGGCGTTTCTTCTTCAAAAAGACTCTTTTCTTCGAGCTCGGTGAAAAGACTCGCTTGCGGAAGCTTCACATCACTGTCACTCATCGTTTCTCTCCTTGTTTAGTGCCATGGAATGTTTCTCCAGTATACGACTCACGTCTCACTTTGGATACTGATCGCACTTTTTTGGGAGAGGCGTGTCGTCTTTTTGCACCGTTTTCTCCTAAACCTCATCGCCTTTGCTAGACTTAATGGAAATGAAGAAAATCGCACACCCGTCGGAGGTAGAAATTCAATGGCGAACAAAACCCTCGAGCTAAGTCTAAGTCTCAATGAAGATACTTTGCACAATGCGCTCGCTGTGTTGCATGAAGCTGGCTTTACGCCCGAAGCACTGATGATTCAAGTGCTTGAGCGTTGTGCCCGTGAGGGAGAGTTGCCACTGAAAAAGTCGCGCGGCAAGCGTAAAACGCGCCCCTCGGAAGTGATTTTCTCGCAAGATTCGCTCTTTGGCGAAATTCCTGGGAGCGAAGTTGTCGAAGGGACGCTTCCCGCCATTCGCCCAACGCGCCCAGAAGCGAACCTTCAGACGCTCGCTGCCCTTCAAGAGTCGCAAGCTATGCTTCGTTGGAGAGCGCGTGAGCGCGGGACGCTCAACGAAAAGGATAAAGACTCGGCACTCGGAAGCCACTTAGGGGCCGATCAAAACGCTCCCTTGACGCTTCTTGAAACGCGTCAATTCCGAAGAGATAAGCAAGCGATTATTCACGATCCTGCACGCCCTGCGATTATTCATGCGCTCGAGGTGCTCTTTACCACACTCACGCATCGTCGTCGTCCTGAGCTCGCGCTCTCGCTCTCAGAAAACGATGAGGGGCAAGAATTCGTGGTCCCTATCCTCGCCCCGGGACTTGAAGGCCCACGTGTGTTGATCTATCAGCAAACCGATGCTGAAGTGTGCTGTGTGCGCTATGGGGATCCCGAGCAACTCCTGCGCGTGGTGCCAGCAAGCTTAATTCCTGGACGGGACGGCGAAGTGCAGGTTGTAGAAGAAAAGGCGCCCATTGACTTTGATAATCTCCCCACGATTCCGCCTATTGAATCCTTATTTATGAATCCACCGCGCTAAAGCGGAAAAAATCGCCAGACCTCGTGTCTGGCATTTTTGTCTTCACTCTACTAAACTCTCTTCACTTAAAGTTTTGATTTTGTATTTATCTGCTATGGCTGAAACTCTCCTCCTTTTAGAAGAAACAAGTAGCGCACTGCAAGAAGCGAAAACCCTTCGCAATCAAGCACTCAAAAATTTAGATCGAGAAGAAATGCGCATCTATCGCATTCTCTTTTGGCCTTGGACTGCGATCTTTTTACTGGTCTCGCTTGTCTGGCCCATCGCGCTCTTAGTGCTCTACCCCTCTTACACGATTGGCTCTGTTTTTTCCGCCGTTGGTATTCAGTGGTCCATTGCCGTGGTAGCACTCTTTGTGGTGCGTGGTATTTTGAGTAAAACCGCCACGCGTTGGATTGAGCCCACGATGAAGGCGCTCTTTAAAGCGGAAACAGAATTGCGCGAGACTCGCAAGAGAGAAGCTGAGCGATTCCTCTCCGAGCGTCCTCATGATAGCGTTCTGGCCACAAGCGAAGCATTGGTCTCAGCACTTCTTCCCGAAGGGCTCTACTGGCTCGCTGAGCGCTATAGCGATTTGCATCTCGTTATTGACGCCTCTGCCATTCATTCAGTGCAGATTATCGATCGCATGAGTTCGCTTGACCATGACTATAAAGCCCAGCCTCCGCGCACGGGCGACGGGGTTCGCTACCAAAATGCGCTCGGCGAAACGATGACAATGCCACCCGCCTACGTAGCGCCAAGTGCCACTGAGACTCCCTCGACTCCTTACGACTATGTGGGCGTGCGAGTGGATGTGGAAGTGGCGCTCCCAGGGCACATCCCCTTCTGGCTCTCGATGCCCTTTGATGAGAAAAAAGAAGAAGCGGCGGCTTGGGCTGAGAAAGTCCGCGCACTCGCCAAACTTAGCGTCTAAAAAACCCGGATTTCAAAAAAACGTTATCCCGCGAAGAAACTCTTTTCTCGCGGGATTTTTTTGGGCGCAAAAAAAAGGAAGTGTCCAACGTTTTCTTTTTCGTCAGACACTTCCCTTTCGCTTTAGATGCTAAGGATTACTTGGAGAAATCCTTGCCAGCGGCTTTGGCCTTCGCTAAGTCGCCAGCCAAGACCACCGTGAGGTTATCTGGGTTAGCGATACGCTTCACAGCGGCGTTCACATCAGCCACGGTCAAAGCACGGATCGCATCGTCCAGTTTCTTTGACTGCGACCAGTCCTGACCCTTTTCAAGGTAGCGGACCCAACCACCAGCGAGCATGCCGTCCTGAGCACGGTTAATGGCACGGTAGTCCAAAAGACCACGCTTAGCTTCTTCGAGTTCCTGCTCGGTGATGCCATCACGATAGACCTTCGCGAGCTCATCGCGCATGCTCATTTCCGCTTGCTTCAAGCTCTGCGGGGCAGCAATCAAGCCCACACCCCAGCTTGCGCGGTTACCAAAGTCAGGAATACTCACGTGGCTACCCACCCCGTAAGAGAGCCCTTCCTTCTGGCGGATACGGTTCACTAAGCGGTTAGAAAGACCAGGCGACCCACCCACAATCCAGTCAGCGACTTGAATAGCCGCGAGGTCTGGATCGTCCGCATTCGCGGCAAAGTCCACACGAGCGGAGAGCACCGCATTTTCCTTTTCAGGCGTATCGACCACAATGCGCTTTGCGGCAATGGGCTTAAACTCAGCGATCGGACGTTCAAAGGGCACCGCAGTCGTCTTCTTGCCAATCAAATCCGCTTCAAGCGCTTTTTTCACGGCTTCTGGGTCAAAGTCACCCACCACCGAGATGTAACCCTGAGAGGTTTGGAAGAGATCCTTCCAGTGTGCGCGCACATCATCCAACGTCAACTTCTGGAGCTCCTCCATCATTTCTTCGTTGGTTTCCGAGTGACGCACGTCACCCAAGGGGTAGGTATTAAAGTGCTTACGAATTTCGTTTTGCGCTTTCGACTTCGGATCGTCAGAAACCGACTGCAAGCGAGTCAAGCTCTTAGAGCGCCAGAGTTCCAGTTCTTCCTTGGGGAAGGTTGGCGTCAAGAGAAGCTTCGACATAAAGGCCACCGTTTCCACGACGTGTTCACGGTCAGTGGTGAAGTCAAAGGGAGAGCCTTCGGTCTTCAACTTCGTGAGCGTCTTTTCGATCTGTTCACGATTCATGCCTTCAATCCCGCGGGTGAGCATGCTCGTCACGGCGCGATTAAGCATCGCGTTGCCGTTTGTCTTCGCATTACCCGTACGGAAGACTAAGCGCACATCGACCGTTTCGCCAGAGGATTTCTTCGGCAAAAGCGCGACCTTCACGCCGCCCAAATCAACAATCGTGGTGCTCTTATTGATATTGGCCTGATCCGTATCAAAGGCTTCGACCTGCTTGCCTTCAGTCTTAAACTTGTACTGCGAGAGCACTTCTTCAGCGCTAGGCGTCTTCGGAATTTCTGCGCGCTTTAAGTCCGTCGTCGGGACATAAATCCCCACCACACGATTGTCACGCACAAAGTATTTCTTTGCAGCGTCGTTCACGGCCTTCACTGTCAACTTTTCGTTTTCTTCACGATCCGCAAAGAAAAGGCGCCAGTCACCCAAGGCGATGTATTCAGAGAGTTCCACGCCAAAGGTTTCTGGATCCGCCAACTGACGTTCAAACATCAAGGCCTGATCACGCTTTTCAAAGTCGAGTTCTTCTTCCGTCGCCGGTTTCTTGGCAAACTCGCCTTCGATCACTTCGATCATCTTCTTTTTAACGGGTTCGACGTCAGCGTCCTTTTTGAGCATGGCGCCAAACATCACAAAGCCCGGATCGCGACCCGCAATGGTCCAGCCAAAGGCCTGGCTTGCCATCCCGGTTTCCACGAGTTCTTTATAAAGACGACCCGTAGGTTCGTTCCCTAAGATAGCCGTTGCGGTATTGACGGGTTCATATTCCGAGGAGAGTGCCGAAGGAATACGGTAACCCACCATAATCATCTTCGTTTCGCCAGGGCGGCGCACCATAAATTCGCGCTCCCCGTCAGCCGTGGGTTCCACCGTCCATTCGTGCGGGAGAACGCGCGTTGGACGCGGAATCGGGCCAAAGCTCTTAGCAACCCAGCCCAAGACCTTCTGGGTATCAAACTTCCCAGAAATCGTGAGCACTGCGTTGTCTGGCTGATAGTACTTTTCGTAGAAACCACGCAAATTCGGGATTTCCACGTTTTCGATGTCGCTACGAGCGCCAATGGTGCTGCGACCATAGGCGTGCCAGTCGTACATCATCGACTGCATACGCTTCATCAAAACGCTACTCGGGCGGTTTTCGCCCATTTCGTATTCGTTACGCACCACGGTCATTTCCGTGTCTAAGTCTTTGCGAGAGATGAAGGAGTTGACCATCGCATCGGCCTGCCAAGCGATTGCCCACTGCATATTGTCGTCTGTCGCCGTAAAGGAAACAAAGTAGTTGGTGCGATCAAGCCACGTGCTCCCGTTCATACGGAAACCACGCTTGGTGAATTCAGCAGTCGGATTCGGGAAATTCTTGCTCCCCTTAAAGAGCAAGTGTTCGAGCAAATGGGCCATCCCCGTCTCACCATAGTTTTCCTGGCGAGAGCCCACCAAATAGGTCATATTGACCGTGGCAGTGGGTTTACTTAAATCAGGGTAAAGCACAATCTTGAGACCATTGGGGAGGCGATATTCTGTGATGCCTTCCACGGTGACAACGGCTTGTGGCAGAGAGACTTGCGTCACTGTTTTCTCCTTAGGCGCTGCCCCTACGGCAGCGGCTCCCACCAGCGAAATGGCTGATGCGAGGACGAGTTTTTTCATTAAATGCATCTCTTTTTGGATTCCATCAAAAAAATCGTGCGAGACATGGCGCCCCGCAAGAGATTGTCAATCCGAGCAAGAGAAGGTTCTTTTCAAAGAATTAAGGATACGCCTCTTCACGGCGTTTTTCTCAAAATTCCCTTTAAGACCCGTTTCTTGACTATCGCTCAATGATAGCAATTCTCATTAGGCGTGGCGAAAATTTCTAAGCAAGTTGCTCAAGAATTTGGTTAAAAGTTTTGATGACTGAGTGTCAGCTCGCGCAAAGAAAGCGCGAGTTGTGGTAACGTTAGCGCACTTAAAGGCTTCTATTGCAGAAGAAGTCTTTGCTCACTCGTTTCCTTTTTCTCTTTTTGTTGCTCGCAGCTCACAGGCCGCGAGTGAAGAGCCGCTTTTAGCATGAAGTTTCTTTTTGACCTTTTGCCGATTATTTTCTTTTTCGGCACGTTTAAGTATGCCGAGTCGCACAGCGACGTGGCCGTCTCCTTTGCCAGCACGCTCTTAGGAAGTGGCATTACGGCTGAGATGGCGCCAATCCTCCTTTCGACGGCCGTTGCCATTGTCGCCTCTCTCGTGCAACTCATCTATCTTCTTCTCATGCGTCGCAAGATTGAGACCATGTTCTGGATTAGCGTGGCGGTAATTGTCATTTTTGGCGGCATGACGCTTTACTTTAGAGACGGTGCCTTTATTAAGTGGAAGCCCACGATTCTCTATTGGACTTTCGCCGCGATTCTTCTCTGGGGCGAGTGCACGGGGCGCAACTTCATGAAAAAGATGTTAGAAAAAGCAGAGATGAATCTTCCAGAGGGCGCTTGGAAAACCCTTCAGCGCGCTTGGATTGGCTTTTTTATTGCCATGGGGATCATTAATTTGCTTGTCGCCTACCTCTTTTCAACGGATACGTGGGTTAACTTCAAACTCTTTGGGCTCATGGGTTTGACAATAGTATTTACAATTGGAATTGGCTTTTTTATCGCAAAAGCGAGTTCAGATCGGCAAAATTGAGCCCAATAGGCGTAGGAAAAAGCCAATATTTATTAGGGTGACGCGAAAACACAACCTTTTTCGCGTTTTCTTTTCTTAGGACTTTCCATAGGAAGACCCTCAATGAGGAGGCTTTTGACTACAATTGAGAATGGTTTGCTTGAGTCCTGGTTACTTAACCCCTCAAGTGATACTGATTAATTGACGTCAGCAATTTTGACGCCGAAGCCGTTTGACGAATAATTTTTTTCTCGTCGAACATCACGGAGTATTTGAAAAAATGAATAAAAAACTGATCGTCCTCGGTCTTGCCTCTTTGTTGGGCGCTTCTGTTGCTCAGGCCCAAATCGCCGCCTTCAAGGTGAATGGTGAAACGGTGTCTGTGGCTGACCAACAAGCCCTCTACGACGCGGCCGTGCGTCAGGGTCGTCCTGCTGGTGCTGAATTAGAGCAACTCGTGAAGAACACCCTCATTCAGCAGACCGTCCTCTTGCAGCAAGCCAAGAAAGCTAAAGTGGAATCTCTTCCCGCAGTAAAGAATGCCCTCAAAGAAGCCCAGAATCAGGTGCTCGTGAGTGGTTTCCTCCGTCAGTGGGCTGATGCTCATCCGGTTTCCGACGCTGACCTCCAGTCCGCTTATGACAACGAAAAGCGTGCCTACGGGGATACCGAATACCACGTTCGCCACATCGTTCTTCAGACCGAAGAACAGGCCAAGGACGTGATCAACCGTTTAGGCAAGGGGGCTGACTTCGCTAAGCTCGCTGGCGAACTCTCCATCGACCCGAATACCAAGACCAAAGGTGGTGACTTGGGTTGGATCGTGCCGAAGTCGACTCCGTCCACTTTCGGTGCAGCTTTCTCCGTCTTGAAGGCTGGCAACATCTCCCAGCAGGCCATTCGCTTGCCCGATGGCTACCACGTCTTGAAGTTGGAAGCCACCCGTCCGGCTCAGCTCTTCCCGAAGTTTGACCAGTTGAAGGGTCAGCTCCGCCAGGCTTTGTTGGAACAGCGCGTTCAGCAGCATGTGGCTGAATTGGTCCGCGGTGCCGATATCAAGTAATCTTTTCTAGCGAAAAGCATTCGGGCGCAGTCTTTAAAAGATTGCGCCCGTTTTGTTTTCTACCTTTCTTGTTGCGATTAGTTTTCGCTAAGCGATTCTTCCTTTTTCCCGAAAGCCACCAAGAGCGGTTCTGCGAGGGACTTCGCCCCAATGAGCGAAGCGTACCAACCGGAGAGCATCCCCTCTTCGTGACGATTCCCAATCACTAGCTGATTGCGCCCATCAAGAAGGAGCGCTTTAAGGGCCCCTTCTAAATTCGTGGTCTCCGGATTCGCCACAAGGGTCCAATCCGGGTTTTTGTCGCTCGGTCCACTGGCCGACTCAAGCGTATAGCCCACCTGCGCCAAGGTATTCAAAATTTCTCGTGCGAGCTGCGGATAGGTCCCTACTCGCTCACAAAGAAGCGCTAAGGGCACAACAGGGCGCTCAGCCGCGCGCTCTTCATAGAGCACTTTAAGAAGCGCCACACCGGTTAAGAATTTATTCCCATTGCGATACGTATCGCGGAAGCGCCCCGAGGTAAGAAGCGGCATCGTCGCCGTGACCGCTGCGCCCAAGAAGATCAAGTACCAGCCAATATAGACCCAGAGAAGGAGCACTGGGAGCGCCACAAAAGCGCCATAAATGTTGCCCATCGTTCCCGCGGAAATATAGTGCTCAAAGCCAGAGCGCACGAGCACGTTCGCCACCACCACAAAGGCTCCACCCACAAAGGCATGAGACCAACGCACAAAAGCGTTTGGAATAAAGCGGAAAAGGAAGGCGTAAGCGACAATTTGCAGTGCACTCTGAGAGAGCACCAACACTTCTGTCATAAAGGTGGCTTCAAGCCCTCGTGCTGCAGCACTCAAAACGGTCGTTGAGACGGTGATGGAGAAGGCCACCACCAGGGGCCCCAGAGTAAGGAGCGCCCAGTAAAGGAGCAGGCGGTGAATCCACCCGCGCATTTTCGTCACACCAAAAATCGAATTGATCGTCCCAAAGAGCTTATTAATCAACATTAAGCTCGTAATCGCCAAACCGATCAAACCGAAGAGCCCGAGGCCCGAGGCGTGCGTGGAGAAGTTGCGCAAATAACCCACAATCACCTCGCTATACTGCGCAGGTAAGAAGCTCTCAAAGAGCATATTTTCAAGTGCTTGGCGCGTATCGGCAAAGCTCGGGAAAGCGGAGAAAACGGCAAGCGAGACGGCAAGCAGCGGCACAATCGAGAGCAGTGTGGTGAGCGTCATCGAGCTCGCCACCTCAGGAACGTGCGTCTCACGCATACGCCCAGAGACAAAGCCAAACACTTCTCGCAACGCGGTAGAAGAAGTGAGTCGCTTCACTTGCCCACTGAGAGATTTCTTTGTCGGTTTTTGTTCTGTCGTCATCCAGAATAGATCCTTGGAGATTGGGAGGGGGAAGGAAGTGTTGCCTCCTTCTCAGTTGCCTTTCATTTTAACGAAAGCGCCTCTTGGAGACAAAGAAAGCGTGAAAAATAAGCACCTTTTCACGCTTTTCTTAGACTTTTAGTGAGGCAAATTGATCGTTGCTTCAGAAAAGAACGCCGACTGACCGCCCAAAATCACACGGTCACCTTCAAGGCGGCAGTAGAGCTTTCCGCCACGCGCCGAGGCTTGATAGGCGTTAACGTTGGGGCGACCTAGAACCCCCGCCCAGTAAGGCACAATGTGGCAGTGACCCGATCCACAGACGGGATCTTCTGGGACTTTGAGTTTGGGCGCAAAAGAGCGCGAAACACAGTCAAACTCATCCCCCTCACTCTTTGCGGTCACGTGAAGAAGGAGACCCTCCAGCGTTGTCAGCTTTTCAAAGTCGGGCTTATAGGTCTTCACTGCCTCGGCGCTCTCTAAAACGCAGAGCAAATCGCGCCCCAAATAAGCCGCCTTGGGACGAACGCCGATCGCAGCGACCATTTCGTCCGTCACCGGAACTTCTTTTAACTGATAGGCTGGAAAGACGAGTTCATAGCGCTCGCCCGCTTTTTTCACACGAAGCTCTCCACTCATCGTCGTGAAAACCACTTCTTCGGCCTCTGGTTCATAGTCACGCAAAATGACCGAAGCAGTCGCGAGCGTGGCGTGCCCACAGAGGTCAATTTCGCCGCCTGGCGTAAACCAGCGAAGTGCATACACATCGCCCTCTTTCACAGCGAAAGCCGTTTCCGAGAGATTGTTTTCGATCGTGATTCCCATCATGGTCTCAAGCGGGAGCCATTCTTTCAAAATACAGACCGCTGCCGGATTTCCACCAAAGACGCGATCAGTAAACGCGTCAACCACGTATTGCTTTAATTGAGTCGGCATTTTTCACCTCCTAGTGTTCGTTGCCAGAAGCTTTTAGTCTAACAAGCACACTCTCCTTAGAAAATAGGCGAGAAAACCTAGACAGTTCTCTTTTCCTCTTAGAGAGGCGAATTTGTCGACAAAAGCCCGCCCTTTTGCGACCGATTTTGAACAATTAGGCGATACGCCTAAAGGGAAGCGTCTAAGCACAAAGAGCACGCATTTTTCTCGACGCTTTTTCATCTCTTGCGCCTATAGTTCTTGAACGGGAGCGCAAAACGCCTCCCCCTTTCTGTGATTTAAGCTCATCTTCTAACGAGGCTCATGCCATGCTGAAAAAATTCTCTTTTTGTGCGCTCGCCGCTGCCGCTATGCTGACTGCCACCACTTTGTCGGCTAAAGAATTGCGCGTTGCGAGCAACCCCACTTTCGCCCCGTTTGAATTCGTGAATTCCCAAACCAAAGAGATCACGGGTTTTGAGATGGACTTGATCCGCGCCATGGGCAAAAAAGCGGGCTACGACGTGGTGATTCAAAGTATCGACTTTGACGGGATTATTCCGGCGGTGATGTCGGGAAACGTTGACGTGGGAGCCTCTGGCTTTTCGATTAACGATAAGCGCAAAGAAAAGGTGAACTTCTTGAATCCGTTCTACAAATCTGGCCTTGCCATCTTGGTGCACAAGAGTCAGGCGGACAAAATTAAGTCCTTTGACGACTTGAAGGGGAAGAAGATCGCCGTGCAGTTGGGCTCCATTTCGGCAGACAAAGCCAAAGAAGTGCCCGATGCGCAAATCAAAACATTTAACCACTCGGGCGAAGCGATTCTTGAGCTCGCTAACGGTGGGGTCGATGCGGTGATTAACTCGAAGCCCGCGACCGAATACATGCTCCAAGTGCAACCCAAGATTGCGGAAACGACCGTTTTGGTCCCAGGCTGGCTCACCTCTGCTCCCGTAGGCCAGATTGTGAGTAAGAAAAACACCAAGCTTCAGGCAGAACTCAACGCTGCGCTCGAAGCCCTCAAAAAGGACGGAGAATACGCCGCGATCTACAAGAAGTGGTTTGGCTCTGAACCAGACTTCGCTGCGCTTGGTATCTAAAACGCTCTGAAAAACTTAACGCTACGTCGGGTGGGAAGACGCTCTCTTCCTTCTCACCCAGCTCTAACAACACCCAATAACAACACGCAAAACGATCATGAAAAAAATTGCTCTTCTCTCCATGCTTTTCGCCGCTCTTGCCACACAAGGCGTCAATGCGAAAGAACTTAAAGTCGGTACCAATGCCACCTACGCGCCTTTTGAATTTGTGAATTCTCAGACGGGCGAAATCGTCGGTTTTGAAATGGACTTAGTGAAGGCCATGGCCAAAATCGCAGGCTACGATATTAAGCTCGTCAATATGGATTTTGACGGTGTGATCCCATCACTCATGAATGGTTCCATTGATATGGGAGCCGCGGGCTTTTCTGGGAACGAGAAGCGTAAAAAGAAGGTGGACTTCCTCAATCCTTTCTATCAGTCTGGGCTTGCCATCATCATCAACAAGTCGAGCGAAAACGCGATCAAAGGAATGGATGACTTAAAAGGCAAGAAGATTGCCGTGCAAATGGGCACGATTGGTCACGACAAAGCAAAAGAAGTGCCGGACGCGAAAATCACCGCCTTTAACCAGGTCGGTGAAGCGCTCCTTGAACTCTCTAACCAAGGCGTGGATGCGGTGATTAACTCGAAGCCCGCCACAGCTTATATGCTCAAAATGCAGCCTAAGATGGCGGAAACCACCACAATTTTGCCAAATGTGATTTCTCATGGCTATACCGCAATGATTGTGAAAAAAGGCAACACTGCTTTGGCCGAAAAAATGAACGCGGCCTTCGAGAAAATGAAGGCCAATGGCGAGTATGCGGCGATTTACAAGAAGTGGTTTGGGATGGAACCCGATTGGCAACCGCAGAAATTAGATGAGTTAAAATAGTGGAGAACTTCTACTTAACTCGAGAGAGAGTGAGATTAAACGCTGCTCTCTCTTTGCTTTGGAGGTTCTGTACAGAAAAAATTTGAAAAATCTTCTTAAGCCTTCTCTCACAAACAAAACAAGAAGATCTGTATTAGTGTATTATTTTCAAATCGCTTGCGTAAAAGGCTAGGACTTTCTCTAGTTTTGACAAAAAATTCACATTGAGTCTAATAGCCTCAATACAATATGTCTATTTGACCGCAATGCGGTATCTTTCACTGTGGCACAGGTCTCTCTAGAAGAGACACCCCACGATAAAAACAACACACAGTGCGTTGCATTGCTTGTCGTCTGTTCTCAAAAAGGTATTTTTTCTGTTCAAGCTACCTTGAGACAAGGTTGACGACGGCGATAGCACAAACTCCTCTAAGGAAATAAAAAACATGCGATTCCCCTTTATCCCCTTTACCATCGCTTTTAGTGCAAGTTCTCTTCGTTATCATTGCGAATTTCCTGACGTCCCGGAAATGAGCGAATATGAGTTTGATACCAAAGAAGAGGTTGGCGCTTTGGGACGTGATAAATTGCTCTACACGCTAGAGTATGCTTACCGTCGACAAGGGCGCGCCATTCCTTTGCCCTCTTCGGTTGGCGAAGATTACTATTTTTATTTGCCCTTGCCCTACCAGGCAAAGATTTTGCTCTGGAACCGTCTCCTTGAGACGGGTGGCAACGCTTCGCAGCTCGCGCGTAGCTTTGGCTGCTCTCGTCAAGAATTACAACGCATCCTGGACCTTACGAAACCGATTGGTTTGGAAAAAATTGAAAAAGTCCTGATGGTCTTGGATCGCTCTTTCAAACTCTCCTGCGTGAAGTTGCCTTAATCACACTTCAGCTAAGGCTCTTTGAAAGCAAAAAAATGGCGTTATTCGCTCACAACAGCGGTAGCGCCATTTTTGTTGACCGTTGTTTTTCTTGGGGTTTTCCCTCGTTTTGTCATTTCGCTGACAGTTTTCTTTTCGCATTCTCTCCACAATACGTATTACGTCTTCCGTCTAGTTTTAGGCGTGAAGAATTTCTCTTTTTTAGACTCGCAATATCTGGAGACATGCTATGTCGTTTGTGAAAACTGCACTCGCCTTGACGCTCTCTGCCGTGCTCTTGCCACTGCACGCTGCGGAAAAGACTTATGACGCAGACATCGTCGTGATTGGTGCTGGTGCTGCTGGGACCGCTGCTGCTTGGGCCGCTGCCGAAAAAGGCTTCAAAGTGATTGAACTTGAAAAGCAAGCTGTGTTTGGTGGTACGGGCAAATATTCTGAAGGCATTTTCGCCGTGGAAAGTCGCTTGCAGCGCGACTGGAACTATGCGCTCACCAAAGATGAAGCGTTCCAGAAAATCATGAATTATGGCCACTGGCGCGGAAACGCCAAGATGGTGCGCGCTTTCGTCAACAAGTCTGCCGACACGATCGACTGGATGATCGACAACGGGGTGAAGTTTGAAAAGCTCTACTCCAACTATCCCAACGGTATCTACTCCTGGCACATCTACGAAGGTCGTGGCATGGGCTGGATTTCGAACTTCCAGCAAAAGTTTAAAGACAAAGGTCAGACGCTTCTTGTGAACACTTGGGGCGAAGAACTCATTCAAGACAAAAATGGCCGTGTGATTGGGGTGAATGCCACCAATAAAGATGGCGACAAAATCACGATTAACGCTCGTGCCACGATTATCGCCACGGGTGGCTTCTTTGATAACAAAGAAATGCGTGAAAAGTATCTCCGCTTCCCGAATGCGGATGGTTTAGCGCAGTCTGGGAAGACGGGCGACGGGATCCGTATGGCTTGGGCCGTGGGCGCTGGGAAAGAAGGTACGGAAGTGCAAGCCTCTTACCGCCCGGGTCCTCGTGGCGTTCCGACAACAAACCAAGTCTCTGCGACTGCCAAGCAGCCTCATCTCTGGCTCACGCCTAAAGGAGATCGCTTCTGCGACGAAAAGATCATGCTTGAGTGGCCTTTTGCTGGGAACGCGCTTGAACGCATCGGTGGCACGATGTATGTCGTTTACGACGCGAAAACGCTCCAGTACATGACCAAAGATCACGGGATCGATTTGGGCGTTGGTGTGATGGTGCCTGTGGCCACTAAACTCACGAAGTTTGATGAAGAATGGGCTGACGCGGTGAAAGCTGGCTGGGCCTTCAAGGCGAACACTTTGGATGAATTGGCCCGTATCACCGGGATGGACGCGAAGCGCTTGAAGGCAACCGTTGATCAGTACAACCGCTACTGCGACGTGCGCCACGACGGTGACTTTGCTAAGGATCCTGCCTATTTGCGTGAAGTGCGCACGGGACCTTTCTATGCCATTAAGTCTGTGGCTTCTTCTTTAGGCACCTTGGGTGGCATTAAAGCCAACGAACACTTTGAAGTCGTCACCGCTGACGAAGATCCGATTCCCGGTCTCTATGCTGCAGGTAACGACGTAGGCGGCATGTATGGTGACTCCTACGACCTTTTGATGGCTGGTTCCACCGTGGGCTTTGCGGTGAACTCGGGCCGTATCGCGGTGGATAGCGCTGCCGAATACATCAAAACCCTGAAGTAATTCGCCCACTTTTCCGCTTAACAGAGCTCGCTCAGTGCCACTTTAATCGCTTCGTCGAGACTTGGTACTGGGCGAGTTTCTTTTTTGTCGCTAAGTTCAACTGTGCTAGCGAGCGCCAGAGCGCGCGTAAGGTTCTTGGGCGTTGTGGGCGCAATGCCATCTAATTTCCAATCGTAGAGCGATTCAAAAAGCGTGCTCTTAAAGCGCCAATCCAGTCCCGCTTTTTCTGCCAAACCTTCTTTTCGCCAAGCATTTAATTGGCGCGAAATATTGCTTCGCGTGATGCTCACAACCTGTCCTAATTCTTGTGCCGTGAGGCGATATGTCTACGCCAGATTCTTCCGCAGTAAGCATAAAGAGGAGCATTTTAAGGCGCTCTTCTGGAGGCAGCGTGAGATTTGCCACCATGCCTTCCACAATCGACTCAAATTTCATCACCGTGAGGCGGTGGTGAATTTCGGAGAGCTTACGATCGGCAAAAACCACTTCATTGAAAAATTTCGCAGGACAAGCCCAGGCTTTGAGTGGCGTCAGCGCACGGGTTTCAATATTGCAAGAGCGACCAATCGAGACAGAAATATCCGCCACACTTCTCCCTGGCGGCAAAAGCCCCATGATGCGACTTTCGCCAAAAACGCCCGCCACAAAGTAGCCCGCCACGCCTTCTTCAATTAGGTAGCAGTGATGCAGTTCAGCGGGCAGCTTGAGGATATCGCCCGTTTTAAGTTCCACCAGACGGCTTGCCGCACGCATGGCATTAGCAAAGGAGAGCGGAATGGCGGGTTCAATATACGGGAAGGTCGTGAAAATCTGGCGCATGAAGGATGGGCTCAAGGCAAAAGATAAAGGCTTCTTTCACCATACTCTCCTTTTTGTCCTTGCGCTAGTAGCGTTTTCACGGAAAGCGCTTCTCTCACTCGCCTTTAAAGATCAACCTTCTTTTTGAGTGCGCCATCTCGCTGCCAATCGTAGATATCGCTAAAGAGCTTTTCGTGCAGCTCCCAATCGAGCCCCACCTTGCGTGCAAGTCCCGCTTCACGCCACTGACTCAGTTGGCGCGAAACATTACTGCGTGTGAGATTCACCACGAGTCCTATTGTTTCGGCGGTTAAACGATAAGGCACGCGATGCCAATCGCCTTTGACTTGTGGCGCATCGGTGCAGAGCATCATCATCAAAATTTTGAGGCGCTGCTCGGGCGGGAGCGTAAAGTTCGCGACCATCCCCTCTACGGTTGATTCGTGTTTCATCACCGCAAGGCGGTAGTAGAGTTCAGCGAGCGCATTATTGGAGAAGATTTCTTCTTTGAAAAACTGCGCAGGACAGGCCCAGGCTTTGGCTTTCGTTAGAGCGCGGGTTTCAATATTGCAAGGGCGCCCTGTCGAAACGGAAATATCAGCCACCGTGCGCTTTGGAGGTAGCAAACTCATAATGCGGCTGTGCCCAAATACCACGCCCGCAACAAAGTAGCCACATACTCCCTCTTCCACCATATAAAAGTGGTGCAATTCGCCTGGCATCTTCAGTATGTCGCCTGGTTCCAGCGTGAGCAAACGCGCATGAGCACGAATACGCTCAGCTAAGAGATCAGGAACAGGAGGCTCGACGTACGGGAAAGCAGTGAAAATTTGACGCATGGTGGTGAGTCCAAATCGGATGGGGTCAAGGGCTCAAGGTGAAAGTAGTATGTGCAATACACATTCAATAAATTGTACTTAGCTTCAACACTCTTGTCGAGACTTTGCCGTATCCGCCAGGCAACAAAAAAGCGCGCCAAGTCGATTTTGTCACGATGTCCATTTCTCAAAATCTTTCATTTTTTGTCCATTAGAGGCTACGCACTTTGGAGTGTCTTGCTCAAGGTCAGGGCGAAAAATGAAAATTTTTGCTTTTCAAGGACTTTCTAGAGCGCAATAAAGAGCGGTCAAAATGAAGACCATTTCTTAGTAAATTAATTTTTGACAGTTGTCGGATAGAAAAGCTTTTCGGGAGTTCCTCATAATTGACAAAAATTAAAGTTAACCTAGATTTTTATATTTTTAACCCATTAATTTCAGCGCAAATCCTACTCTAAGAAGGAAGAGAGGGCTCTAAAAAAGTGCACGTAAAGTACATAACGCCTTTTTGACCCTTTAGCGAAAAGTGCACAGAAAGTACATTTCCGCCACTTTCCCTAAAAATCAACAACTTAAGAGTTTAGGTTTGTCGGACAAATGACTTTTCTAAAGCCCGATTTTGGCGTTTTAAAAACACACGTCAAGAGGATCGTAACCTCGTGAAAGCAAAAAACCTTTCCTTGCCGTGGTCAAAAAATTAAAGTCAATTCTTGTGGCAGAAAATTGACCACTCTATTGCCACTGCGGACGCACGCCTTGAGGACGCTCAATCCAATCGTAGAGATCATTGAAGGCCGCGACCTTCACCCAGCGGTCTCGCCCTGCTTTTTTGAGGACGCCTTCACGCACAAGGCGACTCTCTAAGGCAGAAACCGTTTGGCGCTGCAGATGAATCACTTCACCGATCACCTCAGCGCTCAGCCGGTATGGGATGCGTTGCCACTCCTCTTCACTCGCACTTTCAAGGAGCATCGCGCGAAAAAGCATTTTGAGTCGTTCTTCAGGTGGGCGCGTGAAGTTCGCGACCATGCCTTCGAGCGTTGACTCTTCTTTGAGAATCGCGTGGGAGAGTTTAAGTGCCATCACCTGCGGGTCAGCTAAGAGCATCTCACGGTACGCCGCAGGCGAGCAGACAAAAACGACAGAAGGAGAGAGCGCGCGAGAGAGCACATTACACTGTGCGTTAGCCGTGGTGGTCATGTCGCCAATGGTTCTGCCAGGAGGCAAGAGTGACATGATCGTCGCCACACCCGTTTGTTCGGCAACGTAGTAGGCGCAAAGGCCTTCTTCGACAAGGAAAAGACGATTTGCCTCACCACCATATTTAAGCACCTCACCGCGTGCGACTTCTCGGCGCTGGCCATGCTCTCGAATCCAGCGAGCAATTTTTTCAGGTTCTCGTGGCGAAACATACGGGTAAGCGGTGAAAATTTGGCGCATCGGTATCTCTTCTCAGGTGGTCTATCTCATCTTTTGAGTATAGCTAGAGTTCAGAAGGAGGCGTCAAAAAAAAGCGCTCCTCTTCACTGGAGCGCTCTCTTCTTTAGAGTGACTTCACGCGAGCCGATCGACTCGCGACTTCAAGCACCACTTCGTAGGCTTTCACAAAGGAAGGAATCGGGAGGCACTCGTAAATGCCGTGATAATTCATCCCGCCCGTAAAGATGTTGGGACAAGGAAGCCCCATTTGCGTTAGGCGAGCGCCGTCCGTTCCCCCACGAATCGGTTTTTCAACGGGCATCACCCCAACGCTTTCCATCGCGGCGCGGGCAATCGAGAGTACGACAGGGGTTTCTTTCAACTTGTCCTTCATGTTGTAGTACTGGTCTTTAATCTTCACCTCAACCACACGGCGACTTCCGCGGTTATAGTCTTCCGCTCTTGCGGCAAGGCGAGACTTACGCACTTCAAAGGCGTCACGGTCATGGTCGCGAATGAGCAAAATCGCGCTCGCGCGCTCCACTGTCCCTTCCATGCGAATCAAGTGGTAGTAGCCTTCATAGCCTTCGGTGCGCTCTGGCGTTTCGTCTCGTGGGAGTGCTTTTAAAAAGTCGTTTAGCATCATCGCCGCGTTGATCATCTTCCCCTTAGCGTAGCCTGGATGGACCGAAAGCCCATTAAAGGTCACGCGCGCAATGGCGGCATTAAAGGTTTCGCTATCGAGTTCCCCCAACTCGCCCCCATCAATCGTGTAGGCGTAGTCTGCCCCAAAGGCCTTGAGGTCAAAGTGATCAGTCCCACGACTAATTTCTTCATCTGGCGTAAACGCAATGCAGAGTTTGGCGTGCGGGAGGCGCGGATTTTTCATGAGCGTTTCCACCACGCTCATCACAATTGCCACTCCAGCCTTATCATCGGCGCCCAAAAGCGTGGTGCCATCCGTGACGATAATGTCTTGACCAATGTAGCGGTTAAGTTCTGGGAAGCGATTGGGAGAAAGCGTAATTTCATGCTCTGCGTTGAGCACGATATCGTTTCCCTGATAGCGCGTAATACGCCAATTGACGGGACCACCCACCGCATCGGGCGAAGTATCCATATGGGCAATAAGCCCCATAGCAGGCGCAGTTTCGCACCCAGGGCTCGCGGGAATCGTGGCCATCACGATCCCTTCTGCGGTTAAGCGCACCTCTTCTACGCCGAAGGATTGCAACTCTTTAACAAGCGCCTCGGCAAACTCCAACTGTCCTTCACTCGAAGGGTTCGTCTCACTGTGCTCATCAGCAGTAGTGACGATCTGGGTATAACCCAAAAAGCGTTGAACGAGAATCGGCAAAGAAGATAGGTCGGAGTTACGGTCCACAGCAGTACGTCCCACAAATATGAGTGACAAAGTAAAGCTCAAAAGCGCGTGGCAGAAAAAGGAAAAAGACTCCCCTGCCCACACGCTTCTTTTGAAGCACGCCACATTCTCCTCTCTCAGACGCAATCCCGCAATTGGATATATTAACTAGAAGGTGCCAAAACCTCTTCTTTTCGCCTCTCAGAGAATGGAAAAAGCGTTTTTTGAGTGAAAACCCTTTAGAGAAACTGACTAGGTGGGAATCGAAGAGGCGAAAAAAAGTCCTCAGCTTTTTAAGGACTGAGGACGCTTTCAATGGTTAGCTTTTCATGCCACTAGAAAGTGGATCTTGCCGCACGCAGGTAAACGTACATGGAATAAATCGTGAGGACGGCTGCCACATAAAGGAGCACTTCTCCAATCAAGGCGATATTAATGGCGCCCGAGATAAGCGAGGTGTTCACCACGATCGGATCCCACCAGAGAAGGCTGGGAATAGCGACCATCTGCGCAATCGTTTTGATTTTCCCAAACCAGTTGACCTTCACCTTACCACTCTCACCCAACTTTGCCATCCATTCGCGAAGCGCCGAAACGGTGATCTCACGCGCGATAATCACCATCGCAATCAACATATCGCAGCGCCCTAACCCCACGAGTGCGACGAGTGCGGCGGAGACGATGAGTTTATCGGCCACAGGGTCCAAGAAAGCCCCTGCTGGCGTTGCCCAACCCGCATAGCGGCGTGCTAGGTAACCGTCGAGCGCATCGGTAATGGCAGCGAGCACAAAGAGCACACACGCGGTGACGTTCTTCTCTGTGAGCGAGAGCCAGCTCTCGGGGAGGTAAAAGACCCCAATCACAAAAGGAATCATCGCGATACGCGCCCAGGTGAGCACCATCGGCATATTGAGATCAAACGGGGGTTTGAGTTTTGACATTTTGTTCGTTGGTTGTTTCGCTAAATTCAGTTTTCTTGACACTTATTTTGCACCAAGAAGACTTTCATTATCCTTTATCCTGCAGAAGAAATCTCGGTGCTTTGGTGCAATTGGGCGTAAATTTTCGTTGCCAGTGCTTCAGAAATCCCATCAACGCGTGCGATTTGCTCAACGCTCGCATTCTTTAATTGCTTCATCCCACCAAAGTGCGTTAAGAGTTTGGCGCGGCGCTTGGGTCCCACCCCTTCCAGATCTTCTAAGCGAGAGGTTTGGCGAGACTTCGCGCGCTTGGCTCTCATCCCGGTAATCGCAAAGCGGTGCGCTTCGTCACGCACTTCCGCCACAAGCATCAGCGCTCGCGACATCGTCCCTAAGACGAGCCCTTCGCGTCTTTCCCCATCAATTTCAGGGAAAATGAGGGTCTCTAACCCTGTCTTGCGGCCTTCCCCTTTGGCGACACCGACAATCACCGAAAGATCAAGTCCCAATTCCATAAAGACCTGTCGCGCCATTTCGACCTGCCCTTTACCGCCGTCAACGAGAACAATCGTGGGTAGCGTCGCTTCCCCACGCGTTACTGGGCGGTAGCGACGCTCTAAGACTTGGCGCATAGCGGCGTAGTCGTCTCCTGGTTCAATACCCGTGATATTAAAGCGTCGATAAAGAGAAGACTGCATACGCCCTTCTCGATAGACCACGCAAGAGGCTTGTGTGGCTTCGCCTTGCGTGTGCGAAATATCAAAGCATTCAATGGAGACCTTCAGGGGATCTCCCTCTTCGGGTTCAAGCCCCAGAACTTCGATCAATTCCTTTAAGCGCGTTAACTGATTCCCCTCTTCTTGGAGATGGCGCTGGAGTGCCACTTTTGCCCCTTCGCGACACATTTCCAACCAGCGGCGGCGAGCATCGCGCGGTTCACTCACGACACTTACACGACGTTCAGCACGCGCAGTGAGCATCTCTTCTAAGCGCGTGAGAAAAGCTTGTGCCTCCGCTTTCTCTGCGCCTTCCACATCGACAATCACCACCGCAGGAATCGGCATATCTTCGTAGTGTTGATCGGCATAGGCTTCTAGAATTTCGAGCGCCGTAGGCATCAGCGCTTCACTTCGCTGTGCAACTTTGGGGAACGTGGGTCTATCGCCCAAATGACGACCGCCTCGCACCATGGCAAGGTTCACGCAAGCGACGGCCCCTGAGCTCACCGCACTCAGAATATCCGCATCCGTGTCGCCCCCTGTCGTCTCAATTACCTGCTGCTCTTGGAGCGTGGTAAGCGCAGCAATACGGTCTCGATAAAGCGCAGCCTCTTCAAAGGCCCAACGAGCCGAGGCTTCAGCCATCTTGGCGCGATAGCGCTCAATCACATCTTGCGTGCGCCCCTCTAAAAATTCGATCGCGCGATCCACGTCGCGAGCGTAATCTTCTTCACTAATGCGTCCCACGCAAGGGGCACTACAGCGACCAATCTGACCCAAGAGGCAGGCGCGATCACGGTTTTTAAAGACTGAATTCTCACAAGTGCGAAGGCCAAACACCTTTTGCATCACCTGAATCGAGTCTCTCACTGCACCACTATTAGGGAAAGGTCCAAAAAAGCGCGAGCGCTTATCCACCCCGCCTCGATAGTATGAAAGGCGCGGAAATGCTTCTGGCCCCAACTTAATATAGGGGTAGCTTTTATCGTCGCGAAAGAGAATGTTGTACTTCGGGGTGAGCGTTTTAATGAGGTTATTTTCAAGAAGCAGTGCCTCTGCTTCAGAGCGCGTCACCGTAATTTCAAGGCGCGCAATTTGACTCACCATGATGGCGATGCGAGGCGAGAGCCCATGGCCTCGGAAGTAAGAGGAGACGCGTTTTTTCAAGTCTCGCGCTTTCCCCACATAGAGGCAAACGTCCGAGGCGTCAAAGTAGCGATAGCAGCCAGGTAAATTAGGGAGCGTTTTGAGGTCACGATCAGGATCAAATTTCCCTTCCGAGGTCGCAAACGTCAGGGTTGGCGCTTCTGCCACCGCTGCCGTTTCCTCATTGTCTTGGGTCACTTGATCGGTCTGGGCCTCTTCTGCCCCTTCGAGAAGCTCTTCCTTCTCACGTTCCCGATCTTCGTTTTTTGCGCTCACCTTTCTGGCTCCTACTTCGCGCTTTGCAACTGCTCGCGCGCTTTCTTCATCTTTTGGAAAGACTTATTTTAGCGCAGAGGGCTTTTAATTTTGCTAGAGTGCAGAGAAACGTTTTTTCTCTTTTTTCTTGATTCACCATGCCCGAGAGCCCTAACACTGCTTTTTCTCAGAGCACCACCCTTGCCCCCATTTCCCCTTGGGGCGCCGCGATCTTTTGCCGTGTCGTTGACAATATGGGCGACGCGGGGGTGTGCTGGCGTCTTGCTAAGCATTTAAGCGCCCTTGGGCTTCCTGCACTCCTCATCATTGATGAGCCTGAAGTGCTCGCCCGTATGCTCCCTGAACTTGAAGCTCACGATACGCTCAAAGGTATCGTAAGCGTTGAGGGGGAAGGCGCACCTGTTGGCGTTGTGCATTGGTCTTTGATTGAAGAGCGTGCTAATGCGAGAGAGCTCTCAATCATTGGGGGCCGCTGGCCACGTTTAGTGTTAGAAACCTTTGGCTGCCGACTCCCCGAGAGCGTGGAAGAGGGATTAAACGACGGGTTAACGCGCCTCTGGATGAATCTAGAATATTTGAGCGCAGAAGACTATGCGGAGGATTGTCACGGTGTCTGGGGAGCGCACCCACGCCTCCCCCTTAAAAAGCTTTGGTTTTATCCAGGCTTTACGCCCAAAACGGGCGGCCTTCTCTTCTCAGCAGAAGACGAGTTGCGCACCGCCCCCGAAAGACTGCGCTCGCATCGCGCCGAGTGGCTCACTCGCTTGGGCGCGAACCCTGAGAAAAAAGTGCTCTTTGTCTTTACTTATCCGAGCTACCCCTTGGGGATGCTCGCCCGAGCGCTCACCTCACTTCCAGAAAGTATCACGGTTCTCTTGGCGCCAGGCGCTGCGGGAGAAACGCTCAAAGCGCTTTTAGGAGAATCCCAGCATGAAGTGATTTCGCTACCCTACCTCTCTCAAGACGATTTTGATGAGGTGATTTGGGAAAATGACCTTGCCATTATTCGTGGCGAAGAAAGTTTTGTGCGTGCTCAACTGGGCGCCACCCCTTTCCTCTGGTCAATATATCCCACAGAGGACTATGCGCATGAGGTGAAGCTCGATGCGTGGCTCTCACGGCTCGAATGCGTCGCACAGAGTCCCGAAGAGAAAGCCGCTTTCCAGTTACTCTCGAGAGTCACCCGCGATTGGGTGCGCCCTGTGGTGCTCGAGGGGGCCGAAAAAGAAAAGCAACGCTACGCGCGAGAGGCCTCAGAAATTAAAGAGTCTGAAGCCTTTACCCGCGACTTTCTCGCCCTCTGGGAAGCGCTTCCCCAAGTAAAGAGTCTCTCCCGAGCTTGGCGAGAAGAGCTCCTCGCGCACGGCGACTTAGCGAGCGCCATTCTTCGCGCGCTAGAAGCGCAAACGGGCACTATTTCTCGCACAGAAGTTTGATCTAAGAGCAAAGGCGTGCGAATTCATACAAAAAAAGCAAGAGGCAAGCTCGCCCGAGACGGGCGAAATTTGCTAGAATTCCCGCCTATTAGATTTTTTTGACTCTTGCGCCCAGTCCAATACAGGGGCGCGAGACGAATTCTCGCAACTCTGTCCAAAAGGATAAGTATCAATGAAAACCGCACAAGAACTTCGCGTCGGTAACGTGTTCATGGTTGGCAAGGACCCGATGGTTGTTGTTAAGTCCGAATACTCCAAGGGTGGCCGTGGTGCTTCCACCGTGAAGATGAAGATGAAGAACCTTCTCACCAACGCCTCCACTGAAAGCGTTTTCCGCGCTGACGATAAGTTTGAAGATCTCATTCTCGAACGCAAGGAAGTCACCTACTCCTACTTCGCTGATCCGCACTATGTCTGGATGGACGAAGAATACAACCAGTACGAAGTCGATGCCGACGTGATGGCTGAAGCCCTCAAGTATCTCGAAGACGGGATGCCTGCTGAATGCGTCTTCTACGAAGGCCGTGCTATCTCCATCGAATTGCCCACGATGCTCGTGCGCGAAGTGACCTACACGGAACCCGCTGTGAAGGGTGACACCTCTGGTAAGGTCATGAAGCCCGCTAAGATCACCACGGGTTACGAACTCTCCGTTCCCGCTTTCGTGGAAACTGGTGACAAGATCGAAATCGACACCCGTACGGGTGAATATCGCAACCGCGTGAAGTAATTCCCGGCTCGAGCGATTTCTCGAACAAATCCGATACTTCTTCTCTGGAGTATCGGATTTTTTTGTGTCTCAGCACTCCTCTTTTTTCTTAAACTAGGCACTAGAGCAATACTTTCGCCTCCTTAAACGGAGGAGTACCCGCTTGTACCTCACTCCTCTACTCTTTCAGTGTTATCATTTTAGGAATCAGGCCTTACAACTTAAAAAGGTCTTCTTTTTTGCCTCTTCTTTTGCCAAGACACTATGGATATCGCCAAAGACAACCGCATGTATATGCAAATCGCCCTTCTCACTTCGCGTCGCAGTTATGCACGCCGCTTGAAGGTGGGCTGTGTGATCGTGAAAAATCACTCCATCATTTCCTTTGGCTGGAACGGGATGCCCACGGGGTACGATAACTGCTGCGAAATGGAAGTCGACGGCAAGCTCATCACGCGCCCTGAAGTGCAACACGCGGAATTAAACGCGATCGCGAAGCTCGCCGAAAATGGCTATTCGAGCAAAGGGGCTTCGATTTTCATCACCCATAGCCCCTGCATTCACTGTGCGCTCTTAATTCAAAAGTGTGGCATTACCGAGGTTTACTACCATAAACTCTACCGTAGTGATGAAGGGCTCACTTTCTTGCGAAACGCTGGCGTGAAGGTGCAAGAGTTGAGCGACGTGAAGCCACCATACTTGCCTGGAGTCGATTGGGAAAGTGATGAAGAAGAGGCTTCTCAGCGCTTAGGCTAATTTTTTCTTGAGGAAGATGCGTCAGAAAAACGCCTCTTCCTTTTTCACAAACGACAATTCAAACGATTTTTCCTCATGATTTGGGACGCATTTCTCCATTCGCTTAACTGTGTGGCGATTTTGGTTATCTTAGGGGGCGCGGGCTACATTACCGCTCACCGAGGTTGGTACGATGACAATAGTGCTTCGCTCATTGCCAAGCTCGTGACCTTCTTGTCGCTCCCAGCGTACCTCTTCTCGAGCGTAATGGGAAATCTCACTCATGAGGAACTCTTGGGGCTCGTCCCGCAGTTGATTGTTCCCTTTGTCTCCATTACCTGCGGCTTCTTAGTTTCGCTTCTTGTGGTGAAGTTTGGAAAAATCGACTCAGTCCATAAAGGGATTTTTTCCTCGGCCTTCACTTGTAGCAACAACATGTTTATTGGCGTGCCGGTGGCCCTGTCGCTCTTTGGCGAACAAGCCCTTATCCCCACGCTCTTTTACTTTTTTGCCAACACCACATTTTTCTGGACGATTGGGAATTTCCTCGAAGCGCGAGACGGAGCACTCGCTTCGCACGCTCCTTTGAAGCCGCTTTTTTCTTGGGAATCGCTGCGTCGCGTCTTCTCCCCACCATTTTGCGGGTTCTTAACGGCGCTCTGTTGCGTGATCATCAACTGGCGTCCCCCAGAATTCATCATGACCTCTGCCAAATACATGGGGGGCATTACCTCCCCGCTAGCCTTGATTTTCATCGGGCTCATGCTCTACCGTATTGGCATTCGTAATATTCGCTTTAATCGCGACCTCTCTTGGGTCTTTGCGGGACGCTTCTTGGTCTCTCCCTTGATTTGTTTAGGCCTCTCGCTCCTCTTCCCAATTAGCCCAGAGTTTGCGAAAGTCTATGTGATTCAAGCAGCACTTCCCTGCATTACGCAAATTGCTGTGCTAGCAAAATTCCATCATGCCGATGCGAAGTTTGCGACCACTTGTGTGGCGAGCACCACACTGGGTTGCTTGATAGCACTTCCTATTTGGATGATTATTCTCACCACGATTTAAAAAAATCAAATATAAAAAAACACCGGCGACAATCTCGTCGGTGTTTTTTTGGAACTCAGCTTGAGCTTAATTTTCTTCGTCTTCAGGCTTAATCGCTTTATCAAAAGCTTCCTTGCGATCAATCACTTCAGCAAAAAGCGCATCAAGTTCGTCGAGCTCTCGCCCTAAGTCCTCAATATCTTCTTTCTCGCCCTCAATTTCGCGCAAGTATTCCATCTCGCTCTCGATATTGTTGCGACGCAGCGCCATGGATTCGAGCGTCTTATCAAAATCTTCCGCTGTGAGCGCTTCAAGTGGCGCATCTAAAACGCGAATATAGTTTCGATCAAGCCCTTCGCCTGGTTTGGGTGGCGTGGGAATCTCGGAGAGCTGGCGAGGATCGACCTCGGGGTAATCTTCTGCCGAAAGAGTCTTGGGCGCTTCATCATTCGTTTGAGAGTCCTCTTCCCCATTCTCTAAAAGGCTCTTTAAGGCATTAATTTTTTGCGTTAAATTTTTCGCATCCATCGAGGCGCTCGGGCTACTTCCTGTCGGAAGCACAGGGGGTGGCATCCAAGGCTCTCCATGCTCAGCACGGTCAAGCGTTTCGTGAAGCCCTGGTTCAAACACGGGCACTGGCGTCTCGATTTTTGGCATCACAAACTGTGGTGCTGGCGCTTCACTTTGCGCGAAGGAAGTATTCACCCCTTCGCTCTCTTCTGAGGGAGCGGGGCTTTCTTCTTCGTCACGCAGGGAATATTCGTCCTTTTCTTCAGGAATCGGCGTACTAGGAGTCGACGTTACCGCGGCCATCGAAACCGCGGGAGTCGCAGAAGCCCACCGCTCACCACGACGCTCTGCTTCACGCTGCGCGCGGCTTGCCTCAGCCTGCGCTTCTAAGCGTGACAAGAAAGCGGGTTTGGGAGTTTCGGGTTCTTTCGGCGGCTCTTCGCTAGGAAGCTCTTCCTCCTCGTCTGAAGGGGTGCTTACTTCTTCGTTTTCCTCACTAGGAGTAGGCTCTTCTGGAGAAGCTTGATTCTCTACGGGAACCTTCACTGAGGAAACGGGCATTGGCATTGGGTTAAGCAACATGCTCATCTCCACCGTACCCAAACACAAAGGACCGTCTTCGGCCGATAAACGCAATACCTGGCCGGTCTCTTCGTTTTTTAATAACACACTACCCTCGGGTAGGATCACAGAAAAGCGGGACATGTTCAATCCTTTGGTGTTTGTAGGAAAAGGAGGCTGTAGCTCTCCTTGTGAGTCTACCTGATGGCGCCCGCTTCATCAAGCACCAAAACTGTGAGCAAGCCTTGCGTCTATCAGTATTTTCCCGAAGAGCAGGCATAAGTTTCCTATAACGCTTTAGACTTAAACTTAAAGTGATACTTTTGGAACGGCTCGAACCGTTCTCCTTTTCCTGTCAAAATAGTTTTCTCAAGGAGCGCTCTCGATGTTTACGTTCTTTACCATCGTTTTCGGTATTCTCTGGGCTGGAGCTTCGCTTTTACTGCTCTTTAAAGTCTGGGATAAGCTGGGCCCCGTTGTACTTGGTTTCTCAAAGAGTCACATCGTGCAGGGCGCTGCTATGGTGATCACTTTCCTCATTATTTGGGGGATCCCGATGAAGCTCTGGTTTAAGCTCTTTGGCTAAACACTGCTCTAGAAAAAAGATTTTTTGGAAACGCTCGCCTTTTTCAGCAAAGTGCGAGCGTTTTCTTTTGCACGTAACAAAAAAAAGAGGACGCCCTATTTCGCTAGAGCATCCTCTTCATTGATCACATTCTCTTCAACGAGCTTATTTCAGCGTATCGAGCGTGATCTTCACATTGTCGCTACCGACGTTCACTGGCGTAGCCACTTCGCCTTCAATATCGCCAGGCTGCGACATGAAGTTACCCGTTGGCGACAAGCGAGCCCCAATGATCACCGTCTTCTCATCAGAGAGGTGACGTTTACCAGTGGCCATCGTCATGTTGTCCTGCAAGTCAAACTGGTAGGGCAACTCTTGCGCCGTGATCTTCAAAAAGGCCACAGGCATCTTGGAGCCTTCCACTGGACGAGCATAGATGAAGACCGTATCGGTAGGCTTCACGCGATCCTTGAAGCTTGCTGCCACATCCACCGTCCCCTTAATCGAAGCGACGGGGCCAGGTTGCACCGTAGGAACAGCCCTACTTGCGTTTTCCGTCTGACTGCGGCTCGAGGCCATCTTATCCGCGGCGCCCGAGAGGCGCTTAGCTTCATTGATGTTGGACTGAATCTGTTCACGGTCCGGGAAGTCCGGTGGTACCACTTCAAGGAGGTGTTCCCAATACTTCGCCGCGTCCGCAAAGCGTTCCTTATCCCAAGAGTGAATGGCTAAGAGTGCCAAAGCTTTCCACTGGTTAGGATCAAGGCGAAGGGCTTCGTGGAGAAGCTCTTCCACTTCAGGCGTCACCACTTTACCGTTCGAGGCAGCTAACATGTCGGCCATATCGGCGACAATATCGGCGCTCTCAGGCATACGTTTATTGAGTTCCTTCAAGGCGTTATACGCGTCGTCAAAGCGGTTCACGCTCGCACAAGTGCGCGCCAACATGTACCAGGTGTTCAGGTCTTCAGGATTTTCCTGTAAGCGCTTCTGAAGCCCTGCAATCATCTGTTCCATTTCAGCCTGACTGTGGCCCCCTTCGCGAGAGCGATCCTGTTCGACCATCTTCAAGAAGGCAGGATCCATCGCAGTGTAGCGACCCAAAGCCATATAGCCCGTCACGGCGATGACTGGAATCAAGACCGCACACACCAAGGCCATCACACGGCCCAAAGAAGACGCTTTCCCAGACTTTTCGTCTTGCGTAGCACGGGTTTCCTCGAGCACACGGTGTTCGAGCTCTTGACGAGTTTCTTCGTACTCATCGTTATCGATACGCCCTGCTTCACGATCGCGTTCAAGGTCAGCGGCTTGCTGACGCAAAATCGCCAAAATCGCTTCACGACGATCCCCATCGGCTTCGCCTGTCATGGGCTTACCGCGCCAGAGCGGAATCGCCACAAAGAGGATAGCGATAAGCGAGAAGATCGCACAAATAATGATAAATGTCGTTAACACGATCTCTTACTCCTTATCGCCCGAGAGCATACGCTGTGCGATCGCTTTCTCTTCGCTCGTGAGCGGCTGCTGGCCCTGTGCAATCGTCGATTTACGACGGCGCAGGTTCACAAAGAAAGCACCCAGCCCGATGATAAAGAGCGCCACTGGACCCAACCACAAAATAGCGGTACTGGCCTTAAAAGGCGGCTTATAGAGCACAAAGTCTCCATAGCGTTCGACCATGTAGTCCACAATTTCCTTGTTGGTCTTGCCAGCCTTGACCTGTTCAATCACTTGGTTGCGAAGGTCAACCGCCAATTCAGCGTTCGATTCCGCAATCGACTGGTTTTGGCACACCAAGCAGCGAAGCTGCTCAGAAACCTCGACGACTCGCTGATGCGCAATCGGGTCAAAGGCCGTTGGAGCCGCTTCTTTTGCGCCCCAAGCGCCAGTTGAGAGGAGTGCGACAGAAAGGATGGCAGATGCACAGAAAGTTTTCACATTCATTTATTCGGCCTCCAACTTCGTGAGCAAAGGCTTGATCTGCTCATTCCAGAGTTCATCGTTCAAGGGATAGCTCACCTTGGCACGAATCACACCTTTCTTGTCGATCACAAAGGTTTCCGGCACCCCAGTCACCCCAAGGTCGATACCGACCTTATTTTTCATTTCAAAAACGGAAATGTCGTAGGGGTTACCGGCCGTGCGAAGCCACTGTTCGGCAGCAGCAGTCTGGTCCTTATAGAGGAACCCGACGATCGGGGTCTTTAAGCCATTACGCTTTAAATTCACCATATAGGGGTGCTCTTGCTTACAAGGCACGCACCACGTGGCCCAAACGTTTAAGAGCCAAACCTTCCCTAACATCTCTTTGGTGTCAAAGTTTTTGTCTTTATCAAAGAGATCGGGCAACTGCCAGCTTGGCATCGGCTTATCGATCAACACCGAAGGAAGCGTTCTCGGATCAAGGTAAAGCCCCTTGAAGAGAAAGCCCGCGAGGACGATAAAGATGGCAAACGGAATCAAAAATTTTGCTTTCATGTTTCCTCCTTGAGGAAGAGGGCAGAACGTGGGAGAGACGTGCGACGTTCACGTACTCACCCCACCGTCTTGCTTAGTCTTCCACCTCCTCTTTCGCTGCACGCTTAGCCTTACGGCGATAGCGACGGTCCGTAGCAGCCCAGAAGCCACCAAAGGCCATGATCAAAGCACCAAACCAAATCCAGGTCACGAAGGGCTTGCTATAAGCACGCACCACCCAACCACCGTCCGAGGTGGGAGCGCCCAAGCTCACGTAGACGTCACCCGTAATCGAGTGGCGAATCGCGGCTTCGGTCATCGGCATGGAGTTGTTCGAGCTAAAGTACTTACGCTTTTCTGGATAAAGATGCTGCATCACCTTGCCATCACGCTCAAGCGTGAAGTCGCCACGGTCAGCGGTGTAGTTAGGACCACGAACGCTCGAAATGCCATTGAGCGTAAAGGTATACCCATCAACCGTCACCTGTTCACCCTGGAACATATGCACATCACGCTCTGTGGAGTAACCCTTCACCAAGGCCACACCAATGATGAAGACAGCCACACCGACGTGAGCGAGTTGCATACCCCAGTAGCTACGAGGCTGCTTCAAGAGCTTCGTCACGAGGTTACCCTTGGCGTGACGGATCTGCTGGCGGAAGCCTTCGATCACACAAGCAAAGACGAAGACCGCAGACGTGCAACCCACGAAGACCCAGGTACCGAATTCACCCATTGCAAAGGGAATCGCCACACCAGCAGCAATGGCGAGCGCCAAGCACCACCAGAGCATCTTGGTGAGCTCTTTCGGGTCAGCCGCCTTCCAGCGTGCGAGTGGCCCAATCCCGATCAAGAAGACGAGCGGAATCATCAAGGGACCAAAGACCGCATCAAAGTACGGTGGCCCAACGGAAATCTTGCCGGCGTTCAACGCATCCAAGAAGAGCGGATAGAGCGTACCCAAGAGCACAGCACCCATCGCCACCACTAAGAGCACGTTATTGACGAGCAACATCGATTCGCGGGAAATAAGACCAAAGTTGCCACCCAAGCCCACCGTTGGGGCACGCCAAGCGAAGAGCAAGAAGGAGAGGCCAATCACGATGATCAAGAAGCCTAAGATGAAGATACCGCGTTCCGGGTCAGAAGCGAAGGCGTGCACGGAAGTGAGCACACCCGAGCGCACCAAGAACGTTCCCAAGAGCGAGAGGGAGAAGGTCAAAATCGCCAAGAGCACCGTCCAAATGCGGAAGCAACCACGCTTTTCCGTCACGGCCAAAGAGTGCATCAGAGCGGTACCCGTCAACCACGGCATAAAGGAAGAGTTTTCCACCGGGTCCCAGAACCACCAGCCACCCCAGCCAAGCTCGTAGTAAGCCCAGTAGGAACCAAGTGCAATCCCCAAGGTGAGGAGCACCCAAGCTGCCGTCGTCCAAGGACGCATCCAACGAGCCCAAGCCGCGTCAAGGCGACCCGAGATCAAAGCGGCAATAGAGAACGCAAAAGGCACCGAGAAGCCCACATAGCCCAAATAAAGGAGCGGCGGATGGAACACCATCCCCGGGTCCTGGAGCAACGGGTTCAAGTCAGCCCCTTCCGCGGGCGCTGGGAAAAGACGCACAAATGGGTCAGAGGTGAGAAGCATAAAGAGCGTAAAGCCCATGCCCACCAAGCCCATCGTGCCCACCACACGGGCAATCATTTCTGCAGGCATGCGACGCGTCGTAAACGCGAGCGCGGCACCCCACCACCCCAAGGTGACCGTCCAGAAAAGAATAGACCCTTCATGGCTACCCCAGGTCGCAGCGACCTTGTAGTACCAAGGCAGGAGGGAATTCGAGTTATTCGCGACGTTTAAAACCGTAAAGTCCGAAACGTAGAACGAATAGGCCAAACAGCCAATGGCAATCGTGCCAAAAAGGGCGTTTGCCGCGGCCGCTGGACGCGAGACCGCCATCAGGGCCTGGTTTCCCTTAGCTGCCCCAACAAGTGGCAGGACCCCTTGGACGATGCTAAGCGCAAGGCACAGTATCAAGGCAAAGTGACCAATCTCAGGAATCACTTTAGTTCTCCGTTAGTTTATAAAAATCCAAGGCAACGACTAAGCACATTCTTGGTTGAGTCTTTTACTCGTTGCTTTTGCTCTTTTTTGTCTAGGAAAGAGCCCAGATTAGCGTTGTGGGGATCTTATGTTTCACTTTATTAAGCCTTCAAAACGCTAATCCACTATTTAGAGCACATCCTTATTTCGGATGATTCGCTGGCATTGGGGTACCCGGAGCCATATTGGCGTGCGGGTTATTGTGAGCCTGTTCAACACCCTTCTTATGGGCGTCTTCAAGCGCCTTAGCCGCTTCAGGAGGCATGTAATTTTCGTCATGCTTGGCTAAGACTTCACTTGCGGTGAAGAGCCCCTTATCGTCTAACTTCCCTAAGGCCACCACGCCCTGCCCTTCAGCAAAGAGGTCAGGGAGAATGCCCTTATATTGCACGGGGACGAGCTGCGCGGTATCAGAAATTTTAAAGGTGACGGTCACCCCGTCGGCCATACGCATCACCGAGCCCGGTTCCACCACACCGCCCAAGCGGAAAGTGCGTCCTTGTGGGGCTTCATTAGCAGCGACTTGCGAAGGCGAGAAGAAAAACACGAGGTTTTCATTAAATGCCTGGAGTGCCAAGGTTGCCCCGACACCCACGATCGCAACAGCTGCCCCAATGAGCGCGATTTTTTTCGTTTTTGCGTTCATTTTCTTTTATATCTCCATTGTTGACTTCATCGCACGAGCTTCACGCAATAAGCGCTGGCAGATACGACGGCGACGGGCACGAAGTGCAAAAATTTCATAAATAACTGCCACGCAAAGCGCCCCGTAAGAGCACCAAATATAGTAGCCGTGGCCTCCCATATGGAAGAATTCAGATACCGAGTTCCACATTAGAGTTTCCCCTCCAGAGCTGCATTTTTTGTCCAATCCTCACGGCGTTCACGTTCCAAAATAATAGAGCGAGAACGAGCCATCACGACGCCCAAGCCGTAGAACGTCCCAGCTAAGACCATCACCAAGAGAGCGGTTAACATCGTAGGGGCCATCGAAGAGCCTTTCGAGGTAATGGACGCCCCCTGATGCAAGGTGTTCCACCACTGCACCGAGAAGTAAATAATCGGCACATTCACCACACCCACCAAGCTAATCACGCTCGCAGCGCGGTCTGCACGGCGCGCATCTTCAATAGCGGAGTGCAGTGCGATAAAGCCCAAGTAGAGGAAGAAAAGAATCAATTCACTCGTCAAGCGTGCATCCCACACCCAGTACGTACCCCAAGTCGGACGGCCCCAGAAGGCGCCGCAGAAAAGGCAAACAAAGGCAAAAAGCGCCCCAGTGGGAGCCATCGATTGCGCCAAGATAAAGCTCATCTTCGAGTTGCGCAAGAGTCCGATCGCACTCGCTACAGCCATCAGCACATAGAGCAACATCGAGAGCCAGGCAGCCGCAACATGGATAAACATGATGCGGTACGAGTTGCCCTGACGAGCATCAATAGGCGCCTCAAAAAAGCCAATGTAAAAGCCGATGACAAAGAGTACGCCCGCTATCCCTAGCGCAATCGGGGCAATTTTGCCCGCTGTGCGATAAAACGATTGAGGGTCAAAAAAACTCATAACGCGTCAAACTCCCACCTAAAGTGAATGTCCTAAAAAAGTTTTGTTGTTGTTTTTGAGGTGTCTTACGCACCCCGTTGTTGATTAATTTTCCGCAATGCGAAGTGCTGCTGAAATCGCCATGGGCGAAAGCGCAGCACTCGCGAGTGTCAAGCCAATCACAATCATGAAGTGAGGCATCGGACTCATGGCCACGGCCACAGCCTGCGAAGCCCCAGCTCCGAAAATAAGCACCGGAATATAAAGCGGGAGCACGAGTAAACTCGTGAGCACCCCACCCGTGCGCAATCCTAGCGTTAACGCCGCGCCCACGCCCCCAATAAAGGAAAGCACTGGAGTCCCTAAAAAGAGCGCTCCTACCATCACGAGCGTCTCTTCTACCGAGAGGTCAAACATCACGCCAAACACGGTGGCAAACACCGTCATCGGGACGCCAGTCACGAGCCAGTGGGCGATCACTTTAGCGACCACAATCACCGGCAAGGGCTCACCGGCAAGGAGCATTTGCTCCAAGGTCCCATCAGCGTAGTCCGCGGCAAACATGCGCGGCAGCGAAAGAAGCGCAGCAAGCAGCGCTGCTACCCAAACAACGCCTGGCGCAATCGCGCGCAACGTGTTGGTTTCTGCCCCGACGCCAAGCGGCACCAAGGTCACGACCACGGCAAAGAAGAAAATCACCTGTGCGAGATCACTCTTGCGACGCATCGCAAGCATCAAGTCACGGCGAAGAATCATTTTAAAAAGTTCCCACATCGCTTCCTGCCCTCCTTATTCAGCCTGACTGGCAGGTGCGTTGCCTGCATTTTCTGCTTCTAAGGCATGCGCATCGTCGAGTGCGCGCTCGACAGCAGTGCGTTTGCGCGGTGCGAACTTTTCAGGTTCAATCACCATGCGCTCGCCTGCCTGAAGTGGCACTTCTTGGTGGGTAACAAGCATCACGATGCCACCAGCGGCAACGTGCTTACCAACTAAGTCAGCTAAGCGCGCAACGCCTTTGACATCGAGTGCGGTAAAGGGTTCATCGAGCACCCAGAGCGGTGTGCTCTCAGAGAGCCACAAGCGTGCAAGCGCCACACGGCGGCGCTGCCCCTGCGAGAGCTGACCTGCGGGAGAATCCACAAAGTCAAGCAGCCCCACGGCTTCGAGCGCGTCGAGCGCTTTTGCTTCAGTAGTGGGAACAGAGGCCATTTCGGCATTGATGAGCACGTTCTCTAGCACGGACAAGTCGTCCTTGACACCATTGCGGTGTCCGATGTAGCAGAGTTCTTTCCAGAAATCTTGGGCAGCCTTGGCAATAGGCTCACCACGCCAGAGAATTTCCCCTTCGAGTGGGCGCATTAATCCCGTCATCAAGCGCAGTAGTGTCGTCTTCCCGGCGCCATTGGAGCCAGCAATACGCACTAAAGTGCCTGGACGCACTTCAAAGGAGAGTCCTTTGAATAACACTCTCTCGCCACGCTCACAGGTGAGCTGGCGTACTTCAAGGATGGGGTCAGTCATCAAAATCCCTTTACTTGGGTAAGGGTTGCCATATTTTTTTGCTTGGGGGTAATCATCGAAGTGTCGACTCTTCGATGAATTTAGGGAGAGTTTAGGTTTAAAGCATTAAGGCAGGCTTATAGCCTCAGTGAGGTTTTCCCCTATATTGGCATAGCCCAATGGGAGTAGATTCGCTCTCTGAGTAGTCGCGAGTAGGTTTTCAGAGTACTTACCTCACAGAAGAATTTTTTCATTATCTTTTTTGAATTCTTCCATAGCGCTTTGTCTTATCAAAAAAGGTTGGCACTAAAAAAGCAAAATGGCCAGCAAAGACATTCCTTCACTGACCATTAGCTAACTTCACGAATGGTGCTTCGCGTTATTTTTTACGTGCATCCGGATCCACTTCTTTTCCATCGTCATCGTCGAGATTGAAGAACGCACACAAGCCCTGATATTCAGGCTGATAGTTGAGCGGCGCCTGGCAGCGGAATTCCATCCACCCTTCGCGACCGTTTGTTGCAACATTTCCACGGATGGGGAGCATCACGAGCTTGCGACTTTCGCACTTACGGCGTGCACGATCCATCAAATGGTCGGTAATCATTTCAGGGCGCACATCCACGGGACGCGAGGTTTGCACTTTCCAGACTTCTCCCACCACGTTCTCGATATCGGGATCATTCGTTTGGGCCAAATTTTCCAAAGAGCTGCAGCCAGCAAAGCCGAGCGCCACGGTAGAGAGCAAACAAGCAGTAAAGTAACGCATGAAATGTTCCAAGATGAATGGTTTGGTTGATCAACTTCTTTTCTCTGAAGTTGACGCGACGAAATCTGATTGTAGCGCAAAGTGCTGCTTTAAGCGCGCTTAGGATTTCGGAGTCTGGTGATTCTTTGTTGCGCTGGGCGAGCTTCCTTTAAAGAGCACACGTCCTGGACGCGCAATTTTGATGGGGTTGCCTACGCGAGTAGAGAGCCAGCAAACGAGCGAACCCGCCACCAGAATCATCACCCCATTCCAGAAACTCATGGTGAGGTTTGCGCCAATCCAAACGGTTCCAAATAGGCAAGAGAGCACTGGAGTGAAGTAGCTTGCAATCGCAAGGAGGGTCATGTTGCCTTTCATCATCCCATAGGTCCAGCAACTATAGCCTGCCCCAGTCGCAAAAGCGCCCATCACCACCCCAATCCAACCGTAGCCATGGGGATTTTCCACTGGTGCGGGGCCCCAGCCACTGAGCCAAATCAGGCTAAAGATAATCAAGTCGCCTAAGAAAATGAGCACCACCGGGTTTTGCCCATTAGCAAGCGCCCTCGTAAAGGAGCTGTAAGCCGACCAAGT
Source organism: uncultured Sutterella sp. (assembly GCA_905197905.1). Taxonomy (GTDB): domain Bacteria; phylum Pseudomonadota; class Gammaproteobacteria; order Burkholderiales; family Burkholderiaceae_F; genus Sutterella. The sequence continues at coordinate 348,707 of CAJKAP010000001.1, read as the reverse complement.
GATAGCCCCGCAAAGCGCTAAGCCATAACTCAAGGGATTTTTCTGAATGTTGTGCCAGAAGTTCGCGGGATCAAACCCTTGGTCGCCCCCTAATACGGTGACGACACCAATCAAACACATCGCAATCCCAAAGACAATCCACCAATGCGCTTTTTGCCCATTAAAGAGAATGCCAAAGAGAATCGTAAGACAAGGCCAGAGGTAATTCACCATGCCGACTTCCATCGTTTGGTGACCGCCATCTGAGAAGGCTAAGGAAAACACAAAGCAGACGGCACTTAAATTCGCCGAGCCAATCCCGAAAACGAGATATTTCCAACTAAAGAGTCGCAGACGAGGACGACCAAAAATAAGGAGAAGCACTGCAGAAACGAGCGCATAGAGCGCCACAAGACCCTCTGCGACACCAAAATTTTCCGTGATGCCACGCGTGATCCCTACACTCATCCCCCAGAGCATTGGTGCTAAAACACCAACCGCTGTTGCACGTGCCGTATTGTCCATCGTTGCCGATCTCTTTTTGTTTTTTTTTCTGACCTAAATAGGAAATGAAGGTGGCGACGCCTCAAGTTGAGGTGGCTATTTTTTGGGCGGTCAGTGTCAGCAGGCAAAAAGTTGTTGGCAGCCGATCTCGTCACTTCCCACCGATCATAGAGACTTTGGCGCGCTTTTGCCAAAGGTTAGGAAGGAAGATGTGGTGCACCTTTTACCTAAATCAAAAACGGGTGAAGTTTCTTTTAAAAAAACTTCACCCGTCTTAAAGAAAACGATATTGCTTTTAGCGCGCGCCTTCTCGCTCTGGCAAATATTCTGCACGTGGCAGACCATAGGTGAGCGCCGAGCGATCGGCAAAAAGAAGGTAAATCGTCCCGACGATCATCGCTACAAAGAAAGCGTTGGGTTCGGAGTCGATCTTAAAAGGCATATTGAGGAAATACATTCTCAAAAGCGCCACGATCGGGCCACCCAACCAGGCAAGCACGAGCGCCGTATAAAGCGCTTTGGCGCTACGACCCACAGTGAGCATAAAAGCCGTCACGGTCAAAAAGAGCGCAGAAAGCAGATCAGGCACAAGAGTCCCTAAAACGGAGCCTGCGTAGCTCGCATCGAGCATCATCACGCGCACCACCTCAGCGCTATCGCGACCGAGACGGAAAAGCGGCGTCACTGCCAAAATCCAAGAGAGTACCACGACCCAGAGCAAAAGCCCTCCGATCCCACTCTTATAACCAGGCTTGGTGAGCGCAGGGGGAACAGCCTTAGCGATGCGGCTAATGGCCCATACAATCGCCCAAATAACGGCCAGACTCACCAGAATAAAGCCCCCAATTTGGAGCCAAGTAAAATGTACCATTCGGTATTGTCCTTTCTAAAGGAAGGTTTTATTTAATTTTTCGCCGCTTCAAGTTCAGGTGCTTCACCACTTAAGGCATCCACGAGACCACAGTGCTCTCCCTCATGGTGTCCCCCATGACAGACCGCTGCAAGCTCAGTCAAGCTTTGCCGCAAGAGCGTGAGTTCTCGGATTTGTTCTTTCACCATCTCAAGATGCCCATGAATGAGGCGATGCGCTTCATTGGCCGAGGCGGCAGAAGGTTCATTCACGCTTACCAAAAGAAGACGAATTTCCTCAATGCTAATACCAAGGGTACGGCAACGGCGGATAAAGTCCAACTCTTTGACATGCATCGAGGCGTATTCGCGGTAGTTGTTCTCTAAGCGCTGTGCGGGGGAAAGTAACCCTATTTTTTCGTAAAAGCGGATGGTTTCTGTCGTCTGGCCTGTTCTGGCAGCTAATTCACCAATCTTCATGATGGCTCCTCGCGGGCGGCACGCTTTTTTTTCACGGTTACTTTGCGCGGCGACGCCCAGCAATGATATCAAGACTTTTCCGTTTTTGAAAGACGCCCTTTTGGGAGAGAAGCCTCTCGCAGAAAGGAAACCGCGTCACGAGGAAAAGTCAAAAGACACTCTTTAAATGAGAATCGTTATTTTAACATTAAAAAAGACTTGACCTTGAAGTTACTTCAAGGTGTTTAATGGGCATAACGAATGATAGCGATGGTGTACCCCCGCTCTTTTACCCTCATTTGAGAACGAGCCACCATCGGTTTTTGGAGTGCAATTGGTTATGTCTACTTATGCTTTTCGCTTAACTGAACCCGCAAGTGCTGAGGTTTGGACAAAGCTCGCAGAAGCGCTAAGTGCTGCTGGCATCAAATTAAACGTTGGTGCTGAGTTGATTGTCGCAAACGATGAAGCAGCTTCAGGGAAAGCCACGTCCGCCCTTAAAGAAGCAGGACTCGCTTACTCGGAAGTCACGCTCTCTCGTCGCAGTCTTTCCATTCCTGAAATGGACTGCCCGATTGAAGAGCGCGATATTCAGAAAGTGCTCGATGAGCGCAAGATTGCGGACGTGGAACTCAATGTGATGACGCGCACCGCTAACTTCTCGGGCGATGAGCGCTTTGTGGAAACGGTGATTGATGCCGTTAAGGCCGCGGGCTACGAAGCCAAGCGCCCGGATACGAGCGCTGTGACGCGCCACACGCTTGCCATTCCTGAAATGGACTGCCCCGTTGAAGAACAGGATATTCGTAAAGAACTCGATCGCCGCGGAATTGATGGTGTCGAGCTCAACGTCATGAGCCGCACCGCCGTTTTCCAAGGGAACGAAGAAAAGCGTGATGCGGTGATTGCCGCTGTCGTTGCCGCTGGCTACCAAGCCCGTATCATCGCGCGTCGCACGCAAGCCGTTGAAGACGTGAAGGTCCCCTATTTGCGCTTTGGTGTGGCACTCTTGATTGCCTTTCTCTCGGAAGGGCTCGACATTATTGAAGAGTACCAGGTCGACGTTCTCCCGCTCTCGGGCGAAACCATTGCTATTCTCTCGCTCCTCTTGGCCGTCGTGGCCATTTTGATGGCGGGTCTTGGCACGCTCAAAGAAGGGATCAAGTGTCTCTTCCGCTGGGAATTCAATATGACCACCTTAATGGCGGTTGCTGTGATCGGTGCTGTCTTAATTGGTGCTTGGCCTGAAGCCGCTATGGTCATGGTGCTCTTTGAAATCTCTGAGACGATTGAAGACCTCTGTATGACAAAGGCACGTCGCTCGATTCGCGATTTGATGGCCTTTACCCCGTCGAGCGCACAGTTGGTGACGCTCTCGGGGACAGAAACGGTGCCAGTGAGTGAAATTGCCCCGGGCGCTGTGATTCGTGTCTCGCCTGGCGATCGTTTCCCCTTGGACGGGAAGATTCTCGTGGGCTCGACAACGACCGACCAAGCGAACGTCACGGGCGAAAGCCTCCCCGTTGATAAGGGTCCTGGCGACAACGTCTGGAGCGGAACGGTGAACCTCACGAGTACCGTGGACGTGACCGTCACCGCCGCAGAAGCCGATTCCTTAACCGCTCGTATTATTGAAGCGGTGGAAAACGCTCAGGCCGCAAAGTCTCCTGTACAGCGCTTTGTGGATAAATTTGCCGCGATCTATACGCCAATCGTCTTTGTGGTGGCTATCGCTGTTGCGATCATCCCGCCCTTTATTTGGGGGGATTGGATGGGTTGGCTCTACAAAGCCTTCTGCTTACTCGTGATTGCTTGCCCGTGCGCCCTGGTGATTTCCACGCCTGTGACGATTGTCTCGGCCTTGGGGACCGCTACGCGCTGTGGTCTTCTCATTAAGGGTGGGCTCTACCTCGAGCAGGCTCGTCAGTTAAAGTATGTGGCGCTCGATAAGACTGGTACTTTGACCCGCGGTGAACCGATGGTTGTCGAAGCCCAAACGCTTGATACCGTCACCTTTGATAAAGCGCTTGAAATTGCCGCGTCACTCGCGAAGATGAATAAGCATCCGCTCTCGGAAGCCATTGTGCGCTTTGCGCATGAAAAAGGCATTCAGGTTCATGAAGTCTCGGGCTTTACTGCGCTCCCTGGTCAAGGCGTGCGTGGTCACGTACATGGCAACACCTATTCGCTCCTGAAACCCTCCGCCGTGCCAAACGAAGACGTACAGCGCTTAGCCGAAGGCTTCCAGAAGCAAGGGATGAGCTCTGTGGTGCTCACTGACATTTTGGGCGCACAGATGATCTTTGGCTTTGCCGACGAAATGAAAGCCAATATCCAAAACGATATTGCGCAGTTGAAGTCGGTGGGTCTTACCCCAGTGCTTTTGACGGGGGATAACCGTGAAGCCGCAGAACACTTGGCTGCAAGCGTTGGGATCACTGACGTGCGTGCTAACCTCCTCCCTGAAGACAAGTTAAACGCCATCGAATCCTTCCAGAAAGAAGGCGTCACCGCGATGGTGGGCGATGGGATTAACGACGCGCCTGCGCTGGCTCGCTCTGACATTGGTGTCGCAATGGGGATTCGTGGAACGGATAGCGCCATTGAAGCCGCACACGTTGCCGTGATGGACGACAATATTGGCTCGATCGCCACGCTCGTTCGCCTCTCGAAGATCACGCATGCCGTGCTCGTGCAAAACATCGCCTTTGCGCTTATCATCAAACTCGTCTTTGTGTTGATGGCCTTGGCGGGTGTCGCCACAATGTGGATGGCCGTTTTTGCCGATACGGGAACGTGCTTAATCGTGGTCGCCAACGGGATGCGTATGCTTCGCATGAAGCCGCGCCTTGATGCGCAGGCTGCTTCCGCTCTGAAGGCTTAACACTTCTGGCACTCACATTCGTTATTGCCATGCCCGCCTTTCTTTGTGAAGAATAGAAAGGCGGGCATTTTTTATGCGCTAAAATGGAAAGACACAGACTCTTTTTTCTCTGGTGAGGTATCCATGCTAGAACCGAAAAATGGCGATTATGTCTCCTACATTGCCGCGATTGAAGCCGACACGCTTTATCGCCTTCGCAAAGCGGGTCTCAAAGCGCTTGACGAAGGAAGCCTCAATATGACCGCGAAACCCATGCCCACCTTCCGCTCAGAAGAAGCTCAAGGCGGACTCAGCACGAGCACTTGGGGAAGAACTGATGGACAGCTGGAGAAAAAACCCAAAGGCAGTATTTGGGAAAAATTAACGCAGAGAAAGAAAAACGACACCCCAGTGGTCGCGTCTTCCGGTACGAATAACGATGAAGCCGCACGGCGGCGTCGTGCTCAAGCGCAAGACCGTATGCAGTTTGGTGGGATTGCGCTCGCAGGGATTGGGATCTTTGCTTCACTCGCAAGACTCAATGAAGGTGCCACCCTCGAAGAGCTCTTCCCCTTCCCGGGGCTTCTCTTTATCATCGGTGTGGTACTCGTCATCCAAGCGAGCAAAGTGAGAAAAGGTTAATTTTTAGTTTGTCTCTCATCGCAAAAAGTCCCGAATTTCGGGACTTTTTCTGTTTAGAGCATGGCTCGCAAAGCTTTGAAGACGCGAAGGAGCACGCCTCGTGTTTGCGCTTCGAGGAAAATGCCGTCTCGCATCCGCTCGAGTCTCACCATACGCGCTAAACGTTCAATAAGTGTGGTGGCGCTTGCGCCAACGGTGGACTCAGAGAAAAGCGCCATCACTTCGTCTGGTGTCTCGCTGGTCGTGAGTTTCACTTCTTTCAAAGCACCCCAAAGTGCAAGCGTGCGAGGAGAATATTTCACATACGTGAAGCGACCTTCTGGGTCTGCCGTCCATTCGCCTACGGGCTCTTCCGCTTCGAGGCTTTTAATCCACGCGTCAATTTCAGCAAGGCTCAGTGGCAACTTGAGCTCATTCCTGGACGCTGTTTTTGCCTCTTCACTAGCAGTGCTTTCTTCTGCAACGGCTTGATCGGGTTGGGCAGGCTCTCCTGGGAGAGGATATTTTTCGAGATTCTTGATTAGTTTGCGCTTGACGATTTCGTCCAAAGAAAACCCTGCACGATCGGCAAAAAGCGCGGCATAGATCAACACATCGGCGAGCTCTTCCGCCATGTGTTCACGCTCTTCAGGGCGATCTTCTTCGCGTCCCGTCCACTGAAAACACTCAAGGAGCTCCGCAGCTTCTAGATTGAGAGAAAGCGCGAGATCCTTCAAATTATGAAAAGGGCGCCAATTTCTCTCATCACGGAAGGCACAAATCGCGCGCACCGTGTCCGCAGAAAGCGGGTTCTGCTTTTCGCTATCAATACGAAAAGTGGCTTTTTTCTCTGAAGTATCGTCTGCCATAGCGAGGAGCTTAGTGTTCAAGAATCAACAAAGCAGCAATGGTGTTGTCAGGGTTCAGCTTCACTGCAAAGCGACGCGGGCGGCTCTGCAAAATGAGGAACTGGTCAACGCTCGCCTGAACGCGCAACATATCCGCCTTCAAGCACTTCATCGATTCTTCATATTCGCGCTCAAGCGCCTCAGCGTCCTTTTTCACCTGACCCACAAGCGACATCACTTCTTCGGTGTAACCGCGAGAATGTTTTTCCATCGCTTCATAAGCGATTTGCTGCGCTTTTTCAAGCAGTGCCTTAAAGTCAGGGAAGAGGAGCACGTTCTTGGCGATATTGCTCGAGCAGTGAATGCTATGCAAGTACGTATCCCCGCTCATCACACGGATGAGCGCCAAAACGCGCAAGAAGAGCACAGAGAGTTCACGCTCAATCATGTAGGCCACAGCATTGGTGAGCGCCATATCGGCTTCAAGCGGCGTGCGGATATTTTTCACCATTGTCTGAATGGTGACGTCAATACGTGCATTAATGGCGTAGAGTTTTTTCGCGAGGGCATCAATACGGTCACAACGCTCCTGCGCCTTTCCTGGCTGAGCGCCCACACGGCGCACATCGCGAACCAAGTCAAAGAGTTCGTCCCAATGCGCGGTCCAGGCAACACCCTGCACTGCAGCGACTAAAAGCTTCGCACGAGGCATTAAATTGCGCACCAGCGAGAGCTCTTCTTCGAGCAAATCGTTTAATTCGTGCTTCTTTTCAACAGGGTTGCAAAGCTCCCAAAGCGTTTGCACGTGAGATTCCACCCCAAAGCCAAAGTCTTCTACTGGCATCACGTCGCCCAGAGGCTGTGCGTGCTCATCCAAAGCCACAATCGACAAGTCTGCTGAAGTCGCATTTGGATGCGGCATAAAGCCCTTCAAATAGGCTTCTTGAATCATGTGCGAGAAGTTAAGCGAATAAACGTAGCGGCTTAAATCGTCGCCCGGCACTCGCGCTAAGGCCACGTTACGCGCAAAGAGTGCCTCGAGCGGCTTTAACTCTTTGGGATCAATGGGAATTTCGTTATAAAAAGGCTCGTCAATTTCAAGCGCACGCTGAATAAAAAGGTCGGAGGCGCTCAAACGATCTGGGAGCGTTGTAATGGCAAGCATGACTGGACGCGTCACACCCTGATATTCTCTGGGGGCGTCCTTATTCTCTTCTTCGCTATTGGGCGTTTTTGGGAGGTTCGCCTCGGGGCGACGACCCACGCGTTCCACACGACGATGAACTTTTTTCTGAGCACGTCGACCGTCAAAACGGCGGAAGACCTGCCAGACAATCCCTGCCCCAAGGCAGAGTAAGCAGGCGAGAATCAGAATCCAAGTAAAAAGATCATGCTGCATGATAAAGTGCGCTAAATAAACTTGAATGGGGGAATGTTTTTTTGCGAGTTTCTCAGAATATCACAAACTACTTCTATTTTGAACGTTTCCTTCTCCAAGAACAACAAAAAAGAGAAACTCCTAGCCACAAGGCTGAGAAATTTCTCTTATTTTCTACCTCTAGCGTTTATTTAACGCTAAAAAACACTTTTAAGGCATGAGCATCGTGCTCGAGCCATCAGAATGGTAGACAGTATTGCCAATGCGAGTAGAGCTTGTGCCATCCGAGTGATAGTCCGTATTGCCAATATGCATGGTCGAAGAACCATCTGAATGGTAGGTTGTATTTCCTATATCCATAGAAGAGCGACCGTCGGAATAGTACGTGGTGTTGCCGATAGGCGTCGCACTTGTTCCATCGGAAAAATATGTCGTACTGCCTATGCGGTGAGCGGAATCACCGTTAGAGGAATAGGCACTTCCGCCTGGAGAGAGTTCAGGCATGGAGCGCATAGCAAAAGCAGACGAGAGCGTTGCACTTAAAAGGAGTGCCACGAAAAGTTGTCGTTTCATCATTGAGTTGGTCCTACAAAAAAGAAGCGTTTTTAAAAACGCTAGTCAAATGATACGCTTCATGAGCGAAAATTCTCACTTTTTCTCGGATTTTCTCTTTTTTCTCGTTTTTCTTCGCGCTAGAGAAGAAAGAGTCGACTTTGATCAAACTCAAATCTTTCGACATTCAGTATCATGTATGCTATGAAGTTCGCAATGAGTGCGCTTTGAAAGAAAAACTGGTGTCACGCGAGTGAAAAAGAGACAGTTTCACGTGCTAGATACCTCTTCGCGCTCTTGCCCACCTTTATTCCCCGATATTGATTGCCACCTTGTGTGCGATGTCCCCAACCACGTCGATCTGAGCGCACAAAAAACTCAGGAGTTGCTGTAAGTGTTTCACTCTTTTCAAGATAAGTTAGAACTGCCCAATGGCGTGCAGATGCCTTGCATGTCCTTTGGTACGTGGCAAGTTCCTAACGACACTCCTTTATTAAGTGCGGTCTCCTCGGCGATCCAGTTTGGTTATCGCTCCTTTGATACGGCACAGATTTATAGCAACGCACCCGCTCTTGGGCGCGCGATCCGCGATTCGATGATTCCGCGTGAAGAGTTTTTCCTCACAAGCAAAATCTGGGTGACGCACCGTCATCCCGAGGGCGTGAGAAAAGCACTCGCTGAGATGCTCGAACAGCTAAAGACGAGCTACCTTGACCTCCTTCTCATTCATTGGCCGACCGCTCAGGGCGAGCCGATGATTTGGCAGAGTCTTAATGTGGGCACATGGCGTGCCATGGAAGAGCTCTACGAGGAAGGCCGTGTACGCGCCATTGGGGTCTGTAACTTCCTCCCCCACCATTTGGTGCCGATGATGGCTCGTGCGCGTATTGCCCCGATGGTCAATCAATTGGAATTGCACCCAGGTTACCCACAAAATGCCGCCGTCAATTTCTGCTTCCGCCACAATATTGCGATTCAGGCTTGGAGCCCATTGGGTCGCGGTATGCTAGTGCGCAATCCCACCATCATGGCGATTGCTCAGCGCCTCAATATGACGCCTGCGCAGGTCGCGCTTCGCTGGAGCCTTGATCACGGTTTTATGCCGATTGTGAAGGCTCTGGATATGCAGCACCAAAAGCTCAACATGGAAGTCTTTAAGTTGAGCCTTGATAAAGAAGCGATGGAAGAGCTCGATGCGATGCCGCAAACCGCCTTCTCGGGACTTCACCCAGATACGGTTACCTTCTAATTTCGCGGCTTTTCTGCTACACTTTTCGAGACCCTAGGATTTACCCTAGGGTCTAATTTTTTCGAGGTTTTTCGCCTCTTGAAAAGCACTTTCGTTATTCTTTTTGGGGATAGCCTCAAAGGCTTTTCACACTTATAGCAACTCGCTCAAAAGCCTTAATTTTCCTCTGAGAATTTCTCCTTGCCTCAGGGTTAATGCCAATCCCGTCTGGGAGAGACCCCCTCTCCCATAGCGCAGATTCTTTTTAGCCAGGTTGCTTCCTACAATGTCATTAAGACTGATGGCCATGCCATCGTGTCTGATGTGATTTTTCTCGTTTCTTTTGGTAGAGATAACACTCATGAACTACTCCAGCATCTTGATTGCTTTTCAACCCGAAACCATGGCTGCCACACTTGAGGCCGTTAAGGCCACGCCGAATGTGGAAGTTTTCCAAGTCGATGAAGAGCACTCCCGTGCCATCGCCGTGATCGAAGGTGAAACCACGAGCGATGAGGTGAGTACGTTCGATGCGATTCGTCATCTCGAAGGGGTGATGGACGTGAGTCTTATCAATCACTACTTCGCTGACGAAATGGCAGCAGGTGAAGAGCCCACCAAAAGCGAGTGACGTCGCAACTTTTTAACTGTCAAAAAGGAATCGCTTCCTCAGCTTTCCAAAGCCTGATCGTTCACTGACCAAATCGATCCTGACCCCCTACGGGCTCAATGAAGAAAATCCCAAGCTTTTCTTCTGAGCCCATCAGACCAACCCCTTGGTCCACTCGGATCACCTATAGGCCAGCCCGATCACGACCCCTAGGGGAGCGACTTCCCACGCAAGGAGAACCTCATGACAAATCCTGTCAATGCTACCCGTCGTCGCCTTTTGAAGACTGGTCTTGCCACTTCCGCCGCAATGAGCGTCGGGATTCCTATCGTTTCTAAAGCTGAGGCCCAGGCCGCTGCTGCCACAAAAGATGGCATCGCTTGGCACAAAGGTGTCTGCCGCTTCTGCGGAACCGGTTGCGGTTTGCAGGTCGGTGTGAAAGACGGTCGCGTTGTCGCCACGATGGGTGACCCTGACTCTCCCGTCAATCGTGGTCTTAACTGTGTGAAGGGCTACTTCAACACCAAGATTCTTTATGGGAAGGATCGCCTCACGCGTCCCTTGATGCGCAAAAAGAATGGCAAGTTCGACAAGAATGGCGAATTTACGCCAGTCTCTTGGGATGAAGCTTTTGATGAAATGGCTCGCCAGTTTAAACGCGTCTACCAGGCTAAGGGCCCTGCGGGGATTGGTCTTTGTGGCTCTGGCCAGTACACGATTCCCGAAGCCTATACCGCAAGCAAACTCTGGAAAGGGGGCTTTCGCTCGAACAATATCGACCCCAATGCGCGCCTCTGTATGGCAAGCGCTGTGGTGGGCTTTTATCAAGTCTTCGGGATTGATGAACCAGCAAACAACTACGCCGACATTGAAAAGTCTGACTTGATGCTCCTTTGGGGCAACAACATGGCTGAAGCCCACCCTGTGCTCTGGTCGCGTGTGGTAGACCGCAAACTCAGCCATAAAGCGACGAAAGTCATCAATTTGACGACCTTCCGCAACACGAGCTCTGACTTCTCGGATTTGACGATTATCTTTAAGCCCAGCACGGATTTGGCCATTGCGAACTTCTTGTTGCGCGAAATTCTGCGTCGCAACGTGGTTGATCAGGACTTTGTGAATAAGCACTGCATCTTTGCTGCGGGCGTCACCGACATTGGTTACGGACTTCGCAATACCGACAAATTTGCCTACCCAGCTGAAAAAGACGTGATGGCACGTCAGTTGAAAGTGACGCTCGACGCGAACGAAGCCCGCGGGATGGGCCTCAAGGCGGGAACGGAAGTTGAACAGAAAAATTCTGGCGCCACCGCGGGTAAGCACTGGCAAATCACGCTCGAAGATTTCCGCAAAGGCGTGGAACCCTACGATCTCGACTTTGTGGCCGAACTCGCTAAAGGTGACGCTGATGAGTCGCTCGATACGTTCAAAAAGAAGTTGATGGACTTAGCAGACCTCGTTTGCGACACAAAACGCAACCTCATGAGCTACTGGTGCATGGGCTTTAACCAGCATCAGCGCGGCGTGTGGGTAAATGAACTCGTCTACTCCATCCATCTTCTCTTAGGTAAGCACGCCAAACCGGGTAACGGCGCTTTCTCGCTCACCGGTCAGCCTTCTGCTTGCGGCTCTGCTCGTGAAGTCGGTGCTTTCTCGCATCGTCTCCCAGCAGATATGCTCGTTGCCAACCCCAAACACCGTCAACGCACGGAATCGATCTGGCAACTGCCCGCTGGCACGCTGAACCCCAAAGTGGGCGCGAGCTTGATGGGAATTATGCGCGGTCTTGAAGATAAGTCGATTAATTTCGTCTGGACGCAAGTCGTCAATATCTTCCAGTCAACACCAAACAATACGCACTGGATTAAAGCGGCTCGCGATCCAGAAAACTTTGTGGTCGTCTCTGACATCTACCCAACCTTCTCCGCAGGTGTTGCCGACTTGATTCTCCCAGTGGCGGGTCACTTTGAAAAGTGGGGTCTTTATGGGAACGCTGAACGTCGTACGCAAGGCTGGCATCAGGTTGTTGATGCTCCGGGCGAAGCTCGCACGGATATGTGGACGATGATGGAATTCGCCAAGCGCTTCAAAGTGAAAGAAACTTGGGGTGCTCAGCCCTTAAAGGGCGTGCCCAATGATCAGCTCCCCGACGTGCTCGCGGGAGTCGATCCTGAAGCTACGCTTTTTGATGTGCTCTTTGCCCCGAACGAAAAGCGCAAAGGTGTCTGGCCCGATCCCCTTTACCCCAACGAAAAGAACGCTACGGGCGACGCCTTAGGCCTTCCCTACTTCCCAGAAAAGGCGCTCTTTAACGAATACCGTGAATTCACGGTAGGCCATGCCCACGACTTGGCGGACTTCGATACCTATCAGGACCCGAAGAGCCGTGGTTTGCTCTGGCCTGTGGTGGACGGGAAAGAAACGCTTTATCGCTTTAACACCGAGTACGACCCGTACGCTAAGGCCGATAACCTTTTCTACGGTCCCCTGATGAAAGAAATCCCGAGTGGTGACCTCTACAGCGTCACCAATAAGGAAGCACAAAAGCATCCTGGTAAGGCGAAGATCTTCTTCCGTCCGTATGCGGCTCCCGTTGAACAGCCCGATCAGACCTATGATTTGTGGCTCTCTACGGGTCGTATCCTTGAGCATTGGCACACGGGTTCGATGACGGGTCGCGTGCCTGAATTAGTGCGCTCGGAAGCGAACGCCCTCCTTTACATGCACCCGGCTGACGCAGAAGCCCGAGGTCTTGCTCGTGGTCAGAAGGCTCGTGTCACCAGCCGCCATGGGGAGTGCGAAGCGATTGTGGAAACGAAGCATCGTAACCTCATGCCGCGCGGTATGACTTGGCTCGCCTTCTTCGATCCGACCGTGAAAACTAACGCCGTCGTGATTGATGCTGCAGATCCGATCTCGCTTGAACCTGACTTCAAGAAGACCGCGGTCAAAGTGGTGAAGGCCTAACGGCCAGTGGGTGGAAATCTATTGCGATTCCCACGCTTCCCTAGACTTGAGCAGGTTTCTCACTGAGAGACCTGCTCATTGCCCGCTTTTTCTCTCATGAAACCGGTTAAACCGTCTTTTTCGCTCACGCGTCGAGACCTTCTCACGCACACCATCGAGCTTTCGGCTGCAGGTGTGGTGCTAGCTTGGGGTTTTGGCATCATGGGCACAAGAGAAACACAAGCCCGCTGGGTTCCACAGCCGCCTGGCGCTTTGAGTGCCACACATGATATGGCACGCTTTCTGGCGGCCTGCTCTCGCTGTGGACAGTGCGTGACGGCTTGTCCTTATAAAACGCTGCGCCTGGCTTCGCCAAGCGACCCAGCGCCCACTGGCACGCCTTTTTTCATTCCACGCGAGACACCTTGCTACCTCTGTCACGACATGCCTTGTGTGAAGGCGTGCCCCACAGGGGCGCTTGACCCCAAACTCGAAAAAATTGAAGACGCCAGAATGGGGGTTGCGTTGGTTGATCCCGCCTCTTGCCTTTCTTTTCAAGGCCTACGCTGTGAGGTGTGCTACCGCGAATGCCCAGAGAGCGACAAAGCCATTGTGCTCGATCCCCTTTCTCGAGGTTTGAGCAAACATGCCATGCTCCGTCCCGTGATTAAGCCTGAAAAGTGCACAGGCTGCGGGATTTGCGAAAAAGTTTGCCCAACAGACAAAGCCGCGATTCGTATTGTCGATCGCGAGTCAGCGCTGGGGCAAATTGGTGCACATTATCGCTTAGGCTGGCTAGCGGACGATGACCCCAAGAACCAGCGAGATAAGACACCCAGTAGCGCGAAGACGCCAAAAGAAGAGTCTTCAGAAAATGCGCTCGAGTCGTTGAAAAACATGGAAGCCTTGAGGTAATGCCAGATGAATGAATCAACTTCTTCCAAACGCACTGCCTCAGCTCGTCCTGTGAGGCATCTGCCACCACCCCAAACCCTGGGTGAGTGGCTCACACGGCATCGCTGGGCGCTTTTGCGCCACAGTGTGCAGCTTCTCATTCTGCTCCTTTTTGCGGGCTTTGCTCGTTGGGGATGGACCGTGGGAGGGGTGCCTATTTTGGACGGCGACCTATCGGGCTCAACCGTGCTCAATGCGATTCCACTCACCGATCCCTTTGCCTTATTAGAGCGTTGGGTGGCGGGGCACGCCCCTACCGTAACCGCGCTCACTGGGGCACTCGTTGTGATCAGTGTTTACGTCTTTTTGGGTTCTCGCATCTTTTGCGGTTGGATCTGCCCGATGAATCTTGTCACGGACCTCGCGGCCGCGCTTCGTCGCAAATTGGGGCTCAAAGCTGACTGGATTCGCTTTGATGAAAGACTTCGTTACCTTTTTGCGGGAGCAACGTTGGTGGTGAGCGCACTCACAGGCACTGCTGCCTTTGAAGTGGTAAGTCCGCAGGCTCTCCTTTGGAGAGACGTGATTTTCGGCACTGGGCTTTGGGCGGCCGCTGTCGCTTTGACGATATTTTCACTGGATCTTGCGATTGCTAAGCACGCCTGGTGTGGTCACCTCTGCCCGCTTGGCGCGTTTTGGGGACTCCTCACTCGACTAAATCGCAAACCATGTATTAAAATCACGTTTGAAGACAATACCTGTACCCATTGTGGGGATTGTCTCCGTGTGTGCCCCGAACCGCAAATAATCAAATTTAATCAGCTCTCAAAAACAGGCACGATCCCTGTAGGTGACTGCATTCAATGTGGTCGCTGTATCAGTGTCTGTCCCGAAGAATCGCTGAAATTCAACATTGCGGATTACATACGCAACTCTTCTGACATCAAGAAATAATCAAGGAGATTACCATGAATGTCTACACGAAAATTCTCTCGTCCGTCGCCCTTTTCTCTGTGATGGCAGTGGCTCAGGCCAACCCGCCGCAGATTCCGCACCCGATCGATGACTACAAGATCACCGAAGGCAACAACCCCTGCCGTATGTGCCATCAGTTAGCCACCACGACCCCGGGTCAGAAGACTCAGATCCCGCAGTCCCATCAGAAAGATGGTGAACTCGCTGGTGAACGCTTCAACTGCTTGATGTGCCACACGAAGAAGTAATCTTCTAGGAAAACACATCAGTGCCCGCGATGGGCAAAAAAAAGAGGTCAAGCACGAAAAAATCGTCTTGACCTTTTTTTGTCGCTAGAGACTTTTCTGAAGGAAGGATCCCAAAACTCACTTCCTTCGCCTCTGCGAGATGCTCTGTTAAAGCTTCCAAACCTCAGCGCAAGCGTCCCAAGGAGAAGAAAGAATCGCGTTGCGCTTTGAGCCTGTCTCTCCTAGCCTTTCCGCACCATGTGCCCCAACACATTTATCGGTGTTTCTGTTTAGGAGGTTGTGAATGCCTGCATTCACTCTATGGCTTTAGATTAACTCACGAAACTGACGAGACGCTTAAGGTTGAAAAAACGGGAACCGTTTTAAGGTTCCCGTTCGTGTCTTTTTGTGAAAAATCTTTTTTAGGCTTCGTCCGAAACCCAATCTTCACGCTTAAAGCCATTTTGTGTGGCCCAGACCGCAGCTTCCACGCGGCTACGGAAACCAAGCTTATTCAGAAGATGCTTGACGTGCCCCTTCACGGTACCGTCCGAAATATTCAATTCGCGTGCAATCATCTTATTGGTGAAGCCCTGAGCGATCAGCTCTAGCACATCGGCTTCGCGACCCGTAATCTTCGGGGCATCTGCGTTGGCGGGGTTCGCCTTGTTGCGCAAACTTTCGCGCAAATAAATCATCATCGAGGGGTCCACAATCAAACGCCCTTCGAGCGTCTGACGAATATTCCCCAAGAATTCTTCTGGTTCACTGTCCTTTAAGAGGTAGCCGTCAGCACCCGCCTGAATGCAAGCGGTGACGTCGTCGCCCGAGTCACTCACCGTCAAAATGACGATACGGCGGCTGGGGTCCTCATCCTTTAAGGTCGAGAGAATTTCGAGCCCCGAGGTGCCCTTAATGTTTAAGTCAAGCACAGTCAAGTCTGGTTCAAATTTACGCACCATCTCAAGCGCTTGTTCGCGCGTGCCAGCCTCACCCACTACTTCAATAGAGGGTTCCATATCAAGGAGTTCGCGGACTCCACGACGGAAAAGGGGGTGATCATCAATCACCACAACGGTATGTTTGTCTTTTAAAGTCATGACCTTGAGTGCCTAAAAAAATTGGTTGTTAAGTGAATTGTAGCGATTTCAGCCTTAAAGTGGCATTAGTTTGCCTCTTTTTCAGGAATTCTGAGCGTCAAGCGCGTCCCAGAAGTATCCTCTCGGCGAGCGAGCGTGAGTTCCCCTCCAATCGCCTGGGCGCGCTCATTCATGATGGTGAGCCCATAGTGGTTCGCTTTTTGTGGCGAATCTGGTAACCCAATCCCATCGTCTTCAATCGTGAGCACCATGGCGCTACTCGCCCCATTCTCTCCCGCCTTACGCTCAAGGCTCACCGTCACGTGACTCGCCTGAGCGTGCTTTTCAATGTTGGAAAGCCCTTCTCGCACAATGCTTACCAAGTGTACCTGACCATTGGGCGAGAGTTCAAATCCGAGCAACTGACAAGAAAAGGCCACTGGGATCCCCGTACGATTACGGAATTCATCAATCGAGGTTTCAAGCGCTCCAGCGAGCCCCGAGCCACCAATTTGGAGTCGGAACGCGGTGAGCACTTCACGCAACTGTGCGTAGGCGCCAGTCAACCCTTCATTTAATTCGCCCACCGTCTTTAGCACGGTTTCATGGTCCGCTTTGCGTTCAATAAAGAGCTTCAAGCGGTGGAGCTGAATACGCGCAAAGGAAAGCGACTGCGCAATGGAGTCATGCAATTCGCGAGCAATCGTTGAGCGCTCTTCAAGGACGGCTAAGCGGCGATCATCAATCTGGCGCGTAGCGCGCTCCATCGCGCGTCCCAATGTTTGCGAGAACGCTTTTAAGAGGTCAACCTGCCAGCCTTCTGGCGTCATGCCAGCGAAGTTGGCCATGAGTTCCCCTGCCATCCCCTCGTGCGTTCCGGCAGCAAAGCGCGTTGCGAGCGCTTCATCATCGTCTTCCCAGGCGCTTGAGTGAGCCAGCATATAGGGCGCTCCTCTTTCGCCCGCAAAAAGGGCACAGCTCTTTGCTTCCGTCATCTTGGCAATCTCGTCCATGATGGTCCCGAGAAGCTTTTCATTTCGCCCTTCGTCGAAATTCACTTGCTCCGCGATGCGACCAATCAATTCTAAGCCTTGGTTACGGCGGTTAAGGTCAAGCGTCTTTCTCGCCACCTCGGCCTCTAAGTTGCCGTAAAGGTGCGAGAGCTCATCAAGCATGTAGTTAAAGCCCGAGGCTAAGCGACCAATTTCATCGTTTTCGAGGACTTTTGCGCGCACGGTGAGGTTCCCCTGACGCACAGCGCTTGCCACACCACCAATCTCAAGGAGCGGGGAGAAAATACGGCGCTTCATCACGAGGAGCATGCCGTAGGTGAGAATCAAAGAACCAATCAAAATCCCGATTAAAAGCCACTTTAAGACCAAAAGACGCGTATTAAGCGACTCTTCGAGGACTTTGACGTAAATATTGACGTCTTCAACAAAGCTAGGAATGGCCTGCACAAACTTACGGCGCGCTTCATCTTCTTGAAGACTCGCGAGCGCTAAGGGTTTGATTTCTTTATTAAAGCGCTCGTGCAAAATCGTATAGTGTTGGCGAATGGGATCTTCTGGATCCATCGACATCGCATCGGCGAGCGAAGGGTCATCCAACTTTTCGCCAAAAACATTAAGGGCAGTGATGGTATTTCGCTGACGCACCTCATCATCCTGATAAGGATTAAGGACCGCCATCGCGAGCTTATAGCTCTGCATACGCATACTGCCCGAAACGTTGATCGCGCCCCCGGAGCTCGACATCGAGCTCGTGAGCGTGATCGCCGGAATGGCTACGAGTGCTACGGCAACGACAATGCCAAAAAAGACGATAAAGAATCGGCGAATAATCGACGATCGAAACCAAGTTAAAAAGGTTCCCACTCGTAGTCTCCTTGTGCTGAGAAATTACTGTACTTCGATATTCTTCACCGTAAAGCCAGCGCCGTCAACCACAGCCTTGAGCATTTCATCAGGAATGCTATCATCCACGCTCACCACAGCGCAGTTCTTTTCAAGGCTCACCATCACCATGGAGACGCCAGGAAGTGCGGAGAGAGCATCGTGCACAGACTTCGTGCAGTGGCTGCAGTGCATACCTTCAATATGAATCACTTTTTCCATTTTATTTCCTTCATTAGAGGTGTGAGTATCAGAGGCACTCGCTTCGACATCAGGGAGTGCGACCGTTTTAAAGAATCGTAACCGCAAAGCGTTACTCACCACGCTCACGGAGCTTAAACTCATGGCGGCCGCGGCAATCATCGGATTGAGCGTCCAACCAAAAACCGGGAAGAACACACCAGCGGCAATCGGAATGCCGATCGTGTTGTAAATAAAGGCCCAGAAAAGATTCTGGCGAATGTTGCGCATTGTGGCGCGCGAGAGTTCCACAGCGTTCGCAACGCCCGCAACCGAGTTGCGCATCAAAACCACGTCGGCTGACGCACGAGCAACTTCTGTTCCTGCACCAATGGCTAAGCCCACATCGGCGAGCGCAAGCGCAGGCGCGTCGTTCACCCCGTCGCCCACCATGGCCACGGCACCTTCTGCGCGGATGCGATCAATGTGAGCGGCTTTTTCGTTGGGCTTCACCCCAGCGATCACGTCTTTTTCATCGATCCCCGCTTCGCGAGCAAGAGCCTTAGCCGTCAAGGGGTTGTCACCAGTGAGCATCACTGTGCGTAGACCCAAGCGGTGCATCGCAGCAATCGCAGCAGCAGAATCCGGCTTTAATTCGTCTCGCACCGCAATAAAGCCCGTCACTTTGGCGTTCGAGGCAATAAAGAGCGCGGTGGCACCTTCTTGGTGCGCAATATCGGCTTGCGCCTGAAGAGCTTCGGGAACAGGTAATTCTAAGCGCTTCATCAAAGCCAAATTCCCTGCCACGCAAAGGCTTCCTGCAACTCTTGCGCTAATGCCTTCACCAGGATACTGCGTGAAGTCTTCTGCCTTTTGAATCGGAATATTCTTCGCTTTCGCCTCACGCATCACAGCGCGCGCGAGGGGGTGTTCGGACAAGTTTTCAAGCGCCACAGCAACCATCAAGACGACCGTTTCAAGCTTCGGAATCGCAGAGACCACACGCACGACCGAAGGTTCCCCAACGGTCAAGGTGCCCGTCTTATCCATCACCACGGTTTTAATTGAGGAGAGGCGCTCAAGCGCTTCCGCGGACTTAAAAAGAAGCCCATGCTTGGCGCCCACGCCAGTACCCACCATCACCGCCGTTGGCGTGGCAAGACCCAAGGCGCAAGGGCAGGAAATCACCAAGACGGCAATCGCACACGAGAGCGCAAATTCCACGTCTTTGCCTAGCGCCAACCACACTAAGGCCGTCACAATAGCAATCACAATCACCACTGGGACAAAGACGCCACTCACACGGTCTGCAAGACGCGCCACGGGAGCTTTTGAGCTTGTCGCTTCGTCCACCATGCGAATGATCTGGGCCAACACCGTATCGTCGCCCACACGCGTGGCGCGCATCACGATGCGTCCAGCTTCCAAGTGCGTGGCCCCAATCACGGTGTCATCCACCCCTTTTTGCACAGGGACGCTTTCGCCCGTGATTGTGGCTTCGTTAATGCTTGCCATCCCTTCGAGCACAATGCCGTCAACTGGGATCACTTCGCCCGTTTTGACAACAACGCTCTCACCAGTGCGCACGTCTTCGAGCGCAACGCTCACTTCTTTGCCATCACGAAGGACGGCGGCGCGTTGCGGCGCCAGAGCCATCAGCGCAGTCATCGCTTCGGTGGTGCGCTTCTTAGCACGGGCTTCAAAGTATTTGCCAAGCGCCACTAGCGTGACGATCATCCCAGCACCTTCGAAGTAGAGCCCATGCGCGTAGTGGTGCACCGTCATCGTCTGCCCATCTGCGCTCGCAAGATTCATCATAAAGAGCGACCAGATGCCGTAAACGAGCGAAGCGCCCGCGCCAATCGCAACGAGTGCATCCATCGTCGGCGCACGATGCCAGAGCGACTTAAACCCACGAATAAACGTGATACGACGAATAAAGAGAATCGGGATTAAGAGAAGAAGTTGCGCTAGTGCGTTTGAGGTTGCCCCTCTCACTCCATCAAGGAAAGAAGGCAAGGGAAGCCCCATCATGCCGCCCATCGAGAGGTAGCACAACACGGCTAAGAACCCAAAGGCAATCATCAAGCCACGGCGCTCTTTTTCAAGCGCGAGGTCAGCGTTTTCTTCCGCAGCACTAGCACTCGCGCGGGCAGAGGCTTTCTTCTCCCCGCTCTCTGGGATCACCAACCCATAGCCCGCCTCTTCCACCGCTTTTTTCACTTCAGGAAGGGTGAGCACGCCTTCATCGTACGAGAGAGTAAGGGTGTTCTTTAAAAGATTCACGTCCGCCTGTCCCACTCCGGACAATTGACGGACGACTTTTTCTACGCGAGAGGAGCATGCCGAGCAGCTCATCCCGGTCACATTAAGTTCGCATTTCTGCATAGGATTTCATGAGTACCTAATTTTTGATAGGTTTATTCTACTAAAAATGAGAATCACTCTCTAGAGTAGGCAAAGCGCGAAGGCGATATTAAGAGGCGAAAATCGCGCCTTCAATGTAACGAAATCCTATAGTTATCTGAAAAATACTTCTTTTCTCGTTTTTTTGACTTCCTTTTCCTCAAGCTCAACACCGTCAAACCTTTGTGTAGAGCGACCTCCGGAAGCTTTTCCTTCCTTGTCACTACTTTTTTTCTATACGCAAAATAACATGAGCTCGATTTCCGACCAACAAAAAGGAAACAGCCCGCTCTTTCTTAGTCAGTTCTCCAATGACGAGACCTGGAAGAAAAAGCGGGCTGTTGATGATCTATGCTCGGAAGTGAGCGTTCTTCTCTGCTAGATTAGAAAGCCGGAAGAACAGCACCCTTGTACTGGGTTTCCAAGAACTTCTTGACGTCTTCGGTCGTCAAAGCGGCCTTCAACTTCTGAAGCGCTTCGCGGTTGTCGCCTTCACGGACCACGACGATGTTGGCGTAAGGAGAATCCTTGCTTTCAACAGCGATAGCGTCCTTGGTCGGGTTCAAGTTAGCGCCGAGAGCGAAGTTGGAGTTGATCACGGCAGCGTCAACGTCCGGCAAAGCGCGCGGGAGCTGAGCAGCTTCGATTTCAGCAAACTGCAACTTCTTGGGGTTGTCAATGACGTCAGCCACCGTAGCGAGCACGCCAGCTTCAGGCTTCACCTTGATCAAACCAGCCGTTTCCAACACCTTCAAAGCGCGGCCACCGTTGGTCGGGTCATTAGGAATAGCGACCTTGGCGCCTTCCTTCAAATCGTTGACGTTCTTCACCTTGGTGGAGTAAACGCCCATCGGTTCCAAGTGAACGCTAGCCAACACAGCCAACTTCAAACCACGAGCCTTAGCGAATTCGTCCAAATAGGGCTTGTGCTGGAAGAAGTTAGCGTCCAATTCCTTGTCAGCCAAGGAGAGGTTCGGCTTGATGTAGTCGCTAAATTCAACAATCTTCAAATTGACGCCTTCTTTTTCAAGAGCGGGCTGAACAAACTTCAAAATATCAGCGTGCGGCACAGGGGAAGCACCCACCACGATCGTCGTGGCTTCAGCCTTAGCAGCAGGAGCCGGAGCGGCAGCTTCTTTCTTATCTTCACCGCAACCAACCAAAGCCACAGCCAAACCTGCGGCAACAAAAAGAGAGGACCATTTCTTCAACTGCATGATGTATTCCTTTACTTTGAATTTTTTTACTTAAGGGAAAAAAGGGATAAGTTTTCTGAAAAGACACTCTTGCTCAGTTACCTCTTTACCGTTGAGTAGTGCTCCTCGCACTAAGAGAGAGACCGGAGAGGATCCGGCGGTAAAGAAGAACCTTCATGAACAGAGTTGACAGCGCCCCACGGGGCTGTGCGTTGTTCTTGCTATTAACTATAGTGAAAAATTTTGCGTTTAGGTTGTCTCATTCTGAAAATCTTCGTGAGATTACGCAAACTTCTGAGGTATTACCAAGCCCGTATTAGTTTTTCGCGAGTTTTTCGCCGTTTTTGGCGCCGTCTACCTCGTCGACAGCCTCGATCGCGGCCGTTTCCACTTGAGCAGAAGTGGACTCAGAAGTGTCAGAGGATTGGGCTTGCGCTGCGTCAGCCTGAGGAGCTTCACCTTTGGCGCCTACAAAATGGTCAACCACGCCTTTGATTTCTCCCCAAAGGGCTTCAAGGCGAGAGATCCACCCGTCGAGCTCACCGCGCAATTTGCCCCAGAACGCTTTGGATTGTTCAGGAGCTAGAGCGTAGGCTGTGAGAATCACAACAATGGTTAAAACGAGCGCCATCGCCATGATCGCCAGCATCCCTGCCAAAATCCCTAAGGCAATGAAGGTCATCAGGAGAATGAGGAGAAAACGGATGCTCTTTTCTAACACGGCTAGGGCTCCAAGTGAGGATGAGTGACCTCAACTTGAGGCCAAAAAAAGGGGGAAGCTTTTTGAGCTTCCCCGCTATTTTAGAGCAAACGGCGATTATTGATAAGGTGCAATCCTAAGAAAGCTAAGAAAGTCACCCCGCCTGCGACGTGCCAGGCGTAGTTGCGCGTCACGATGCCACCCATGGAGAGAATCAAGGCAACGAGCATCGTGCGGTTAAGTGCCATACGTTCAACGCGCTGCACAGAATGTTCTTCGTTGGGACCGCCTGCGATAAAGACCGCTAAGTTACCCAAACCTTTAGCAGCGGTTTGCTGCGCTTTACTAGCGACATGGCAGACCGTGGTCAAGGGCGTGGTTTCGACCGAGAGGTCCTTACCTTCCCCCATCATGCCCACTGCCATGGTAATCAGGTTTTCGAGCTGATCGAGGAATTCTTCTTCGGAGAGTTTTTCGCTATCCCAGAGAATCAAAGCCGAGCCAACGCGCGGATTCACTTCAAAAGCGAACACGCCGTCAATGCTCGTGATCCAATCATGGGCCATCTTCAGATCGTCTTCGGAGAGCGTTTTGAGAATAGGATGACGCAGGCGCAAACGACCCGGAATCATACTACGTACACAAGCTTGGAAATCACTCATCGTTTTATGTCCTTTTCGTTCTAATTGTTTTATGGGGTTCTTTTTTCTCGAGAGGGGAGCACCTTTTGAAAAGTGCTCCCTACTCTATCGACTGATTACATCAATTGCTACGCATCAGCTTAGAGGCTCGTTTGTGCGAGCCCGCAGCTTGCATTGCCGTCACGGCGATACGCGGGGGCGTTGCCGCCTGGCCAGAGTCGCCGTCCATCAAGGCCTTCAACTTATGGACCATATCGAGGATGTCTTCGCTCGCATCCTTTAAGTAATGCGATTCCCCGTCGTAGTGACCCAATTCCGGACGCATCGCGTTCAAGCACACGCCCACCGTGGTGGCGTTATGTAAGAGCGCAGAGAGCACCGGCGTCAGAAGACCCGTGAGACCGCCCGTCAAGAAGACAGAGTTAAGACCCACAGCGTAGGTGACGTTTTGTTTGATGCGGCGCATCGTGGCTTCACCCAAATCAAGGGCCACGAGCAAGTTGCGCAACGATTCCGTCAAGACCACGTCGGCCACTTCCTGAGCAATGTCAGTACTGTCGCGCAACGTGACACCAACGTCAGCGGTACTCAGAGCGGGCGAGTCGTTAATCCCGTCACCCACCATCAACACTTTGGCGCCAGAGTCTTTCAACTTCTGCACTTCAGAGGCCTTGTCTTCAGGGAGAACCTGAGCGCGGAACTCTGTAATGCCTAAGCGATTAGCCACAGCCTGAGCCGTACGGCGATCGTCACCCGTGAGCATCACAACGCGCTTGCCGCGAGCCTGCAATTCACGAATCACTTCAACAGATTCTTCGCGAACCGGGTCTTCAATACCGATCAAGCCAATCAATTCCCCACCGCGAGCCAAGAAGAGCACCGTCTTACCCTGGTCGAGCAAGCGATGAATGTCGGCCTGAGCGCTGCTGCAATCCACGCCTTCGTCATCTTCAACGAAGTGGCGGGAACCTAAAATCACCTTTTCGCCATCCACGTGCGAGCAGATACCGTGGGCAACCACGTACTGCACCTTCGTGTCGTGACGTTCTTGGTAGTGTTCGAGCTTACGATCTTCAGCGGCGTTCACCACAGCGCGGGAGACCGGATGCGGGAAGTGTTCTTCCAAGCAAGCGGAGAGACGCAGGATTTCGTTTTCGTCCCAATCTTTATGGAGCGACACCACATCAGAGAGCTGCGGCGTGGAGTTGGTGAGCGTACCGGTCTTATCAAAGACCACGGTATCGATTTCAGCCAACGCTTCGAGGTAGCGACCACCCTTAATGACAACACCACGTGCCGTGCCTTCCTTCATCGCGGAGAGAATCGCAAGCGGCGTAGCCAAGCGCAGTGCGCAGCTGTAGTCCACAAGAAGGACCGAGGCCGTACGCGTTAAGTCACGCGTGAAGAACCACACGAGGGCGGCGAGCGCAAAGTTAAAGGGCACGATCGCATCAGCAATCTTCAAAGCCTTACTTTCAATGCTGGCCTTCGCCTGTTCGCTATCTTCAACGAACTGAATAATCTTCGCTAAGCGGGTTGCGTCCCCGATGTGCGTGGGCTTAATGCCAATTTCACCGGTTTCAACAACGGTACCCGCAAAGACCGAGCCACCGGGAGAGCGCTGCACAGCAACAGCTTCACCCGTCATCGTGGCCTGATTGACTTCAGCTTCACCGTCAACAACGATACCGTCAACCGGGATCACCGTACCGGTGCGCACCACAACGACGTCGTCGCGTGTCACATCATTAAACGGAATCTTGACCACTTCTTCGCCACGGCGCACCCAGACTTCATCGCACTTCAAGGAGAGCTGTTCAGCCAAGCTAGCCATCGACTTCTTGAGAGCATAGTTCTCAAGCATTTCGCCCATACCGAGCAAGAGGATCAAGAGACCAGCGGCCTTAAAGTCACGGCGCAACAAGCACACGGCCACGGCTGCAGCGTCGAGCACTGCCACGTTGAGCTTACCCTTAAAGAGCTGCTTCACACCGTCGATAATGATCGGAATCCCTGCCAAAATCGTGTTGGCTGTCGTTGCCAAAATCGGCAAGAAGGGATTCACCACCAAGTAGCGTGCCAAGGGACCGAAGTCCAACTTTGCCTCTGGGAGCTTAAAGTGCTGCTCAACCAGAGAGGCACCAGAATTCTGTGCGGTTTGCGTCTGTGCAGGCACTTCTTCAGCTTTACGGAAACCGAAGAAACGCAAAACCGGATAGAAAATGTCCGTCAGAATCGGCATATTGCGAACGCCAGAATCAATAGCGTTACGCACACCGCCAACGAGGCGATTTTCTTTAATAATTTCGACCGCTTCACCAGCGCGACCCGATGGCTGGAACGACATCAAAACGCGTTTTTGCGCAGGCGTCACGGCTAAGTAGTGAGCGCGGATAGCACGATTAATCGGCGGGTTCTTGTCCAAACTTGCCAAATATTCGGTCACGCGTGCACGAGCCGCCAGGGTGTCGTAGGTCACAATCACCGACCCAGTGCGTGGATTCACCACAACACCAGTTACCTCAGCGAGAGCCTGAAGTTCATCAGCAATCAAGCTAGCCGAAGCGCTCGAAAGGGGGGTACGGGTTCGCCAACGCTGACGATTGCCCACTTCATGGATTAATTGAAATTTCATGGTTCTATAGTCGACCGTTTATCGTGAGAAGATCTAATACACAAAAAACACACTGTTGCACCACGCGCTAACCTTTGGGTCACGAGTGTATGACAGTGTGTCTCCTGGCAGTCAATCTTCCCGAGTGGCGAGTGCTTATCGCTTGGAACAATAGGCATTCTCTGCCAGAGGAAAATCACTTTTTGGGGTCGGCGGTGTTTAGTTCAGATGGGACTCAAGCGCTTTAGACGACTGAGCCCCGTCGGTTCCAACACAATTGCTTATGTTGAGGAAAAACGCGCAAGGGAGAGTGCTACAGGGCACCCTCCTCCTAGCGCTAGGAAAAAGTTTCCTCAAAATTAGGCAGGTTTGGCTTCCTTAGCAACCTTAGCGGGCTTGACTTCTTCTTCAGCCTTAGCTTCGGCCTTAGCCTTCTTTTCCTGGCTCTTGATCTGGGCTTCAGCCACTGCGTCAGCCAAGTCTTCCTTGCAGCTTTCGACCACGCCGAGAGCCTTATCCTTCAAATCGATGCCAGAGGCGAGCAAGTCAGTGGCCAAGGGTTTCAAATCCAATTTGCCACGCGTCACGACCACGGCGCCCAAAGCACCAACCACCAAGCCACCTAAAAAGAAAAGACCATATTTCGTCGTTTGATTCATTTTATACTTCCTAATTTTCTTCACCCCGAAGGGTGGTTGTTGAGAAAACCTTTTACCTTATTGATCGACAAAGATTTTGACCCTTGCTTCCCTTTTGGTAAGAGGCTGATGATAAGAAAGTCGCTAATCGGGAATGATTATCATCAATAAATAGTAATGATTATCAAGACTAAATAATAATAATTTTCATCCTTAAGTTATTTCTTAACTTTAAAAGCCTTATCAGCTTTTGCGATTTAATTGTATATCAATAAAAATTAAAATTCAAGTAATATGAAAAATATTTTTATTTAAATTAAAACCGTTCTCATTTACAGCAATCACGCGCCATTCCTTGAGAATGGATCTTATTACGGTTGTCAATATTCGTCAAGTTTTATTACGCCCTTCTTTGCGACAAAACAAGGCTTTGACGAACCTTTAATATTTTTTAAGGCGTCTTCGATTTTTCTGACTCTGCCTGCGGGAGTACTCGAGAGCGTCCCTGCTTAGAGCGCTCAATCACGAGTTGCACGTACTGGCTCACCATATCAAAGGTGACGCCACCCGAGCCGTTAGGCGTGCCACGTGCACTGTAGATTGGTACCCCATTTTCAAAGGTATAAAAAGTCACGCTGCGAAGCAGGCGTCCGTCGTAATGCGCATCGTAGGAAATCGTGTAGGAGCACGCCGCGGGACCTGCGCCAGCAGGAATTGGCACGTAGGTTGCTTCAGCGGCATTAATCCCGTCTTGGATCGCCTCAAGCAACACATCCGCTTTAACGGCGGGATTTTCAAGAACGCACACTCGCGTGTAGTCCACGGGCTTTTGAAGCGCGTCCGCTGCAATATGGTAGGGGCCTGGTGCCGTTTGCACCCCTGCGCAACCAGACAGTAGCGCTACGAGTCCTAAACTCAATGCGCCTGCGCTCCAGACCTTGGTTTTACCTAGCATGATCAATGAAAGATGCCTTCTTGAAAAAGAAAACGACGTGAACGAAAAAGGTCTCGAAAACCTTTCTCTAAAGAACCAGAGAATGCTAACAATTTTTGATGAAGCTTGCCTTATCGCGGGGAAAAGAGAAAGGCAATTTTTCGTATCTATTCGCGCACTCTTAAAATAGACAAGCAGAAATGTACTTTTTTTGCTGAAGAGACAGGGCAAAAAAGTGTACACTAGTCAATTAAGTGAACGCCTCTAGGTACGCTAGAGTTCGCCACGTTTAGAGTGAGTTAAGCTCATTTTTGGCCTGTCCACCTCGGAGATATCAGAAAAAATGCTCAACAAATTTGACCACCATGACAACCAGAAGACGAGTCCAGTCATCCGCATCATTGATGACGATGACGCTATGCGCAAATCGTGGGCCTTTTTGATTGAAGACGAAGGCTGGGAAGTGGTGACTTATCCAGATGCTTTAACGTTCCTCTCCTCGAACGACTTTATTCGTCCGGGTTGCATTCTCCTTGACGTGCGTATGCCGCAGATGTCGGGGTTGGAATTGCAGACGAAGTTGCGCGACTTAGGGTGCGACTTGCCAATTATCTTCGTCTCGGGTCACGGTGACATTGATATGGCCGTGAACACCTTGAAAGCCGGTGCCACGGACTTCTTGCAAAAACCCGTTGACAGCCAGCGCTTGCTCGATACGATCGACAACGCCGTTGCTAAGAACCTTTCTATGCGTCGCAACTCTGCTGAAGTCTCTGACTTCAAGGCTCGCTTTGAACAGCTCACGCAGCGCGAACGCGAAGTGATCCGTATGGTCGCTCGTGGTTACGCCAATAAAGAAGTGGCTCGCGAATTCGGGATTTCGGAAAAAACCGTCCAGGTTCACCGCGGGGCTGCTTATCGTAAGCTCGATTTGCACAACGCCGCTGAAATCGCTCGCCTCTTGATGAAGGCGGGAGATTTCGTCTAAACCGCTTTTTTTTGCAAAGACACGCCCGAGGATCTTTCGCCAGTGTGATGAAAGATCCTCGTCTTTTTTGAGAATTGGCGACACCTATTCACAACACTCACTTGTCTGGCTATTCGTTGCCGAGGTACTTAACGATGAAACCACTCAAAATTGCCGCTACCCCCACTACTCTCCCCTTCTTTGAAGCCTCCCGCGAAGTCATTGACTTTGATTCGGCAGATCTCACCGAAGTCTCTGCTGTGGTAATGAGCGCTACTGAAGCGCTTGAAGGGAAGGTGCAACGCGTGAAAGAAACGGCTTTTGGCATCCCTGTGGCGGTGCTTGGCAATGATCAGACCATTCCCTCTTCGCTTTTAGCGGATATTGCGCTCGTCATTGGCGAAAAAGCCAGCAATAAAGCTTTTTATGGCCGCCAGATTGATGCACTTGCCGAAAAGTATGAACACAGCGTACTTCCGCCCTTTTTTGGCTCGCTCGTTGATTATGTTGCGCAAGGCAACGCACAATTTGACTGCCCGGGGCACCAAGGCGGCGCCTTTTTCCGCCGTCATCCCGCAGGGCGCGCTTTTGCCGACTATTTTGGGGAAAACATTTTCCGCGCGGACCTTTGTAATGCCGACGTCTCAATGGGCGACCTCCTAATTCATGAAGGCGCGCCTCGTCTCGCACAAGAAAAAGCCGCAAAGATTTATAACGCCGACAAAACCTACTTTGTTTTAAATGGCACTTCTTCTGCCAATAAAGTGGTCTTGAATGCGCTTTTAACGCCGGGCGACTTGGTGCTCTTTGATCGCAATAACCATAAGTCAAACCATCATGGCGCACTCTTGCAGGCTGGGGCGACTCCTGTTTACTTAGAAACCGCTCGCAACAGCTACGGCTTTATCGGCGGGATTGATGATCATTGCTTTAATGAAGCGTACTTGCGAGAGCTTGTTGCAGAAGTCGCGCCTGAGCGCGTTAACGAAGAGCGTCCCTTCCGTCTCGCCATTATTCAGCTCGGCACTTACGACGGCACGATTTATAACGCACGTCAAGTCGTTGACCGTATTGGCCACTTGTGTGACTACATTCTCTTTGACTCGGCCTGGGTGGGTTACGAGCAATTTATCGGCATGATGAAGGACTGCTCCCCACTTCTTTTAGAGTTGGGGCCAGAAGATCCTGGCGTCATCGTGACGCAATCGGTGCATAAGCAGCAGGCGGGTTTCTCGCAAACTTCGCAAATTCATAAAAAGGACGCGCACATCAAGGGGCAAAAGCGCTACTGCTCGCATAAACGCATGAATAATGCCTTTATGATGCACGCCTCCACCTCGCCCTTCTATCCGCTTTTCGCCGCACTCGATGTGAACGCGAAAATGCACGAAGGCGAAGCAGGTCGTCATCTTTGGGATGATTGCGTGCGTGTGACAATTGAAGCGCGTAAAGCGCTCCTTGCCTCTGCCAAATATATCCATCCCTTTATCCCGACTGAGATTGAGGGAAAGGCTTGGCAAGACTATGCAACAGAAGAAATTGCGCAGGATTTGCGCTTCTTCGCGTTTGAACCAGGTGAAAAATGGCACAACTTTGAGGGCTATGGGAAGTCGCAGTACTTTGTTGACCCGTGCAAATTCTTGCTCACCACGCCAGGGATTCACGCTGAAACGAATACCTATGAAGACTTTGGTGTGCCTGCAACGATTCTGGCGAACTACTTGCGTGACAACGGCATCATTCCTGAAAAGTGTGACTTAAATTCCATTCTCTTTTTGATGACGCCCGCGGAAGACGCCACCAAGATGGCACATTTGGTCTCGCAAATTGTGCGCTTTGAGGCGGCACTTGATGCGGATGCCCCGCTCTCCGAAGTGCTCCCCTCGATTTATCGCGCACACGAAGAGCGTTATCGTGGCTACACGATCCGTCAACTTTGCCAAGAAATGCACGACTTCTATAAGTCGCTCAATGTGAAAGAGCTTCAAAAGGAGATGTTCCGCAAGGCGCATTTCCCCAAGCGTGCGATGGAACCGCAAGCTGCGCACTTTGAATTTATGCGTGGGAACGTGGACTTAGTGCCACTCGAAGAGGCCGCTGGGCGTATTGCGACAGAAGGCGCTCTCCCCTATCCACCTGGTGTGCTCTGCGTGGTGCCTGGCGAAGTTTGGGGCGATTCGGTGCTCAAATACTTCTTAGCGCTTGAAGAAGGGATTAACCGCTTCCCTGGTTTTGCTCCAGAACTGCAAGGCGTCTATATCGAAAAGGGCGAAGACGGTCGACAGCGTGCCTTTGGGCATGTGCTCTCACGAGAACGAGAAAAAGAGCTGGGCCTCTAAAAAACTCTTAGACAAGCGACCAAAGCGAGAGTACTATTAAGGTCTCTCGCTTATTTCTTCATTTTTCCGTTTAACTGGAGCGTCAAACTATGTCGACTTCGCACAAAATGAGTGTGACGCAGCTCACGCTCTTGACTGCGCTCAATATGATGGGTTCGGGCATCATCATGCTCCCCACGAAGCTCGCACAAGTCGGGACCTTCTCCGTCGTCTCTTGGTTAGTCACCGTGACGGGCTCCACGGCCTTAGCCTACACTTTCGCCAAGTGTGGAATGCTCTCTCGTAAGCAAGGGGGTATTGGCGGTTATGCGGAATATGCTTTTGGAAAGTCGGGCTACTTTCTCGTTAACTACACCTATTCTCTCTCGCTCCTTGTTGCCAATATCGCTATTGCCGTTTCGGCAGTGAGCTATGCGTTTGCCGTTTTTGATTTAACGGTCACGCCGCTTGAAACCTGCCTTGCGACGATTGCCCTTCTTTGGGTCTGCACGGTGCTCAATTTCCGTGGTGCAGGGATTACGGGGCTCCTTTCTTCGCTCACCGCTTGGGGTGCGATTTTACCCGTGGGGGTGCTTTGTATTGCGGGCTGGTTCTGGTTCTCGCCCCAAATGTATCTTGACGCGTGGAATCCGCATAACCTCCCCACCTGGGAAGCGATTAGCGCTTCGATTTCGATTACTTTGTGGGCCTTTTTGGGGTTGGAATCGGCCTGTGTGAACGCCGACGCGGTTGAAAACCCAGAAAAGAACGTTCCTATTGCCGTGATGCGTGCCACGATTGGCGTTGCTTTCCTTTATATCGTCTCCACCAATATGATGTCAGGGATTGTGGAAAATGCCGAGCTCGCTCAATCGAACGCTCCCTTTGGGCTCGTCTTTAGCCACATGTTTAACGACACGGTGAGCAAGATTGTCATGGGCTTGATGGTGCTCTCTTGCACGGGGTCACTTCTTTCTTGGCAATTTACGATCGCAAACGTCTTTAAGTTTACGGCCGATACGGGTTACTTCCCTCGTGTTTTCTCCAAGATGAGCGCACATCATGCGCCTGTCTGGGGCATGGTAACGATTGCCGTCGTGCAAAGCGTGCTCACGTTGATGACGATTTCTCCTACGCTCTACACGCAATTTACGCGTCTTGTGGACTTAGCCGTGGTCACCAACGTCATCCCCTACATCTTGTCCATGGCCTCGGTCTTTGTGATTCTCAAAGTAGAAAGTGTGGCAGAAAAAGAAGCCAAACCGATTCGCTGGACCGCTTATGCGAGCTTGGTCTATAGCTACTACGCGCTTTATGCGGCTGGGTTTGAGCCTATGATGTGGGGGTCGCTCGCCACGATGGTGGGCTGGTTCTTCTTTGCCTTTGCGCATGCTCGCCAAATGAAATCGGGCGACAACTCACCTGATGATTAAGTGAATCGCCGCCCGTTCTTTCTTTCGATATCGTTCGTTTTTTAGTTGGTATTGAGCACTCGTCCTTCTTGGCGCTTTTTGGCGGGCCTCAACCCAAGCGTCAAGAGGAGTGCGCCTGCGCTCATCAGCGCGCCCACCCAAGTGGCACCCGTAAAGCTCCACGAAGAGTCAATCGCGACGCCGCCCAACCAAGCAGCAAGCGCGTTCCCAAGGTTAAATGCGCCGATATTAAGCACTGAAGCAAGTGTCGGCGCGGTTTTGGCTTCCACCATCGTCATCATCTGCAGTGGCGGCACCGTCGCAAAGCCAATCGCACCAATCAAGAAGAGTACGAGTCCCGAGAGAATCGCGCTCTTTAAAACCCAGCCAAAAGCAAGGAGCGCAACGGTTAAAAGTGCAAGAGAGCCCGCAAGCGCTAAAAAGAGATTCTTATCCGCAAACTTGCCGCCAAAGTAGTTTCCGACCATCATCCCGAGACCCAAAAGCACCATAAACCACGAAATGGCTTGATTACTGACGCTCGTGACTTCGGTCAACATCGGTGAAAGATACGTAATTGCCGCAAAAACACCGCCAAAACCCAAAAGCGTCATCATGAGCGCAATGGCAATCTTGGGGTTTTTAAGCGCACGCAACTCACTTTTTAAATCCGTACTCTTTGGCGTGGGAAGCTCTGGCACCCAGAACCACAAGGCGCTTGCCACAACAATCCCTAAGAAGGCGACAAAGCCGTAGGTGATGCGCCAACCTAAGACTTCACCTACCCAAGCACCCAATGGCACACCTACAAGGTTTGCTAAGGTGAGACCTGAGAACATGAAGGCCACAGCGGCAGCGCGACGACCAGGACCCGCAATTTCTGCGCCCACGACGCTCCCCAGGCCAAAAAAGACTCCGTGAGAGAAGCTCGTTAAAACGCGACCAATGAGCATCACGGAGAAAACGGAAGCCGTAGCCGTCACAGCATTTCCCAGTGCAAACAATGCCATCAACAAAAAAAGCATCGTTTTGCGAGGAATACGTAGTCCAATCCACGTGAGAAGCGGCGAGCCCAGCATCACGCCCAGCGCATAAGCTGTCACAATCCAACCCGTGGTGGAAGAGCTCGTTCCAAAGGTTTCAGCGACTTGGTTAAGCAGTCCAATCGCCACAAATTCCGTCATGCCGATGGCAAACGCTCCCATTGCCAAAGCCCAAAGTGCCGGAGATTGTCTCATCAAAACTTCCTTTCTGAAAATTAGTTGCATACGCCGACTATCAGCGTTAGGTGTGTAATAATACTTGCATACGCCGATAATGTCAAATTGCAATTGTTTTCGATTTTCGAGTTGTTTTGAGATCGCCCGTGTTCGTATAATGGCTTTACTTTTTCAGACCTACTGGACTCACATTTCCATGAATATTCTCGACTGTTGGCAATGGCTTCAAGTCGCGCAAGATACGCTCTCCACCAAAATGGAAGAAATCCTCAAGAACGAGGAAATCACCACACGTGAGTGGATCACGTTGCGCGTACTAAGTACCCAAAATACGGCAAGCTGCGCCTGCCACTTCAAAATGAAAACGCTCTCTGAGCGTATTGGTCTCTCCGCTTCGGCAACGGGACGCCTTGTCTCGCGTCTGGAAGATCGAGGTCTTCTCATTCGTTATTTGTGCCCGACGGACCGCCGTGGCATTTATAACGACGTGACGATGGATGGGCGTGAGATTCTCGAGCGCGTTACGCCTCAAATCGAAGCCCTTCTCGAGGAACTTCACTTCCCACAAGAAGTCTCGCTGGAAACCTATATACGCCACTTGCAAAAAGTGGTCCCTATGGTTCACGACGAGAAAAAAGACTAAAGAAGAAGAGCGGTGCGCGGGTGACTTTTGCTTTTCCTCGTTCTCACCTACGCACCTTTGCTCAGACAATTTGCGATGAGCCTAAAAGTCCATTAGGGAAAACCCTCGCCTTTCACATTTTCTTCCTTTTCCCTGCCCGAAATTCCTCCTCTTTCGCTAGGATTAGAACTACCTTTCAATCTGAGCGCAACGATGTTCCCCAGAGTTGAGTTGAATCCGACCGGAAAGGTCGTTGAGTCCTCCTCCATCACGCGCTTCCTACCGATTTCTTTTTTGTCTTTTTGTTATTTTGCTATTTACAGGAGATTCGCATGCTTAGCGATATCGAAATTGCCCAGGCAACTAAACTCATCCCGATCGACAAGCTCGCTCATGACGCGGGCCTTGAAGATGCCGAGTTTGAACCGTATGGTCGTGACAAGGCTAAGGTGGAACTCAATCCCTCGCGCCAACTTCGTGCGCGTTTGATTTTGGTGACCGCTACCTCTGGCATGCCAGCGGGCTCTGGCAAAACAACCACTTCGATCGCCCTTGCGCAAGGTTTGAAGCGTTTGGGCTTTCAGACCACTATCGCCCTTCGTGAACCCTCTTTAGGCCCAGTTTTCGGGATGAAGGGTGGCGCTGCGGGTGGCGGCTACTCTCAGGTTCTCCCGATGGAAGCCATTAACTTGCACTTCACCGGGGACTTTCACGCCATCACTTCCGCCAACAACCTCTTGGCCGCTTTGGTTGACAACGCTCGTCATCAGGGTCAGATCGTTTTGAAGGAAATCTTCTGGCGTCGTGTGATGGACGTGAACGATCGTATGCTTCGTAATATCGTCACCGGTTTGGGTGGTACCGCGAACGGGATTCCGACGGAAACAGGCTTTGATATCACTGTCGCTAGCGAATTGATGGCTGTGCTCTGCTTGGCGACCGATATGGAAGACTTGCGTGCTCGCTTAGATCGTATCGTTGTGGGCACTCGCCCTGATGGTACAGCCTACACGGTCAAAGAATTGGGTGCCACGGGTGCGCTCTTGGCGCTCTTAAAAGACGCCATGAAACCGAACCTCGTGCAGACGATTGAAGGCAATCTCGCCTTCGTGCACGGTGGTCCGTTTGCCAATATCGCTCATGGTTGCAACTCCGTTGTTGCCACCAAGGCCGCGATGAAGCTCGGTGAATACACCGTGACGGAAGCGGGCTTCGGTTCTGACTTGGGTGCCGAAAAGTTCTACAACATTAAGTGCCGTATGGCTGGGTTGAATCCTGCCGCTGTCGTGCTTGTCACCTCCACCAAGGCCCTGAAGTGGCACGGTGGTGTGGTCTTGGCCGACATTGGTAAGCCCAACCTCGACGCAATGAAGAAGGGCTTCTGCAACTTGGATCGCCACATCGAAAACTTGAAGCGCTTTGGTCCCAATATCGTGGTTTCGATTAACCACTTCCACACCGATACGGATGAAGAAATCGAAGCCCTCCTTGAACACTGCAAGGAAATGGGCGTTCGCGCCGCTGTGAGCGACGGTTTCGCCAAGGGTGGTGCTGGTGCTGAAGAATTGGCTCGCCAGGTCGTGGATGCCGCTCAGGACGTGAAACCCTTGCGCTACTCCTATGAACCTGAAATGACCGTTTTGGAAAAGGTGAAGGCCTTGGCTGAACAGGTCTACCACGCCGGTCAAGTGGAATTCTCCCCTGCCGCGATGAAGGACTTCCAGCGCTTAGTGGAAATGGGCTTTGATAAGTTGCCAGTGTGCGTGGCGAAGACCCCGTTCTCGCTCTCTCACGATCCTGCCCTCTTGGGTGCTCCAGAAGGCTTCACCCTTCCTGTGCAACGCCTCATTTTGAATGCTGGCGCGGGCTTTGTAGTGGTAACGACGGGCGCCATTATGCGTATGCCAGGTCTCCCGAAGGTACCTGCTGCCATGCATATTGACGTCGTTGACGGTAAGATCACGGGTCTTGCCTAATCGCACCGCTTAAGAGATTTTCTCTGAGAGCCGATGCCTTCTACTGGGGCATCGGCTTTTTCTTGGCCGCTTTCCTCGTTAATCCTAATTGCTTCGTACTGCAGAATCACTAATCTAGAAAGACCAGCCGTTTCCACTCAAAGGATTTTTCACGCATGACCTCTCCTCTCAAAATTGGTTTAGCTACTGGCATGCATAGCGTTGTTGCCGCCTATATCAAGGAAGCGATTGAGTGCGCCGCCAAAAAAGCCCAGCGTGAAATGACGATTCTCGAATGCCACATTCCGATGGAAAAAGGTCAAGAGAAGGCTCGAGAAAAAGCCGCCCGCGAATCTATTCAGGCTTTAGAACAGTTAGCGGTTGACGTGATTGTGCTAGGCGACTATCGAAGTGAGTTGCTCATTCCCGCTTTGCGTACGGAAACAGCCACACCGATCCTCTCCTTTTTAGAAGTCGGGAAACGCTTTATTCTCGAACATCAAATTCATCGTATTGGTCTTGTTGGCAATGTTTTCCCGTTGAGCTACTTTCAAGAGGCGTATCCCGAGATCGAATTTCTCGAGGCAGAAAGCACGTCTGAGTGCGTCAACACCGATGAGGTTGACGTGATTTGCCAATACACGGACCGCCTCACAGGCACTGGGTGCGAAATTTACTTTCCAAATTGCGGGCGTATTGCGGGACAGGTTCCCGTACTTTTGTCTCTTAACTATCCATTCCTCGACATTTTCCGTCTGGGCGCAGAGAGTCTTTTTCAAAAGAAAATTTCCTGACAATCAATGCTTGCAAATTCAGCATTTTGAGAAAGATTTGCCACTTTTTTGCGTCTTCTCACTCGCTATAAGACATATCACTCACTCTCTTGGGGAAACTCGCGTCCTCCCCTTTTTTAATCTGTGCATAATGGATTATGGGGGAGCATCACCGTGGAAGTGTTCGTCCTGGTGAAGTCTTAGCTCTCCGTTTTTTAACTTCTCTCAAACCCAATGGAGAAAAATCATGATTAAACCCATGTCAATGGTGTCTCTCGCTGTCGCGGGAGCCCTCATGGCTAGCTTGGCTGGCTGTGGGGATGAAAAGGATGCACCGAAAGCCGGTGCCGCAACAAATTTGACCCCGATTGGTATTGTTCAGCTAGTTGAGCACGACGCTCTCGACGCAGCCAATCGCGGTATCGTTGATGCCTTAGCCGAACGCGGTTTCAAAGACGGTGTCAACATCCAACTCGATCGCCAGAACGCTCAGGCCGATCAATCTAACCTCCACAACATCGCTCAACGCTTCGTCTCCAATAAAGACAAAGTCATCTTCGCTATTGCAACCCCTGCTGCGCAGTCTGTTGCTGGTGCCACCAAAGATATCCCCATCGTCGCAACGGCAGTCACGAATTTTGAAATCGCCAAGCTCGTTCAGAGCAACGAAAAGCCGGGCGGCAACGTGACGGGTGTCTCCGACATTAACCCCGTTAAAGAACAGGTGGAACTCTTGGTGAAATTGGTCCCGCAGGCGAAGAACATTGGCACGATCTACAATTCGAGCGAAATCAACTCCGAATACCAAATGAAGTTGCTCCGTGAAGCCGCCGCACAGTTGAACCTCAACGTGGTGGAATCGACCGTGACGACGGTAAACGACCTGCAGCAGGCCGTTAACAGCTTGAAGGATAAGGTTGATGCCATTTACTTGCCGACCGATAACGTCGTCGCTAGCGCACTCCCTGCTTTGATGAAAGCCACGATGCCGGCTAAGTTGCCGGTCGTTGCTGCTGAAGGCGGTATGGTTCGTCAGGGCGCTCTCGCCTCGATCGCCATCGACTACTACACCTTAGGCAAGATGACGGGACAGATGGGCGCAGACATTTTGGAAGGCAAAGCGAAACCCGCTGATATGCCGATCCAGACGCAACACGCTGATAACGTGATTGTGAATGTCAAAACCGCTAAGGCTTTGGGTCTTACGATTCCCGAAGATATTCTTAGCAAAGCGACTAAAGTCGAATAACGTCTCTATAACCGATGCTCATAACCTTCGCTAGAAGGCTGAGCTACACAACAAAACTAGCGAAACCTATTGAGATTGACCGTGTTTCGCCGGGTACCTAAAACCTCAAGGATGAGACAATGACTGAGCTTTTAATATCGACAATTGCACAAGGCCTACAGTGGTCCATTTTGGCACTAGGCGTTTTTCTAACCTTCCGCGTACTTGACATCGCTGATTTGTCGGTCGAAGGAAGTTTTCCTCTAGGGGCAGCTGTCGCTGCAACCGCGATTTCCTCGGGTTGTGGTTTTGTCGCTGCGTTTCTCCTCGCACTCGTTGCGGGGGCACTTGCTGGGGCGGTGACAGGTTTTCTCACCACCAAACTCAAAATTCCTGCTTTGCTCGCGGGGATTCTGACGATGATCGGCCTTTATTCCATCAATCTTCATGTGATGGGCAAGGCGAACATCTCGCTACTGCAAGATGAGACGATCTTTACGTGGCTCGAACAGGTCACGGGTCTCTCTTCGGTGTGGGTAGCCTGTCTCATTGGGTTTATCGTCACAGCAATCGTAGTGAACTGCATCTATTGGTTCTTTGGCACGGAGCTTGGCACGGCGATTCGAGCCACAGGCTTTAATCCGCAGATGGCCCGTGCGCAAGGGATTAACACCAACGTGATGGTGGTGTTGGGTCTTGTGATCTCGAACGCTCTCGTAGCGCTCTCTGGCGCTGTGGTGGCACAAAACAATGGCTTTGCGGATGTGGGCATGGGCGTTGGGACCATCGTGATTGGTCTCGCGAGCGTGATCATCGGCGAAGTCATTATCGGCAACTCCAGCTTTAAGCACTATTTGGTTGCCGTCGTAATGGGGTCGATTATCTATCGTTTAGTCATTGCGCTCGTCCTTGAACTCGGGATGCCGCCAAACGACTTGAAGCTTTTCACAGCGGTCTTGGTCGCGATTGCGCTCTCGCTCCCGCTCTTTAAAGCGAAAATGAATCGTCTGCTAAAGTCCTCTCACCGCTAAAAGAAGGAGTTTGATCATGTTGACTATTGAAAACGTGCACAAGACCTTCTTTGCAGGCACGGCAAACGAAAAAGTGGCGCTTCGTGGCGTGAACCTTACGCTTAACGACGGCGATTTTGTCACAGTGATTGGGAGTAATGGCGCTGGGAAGTCAACGCTTCTCAACGGTATTGCTGGCGTTTTCCCCATTGATGAAGGGCGCATCCTCATCGATGAAGTGGACGTCACAAAGATGCCCGAGCACCAACGCGCAAAATTTATTGGTCGCGTCTTCCAGGATCCGATGAAAGGGACCGCGGGCGGGATGATGATTCTCGAAAACTTAGCCATGGCTAAGCGTCGAGGACTCTGCCCGGGGTTGAGCTGGAGCGAAAAGAAAGCGGAAACTGAAGAATTCCGCGAGCTTGTCGCA
This sequence comes from uncultured Sutterella sp., assembly GCA_905197905.1. Taxonomy (GTDB): domain Bacteria; phylum Pseudomonadota; class Gammaproteobacteria; order Burkholderiales; family Burkholderiaceae_F; genus Sutterella. The sequence goes on along the minus strand of CAJKAP010000001.1, from coordinate 309,553 downwards.
CAGCTAGGCTTAGGACTCGAAAATCGCCTCACCGCTCATGTGGGCTTACTTTCTGGCGGCCAGCGTCAAGCCATTACGCTTTTGATGGCAACGCTCGTGCGCCCGAAGCTTTTGCTCCTTGACGAACACACTGCAGCGCTCGACCCGAAGACCGCAGAAAAGGTCTTAGAGATTACGAACCGCATTGTGACCGAACAGCAACTCACCACGCTGATGATCACGCACAATATGCGCGATGCACTACGTTTTGGGAATCGACTGATCATGATGCACGATGGGCGCCCTATTGTGGACGTCAAAGGCGAAGAGAAAGCGCGCTTAACGCCAACAGACCTGCTTCGCTACTTTGAAGAGGCTGGCGACGGCGTCTCAGATAAATTGATGCTGGGCTAACACTTTCGTCTCAGCACACTATGCCTTCTTGGAATTCGTTTCTGAGAAGGCATTTTTTATAGGAAGTTTTGGGGAGGAGAAAAAGAAAAAAGTTAGTAAGCCTTCACTCACTAACTTCAAAAAAGAAAAAGCAACTCACATGTGCTGTTTAAGGCCCATGCGAGTTGCTTCCCAACCATGTGGATTCCAGAGGACCAGTCCAGAATCCAAAAAGGATTTCCGTTGGCTCAAAGACCAAAAAAGGCCAACAGAACCCAGGAAGCTCAGGCGACCAAACCTGAAGCAGCGACCAACTGCGTGACTTCCCGGATAGGTTCTGAGGTTCACTACGCCTCAGAGTACCTATATAGTTCATCGCGAGGAGAGAGAAACGATGAACTATTCTTGGTAAGAAAGGAGAGTAACTTACCAACTGTGCCAGAAACAAAGGAGGTTGTTTGCTGAGCACGGATAGAAGTATATCTAAAAATTCATATAGGGGTATACCCGATATCCCTTCTCGATGTATCCCTATGTGTAGAATGTTACTTTATGTAATCTTATCTCAAAGAAACTCGCTCTCCATACCCTTAGGGTTTTCCCGAAATACGGCTATATGTATTGGTAGAGTAAGTCTCTAGAAGAGTCTCTACACTCTATTTTAGAGTTACATATATTTACACTCGTCTAGAAAATTTACAGCCCCTCCCACCGAGGGTTCATTTACATCTTTCAAATCTCCGTGTAGATTTCTTCCTACTGTAACTAGGGAAGTCGCTAATAGTTGAAATTCGGGTGAATTTAGCGCCGATTTTTATCGCAATCTGGGGCTATTTTGAATTTTTCAAAAACCTCTAGTAATCAGTTAAACTAGTGTGGGACGGTTCCTTTTTTTGAGATATTGAAAATGGAGAAGAGAAATTAACTTTCCCTCTCTTCCTATACAACTAAAGATTTCCGCTCACCGAAAACTAACCACCCTCTGTGTTTTATCTATTAAGAGACACCTTATTATCGGATGGCTCTAATAACTCATTTTTTAAAATTGGACTCTTCTTATGCATCTCACACGTTTTGCTGACTTGAGCCTTCGCGTTCTGATGTACTTGACCTATCGGAATCGTACATCGCTAGTCACTGTCAATGAACTTGCTCAGAAATTCCAATGGTCTCGCAACCATATTGTGAAAGTTGCCCATTTCCTCCATCTCCAGGGCTGGGTTGCCTCTTTCCGTGGCCGCTCGGGCGGTCTCAAACTTGCGAAAGACCCTTCCGAATATCGCATTGGGGAAATTGTGCGCAGACTCGAAGGAGGCGATCAGCCTCTGCTTGACTGCGAACATCCTGAGTGCACTTTGATCGATGGCTGCCAGTTCCGCCACATCAAAGAAGAGGCCTATCAGGCGTTCTACGACAAGTTAAACGAATATACGCTCGCTTCGATGACAACGTCGCCCGAAGCGCAAGCCCTGATTGAACGACTCAATCAAGAAGCGACGCGCCGTGCTGCAAAGCCTATGCGTGGTCCTTCAACGGGTAGCGTGCTGATCAAGTCTCGCCTCTCGCGCAAGAAAGCGAAGGGAGCCTAAAAAAGCTCAACACCATACGACACGCCCAGCTTGACACAATCAGGCTGGGCGTTTTTTCGTCTGCTACTCGCACATTAGGTAAGGAATAAGGAAGTGCTCACTTGGAAATAGGTGGCAAGCTTTTGCGCCTCTTCAAGCGAAATCCTCTTCACCCCCTGCTCTAAGTCAGAAATGCGTCCCTGACTCACTCCGAGGTATTGGGCAACCGCCTTTTGCGGCAATCCCCTCTCTTGACGAAGGCGTTTTAAGGCTTGAGAGGGGAGCTCTACTTTGCTTCGCAACCCACTCTCTTCCACGTCGTCAAACTGATCGTAGGAAAGTAGCGCAATGAGGCTCTCTAAATGGCGACGCAACGCGGGGGCTCGGCTCTTAGAAACGATCAGAGAAAAAGAAACAGTTTTCTCATCGTGGGGACTTTCACGCAATTCAATGGGAGATTTCACGAGCCGACTCCTTGTTCATAGATTAGAAACGATATCTTTTGATTGTACCGTTTTAGAAAGAAAGGCAAAACGTCTTTTTAGAGACATTCGCTTGCGAAGTGAGCTCTCACACTCTCGCACAATAGCCAAAAGGCTCGAGTACAATATTTCGCACATTCTGTGCTATTTCGAGGTTACTCAAGTGAAAGACTCCACAAAAGAAAAAGCAAAAGGGCTCGCTCACTCTCTTAAAGCGGCCATTTCTGATCGCTGGTTTCACGACGTCACCGATCGGCTCGACGGTTTGTTGAGTGAAATTAAAGCGCGTTTTAAAGACGAAGATGACCATGTGATTTTCCGTCAGCTCCCAGAAGCGCGCCCGATGACGATGTCGCTTACCGATGCACTCGCTCAGCGCAAATCGCGTCGCACCTTCTCGGATGAACCGCTCTCAGACGCAGATTTAGCAACGCTTCTCTGGGCTGCGGACGGCATTACGCACGACGGTGGCAAACGCACGACGCCTAGCGCACTTGATTGGCAAGAAATCGATATCTATGTGTTGAAGTCAAACGGCATTTGGCACTGGGTGCCCGAAAAAAATGGGCTGATTTTCTGCGAACTAAAAGATATTCGCTCCGAAACCATCATCGCGCAGCCCACCATTCGTATTGCTCCTGCGCATATCGTTTACGTAGCTAACCGCGCGCGCACCGAAAGCTTTGTGAGCCGCCTGGGCGAAAAAGTCATTGATAAGGTCAAGCCCAAGGGGTTTGACTCTAAGAAGATTGAAGAGATGCGTGAGCGCGCCATGACAATTGACGTGGGCGCAAAGATCCAAGCGGTCTACCTCGCTGCTGCCGCGATTAATGTCGCTTGTGTGGCACGCACTGGGTTCGACCGTGACCATGTAGGGGAACTTCTCCACTTGGGACCTGAAGAGAAAGTCATCGCGGTGCAAACAGTGGGTTATGCCCCTCATTCCATCGCGGATACTTTCCTCTAAAAAAGTCAGCGACTCTTCTCAAAAGCCTGGTTCTTTACTGAATCGGGCTTTTTTCTTTATCTGCCCCCTCCTCTTTCGGGTTAATCCGCACGCTCCTTCGCACAAAAGCGTTAAACAGTTAACACTGAGACACGCCCTCTCTATGAGACGATTACTGCATAAGAAAAACTCTTGTAAATCAAGGACATATCTAATGCGTAAGACCTCTTCAACCCTGCTCCAAGCGTTAGCCATTGCTAGCAATTTGCTTATTTTTGGTAGCAGTTTAGCTGCTGGAGTTGCTGGTTTTCACCCAAACTGCCAAACCTGCCACACAGCCTCACCTCCTAGTGCAGACAACGCCAACTCAGATGCCTGCTTAACTTGCCACGGTGAGCAGCCTGAAAAAGGCCAAATTACAGTCAACGGAAAAACTTTGAACCCACACAAAGGGCACTTTGATGTGATTAATTGCACCGATTGCCACGCTCCTCATCAATCAGGAAAAAATGGGTGTGCTGATTGCCATAAGATAAAAAACATCAAAATGCCAGAAAGCTCATAAAAATACGTTAGTAACCATAAGAGGCTTTTGTTAAATTTTCATTTTTTTGACACTTTTTGATCTTATTTTCTCAATATTTATGAGGTTATCGATCATCAAAAAGAAAAAGCTACTTTTGTAGCAAATTTAATGGTTTTGACATTCTGAATGAAAGTCAATACTTATCACCAGTACACATAATAGACAAATATTAAAGTTTATCTATTATGGACTATTTTAGGAGACATCTTTATGCCAAACGTTAGTCGTCGTCGTTTCTTTGAGTTAGCCGGCATTTCTTCAGCCGCTGCTGTTTCTCCACTTGCCTTTGCAGGAGATATGCCAGAGAAATGGCAAGCTCCTAAGTGCACTGATTGGTCCTGGGAAAAGCCTGTCAAACCCATCCCTGCTGAACAAATCAAATCTACCGTTAAGACAGATGTATTGGTCATTGGTGCAGGCTTGGCTGGTATTGCGGCTGCTATAGGGGCTCGTGAAGAAGGGGCAAAAGTCACCCTTATCGAAAAAACAAACTCTTGGGGTGCTCGTGGAGGCCACGTCACTGCTTTCAACTCCAAAATCCAGAAAGAGTTAGGTATCAAAGTAGACTACGCTGAAATTATTCGTCGTTTGATTGCTTGGGGGCAAGGTCGCATGGATGAACGCCTCTTGTGGATGTTTGCAGAAAAATCTGGCGCCTGTATGGACTGGGCAATTGACAAATGCGCTAAAAACGACGTGAAGGTCACTATGTGGGAGGGCTACTACAAGGGACCGACCTACACCGAATTCCCCGTGACCCATTTCTTCTACAACAAAGATGTTTCCCTTGACTATACCTACGGTAATTCCACAGGTATCGGCAACGTTGTTCTAGTTCCTGCCCTTTTGAAAGAAGCAGAACGTTTAGGCGTTGAAATCCGCTATCGTACACCTGCAGTGCAATTTTTGCGCTCTGAAAACGGCAGTGTAGACGCCGTCATCGTTGGTCGTAAAGGTAATTACACCAAGTATGAAGTCTCCAAAGGCGTGATTATCGCTACTGGCTGCTATGCCTCCAACGAAGAGATGCGCAAACGTTGGTCTCCTTTCTCTCTTCGTGTTGATGCTCAAATCTACTATCCTGCTAAGACCAATACTGGCGACTGCCATATTCTCGCCATGCAAGTCGGCGGGGCAATGCAAAAAGTGGAAGATCACGCTGCCACAGTGCACTTGGAAGCTGGCGCGGCTTCCTATGGTTTCTTGCACGTGAATGCGTTAGGTCAACGTTTCAAGAATGAAGACGTCAACACGCAGTCTAAATCTTGCACCAAAGAACTCCAACCTCACGGCATTGCTTGGACTGTATACGACGCAGATTGGCTTCAGGAAGTGAAATCTCAGGTTGATGGGAACCTTGCTGGCGGGCTGTTCTACGGACAAATGTGGCAACCTTGGGGTGCTGGCTTTAACACTGATGTAGAAAAAGCCACTCAAGCCCAGCACATCAAGGACGGTAAAGTCGTAACGGCTAACACGTTGGATGAATTGGCGCAGAAGATGGGAGTTCCTGCTGATGAGCTCAAGAAGACTGTAGCCCGCTACAACGAATTGGTTCGCAAGGGTAAGGATGAAGACTACGGTAAGCGTAAAGAATTGCTTACCCCCATTGTAAAAGCTCCATTCTACGCAGGTCGCTTATCAAGCTCGTTGCTCGCAATGTCTGGTGGTTTGCATACCGATCCTAGCTTGCATGTCCTTGATGCCAACGACAAACCTATCGGTAAACTTTTTGTCTGTGGCGCTGCCGCTGGTGACTTCTTTGGGTCTGGTGACTACCCCACCCTTTGCCCTGGTATCAATCACGGACGAGCGCTTACTTTTGGACGCCTGGCTGGCATCCTTGCAGCAGGCGGTTCTATCGACAAAGTTCCGAGCCTCGAACTCTAATGAACTTCAATATTTCTGCTAACTGCTCGTGTTAGCATAGCGAGAGGAGTGTCTTGAAAGATCGACACTCCTCTTGCCTATAGACCTCGACCTATTTTATTAGTACACGCCATGCGACAAATTTTTTATGAATTCCCTTGGGTTCATGCTCCAGCCTCAAGTGCTTTTTTGCCGCTTTTTCAGCGTTACGGTCATTTTGAAAGACTAAAAGCAGGGCAGGCCATTTATAACGGAGGTATTGAAGGGGAAGTCGCCTGGATTCTCTCTGGGCTCTGCGTTTTCCAGACAGGAGACACACATGACCGTCCTCAATTCTTTACTCTAGTACCTGCTAATCGTTTAATGGGAAACGTAGATGGCTACACTGGCGCTGTGGTCAATATTACCGATATTGCATTGCGCACTACCGAAGTACTACTGATGTCTCGGCACAGCTTCCTTTCCCTTATTCATAGAGACCTTGTTTTAAACGATGAGCACACCACCATGCTTGTACGAGAGCATGAATCCGACATGGAAGGGTTCTTCTCTGCAATCCATGACCGAGTGGAGGTTCGCATCGCTCGACTTTTTGCCTCTTTGATTTTTAGAGATGAGCTTCGCCTCACCTTCAATTGGAATAAGGCTGTAGCTAACTTTGTCCCTACTCCTATCCCCTACGACCTCTCTATTACGGAAATCGCCAGAACCATAAGCGCCACCCGCACAGCCGTATCTCTCATTATGAATGACTGGTTAAGAGCGGGAGTGTTAGTCGAAAAAGACGGAAAACGCCTGATTACTCAAGCTCTACTGTCTTATGCCAATGATTGGCTTGCTAGTCCAGGAAAGTAAGCGCCCACAATCACGTCAAAAGCGTCTTATCGAGCTCTTGCCCTTCCGTGCGGCAGGTATCAATAATCACACTGCGCGCCCATTGCAAGAATGGGTCATTATGGCTACGACGATGCCAAATGAGTTTGGGAACAAAGTAGCTATAGTCCTCTGCAAGATTCAAAATCGCAAAGCGCTCTGGTGTTTTTGACATCTGAAGGAATCGATTGAGCGTGACCAAGGGACCCACAAAAGTAAAGTTCGTTTCTTCCACAATCATGGGAATGGAGTTGCTATAGGGTGTGATGACTCCAACGGGCTGCCCCATCGCTTGACGCATTCTTGCACTGTCGTCCGAGTTGGGCCCATCCATATAGTTAAATTGCACGGCCTGAAATGGTGCGATCTGCTCTTTACTCACGGTACGACGTAAGCCCCCCATCTCAACGAGCGGGTGGTCACTGCGCACAAAAATCCCGTAGCGCCCTCGGTAGAGCTCTACCATATGAAATTCTTCTTTAGGAATTTCACTACCAATATAGAAAGCCATATCGATTGAGTTTTCACGCAACCGCTCAAAGATGTGATTATCTGATGGCTGCATACTAAAGATGGCGCGTGGTGCGGTGGTAAAGAACCGGTGCAGAATCGCTCTCGTAAAGGGGCTATGGAATAAGTGGTCACTCACTGCGACACGCAGCATTCTCTCAGTCTGCGCAATATCAAAGATAGAACGTTCAAAAAGAGAGGAGGCATCTTCAAGCAAACGATCCATCTGTGGAATCAACTCGAGCATACGAGGCGAGGGCACCATCACCTGCCCCGATCGCACAAAGAGTTCATCGTGAAAGACTTCACGCAGGTGCGCTAAACGACGAGACGCACTACTAGAACTAAAGGTCAAGTCTCTGGCACTTTGCGCTAAGTTTTGTGTTTTCGCAAGCGAGAGCAAGAACATAAAGTCTTGGTAACTCAACTCCTGCAGGGCGCCTTGATATTTGCTCGTTGTCATAGCTTTCCTTTTCTTTTCCGCCTCGCCGCCTTTCTCTCTGTATCCACCTCTGGCGCGAGACTCTATTCACACTATACTAAGCTATCGGGCACGTCTTCGCGAGAGCTTTTTAAAGCTTAAAACTCCTCTTTTTGAAGTCGGATTTCTTGAAAATCCTATCTTTCAAAGCATTTGCCGTGAGTGTATCCTCACTTTCAAATTTTTTAAGACAAAAACACTAGAATTTGTGTAATTTGATCCTATCAACCTCAAGATCTAGTGTTCAATTTTTCGAAAAATAGGCAAACTTTATAAAACTTTCGATCTCCATAGAAAAATAGAATTGATCATTTTTTGGCTATCTTCCCTCCTCAAAAAAGACCCAATTCTTGTTCCCCTACCCTCTCCCTTTTTCCCAAAAAATGGGGTTTCTTCACCTTAACGATTCCTTATCAAGTGATCAAAAAATAATCACCAAACTGCGTTGTTGAGAGTCATTCTTAATCCCATTTTTTAAGCACCCTTCCCTCAAATAGGGGATAAACCCTCAATACTACCTATTGTTGATTCGGGGTAAAGGGGCTAGACTTCGTTTCCACTGATCGAGTGAGGACCTCACTTGGCCTCATGGCGATTTGAGCTTTTGCTCTCGAAATTAATAAAAAAGTCAACAAGAACAATAGGATACGAACAAACCATGTTAGTCGTAATCAAGAAAGATAACTCTACTGAACCCTTCCAGAATCATAAGATCAAGGTTGCTGTACAGAAAGCTGCTTTCCGTTGTGACGTGAATCTGACTGATGAAGAACTCGACCAAGTTGCGCAGGAAGTTTATCGCCGCATCTCTAGCCAGCCTGAAGTGCGCGTGAGTGATTTGCACGAACAAGTGATCGCCGTGCTCGCTTTCTTGCATCACAAGACGGTGGCTCAGGCCTATGCAGAATACCGCTACTACAAGACGAACTACGCTCACACCTTTGAGCAGCTCCGTCAGGATGCTGACGGCGTGCTCCGCTTGGGTGACCGCGAAAACGCGAACTACGACAGTTCCCTCGTTTCCACGAAAGGTGCCTTGATTAAGGGTTATTTAACGAAGAGCCTCTACAAGCAGTTCTATCTCTCTGGTCGCGAAAAAGCTTTGATCGAACGCGGTGATATCTATATTCACGACTTGCGCGACATGATTTTGGGCTGTATTAACTGTTGCCTCTTTGATATTGGCACGGTGCTCAAGGGTGGTTTTGAAATGAGTAACGTACAGTACTCCGAACCCAAGACCGTGCTCTCTGCTCTCCAGGTGATTGGTGACATTACGCTCGTGGCAACGGCTCAGCAGTTCGGTGGCTTCACGCTCCCAGAACTCGACAAAGTGCTCCTTCCCTATGTAATGAAGAGCTACAAAGCCGCTTTGGCAAAATATGAGGAAATGGAACTTCCTGAAGAAAAAGCCAAGGAATGGGCAAAGAAGGACGTGATCCGTGAACTCGAACAGGGCTTCCAGTCCTTGGAATTGAAGCTCAACACCGTGCCTTGCAGCCGTGGTGACTTCGCCTTCACGACGATTACCTTTGGTCAGTGGAATCCAGAAAAGCTCTCTGAAGACGAAAAATTCTGGCTCTCTCGCACCGGTAGCATCATGCTTCAGGTTCGCCGTAATGGTCACGGCAAGGATCGCAAGCCTGTGGTCTTCCCGAAGCTCGTTTACCTCTACGATGAAAAGCAGATTGAATCCGATCCGCACAGCGCTGAACTCTTGGATGTGGCCATTCACACCTCCGCTCAGTGCATGTATCCCGACTATTTGAGCCTCTCTTCTAAGTCGGGTAGCGTCTCGAAGATTTTCCAAGAGTACGGTGCCATCACCTCCCCGATGGGCTGCCGCGCGTTCTTATCTTTCTGGAAGAACGAAGCAGGCGAAGCGGTGACCGTGGGTCGTTGCAACATCGGTGCTGTGAGTCTCAATATTCCAATCATCTTGCGCTTGGCGCAGTTGGAATTCCCGCTCTCCTGGAAAGAAATGTTCTGGCCCTTGCTTGACGAACGTCTTGAAGTCATTCGCCAGTTCTTCCAGAAGCGCTATGAAATCATCCGTAATCAGAAAGCTTCGAGCAACCCGCTCGCTTTCACGCAGGGTGGCTTCTATGAAGGTCACAAGAGCCCAGACGAAAAGGTGGGCGACTTGGTGCGCTACATGACGGCCTCCTTTGGGGTGACTGCGCTCGACGAAGCCACTTACCTCTGGACGGGTCAGCGCTTGGTAGAAGAAGGCGGTGAATTCTCCGCTCAGATTCTTCGCCACTTGCAGGAAGTGCTTGCTCGCTACAAGAAGGAAGACGGCTACCTCTACGCCATTTATGGCACGCCAGCCGAATCGCTTTGCGCTACGCAGGCTAAGCAGTACAACGACTTCTGCACCAGCCGCAAGATTAAGAACGATTTTGCCAATCTGGAGCACTACAGCACCGAGTACTTCACGAATTCCTTCCACGTGAACGTCACCGAATCGATCACGCCTTTTGAAAAGCAGGATCGTGAATTTGAAGACTTCCACCTCTGTGAAGGCGGTCACATCCAGTATGTGCGTCTTGACAACCCGGAAAACTTCGAAGCGGTGAAGGCCGTGATTCAGCGCGGTATGAGTAAGGGCTTCTATCAGGGCGTGAACTTTGATAGCGCCTACTGCGGCGACTGCGGTAAGCACAGCACCAACGTGCTCTTTACCTGCCCGCATTGCGGCAGTAGCAACCTCTCGGTGATTAGTCGCGTTTGTGGCTACTTAGGCTACTCGAACGTGAACGGCTCCTCTCGTATGAATGACGGGAAGATGGCAGAAATTAAGAACCGCGTAAGTATGTAATGACTCGAAGGGGCGCTCTCCTTCAGGAGTCGCCCACTCAAAGACAACGAGGGGAACACTGAAAAAGTTCCCCTCTTTTTTCCTCTACAGCAACCTTTTTTCTAGATCGCACACTTATGAACTACATTGGCCTTAATACTTGTGACACCGCTAACGGCCCAGGCATTCGTGTATCGCTTTTTTGCTCTGGTTGCCGCGTGCATTGCAAAGGTTGCTTTAACCCTGAGAGCTGGAATTTCTGCGCAGGGAAACCCTTCACAGAAGAGACGCTCGAGACGGTCTTAAAGGCGCTTGATGAGCCCTTTATTCGTGGCCTTTCCCTTTTAGGGGGCGATCCACTTGAACCCGAAAACGAACCCGAAATCCTCAAAATCGTTGAAGCCGTGCGCGAAAAGTTTGGCGACAAAAAGGATGTTTGGATGTGGACGGGGCGCATTTATGGAAAAGTCAAAGACTCGCCGCTCGTCAACGCCGTCGATGTGTTGATTGATGGGCCTTTCGTCCAAAAGCTTCTCACCAAAGAAAAGAACGCTTGGTGTGGGAGTACCAATCAGCGTGTGATCCCGATTAGCCCAGCTGCACGCGCAACGATGCCTTCTCCGCTTGAAGCGCACGAAGAGCAAACCGCCAATTAACTTTCGTTGCTTTTTTCTTGGTCGAGTGCGCGAATCTTTTGTGCTTCATTCGGAAGAAAAAGAGTACACTCAAGTGGAAAAGATTCCTTCTTGGAGGTGAACCTCATGAACGTTCTCACTCGTACTCGCCAACTCACGCTATTGGGCGCACTCTCTGTAGCGCTCCTTGCTGGATGCACGACCACCGTGACTGTCATTTCCGACCCTGAAGGCGCGCAGATTACGAATCGTGCAGGAACGGTGAGCTATGGCTACGCTCCAGTGGAAGTCCCCTTTGATAAGAAAGCCTTAGAGGCCACGATCGATCCCACAGATCCTCAGCAGTGTGCGCAGATTCAAGGCTTTACCGCGAAGTGGGTAAGTGGCGCCTCGGCGCAAACTGAAACCCCGCTTTATGTTTGTGACCTCAAATTTGGCAAGAAGGTTTACCTAAAGCGCCCCGAGTCGGTCCCTGGCGTCGAAGTGGATTTACGTTGGGCGCTTGAACGTGCCCAATTTAGAGCACTCGAAGCGATTCGAGAAAAAGAGCGCTTAGAGACGTACCTAAACACACCAGCATTCTTCTTCTGGATGCGCTAAATAGTCAAAACGCCTTGAACACGGATTTTGTTCAAGGCGTTTTCTTATGCGCTCTGCGTCGTTATTCCATGGGGTGACCCCAGAAGAAATAAACGCCTGAGCCCACGCCGTGCGTGTAACCGCCTACGAGGTAGAGCGGCCCAATCACGCTGTCGACTCCAATATAGGCCCCAATCCCATGGTGGAAGGAAGAATCGTTGTCGCTCAATCGCGATTTCTTTTCATTCCATGCGCGACCCATTTCCACGCTTGCGCCTAACCAGACAGGATTGCCACGCACGTTCAAGATGTCAGTCATGTTGCGCGATAGAGTGAGCGAGCCCCACTGCAGGTTCGAGCCCGTCCAACGATTGTACGGGGTCCCCGTCATCTGCAAAGCGCCCCCTAAACTAAAGAGGTTATCTAGAGCGGCCTTACCCAAGTCTAACTGCGTCATGAGCGTCCACTGACCATAGGTCACTGGCCAGCGTCCAGAGAAGTGGAAGACTGTCTGGTTCGCCAACCCTTCATCAGCCCCAAAGAAGCGCTGCAACTTCGCCTGCATGAAGCTACCCTTGGTGGGGAAATTGATATTGTCTAACGTGTCGCGATAGAGCTCTACGCTCACAAAAGGCGCGTGCATACTCTGGCGATCAATTTCCATTTCGCCAATTTCGCGCTTCACACGAGCCCCCATCCAGCCAACGGTGCCCTTCACATAGCCATCACGCCAGAGGGAATAACCCAAGTCAGCGCCCGCAATCAACTCTTCGTTTCTAAAGCGAGCCACCGCATCGTTGCCACGATAAACATCGTACGGTTGCCAGATGTACTCTAAATGAGGCTGCACAAACCAGGGCGAGGTTGCCCCAAGCGGCTGGAAGAATTCAGAAGTGAAGCGCTTCACGCTCCCTGCTTGCAATTCGTTTTTCCACTCTCCACCCCAATCGTTTAACCAGCCCCGGGTGTGACCGAAAACGATATTAAAGCTCTGAGAGCTCTGGAAATCAGTTTCAAGCGACCCACCAATACGAATACTGGCAAAGCCTGGCGCCTTTTCTTTCGGTTCAAAGACCAAAATATCCGCGCCAGAAGTGCCTGGTTCAAAGTGGTAGCGCACGTTGGAGAACGATCCATCAGCCCAAATACGGCGAGCGGCTTCATCAATTTGCTCGTTCGTAATGGGGCGGGACGTATCAAGCGCCAATTCATTTAAGACCGTTTCAGGATTGATATAAGTGAGTCCTTCCACACGCACTTCGCTCACGCGATGCTCTGTCACTCGAGAGTCAGGTAGCACAGCTGTTTCGCGCTTAGCTTCCCAGCTTTGCCAATCGTCCTCTTTAGAGCTCAACTTAGCAAGGAGCTCTTTGACGCCTTCAGTGGCCACACGCCCTGCTTCAATAATTTGTGCGCCCTTTTCCATATCAGCGCTATCAAACGCTTCAAGCGAAGGGGTAATCAAGATATCATCGCGACGCAGCGCTTCAATCGAACGGTTCACACTCTTTTCTGTTAAGAGGTTCACCATCTGCCCCATCACTGCGACCACGCTATTGAGTTCATCGCGCTTTAAAAGAGGCGTGCCCACATTCACCGCAATGATCACATCTGCGCCCATCTTGCGCGCAAGTTCCACTGGAAGGTTATCAACGAGACCACCGTCCACAAGCAAACGATTGCCCTGCATCACCGGTGCAAAGACGCCTGGAACCGACATCGAAGCGCGCATCGCGGCGGCTAAGTTCAATCCTTTTTGCAGTTCCACTCGATCCCCATTCACAAGGTCCGTTGCCACGGCCATAAAAGGGATCGCCAGATTGCTCAAATCGTTAATGTGGTTCACTACGCCCGTTTCTTTTTCCAAAAAGAGCGTAAGTTCTTGGCTTGGAACCAAACTGTCGGGCAAGACAATTTCGCCCTTTTGCGTTAAGCGAATGCTCCCACTTGAGAGGTTACTGTAGTCGTCCACTTTCTGGCGCCACGGCAAATCTGAGCGCTCCGCACGAGAAGCAAACATACGCTTCCAGTCAACGCCGTTGACGGTTTCTTCAAGTTGCGCTCCCGTATAACCTGCGGCATAAGCGCCACCCACCATTGCGCCCATCGAGGTCCCCGTTACCACGTCAACCTTGATGTGCATTTCTTCTAAGACTTTAATCACCCCAACGTGCGCAAAACCGCGTGCTCCACCACCCGAGAGCACTAGCCCCACACATGGGCGTCCTTCTCGCTGACACTGTGCGCGCACTTGAGCTGGCGTCTTCGCAAAAGTCGTGTTGATGAGCCCCATCCCGACGAGCGAAGCAAGCCCTAAGAGAAGGCAATTACGTTTGATCGAACCTAATGACGATACGAACGACATAGAGAAATCCATTCGGAAAAAATCGAAAGTGATGAGGAAGAAAAGCTGAGAGCGGTTTTTGAAAAATGGTTGTTTTTTCTTCCCGTTTTAAGTTGCCTCTAGCTTACTCAGGTCCAAACTTTTTTGGAGGCGTTTTGCGGAAAAATCTTTCTCACAGACACAAAAAACCACTGAGTGCCTTATTGAAGCTTTCTCAGTGGTTTTTGTGCGATCAGCGCGCTTTAAGCGCCTAAACGATTACTTTGGATTGCGGTTCAACAAACCCGCATCAATCATCGCGGGATTAGGTGCCGCAGCACGCACGAGGTGCAAGTGGTTCTTATCCGTATGAGCGAAGGGCTTATCCTGACCAGGGATCACCAGGGTGGTGGTCTGTTCGTAGTCAATCGTGCCGTCTTCGTTAAAGTTAATCGTCAAAACCCATTCCGTCGTCTTAAAGGCTTCTTCCAAGAAGGGGTTCGAGACAATACCATTTTCGTGATTGCCACGCACGGCGCGCACCGTAAAGGACTTGTCGCCAGGTTTGGCTTCGCCCACGGCCATCGCAGCCTGACCGCGTGGAATGGAAAGGGTCATGAAAATCTTGTTGGTTTCTGGTTCATAGAGAATGTGACCCACCTGTTCGTGGAAGGCACTCAATTCACCAGGCTTCGTGATGGCCACATGGTAGCGCATCCCGTAGAGCACCTGCGGACCATTATTTTGTGGATCCAAAAGTTCAAAGGACCATTCTTCGTGGTAGGGTTCCGTTTCCGGACCATCAACCTGAGGATGCGTATCCACGCCCTTTTCCCCGTACCAAACACCAGGCAAGGGAGCAAGTGGGCCTAAATTGGCGGCAGTATTAGGGTCTGCCGGCGCTTCTGTATAAATATCCTTGTAACGCATACAAATACCTCTTGATATTTTTTATTAGTGAAACCAATTGGGTGAGGTTTTTAGTGCGTTTTGAAAAGTTTGCTTCTATTGAGTGTTAGGGGGCAAACTCTCTAAAGCGTACTACCTCTTTTCTGTATCCTTTCATTGTACTCACTTAAACCACTAGTGGCAGAAACTTTTTTTGCAAGTTGTGTTCGTTAACGAAAGAGCCATGCGCAAAATGAGGCATCGCCTTCTCAATACTGCTAACATTAGGCATTCTTCTGGCTTGAGAGCATTTTTTCGTCCTTTTTTCCGCTCTTTGTAGCGCAGAAAAAGGCTAATCCTTTTCGTTGAAGTGGGATACCGTCTCGCCAGTGTGCGCCTCACTCTTTGGAGGTGCTCGATATTGAACTACCGAATTCCTTAGCAATATGTCTCGCGTTTCTCTACTCCTTTTTTCATTGAGCTCAGCAACGCTTTTTACCGTTGCGCCCTCTTTTGCCGCTAGCGTTTCAGCTAACGCGACCGCCGAGGGACCTCTGAGTTTTGATGAAGCACGCGTGATTTTTCACGATAAATCAGACATTTTCCGCGCCGACAATGCGCGTATTGCTCACGCTCAGAAAGAAGCCGAAGCGGCTAAGTCGTTAAACGGCCCTCGTGTGGACCTCACCTTTAAGCAAGTCTGGGGCACTAAAGAAATCCGTTTTGACGCCGGTGATCAGTTAAGCGGCGTAGGTGATGCGATTGGTAAAGGCTTAACGCAACTCCCACCCGCCATTGCACAGGGGCTTGCCCCCGCGCTCTCAGGGCTCTCTTCTCAGCTCTCGCAGTTAAGTTTCGATGTGAAGCAAAAGTTGGACGGTCCTCGCCTCTCGATTGATGCGACGTGGCCAATCTACACGGGTGGTCTCATTTCCGCGGAACAAACTGCGCTTTCTGAAAAAGTGAATGAAACCACCGCTGAGCGCGATATGCGCCTCAATACCATGGATGCTGAGCTCGTCGCCAAATATTGGGGCTTGCAGCTCGCTCGCAGTATTGAAGCGCTACGCACTTCGAGCCTTAAAGATCAAGAGGACGAACTCCATAAAGCCAAACGCTTTGAACAAAAAGGCGTTATTTCTAAACTCGAACGCCTCTCGGTGCAAGTCGCACGCGATAGCGCCCAGCGTGAACTCCAAAAAGCGCAAACCAACACGGAAGTGGCAACCGCGCAGCTCGCTAACGCCTTGCGTAAGCCCACCGTGGCAGAACTCTCCACCCCGCTTTTTGTGCTCACTGGAGACTTAGGAACGCTTTCGACGTGGCAAAACCGCGCACAAGCCAATTCCCCACTCCTTCGTCGCTTGACCGCCCTTCGCGCTCAGGCGGATCAAGGAGTGAAAGCCGCTGGTGCCGCCTTTAAACCCAAGGTTTTTGCCTTTGGGTCTCGTAACCTCATTAAACACTACCTCTCGCTCGTGGAACCCGATTGGATTGCTGGGGTGGGCGTGACATTTACGCTTTGGAGCGACCGAGATCGCTCGAGCAAATACGCTGCCGCTAACGAGCTCGTTAACAGTGCTGTGGCTGCGCGCGATGAGGTGAGTAACCAGTTAAATACAGCGGTGGAAACTGCGTTCTTGCACGCTGTGCAGGCGCGAGACGAATATGTCTCCACGGCTTCGAACGTCGAACTTGCTACAGAAAACTTGCGTCTTCGCACGAAAGCCTTCTCTGAAGGGCTCTCTACCGCAAACGACGTGGATATTGCGCGCACGCAGCTACTCGCCGCTGAGCTCTCTCGCCGTGTGGCCGCCTATGAATTTATCGTGAGTTGGGCCTTGCTTCATGCCACCTCTGGCGTGATGGAAGACTTCTACGCCTCTTTGAAGCGCCCCGACTTTAGCGCTGTGCATTAAGCACACAGGTCTCAATTGACAAAAAGAAGATTTTGCTATGACAAACGCTGATACGACAAAGCAGACTGAAGAACGTGAACCCTCCAAAGCCCCACTCGTGGTGGGCTCCGTGGTCACGGTTGGCATTTTAGGTTTTATTGGTTGGGGGATTTGGCAGTCGCTTAATCCTGCGCCCGTTCCCTTGCAGGGGATGGTGGACGCTACCACGATTTCTGTTGCCGCGAAGATCCCGGGACGCATCAGCCAGATCTACCTCAAAGAAGGCGATATGGTAAAGCCTGGCGATTTGGTGGCTGAAATTGGTATTCCTGAAATCTCCGCCAAGCTCGAACAGGTGAAAGCGCAAGAAGCCGCTGCACAAGCCAAAGAAGATATGGCGCAGACTGGTGCTCGTGTGCAAGAAAAGGAAGCCGCGGCCGCAGACTATGAACGCGCTCGCGCAGGGCTTGCCTTAGCACAAAAATCCTTTAACCGCGTAGATGCCCTCTATAAAGAAGGGCTCGTCTCGGCCCAGCGCCACGATGAAGTAAGTGCTCAGCTCGCTGCTGCTCGTGAACTCACCACGGCCGCTGCCGCTAAGCTCTCTGCTGTGCGTGAAGGCGCTCGAAAAGAAGAAAAAGCCGCAGCGAAAGCACTCGTGGCGCAGGCTGCTGGCGGCGTCTCTGAAGTGGAAAGCCTCGCCAATGAAAGCGCTCTTAAGAGCCCGGTTGCTGGAGAAGTTACCCGCGTGGTGATGAAAGCGGGCGAAGTTGCCCCGGCGGGCTTTCCGATTGTGATGGTGACAGACCTCACCGATACGTGGGTGACCTTTAGCGTGCGCGAAGAAGAGCTCGCTAAGCTTAAAAAAGGCGAAAAGCTCACCGCAACAATTCCTGCGCTTAATACCGATGTGACGCTTGAAGTCACCTGGATCAACCCACGTGGCAACTACGCCACCTGGCGCTCTACGCGTCAGAATTCGGGCTACGATCTTCGCACCTTTGAAGTGCGCGCCCGCCCTACCGAGCCTCTCGATGGACTCCGTCCCGGCATGACGGTAGTGGTGAAACGCTAAGGCTTTAAGGCAAAGAACATGCTCACATGGTGGTGGTCTCTCTGGCAAGTCGCGCTAGGAGAGTTTCGTGGCTTAGCCCGTCGTCCTCAAGAGTGGCTCACTGGGATTCTCTTCCCCGTGGCTTGGCTCCTGCTCGCCTCTAGTCTTTTTGGCTCTGGGTTAATGCGTGAGTTGCCCGTGGGCGTTGTGAACCTCGACCAGGGACCAGAGGCTACTCGCGCTGTGCAGGTTTTTGATGCTATCCCCTCGATGGCACTGCAATCCTATCCCAACACCCTAGCAGCAGAAGATGCGCTTAAAACGGGCGAAATTTACGCCACCGTGGTGATCCCCGAGCACTACAGCGAATACACCGCAGAAGGGATTGGCGAACCTATCATCATTTCGATTAACAAGAGCTACTTTGCGATTGGGACCATCCTCGAAGTGGACCTCAAAACCGCACTCGCAGAATTAAAGCGCGAGCGCGCTGCCGTGGCGCTCACGAAACTCCGAGAAGGCACACTTAAAAACACTGCAGAAAATATGCGTATCGAAGAGCCCGATGTGCTCTTTGAAGGGAACGTTGCCTTTAACTTTAGCCGCTACCTCTTAGCAACGCTGGTGCCAGGGTTAATGGGCTTGGCGCTCGCGATTACACTCGCAGGCGTCTTAGTACGCGATTGGCGAGACGGTGGCATGGTCGAAACCATGCGCTTGGCGCGTGGCTCTGGGAGCGCCGCAGTGCTCGGCAAGGCCTTACCCTGGGTGCTCATTTATAGCGTGATTGGGCTTACTTGGGTCGCAGGCTTTGGGGGCATTTTGGGTTGGATCCCAATGGGCTCTTTGTGGCTTTGGATTGCCACAACGATTCTCTTTATTTTGGCAACCGCTTCGGTGGTGATTTTCCTCACATCGCTCTCGCTCACGTGGATTTTGGCGCTCACCGCAACGGTCGCGATTTTCGCCCCAACCTTCCCCTTTACCGCGTTCTCTTATCCCTTTGAATCGATGACGCCTGGCGCCGCGTTCTTTGGGAAGCTCCTCCCCTTGACGCACTACTTGCAGATTCAAGGGCAGTGTATGGTGCTCAATTCTCCTATTGACTACGTGCTGGAGAGCATGGGAATTTTGGGACTTTTTGTCGTGATTCCTCTTGCGGCGGGCTTACCGATTTTAGGTTTCCGCATGGTGAAGTGGGCGCGCGAAGAAGAAAAGCGCGTATCGCCCGAACCCATTGCCGCTCCGCAGTCAACACCTAGTTTCTTTGAAACGGTCCGCCAGACGGTGGCCCGCGTCTCGCTCTCACGTGACACATTGGTCGTTGCGCTTCTTGCTGTTGCCTTTTATTTGGTCTTTTACGCTTGGCCCTATAGCAATCAGCAGCTAGAACACATCCCTACGATGGTGGTGGACTTGGACCAAACTGCAACGTCGCGCCACTTTACGCAGGCGCTCTCCGCTTCGCCTACGATTGAACTCACCGGGATTTTGCACGATGAGGCAACCGCGCTTGACGCGTATCGTCGTGAGAAAACCTCTGTGCTCGTGACGATTCCTCGCGACTTTGAAAAGGATCTCGCGCAAGGGCGCAACACGACCGTACATCTTTTAAGTAACGGCGCTTACCCCGTCAAAGGGCGTGCGGTGCAATCGGCTCTCACCGGGCTTATTTTGGATAGCGGCCGTAAGCTCGATGATTCGAGTGTTTACTCTTCTGGCACGCCGCCCATTTTGCTTGAAGAGCAAAGCCGCTTGAGCCAAGCCGACAACCTCGTTCTCTACCGATTTAATGAAATCGGGGGTTATGGGAACTATTCCGTGCCTGCCGTGGCGCCCGTGATTTTGCAAGCCGTGATGCTCATGCTTATCACGTTCTCGGTGGGCGAATGGCTTAAAGAGCGTCGCGCATCGCCCTGGTTTTATGGAGCGCTACGCTACCCCTTTAGACGCGGTCCCGCCATTTTGCTCGGCTTCTGGTTCATGGCCACGCTCTGGCTCTACTATATGCAGGGCTTTGACTTCTGGTTTAATGAATACGGCAACATGGAAAATGCGTTGGGCGTTTTAGGCGCTGGCACGCTCTTTGCGGCAGATATTGCGGCCTTTAGTTTCTTGATCGCCCTCCTTTTAGGGAGCAACCGCTACAGTACGCAGACGATTGTGATGTTCTCAGCTCCTGCGGTCTTCATTTCGGGCGCGATTTGGCCTCAGGAAAATGTCACCGCAACCTTCACGCATCTTTTTGCGCACCTGCTCCCCAGTACGCCTGGCGTGAAAGCGATTGTGGCACTCTCGCAAGACGGAGCAACGCTCCCTGCGGTGTCGCCCTACTTATTTGAAATGGCCCTTCAGACGCTCGTCTATACGGTGCTCGCGCTTTTGTGGTTAAGAGCACGTGGTCGAGAAAAAGAAAACGTCTAAAATAGCGTTTCTCGAAAAGAAAACCATAGCTATGACAGAAAAACCAATTCCTGTACCGGCGTTAACGAAAACGCCTCTCATCGACTCGCACTCGCATATTGAAGCCGATGACTTCGATGCTGATCGCGATGCCATGATTGCCCGTATGCAAGCGGCGAATGTGGTGGCAGCGATTGTGGTGGCCTGCGATGAAGAGGATGTCCCTCGCCAAGAGGCGCTCCTCAAAGCACACCCTGGTGTCGTTTTTGGCGCTTGGGGACTGCACCCTGAGTATGAAGACAAACCGGAAACTAGCGTTGAGCGCATTATTGAGCATTGCTCGCGCCCAGGTATCGTTGCCGTTGGGGAAACGGGCTTAGACTACTACTGGTGTCAAGAGCCCCGCGATTGGCAGCGAAAACGCTTTCGCATGCATATTGAAGCGGCTCGCACGCTTCAAAAGCCCTTGATCATTCACGCGCGCGACAGTGAAGCCGATGCGCTTGATATTTTGATTGATGAGCACGCAGGCGATATGGGCTTTGTGATGCACTGCTACTCAAGCGACTTAGAGACCGCATTGCGTGTGGTGGACGCTGGAGGCTTAGTGAGTTTTACAGGATCTCTCACTTTTAAACGTAATGATGCACTTCGAGAGGTTTGTCGCGGACTGCCTCTTGAGAAAATTATGTTAGAAACAGATTCACCCTATATGGCGCCTGTGCCCGTTCGCGGTCGTCGCTGTGAGCCCACTTTTATTCCCTATATTGCCAAAGTGGCCTCGGAGGTTTACGGCGTGGATATTGAAGAAGTCGCTCGTGTGACAACCTCCACCGCGATTAACTTCTTCCGCTTGCCGCTGGCGCTACCCGTCTAATCGGGGTCTATCTCGAATTTTTTGGAGTTTACTGATGAAATCCTCTCTTTTGATGTCGCTCTCTTGCGTCTTCGCTATGGGTACCGCTATTGCAGCGGGTTTGCCTGATGGTGCTACCGAATCGAACGCTACCTTGACGGGGCCTGATGGCACGGTGGTGAGCCAAGCAGAGCTCGATGAGATGGGCAAAAACATCTCTCGCATTCAGCAAGCGGTGATGATTGGCAACATCAATACCGTTAAGGAAATCATTGCCAAAGGGATGAACCCCAATATCACGCTCCCCAATAAGGACACGCTTCTCACCTACGCCTATCGTTCTGACTCTTGGAACGTGGTGAAGGTACTTCTTGCCAATGAACTCATTGATGTCAATAAGGCCAATGAATTTGGCGAAACGCCCTTGATGATGGCAGTAATCAAAAACCGTAAAGCCGATGTGGAAGACCTCTTAAAGCGTGGCGCTAAAGTGAACCTTGAAAAAGGTTGGACGCCGTTACACTACGCCGCTACGGAAGGCAACATCGAGCTCATTAACCGTTTGATTGCCGCAGGGGCTGATGTGAACGCTCAGACCTCAGCTGGCGTGACGCCTCTCATGATGGCTGCTCGTCGTCCGAGCCGTGAAGCCGCGAAGATTCTCTTGAAGGCTGGTGCCTACATGGACTACTGCACGGATAATCAATCCTCCGCCGCTTCCTTTGCTAAGAATGCTGGCGACGATACGCTCGCAGACTACTTGAAGATTGAACGTTGCGCTCAGATTGGTCCGAAGAACCCCGAACGCTATGGGATTCAGCCGAGCTTTGCCGACTTCATTAAGCAAAACCGTAAGGCACAGTAATGCTCAGCCTTCATCAGTTAGAGTTGCTCTCGCCAGCTAAAGACGCTGAGACAGGGATTGCCGCCATTGATCATGGCGCTGACGCGGTCTACATTGGTGGACCGCTCTTTGGTGCGCGCCAGTCAGCAGGCAATTCGCTCGAGAGCATCGCCCGACTTTGTGACTACGCGCACACCTATAATGTGCGCGTTTTCATGGCGCTCAACACCCTCTTTACTGATGAAGAACTTCCGCGCGCTCGTGCACTTGCCTTTGATGCTGCCGCTGCTGGGGTCGATGTGCTCATTCTCCAAGATATGGGCCTTTTGATGGGCCCCTTGCCTGACATTGAACTCCATGCCTCAACGCAGTGCGATATTCGTACGCCAGAAAAAGCCGCATTCCTTGAATCGGTTGGCTTTTCTCAGATGGTGCTCGCACGTGAACTCTCGCTTTCTGAAATCGCTCGCTGTCGCGCTGCGCTCAAGAGTGCTCGTATTGAAGCCTTTATTCATGGCGCGCTCTGCGTGAGTTACTCGGGACAGTGCTATATCTCGCAAGCGATGACAGGAAGAAGTGCGAACCGCGGACAGTGCGCGCAGTTTTGCCGCCTCCCCTATGACGTGACGACGCTCGAAGGTGAAGTGCTCGCTCGCAATGCGCATGTCTTAAGCCTTAAAGACAATAACCAGACAGATAACCTTGAAGCACTGATTGACGCGGGCGTTTCCTCCTTTAAGATCGAGGGGCGCTTGAAAGACATTCAGTACGTCAAAAACATCACGGCGCACTACCGCCAGGCATTGGATCGCATCATTGCGCGTCGCCCTGAGCTCTCGCGCACCTCTGACGGGGTGAGTACCTTCTCCTTTACGCCCGATCCGCAAAAAAGTTTTAACCGTGGCAACACGGAATACTTTGTGCACGGTCGTGAATACGATAAACCCTACACGCTCGTCGATCTCTCCACACCTAAAAACGCTGGCACGCCAGTGGGGGAAGTGCAAAGTGTGCGCCCAGGCGTTATTCGCCTCAAAAAGGCTAAAGGCGTAGCGCTCAATAATGGGGACGGCTTCACGTATCTCGATTCGCACGGTGAGCTCACTGGGCTCTCGGTTAACCGCGTGGATGCCCTCTCGGGTGATCTCGTTGAACTCACCCTTCGTTTTAAAGAAATCCCTGAAGGGCTTCATCGTGGAACCACGCTTTTGCGTAACCGCGATCAGAGCTTCACCAAGTTGCTTTCTGGACCCACGGCAGAACGTCGAATTCCTGTGACCATGGCCTTTTATGAAACGGCTGAAGGTTTTGAATTAACGCTCTCAACTGATAAGGCTAGTGCCACAGTCTCTGAATCCTTTAATAAGCAAGTGGCAAGCGATACGGCAAAAAACCGCACCACGCTCGCACAAAACCTCTTTAAGTTGGGCGATACCCCCTTTACGCTCAATCCTCTTGATTTATCGATTGCTGAGGATTTCGCCACTTTTGTGCCCGCTTCGCTCGCAAACCGTATGCGTCGTGCGGCTGTCGAAGCGCTCCTAGAGAGCATGAAAGAAGGGCGAGAAAAAACGCAACGTGCCCCAGTGGACGAACATATTGCGTTCCCAGAAGCCACGCTTGACTATCGCGCCAACGTCGCTAACCGCTCTGCTCGTGCTTTCTATGAGCAGCACGGCGCCCGAGTTTTGGCGCCCGCCTTTGAAATCGTGCCCGTTGAGAAAGCCGATTTGATGACGTGTCGCCATTGTATTCGTGCCACGCTTGAACTCTGCCCTAAGATGCTTAAGGCCTTCCCCGCACTTCTGGAAACCCACGATCGCGCACTCTTTAAACCCAATGATTTGATTCTGACGGACTCCGCAGGGGACAAATTCCGCGCCGTTTTCCACTGTAAGCGCACGCCTTGCGAGATGACGCTTGAAGCGTTCTAACTTTGCGTTTTGCGCTGAGTTGCGTATACTATGGAAAATTCTTTTTAAGTGGGCACTGCGCCTTCTTTTGCATACCTATTTCACGTTTAGGGCAACTTTTTTTAGCCGCTCTTTCTCTACCTTTGATTGACCATGTTTGACGACGAGAATACATTTGAGTTTTTGACCCCTTCGAGCGATTTAGCCGAGGTACTCAATGCTCAGCAGACGATGGAAGCCGCGCTTTTAAAAGCGCCTCGTCCTGCGCTCAACTCGCCCTGGGCAACTTACCCCTGGGCACCGTTCTCGCGTGAACTCGCTCGCTTCGCGCTCGCGCTCAAAGGTTTTTCGCTCGACACCCCTACGCCCGAATACGAAATCTTGCATATGCTCTCAACGGAACTCTCCTTGATGGCGCCGCAAGACTTAAAAGCACAGTTCCTCCATATCGTGGAAGGGAACCCCATCTCTCGACTGTATCGTGCTCTTACTGAGACCTCGAATGTGCGCTCTTTGCTTAAAAATGAAAATGCGTTAGGTTGGAGTGGGTTCGCCGCGATGAGTACTGACCGCGAGGCAGAACGTGCCCTTCGCCGTCGTCGTATGATTGTGGACTTTTTCCGTGAAAAAGGCGATTGGAGTCAAATTCGTGCACTTGAAATTTCGCAGGCCTTAGCGCTTATTTGGCTCGCAGAAGAAGCGGGCATGATTAGTGCCGCTGAGGCCGTCGCCTACAAGAAGCGTTGTACGACAGAGGTCACGGTGCGCTTTAATAGCTGGAATGCATTTGCCGCAGCTCTTTTGCGCTCGCGCCTTTTTGTCGAAGCGCATGAAGAGTCACCTGAACTTCTTGCAACGCTAGAAAAAGATACCCAGTTCCTCACCAAAGCTCTCTCTGGGGCTTGGGCGGATATCCCCTGGCCAGAATTTACCGATGGCTCGGAACCCGTACCAATTGTGAGTCGTATTTAAAGAGAAAGCGCCTCAATCTGAGGCGCTTTTGCTTGTGTCTGTTTTTAAGGGTGACCTGCTGGCAAGCCTTTAGTCTTTCGCTCGAGACTACGCAAGCGATCCAACATTTCGCGAGCTTCCATATATTCTGGATTGTCGGGCGACATCGTCATCAACAACGATTCCACCGCATCCGCTGCCACTTTCCATTCTTCGAGTTGCGTTGCGGCCATCACAAGGAGCTGCGTCACGCGCAAGTCTTCGGGATTAAGCGTATGCAAGTCGTTCAAAATGGGAAGCGCTTCTTTCACATGATCCGTCTGACGCGTAGTTAAAAGCGCGGCTGCCATTTCAAGCGCCACCGTGGGGTCACTGCGCACTTTCGTCATCACTTCGCGCCCCGTACGATAAGCATTAATCGCCCCCTCAAAATCATCTTTTTCCGCTAACTGACGGGCAAGCAAAATCCAAGCGCGACCGTCTTTACGATTGTCTTTAAGGTAGAGCTGGAGTTCTTCCACGTTCGCCTTCCCTTCAAGAACGTGCTGGCTCCCTGCTAAACGCATCATTTCGGGCGAACCTTTAAGACCATAGCCCATCACCGCGACGATCACCACGAGTGCCGTAATCCCCGCGATCACCACTGCTGGAGAATAGGCTTTCGTGCTGGTGCGGCTCTCGTCGACCTGACGGTGCTCTTCAAGCGCTCGACGTTCAATCTCTTCGACCATCTGAGCGTAGTCTTTCTCAGCGATCACCCCGCGGCGGTAATCTTCTTTCAAGCGCTCGTATTCTTGGCGAAGAGCGTCGCTCAAGGCTTTTAAATGCTCCTCTGCTTCGTCCTCGGAGCTATGACGATCACCCACGCGCGTGAGCGTAGGTACGAGAAAGGCGATGGCCACAATCGTCATCACCACAAGGAGCGTATAAAGGAGAATTTCTTCCGTTGTCATTTGTCTAACTTTGTCGGGAAATGAGTGCTTTCACAATCAGTTGAGAAATGGGGGCTTGATTGTGGAAGAACTCAAGATTAGCACGTTGAGTTTTCTTGAGTCTTAGCGTGAGGCAAAAAGACTACACGCCAATTTACAGGAAAGCGGGCAGAACCGAAAATTCGATTCCACCCGCTTTTTCTTAGGAGAAGCTACCTCGAAAGATTACTTCTTAGCTGCGTTCTTTTCATCGATCGCCTTACGCAAGAGCGTGGAAGCGTCGGTAGCAGCCTTGGTGGCCTTGGCCAAACTACGCATAGCCATTTCGTGGTTATGGAAGTAAGCGCCGTTCACAGCCGTCCAGTATTCCCAGTTGAGGTGTGCGGTGGAGTGAAGTTTACGAGCTTCTTCCAACACCTTTTCATCCACACCAGCGACCTTAGCCAAGTCGAATGCGTCGAACATGTCGTTCATACGAGCTTCGGTTTCGCGCAACTTGCCACGGAAGTGATTCTTCATCGTGTCGATAGCGGTCACCATCTGCTTTTCATTCTTGTCCTTGTGGCAGGTCAAGCAGGTTTCCTTGACGTAGTGCTTAGGCGAAGTAGCCCAGTGCAACGTGAAGGTCTTACCATCCTTGTCCTTAACCTTAGGCATATGACAGGTCTGGCATTCAGCACCAGCCTTGTCATGCACGGAACCGAAGAACGTTTCGGAGTCCGGATGCTGCATCTTAACGAGCAAGGCACCAGTACGGTTGTGCTTGAAGTCACGGAAGCCAACTTCTTCGTAGTAGGCTTCGATCTGGTCGGCGTTCTTCCACGGGAAGTGGTTCGTCAAGCGATTATCAAAGCCGATCTTCTGACCAGTCTTAGCATCGATACCAGGGTTGCACACGTATTCGACGTGGCACTGAGCGCACATCAAACGAGAGTCGGAGCGACCGAGGAAGCCCAACTTACGGGTGAAGCCACGAACACCAGCGTCCTTAACGTCAACGGTGGTCGGGTTAGCAGCCATCGTCTTGTAAACGTTGTTCGGATCGTCACGGGTCATTGCATCGATCAAAGCGTCACGCTGGATGCGTGGCTTGCCGCTATGCGGATCGTGACAGATGTTGCAGTTGATAGCGTGCTGAACCGTGCGAACGAGCTGCACAGGATCGGAACCGCGGTTCCACTTAGCACCTTCAACCTTGTCGCCCATGTAGGCCCAGTCGAGCATTGCGTCGGAGGACTTACAGGTCCAGCACACTGCGTTAGCAGCGGTAGCCGTACCCGGCATAAAGGTCTTCTGACCGTTGCTGGAGGGTTCCAAATCCTTCAAGACATTCCATGCCTTGTAGGACTTGCCATCAGGCAACGTGCTGTAGAGCCAGCCATCCTTAGGCTGGAAGCGGCCACCGAAAGCACGGTCGACAGCAAACTGGTCGATCACCATCATCTGGTGTCCACGCGGTTCGTCGTGTTCTTTCGTGAAGCCATGAGCGCCCAACGCACGGTCAAAGAACGGGTCAGGAGCAGGACCAGTCGCTTCCTTCTTGGAGAGGCGAGCAGGCTTATCGCTCATCGTGAAGAGAGATTTGTACTGATTCGGGTGGCAAGCACCGCAGTTAGCCGGATCCATATTGGTGCTAGGACGAGCCTTGATGTCTTTCAAGTGTTCCTTAGTACCGGAGTGGCAACTTGCGCAATCGACAGAAGCGTGAACAGCACCAGCATGGTCCTTCGCAACGTTCGAGTGGCAAGCATTACATTCAGCAGCAGCAAAAGCGGAGGCACTAAACGCCATCCCGAGAAGGGCAGCGGCAGCAACCAACGGCTTCATTGTAAGCTTTGTCATTATGTTTTCTCCTTGGGGATAGATATCGACATCGTCAGTCTTATGAGGGAGCTGATTCCGACAACGAGAGGCGAAACCACAAGCGCAAAGCATTTTTGAGGAAGGGGTCTCTCAAGCCTATAAAAGGGGTCGGCTTAACGTTCCAGGATGTCATCTGGTAGCCACCTATTTTTCTTTTATGAGTTCGCCACGACTTGGGGTTCGTCGCGATCGATCAACAGGTGGAATGCCTTGAAAAAGTGTTCATTCAAATCTTGACAGGACGGAATAAGCCCTTTTCTTAGCACACCTTAAGTTTAAGGACAATTTAAGAATTAGGGTATACGCCAATAGGGAGAGAAAGGGGAAACCCTAATACCGAAGTACATTTCTTTAAAAATCAAATACTTAACTTAAAAGTTAATACTTTTGACCTAAGTCTTGAGAGATGTATCTACCCCTCTCCCTCTTGAGGTATCTCTCCCTCTCCCAGAGTGCTTGCGGGAAAACCAGAGAGGCGGGCAAAAACAAAGGCAGACATTCTAAAGCGCCTTTTGCGCACAGAATATCTGCCTTCAATTTTGTTGACGAGAAGTCTTAATCCATTAGTCCTGGTCTAATTCTTCTTCCTTGTGACGAGGCCAGCAAAGGATGCCCGTTTGGTTAGGCATCACCTTGGGGTCAAACTCAGGATTAAGGATGCCCGCTTTCTTCTGACGGACATAGTCGTCCAAAGCCACATAAGCGTACTTACCCAAGAGCGCGATCGCGATCAAGTTAAGCATGGCCATCAATGCCATAAAGAGGTCGGCCAAGTCCCACACAAAGGAGAGCTTCGCAACAGAACCCACATAAACCATCACCACCACAAAGAAGCGGAAGATCGGCAGGGCCCAACGACTCTTACTGATGAAGTCCATGTTCATTTCGCCATAGAAGTAGTTACCAATGATGGAACTAAAAGCGAAAAAGAGCACCACGATCGAGATGAAGTAGTTGGTCCAACCACCCAACTGGCCCGCTAAGACCAACTGAATGAGTTCGATACCCGTCTTCCCAGACGAGGACCATTCAGGCGACAAGAGGACGAGCATGGCGGAAGCCGTACAGACGATCAACGTGTCAAAGTAAACACCCAAAGCCTGCACCAAACCCTGCTTCACAGGGTGAGTCGCATCCGCAGCAGCAGCCGCATTTGGCACCGCACCCATACCAGCTTCGTTCGAGAATAAGCCACGCTTGATACCGGTCATCATCGCAACACCCACACCAGCGCCCATCACCGCATCAAAGCCAAAAGCAGCCTTGAAGATGGTGGCAAAAACGGTGGGGAGCATCGTGATATTCATGATCGTCACGATAATCGCGATGAGCAAATAGGCACCCGCCATAAAGGGCACCATCAAGCCCACCACCTTAGCAATACGGGTCATCCCGCCGAAAATGACGAGACCCGTAAAGGCAGCGATAATCACGCCAGAGACTTCCGTGGAAAGCGTAAACGTTTCTTTGATAGAAGCCGCAATCGTGTTAGCCTGCACGGAATTAAAGATCAAACCGTAGGTGACCGAAATCAACACAGCAAAGAGCCAGGCAAAGAAGGGGCTTCTCAACACGTTACCAATATAGTAAGCAGGACCACCCAAGAAGCCACCACCTGCGCGAGGCACCTTATAGATCTGAGCCAAAGTGGATTCCACAAAGCCAGAAGCCGCACCAATCGTGGCAATCACCCACATCCAGAAAACGGCACCAGGGCCGCCCACGACGATAGCAATGGCGATACCAGCGATATTACCCACACCCACGCGAGATGCCGTCGAAACACAGAACGCCTGGAACGTCGAGATATGTCCTTGACGTGGTTTAGCGCGAGCACCTTCCGTCACGAGGCGGAACATTTCGCGGATTTGCACGATCTGAACAAACTTCGTGCGAATCGTAAACCACAATCCCAAGCCAACTAACATGGCAATGAGAATATAAGACCACAAATATCCGTTTAATACGGACACAATTTCACTTAACCAATCCACTTTATAGATTCCTTGTTGGCAGATTTTTTGTTGGCAATCTTTAGGCAATCACAGGCTGGAGAGACTCGTTTGGTCTCTCGATTTGGCTAAAAACGTCACTCCCGAAAAAGGTGCTCACCTCTTGAGAAGATGTCTACGTCTCAAAGGAAAGAAGACTTTGACAGAGTTCGGGTTCACGCAAGGTTTCTGGAGAAGAAACCAAGTGGGGACGCGCGAAGTGTGCGTTAAGCTCTAATGCAGTCGTTGATAGGATCGCCTAAGATCAGTGTTTGACTAGCAAAGTAGGTATTGTAACAAACCTTAACCACCTTGAGAGAAAAAAAATTGTGTTTTGCGCTTTGGAGCACGCATTGACTGGCTTATTCACCGTCTTTTGGTTGTGTGACGCGGCGTCGTCCACCGTGCCGCCCTGCGGTCACCACACGAATATCCCCTTGCGCTAAAGCGTGCTCTTGACGCACTTTTTTCGGGTCACAGACTAACGCTCGGGCGAGCTCGACGCGGTCACCCTCAGAAAGGGTTGCGTCCGTCTTCACTTTTCTTCCCCAAAGCGAGATGGCATCATTTTCTCCCAACGCTAAGCCTGCGGCTTCAATGGCCTCAAGAGCGCTCGCCCCTACATGGAGCGTCACAGGGTGAGAGTGGATCCCTTTATCGGTCACTTCGATGACTTCAACTTGCATTTGGTAGACTCTTTTTCTTTGGTGAAATACGAAAAATTGGAAAGGACGGTACAATAGTGTACCCGACAGCGAAACCATATGGCGCTTCTCGCAGATCTTCTATCCAGCAGAGTCTGTCCATTTTGAAGCGTTTTCTTTGGTTTTGCCTTCTCCAGCTGCTCTGTCATCTATCTGTTGCAACGCTTTTTTCCGCCAGAGAGCTGTGACTTAAACTACTAACATTGCGTGCAAAGCCAAGATTGCTAGAAAAAGACGAGAGGAGTGAATCGTCTACGAAAGTCCGCTTTGCGCGAAAAAAGGAATAACACCATCATGGCCAACAATATTCAAAATCGACGTGCCCGCCATGACTACACGATTGAAGAACGCTTTGAAGCGGGTATCGTGTTAAATGGTTGGGAAGTGAAAAGTGTGCGCGCCTCTCGTGCACAAATTAATTTTGCGCATATTTATGTGCGTGACGGGGAGCTCTTTCTCTGTAATGCACATATGAACCCGGCTGATCAGGTTTGCACTCACGAAACGCTTGACTCGAATCGTACGCGCAAACTCTTGATGCATCGCCGTGAAATCGCCAAACTCATTGGGAAAGTGGAACGCGCTGGCTACACCCTTGTCCCCTTGGATCTGCATTTCACCAATGGTCGTGTCAAGGTAACGGTCGCACTTGCTCGTGGTAAGCGTGAATTTGAAAAGCGTAACGACGAAAGTAAGCGTGAATGGCAGCGCGAACAAGGCCGTCTCATGAAGCGAAATAGCCAAGGGCGTCGCGCCTTTGAGCGCTAAACCTTGCTCGGCTAACTCATAAAACTAAAGCCGCTGAGAGTATGAACTTTCAGCGGCCTTTTCTTTTTTTAGCGCTCCGAAGGTTGAACCGGTTCGCTCATTTCCATTTCTTGGCGTTGACGCATTTCTGGCGTCACCCCACCACTTAATTCACGCTGCAAGAGCGTCACCATTTGGTAGCGGTTAATCACTTCGCGAGTAAAGAGAATGTAGCCCAAATAGAGTTCACTCTTACGGAGCGACACCTGCTCGTCACCAATGCGCGTCATGAAGTTACGCTGGCTATTTTCCAAGAAGTTGAGCACTCGGCGGCATTCAGGCGAAGAGAAGTTCTTCTTCAAGCCTTCGAGCTCATGAATCAAACGAAGCGTATTTTCGCGCATCTCGCCCTTAAAGGGAGAGTGGCAATTGGCAATGTAGTTTTCTGAAACGCCCATCTGGTCACGCAACGAGTGACTCACTTCCTTCATGCTCGTAAAAGCACGATAGTAGAAGTTACGGGCATCTCGGTCAGCCTTGGTGCCGTGCTGCCCTTCTAAGGTCATCTGATAGTAGTCACCACGCGCCTGAGCGGTATCATCATAGAGCGCGCCCGCTTCACTCTTGAGTGATTTGAGTGCGGCTTCGTCTTCATCTAAGAAGGCGCGAAGACCGTCAGACAAAATCGTCAACGTACGATGCAAGTTGTGCTCGATCGAGGAACTAAGCAACTGACCCACACTCTGCTGGTCGCCTTTGGCGAGCATCTTCCCAGTGATTTCTTCTTGGGGCTGCTTCACAAAGAAATTCGTTTTCACCACGAAGGAGAGCGCCACAATCATCATGAGAAGGATGAACCACTTCCCAAGCCAGATAAAGAGGGCGCAGAACATCGCGCACACGGAGAAAGCCGTAAAGGCGGTCACGAACCAGCCAGAAATCACGGTCAACACCCCGGAAATACGATAGACCGCACTTTCACGGTCCCAGGCGCCGTCTGCAAGCGAAGAACCCATAGCCACCATGAAGGTCACATAAGTGGTCGAGAGCGGCAACTTCAAGCTCGTTGCCGAGGCAATGAGCCCTGCGGCCAAGACTAAGTTCACGCTCGCGCGAATCGCGTCAAAGGCGAGTGGCTGTTCGTCTGGTCCCATCTTTTTCGCTTCAAAGCGCTTACCCAACTGAGTAAAGACACCCGCAGGAATCAGTTGATGCAAGAAATTATTCGCACGGATCGCGCCGCGCACGACAATACGCGCAGGGAGCGAGGAGCCAAACTGCTCTTTTCCGCCACGAGAGGCAGAGGCAAGGCTAATCGAGGTGCGAATCACACGGTGCGCTTTCTTCGAGAACCAGAGCGTCAAGACCATCACGATCCCAGAGGCTAAGAGATACATTGTGGGAGTGGTGGTTTGTGCTCTCAGTCCTTCCATCGTAAAGGTGTTGGGATCGACCCCAGGATTGGCGCTCAGGATGTTAAAGGATTCAAGAGCCGCTAAAGGCACGCCCACAAAGTTCACCAAGTCGTTGCCTGCAAAAGCAAAGGCGAGCGCGAAAGTCCCTGCCAAAATAATGAAGGGAAAGATGTTGAGGTTAAAGAGCAAAATCGCGATCTGGGTAAAGACCGTCACCAAAATAAAGCACGCCCAGAGGAGCCAATCGTTATGTGTATCCACCCACTGAATCGCCTCAGGTGTCATAAAGGAAGCGCCACTCAAGCCTTTTAAAACCAAGAAGTAGAAAATCGCTGAGAGCGACACCCCAGCAAAGAGACCGCCAAAATAGCGGTAATAGCGCTCGTAGTGGAAAGTAAAGAGGATACGAAGAATATACTGAACAATCAAGCCCGCGATAAAGGCCACAATGACGGAAGTGAGAATTGCCATGATCATGGCAAGGGCTTTACCAGAGTTGATATAAAGCCCCAAGTCGGTAAAGGGAGCCCCCGTTGACCACACCTTGTAGCAGGCCATCGCGGTAGCGCCACCCAAGAGTTCAAAGACAATCGAAACAGTAGTAGAAGTGGGAAGACCCAAAGAATTGAAGGTATTGAGGAGTAAAACGTCGGTGACCATCACGGCGGTGAAGACCACGATCACTTCGCTAAAAGTGAAGTATTCAGGGCGAAGCACGCCAGTTTTTGCGACTTCCATCATCCCTGAAGAGAAGGTTGCCCCGGTAAGAACCGCGATGCTTGCAACTAGCATGATGACCCAAAATGGCGCAGCTCGACTACCAACAGCAGAATTTAAGAAGTTGACAGCGTCGTTGCTCACCCCGACAAAGAGGTCAATCACCGCGAGCGCCGCCAGAAGACCCAAGACAGCAAGTATGAAGTAATCCATTGATATTTTTTCTTTCCCTCGGCCGCGTTCCTTCGTGGCTTGTACACGATCACCTCTCAGAACACCTTAGGAAAACATCGTAGTTGTCGTAACGCGCTCATTGTATCAGGTAGAAGGCTGATTGCAATGCAGAGTCGGTGACTTTCACATTTTTTTCTGCGTAAGTGAGAATGAAAAAGAATTACGCCGGCATTTCCGTTTTGAAAACACCGGCGTTGAACACTACTCTGCGTGCTTATTAAGGTCCACTTCTTGCCCATGCGTGGTTGTCTCTTCCGCAGGGCGCATCATCCAAAGATAAATCGCAATTGGAAGAAGTACGAGACCCGAGAGGAAAATCACCCAGGTAAGTGGCATCACCATCCCAATGGCACCCCCTGCGAGCGGGCCAATCACGTTACCCACTTGCTGCGCCGTGTAGGAGAGGCCAAAAATCTGACCACGACTCTCTGGAGGTGTACTCATCGTGAGAATGGAGTTAATCATCGGGAAGACACCAGCAAAGGCGAGCCCGCCGATGAAGCGCCACGTGGAAAATCCGATCAAGGAGTCTGGTACGGCCTGCACCATATTAAAGAGCGCCGCCCCAAAAAGTGCCGAATAAAGCGCTGGTCTAAAGCCAATCTTCTCAGAGAAAATCCCCCAAAGCGGGGCGGCAATCACCCCAGAAAGCCCCACTGCGGAGAACACAATCCCCGTCACAAGCACAATGTCACCCTCATGCCCTGAGAGCTCTTCAATGTACATGGGCATAATGGGCTGCACGAGAAGAATACTCAACTGAGCCACGCCCGCGGCGAGCAACATACGGCGCACCACAGGGTTTTTGAGAAGCGAGTCGCGCTTTTTCGACTTATCCGTACTCGCCTTAGGAGCGGCCTTCTTGGCAGGTTCCTTAATGTAGATCATCAAAATAATGGTGATCATAAAAAGGAAGGCTGCGCCCAAGAAGAACGTCATGCGCATACCGAACCAGTGTGCAAGCGTCCCGCCTGCCAAGGGACCCAAAACGCCACCTGCGGTCATCGCGCCCTGCATAATACTCATGCAAAAGCCCAGACGATTTTGCGGGGCATAACTTGCCATCAAGGCTAAGCAAGCGGGCCAGAGCCCAGCGGCAAAGCCTTGGAATGCGCGCATGAAAAAGAGCTGCCACTCGTTTTGCACAATGCCGCCCAAACCATAGGAGACGGCGAGCAAAATCGCGGCACGCACTGCCATTAATTTTCGGGATTTTTTGTCTGCAATCGCTCCCCAGATCGGGGCCATAATGCCCGAAATCAGGAAGCTAATCGAAAAGATGATGCCACTCCAGAGCTTGGCGTTATCTGGAGAAACGTGCAATTCTTCCGTTAAATAGACCGGCAAAAATGGGATGAGCATGGTGTAGCTCACCGCCATCAAGACCGCACAACTGGTCAAAATGACCAGAACGATCTTCCAGGATTGGGATTGTTCTTGTTTTTCTTCCATGGTTCCAACATTCCGCCACGAACAAAAGCGCTAGTCGCGACAAACGGGCGAAAAGCGCTAAGTTTCTTCACTGTTATTTCATTAGGGTTTTATCCTATTTTAACAAGGACAATGCTAAGAAGATAGACCAAAGTATGACTTTCCTATTGATCGTAGCAATAGGATCTTTGTCTCAGGAAAGCTTCTCTAAGAAGAAAAAAGAAAATGCTAGAGAAAGAGAGAGGGAGAGGGAGGTACTCGAAAGTACTCCCCCTCTTGTGGTTGGTCAACGGTCGTTCTCTCGATTTGTTCTCCTGAACTTTCTCGACCGTTATTGTTGACGTTATCTGTGATAAGTTCGTCCCCCGACATACTTATCTAGCAACTTCAACACATGAGCGATACCGTGGAGTTACTGTTCTCATTCCCCAACGAAACAGTAAGCATATCGCCCTGCGAACGGATCTGCCTGTAGTCGTTCGCACAGGTCATCTTTGCAATCACCTGATACGACTTATTGTATAGATTTCCGACCATAATATCTAATTCTAGAGTATTAGAAGGAAGCACTTATTAGGAAAAGTTTGATCTATGTTGGGTTTTCGAGAAAACTTTACAAAAATTTTGCGCCGGGTTTAATTGTTCTAAACCACGGCGCACGGTGTTTTGCTTTCCTTATTCGAGCACGAGACGCTCTGGGAAGAGGCGCTCGACCAATTGGCGGATAAAGACTTGCGGGTCGCTATTGGTGCCCGCTGGCGTCATCAATTCTGGCATCGCGAAGCGGCTTTGTTTGCCCATACCAACCCAATAAGTTTCCCCACTCTTGTGGTCACGGTAAAAAAGCGACATGCTTTCAACGCCCTGCGTGAAATTATTGCCACCTTCCACAGAAAAGCGCACGGTAATGCGGCAGGCTTTAATGCGTTCTGCGTCTTTTTCCTCTACGAGTTGCGGCTTAAGTCCACGATCTTTCATCGCATTCAAAAGCATCACATCAAGCGTCGGAGAATGCTCTCCCACGGGAATCACGCATGGAGACTCATAAACTTGATAAGCATTAGCATAGGGGTTCGTTTTGGGCTCATCTTTGCTCCAAAAAGCACACCCGCTCAGCAGGGGAAGGGAAATTAAAGCGGTCAACCCCGCCATCCATAAGCGAGGTGAGGTAATCGAGGGATTTTTCATAGAGTTGAACCAATCTTTTCGCTGGAATACTTCGTTCCTAGTCTACTTGCTCAGTAGCGCGCTGAAAAGCGCTAAAGACACTTTTCAAGCAAGAAATGGCGAAAAAGAAGAGAAATCCCTTCTCTTCTGACGGTTTTTTCTCTTTTCAAAAGCAAACTTTCGCTTCTCTCGCGCTACAATCGGGAGCAACGCTTCAGTGAACACGTCTTCACTGCGCATTTAGTTGACTGAAAAGATTTTTCTTTATGCCAAATTCTAAAAAAACCGCTCCTGCGCTTTACTCTCCTCTCAAGGTTGTTTTCTTGAGTTTTCTGTTTACGCCGATTTTCGGCGGCTATTTGCAGTCGAAAAACTGGGAAGCACTCGGCGAAAAAACGTTTGCCCGTCTCTCCAGTATGTGGGTGAGAACCACCATTTGGTTGGTAGTGCTTTACATCGTGATGCAGACGATTTTTGTCGACGAACCGCTGATGAAGTACTCTGGCCCCTACTTTCTCTTAGTAGTGTGGTTAGTGTGGTTTCTTTCCTCGGGAATGAAACAGATCCGCTATGTGAAAGAGGCTTATGGCGACAAGTGGGAAGCTAAGCCCTTGGGACGCCCTATCGTTATTGCGGGTTTGAGCTGGATACTCTATATGATGACTACGGTCTCAATTGGGCTTGCGATTTCGATTTGGAATGAGTCCAAATCCCCAAGCAGTACGAGTGAGGCGGTCATTATTCGCCGTGATGCTGACACGGGCAAGACGGTCGTTGAACCCGCTCCTTCAGAAACGCCTAACTCTGACAAACCTTAAAGCATGCCTAAGACGCCCGACGCTCGTTTTCCGCTTCCTCAACAATCTTTCACCCAAGGTGGGGTGGTGGATTTGTTGGGAGGCGTCGTCCGTCAACGTCCGCTCTCTGGCGAAGAAGCGCTCGCAGAACTCAAACGCATTGCCGAGCTCGCCAAAAAGGGTGACCTCGATGCGCGTTGCCGCTACGCGCTACACCTCTTACAAAATCCAGATGAACCACGAGTCAACCGTCGAGTACTCGCCCTTTTGCGCCCCACACTTGAAGCGAATCACGTAGAGGGGCTCTATTTGATGGGGCTACTCACTTTGCGTGGCCAAGGACTCGCGCAAGATTTAAGCGCTGGTGCCGACTTAATTGAGCGCGCCGCCACGTTGGGGCATCTTCCTTCTCAGACGCTTCTCGCAAGACTCTACGATCAAGGCCTTGGGCGCGAAGAAAATCCCACTAAGGCTCTTTACTGGTATCGGCTCTCAGGCGCTGCTGGAGAAGGAGAAAGCGCCCGTTTAGCGGGACTTGCCTATGTGAAGGGGCGAGGCGTCGCTGCTGACAAAAAGCTCGGTCAGTACTGGCTAGAAAAAGCTGCGCAACTTGGCGACTCTCTGGCGCAGTTTGAACTCTCGCGCCTCTTAAAACATCACGATCAGCCTCAGAGCGAACAAAAGCAAGGGCAATACTGGCTCAAAGAGTCTGCTCTCACGGGCACGCTTGAAGCGCAGTTTCGCCTGGGTCTGCAATATTGGTCGGGGCAAGGGGATGGGGTGAACTTAAGAGAGTCTCTTCGCTGGACGTGCCGCGCCGCAGAAGGGGGCAACCTATTAGCCATTGCCACCCTAGCGGGCTTTTTCTTAGCAGGGAATATTCTCCCTATTAACCGATTTAATGCGTATGTTCTGGCCCTTTACGCCGAGCGCGGTGGCAATAGCACGGCAGCGCTGACGCGCCAGAGCTTAGAGCCCCTCCTCTCTTATCGAGAAAAACGCCGCGCTGTGCATTTTCTCAAGACAACAACCGATTCAAAGCGCCTTATTGAATCGCTCATTCCTCGAGAAACCCGCTAAGGCCGTGTTTTTTTCGATCACGCACAAAATGCTCTTTTGTTTGCGCGTTTTTCACATTGACTATTTTGATTTCTTTCTCGCACAGAGATTTTTTGCGCAAAAAAAAGAGCTAGGAATAAAACCTAGCTCGAAAATACCACCAAAGGAGCAGTGCGAGGAAACCCTCATTTGCACCCTACCTTCTATGTCTGTGAGGTCATTTTCTCTCAAAAAAGCCGATTTGACAAGTGTTTACCCTAATCTATTTGTAAACAAACCTTCCAAAACTTCTCCTTTTGGAGTGCTTTTTACCTTGTCTCATATTTCTTTATGAGTATAGTATTTACCCTAATAAATCTTGCTATTCCTTGCGCCACATGAGAAACTTTCCATCGTGACAATATTTGAAAAGTAATAATTCAACAACTCTTGACTTTAGTATAGGTTTTAGGGTTATTACTTCTCTCACAAAAGGTGATAGGAACTGTACAATACCTTACATAGAAAGGAGTGTTTGTTCACGCTGAGCACAACGCTCCACCGTCCTATGAGGTAGAGGCATCTACTTCTCACTGTCGGGACGGTTCAAACAACTGTTAGCGCTCGTCAATGCGATCGGCTGGGTTGAAGCAAAACTAGTAGGTGTGTTTCGGTGCTGCCCCGTTCCCTCGTCAAAGGCGTCATCCATGCACACCGCTCTCCGTGCTCCACCCGGTGCGGAGAGTCCCTGGGCATGTTTTATTTGCGTTCCTCCAGACCGTGGAAGGAACAACCTTTCGGAGCTCATTATGAACAGACTAGAACTTGTTGAACGTGTCGCCAACAAGCATGGTATCTCTAAAGCTGAGGCTGACAGAATCGTTGTGACGATTTTCGAAGAAATTATGTCTTCCGTCACGCTTGGCGTGCCTGTCACGTTGATCGGTTTCGGTACCTTTAAGGCCGTGGACTGCGCACCGCGCACGGGCCGCAATCCCACGACTGGAGATTCTATTCAGATTCCCGCTACGCGTAAGCCTCGCTTTATCGCGGGTTCCTACTTCAAGGAAATCGTGAACGCTGGTGCGGACACCCTGGAAGATCAAGACTAATTGCGGTCTTGTCTGACTTGCTCTCATCCTTTTAGGAGAAAACACGGCTACTCTCTCGGCTAGTGCGTGTTGACGAAAAAAAGCGCGTTTTTTAAACGCGCTTTTTTGTACTCTCGCTTTTTTGAGAAGTACTAGCCTCGACGAATCAAAAAGTGCTTAAATCGCGCTTTTTGCGTTACCACAAAAGCTTCACTTGGCCAATCCTCTGGCACGGGTGGGTAAAGATTCACCTTGCCTCGCATCGGACGACGATAAATCTGTAAGACCCACGCATCAGCCCCTTTTTGCGCCAAGTAGCTCGCGAGCGCTTCCAAATCCGCTTCACTTAAATAGTCTGGATGCGCCGTAGTGCGATATTCCACGGCAACACCTGCTTCGCGAATCGCTTCAAAACTTTCTTCAAAAAGCGCCGCGCTTTTCTTTAAGCGTGTGATTTCATCGTAGAGCGCTGGATTCTGGGGCGGCGCTTTCACATCGAGTCCTACCCAATCGAGCACAGGTAAAAGTGCTTTGAGTCGTGCGGGATAAACGCCCGAGGTATGTAGCCCCACTTTGTAGCCAAGCGACTTAGCCCACGCCGCCGCTGCGGGTAGCGCAGGATCGATCATCGGCTCACCGCCAGAGAAAACCACGCCGTCGAGTAGACCGCGACGCTTCTCCAGTAGATGCACCACATCTGTCCAAGTCTCTCTTACGCTCGCAATGGGAATCGTGCGTGGCTGCATCCAATCATTTTGGCAGTAGCAGCACTTACAGGGGCAACCCTGTACAAACACAACGGCGCTCAAGAGCCCTGGATAGTCGATCGAAGTAAAGGGAGTAATCCCAGCAATTTTAAGTGTCTCTGCTGGGGGCGCCTTCGCCCCCTCGGAAGAACAATTGCGGGGATCAGTATGAGTGACAAACGTCATTACTTAGTAGGATCCTGATGAGCCTCGGCGCTCTTTTCAGTAAAGCAGACGCGTTCTTCAAATTCACCCTTCTTCCCAGTGTTAAAGGACTGCACGGGGCGATGGTAACCCATCACACGGGTCCAAACTTCACAAGGTTGACGTTCAGAGTCTTTCAATTGGACTTCTTGGTCGACGGTCTTTTCTGTCATAGCAAATACTCCTAGAGAAAAAGAATCGGTTGATTGTCTGTGTTGTTAGGCTTCTGCCCCACCAGGGGTGAGCGCAGCACGTTTTTTGGCCATCAATTCAGCATCACACTTCGGGCAGAAGTCGTGGCGTCCCGGCAGATAGCCATGCTTGGGACAAATCGAGAACGTCGGAGTAATCGTGATATAGGGTAAGCGGAAGCGCGTCAACGCACGGCGCACCAAATCACGACAGGCTTCAGCCGAAGACACCGTTTCGTTCATGTAAAGGTGAAGCACCGTACCACCCGTATACTTGCGCTGCAAGTCGTCTTGGCGTTCAAGCGCTTCAAACGGATCGTCCGTAAAGTTCACTGGCAACTGCGAAGAGTTGGTGTAGTACGGGTGATCCTTCGTACCAGCCTGCAAAATATCCGGGAAGCGCTTCTTGTCTTCCTTTGCGAAGCGATAGGTTGTTCCTTCGGCTGGCGTCGCTTCGAGGTTATACATATGGTCCGTTTCTT
This sequence comes from uncultured Sutterella sp., assembly GCA_905197905.1. Classification (GTDB taxonomy): domain Bacteria; phylum Pseudomonadota; class Gammaproteobacteria; order Burkholderiales; family Burkholderiaceae_F; genus Sutterella. The sequence goes on along the minus strand of CAJKAP010000001.1, from coordinate 268,972 downwards.
CCTGGAACTGCACCAAGCGTTCACGCACATGGTCAAGCAAGCGAAGTGCAAAGTTATGACCAAATTCGGTTGTGATATCGTCGGTGCCGTTGGTGAAATTACGAATCATCTCATTGATACCATTCACACCCACGGTGGAGAAGTGGTTGCGAAGGGTGCCCAAATAGCGCTTCGTATAGGGGAAGAGTCCCTGATCGATATGGCGCTGAATGACTTTACGCTTAATTTCAAGGCTTTCCTTGGCAAGGTCAAGAAGCTCATCTAAACGCTTTAAGAGCGCAGCTTCGTTACCCTTGAAGAGGTAACCCAAACGAGCACAGTTCACCGTCACCACACCCAAAGAGCCCGTCTGCTCAGCCGAACCAAAGAGCCCGTTGCCGCGCTTTAAGAGTTCGCGCAAATCAAGCTGCAAGCGGCAGCACATCGAACGGATCATGTTGGGCTTTAATTCCGAATTGATAAAGTTCTGGAAGTACGGGAGCCCATAGCGCGCCGTCATATCAAAGAGGAGCATCGCATTGGGGCTATCCCAATCAAAGTCCGGCGTGATGTTATAGGTCGGAATTGGGAACGTAAAGACACGTCCCTTCGCGTCGCCCTGAAGCATCACTTCAATGTAGGCGCGGTTGATCATGTCCATTTCGGCCTGTAATTCCCCATAAGTAAAGGATTGGGGTTCACCACCAATCAACGGATGCTCACCGCGCAAGTCTTCTGGGCAAGTCCAGTCGAACGTGAGGTTCGTAAAGGGCGTCTGCGTTCCCCAACGAGAAGGCACATTCAAGTTATAAATCAACTCTTGAATGCTTTGCTTTACTTCTTCATAGGGAAGGTTATCTTTACGAATAAAGGGAGCCAGGTACGTATCAAAAGAGGAGAAGGCCTGAGCGCCTGCCCATTCGTTTTGCATTGTGCCCAAGAAATTCACGATCTGACCCGTGGCCGAGGTGAGATGCTTTGGAGCACCTGCTTCTACTTTACCTGCTACGCCATTGAGCCCTTCGTTTAAGAGCGTACGCAAGCTCCAGCCCGCGCAGTAACCCGAAAGCATATCCAAGTCATGAATATGAATATCGGCCTGACGGTGGGCTTGACCAATTTCTGGAGGATAGATGTAGTTGAGCCAATAATTGGCCACGACCTTACCAGAGACGTTCAAAATCAAGCCACCCAAGGAGTAGCCTTGATTCGCGTTAGCATTTACACGCCAGTCAAGTTGATCCAAATATTCGTTAATCGACTGTTCAACGTTAATCCAGCTCTTTTTCGCATCACGCGCTTTGGCGCGACTTTCGCGATAGACAATATAGGCGCGAAGCGTGGTGAAGTAACCCGCTTCAAAGAGAGCGTGCTCGACTGCGTCCTGCACTTCTTCGATGTGCAGCGTTTCAACGTTTTTATCTGTTAGGCGAGGGAGAACGAGAAAATCCACCATCTCTTGAGCACGCGCCATGCCGAGCTCTCCAGTGGCTTTCCCTGCCTTAGCGATCGCCAAGACAATTTTCTGGGGATCGAACGGTTTAATTGTGCCGTCACGCTTCAAAATTTGTTTAACGGCGCCTGGTGCTGGATGGTCCATACTTCTCCCCTTTCTAAAATCTAAAACACTAAATATTGAGTCTAACTACCTTAAAAACCACGAACTCTTGTGATGTTCAGTAATTTGACTATAACAAACATAGACTCTGAATGATACTCGCATAATGGGGGAATTTACCCTTACGCCCTCCTCCCCCAAAAGTAGTGCTTTTATTCTCATAGCGTTTTCGTCATCTTCTAAGACTCTTCTCTCAGTAGTGATTCCTCTAGAGTGACATTTCGAGAAAGAAAAAAATTCGACCTCTGTTAAGTAAAAAATGATCAAAAAATACGTATATACACTTACTTTCTCTCAACCTTTTTTGACCACTAAAAATGACCTTTTGAGGAAGAAAACGGGCGAAAATCGGGCTTTTTCAAGTGAAGGTTTGTTGACTCACGTCAATTTTTTCGGACTTTTTAACAACACAACTCTTTGTTCGCTCGGAGTTTTTGTCAGGGAGGAGATCCCCTAAACGAGATTAATTCTCAAATAGAACCTTTTTTCGAAACATTTTCCCGTTGCCCCTGAAAAGTTTCTTGCCACTTTTTCTTTTTATCCTCAAAGAAAACGTCCTTCCCAAAAGAAAAACTTCGCCAGAGGCTCAAAAACGCGTATAGAGAAGATATTGGGCGCAAAAGAAGGGAGAGTGAAAGGCGCCAGCAAAAGAGACACCCCATAGCGCAAAGCGTTCCACGTAGCGAAAGACACTTCTGAAGGAAGGATATTGAAGGATAACGACTGAGAGGACGTTGTCCAGGCCTCAACGTTGAGTGGCGCATCTAGAGCCTTTTGATGGGTTTAAGAAGCCCAAAAACTAAGAAGGCCAATCGGATGCCCTTTTTTCAACCGACTGACCTTCTTTGAGCAGCATAGAGATAACGCAGGACCAACCACCATCTCTTAGCGTTTGAGGAGCAACGCATATTTTCTTTGAGCTGCAAGTTCATGTTACACAACTTTGCTCAAAAAGGGAAATACGCAAAATGCCCTATTTCCTGAGGAAAATCACCCTCTTCGGCGTCTTTTGCTTCTCAATACGCACCAAAACGGTGCATTTTTGAATGACAAAATGGGGCATTTTTAGCGATTTTTCTACGTATATATACGTATGAATTTTTCTATTTAAAATCCCACCTCGCATCATCTACTCGGATGACTTTCATCCCATAGATTGGCAGAGGGTGCGTCTATCGACGATTTTTCTTGGGCATTCTGAGTACTTTTGCCTAAAATGGTAGCCAACATGAGGGAAAAGTCGACTGTTTTTTCTTCCCTCTCCTTTATATAACTTCCTCAGGAATTTCAAACAGTGAGTTCGACATCGCAAACGACTGCTAAAGAGCAGGTGAAAGCTCTCGAATTACTTAGCACTCTGCCAGAACTGTTGACGCAGCACCTCACTAAGCGTCCAGATGCTGTGGCTTATAAATACTTTGATAATGCCGCTCAGACCTGGAAGGACTTAACGTTTAAAGACGTCTACGACATCGTGCATGAATGGCGTCATGCCTTTGCCGCACACAAGAGTTTGCAGCCAGGCGACCGCGTGGCCATGCTCTTGCCTAACTGTCCAGAAGCTGTCTTTTTCGATCAATCCGCGTTAAGTAACGTGTTGGTCCCTGTGCCGTTGCACGCCATCGATACCCCAAAGTCTTCTGCTTTTATTTTGAACGACAGTGGCTCTAAGGTTTTAGTGACCAATAAGCTTCTCAAGTGGAAGCAGATTCGCGATTTAGGAGCAACGCCTGCACTCGAACTCGTGGTGATCACGGACGATGAGAATGTGGATGACTTAGAAGCTGATATCCCCGTGATGTCGCTCAAAACCTTCCTTGAAAAAGGGAAAGGCTCTGAGTTACCCACCGTGGCACCTAAGCCCACGGACTTGGCGGCACTTGTTTATACCTCGGGCACCACTGGGAACCCCAAGGGCGTGATGCTCACGCACCGCAATATTCTCTCGAATATCCGTGGCGTGCTCTGCAACTTGATGCCCCACGAGCATGAAACGATGCTCTCCTTCTTACCGTTCTCGCACACGTTTGAACGCACGACGACCTACTACTTGAGCCTCGCTCTTGGCTTTACCGTGGGCTTTAACCGTTCGATTGCTCGTTTGCAGGAAGATTTGAAGTTCATTCGCCCGACCGTCTTGATGTCGGTGCCGCGTGTCTACGAAATGATTTACGGCAAGATCCGTGATGGTCTTGCGAAGAAGTCGGCTTTCGTCAATTACCTCTTTAATTGGGCAGTCGAAGTGGGCTGGCGACGCTTTTGCCGAGAAAATGGTCTTCCTGTGGAACCCTCTTCTCGCGCTTGGCTCGACCCGCTCGTTGCAGGCTTCTTAGATAAGAAAGTCGGCAAACCCTTGCGTAACGTTTTTGGCGACCGTATCCACCTCTTTATTTCGGGTGGTGCTGCCTTAAATGTCACAGTGGCTAAGGTCTTCTTAGGGCTTGGTGTGAAGATTTTCCAGGGCTATGGGATGACGGAAACGAGCCCCATTATTGCTGTTAACAAAGAAGGCAATAACCACCCCAACACCGTGGGCCCAGCGCTTCCTAACTTAGAAGTACGCTTAGGCGAAAACGATGAACTCCAAGTGCGTGGTCCTTCGATCATGCAGGGTTATTGGAATCGCCCCGATGCGACGCAAGAAATCTTCACGGCGGATGGTTGGTTAAAGACCGGAGACGTTGTGAGTATCTACCCCGATGGTCATATCCGTATCACGGGTCGCATTAAGGAAATCATCGTCACTTCAACTGGCGAAAAAGTGCCGCCCTCTGACCTTGAAGCCGCAATTGAATCCGAAGGTCTCTTCCAGCAAGCCATGGTCTTGGGGGATAACCGTCCCTTTATCACGGCCCTTGCTGTGGTGGACCCCGATGAATGGGCTCGTCTTTGTAAGACGTTGGGGCTTGATCCTGAGGATGATGCCTCGCTCAAGAACCCTGAAGCCAAGCGTGCTGCCCTTCGTCGCTTGAAGGCTGCTACGAACAGCTTCCCCAACTACGGGATTCCTCGTCAGGTTGCGCTTTTGCGTGAACCGTGGAGTATCGATAATGGGCTTCTTACGCCAACGCTCAAGATTAAGCGTAATGTGATTCGTCAGCGCTATTCCGACGAAATTGAAGCGCTTTACGACATCGTGATGAAGGCGCCTTCTGAAGCCTAATTACTCAACGCTTTCTCATGACAAAAAAGTGGAGCAAAAATCGAGGTTTTTTCCATCGTTTTTTGCTCCACTTTTGCGATAAACTAACGCCACAAAGAACGCTTGAGAGAGCGTTCCTCTTTTCCTGATTGGAGAGCACTCGTTGCTTTTAGAAACGAAAACGCGTCTAGAGCTTGTTATGAGTTTCTCGGAATCAGGCAAAATGACTAAATCCTTTTTCTCCTCTTTCTGCTGGATGATTGTCTCGTGACCTACTCTGCGTCTAACAGTTTTATCGACGACTTTAAAACGATTCCTGAAATGCTTGTGCACGCCGTGGCAACTTGGCCAGAGCGTGAAGCGTTCCGTCAGTTCGATTACGACGAAAATACTTGGATTTCGCTCTCCTGGAAGGAATATGGTGAGCGAGTGCTCCGCTGGCGTCGTGCTTTCCACGCGCTTGGCTATCGCCATGGCGATCGTGTAGCGATGTTGCTCACGAATTGCATTGATGCGGTAACGTTTGACCAGTCAGCGATGGCAAATGCCTTGGTGCCAGTGCCTTTGCACGCCATTGACACACCGGGCTCCTCTGCCTACATCTTGCACGACTCGGATGCACGCTTTTTGATTACCACCTCGCTTGCTCGCTGGAACGCTATTGTGAAGGCAGCAGAAGATAGCCACTTGTCTCTTGATGAGCTCGATACGGTGGTGATCATCAACGAAGTGATTCCTGAAGATACCGTGCACCAGGTCTTTGACCATAAAGTGCAGGTGATGGATATCGAAAAGTGGCTCTTGAAAGCGAATGCCATTCCCGAGAGCGAGCTTCCTACGGGTCCCGCACCAGACGATTTGTGCGAATTAATCTACACCTCGGGGACCACGGGTCGCCCGAAGGGAGTGATGATTACGCACAGCAATATCGTGGCGAATATTCAGCAGATCAACGGCGTTTTTGACTTCTCGGAAAACGATGTTTTCTTGAGTTTCTTGCCCTTCTCGCACACGTTCGAGCGCACAGTGACGCACTACAACAGTTTGGCCAATGGTTCCACTATGGCTTTCTCTCGCGGTGTAGCACAGATTCTGAACGACTTCCACGACGTGAAACCCACCGTGGTTGCGCTCGTGCCGCGCGTCTTTGAAATGGTCTATCAGCACTTGCAAACGGAAATTCGTCGTGCTGGGGAAGAAGCTGAACTCTTTGCGAAAAAGGCTGTTGCTGTGGGCTGGCGCCGTTTCTGCGCGAAAAACGATCTTCCAATTGAAGGCGATCCCACGCACGACGATGAAATCAATTGGCCAAGCGTACAGGCGGGCTTAGGCGCCAAAGTGTTAAACACTTTTGGGGGTCGTATTCGCGTAGCAATCGCTGGCGGCGCTGCGCTCAATTACGACATCTCAAAATTCTTCTGCGCAATGGAACTCCCCGTGCATCAGGGCTACGGTTTGACAGAAACCTCCCCTATTCTTTGCTTTACCCGCAAAGAAAATAATCACCCGCTTTGCGTCGGTCATCCGCTCCCCGATACGCAAGTGAAGTTGGGAGAGCTCGATGAACTCCTCATCAAGGGTCCTCAGGTGATGAAGGGCTACTGGAAGCGTCCCGATGCCACCGAAGCTGCCTTTGTTGACGGGTGGTTCCGCACGGGCGACCAGGCTGACCTCTCGGATGGGGGACGCGTGCGCATCAAAGGACGCATTAAAGAAATTATCGTCACCTCCACTGGGGAAAAGATTGCGCCAGTGGATGTGGAATTTGCGATCCAGTCTGATCACCTCTTCCAGCAGGTGATGGTCTTAGGGGACAATCATCCCTACATTACCGCGATTGTGGTGGTGAATCCTACCCTTTGGGAAGAACTCTGCCAGTCGATGGAATTGGATCCCAATGCTCCCGAAACGCTCAACAATCATGATGTGCAGCGCACTGTGATTAAGCGCATTCGTCATGCGGCACGTAACATTCCGCAGTATGGTATCCCGCGCGTTGTCGCGATCACGCGAGAACCGTGGACCATTGATAATGGGCTTCTCACGCCAACGATGAAACTGCGCCGTCCGCAGATTCTCGAGCACTATGCTGAGTTGATCGAAACGCTTTACAAATAAGGGTTTTACCCTTCTCTACACAAGGTCGATGAGCTTTGGCTTCGTCGACCTTTTTCATTTTTTTCATTCATTTTTGAAATTTTTTGCCCTCTTCACCCCAAAAGTTCCTCAAAAAGCGTTAAACTCTGCTCGCAATCAATCTCCCAATTGTGTTGAGTCCCAGACTCCTCACTAAAGTGTGATTCGTCAAACCTCTCAGTGGTTTGACATCACGGGCTAACGTTTTCAGACATCAATGAGTTCACCGCTCACTGATAATTTTTTTTTGTGCTTAGAGGTTGTTATGCGACTCCTTCAGAAGGCTCTCACCTTCGACGACGTTCTTCTCGTCCCTGCTTATTCAGAAGTTCTCCCCCGTGATACTCAGCTCACTACGCAATTGACGCGTGGTCTCCGCATCAATATCCCGATGGTTTCCGCTGTGATGGATACTGTTACTGAAGCCCGTTTGGCTATTTCCATCGCTCAGGAAGGCGGTATTGGTTTCATCCACAAGAATATGACCGCTGACCTTCAGGCCGCGGAAGTGGCTAAAGTGAAGCGCCACGAAGCTGGCGTGGTTTCCGAACCGATCACCATTGGTCCCGACATGTTGGTGGGCGACGTTGTTCAGCTCGCTCGCGAAAAACACATTTCTGGTTTGCCTGTTGTGGATGGCGAACGCGTACTCGGTATGGTCACCAACCGTGACTTACGCTTTGAAACCCGTATGGATGTTCCCGTCTCTGAAGTCATGACCCCGCGTGAACGCTTGGTCACGGTTCATGAAGGCGCTTCTCTTGAAGAAGCCAAGGAACTCATGCATCGCCATCGCTTGGAACGCGTCTTGGTGGTTGACAAAGACTTCAACCTCCGTGGTTTGATGACCGTGAAAGATATTTCCAAGGCAACGGACCACCCGCTCGCTACTAAAGATAGCAAGGGTCGTTTGTTGGTCGGCGCTGGCGTTTCCGTTGGTGGCGGCACGGAAGAACGTGTGGAAAAATTGGTTGACGCTGGCGTTGACGTCATCGTCGTTGATACGGCTCACGGCCACTCCGCTGGTGTGTTGAACCGTGTGAAGTGGGTCAAGGAACACTATCCTAACTTGCAAGTGATCGGTGGCAACATCGCTACGGCCGCTGCTGCTCTTGCTCTTGTGGAAGCTGGTGCTGACGGCGTTAAGGTCGGTATCGGTCCTGGGTCCATTTGTACGACGCGTATCGTCGCTGGTGTGGGTGTTCCTCAGATCACCGCTATCAGCAACGTGGCTGAAGCGCTCCGCGACACTGGCGTGCCTTGCATCGCTGACGGTGGTATTCGCTACTCTGGCGACATCGCTAAGGCTATCGCCGCTGGCGCTAACGCCGTGATGATGGGTGGTATGTTCGCTGGTACGGACGAAGCTCCGGGCGAAGTGTTCCTCTATCAGGGCCGCTCCTACAAGTCCTACCGTGGTATGGGCTCTTTGGGCGCCATGGGCAAGGGCTCTGCTGACCGTTACTTCCAGGACAACAACCAAGGCAACTTGGATAAGTTCGTGCCGGAAGGTATTGAAGGGATGGTTCCCTACAAGGGACCGCTCGCTGCGATTATCTATCAGATGATCGGTGGCTTGCGCTCCTCCATGGGCTACTGCGGTTGCCGTACGATCGACGAAATGCGCACTCGCGCCCAGTTCGTCCAGATCACGGCAGCTGGTATGCGTGAATCTCACGTCCACGACGTGCGAATCACGAAGGAAGCCCCGAACTACCGTCAGGAAAACTAATCGGTATTTTCTAGAAGAGCGCGGACTTAGTGCCGCGCTCTTTTTTCCTCTGGCTTTCCCGCTGTGCGTATTGCCTAGAAGTGTTAAACTCATCACTCTCTTCTCATCAGCAGAAGAGATGCTCCACTTCTTTCACGGCGTGGATCGCTTCAGTCCACTTTCTCATTAGACGGATTTCACTCATGTCTCACGATCGTATTCTTATTCTTGACTTCGGCAGCCAGGTGACTCAGCTCATCGCTCGTCGTGTTCGAGAAGCGCATGTTTATTGCGAAGTTCATCCGAATGATGTGTCTGCAGAATTCATCAAAGAATTCGCCCCTAAAGGCATCATTCTCTCTGGCTCTCATATGAGCGCCTACGAAGAAAGCAACGACCAGGCGAGTCCTGCCGTATTCAACGCTGGGGTACCAGTGTTGGGGATCTGCTATGGGATGCAAACCATGGCTCAGCAGTTGGGTGGCAAAGTCGAAAGCGGTGCTAAGCGTGAATTTGGTTACGCTGAAGTGCGCGCTCATGGCCACAGCCGCTTGCTCGAAGGGATTGAAGACTTCAATACGCCTGAAGGTCACGGCATGCTCAAAGTCTGGATGAGCCACGGCGACAAGGTTGCTGCTCTCCCGGAAGGCTTCAAGGTGATGTGCTCCACGCCCTCCTGCCCGATCGCTGGGATGTTTAACGAAGAAAAGCAGTTCTACGGCGTGCAGTTCCACCCTGAAGTGACCCACACCTCTAAGGGTCGTCAGATGATTGAACGTTTCGTGCTCGATATCTGTGGCGCGAAGCCCAGCTGGGTGATGGGCGACTACGTTGCGGAAGCCGTTGAAACCATCCGCAAGGAAGTGGGCGACGAAGAAGTGATTTTAGGCCTCTCTGGCGGTGTGGATAGCTCCGTTTGCGCTGCCTTGATTCACCGCGCTATCGGCAAGCAGCTCACCTGCGTTTTCGTTGACAACGGTCTCCTTCGCAAGAACGAACGCGAACAGGTTCGCGAAACCTTTGAAAAGAATATGGGCTTGAAGCTCGTGGTGGTCGACGCTGTGGACCGCTTCATGGGTGAATTAGCTGGCATTACCGATCCAGAACAAAAACGCAAGACCATTGGGCGTGTGTTCGTGGAAATCTTCCAAGAAGAAGCCGCGAAGCTCACCTCGGCTAAGTGGCTCGCTCAAGGCACGATTTATCCTGACGTGATTGAATCGGCTGGTGCGAAGACCAAAAAGGCCAAGACGATTAAGAGCCACCACAACGTGGGTGGTCTCCCCGATACGCTTCACTTGAAGCTTTTGGAACCGTTGCGTGGCCTCTTTAAGGACGAAGTCCGTGAACTCGGTATCGCTTTGGGTCTGCCCCCTGAAATGGTCTATCGCCATCCGTTCCCGGGCCCAGGCTTAGGCGTTCGTATTTTGGGTGAAGTCAAACGCGAATACGCTGACCTCTTGCGTGAAGCTGATGCCATCTTTATTGAAGAGCTTCGCGCTGCTAACCTCTATGACAAGGTGAGTCAGGCCTTTGTGGTCTTCCTCCCGGTGAAGAGCGTTGGTGTGATGGGTGACGGTCGTACGTATGACTACGTGGTGAGCTTACGCTGCGTGGAAACTTCCGACTTCATGACGGCCCACTGGAGCCACCTCCCCTATGAACTCTTGGGTAAAGTCTCCAACCGTATCATCAATGAAATTCGCGGCATTAACCGCGTCGTCTACGACGTGAGTGGCAAACCGCCAGCCACCATTGAATGGGAATAACGAAGTAGAGAGTTATCTTTCTATCTAGCAAAAAGGCATGGGATTTTTCTTCTCGTGCCTTTTTCTTTATGCGCTTAGCGCGCATAAAGAAAGCGGTCCTGAGGAGAACCCCCAAGACCGCTCTAAGGACTAAATCATCAAGCCGTTAGGCAAGGAATTAGAAGGTGTGCTTCAAGCCAACACCGAACTGGTAGCCGTTGAAGTCCTTGCTGCCAGAATCCTTGTCAAGAGCCTTGCCGCCCTTAGACCAGGTAGCGCCCGTGTAGATGGACGTACGGTTGCTCAACGGATAGTCGTAAGCGATGCCAACGACGTGAGCGTTGAACTTGTTTTCGCCTTCGTCAACACCCAACTTACCAGTCAAGTACTGGTAGCTAGCCATCACCGTACCGCCAGCCAAAGGAGCGGTAGCACCGAGCAAGAAGGAGTCGGTCTTCAGATCGTCAGCAGCGTCGAGCAAGAATTCATAAGCACCGTTTTCAGAAGCAACGATGTGCTGGCCATGCTGATAAGCGAACATCGGCTTGATCATGCCAAAGTCATAGCTCACGCCGAAGGAGTAGAAGTCCTGATCATCATCAACACCAGGAACAGTCACACGTTCCCAGATCAAGGAAGTGGAGAAAGCATCCACGGAGTAGTTACCAGCCAAGGCATAGTAGTGAACGTTCTTGTTCCACTTGTCGCCATCGGTTTCCACGCCAAAGGACACAGCACCAGCCAAGGTGAGACCGTCAACCGGCGTCACGAGAGCAGCGAGGGTGTTGTTAGCCATCAAGTCGCGGGAGGCGAAAACGCCCATACCGCCAACGCCAAACTTAGCTTCGAGCGGATCGAAACCACCGAGGAGGTCGAAGTCGCCACCACCAGAGGAGAGGGCGCCAACGCGACCAGCAGCGAACGTCACGAAGTCGTTACCGATGGTCAAATAAGCCTGGCTGTCAAAGAGGCGGCCAGAGTCGCCCATCTGACCGTCGTCAGAGTTGAAGTTGCTTTCCAACGTGAAGCCAGCCTTCCAGCCGTTAGCCAATTCTTCAGAGCCAGTGAGACCCCAGTTGGAGTCACCGTACCAGCCGCTTTCCATACCGTAGGAGTTCTTGGATTCGCCATCTTCAAGAGCGGCGTTGGTGTGCTGATAAACCAAACCAGTAGAAACGGAACCATAGAGGGTCACTTCAGCAGCCTGAGCAGCAAAAGCCATGGTCAAAGCGGCAGCAAGTGCACCAAACTTAAACGTTTTTGTCATGAGAGTCTCCAGTGAGAGAGTATTGATAATAAGTCTCAATATAGAGAGGGAATGAGAATCTTTCAATATCACACAAACCCCAATATTTCGCGCTTTTTAGACACATATCCCTCTTTTTGCCTACTCCCACATGTAAAGAACGTTTTTAGTCAAGAATTACCCCTCAGTGATATCCCCAGTACTCTTTTTTGATTAATATCAAATCTAGAGAAAATCTCCTAGTTTTTGCGTTGTAAAAAAACAACAAAAGAGCTTTCAAAATGCGTCAATTTCGCGTTTTTGCACCTAAGAGAGGAGTCCGTCTTCGTGGTCGAGGTCGCTATGAGGTTCAGGAATATTGCTCGCAAAAGTGGCAATCGAGCAAATCAAATGATTAAAGCGGCGGAAGTTAGTAAGTAAGTCGACGTGCAGCGTGCTCGTCTCAACTGATTCGGATTCACCACGTGCAATACGTTGCACGTGACGCTCCACGAGCGAGAAGTCCGTGGCGACCAAAAGCGACTTTTCGTTGCGAAGCCACTTTCTTGCCTGCTCTTGCTCGGTGGAATTATCCGCTTGCAAATAGTGGGTGAGAATATCCAGGTTGTGCGCAATGCGGGTGTGAAGCACAGTCAACTCGTGCTCGCCCTCGTGCGAGAAGAAGCGGTTATTAGCGCATTTCTTGCGCGCTAATTGCTTAAAAGCGTTATCGGCGACACGAGTGGCAAGTTCCACCGTCCCGTTAGCGTTGCGTAGCGTCTGCCAGAGCTGTGCTTCGTTTTCCGAGAGCGCCATCTTGAGGAGCTCTGTCATATAGCGAGTAATCGCTTGAGTGCGCCCATAAAGACGCTTTTTGCGCTCACGCATCAATTGGATTTCGCCGTACTCAGGGTTACGGATCAAGAGTTCATTTAAGTCGTGCCAGAAGCGAGAAAGGAGTTCCACATTATGGATAACTTCTTGACGACTCGCTTCAAGCGCAGTCTGCCCCGACATCAAGCTTTCTTTAGAGAGCAGGCGAATGGCGCCTTCGTCTTCTTCAAGGATCGACTTCGAGGGAAGCCATTTGTCAACGAGCACGGCCATGGGCTTCACAAAAAAGAGCCCCAGGACGCCCGCAATCCCGTTAAAAAGAATATGGAAGTAAATGACCCCGTCAGCGGTGTCCATCAAGCCCGTAATAGGCCAAGGGCAAAACGCTAGCCAAAGCGAGCCAAAAAGAAAGGCACCAATACGGAAAAGGCAATTCCCTGTCGGTGCACGACGCGCCATCGGGCTCGAACCCGACGTGGTAATCACCGCTAAGAAAGCGCTCCCCAAATTTGCTCCAAGCACAATCCAGAGCGCCGGGGTTGGACCAACTACTCCTGCTGCCACCGTCCCTGCGGTGATCATCACCACAGCCAGAGAGGAAAAGCACACGAGTGCCATCACCATCCCTACCCCAATGGCCATGAGAGGCCAATTGGTGAGTTGCTCAAAGATGCCCAAAAGTTCTGGCATCTGTTTGAGTGGCGCAGTGGTGGTTGAAATCATGTTGAGCGCCATCATCACAAAGGCAAGTCCCAGGAGGATCATGCCAAACTGCCCCATGGCGGTGCGTTCTTTCTTGAGATAAAGAAGCACCCCAGTGAACAGCAAAATCGGGATGAGAAGCGCAATATTGAGACTTAAGACACGCACCATCAGGGCGCTCCCCAAGTCGGCTCCCAATACGCTACAGAGCGCAATCGCAGTAGTGACGAGTCCCTTTTTCTGGAAGCTTGAAACAACAAGCGCAGAGGCCGTAGAGCTCTGCAGCATCATCGAAAGCCCCATCCCTGCGAGGAAAGCGGAAATACGACTACTTAAATTTTTCGCGAGCCACCGACGCAACTGATCCCCGAACGTGCGGAACATTCCGACGCGAATCGAATGCGTCCCCCAAACTAAGAGGGCTACGGCACCAATCATCTGAATCAGAATAGTCATAGCGACTCCGAAAAATGCGTTTCGCCGTCAACTCACGAGCTTACGACTTGCGCGCCGGGAAAAAGGCCGTTGGCCATGGCGTGGTCGGCTTAGTGAGCCAAGACCCCACCACATAGAGCACGATCGCCAGTAACATAGAGGGAACGATCGCATGGAACCCAAAGAACGACAACTTAAAGGTCGAAATCGTGAGGTAAAGCGCGATACTCCCAACCACAGAAATCAGTGCACCTGCTGCTGTGGCACGTGCCCAGAATAGTCCACCAACTAAGGGTAGCAGGAACGCGAGTTCAAGACCACCAAAAGCGAACATATTAATCCAAGCGATAATGTCAACTGGATAGAGCGCAAGCACTAAGGCAATCACGCCAATAAAGGTCGTGACGGTTTTGGTAATGCCTTTAAGTGCACGCGGGGACTCTTTTTCCCACTCAGGACGCCATGTGAGGAGTAAATCTTTGATGATGGCAGAAGACGCTGCTAAGAGTAGCGAACTCACTGTGGACATCGTAGCCGCCAGAGGACCCACCAGTGTGAGGCCCGCCACCGTGGGCGAGAGATGCGTCGCAATGAAAATTGGCATCATCGCATCCGTGCTCCCCAAGGTTGAAAGGGGTACATCCATCACTGCACGCATAAAGACGCCGAGCGTAGTCATCCCAATCATCAAAGCGCCACACACGAGCGTGGAAATAAACATCGCACGATGCAAATCATCACTGGTTTTGTAACTCATGCAACGCACTGCTGACTGAGGAAGTCCGAGCGTACCAAAGCCCACCAACACCCAAGCCGAAAGAAGGAGCGGAATGCCTAACGCGCCGCCCGAGGTTGGCGTCAATAACTGCCCTTCTGTGCCAGGGCCCTTAGGTGCGATGCTCCCCACTTTTTCCATTACCGCAGCGAGCCCACCGCCTTCGCGCAGGATTTCTTCTCCTAAAAGGAACATCCCCACGAGCATCAAAATAGCGCAGACCATGTCGGTTAGAGCCACCGCACGGAATCCACCAAAGCTCGTATAAAGCACGGTCACGCAGCCAAAAAGGAGCAACGCTTCTTTGTAGTCAATCTTCGCGGCTTGAGAAAAAATCTGTGCGCCACCAATAAACTGCCCCACCATCATCGTGGTGAAAAAGAGAAGCATCAAAAGGGCGAGCAAAATCGCCAGAAGACTCGTTGTGCGACTATTCCCATAGCGCGCTCTCACCACATCAATCACGGTGAGCGCATTGGTTGCTCGAGCGACAAGTGCTAATTTTTTACCTGCCACGCCGAGAATCAAAAAGCCCGCAATAATCTGGGGGGCTGCAAAAACGACCCAACCCAAACCCAAATTCCAGGCAACGCCAGGGCCCGAGACAAAAGAACTCACGCTTCCATAGGTCGCCACAAGGGTCATCGCAAGCACAAAGCCATTAAGTGTGCGATCCCCAATAAAGTAGCGACTCGTAAAGGAAGCCCCCTTCATGTGACGGTCTGCAAAGAAACTCACCACAACTAAAATGGCCAAAAAGGCTAAAAGCGGAAAGAGAATCATCGCAATTACACCTTTGGCAGAGAAGCGTCTTGAGAGGAGGGCTCTTCGTGCGCGACTTTTTCTAAATCAATCGAGCGAAATACGCGACGCACGAGCCAATAAGTCAGGACGACAGAGAGAACGTAGCCACCAATACAAGAAGCCCAGAACCAAAAAGGTAGTCCCCACCAACCTGCCGTGGAGTCACCTAGCCACACGATCATGGCCCAAAAAAAGAGGGCAAGGAAAAGCGCAACTCCCATTGTGCTTAAAGCCTCGCGATCACAGATGCGAAGAGCTTCTTCGTAAGAGAGCTCTTTTTCAGGTATGGGTTTATTTGTCATGGTCTTTATAGTGGCGGCGCAAAGAAACTCGAAAGGAATCAAGTTTGTGGCGTTACGCCCACCTTTTCTTCTTGAAGCGCTCGTTTGAGCAAGAGTAAATCGTCCCAAGCTTTACTTTTTTCTTGGGGGCGGCGCAATAAATAGGAGGGGTGGTACGTCACCACTACCTTAAAGGAGAGGCCACGCCAATTCACCTCGTGAATGCGGCCTCGTTGTGAAGAGATACTCGCTTCGGGCGAGAGTCCCAAAAGACTCATCGTCGCAAAGCGTCCCGAAAGAAGCACCACTTTGGGCTTTAGGAGTTCCATTTGACGCTGTAGAAACACTTCACAGGCATCGATTTCTGCACTTTCAGGGTTGCGGTTTTCTGGTGGACGGCATTTCAGCACATTGATAATCGTCACACCTTGAGGACGCGAGAAACCAATGCTCGCGAGCATGGCGGTAAGAAGACGACCAGAGTTTCCAACAAAAGGTTTCCCCTGCAAATCTTCTTCTTGACCAGGCGCTTCACCAATCACCACGAAGTCACACGGTGCACTCCCGTCGACCAAGACCGCCTGCTGGCGTGTCGATCCCATTTGGCAGGCACGGCAACTCTGAGCGATTTGATTGAGCTCTTCCCAATCCGCTTCCTTAATAGCATTGAGTGTTTCTGCAGAAAGCGGTGTCACTGCTCTTAGAGTGAGTGGCGCGCTTGCTACTTTTTGACGGGGAGTAGCAGCTGGTGCTCGAGCAGGACTCACAGGCGAGCCCCCACGTTGAGGAGGTACCGCTCCCGCCTTAGTGGGAATGTTACTGGGAGCACTCGTGCGAGCAGCAGGTTTTGCAAACTGAGCAGGAGCACTCTGAGGTGCGGTCGACGGGCGTGCGCGCTCCTCGGCTTCAATCGCCGAAGGCTCAATTGGACGCAATAGCCATTGCGGCCCAATTTTCATTGCATCCCAGAGTCGACTTCTATCCTCAGATAACATTACTGGTCACTTTTCCATGTGAGTTGCATCACGATCGCGTCTTCATGCCCGTCACCCAGACGGTAATAGTCACGACGACGACCGCACGACTTAAATCCTAACTTCTGATAAAGGCGTTGTGCTCGCAGATTGCTCTCTCGCACTTCGAGAAAACAGTGGCTAACCCCTTTTTCCTTCATCTTATCAAGAAGTACACGAAGTGTGGCTTCTCCAATCCCACGACGTTGATAGTTAGGCATCACGCCGATCGTCAATAGTTCGGACTCTCCCACAATATCACGGATCACGCCCCAAGAGACGACCTTCCCATCGATTTCCCCTACGACAGAGTCCCAACCTTCGCGCAGAGCATCAGCAAAGCCTTCTTGCGTCCAAGGGGTCTCTTCAACGAGCGCATCTCCACGAGAAACCGCTTTTAGGTCGGAGATTTCCATGTCGCGGAAAAGGAGTTCCTGCGTCATTTAGAGTTTTTCTCCATGAGCACGCTGGTCAATCGTCAAGGCCACTCGATCGCGAATATAAAGCGGAGCAGCTTCTTCAGCGCGCACCACATTACCTTCTAACCAATCCCAGCGAGCGAGACGCGCCATCGTTGCAATCATGCTCTCAGACACATCTAAGTACATTGCGCCAACGCTCAAACTGGGGTTATAAGCCGCCAGGGCAGAACCTGCGACAAAAGTGGCTCCGTGAGAAGTCATCCATTCGCAGACAGCCTCGGGCTTAATCAATTCGCTCTCAGAAACCGGGCGAACGCGCTCCTCGTCTCCTGCACTTTCAAAAACTTGTGCGTAGATTTCATTCATGCGTGCATCGTTAATAATCGCTAGTCGAGCCCCAGCAGGCACGGCGCCTTCACGCACCACGGCTTGCGCACAAGCTTCTAAGTTGTTCACTTGCACGAGCGGAAGGTTCAATCCCCAGCCTAAGCCCTGCGCCACGCCACAAGCTACGCGCAATCCCGTAAAGCTTCCTGGACCACGACCAAAAGCAATTGCACCGAGGTCAGTCTTGGAGAGCTTAGCTTCGGCAAGCACTTCATCGATCATCGACAAAATGCGCTCCGCGTGGCGATTACCCACTTCTTCAGAAAGCCAATACACATCGGTATCATCCTCGCGGCGAGCTAATGCCACGGAGCAAGTTTGATGTGCAGTATCAATCGCTAAAAGAACGTCCTGGGCCATGATGAAAAAAGTTAGAGAGATTGAGAAATATGAGTGGAGAAGAGTCCACCAAGCAAAAACATCCTCTCATTATAGGACGCTGGCACTTCAAATAGTCGTGGCGGAAAAGTGAGATTACTTTTTTGTGGGGTGCAAAAAAGCGACCGCTTTAACTCGTCTTGAGTCAAGTGTGGTCGCTCTTCTAGGACTAAGGAAAAGAAGAAGCAAGTGCGCTATCTCTTGTTCCTTAAGGCAAACGCGCTCCTGGTGGCGGTGGGAAATCCCCTCCCAAGGGAGAGCGCAAGTGGTGTGCTCTACCGCCTGCCTCTGGACCAGGGCGCGGACCCCGAGGGCCCAATTCAATATGGACTTCCATAATCTGTTGGCGCATGATCGAACGATCACGGTCTCGAAGTCTCGGAACAAGTGGACGCGGAGGACGGGCTTCATCACTAATACAGTAGCGACGACGAATCCGTTCATTTTCCGCTGGAGACAAATGCGCACGCATTTCTTCACGCTCGTGCTGGCTCATGTCGCGCCAATGCACGGAACGCGTCACCGAATCCAGGTAGGGCCAAAGCTCTGCCCGAGCCTGTGCATCCATCTCTGTCCAGAGACGGATTCCAGGCTGATCCGGTTCTGCGCCAGGCAGTACCAAACCTTCAGGAAGGGTGAGATCCTGAGCGGAGGCACTAGCGCACCCGAGACAGCAAATGAGGGAAAAAGCTTTAATTCGCATAACTCTCTGATAACCATACAAAAATTATCGTTGGTTTGACTATATCAGCTTTAAGTAGCTCGACTCGTTTTGATGAGTAAAAAAGTGCTTCAGAACTTCGGAGGGGTTACCCAAACATGGCGTAACGGTTTTTCGAGCATATACCAAAAATATGGTATTTGCAAATTTTTCGAGAATTTTTAAAATTCACTTATATATCAAGTACTTAGTGATAGATTTTAAATTGTAACAAGAAAGAAGTGATGTAAAGTTCTATACGAACACTAGCCTTTTCATTTGTAACAGTGCACAATAGCACTAAGTTTTTTGAAAGACTTCTCAGTTGGGAAGTCAATAGGAGTAAAGCTCATGGAACGCAATCCAAAAATCCTCGTGGTCGATGATGACCCCCGCCTTCGTGACCTTCTTCGTCGTTACCTCGGCGAAAACGGTTTCCAGGTTTTTGTTAGCGAAAACGGGAGCGCCATGAATCGTCTCTGGGTTCGCGAACACTTTGACGCTTTGGTGCTTGACTTGATGATGCCGGGCGAAGACGGTTTGCAAATTTTGCGCCGTATCCGCGCTGCCAACGATCAAACCCCGGTGATTATGCTCACCGCACGTGGTGAAGACGTTGACCGCATCGTTGGTTTGGAATTGGGCGCTGACGATTACATCGCCAAGCCTTTCAACCCGCGCGAATTGCTCGCTCGTATTCACGCCGTGCTCCGCCGTCGTCCTACGCCAGATGCTCCTGGTGCTCCTTCGATGGAAAACGAAATCGTTCGCTTTGGCGAATTCGAACTCGACCTTGGCACGCGCGTCTTGAAGCGCAATGGTGAAATCGTTCAGTTGACGACTGGTGAATTTGCCGTCTTGAAGGCCTTTGCTCGCCATCCGCGTCAGCCGCTCTCTCGCGATAAGTTGATGGAAATGGCTCGTGGTCGCGAATACGAAGCCTTTGACCGCTCGCTCGACGTACAGGTTTCTCGCTTGCGTAAGTTGATCGAAGTGGATCCTTCCAAGCCGCGCTACTTGCAGACGGTTTGGGGTCTTGGCTACGTCTTCATCCCCGATGAAATCTCGCCCGACGACGCTAACGCTAATGCCGCCGCACCTGCTGCCGAAGGCGAAAGCGCTGAATAAGTTGGTAGTGCACAGCTCGTTGTGCACTCACTAAACTGAATAGACATCTGTGGCTCTGAAGAAACTTTCTTCGGAGCCATTTTTTCGTGCGTTCTGTTGTGTATCTTTACGAATTCTCATCGTGCGCTTTGCTAAACTACGTTCTAACATCCATTTTCTCCGAGCGCTCGCTCTAAGAACTGAAAGCATTTTTCTTTAGAACTATGTTCCATCGTAATCGTCGTCCTAGTCTTTTTTGGCGCACCTTCTTACTGCTTTGCGGTTTGATTTTCTTTAGTGCCATTGGCTGGTTACAAAGTTTCCGTGTTTTCTCCGAGCTCCCCTACTCTCAAGGGGTGGCTCAGCACATCATTTCCACGGCAAACCTCACAAAGTATGCTCTCGTCAATGCTGACCCGTACTACCGTGTGGACTTGCTGAAAATGTTGGCAACGCGAGAAAAACTCATCATTTCCCCTCGCGAACAGTCTGACCGCGTGGTGCCGCTTTCTGGCGAAGGGTTCAATTCCTTGATTGTGCAGCTCGTCAAGAATTCGCTTGGTAACGACACAGTGCTCGCCAGTAATGTCAATCACGCCCCTGGACTCTGGGTCTCCATCAATATTGAAGGGGACGCGTACTGGCTTCAAATTAGTGAAGACGTTCTGGATCCGCCTTTTGGCACAACGTGGATTTGGTGGGTATTCGCTGCCTGCGTGGCCAGTCTTTTTGGCGCAACACTTTTGACGCGCCACGTGATTCAGCCTCTTGCACAGCTCTCACAGTTTGCTACCCAGCTGGGGCAAGGGAAAAATCCGGATCCCCTCCCAGAGCACGCCAGCACGGCAGAAATTTCGGCCGTGAATATCAGTTTTAACCACATGGTGCAAGACTTGCGCCGTATTGAAGCTGACCGTGAATTGCTCCTTGCTGGGGTGAGTCATGACTTACGCACTCCAATTACACGTCTTCGTCTGGAATTGGAACTTGCCAACTTGTCTGACGACTCGCGCGAAGCGATGGTGAGTGACTTGGAGCAGATGGAAAACATCGTCAACCAGTTCTTGGCCTATGCTCGCCACAGTCAAGAAAAGCAAGTGTTGATTAACTTCGGAGATACCGTCACCGAAGCGCTTGAAAATGCTCGCTTAGGTAACGACAAATCTATTGAACTTCAGGTGGACTTGAAGGATGAGCTGATGGTTTATGCGCACCCATTAGAGCTTTCGCGCGCCGTACAAAACCTCTTCACGAATGCTCAGCGCTATGGGCGAAGTGAAGACGGGATTTTGCGCCTTCATGTCAATCTTGATAAAGACACTGACGGGAAAACCGCCGTGCTCCGAGTTGCCGACGAAGGGCGAGGGCTACCAGTCGAAGAGCGTGAACGTGTAATGCGACCCTTTGAACGTGGGGAAAGTGCCCGCTCTGGCGTCACGGGAACTGGCTTAGGTTTGGCCATTGTGGATCGCATTGTTCGTCGATCGGGCGGTACTGTTTCGCTTGATACGAATGACCCGCATGGTTTGATGGTCATTGTTCGCTTCCCGATTAAAACAGCGGACGAAATCAAAGCGCAAGAAACGAAAGCGCAAAAGCTCGCCGAAAAGGAAGAGAAAAAGCGCCAGAAGATTGCTAAGAAAGCTGGACCTAGTGAATCCTCAGAAGAAGACTCACTTTCCTAATGTGTTTTTAGAAATATTGAGAGCGTCGGCTATTTGTAACCGACGCTCTTTTTTGTTGTGTTACAGGAAAAAAGCAAGCTTATTCTTTGAGAAGAAGAACCGAGGCAAAGGCAATCATCCCTTTCTCTGCTCCTACTGCATCAAGCTTTTCATTGGTTTTTGCTTTCACACTCACGAGACTCACATCCACGCCCAAGCACTCTGCAACGCTCGCGCGAATCTGTGCGGAGAAGGGACCAATCTTGGGACGTTCTGCCACAATCGTCGCGTCACAGTTACCAATCTGCCAACCTTCGCGGCGTACGATTTCCATAACGGCTTTAAGCAACTTACGGCTATCAGCCCCCTTCCATTGAGGATCACTCGGAGGGAAGTGTTGTCCGATGTCGCCCAACGCCGCAGCACCGAGCACCGCATCGGTAATGGCATGCAAGAGCACATCCGCATCCGAGTGACCGTCTAAGCCCTTTTCAAACGGAATTTCAACGCCACCCAAAATCAAGGGGCGGCCTTCCACCAATCGGTGGGAATCGTATCCTTGACCAACGCGGATACCGAGCATAGCTTGTTCTCCCAAAATAAATTTCGCTAATTGTGCATCAGTGGGTTCTGTTACTTTGATGTTTGTTGTGCGGCACGGGATGACTTTCGTCGTGAACCCCTTTCTTTCTATCGCAGAGGCTTCATCGGTCACCCCCGTCAAATCGCCAGAGAGCGCCCAACTCAAATCGCGCACGCGGAACATTTGTGGCGTCGCAGCACGCCACACCGTGCGGCGATCTACCGTTTCGGTAATGAAATTTTTTTCATCCACGCGCTTTAAGGTATCCACCACAGGCATTGCAAGAATGCCACTCGAGACGCGACTGTCTTGACTCACCGAGTCAATTAAATGCGCTATTTCGGATGGTCGCACACAGGGACGCGCGGCATCGTGCACGAGTACATAAGCGCTCGGTGGAAAACCCGCTTGCGCGAGCCCATTTCTCACTGACTCGGCGCGCTCCTTGCCACCGGCGCGCAACACCCGCACTTTCGCGGGCAAAAGTGGCATCAAATCATCGATATACGGGTCCGTTGGACTCACCACAATCACCACGTCAGACATGCGAGTCACAGCGCATAGCGCACGCGCTGTATGAACCAACATCGGTAAGCCTGCCATTTTGAGATACTGCTTAGGCATACCCAGTTGCATTCTCGACCCGACGCCAGCGGCACAGATGAGGCCGACAATAGAAGACGCTTCCTGCATGGTGTCTCCAACAAAAATTAGAACTCTTTCCTATTTTAACGAGCGCGTTCGTTTTCTGACAGTCGAGGATTCCTTAATGCAAAGAAAATTTTGTTTAGTCCAAAACGCCTCTCTGAGAGGTTGAAACATTTATACACATTTCCAGTGGATTAATCCGTTGAGATGAAATCCCCTCTTTTCTTAGGGAAAATTTTTAGCCTTTTTCTTATATAAATCAACAACTTAATTAACTTTCGTTTACACCAATATCCCACCTCATCCGTCTATCACATAGGGTTTACCCTTAGTTTTTAGATTATTTTTCCGCAAAATAGATCTCCAAAATACGCAACATCGCGTCTAGAAATTTTTTCTGACGTTTAACCCCACTTAATCCTATTAGGGAAAAAATTAATAACATGACTCGCAAATTTCTTTTTCGTCCTGTTACCTTGGCTCTCATGATGGGTGCCTCTTTGGCTGCTACACAAGCTAACGCTGCTGGTTTCCAGTTAACTGAACAGTCCGCAGCAGGTTTAGGCCGCTCCTACGCTGGTATCGGTGTGGACGGAACGGACATCTCTGGTGCCTACTACAACCCCGCTACGATGACCTTGCACTCTGGCACGAACGTCCAGGGCGGCGTGATCGGCGTGGGCTTGAATCTCGAATACTCGGGTGACAATGGTGAAAGCGAAAACGGTCGTTCTTCTGAAACGCCGATTCCTCACATGTACTTGACTCACCAGATCAACGATCAGATTTTTGCTGGTTTGGCTATCACTGTGCCGTTCGGCATGGCAACGAGCTATGGCGAAAACTGGGGTCTCTCCCACCGTGGTTACTACTCTGAAATCATGGTGATCGATATCAATCCTAGCCTTGCTTGGAAGATTAATGATCAGTTCTCCATCGGTGCTGGTATCTCCTACCAGTACGTAGATGCTCAGTTGAAGACGAAAAAGTCTGCCGTTCATCCTCAATTTGGCCCATTGGGTGACCTCGATGCCAACTTTGAAGCTGACAGCGGCGAATGGGGTTGGAACATCGGTATGATGTGGAGCCCTGCAGAAAACCTCCGCTTCGGCTTGTCCTATCGCTCTGAAGTGGAACATACCGCTAAGGGTACACTCACGGTTTCCCCGACCACGCAACCCGCTACGATTCAAGCAGCTTTAGCTCAAGCAGGTGCCACTGGCAAATTCGATGGTCAAGCTATCGTGGCTGGTCCAGCTTGGGCGATGTTGACCGCTGCTTGGGATATCAACCAGCAGTGGAGCGTTTACGGTACGTTGCGTTGGACCGATTGGTCTAGCTTCGATCGTTTGAGCATTACGGTTGGTGGCCAGGAAAAGAGCGCTATCGAAAACAAGTGGCGTGATACCTACTTTGGCTCTCTCGGTGTTGACTACCGCCTCAACCCGCAGTGGACGTTGCGTGCTGGTATTGGTTTAGAAACCTCCCCGATCCGCTATGCTGATACGCGTACCGGCATCATTCCTGATGCTAAGCGTCTCTGGCTCTCCTTCGGTGCTTCTTACCACTTCAACGATCGCTTGACGATCGATATGGGTGCAACGCACTTGCGCGGTATCGGCGAACGTGACCTCTACAGCAATGTTGATGGCACGAAGGTCGGTAGCTATGACAGCTTGGATGCTTACCTCTTCGGTGCTCAGCTCCAATACCGCTTCTAAGCTAATCCGTTTTTAAGCCTAAAAGCCGTTTATCCCTTGTGAATCAAGGTGTTGGACGGCTTTTTTGCGTTCTAGAAGTCATATCATCCGTATAGGTTAATCTTCTAGCCGAGGGAAAAGTGATGTGCTAATTTTGACGCCTTTATTGTGACAAGTGGTGTCGATTCTTTCTTTTTGTGAACAACCCCGAATCGAGCACCTTTCTCAAGAAAAAGGCAAACAAAGTGAACAAATTCACAGTCAAATCGGCTGCCCTCGCCGCTATGTTAGCCACCGCTGCTGGCAGTGCCCTCGCAGGTGGTTTCCAGTTAACCGAACAGTCCGCTCTTGCACTTGGTCGCGCTTACGCGGGCGTGGGTGTTGACGGCACGGATATCTCTGGCGTTTACTACAACCCGGCTTCCATGGTGTTGCACACCGGAACGCAATTCCAGTTCGGTGGTGTAGTCATTGGTCTTAACCTCCCCTATTCGAGCGAAAAGGGTTCGGAATATAACGAAAACGGCCGCAAGAAGCCTGAATTTGTGCCTCACCTCTTTGCTACCCGTCAGTTGACGGACAAGGCTTGGATGGGTCTGAGTTTCACGATCCCGTTTGGTTTAGCAACGGAATACTCCTCTGATTGGGAACAGTCCAACCGTGGTGACCGCGCTGAAATCAAGTTGATGGATTTGAACCCCAACTTTGCCTACAAGATTACGGATAAGTTGAGCGTTGGCGCTGGTGTGAGCATTCAGTATGTGGAAGCCAAGTTGGGCTTTAACATCGCTGGTAACGCCGCTGACGTGCAGGTCGATAGCGTTGGCTACGGCTACAACTTGGGCCTTATGTGGAGTCCCTTGGAAAACTTGCGCTTCGGCATTTCTTACCGCTCTAAGGTGAAGCACGAAGGCGACGGTTTTGTGAAGTCTCGCTTAGGCAAGATGGATGCAGGTATCACGATGGATGCACCAGCTTCCTGGTTGATTTCCGCGGCTTGGGACGTCAATAAGACGTTTAGTTTATACGCGACGGCTCGTAAGACCGATTGGTCGAGCTTCCAGGCTTTGACCTTGGACTCTGAATTGATCACTTATGCCGCTGCTGCCAAGATGATGCAGCAAGGCATCCCTGCCGCAGCTGTTAAGGCTGCTTGGTCTCAGTTACCGAAATCCTACCCGATGAAGACTGAATGGCGTGATACCTATCTCTTCACGGTGGGTTCCGACGTTCGCATCAACGACTTCTGGACGTTGCGTGGTGGCTTGGGCTTTGAACGCTCCCCGATCTCTGATCCGACGTTGCGCACCGGGACGATTCCTGATGCTGACCGTTGGTGGTTCGCTTTGGGTTCTTCCTTCCACTGGTCGAAGAACTTCCAGACCGACGTCTCCTTTGCTCACTTGCACGGCGTGCATGAACGCTCGCTCTACAATGAAGCTGGCGGCGAAAAGATCGGCGAATTTAAGCGCTTAGATGCCTACCTTGTGGGTATTCAGGCTCAGTACCGCTTCTAATCTAGAAAGTACTCAGCAAACGAAAAGGGTGATGCTTTTGTAGTGTCGCCCTTTTTGCTTTTTCTCGCTCGCACTTTTCCTCAACGTGAAGAACCTTTAAAATAGACAGACTATCTGTTGATTGTTTTTCTTGAGGGAGCGCCGCCACGACCGCTCCCCGATTTGCGTTTATTTTTGGTTCTATGTCGACATCTACTTCTGCTCTTATTAAAGACGATATCCGCAAAGTTCGCTCTGGAGAGCATCGCGTTTTGACGCTCCCTCCTCTCGCTCCCGATGCGCTGGCGCTTGCTCGTATGGCCGAGGAACTCCACGAGCATCAAGAAAAATTGCTCGTCGTTTGCGCGGACTCGATTGATGTGGTGCGATTGAGCCAAGAAATTCATTGGTTTGACCCAACGCTCAATGTCGTGACGTTCCCTGACTGGGAAACACTCCCCTATGACGTCCTTTCCCCGCAAGAAAGCATCATCTCTGAGCGCTTAGAGACGCTCTACCGTCTGACGCAATCGAAAAGTAGTGTGGATGTGGTGCTTGTTTCCGCCGTCACGGCAGCACAGCGCTTAGCACCAGTTTCCTTTGTGGGTGGAGCGACGTTCTTTTTCTCGGTGGGCGACAAACTCGATATTGAAGGGCTTCGTCAGAACTTAGTGAAGGCTGGTTACTCGGCGGTACAACAAGTGCTCGCTGCAGGGGAATTTGCCGTACGAGGAAGCTTAATTGACGTCTTCCCCATGGGGTCGTCTCATCCCTTCCGTTTGGACCTTTTTGACGACGAAGTTGATTCCATTCGCTGGTTTGATATTGAAACACAACGCTCGATGGAAGAAGTGGACCGTATTCGTCTCTTGCCAGGTCACGAATTCCCGGTAAACGAAGCGGAGCTCTCAGACTTTCGTCAGCGTTGGCGCACGCGTTTTACGGGTGATCCCGCCAAGAGTTTGATTTACCGCGATATTGGCAAAGGCGTTCTTCCTCCAGGGATTGAATACTATCTCCCGCTCTTTTTTGATGAAACGGCAACCTTTGCAGACTATCTCCCCGAGAGCACCAGAGTCGTAACCTTTGGGGATATTCAAGCCACGCTTTCTGCCTTTATGCGGGATACCACCTCGCGCGCCGCTATGCTCGCAGGGGATGTGGCACGTCCACCGATGACGCCAGAAGAACTCTGGCTCAATGCGGAAGCGTTTTTCTTGAGTTTAGAAAAGTTTGCTCGCTTCTCCTTTAAAGCGCCTGATGCTAAAGCCGTTGCTCGTCAAACGCATCTCAAAACGGTGACCGTTGATCGTAAGAGTCAAAACCCGCTCGTTAACCTCTTGGCCTTCGCAGATGCGGAAAAAACGCGTCACCATCGTATTTTGATTTGCGCGAGCAGTATTGGTCGCCAAACCACGATGAGTGAACTCTTTCGCTCGAACGGCTTAAAGTATGCCGAGGTGAATTCTTGGGAAGACTTTTTAACGAGTGATAGTCCCGTTGGACTTACGGTGAGCCCCTTGTTTGCCGCAGCAGAACTCACGGATCCTGGTATCACGATTCTCACGGAAAGTGAACTCTATGCCGCCTCTCCGCGACGCTCTCGCGTGCGTCGATCCGCTTATGCTGCGAGCAACGTGGAAATGCTCGTGCGTGACGTTTCCGAACTGAAAGTGGGTGACCCTGTCGTGCACTTAGAGCATGGGATTGGACGCTATCAGGGGCTTGAATATAAAGAGATGCCTGATGGTCCCGCCGAATTTTTGCGTATCGACTACAAAAACGATGCGCGTTTGTTTGTCCCGATTGCAAACCTTCACCTCATTTCTCGCTATTCAGGAAGCGACGTAGAAAATGCACCGCTTCACACCCTAGGGCGTGGTGATTGGGAAAAAGCACGCAAAAAAGCAAGTGAACAGGTGCGCGACACTGCAGCGGAGCTCTTACATCTCTACGCAATGCGCCAGTCTCGAGAAGGCTTCAAATTTAAGATTGATCCCGCTGAGTACGATGCCTTCCGTGAAGGGTTTGCTTTTGAAGAAACACCCGATCAGCTCAACGCGATTAACGCGGTCGTAGACGATATGACAAGCGGCAAATCGATGGATCGCTTGATCTGCGGTGATGTGGGTTTTGGGAAAACCGAAGTGGCCTTACGTGCCGCCTTCGTTGCGGTCACCTCTGGGAAACAAGTCGCCGTACTTTGCCCTACCACGCTTTTAGCGGAACAGCACGCTCAGACCTTTAAAGATCGTTTCTCAGCGTGGCCTGTTACGGTTTCTGAGTTAAGCCGTTTCCGCACGGGGCGCGAAACCACGAAAACGCTCGAAGGTTTGGAACGTGGCACGGTTGATGTGGTGATTGGTACGCATAAGCTTCTCACCGACAAAGTGAAGTTTGCCAACTTGGGGCTCGTCATCATTGACGAAGAGCACCGCTTTGGCGTACGTCAAAAGGAAATGTTGAAAAAACTCCGCGCTGAAGTGGACGTACTCACTCTCACGGCAACTCCGATTCCTCGCACGCTCTCGATGAGCCTTGAAGGGATTCGCGATTTCTCTGTGATTGCTACGCCACCAGAACGCCGCTTGTCGGTAAAAACCTTTGTGCAAGCAGAAAATAACGGCATTATTCGTGAAGCCGTTATTCGTGAATTAAAGCGTGGCGGTCAGGTCTACTTCCTCCATAACGAAGTCGATACGATCAATAATCGCCGCGAACAGTTAGAAAAACTGCTCCCCGAAGCACGTATTGCGATTGCCCATGGACAAATGGGCGAGCGTGAACTCGAACACGTAATGCGTGACTTCTATCAACAACGCTTTAATTTACTCCTTTGCTCGACGATTATCGAAACAGGGATTGACGTACCGACCGCGAACACGATCATCATTGCGCGTGCCGACAAACTCGGGCTCGCACAGTTGCATCAGTTGCGTGGTCGCGTGGGACGAAGCCACCATCAGGCCTACGCTTACCTTCTCACACCGCCCACCGGGGCAATGACAAAGCAAGCGGAAAAGCGACTCGAAGCGATTCAGTCCCTGGAAGAATTGGGCAGTGGTTTTTACCTTGCTATGCACGACTTGGAAATTCGTGGAGCTGGAGAAGTGTTGGGCGAACATCAGTCTGGCGAAATTATGGAAGTGGGGTTCGATCTCTACAACCGTATGCTCACCTCTGCCGTCAAAGCACTGCGCCGCGGGGAGACGCCC
Organism: uncultured Sutterella sp.; assembly: GCA_905197905.1. Lineage (GTDB taxonomy): Bacteria > Pseudomonadota > Gammaproteobacteria > Burkholderiales > Burkholderiaceae_F > Sutterella. The sequence continues at coordinate 240,269 of CAJKAP010000001.1, read as the reverse complement.
GACTTTGAAAGCCCGCTTGCTGCCACCACGGAAATTAACCTTCATGCGCCTGCTCTTTTGCCGAGCACGTATGTGCCTGATGTAGCACAGCGCCTGGGCTTTTATAAAGAACTCTCAAGTGCCGATTCGCTTGAAGCGATCTATCAAGCCACCGAAGCGCTCGCTGACCGCTACGGGAAGTTGCCCAGCGCAGCAGAGCGTTTAATTGCCACGCATAAATTGCGTATCAAGTGCGAAGCCATTGGGATTCGTAAGATTGATTGTGCAGAGAGCGCGACCGTCATTACCTTTACGCCCAAGGCAAATATCGAACCGCTCACGCTCATTAAATTCTTGCAGTCAAGAAAAGACGCACGCATGTTGGCGCCAGACCGTATGAAACTCTCGACTGGTGGCGCAACGCCAGAGGCACGCATTGCGCTTCTCTACGACATCATTGCAGCACTCTCAAAAGCGCCTAGCTAAAAACGAGAAAAGCTCATGACTTCTACTTTTCTTGAAGCATGAGCTTTTTTCTCTCGGTTATCTTTAGGAATGTTTTTTCAGCGCATCCGCGAGCCCTGCGAAGGGATTGTTTTTCGGCGCTTCCTCTTCGGGCTCTGGTTCATAGTGGCAATCCTCGTGACGTGCCACCATGGGTAATGTGAGAAGAACCTCTTCTTCGACCCAAGCGTTCACATCAAAGGTGGTGCTCCCGACAATCACGTCCTGGTCTTCTTCGTCTTCGTCAAGCGGAATGCTATCGGCCTCGGCTTCAGACTTCGTCAAGATAAACGTGAGTTCGTGCTCAAGTGGAACGCTTACCAGACGATTACACGTCGCACAGCTCATCTGTGCCTCACCCTCAATACTCAAAGAAACCGCAGGATACTGACGAATCGAGCCCAGCCCCGTTGCCACAAACTTAATAGGGCTAACACTGAGTTGCGGGTCTCTCTCACGCAAGGGACCCAGGTCTTCCAGAATGACCTCTCCCTCAAGCGTTTGACAGCTTCTTGCTAACTCAAAAATATCAATCGTCAACGTTGACATAGTGATTCCTTGTTCCTCTGAGCGTTGAATCTCGTACAATACGAGTCATCTTTTTTTGTGTCAAGCGCGCTTTCAGTAGGTGCTCGACCACACAAGTGTAGCGAATTTTCTTTTGGAAGATTAAATCAATATGCCTTCTTTAATTCTTGCTTCGAGCTCTCGTTATCGTCGTGAATTATTGGACCGCTTAGGCGTCCCCTATACCTGCGAGAGCCCTGATGTGGATGAAACGGGGATTCCTGGTGAAACCCCACAAGATGCCGCTTTGCGTTTAGCGGAACTCAAAGCACGCACGGTTTGGAATAAGCACCCAGGGAGCGTGGTGATTGGATCCGATCAGGTTGCTGACTTAAAGGGCGTGCGCTTAGGAAAGCCCCACACACGTGAACGCGCAATTGAACAGCTCTTAAGCATGCAGGGGAACGAAATTGTGTTTACGTCTGCCGTTTGCGTCATTGATGCCAACGGCGTGGCCCAAGGGGTGAAGTCGCACACGACTGTCAAAATGCGCCAACTCTCTCGCGAAACCATTGAAGCCTATGTGGATCGTGAAGAACCTTACGATTGCGCGGGTTCCGCGAAGATTGAACGTCTTGGGATCGCTCTGATGGAAAGTGTGAGCTCTGACGATCCGACTTCGCTTATTGGTTTACCCTTGATGGTGCTCACCTCGATGCTCGCCAAAGCTGGCGTTGAAGTGCTCCCTGGTATTGGCAAACACTAACCGCAAGAGGTAAACTCGATGGCCGGCATTCTTTATCTTCTCCCCACGATCATTGCTGAGGACACGCTTGAAGCGAGCATTCCTCCTCTCGTGGTGGAGCGTGCTCGTCAAATTCGTCGCTTTTATGTGGAAGCGGCAAAAACTGCACGAGCCTACCTCAAAATGCTCGGCCATCCGCTCCCCATTGCAGAGCTCGCCATTGAAGAAATTGGGCACGAACCCGATCCAGCAAAACTCGACGGGTGGCTCGCCCCTCTCCTTACGGGCGAAAATGCCGCCATTGTGAGCGAATCAGGGTGCCCTGGGATTGCCGACCCTGGTGCCCTACTGGTGCGTCGCGCTCATGAGCTCGGCATTCGCGTGGTCCCGCTTGTGGGACCCTCCTCCCTTTTACTCACCTTGATGGCCTCTGGGTTAGACGGTCAACGCTTTGCCTTTCATGGCTATTTGCCGATTGATGAAGGGGAACGTCGTGCAGCGATTCAGTCCTTTGAGAGCGTGAGCGCAAGAGAAGAAACTTCAGAACTCTTTATTGAAACACCCTACCGCAACCAAGGGTTACTCGAAGCGCTTGTGGCGAGCTTGCACCCGAGCACTCGTTTAACGGTGGCCACCGATGTGACAGGGGTAGCAGAAAGTATTCGTACGCTTCGAGTCGATGAGTGGCGAGCGCTTTTGCAAAAAGACGCTGTTTCACTACCTAAGCTCCCGACGGTTTTTGCCTTTTTAGCCGCCACGCGTCCTGGTTATCGTGCGGGCGTTGTGAAGGCCCAACCTTCACACATCAAGCGCCCTCGCCCAGCACGCACTCAACACACGGGTGTCCATTCTGGCAAAAAGCCGCCCAAACATCGCACTCCTCGCTAATTGAGCGTGAGAACTTTTCTTTTGGACTCGCTCAATCCTTGATGTTTGTGCGACAATAAAGGTTTATTGTTGTGTTTCTCTTGTTTTGTTTGTGAATGGTAGTGAGCGATGTCCTCTAGAGAAGATTTACTGGCCTATATTCCTTCTCAGGAATTCCTGCGCGTCTTTTTCTCCACAGAAAAAGGGCAATGGGTGCTGTGGGCTGGCGTCATCTTTCTTCTCTTACTTATTGTGCTCTGGATTTTGCGCCGTCGTGCACGCTCGCTTAACAATTTAGGGCTCTCGCGCGTTCGTCGTGAGTGGCTTCACAATGTAGTTGAGCGCTCTGAACCCGTCAGAGAAATGCCTGACGATGGCATTCGTGCTAAAGAAGAGCCACTCGAACTTCTTGCACTACCAACCCCTGCTGCAACCCCCGCTCCTCTAGCAGAGTCAACGCCTGCACCTGTCTCTCAGCCTCAAGCGGTGGTTTATGAACCGCAAAGAGCGCCTGAGCCCGCCCTTCACCCAGTAGAACCCATTGCGGACGATATCCCAGCGCTTTTAGGGCGCCTACCTTTTTGCCAACGCCCTGGGCTCACAACAGGGAGTGCAGTGCTCGCTGGCATGCGAGTCGAAGCGGTTTTTGTGGATAAAGCATTACAGAGTTCTTTAGCCAATGATGCCGGACTCTCGCACCTACCTTTTGTGCCCGAGGCCAGAGTCTCAGAGAGCTTTGACAATATTTATCGTCGTGGCGCTTTGATTGCTCAGCCTTCTGCTATTTGTGAAATTGAAACGGGGCTTGCCGTCATCACCAAATCCGTTATCACGACACCCCTTTCTGCGCAAATGGACTGGGCTCGCGTATTGCGCACGGATGAACTCTTTCTCACGCTTCTCAATGCGATGGTGGTTGCGCATGAACTCAACACGCCTTGCGCGCCGATTCTGGAATGCCAAGGAGCACGCTTTTTCTTGCGCCCCGCTGAAGAACTCGTCATCGAATTTATCGCCCAGCAAGAAGCCGCTCAGCACTTTGCTATGGGCATTTCCAAGCGACAAACTCTCAACACGGTCATTTACGCTACCCTGCTTGCCGCAGCGCACGCCTAAACTAGCAAACTCTCGCTAAATAGATTAGAGTGAATCTTATCTTCTCTCTTTTTGATGAGATTCACAATAATGGCAACAGTGCACTTTAACTTCAAAAAGACGTCCTTATTAGTGGCTTTGAGCTTAAGTAGCTCGCTCAGTTTAGCGGCAAGCGCTATACCAACCGCCTATTTAACCGCAACACTCGAAAAACCCGTTAATGCGAAAGCGCCTTTAACGGTCCATTTTGAAATTGATAAAGCGCGTTGTGAAAAAGCCTATCCTAACGTCAAAAATCCCCTCGCGAATTGCCGTCGTGTCTTGGGAAGCGATGGGCAACCCGTCACAGGACTCACCCTCAAACCTAAGCGCCAAGGCTATTGGCGTTGGAGCCAGATGCCCAACACCGCAACCTTCTTCCCGGCTGAGCCTTGGAATCCGCATGAAACACTCGAAGTGAGTTTGGATGGGTTAACACTCCCTAAAGCAACGCAACTCAACACCAAAGCGTTGCGCACACAGACATTGCCTCTTGCAGCCAATAGTCAAATTCATTTTTGGCCGTCTCCTGACCCACAAAAAGTAGGCAGTCTCGTCGCTGAACTCTCCTTCTTAACCGCTGTTCCTCAGCGAGAAGCGGTTGAAAAAGCGGTGAAACTTGTCGCGAAAAATAGTGAAATCACGCTCGGTGCGCCTACATTTCTCTGGGAGCAAGATAGCGGGAAAGACATTGCCCTACGCATTCAGTGGCCAGTGCTCACCACAGCAAAAGAGGCGAGCCTCGTGACATTCTCCCTTCCTGCGGTGCAAGGTGTACTTGAAGAACCCTTAAAAACCACTGGACAGGGACTCGAATTAGCGCTTGACTTACCAGGGACCACAGATCTCTATCAATTGAGACTACAAGGCGTGGAGCGAGTAGAAACCGATACGATGGATATCGCTTATCGACTCACGTTTACGCCTAGCCTTGCGACACCTGTAGCACAGTTTGCGCAAAAAGTGGAAATCTACGAGCTCCCTGAAAAAGTGAGCCCCTCAGCTATTGAAAAAGCCGATTGGACAAAAGCGCCTGTCATTACGGACGAAATTGTCAAAGCCTCGCGCCGCCTCACGCCTGAAGTCGTGAAAGGAGCGCGCTATCAAAATAGCGATATTGCGCTAGAGGTGAAATCCTCGCCCAATCGCTATCTTCTTATCATCGTCCCACAAGGGTTCGGTCCGAGTGCAGATCGTACGCTTAAAGGGAATTGGGCCCAAGTGGTGACGCTACCAGAAGAAAATGCGCGCCTCAGCTTTATGGAGCCAGGCAACATGCTTACGCTCTCTGGGACTCGCTCGCTCACACTGCATGCCGCGGGCGTTAAGTCTCTAGAGTGGCGACTCAATCGCGTGCGCGACCCCTATTTGGCGCTCACCGCCGTCAAACATGGGCTCACAGAGGTACCTGATCATGAAGAGACGCTCGCCACCGCGCTCACTGGGAAGATGGAAAATATTGGTGCAGAAAGCACTGATGGTCGCTTCATTAGTTTGAAGCTAGATCAACTCGTTGCGGGCGGCTTGGAGCCTGGTCTCTATGACTTGAGAATTGAAGCCAAGAGCGCTCTTAAAAATGAAGAAAGCCAAGTTTTAGTCACAAGTAAACGTATTCTTGTGAGCGACATTGGTCTTATTGGGAAAGTCAACCAGAAGCACCCCACGGTCTTTGCAATTGATGTCGCGACGGGACAACCTCGTGCGGGCCTCGCCGTCGATCTTGTTGGGCTTAACGGTCTGCCTCTGGAAACTGTCACCACAGATAGCTCTGGGATGGCTCGCTTTTCTGATATGACGGGCTTTACGAATGAACGTCGCCCCATTGCTATCATTGCCCGCCGCTCAGGCGTCACGATGACGGGTAGCGTGATTACCCCGTCTGCCGCAGGACACGCTGAAGAGCAACCAGCACAAAGCGCCTCAGCGCACTTTGAGAGCTCTGATGTGCTCGCCTGGCTCCCACTTCATTGGGAAGCGGAAGATCAGTTCTGGCAATTTGATGTCATGGGACCGCACTATGAAGCAACCGATTTGAGCACCATGCTCGTCACAGAGCGCACGCTCTACCGCCCTGGCGAAAGAGTGCATATTGGAGCGATTGCGAAAAAACTCAATTGGAGCGCACTGGAAGCGGAAATGCCGCTCACGCTCTCGATTGCCCCCTCTGTCGGAGAAGCGCTTTCTACGGAAGTGATTAAGCTTGACTCCAACGGGCTGGCTGAAGCGGAGTGGACAATTCCTGCCAATATTCTCCCGGGACTCTATGAAATCAGCCTCAAAGCAGGGAAAACCTTCCTCACAAGCCAAACAATTCGCGTCCAGAGTTTTGAACCTGAAAGTATGGTGCTTTCCTTGACGCCTTCTGTGCCAAGCACAAAAGGCTGGGTCAAGCTTGACGACAAGGCGATGCTCTCCGCCGCGCTTAACTACGGATTTGGCTCACCTGCGCCTGATCGGACGTTGCGAGGTCGTGTGCGTTTAAGTACACCGACGACGCTCAAATTTGCCAGCTGGAAGGACTACACCTTCGATCTCCCTTACGGCGGCACTGAGGTCTCTCCCTACGGTAACGAATTGGGAGCGCGCTTAACGCAAGGGCAAGAACTTGGCATTGTGCCAGTCAAAACGGATGAAAAGGGCGTGGCCTCTATTGTGCTCCCACTTTCCGCTCAACTCACTTCGCTCCAGAAGGTCGATGTGGAAATTGAAGGAACGGATGCGGTTGGGGCGCGCGTCACCTCAGCCGATACCTCTTTCCTTGTCTCGCCCTACGAGCATCTCTTAGGCTGGAAGAGTAGAAATTCCGCGACGCCACTCGATTCCCTTCACGTTAAAGATCAAGTAGAACTTGATCTCGCCCTCGTGGATCATGAACTCCACGCGGTGGGCGGTGTGCCGCTCACGATTGAAGTCACGAAGCGTCATTACATCACCGAATTAAGCGCGGATGATCGAGGCTATCTCGCTTATCGCGAAACCCCTGCTTTTGATGTGATTCAAACGCTCAACACCACCACAGCTGAAACGGGGCTCGCCACAGTCTCGCTGCCCACAGCAGAGCCTGGCGACTATGCCCTGCGCATCAAAGAAGCCTCTGGGCGTGTCCTCTCTGAGATTGGTTTCTTTGTGGCGGGTAACGCTGTGCATCCTGGAAGTGGCCTTCCTACAGCGCACATGAAGATGGCGCTACAAAAGCATGACTACGAAGCGGGAGATACCGTGAAAGTCAATGTGCTCTCGCCCTTTGATGGAACGGCACTTCTCTCGCTTGAAGCCGACGGAGTGCTCGCACACCAGTGGGTGGCAGTGAAGGCAGGACAAAATGAATTAACTTTCTCGCTTCCTCAAGAAGCCGATGGTAAGTATTGGCTCACCGCCTCTTTGGTGCGAGCTCAGAGTTGGGCTAATCGCTATATGAAGGCTTATAGCGTGGCGACTGAGCCCCTCTTTGTGAATCGCAAAAAGCACACATTGGCGATGGAAATCACAGCCCCCGAAGTGCAAAGTAACCCCAAAGAGGTCTCTTTCTCTATCAAGTCGGATACCGAAGGACACGCGCTTCTTTGGGCTGTGGATGATGCTCTCTTACGTGTCACCAATTACGAGCTGCAAGACCCCTTAAAAGCACTAATGGGTAAGCGTGCTCTGATGACAACGACCTATGAAACGCTCGCAAGTCTGATGCCTGAAGGGTTAACCTTCCCAGGGCTTTCGCCCGAAGGTGGCGACGGTGCTGCGCCCTTGGCGGCTGCACTACGCAGTGTGCTCTCTAACCCCTTCCGTCGTCAGTTAGGGGAAACCGCTGTGCGCTGGTTAGGCATTGTCCCTGTGGGTCCCACCGCACAGACGCATCATTTGCGCTTACCCGAATCCTATCAAGGCACGTTGCGTATTGTGGCGCTTGGCGCTAACGCTTCGCAGTTGGGAAAAACAGAGGCAAGCACTATTGTGCGTCCTGACTTACTCATAACTCCCAATATGCCAACGTTCGCCACACCAGGCGATCGCTTTGATATTGCGCTCTCGCTCACTTCTGAAAAAAAGTCGGAGAGCACGGTCAAGGCCGTGACGACTGGTCCTTTAAGTGTTTCTCCAGAAAAAACAGCTCTTGCTAGCACGAAGGACGGCACAGTGCTCCTTCAAGGCGTGGTTGCCCAATTGCCTGGTGCGGCAACGTTAGAAATTGAAGCCACGTCGCCCTCTACAGAACCCACTCGTCGCGAAGTTACGATGAGTGTGCGTCCTGCTACGCTCAAGCGCACCGATAGCCTCTGGGGTCGTTGGGTGCCAGAAAAGAGCGCAGATGGGAAAGAGAAAGTGAAGACTCTGGCAAGCGCTCAGACGCTTCTTCCCTTTGAAGCGCTCAATACGCTACGCATTGCGCCTAGCCCCTTACCCGTGATGAATACGCTTCTCACGGTGCTCTCTGAAAATACGAGAGCAAATGACGCGGGCGCGGCGATTTGGGCAGGCTACCCCTGGGCACTTTTAGCCGGGGAGCCCGCTCTCGCGCAAGCGCTTGGTCTTCCCTCTGAAAAGGTCTCCGAGCGCTTAAAGGAAACCGTGCCTGAAGCGATGAAAGCGATCTCGAAGAATCTTTCTTGGCAGGGTCTTCTCACCAAGAGCGCAAAGGACGGGGAGGAAGAAAAGATCGATTGGGCGATGAGTGCACTCGCGCTTGACTATCTGTTGACGCTCAACGAGCACGCGATTCCCTCGCAAGCGCAAACGCTTGCCCCACGTCTCATCAGTGCGATGAGAGAAAACCTTTACGCGAGTGAGGTGCACGATCCACTTGTCGCACAGTCCGTGGCTTATGCGATTTTAGAAATGACACGCGCTGGGGTGATTACCTCAGAGCCTCTAGAGTGGCTACGCCAGCGTCTTGCCAACTTAGAGCTTAGCTGGGACTGGAAGAGTAATCCTGTGGCGATTTTCATGGCCGAGAGCTATCGACTGCTTCACATGGAAAAAGAAGCCCAAGCACTCATGCCTAAGCGCGTTTCAGTCGCACCAGGCAACGACTACGCACAAGCGCTCGCCCTTTACTTGACGGCGCTCAATACGGTCAAAAATGGCACGCTCGAAGAAACGTTGAGCCTTCTCGAAGGCGCTCCTGCCGAGCTTGATCAAGGTGTGGCGCTCGCAGCGCTACGCAACCTCATAGCCAGCAATTGGAAGGGAAATGCAGAAGATCTCGCTAACGTGAATGCCGTCTGCCGACGCTTCATGCCTGGCTTTACGAGTGTGGAAGCAGCAGCACTGAGAGAAAGCACAGCAGTAAGCTTTAGCGCGCCAGGTTGCGCGGCTTGGGAACTCAAAGGGGCCAAGGCGCCGCTTTACTGGTCTTGGACACAGGCGGGTTATCCCACGCAAATTCCTGCTACTGGCATTCAACATGGGCTCACACTTCGCAAAGTCCTCACCACGGTTTCGGGTGAAGCTTTAAAGAGCGTGAAATTAGGAGACGTGATCACGGTGACTCTCACCCTTTCTCGCTACCAAGGGAACCCTGACGAAAAGGTTGTTGTCACCGATTTACTCCCAGCTGGGTTTGAATTGATGAGCAATTCGGACGAAAATCGTCCTCTCTACCCCATTAGAGAACGAATTGCGGACGAGGACCGTATTGCGTTTGTCGTTGACGCCCTTGAAGGGGAAACTACGCTTAGCTACCAGCTTCGTGCCACGCACCCAGGAAAATTCACGATTCCTTCGGCTGATGCTCGTTCAACACGATCGAGCAATGTCAATGCGATGAGTGCAATGGGCGCCATTAGTATTGAGAAATAGCGAAGTTTTTTTCGAGGAGGAGGTACTTCATGGCAAAAACACTACCTATCGTGATTGGCGCTACGGTTGCTATAGTGGCAGTCGGTGTGGCCGCGCTGATGTGGACAGTTCGGGAAATGCCAAAACCTGAACTTTTGGCGCAAGTGAAGTACTCCTCAGCGGTCTACGACCGAGACGGGAAACTCTTACGCTTGTCACTTGCAGAAGACGGGACTTACCGGCTTCCGGTGAAGTTGCGTGATATTTCTCCAGACCTCATCAAAACAACGCTTGCCTATGAGGATCGCTACTTTTACGAGCACCCTGGGGTGAACCCCCTCTCGCTCGTGCGTGCTTCGGTTCAGTCCTTTCTAGGCCGCCCGATTGGGGCTTCTACCATCACAATGCAGGTTGCGCGTATGGAGCAAAACCTCAATACGAAAACCTTGCGTGGTAAGCTCGATCAAATCCTTTGGGCCTTGCGCTACGAAGCCGCCTACAGTAAAGATGAATTGCTAGAAGCCTATTTCACTCTCGCCCCCTATGGCGGGAACGTAGAAGGCCTGACAGCAGCTTCACAAATCTACTTTCATAAAGCCCCGTCCGCCCTTTTGCCTAGCGAATCCACGGCTCTTACAGTGATTCCTCAAAACCCTGTGAAGCGTAATCCCGTCACAGGCGCGCAAGCTTTTGAAAGTGCGCGAGCGCAATTAGCCAAGTCGCTCATTGCCAACGAAGTGTTTCCTGCGCGCTTAGAGTCAGCCCTTCTCTCGCCCATTGCCAAAGAGAACTTTACGCGACTTCCCTTTGAAGCGCCTCACTACGTGCGTCAAGTACAAAGCCAATTCCCTCAAGCGCAACGCATCGATGGGAGTTTATCCCTTGCTCTTAACTCTCAGCTCGAGGGGGTCATTAAACGCCATGTTGAGACCTTGAGTCTCTACGGAATCAAAAACGCCGCTCTCTTTTTAATGGATACCCGCACTGGCGAAGTTTTAGCCGATATTGGGAGTGCCGACTTTTTTAACGATGAAATCGAAGGGGAAGTCGATGGAACGAGGGCCGTGCGTAGCGTAGGCTCTACCCTCAAACCCTTTATTTACGCACTCGCCCTTGATCAGGGGCGCATTCATAGTGGCTCGATTCTCCTTGATGAACCCAAAAACTGGAGCGGCTATCAGCCCAAAAATGAAGATGGGCAATTCATGGGGCCTCTTTCGGCCACAGAAGCGCTCGTAAGAAGTCGCAATATCCCTGCGCTCACGCTTGAGAGTGAATTGCACCCAGATCTCTATGATCTTTTGCAAACCGCAGGCGCTAACCTTCCAGAGGAGAAAGACTACTATGGGCTTCCTATTGCGCTTGGTACCGCAGGGCTCACGATGCAAAAGCTCACTACGCTCTACAGCGCACTCGCCAACCAAGGCATGATGCGTGAAGCGCTCTTTACGCATCCCCAAGGCGAATCTCAAACGACGCCCCTCATTTCTCTCGAAGCAGCCTGGATTGTGCGCGCTATGTTAGAGAGCTCGGGGCATAGTGTTGAGTCGCGCTCAGTTAAAGTGCCGCTCGCTATTAAAACGGGAACCAGTAATGGGTATCGCGATGCTTGGGCTTCTGGTCTCGTTGGTCCCTATGCGATGACAGTATGGCTTGGAAACTTCAATAGTCGTCCCAATCCCAAATTGAAAGGCGCTGACGTAGCGACGCCCCTTTTTGTGGATGCCGCCAAAGTGCTCGTCAATACCGCTGGGTTTGAAATCTCTGCCAAAGCGCTCTCTGAAATAGAAGCGCGCCCTGAAGGCGTCACCGAGGTGGAAGTTTGCCGCTACACAGGAGACCTTGCTGAAGATCCCCAAGGCACACGTCGCTGCGCTGAAACGACGAAAGCTTGGTTTATTCCTGGTAAAAGCCCGATTGCGCAGAGCGCCTGGTTAAAGCGCATTACGGTTGATCCTGCAACAGGGCTCAGAACTTGTGAACCAGGTACGGGGGAAGCACGCTACGTAGAAAGCTGGCCCACACACTTGGTCGCCCTTGCAATGCAGCAAGGTCATACCCCTGAAGCGATGCCAGAATGGGCTCCTGGTTGCGCGCCTAAAGGTCAAACAAGCGTTGCGCCTCAAATCCGCCAACCCGCCCAAGGAGCTGTTTTTTTCATTGGGACCGCCTCACCAACTGAGGCGAGCGTTGCTCTGCGCGCCTCAGCCCATGAAGGCGTGAAAAAGCTCTACTGGTACGACGGTAGTCTTTATCTGGGAGAATCTCAGCCTAATGACGTCTTTGCCGCTCGCCTCACGCTCGGTAAACACAATATCGCTGTGACTGACGACGAGGGGCAAAGTTCACAGGTCACGGTTACCGTGAAACGTCCTTAAAAAGATCAGCAAAAACCCGCTCAGTTGAGCGGGTTTGTCGTTTTCTTTATTGGAGATAATCAGAGCGAGCCACCTTGGTGATGAGAGCTCGCAAAACCTTATCTGTGATTTGATAGGGCTTCCCGTCCAAGGCTTTGGCCTTTTTCGCGTGAGTTGTGAGCTCAAGGATCACGCGCTTTCCTGTCTTTTCATTTTGGCAAACGAGGCGCTGGAAGATCATATAAGGTTTGCCTTTAACCATATCAACTTCAGTATCCACGCCTCGTGCAACAGAGCCTAAGCAAGAGGCGTTTTTCACCTGCGTCTCGAAGGTTTTCGCCTCAACGTCCTTAATCACCATCTTGGCGTCTTGCACCACCATACGCAGGAACGCATCCATCACAATGGGCATCACGCCGCTGTAGGAGTTATTAAAAGGCAGTGGATCTGTGGTGTCGCTTTGGCGCTTTAAAGTGAGCGCCATCTCGAGCCCCACATAATTGCGTGCATAGTGCTCACCTGGCGTAGGCAAAGTGACAGTTTGCCACTGCTCTTTTTTGAGGTATTCGTCTAAGGCACTCCCTTCGGTGGCCGCCACGGTAACGGTCGATCCGAGCATTAACGCGCTCATAGTGAGCGTGATCAAAACGTTTTTCATGGCAAACTCCCAAAAAAGGATGACGATTAGCGCACCAAAGTGGACGGCCAATCAAGCACACCACCAAAGTTAATCACCTTCTCGTAGCCAAAGGCCACAAGCACCTGAGCAGCCGTTTCCGAACGTTGCCCCGAGCGGCAATAGACAAAAAGCGGCGTACTTTTATCTTCAGGCAATCCTGCTAAATCTCCCATGAGAATAGCGCCCAAGGGAAGTAAGTACGCATCAGGGATATGCCCCGTGATAAATTCATCGGGATCGCGCACGTCGACAATGGTGAGCTCGTTGGGGTGAGCTTGCATTAAGGAGAGCATTTGCTCACCAGAAATGCGAGAAGCCCCAGCAGGGAGATCAGAGAGAGTCAGCATGTGTTAATCCTTTTTGCAAACGTTGAAGGACCGAAATTTTAATCGCATCAAGCTTTTCAAAACGACGGCGATATTGCGCACGTTTATTTGCTTTCACTTCTTCGAGCGACTTACGGGGTTCTTCCACAGGAATTAAGAAAAAGCGAGAATCTTTGGGATCCAAGACGCCTTCGCACTCTGTCCAAAAGACGCTAAAGTCCGTTTTGAGTTTACGGTCTAAGCGTACATGATTCATCGCGTAGTAGCCTTCATTTGTCACCGCGCGAATACGCACTGCCCCGACACTTTCGGAGAGAAGTCGCACCAAGTAGAACATCAAATTCTTTGGGCGATAGCCTTCATAAGCCTTGGTAAGGAGTTTGACGCTCTCGCCTCCGTGAGGATGCCCTTGAAGCGCGCCAATGACGCATTCAAGCTCTCCCGCGGCATTGCGATCAAAACGCAAAAAGACCTGAAAAAGTGCCACCCCTTCCCAGTGCATCACAAGCGTCATGCACCCTTCTTTACGCTGTCCCGCGTGAAAGCGCAAAGCGACGTGAAGGCGTTTCCCTTCAATTTCATCGTCCCAGAGCGTTGCGCCACTCGTATAGATTTGGCGAATAAACTCTGGCGAAAAATGCTCTTCGAGCGTGATCACATGGTTTTTCACCGCCGCGAGGCGTTCTTCCCAGGTCGAGGCCTTATAGAAAAAAGCGCGCGTTGGTTGCTCCACAAACGAAGGGACAAGTGCAAGCAATTCTCGACGAAGCGGTGTTTCGTCAAAAAAAGCGAGCAAATCATCAATCTCTCGTTTGTGCCAGAAGCAGCGGGCACGGAAAACCATATAGCGGCGATACTCTTTAAAAGATTTTTTATAAAGAGCAGTCCCTACCGCTTTGAGCGTTTCGTCTCGATGAATCATTTCAGTGGTATTTGTTTTTTTCCAAAAAGCAAAAGCCCGAGAGTCTACCTCCCGAGCTTTTGTCTTTGAGCTTAATAAGCGATGACAAAAGTTGTCGCTTATTTTACTCGGCAGAGTCGTCCTGTGCAGGTTCTTTCGCTTTCTCGTTACTCTTCTTAGATAAACGATCCAAGTAGGCTTCATCAATGTCGCCAGTGATGTAGTCGCCATCAAAGCAAGAGCAATCAAAGCGAGGAATGGCTGGGTTCATGTCGTGCAGTGCGCTCTTTAAGTCTTCAAGCGACTGATAGATCACCGCGTCTGCCCCCAAAATCTTCGCCACTTCTTCTCCGGTCTTCCCATCGCCACAGATCAACTCCGAGCGAGTCGGCATATCGATCCCGTAGACGTTTGGATAGAGAACGCGAGGAGCGGCAGAAGCGACAAACACTTTCTTCGCGCCGGCGTCGCGCGCCATCTGCACGATTTCTTTCATCGTCGTACCGCGCACGATGGAGTCGTCCACCAAGAGAATATTCTTATCCTTGAATTCAACTGGCATCGGATTCAACTTCTGGCGCACACTCTTACGGCGCACAGACTGTCCAGGCATGATAAACGTGCGACCCACGTAGCGGTTCTTAATGAAGCCTTCACGGTAGGAAAGGTTCAACTTCGCCGCGAGCTGCTGAGCAGCAGGGCGCGAGCTATCCGGAATAGGCATCACCACGTCAATTTCGTCGAGCGGAATCTTCTTAGCCACGGTATCGGCCAAGTATTCACCCATACGCAAACGAGCGCCATAGACGCTAATCCCGTCAATCACGGAGTCAGGACGGGCAAAGTAGACGAACTCGAAAGCGCAAGGCGAGAGCACAGGCTTTTCAACCGTCTGGGAGAAAGAAACGTTACCCTGAAGGTCAACCCACATCGCTTCACCCGGAGCCAAATCACCCTGCACATCAAAGCCCAAACCGATCATCGTCACGGATTCGCTACTCACCATGATGTCGCGACCACCGTCAGGGCGATCCTGCGTGCCCCAGCAAATTGGACGAATCGCGTTCGGATCGCGGAAAGCAAGCATCCCCTTGCCAGCGATAATCGCAACGCAAGCGTAGGAGCCACGCACACGACGATGCACTTCATGCACAGCCTTAAAGACGCCTTCCTTCGTTAAACGCACGCCGTTTTGCGTCACTGCGGAGAGTTCGCTCGCGAGCACGTTGAGGAGCACTTCGGAGTCGCTCGTCGTATTGACGTGACGGCGATCCGTATCGTAGAGCTCCTGACGAAGATCATCAGCATTGGTCAAGTTACCGTTATGAGCAAGGGCGATCCCAAAAGGCGCATTCACATAAAAAGGCTGGCATTCTTCGGTCGAAGAAGCGCAACCCTGGGTCGGATAACGCACATGGCCAATCCCAATATTGCCCAAAAGGTTACGCATATTGCGCGTGCGGAACACGTCTCGCACCATACCCATGCCTTTGTGGATGTTGAACTGTAACCCGTCAAGTGTTGCAATCCCTGCCGCATCCTGACCGCGGTGCTGCAAAAGATTCAAAGCATCATAGACTCGCTGGTTAACTGCCTCATTGGACATGAGTGCAACAATACCGCACATAGTGAAAATTTCCTCAAAAAAGAAAAAAGATAGTTTTAAAAAGCTTGGTGCGAGAAGGATTCCCTAGAAAAGACTTCGTCGCAAAAATTCTATTCTCTGACTCAAACAAAACGCCTCTATCTCACCGACGGACCTAACAAAAAGGCGCGACAAAAAGTAGAGGCGTTCATGGGTGTTCCTTTAAGAAGCTGCAGGCGCAGGTTGAGCGCTCGGGGCTTGCTCTGGCGTGGGCGTGCTAGGCACAGGTAGTGGCACAGGCACATCAATCATCGGCGCCACGCCACGCAAATCTTGTACCCACTTCGGTAAATAAGGCATCGACCAATCAATCAAGGTTTGCGCGGGTCCAATCAGAGCGGACTGTTTCCACAAATTGCTCCCTGAGAGCTGGGTGGAAAGTCCAAACACAAAGACGCAAACGCAGGTCACTAAAATGCCACGGATAAACCCAAAGATAGCGCCTAAAATACGGTCTTCAAAGCTCAGTGAGGCCACTTCCATCAACTTACGTAAAAGCGCACCAAAGAGCCCCACGGCGACTAAACAGAGGACAACGATCACCACAGCGGCAACAATCGTACGCGCAATCACGCCCGCTTGAGGCAAAGGGATTTGATCGGCCAAATCGCCCGCATAGCGAAGCGCTAACATCGCGCCAACAATCCAACCCACAATAGCAAGCGTTTCGCGAACCATGCCACGCATGATGCCCACAATGGTCGAAACCAAGAGCAAAGCCAGGATGATCCAATCAATTTCATTCATCTGTTTAGCAATTCCACAAAAGTTTTGCGCAGATTCTAGCCGAATTCAGACTCACTTATTGCTGTTCGGGGGAGAGTTTCTCGGTGTAACCAATCAGCGCGAGCTTACCAATCGCAGAATTGGCCTGTTCACGGCTCTTAAAGACACCTACGCGCACACGCCAGAGGTTACGTCCCTGCACCTTCATCTTGTAAGCAGGAAGACCATGGTCACGCATGCGCTTCACAGCGGCATCAGCCTTGGCTTCGTTACCGATCGCGAGCACCTGCACAAAGTAGCCCTTTTCGCTCGGAGCAGCTGCGCTAGGCGCGGCTTCTTCAGTAGCGGGCTTTTTCGCTTGCTGAGCCTGCTGAGCTTGCTGTGCTTTCTGACGTTCTTCTGCGGCAGCACGTTCCACTTTCGCTTTTTGTGCGCTCACCGCAGCCTGCACACGGGCAGCGGCATCGGACTGGGTATTTTGCTCAGAAACCATAGCGGGCGAAACATTTACGCTTGCCACGGCACCACCAGCCTGTGGTGTCGCAGCAGGTTTCGTCGCTTCTTGATTGTCATCCTTTTGATTCGCATTTTGCGCATCAGCCGTCTGAGGCGCAGTCGCTTCCATCGGTACTTCTACGCGTTGAGCGTCCGCCACAGCAGGAACTTCGGTCGAAACTTTCGGTTCTTCAAGCGCCTCTTCCTTGTCTAAGAAAAGCGGCGCAATGATGACCGCTGCCATCAGCAGTGCAGCAGCTCCCACTAAGCGGTTACGTGTTTTCTGGCGAATGAGCAATTCTTGATCACTCGGCACGGTAGCGCTTTCCGCACTCTTCGTTTTCCCCCAAGAGGCAAAGAAAGACTTTTTCGCGGGCTCCTCTTTTCGTTCTGGAGAGGGTGCGGCCTGAGGCGCTTGCGGAGCACGAGGCTCATCTTGTGCGGGCTTTGTTAAAGGCTCCTTCTGGGGAGCGGGTTCTTCCACGCGTGGCGTAGCAGCGCTAGGCGTCGTCACAGGAGGCACGTCCGCAGCAGGTTTAGCAGGCTGCTGAGGAGGCACACTCGGCGGAACGCTCAATGGCGGTTGTGTGTTCGTCCCAAATCGGCCATCGTCGGGCGAGACCGTCCAAGGCGAGTCATTATTCTCAGGCGCGGCCGCGCCATTTCCTTCGAAATGGGGCTCAACACGAGGCGCAGAAGAACTCGGGGTAGACGTAGGTTCGCGTTTAAAGGGATTGGGAAAAGCCATAACACACTCTCTTTAGAATACTTTGCTCACAAGACGTAGAGTCGTCTGTGCGGACTCATTCATCGAGTTGAAGCGCTCAGGCTTCAACATAGGCCATTTGCACAGACTCACAACGCTTTAAATCGTGAATCCTTCCTTGGCAAAAATTTCAGCGGCCGCAGTGACTGTCACGAATGATCCGAATATGATGATTCTAACAGGCTCAGGCGCGTGAATCGACTCAACTTCTTGATTTGCAATAGTTGTTGCATCTTGTCGCGCAGCCATTAAGGCACTACGCACATCGGGCCAAGCACGAATTTTTCGCGCATCAATACCAGCGGCGAGCATTGCAGCGCGCAACTCTTCTGCGCTAGCGGCACGCGGTCCCGTCAAGGACGCGATATACCACTCATCAAAAACATCTTTCAAAATGTGAGAGACGCTTTGCATATCCTTGTCAGCTAACATGCCAAAGACGGCAATCGTACGCTCGCCAGGGCGCTTCGTAGCAATAATATTTTTCTTCAAAACTTCCGCTGCCTGCGGATTGTGCCCCACGTCGATCACGATCGAGAAGGGTTTTTCCGCGACACGTTCAAAACGCGCGGTAAGCTTCACGCTCGTTAGCCCCTTTTCAATCGCTTCACGCGAGACGGGAACGCGTTCTTCTAAGGCGGCAACGGCGCTTAAAACACCAGCGGCATTTTGGTACTGGTTGAGTCCAACCAGAGCGGGCTCAGGCAAGTGTGCCCATGTGAGTTCACCCTTGCGATAGGTCCAACGACCATCAGGCTCAATTTCGTAGGAGAAATCTTCTCCCGCAAAGGTCTTCACGGCGCCAATCTTTTTGACCCAGTCTCGCACCGTTTCAGGCGCATCAGGGGCACTCAAAATAGCGGCGCAACCTGGGCGATAGATATGTGCTTTCTCAAGTCCAATCGCTTCACGCGTGTTCCCTAAGAATGCGACATGATCGATCCCCACCGTAGCGATAATAGCCACGTTAGAGTCAATCGTATTGATGGCGTCTAGACGACCGCCGAGACCAATTTCCAAAATGACAACATCGAGGTTTTCTTCTTGGAAAATCTTCAAGAATGCGAGCGCAGTGTACTCAAAGTAAGAAAGCGTCATATCGCGACGGGCTTCTTCGACCTGACGGAAAGCCGCAATCATGCGCTCATCCGTCACTTCTTTTCCGTTCACCACGCAGCGCTCATTAATGCGAATGAGGTGCGGGGAGGTGTGCATCCCGGTGCTATAGCCTGCGGCACGATAAATGCTTTCGAGCATCGCGCAAGTTGACCCTTTCCCATTGGTGCCACCAACCGTAATGACGGTCTTCCCGTCAAAGGAAATGTTCATACGAGCGAGCATTTCCTTCATGCGCTCTAAGCCCATATCGATAGGTTTAGAGTGCAGTGTTTCAATATGTTCTAACCAACTCGATAATGTGTTATCTAACACCATTGTTCTCCGATTTTCCATCCTCTGAATCAGCCTTCCAGAGGCCTCCCAACTTGAGGAAAAAACGATTCGCTTTAACTGAGAAAACCGCACGAGGCATTTCGCCTTTTCGCGCGGTTATTCTCTTTGAAATTATGTTGACTCTTTAGACGCCTGTCACTGGTGCTTTTCGCATCAGCATTTGCGTGAGCATTGAGATCTTGGGTCGCATATCGCGTCGATCCACGATCATGTCAATTTGTCCCTTTTCGAGCAAAAATTCTGCTCTTTGGAAACCTTCGGGTAACTTTTCATGCACTGTCTGCTCAATCACGCGAGGACCCGCAAACCCAATCAAGGCTTGAGGCTCTGCAATCACAATGTCGCCCATAAAGGCAAAGGAAGCAGAGACGCCGCCCATCGTCGGATCGGTTAGGACCGAAATAAAGGGAAGGCCTGCCTCAGAGAGCTTCGTAATTGCAGCGGTTGTTTTCGCCATCTGCATCAAGGAGAAAAGACCTTCTTGCATACGAGCGCCACCCGAAGCGGCAAAGCAAACGAAAGGACACTGACGACGAAGCGCTTCTTCAACGCCTAAGCGGAAACGCTCACCCACTACGCTACCCATCGAACCGCCCATAAAGGCAAATTCAAAAGCGGCGGCAACCATCGGCTGTTGACGAACCGTCCCCGACATCACAATCAAGGCATCGGTTTCACCCGACTTAGCGGTGTAGTCTGCAACACGCTTGGGATAGGGCTTGCTGTCAACAAACTCTAAGGGGTCTTCACTCAAGACCTGAGAGCCAATCTCTTCGCGCCCTTCTTGATCCAAAAAGGCAAACAGACGCGCACGAGCCCCAATACGGTGGTGGTAGCCACACTTCGGGCAGACTTGCAAACTCAAGCGCAACTCTTCTTGAAAGAGTGCCTCTTCACAGCCAGGGCACTTCGTCCAAACCCCTTCAGGGATCGGACTAGGCTTACGATCACTTTCGTTATCTCGTTTAATTTTTGGCGGAAGAATACGGTTTAACCAACTCATGCTGTGTTCTCGTGTTAATCGGTGAAGACTTGAATACTGAGCACTGATTATATCGCGCTCACCTCGCTCGTCTCCATCGCCTAAGACCATCCAAATGGGCTAGCGCCCCTCGAAGGTACCTCATCGCCTTCGTAGCGCACCCCTGTTAAATAAAGGCCACATGGGCTAAAGGTGGGAGCGGCTTCAGCGCGTGAGCGTGCAGCAAGCACTTTTTCTACCCACTCTGGGGATTCGCGACCCACGCCCACATAAATAAGCGTGCCCACAATATTACGCACCATGTGCTGCAAAAAAGCATTGGCGGAAATACGCACACCAATGAGAGTGCCTTGACGGCAAATATCTAATCGCGTAATCGTGCGAATCGGGCTAGAGGCCTGACATTCTGCCGCGCGAAAACTCGTGAAATCATGTTCGCCTAAAAGACACTTAGCGCCTTCGCGCATCGCCTCAACGTCGAGCGCTCTGAACACCCACCCAGTACGCTTTTCCAAAATAGGCGAGCGAATCGGATCGTTATAAATCCAATATTCATACGTGCGTTCACGCGCACTGTAGCGGGCATGAAATTCGTCTGAGACGTTTTGTGCCCAGCGCACAGAAACGGTTTCAGGCAAAAAAGTATTGAGCGCCCGAACCCAATTGCGCATTGGACGATCCACTGGCGCATCAATGCTCACGACTTGATGTGTCGCATGCACCCCTGTGTCAGTGCGACCCGCGCAGATCGTTGGCACGGGCGTGCAACAAAAGCGGGCAATCGCATCTTCTAGCGTTTTTTGCACGGTGGGGCAGTCCGGTTGGATCTGCCACCCATTAAAAGCCGCGCCATCATATTCGACGCCTAAGGCTAGTTTGCCCACTTCTCTTCGTTCTCCCAAAGGCAAAGTGGGCTCACTTAGGCCTTATCCTTGCTCGAGGCAATCGGAATCGTTGCCGCCAATTCCGCAGCACGTTCGCGCTGCTCAGGCGTACCACGACGGCGCACTTCGTCGAGCAATTCGAGCGCTTCGTTCAGAGCCCCAATGCCGACAAAAGACTTCGCGAGGTTGTATTTCGCTTCAAGCGCAGCCTGAAGTGCGAGCTCCTTGTTGCTCACTGGCGCATTTTCTTTAGCGTCTTTTCCTTCTTTCTCTTCAGTCGCTTTGCCCTCTTCATCTTCATCGAGATCAAGCGAGACAGACTGAATCACGCGATTGGCTTTGTCGCTTTGTTCAGCCACGGCTTCAGAGGACATTTCTTCGTCAACTGGTGGCAATTCATCGTCGTTCGGATCAAGCCAAGGCTGATCGACGTTTTTGCCTTCTTTGATTTCTTTTTGAAGGGCTTCAGAGTAAGCCATGCTGCCCACTCCCATAGCACCAGCCGTGGTGCCATTTTTCACCGCTTCATCCACTGTCTTTTCCACTGCGCTCAATGCGGCAGCCGTAGCAGGTTTAATTTCAGACTGAAGAATCACTCCCTTGGGCTTCGTTTCTTCCTCTTCTTCGTCATCGCGGTGACGCTTCTTCATAAACCAACCTAAAAGAAGCAAGGCAAGGACGACTAAGCCTGCCCACCAAGAAAGCGAAGAGCCTTCGTCTTTCTTTTGAGCGTTAGCGTCAGCGGCGGCACTCTCAGCTTTCTTTTCTTCAGAAGCGTTGGGTGTAGTTTCAGTAGAGGAAGCGCTCGTTGCAGAAGCGGCTTCTTCAGACTTAGGAGCTTCTTCGGCGGCCTTCGAATCGGTCGCATTAGCAACATCAGCCAAGGAAGAGCCTTCGGCCTTTGCGCCTTCTTCAGATTTCGCCCCTTCTTCGGACTTCACCTCATCGGCCTTCACATCCTCTGGGCTCATCCCAGTCGCGGCCGCATCAGCGGCATCATCGTTATGCGCTCTGGACGTTTCTTCGCTCTTTTCGGCAGTGGCATCACTTGAAGTGGCATTTTCAGCCTCAGCAGCATTTGCATTAGTACTAGTGTTTGCGTCAGCTGCCGCCTGTAAACCAGAAGCTTCTACAGCAGAGTCTTTCCCGTTGAGAATTTCTTTACCGTTTTCTAAAGCGGCACGACCAGCGCGTTCAATATCTTCGAGCGTCTTCCCTTCAGTGCGTTCGCGGTCCTGTGCATCAGCGACTTTCCCAGCTAGAGTGCTAGAGAGCTTTTGCGCATCGATCAAATTCTGTGTCGGAGGCGGTACGGCCGTATTCGCACTATGAATTTCCTTAAAGGCTTCAAGCGCATCAATCGCAAACACATCCTTTTCGCTCGGGGGCACCAACTTAGAGCCACTCAAGAGCTCATCAGGGTTGCCTTTCACAAAGGCTTCTGGATTATGGTTACGGAAAGCGATCAGCAACTGTTCGAGCGTAGCCCCACGATAGCTTGGCCAGTAAAGCTTTGCCACGGACCAGAGCGTCATACTGCGCTGCACGTTAAAGGGTTGCGTCGCATCAAAACCATTTAAAGCCACATATTCACGCACGATTTCTGGTGCGCGGTGCTTCGCGGCGGGTTTAGCGCTTGCGGCAACCTTTGCCGATACCTTTTCAACTGGTGCGCTGACGGGCTGCACAGCGGGCTTCTGAGCCTCTGCAGGAGCGCTCTTTTGCGCCTTCACTGCACTTTCTGCGCCCGTGCTTGCCACTTTAGCGCTCGCGGAAGCCTCAGCACTCTTTGCCCCTTGCACTTCTGGCGCACCACTCAACATCGGGTGAGAGGTCCCCACGGCAGGCGCTACAGCACCTTCTAAGACTTCAAAGTGACCATCACGCGCCACAATCTGATAGTTGCGCACGGAAACTTTGCCACCAGCGTTTAATTCGATCAAAAGGGGAAACGACTGCACAGAAAGCGGATTTGTTCCCACCACCTTAATTTGGATTGTCGACTGAGAACCGTCTCGCACTAACTGCAAATCTTGCACAGGCTGAGCCCAAGGCACGCCCACACGCAAATAGGTCGACGGAGGCGCCACTCGCACGAGCAAGGGCGAAATCGTAAGGTCTAAATCTTCAATTTGGAGGGTAGCCTGCATAGGTTCTCCGGGGCGACTTTGAACAGTCAAATCCCCTAAGGATACGGCGCAAGCCAAGGTACTCATTGTCGTCAGTGCTAAAGCGATGGCACGGTTCAAGAGTTTATTCGATCGCATTGGACATTCCTAAGAGCGGCGATGTGAGTCTTCGCGCATTTTTTACTGCGCAAAATTATTCGATGTTGCTCATCATAGCGCAAAGCACAAAGTCTTTGCGTATTTGTCGCGTTTTGAGCACGCATTTTGGCAAAGAAAAAGCGCGCTGTGCGAAAAAATCCTAAGAAAAATGGACTGAGAGTCCTTTTTCGTTTCTCAGTCCATTCATCATTAAAGTAGCAAGGCTTAGTCGCGCTTTTTAAAGGCTTGGCGATAAACACCCACCAAAAGCAGCCCTGCAATCGTATTGCCCACAGTTGCGGCGCTTAAATTCTTGACGATGTTGCCTAGCGTGATCACATCAAGGTCCACACCAGCAGGAGCGTAACCCGCGAGTTTTAAGACATAGGCCATCGGCAAGAAGTACATATTTGCCACACAGTGCTCAAAGCCAAGCGCCACGAAAGCGGTCACGGGCAAAAGCACGGCAAGCATACGGTCCACCACGCCACGAGCCGCGTAAGCCAACCACACACCTAAGCAGACAAAAATATTGCAAAGGATGCCCTTAAACATGAGCGTGAACCAGTCGGGGGTAAGTTTCCCCACGGCAATTCCCATCATCCCTTTGGCCATCGGACCCATATCGGCGACATGAGCGAAGAAAACCAAGAAGACCAAAAAGAGGGCGCCCAAGAAATTAAAGCACCAGACTTTTACCCAATTCGTGAACGTCATCGACCAGGTGATGCGCTTATCCATTGCACCGCCCCCTACCATCGTGTTCCCGGTGTAGAGTTCCGCACCAGCCACCACCACGAGGAAAAGCCCCACGGAGAAGACTAGCCCAGAGAGCAGTTTGCGAACGGCAAAGCTGAGATCTGGATCTGCGGCAAAGAGCGAACAAAAGAGCGCCCCGAGCCCAATGAAAAACCCTGCTAAGAGCGCCAAGGGGATTTGTTGCCCCAAAGGCATGGTGCTCTTCGTTACCGAAAGGCTCAAGACCTTTTCGGTAATTTGCGCAGGTGTTAAGGCATCGACGTTAACTGTCAGGTTTTCGGCCATTTTTAAACTCCAAAATAACAAAAGCTTTGGGAACGAGTCCCGTCAGACAAAACGTCTATCCCGCTGTTGGCTAAACCTCTTGTCTCACGGTCGTTTCCTTTCTTTTGGAGAAGGCGGCGCTATTCGCACACATCCCATGACCGAAAATCAATGGAAAGGATTTTAACGAAACACTTTCTTCTCTGTCCTCTTCAGAGGAGAAGAAAAAATGACTACACCGAGTTTTCAGTGTAGTCATCAATCTTTGTAGGCGATTTCTGTTAGAGGTTTTCCTCGGCTTCGCGCTGCTTTTGCGCCAAAAGCTCTGGTTCGTCCACAGGGACGCCCACGAGGTCATACTCTTCTTCGCTCTGCGTAATCGTCACATTCACGAAGTCGCCAGGCTTATAGGTCTTCATCGTTTCAATGTAGACCTTCCCGTCAATATCGGGAGCATCCGCCTTGGTGCGACCGATAGCAAGACCCGCTTCTTCATCGAACTCATCGATGAGCACTTCCTGCGTCGTGCCAATCTTTTCGCGCAACTTCTCAGCAGAAATCTCTGCCTGCAAAGCCATCAAGCGATCGCGGCGCTCGTTACGCACTTCTTCGGGAAGCTGCCCCTCGAGCTCGTTAGCCTGGGCCCCTTCCACAGGAGAATACGCAAAGCAACCCACTCGATCTAGGCGCGCTTCACGCAAGAAGTCGAGCAAATACTCAAACTCTTCTTCCGTCTCACCTGGGAACCCTGCGATAAAGGTCGAGCGAATCGTGATATCTGGACAAGCGGCACGCCAAGCAGCAATGCGTTCCAAATTCTTTTCTGCGTTCGCTGGACGCTTCATTGCCTTCAAAACACGCGGGTTCGCGTGTTGGAATGGCACATCCAGATATGGGAGAATTAAGCCTTCGGCCATCATCGGCACAATCTCATCGACATGCGGATACGGATACACATAGTGCAGGCGCGTCCACATCCCTAAGCGACCCAACTCTTGGCACAAATCCAATAAACGAGTCTTCACGGGGCGACCATTGGCAAAGGCGAACTTATATTTCGCATCAACCCCATAAGCAGCCGTATCTTGGCTAATGACGAGCAACTCTTTGACGCCTGCGCTCTTTAAGCTCTCCGCTTCACGCACCACGTCTCCAATAGGGCGGCTCACCAAGCGACCACGCATATTCGGGATGATGCAAAAAGAGCAGTGATGGTTACACCCTTCACTAATTTTGAGGTAGGCGTAGTGCTTCGGGGTCATACGAACGCCACAGGCTGGAACCAAATCGTCCCAGGGTTCATGTGGGCGTGGTAAATGTGACTCAACGAGGCGGAGCACTTCATCGACAGAATCAGGACCCGTGACACCCAAGACTTTGGGCATCTGATTGAGCACAAAGTTGCTCCCATCCGCTTCTTTTCGGCCACCCAAGCAACCGCACACGATCACACGACCGTTTTCACGCAGTGCCTCTGCAATGGCTTCCAAGCTTTCTTGAATGGCTTCGTTCACAAAGCCACAGGTATTCACAATCACCAAATCAGCATCGCGATAGGACTGACCAATGCGATAGCCGCGAGCACGTAATTCGGTCACGATACGTTCGGTATCCACAAGCGCCTTCGGGCAGCCCAAGGACACAAAACCAACAACAGGAATCGTAGCCATAGATATCTCTCTTAGTTTTTTGGGGTACTTTTCTTAATGAAAAATTTATTTTTCGGGCTTAATCCACACCATCGCGGCGTGACGGCCCGTTTTTTCGCCATCACGGCGATAACTGTAGAAACGTTTGGGATCGGCGTAAGTGCTCAATTTCACGTCGACAATATTTCTCTCGTCGAGCCCCGCACCTACGAGCGCCATTTTAGCGAGTGCGCTCAAATCCGCCAGTAAACGATCGGAATTTTCTTTTTCGGTAAACGCTTTTTGTGCTTCAGGAAGCGTGGTGAGCATCGCTTCAAGCACATCTGGCCCTACTTCAAAGTCAGCCGCCCCAATACGGGGTCCTAACCAGGCCACGAGCTCCAACGGGTGTCTCACAGCAGAAGTCATCTTGGCAATCGTGCGCTGAATAATGCCTGCGGCTAAGCTTCGCCATCCTGCATGAACCGCAGCCACGATTGTGCCCTCTTTATCTGCTAAAAGAACAGGCAAGCAGTCTGCCACCATCACGGTACAGACCACGCCAGGGGTGCGCGTCCAAGCGGCATCGGCCTCGGTTTCTGGCGTCACACTGTCGGCTTCAACGATCGTGCAACCATGAACCTGCTTCATCCACTTAGGATCCGTGGGAACCAATTGCGCCACGAGCTGACGATTCATTCGCACACAGCTCGGCGCATCCTCGACATGGTCTCCCACATTAAGACCCATCATTCCCTCGGCGTTACCCCAAGGACCGCTTGAAACACCTCCATCGCGACAAGTGAAAAGCATATCCACGTTGCGAGGCGTCGTAGCTTGGCGCCAATCGGGTTGCAAAATATCCAAACCAGGTTTAAAAAGTTCACTCATTTTTTCTTCTCGTTAGATCAATTCTTTTTCAAACACATTCACAGGGCGATCCCAAGGACCAAAGCAGAGTTCTTCCATCAAATTAATCATGTCTTCGGGTGGTGGAACAAACCATTCCATGTATTCACCCGTTGCAGGATGGAGAAGTCCCAAGCGAGAGGCGTGCAGTGCCTGACGATGAAAGTCAAGCACATTTTCGAGCTTCACCGCAAAGCCAGGAGCGCGACCGCGATAGACCTGGTCACCAATGAGTGGCAAGTCTTCCCCCGTTAAGTGCACACGAATCTGGTGCGTGCGACCCGTCTCTAAGCGACAAGCCACCCACGAAACAGGGAGCCCTTCCATTTCGCTCCAACCCACGCAGCGCACTCGCGTTTTTGCGGGTTTTGCCTTCACCCCAATACTGCCAGGGAAGCCCTTAAAGCGCGTACGGCTATGCGGATCGCGTCCAATCGGGACATCAACTACGAAGTCACGCGCTGCGCTCCCTAACGTAATCGCCCAGTATTCACGTTTCACCGTGCGCTCTTGGAGTTGACGCACAAGAAGGGTCTGCGCCGAGAGCGTACGCGCAACAACCATTAAGCCACTTGTATCACGGTCAAGACGGTGCACAATCCCCGCGCGTGGCACTTCTTTGAGTTCGGGATAATGGAAAAGCAGCCCATTCATAATCGTCCCATCAGGGTTACCAGCCCCAGGATGCACGACTTGGTCAGGTGCCTTGTTGATCACGATAATACTGTCATCCTCGTAGACCACTTCAAGCGGCACATCTTGCGGTTCCGCATCGAGCATTTCATCGATGTGTGGCTCTTCTAAGAGCTGAACTTCATCGCCATCAGAGACTTTTTGGCGAATTTTTGTAACGACTTCGCCATTCACCTCAACCTGCCCTTCTTCAATCAACTTCTGCAGGCGAGCGCGAGAAACATCGGGCATTAAGGTCGCTAAAACTTTATCTAAGCGTTCTCCCCATACCCCTTCGATCAAGAAACTTGGTAAAGTGTCACCATCGTCACCGTCATCTCCGTGCTCAAAATCGGAGAGATCGTTATAATCAGCTAAATTCTTTTCGTTTTTGCTCGTCATGAATTTCACTTTTCCTTTTAAGCGCTTCGTCGTTCGAAGCCTTCTTGTCACTGCCATTACTTTGGCGACGGCCTCCTGCTCTTGGCTTGAGTCGCTCGACAAAGATCCTACCATTGATTGGACAGCAGACAAATTGTATACAGAAGCTCGCTCCAGTCTCGATGACGGTAACTGGACTCAAGCGAAAGATTACTACTCTAAGTTGGAAGCTCGCTACCCATTCGGTCGCTATGCTCAGCAGGCTCAGGTCGAGCTCGTCTACGCCTACTGGAAGGACGGGGATGCCGCTCAGGCTATTCAAGCTGCGGATCGCTATCTCCAATCCTATCCCAATAGCGAAAATAGTGCTTACGTCATGTACATGAAAGCACTTGCAACGCTCAACGAAACCGATGGCTGGTTCTCTTGGCTTACCAACGAAGACGTGGCTGAACGTGACGCTAACGCCTCTCGTGAAGCATTTGACATTTTCAAGGAATTGGTGCTCCGATTCCCCGATAGTCAGTATGCTCCGGAAGCACGTCGCCGTATGCAGGAGCTCGTGATTGCTCAGGCTCAGCACGAACTCTCCACCGCGAAGTACTACTTCGTGCGCCACGCTTATGTGGCCGCGATCGACCGTGCTCAGCGCGTGGTACGCGAATTTCAGAATACGCCCCAGCGCGATGAAGCCCTTGACTTGATTGCAAAGAGCTACGACGCTTTGCAGCTCAACGATCTCGCCACGGATACGCGTCGAATTATTGAACTCAATAAGCAAAAATAAGCTGCTTCTCAGGTTCCAAAACGAGGTCACTAGCATTCGGTTAGTGACCTCGTTTTCTGTGCCAGTCTTCACAAGAAAG
The DNA here is from genome assembly GCA_905197905.1 of uncultured Sutterella sp. Classification (GTDB taxonomy): domain Bacteria; phylum Pseudomonadota; class Gammaproteobacteria; order Burkholderiales; family Burkholderiaceae_F; genus Sutterella. The sequence goes on along the minus strand of CAJKAP010000001.1, from coordinate 211,802 downwards.
TGAGCCATTTTAGGCGAAATAGCGTTTGGCTGTTTTAGGAAAGAAGCACTTTTCTGTTTAGCCTTTTGTGGGGCGTGCTAAGCGATCTTCCTCACTCGATTTTTAAATCTAAAACCTCTAGAATGGTGTTCTTGTACGAGGCTTTCCGCCTCTCGCCTCCATTCCCCAACTTGAACATAACGATGTCTTTTATTTTTAGCCTGATGGTGATTCATCTCGTTGCCCTGATGACACCTGGACCCGATTTTTTCTTTGTAACCCAAACCGCAGTAAGCCGTTCTCGCTCTGAGGCGCTCTACGGTGTGATTGGGATTACCTTAGGCGTTGTTTTTTGGGCCGCTTTGTCGCTCATTGGATTGCAGTGGATTTTTGAACAGTTCGCGTGGCTACATCGGGGACTTCTTGTCGCGGGCGGACTCTACTTAATGTGGATGGGCTACAACCTCTTAAAGAGCGCACTGCGTAAACCCGTCGCCACCGAGGGCGGAGCCCAAGCAACGGAACTCCCTGTCTCTAAAGTGCGCGCTTTCACGATGGGACTCTTTACGAACCTGGCTAACGCCAAAGCTGTGGTTTATTTTTCCTCGATTTTCTCGATGATGTTAACGCCCGATATGAGTTCGTCCATGCGCTGGGGGATTTTTGGGATCGTCGTCGCGGAAACCTTTATCTGGTTTGCGCTTGTCGCACTCGTGTTCCACCTTCCTATAATGCGTCGTGGCTACTTGCGCCTATCTCGTTGGATTGATGGTATCGCTGGCGCACTCTTTGGTGTCTTTGGTCTTGCGCTTCTCTGGGAAGCCCGCCGTTATTAATTTTTTAGAAAAAATGTCCGTTATTCTCAGTATTATGTTGATCCAGTTCCTGGTGCTCGTCACGCCAGGACCAGACTTCTTTTTTGTGACACAAACCGCCGTGAGTCGCTCTCGCGCAGAAGCGCTCTGCAGTGCTGTTGGCATTACGCTTGGCGTCGCCTTCTGGGCCGCTTTGTCGCTCATTGGCTTACAGTGGATTTTTGAGCAATTCGCATGGCTACACCGTGCGCTCCTTGTGGCAGGCGGTCTTTATCTTTTGTGGATGGGCTTTCATCTCTTGCGCGAAGCGCTCCGCAAGCCCGTTGCCAGCGCTGGCAAAGCTGAGCCCACTGAGCTTCCTGTCTCCAAAGTGCGCGCTTTCACGATGGCACTTTTCACTAACTTAGCCAATGCCAAGGTGTTGGTCTATTTCTCGTCGATTTTCACCGTCATGGTGACGCCCGATATGAGCGAGCTCTTGCGCTGGAGTATTTTTGGCGTGGTCGTGGCCGAAACCTTCGTCTGGTTTACGCTCGTAGCGCTTGTTTTCCATCTCCCAGTGATGCGTCGCGCTTACTTCCGTCTCTCGCGTTGGATTGATGGTGTGGCAGGCGCTCTCTTTGGCGCTTTTGGCGTGGGACTCCTTTGGGAAGCGCGCCGCTACTAAGCTCAAAAAACAACAGACAAAAAAATCTCGACTTCGTCGTTTTTTCGAGGTCGAGATTTTTTTAGGTTAGCGGCTTTTAGAAGCGGATACGCAACCAGTCGTTTTCACGCACTAAGAACCACTCTAAGGCGACGCGACGAGCGTGTACGAGCTTCTGATCGCCCACGCCTTGCTCAGCATAAAGGCGATAGAGGTCAATCAAAGCTGCCACTTCAATCTGCGGCACGAGCTCTGCCTGCTCCATCAACTTCTGAATATGTTCGCCACGAATCACGACAGCGTGTGCGGCATCAATATCCGCAGGTTTGGTGGGATCCACGGGAGCGGGACCACCGTTTAGCGCCCAGGCGACAATGGCCATCGCTTCTTCACTGCCCTTAACGTCTTCAATATCGCGCTCAGTATTGTCGCCATGCAAGAGACTGATTTCGCGCTGCGTCATATCGTAGTCAACCCCATAATTGCGAGAGGTTTCACGAATCGTGGCACGCGTTTCTTCGTCATCTTCGTCAACTAAGAGCGCATTGGCTAAGCGAATGACAAAAGAGGCGGCAGCAAGGCGACGCGCAATCACGCTTAACCCTTTGACCGTTTCAGGATCCTCTGCCATCACGGGCAACGTCACCTTTTCTGGTACCAAGCCAAACGGCGCACCTAAGGCTAAGGCGCGTTCACGAATCTGTTCTTGCAATGTGGACATGGGGTCTCCTTTAAATTTTTTTGTCTTGACAGTCGTTTTTTCTGTCATCCTCACATTGTGCCACGGCGCTCCTTGTTCTGTGATCAGCTAAAAGTCGAAAGAGCACCGCACCACATTCCTCCAAAAGAGGTAGATAAGAGCCTTAAGTGGTGAGGTTTCCTGAGGCTTTCCGACCTCGTTCAATGTTGATACGCTGAAGCACGAGTAACGCCACCACAAAGAATAACCCCGTCACCAAAATCGCAAGACGATGGTCGTTGTGGAAAATCGCGGTCATCAAACCATAAGTGAGAGGTCCCACAATCGCCGAGAGCCAAAGCATCATATTCCAGAAGCTATAAAACTCTGCTAAGCGCGACTCTGGTGCAAACACTGCCACCATTGCTCGTCCCGCGGATTGGCTCGAGCCCATCGCAATACCAGCCAAGTTTGCGGCCACCCAGAACATCCAACGTTCAGTCGCAAAGTAAGCGCAGAGCACCATCAAGAGCCAAACGCCTAACGTAATGGCTAAAGCGGTTTTGTGTCCAATGCGGTCTTGGAGGTAGCCAAAGCCAAAAGCGCCCACTGCAGCAGTCACATTCACCGCGCAAACCATGATGAGAATATCTTCTGTGCTAAAACCCATCACCGCCGTTGCATAGACAGCCGAGAGCGTAATCACAACAGAAACCCCCGCTTGGTAGAAAAAGCCACAAAGCGCGAGGCGTGCAAAGTCCTGATATACCTTAAGGCTTCCGAGAGTATGGCGGATTTCTTCAAAGCTACTCACAAAAAGCGCTTTGAGATTAGCGTTGTTTTCCTTTAAGCGAGGCGTACTACGCTCTTTTAAAAAGAGGAAAATCGGCGTTGCGGCTAACGCATAGACAGCGCCCGTAATAAAGAGCGTCCCATCAACGAGTAAATCGGTGCTGTAACCCGCTTTCATACTCCAGCTCGTCCAGGCAATGGCAAGCAGCAGGGTGACAAGACCACCGCAGTAACCCATTGACCACCCCCAGCCAGAGACTTTCCCCACAGATTCTTCACGCGCAATTTCAGGCAAAAACGCCGAGCAAAACGACTCGCCCACGTTGTAGCCAAAGTTACTGAGCATGATCATGAAGGTAGCGAGCACAACGGTGCCAGGCCCCGTCCCCATCAGCCCAAAAGTGCCTAAAACACACATTGCCGTCGCAACCAGTAGCCAACGTTTTTTCTGTGCACGCGCGTCAGCCAAAAGTCCAATCACAGGCATTGTGAGCATACTCACAGCGTTACTAATAGCGATCACCACGGTCCAGAGCAGCGTGCCGTAGTCGGAATCTCCAGCAATGACGCTCACAAAATAGGTATTAAACACCGCCGTGAGAACCACGGTGGTATAACCAGAATTGGCAAAATCATAAGCCGCCCAAGACCAAAGCTCGCGCGGCTTAACGCCTTCTTTGAGGTGTTCGTTGAATTGACCCATGCTGAGCGCTACTCCGTTTTACGACGCTGGTTAACAAGGGTAGCAATATGACTCATCACGCTTCGGCTCAGAGAGCGTAAGCTGTAACCGCCTTCAAGAACGCTCACCAATTTTCCTTCGCAAAGGACTTCTGCCGCATCCATCAAGCGACCAGTCATATAAGCAAAGTCAGACTCTTCCATCTTGAGCTGTGCCATAGCTTCTTCAACGTGCGCATCAAACCCAGCGGAGAGCAAAATGAGTTGTGGTTTAAAGGCTTCCAGCCCTGGGAGCCAAACGGTTTCTACCACTTCACGCAATTTTTCACCACCTGCGCCCGCTTCGAGCGGCACACGAATGACATTGCTGGGCACTGCTTCTGTTAAGCGGTTGGGGTAAAGTGGCCACTGGAAAAGAGAGTAGAACTGAAAGTGAGGGTTACTGCCCAAAATTTCTTCGGTGCCATCTCCGTGGTGCACGTCAAAGTCAAGCACCGCAACGCGCTCTAAGTTCCAGCGCTTGTGCGCGTAAAGCGCTCCAATCGCGGTGTTATTAAAGTAACAAAAGCCTCCACCGCTACGACGCCCTGCATGGTGTCCTGGGGGGCGCACCGCACAAAAAGCGTTCGCAATTTCGCGCTTCATCACCGCATCAATGGCTTCAATCACAGCGCCTACGCTTTTTAGCGCTGCTCGGTAAGAGAGCGGACCCACTGGCGTATCTACCGCTTGCCACTTTGCTAAGGCTTCAACGTGCCCAGCGCTCGCCAAAGCCAAACTTTGCACGTAGGAAGGTTCATGCGCAAGATGCACCACGGAGAGTGGCGCTTCATGCACCTCGTAGCGGCGCAACTGATCCCCAAACCCCATCGCCATAAGCATGAGCTCAATGGAAGCAAGTCGGTCTGGATTTTCAGGCGCATCCTTAATGGGATTCGTCAGTGAGGTGAGATCGTGTGTGAAATACCCCGTCGCTAGTGGAAGGTTTGACGTCAATTGATCTGTCCTTTATAGCGGTAGAAAAAAGCTTTTAATGAAAGTCTATCAGTTGCCGCAGTGCTTAGGTTGCCAAAGCGTGAAAGAAAACGCGACAAAGTCGCAACAGATTCTTGCCTCACCGCCTTCTTTTTTTCATCTATGCTATTCTGAAAACCATTCAAAAATTTTCGGGAGTCTTGAATGCCAAAGTTAACGCGTCGTCAGTTAGGAACCTTCGCCATGCTCTATGGTCTAGGGGTCATGACGCCTCTTTGGGCCAAGGCTCCTGCGGCAGGCGTCAATTATACGGATCGCGAAGACATCATCGCGTTTCTCAAAGAAGTCTCTGCTGAAAAAGGCATTCCCTACGATTGGCTGGAAACGGAGATCGCTCTAGCACGCTACTCTCCGCTTGCCGAGCGCTACATGACACCTAAACCCCAAACAGGGCCCGCCACAACGCCAGACAGAAACTTCCGCCTCTATCAGCGCAACATGGTCAACTCTGAGCGCATCTCCAAAGGAGTGGACTTTCTCGAGCAGCACATTGAACTTTTTAGCCATATTGAAAACACCCAAGGAGTCTCTCGCTATGCGATTGCCGCCATCATTGGGGTGGAAACCATTTATGGGAAAAATATGGGGCGCTTTCGCGTCTTAGACGTGCTCGTGACGCTCGCCTTTGACTACACACGTCGCGCGACGTTCTATAAAAAGGAATTGGCTGAATTTCTTGACTTCTGTTGGCGAGATAAACTCCCTACCGTATCGGTCACGGGAAGCTATGCGGGCGCGATTGGTTATGGGCAGTTTATGCCGAGTTCTCTCAATTCCTTTGGAACGGATGGGGACAATGATGGTTTTATCGACATCATCAATAACGAGGCCGATGCCATCGCTTCAGTAGCGGCGTATCTCAAAGCACATGGCTGGAAAGCTGGTTTAAAGCCACTTTATCCAGTAAAGCAAAAAATTCGCCCCGAAACGATTCCCCCTTCAACAGGGATTCGTGCGGATAAAACCGTTGATGGCCTCTTAAAAGGCGGGATTGAGCCCGTGGGACTTTTAGATCTCCCGCTCAACCACCCTGTGCTTTTAGTGGATCTTCCCTGGCAAGATGACGGTGGTCCCTTAGAGCGACACCTCTACATTGGGACGCAAAACTTCTCTGCCTTCCTTTACTACAACCGTAGTTACTTCTACGCAGCAGCCGTGAGTATGCTCGCGCAAGCTCTGGAAGACGCAAGCAAATCAACTAAAGAAAAAAGTGGCTCTTAGCCACCTCTCAATAGCGAAAAGGAGCGGTTCTTGATGAAAAGAGTCGCTCCTTTTTTTGTATCTCGCTTAAAGCGCTAGCGGTTATCGTTAAGCATTTTCAACGATTTTCACCTTGATCGAGCCGATACCATTCACTCCAGCTTCAATCATGTCGCCCACAGCTAGCGTTGAAGAGCCATTAGGCGTCCCTGTAAAGATAATGTCGCCAGGCTCTAACGTGAAATAGCGAGAGAGTTCCACAATTTGCTCATAGGGCGAGAGAATCAAGTTACTGGTGCTGCCGGCTTGACGTTTCTGATTATTGACGTAAAGCCACAAATCCACGGGATTAGGCAACGGGGTGCGATACGCAGGCTTCACAAAAGAGACGGGCGCCGAGCGTTCAAACACTTTCGAGCGCATCATATCTCTCCCTCCAGAGGGAAGCTTTTGATCTGCCACCGTGAAATCAATCCCAACGCTCCAGCCCCAGACGGCTTCTTGCGCTTCTTCTAACGTAAGGTTGCGACCGCCACGGCCCAAGCAGGCCACGAGTTCAATTTCGTGGCGTAAATCGTTGGTCCCCGGAGGCATAGGGATGGAGAGCACTTCTCCTTCAGGAACCGCGACAACGTTATCCGCGGTTTTCATGAAATAAAAAGGCGTATCCTTCGGCGCACCAGGTTCAGCATAGTTTTTTGCAATCCCGTAAACACGATGAATCGGGAAAAATTCATAACGTTCATCTAACACAGGAATAGCAGCCTGAGCTGGCGGCGCAAAAACGAAAGGCATGAAAACGCTCCTTTTTTCTAAAGAAAATTTACAGGTTACGACGAAAGAACTCGGTTCTTTTGCTCGAAAACCAGTGATAATTCTAATCAACTCTACCAATCTAGGCTGATTCTTATCGCAGAAAAGGTACACCTTTTTTGCCTAATTGCCTTGAGGTGAGTAGAATGTGAGTTTAGTTTTTTTGGACGTTCATGCCCTAGTCGGCCGCTTTCCCTTCTAGAGAAAACCTCTCTTTGAGCCCGCTAGCGCACAACATTATTGACGGACCTATATCAATGACCTCAACACCTCCTTCTCAGCGAGAAAGCCTGACTTCGATTAGTCAGCGTCGCATTCAAGCCGTGAAGTCGAAGAGCATTTACGTTCTCCCAAATGCCTTCACCGCCGCTGCGCTCTTTGCGGCTTTCTACGGTATCATCTCGGCGATGAACGGCGACTTCTTGTCTGCTGCGATTGCTGTTTTCTTCTCCATGCTTTTTGACGGTATGGACGGACGTGTTGCCCGTCTCACTCACACCCAATCTGAATTTGGCGTGCAGATGGATTCCCTTGCCGACGCGGTGAGTTTCGGTATCGCACCAGCCCTTATCGTTTATGAGTACACGCTCAAAGGCTTAGGTAAGCTCGGTTGGGCTATCGCCTTTGTCTACGCGCTCTGTGCGCTTTTGCGCCTTGCTCGTTTTAACTGCAACGTGGGTGTAGTGAGTAAAAACTACTTCCAAGGTCTTCCCTCGCCAGCGGCGGCTGCACTTGTTTGCGGTTTCGTCTGGCTTTGTGTGGAAAACCACGTGCCTGATTTCCTCGTGGAATATGTGCCGCAGATTGCGGCTGTCGTGACGCTTTACGCTGGTCTCACGATGGTCTCGAATGCGCCCTTCTTCTCGGGTAAGAGCTACGCCGTTGTGAAAACCATCCCCTTCTGGGTGATTTTGGTTGGCGCCGCGCTCTTCTTGCTTCTTTCGAGCAACACCTCGCTCTCGATTTTTGTGCTCTTCTGCTTGTACGCCCTTTCTGGCTACGCCTACGGTTTCTTCTGCTGGTGGACGGGTCGCCCGAATCCCATTCAGGCTGACATTGCCAAGGCCATCGCCGCCATGGAAGAACATAAAGCCGAAGGTGCTCACGAAGAAACGCCAGCTCACTAAGACGATTCATCGTTAAAAATATCGCCGAAGTTCGAGCCTTTCTTTGAAGTCCTCGAACTTCGGTTTTTTATTTCCTCTCTTCTGTTGAGCGAACTAAAAGGCGTTTTGCTATGATTGTGCGCGAAATCTCTTTCTTTTAGTTCATCGTCCTCTTTGGAGTGTTTTTCTGTGAACGCAAAACTTTATCCGCATCCCTTCTTTGCAAAAGAGGGTCGCCCCTTTATTTATGGCGGCATTGCACTCACTGTGATCTTCTACTTGCTCGACTGGGAATTCCTTGCCACGATCGCGCTGCTGTTGACGATTTTCTGCGCGCAGTTCTTCCGCGATCCTGCTCGTCCCCTGCCCGATGATCCTCGTGCTGTGGTGAGCCCTGTGGACGGTCGCGTTTGCAAAGTCCAATTAGCTGAAGATCCTCTCACTGGCGAAAAGGCCCAGATGATCTCGATTTTCATGAACGTTTTCAATGTTCATAGCCAGAAGGCACCTGTGGCCGGTAAGGTGGAAGAAATCCGCTACACCCCTGGTCTCTTCTTAAATGCCGACTTGGACAAAGCCTCGACTGATAACGAACGTAACGCCGTGCGTGTGACGACGCCCGAAGGTCATAACGTCACCTTTATTCAGGTGGCTGGCCTCGTGGCTCGTCGTATCCTCTGCTACGCCAACGTGGGCGATACGTTAGAGCGTGGTCAGCGCTATGGCTTCATTCGTTTTGGTTCTCGCGTGGACGTCTATCTCCCGGTGGACGCAGAAATCTGCGTGACGATTGGCGACAAAGTAACAGGTGTGATGACCACCATCGCACGTCTCTAAAACGCACAAGACATGAAAAAAGCTGGACGCCATTGAGGTTTGTCCAGCTTTTTTGCGTTTAACGACTCTTCATTACGGCAAAATCAACGCTTCCGTCGACACACGAAGCGTCAACTGAGTGTCGCCCGACTCCACCTGAGGAGCTGCGCCAACCATCTCATTTTCCATCTTGGCCATGCGCATCGGAGCATAGTCATAGACTGCACCACCCGAGGCCTGAGACTGGGCATTCAATTTCACCAACTTGATATGCTTTTCATCCAAACCTAAAGATTTCGCAATCGTATTGAGTTTTTCGACCGAATCTTTCGTCGCTTCGGTGAGGAGTTGCGACTCAAAGCGCTGTTTCGTTTCGCGAGAAATACGGAACGTCACCCCTTCATAGGTCATGCTCTGATTAGCGACCTGCATAATGTCGCTCATCTTCGTGAGATCCTTCACTGTGACCGAAATGCGAGAAACCGCCTCCCAGCCATCAATCTTTGGGGCAGCCTTAGCGGTGCCATCGGTGTAGCGCGGGTTAACAGAAAGACCCGTGGTACGCATAGAAAGGATGGCATCTTTGAAGGCGCTCTTTTTAAGAGCATCTAAAGCGCTATTCGTGCGCGTCACCACCTTATCAGAAGCCGTTTTGGCATTTTTCGACTCTTCAATGGCAGAAAACGTGATTTCTGCTTCGTCGTTAGGCACGCTGACTGCAGCTTGCCCCGTTACCTGAACTTCCATTCCTTTTTCAACGGGCAAGGGGGTTGCGCTCAAAGCGGCTGCTGCTCCCAACAAACCCATACCGACGGATGCCACGGCGAGAGATTTTTTCATCGTTTTTTCCTTTTTTGTTGTACACAAGGTGTGTGTTGATCAGAAAAGAGAAGCTCGTTTCTCTCTTCTTAGAAAGTCTATAAGGTGCAATACCTAGTGAAAAAGCCTATTCTCTACACTTTTCTCTAAGATATTAACCTTACCTTTTCCAGTTTAAGTCTAAGAGTATGGCTTTAGTTTGTCCGCGCACGTTTATGGGAAATATTTACCGTTACAATCAAAAACATCAACTCGTGTTTTGTACACCTTTGATTACACGCTTCCCTTTACTGCCTTGATCTGACTTTAGGGAAGAGAATACAAACTTATCTAAAAAGATCGACATCATGACTAATAACGCACAGTGGAGTTCCCGTATTGGGTTCATTCTCGCCAGTGCCGGTTCAGCAATCGGTTTAGGCGCGATTTGGAAATTTCCGTTCTGGGCTGGTGCCAACGGTGGCGCCGGCTTCATCATCCCCTACATTATTTTCACCTTCACCATTGGGGTAGCGTTGGTCATGGCGGAAGTCGCCATTGGTCGTCGAGGCCGTGGCTCGGTCGTTTCTGCTATGCGCCGCGTGGGTGGTCGTTGGTCCGCTGCCTTGGGTGCTTTGGCTGTATTGACTTCGTTCTTCATTTTGTCCTACTACTCCGTGGTGGGTGGCTGGTGTGTCGCCTATCTCTGGGACGCTATTTTGGGCAATATCACGATCAATGACGCTGCTCTTCTGAAGTCGCACTTCGGTAACTTGGTGAGCACGCCCTCTTCTAACGTGTTCTGGCACTTCGTCTTCTTGAGCCTTACCTGCGGTACGGTGGTCTTGGGCGTGGAAAGCGGTATTGAACGTCTTTCCAAATACTTGATGCCGACGCTCTTCATCCTCATGATCGCCATTATCATTCGTGGTTTGACGCTTCCGGGATCCTGGGCTGGTGTGGAATACCTCTTCAACTTCCAGTGGGATAAGGTGACGAGTAACTCCATCTTGAACGCCATGGGCTTCACGTTCTTCTCGCTCTCCTTGGGCGCTGGCATTTTGGTGACCTATGGTTCCTACCTCTCTGACAAGACTGACATTCCTAACGCCAGTCTCTGGGTGGCCGTGCTTGCTATTCAGGCAGCTCTCTTGGCAGGTTTGATGATCATGCCGGCTGTGTTCGCCTTCGGTCTCGAACCCAATGGCGGTCCTGGTCTCGTGTTCGTGACGGTGCCGATGATCTTCTCGCACGTTCCGTTTGGTTATGTGTTTGCGTTGCTCTTCTATATCTGCTTGCTCGTGGCCGCTCTTACTTCGGCTGTGTCCTTGCTCGAAGTGGTGACCGCATTCTTGCAGAATGAATGGCATCTCTCGCGTAAAACCGCTACGATTATCAACTGGGTCACGCTCTTCTTCCTGGGCTGTGTTTCGGCGCTCTCCTTCGGACCTTGGGGTGACTTCAAGATTGCAGGTATGAACTTCTTCGACTTCCTCGATTACGTTTGCACCAACTACATGATGCCGCTCGGTGGTCTCGCTATTGCTGCCATTGCTGGTTGGTTTGCTTGGCCTGCAATTCGTGAACAGATTGTCGCCGTCAAGCCTTACAGCAACGGTACACTGAGTGTGTTGCGTGTGATGATTGCCATCCTCGCTCCGATCCTCGTGGCAGTTGCAATTTATCAGGGTCTCTTCGGTGGTTAAACTCCACGGACGCTGACCTATAAAGACTTTGAGCCGGCGCCAACGTTGAGTTGTTGCGCCGGCTTTTTATTTATCACTTTTTTCACTGAAGGCCTACTTTATGCCAAACATACAAAGAAAATCTTGGACCGGCCGAATTGGCTTTATTCTCGCAAGCGTCGGAGCGGCGGTTGGGTTAGGAGCCATCTGGAAGTTCCCCTATATGGCTGGCTCCAATGGCGGAAGTGCCTTTCTCTTCCCCTACATTTTGCTCACGCTCACAGTTGGGCTCACGTTGATCATTGCTGAAATCACGTTGGGCCATATTGGTCGCGGTGGTATCGTGACCACCTACCGCAAAATCGCTGGCTCGAAGTGGGTGCCGATTGGTTACTTAGGGGTGCTCACCGGCTTTTTGGTGATGACCTTCTACTCGGCTATCGGGGGATGGACACTTGCCTACTTCTGTGAAGCTTTGACTGGCTCGGGCCTCATTACTGACCAAGCTCAATTAGGAGCTCACTTTGGGGAACTCACCTCGAACCCCATCATGGCACTTGGCTACCAGTGGCTCTTCTTGCTCTTAAACGGCATGATTGTGGCTTTTGACGTCACCAAGGGGATTGAACGCGTCTCCAAAGTGTTGATGCCACTTCTTTTCGTCATGATGATCATCTTGATCATTCGTGGTCTCTCGCTTCCTGGGGCTTGGGCTGGCGTGGAATACCTCTTTAAGTTCGATCCTGAAGCCTTTACCTTGACTGGGCTCTTGCAGGCAATGGGCTTTGTGTTCTTCTCGCTTTGCGTGGGTTGCGGCTGTATGCTCACCTATGGCTCCTACTTAAAGGAAGGCGCTAATGTCGTCAATGGCTGTGTGTGGATTACGGTCTTAACGCTCATCTCTTCGCTTTTAGGCGGTTTGATGATCATGCCTAGTGTGTTTGCCTTTGGTTTGAATCCGGGCGCGGGGCCAGGCTTGACGTTTATTACGATGCCTGCCGTCTTCGCTCAGCTCCCCTTCGGACAGATCTTCGCGGTGATGTTCTACCTCTGCATTGTGGTAGCTGCAATCACGAGTTCGATTTCGTTGATCGAAATTTTGGTAGCCTTCTTGGTCGATGAATACCAGATGACGCGTGCAAAGGCGAGCGTACTCTCGACAATTGCTTTGGCAGTTGTGGGCGTTCTCCCCTGCCTCTCCTTTGGCATTCTCTCTGATGTGACGTTCTTCAACGGCAAGACGTTCTTCGATATTTTCGACTTCTTCACGAGCAATTTGTCCTTGCCGATTGGTGGTCTAGTGATTCTGGGCTTAGCCAGTGTTGTGTGTTGGGACAAAGTTCGTGCTGATCTCGCCGATGTCAAGGGAACGGGACTTTCTGCAGGAAAGTTGAAGCTCTTGCGCATTATGATGACCACGGTTTCGCCCATTTTGGTACTAGTTGTGCTAATTTCTGGGTTGGTGTAAAACATTCTCTTCATCCTCGAGGAGGGCTCCCCTCTTCGAGGATGGTCTGTTTTTAGACCGACCTCATTTGAGTTCCAAGCTCAAAACCACCTTAAAAAAAGACAAGACACCTATGACAGAAAGATCGCAATGGGGCTCACGCCTCGGTTTTATTTTGGCTAGTGCAGGTAGCGCTGTGGGTTTAGGTGCCATTTGGAAGTTTCCGTACTTAGCGGGCACGAATGGCGGCTCAGTTTTCATGCTGCCCTATATTTTCTTCACCATCACGATTGGCTTGACGCTCTTGATCGGTGAAATGTGCATGGGGCGCTCTGCTCGCGCTGGGGCAGCTGGAGCCTATCGTCGCTGGGGCGGTCAGTATTTCTCCTGGATTGGTCAGCTCTCCGTTTTGACTGGCTACTTGGTGCTTGCCTTCTACTCGGTAGTGGGCGGCTGGTGCGTCTACTACATGGTGCAAGCTTTCTTGGGTAACGGCATTGTGAACGACCCCGCTATGATGAGCACGGTTTTTGGTGAGTTTGCCTCCTCTAGCGTAGCTCCTGTCATTGCGCACTTGGCCTTTTTAGGCGCAACCGCGCTTGTGGTGCTCTTTGGCGTTGAAAAAGGGATTGAACGCATCTCGAAAGTCTTGATGCCACTTCTCTTTATCATGATGCTCATCTTGATTGCGCGTGGTTTGACACTTCCTGGTGCTTGGGCTGGTGTGGAATTTCTCTTTAAACCTGATTTTTCGAACTTCACGGGCGAAAGTTTGCTCAATGCCATGGGCTTTGCTTTCTTTTCGCTCTCTGTAGGTTCTGCCTCCCAGATGAACTATGGGAGCTACTTAAGCAACAAAGTAAACCTTCCCACCTCGGTAAGTTGGATTGTGTTCTTAGCGATCATCGCCTCGCTCCTAGGTGGCTTGATGATTATGCCAGCCGTGTTCGCCTTTGGACTCAGCCCTGACGCGGGTCCTGGACTCACGTTTGCGACGATGCCCGCTGTCTTTGCCCAGCTCCCCTTTGGGCACTTCTTTGCGATTACGTTCTACGTTTGCCTTTTTGTGGCAGCACTCACTTCGAGTATCTCTATTTTCGAGATGTCGGTGCAGTACCTCTCGGATGAATGGAAACTCAATCGTAAAGCAGGTGTGGCACTCGCCTTTATCACCTTGGCGATTCTCGGCGTCTTATCTGCTTTGAGCTTTGGTCCCTTGGCTGATGTGAAGATTTTAGGCTTTACGTTCTTTGATTTCTTTGACTACTTGACCAGTAACATCGGCATGCCGATTGGTGTGTTAGGGATTGGTTTAGTCGTCGCATGGCTCTCGCGCCCAATGGCCGAGTCGCAACTGCAACTCGTTCGTCCATACTCTCCTGCGTTCTTAACCGCTTTCCATGTGATTGCAGGTTACTTTGCGCCGGTCTTAATCGTGATCGTCATGCTCAAAGGTTTAGGCGTTTTTTAAACTCTCATTTTTTTCGCGTAGGGCAAGGAGACCCACCTCTTTGCCCAGTTCTCTCAACAACAAAGGAAGTTCGGTATGTCCTCTTCAACGACATCCACCAGTTGGGGTTCCCGACTGGGTTTCATTCTTGCTAGTGCAGGCAGTGCCGTAGGTCTTGGCGCAATTTGGAAATTCCCCTATATGGCTGGTACCAATGGGGGCTCGGTTTTTATGCTGCCGTATATCTTTTTTACGCTCACCGTGGGCGTTTCGCTCCTAATTGCTGAATTTGCAATGGGGCGTGCTGGTCGCGCGGGTCCCGTAGAAAGTTTGCGTCGCGTTTGTGGTCGTGGATGGGGCTTTTTTGGTGGCGTGGGTGTGCTTACCGTTTTCCTGATCCTCTCCTTTTACGCCTGTGTGGGTGGTTGGACGTTTAAGTACCTCTGGGATGCCATCACGGGGAATGGTCTGATCACGGACCCAGAACTCTTGGGGCAGGTTTTTGGTAACTTCGTCTCCAACGGGAGTGCGAGCTACGCCTACTTGGTCGGTTTCTTGCTCGTGACTGCGCTCATTGTTTTGGGTGGGATTGAGTCTGGGATTGAAACCGTGGCGAAATTCTTGATGCCCGCGCTCTTTATTCTCATGATCATTTTGATCATTCGTGGCGTCACGCTTCCTGGCGCAGAAAAGGGGCTCGAATTCTTGTTCTTGCCACGCTGGTCAGACTTTAATGCGTCAGCCCTCTTTAACGCGATGGGCTTTTGCTTTTTCTCGCTATCACTGGGTGCAGGTACCATGATCACCTACGGTTCCTACTTGGATCCGAAGGCAGACTTGCCTAACTCCGTTTTCTGGGTAGCACTCCTCGCGATTATGGCCGCACTTTTGGGTGGCTTGATGATCATGCCGGCGGTGTTTGCCTTTAACGTTGACCCAAGTGCTGGTCCTGGGCTCACCTTTGTGACGATGCCTGCCATCTTTGCGCAGATGCCCTTGGGTCATCTCTTTGCCATTCTCTTTTATATCTGCTTAGTGGTGGCTGCACTCACGAGCTCCATTTCCATGTTGGAAGCTTGTGTGGCGATGACGACGCGCCAGTTCTCCATGAAGCGCACCACCTCGATCATCTTGATCACGATTGGTTGTGCTTTGGTGGGCTTGGCTGCCAATCTCTCCTTTGGCGCTTGGGCTGATGTGAAGTTCTTTGGAAAGACAGTGTTTGACTGCCTCGACTATGTGACGAGTAACGTTGGGATGCCGCTCTCGACCTTCGGTATCGCCATTGCTGCCGCTTGGGTGGCTTGGCCTGCTACGAAGGAGCAGCTCCTTACGGGTCGCAACATGACAGATGGAAAACTCAAAGTCATCCGCTTTATGGTGGGTGTGGTGAGTCCCCTCTTCGTGTTAGCGGTTGCAGGTGGTAGCCTTTAATTAGAGCGCTTTATTGCTCGCGAAAAAGGTCATCGTTTCACTTCAGAGACGGTGACCTTTCGCTTTTGTATGCGTCGGTATAGGCACTGAAGGTGTCATCGAAAAGCAAAGCGGAGTCGTTCACGACATGCAATTTTTCCATGGCACAGCGGACACTCATTTCTCCCCACTTGTTGAGTATCAATCGTTGTGCTCTTCTAAGCAATGAATTAAGGTTTTGTATTCCCTCGACTGTTTTTATCAATTAAATTAAAATATTTTTATTTAAAAAAACAATCAAACAGCACCAGACCATTTTATTTCTTCATTCTTTGTAATAAAGATTGGATTATCTTTTTTACAACTCCTTTTATAAATTCTTCATTAGAGGAGTAGTATATTTTAATGTCACTATTTAAAATATCAAAAAAATCAAAATCATTAAAAAATTTCAATAAAATACTTTTTCCATCGTTAGATGATTTTAAGGAGTTCCCGTTTATTGGATCAAAAAAATAAAATCTTCCAGAAGTTCGCATTAAAAACAAAATCATTTGTCTCCTTTCAGATGGTGACATATATTCTATTTTTAAGTTTCTTTGGCTTAATATATCCGTATTGAATAATTTATAACAGTCTTCGTTAAAAATAAACAATGAGGTATATCCAACCCCTTTTTCCAAACACTTTTTTAAAAAACTTTCAACTAAATTTAACACTTTAGCTTCAAGTTCATTTTCCATCAAGCAAAATTCTTTTCCTGCATAAACTCCTTCTATTTCTGAAATACTTAAAAAAACATACTTTCTATACTCAAACGCAGGATCATTGTATTTAAGATTACCCATACTACATCCAATTAAAAGTTTTATAAGTATCCATAAATGGATCACTTTTTATATCTTTAAAATTTAATACAGTCACCAGAGAATTTTCTTCTACGATATCTCGAATTGATATATTATCATCTAAAACCATATAGTAATTCATTGCTCCGATATCTCCAATTGGCGATATCGACGAACCAGTAATAACATCGCACAAGTGGAAAGCGCAATATCCCCTATTCATGTATTTAAATATTTTCTTAATTTCATTTATAGATAATGTAGACAACCTTTTTTTGAACTATTTTTTAAAAAATCAATATCCACTTTTTCTAGATAATTAGGTGGATTTATATCAGTATATTCATAAACCTCCAATAAGCTAGATAATCTTTCTGACTGATCAGTTGAAAAATAAAAATAAATATATGTCAGATAATCAATCATTGCAGTCTCGTATTTTTTATAAATCACGACATCTTTTTCCTCTAAATGATTATATTCTGGAAAATCTGAATTAATTCCAGTCAAAAAATTAGATGGCTCCAATAAGTAATATTTCATATCCTACCTCAAAAATATGGTTTTAATCCCCAACTCTTTCTAATCTTATATTGTAACTTCCAACTCTGTCTTCTTTCCTAGAACTTCCTCTTTTCGCGGAAGAAACCGCCTTACCTTTATCATTAAACCCTTTAAAAACATCTCCACTATGAGATGAATTAGAAATAACTAAATATCTAGGATTACCCTTTTCATTTACAAGCAATTCTTCACCGTCTATTTTTTTAGTCTTATATCCATATATTTCCCCTACTTCTCTCATTTCTTTTGCGGTTATCTGAAATTTATGTTTATCAACACTTCTCGTTAATATTTGTTTTTCTATATTAGAAATTCTTTTTTATTTTTCTGGGCTAAGAATAATTTTACTTTTGACTATTGATTTTGACTTAACTCCAAGTGAAATTTCTTTTACAGGAAGTCCAGCAAGGTCCAATACAGCCAAAGCATCATCCCAATTCAGCTCTCCATCTGTCAGAGTATCGATGTTATCCACTATCGATAAACCTTCCTCAACTAGGAATCGAGCTAAATCTTGAAGGCTGATCGTCTTGAATTTCTTGAAATGACGGACAACTTTCAAAGAAATTTTCAGTCCAGCCATGACAAGGCGGAAATTGTTATTTTCCGCTGCATTTTCCCCGATAACTGAACTAATTTGGGCGCCCATCAGTGAGCCACTATCTGCCGTAGCTCCCACTAGCCCAGAAATAGCTCCTGTCAGCGCAACAATCTCAGACTTAGCCTCATCAGGGAGAAGGCTGGGATTAAATTTACCCGTGAGAGGATCAATTGCCGTCTGACCGTCGTCATATTGTTCGGCCAAGGCTTGTGCAGCTGCTTCTGCAGCAACGGCTGCGCTTCCTCCTGCCGCTGGGTTAGCCCCATTAATATACGCCAAGGTCGCACCCAAGACAAAATGACCAACAAAACGCGTTACTTCCTCATCAGCCGCACCACTACCAAAGTGTTCACCAAGGAATGCTGCTACATAAGGAGCCGAAGCATTAAGTGTGGCTTGCGTTGGGGTTTGTCCACCTAAAATACCTGTTAAAAGTGCCGTTGTAGACGATAAACGACGAGCATCATCACCACCTCTTTCCCATCTTTTTGCACTTTCCCAAGCTTTTTCGTAGTCTTTATTTTCGAGCAGAATTGCTTCTCGAACCGAGGATTCACTATTGAGATATTCTTCCCATTCTGTGCCTCCTCTAGCTTCTAGCGCTTCCTCTGCTTTTTCTTTTGCAAGAGCCTTAGCCTCTTCAGCTTCTCGCAGTTGATTCTTGCGATACACCTCCGCAGCCGACATAATCGTCCCAGTAGCTTTTGCTACCGCTTTTTGCTCTTCAACGAGCTTTTGCAAGTTGGGTAATTCTGCTACTTGTCGATGAGCCGTGCTCGCATCACTGTGAATGCCGAGCTCTTCAACATCAGTCCGCTTTCCATCGATTGTAATGACCCCGGGACTCACCGTTGCGTAAGTTGTGCTCGAATCTTCTCCTTTGTTCGAAATTGGCATCAAAGGAGAATACTCAAACCCATTTTGGTAGTCGCTCGTCGCACTGGGAGTTGTGCCCTTTCCTGCACTACCGTAGCTTGCATTTAAATTCACAGCTGAAGATTGATAGTCGCTCTTATTCTTCAAATCTTCAAAATGAAGTTCTCGAGCGCTTAGTTCATTCTTGTCTTTCTCAACCGTTGAGACGATTGCACCACCAATGAGATTCACCCTATCGGCCTTCACATGGTAGCCACCTTCTCCAGCAAAAAGACCACTTTGTTCAGCAACGGCATCCAATTCGCCTGTTGCGCGGTTTGCGCTCATATTGCCTGAGACTTGCCAAGCGCTGCCTAATGACACCTGGACAGTAGCAAAGTCACTATTTCATCGGGGTCAGCAAGCCCAGTGGATACGTTCTTTATTGTAGTATCAAGCGTATTATTCATTTTGTAGCCAAGTTCCTTAACGGATAAATTCCATCGATTCCTTCTACACTCACTTCTTTCTCTTTACTTTTCTCCTTTGACGCTATGGATCCCTACTCATTTCAAGATATATAAATAGTAGAACTTCTTTATAGCTAATAAGTCCATAAGTTTACTAAAAAATTAGCAAATATCACGGCTGCTAAGTTTAAAATGACGAGGGAAAACAAACTCATCAAACTCAACAAAAAACTAATCTCAGAAATATATTTATTAAAAAAAGTTGTTTTTATTACCTCATTATTCCCATATAAAATATCGTGAAATCCAAAAATACTAGATCCATCTAAAAATTCATCAACTATTTTTTAGCAAACACAAACAAATCTCTTCTCGTAGTATCGGCAAATATAACAGAAAAAGAAAATATATTTACGTAAATCATCCAGTATTTTTCAATAGGATGTCTAAAGAAATATATAAAATAGAATCCAAAACATGCAAATCCATTATGAATAAATAGATTTTTTACAAAAGAGCGACTCTTGATCTTCTTTTCTTTATCATCTATTTTCGATTTATTAGCAATATAAAATTTACATGCCATAAATAAAAACTCTTCCAAAAAAATAAAAAATAGATATAATAAAAACCATACACGCTATAAAAAATAACGTAGATGACTTAAGCACTATATATGGACGAAATCTCGTCATTGTAAGAAAATCATCATCATCGAAATACTGGATATCTGAAGTCAAATAGCTCTCCTTATGCTCTCCAACAAGGCGATATCCTTCTCCAAACTCATTAGCTATATCTATCAATTCTTGAACATGTCGTCTATTGTAAGCTTTTGAATGCAACTCAAAACCGTATAATTTTCTTTGATATTTTATAGTAAAAATTTTTTTACTATAAACATCTTTATCATCATCCCAATTTTTATATCCATATTTCATCATTACACTTTCTACTTCTTTTTTTGATATATGTGGCTTAATGATTTTATTATTTTTTATCACAAAACTATAGTTATTCATTTGTCATTTCCTTCATTTTGACTTACCACATCCACAACCCTGCGACCTCCTTCTATAAAAACCGGGGTGACAGGATAAATTTTCTTGTAATTTATTACGCCCATATTTTTATCGTATATTAATTTTATCCCATAACCAAAATTTTTGTATTTTCTCTCATGTGATTGCCATGATTGTTTAGTTGTTAAGTCTGCATAAATTCGCACTTTTGGCCAACTTATGTCAGGTTGTTTCCCATACTTTTTATTAGAACCCTTGAAATAAACATTTGCTTCGTCTGAAAGGTACCAAGATTTCCCTTGTTTCTCCTTCAATAGTTTAGCCGTATCCCCATGAATCATAGATCCTAATCTTCTTGGGGTATATCGATCTACATTTCCTGCCTTTTTGTTAATTTTGACTGCTTTATCTGCCGCATTAACAACTTTTGCAAAATCACTTCCCACTTTTACTGCTGTTTCGACAGAGTCAGTAGCTCGATACACTTTCACGCCAGCACTAACCCCTGCTGGTAAAAACGGAACAAGTGTCGCCGCACTATCCCATACAACGCCTAGCCCATCGACAAATGCCCACCAGTAGTTACCTTTTTGAACATCATCTACGAAAGAGTAAATCCCTAGAGATACCATGCTGATATCCCACGCTGTTTCAAAATAGTTATTTTCTACTACTGTTTTCCCTAAGGCTCCTGCTGTTTGCGCAGAAATCATATCCGAGGTAGTTAACGAAGTCCCTAGGCCTACTAGGGCCGAAACCGCACTCGCTACAGAGCGCTTTTCATCGTAAGAGAGTTGATCTGGATCCTCTACGCCATATAACGCTTTGGCAACATACTTCGCAACGAATTCACTACCCGCTGCCGCACCAGCTCCTACGCCTGGATTTTGCCCATTAACATAGGCCATAATCGCACCAACCAAAGCGTGACTCATCAGTTGCGCTTCACGGTTCGGGTGCGTTCCTTTTTCGCCAAAAGTTTGGCCAATCGTGCTAGCAAGATAAGGCGCTGAAGCGTTAAGACCTGCTTGAGTGAGCGTTTCTCCACCTAAGAGTCCCGTCACAAGAGAAACCGCGGCAGACATCGCTCTGGTTTTCTCGCCACCGACGTCCCACTCTGTCGCTTTACGTTCGGCATCAAGATAAGTGCTTAGCGAGCCTTCTCCTGCTTCATAGGCAACTCTTGCCTCTTCACGTTCAAGAACCGCTTCTTGGTACGCATTCTTCTGATAAACCTCTACTGCCGACATAATCGTCCCAGTAGCTTTTGCTACCGCTTTTTGCTCTTCAACGAGCTTTTGCAAGTTGGGTAATTCCGCTACTTGTCGGTGAGCTGTGCTCGCGTCACTGTGAATGCCGAGCTCTTCAACATCGGTACGCTTTCCATCGATTTTAATAATCCCTGGACTCACCGTTGCGTAAGTTGTGCTCGAATCTTCTCCTTTGCTCGAAATTGGCATCGAAGGAGAATACTCAAACCCATTTTGGTAGTCGCTCGTCGCAGTTGCTGTAGAGTCCTTCCCTGCACTGCCATAGCTTGCATTCAAATTCACAGCGGAAGATTGATAGTCGCTCTTATTTTTCAAATCTTCAAAATGAAGTTCTCGAGCGCTTAGTTCATTCTTTTCTTTCTCAGCCGTTGAGACGATTGCACCACCAGTGAGGTTCACCCTATCGGCCTTCACATGGTAGCCACCCTCTCCTGCAAAAAGACCACTTTGTTCAGCAACGGCATCCAATTCACCTGTTGCGCGGTCTGCACTCATATTGCCTGAGGCTTGCCAAGCGCTACCTAATGACACCTGGACTCGAGCGCCTGCACCACTCTCTTTCACCGATTCTTGAAGTGTATCTTTAAGACTTTCTATACTGAGTGTGCGTCCAGTATTCACCTCAATGCGATCGGCTCTCACCTGAGCGCCTCTGAGGGTGGTATCGCGCTCACTCTTAATCGAGACCTCTTTAGCGTCAATCGTGGTGTTCTTGTGTGTGCTCGCTTCAAGCTTTGTCTTGCCTTGGCTGGCACCCACTTCACCGTACACATAAACACCCGTTTGTGCGCCAACAGACGCGCCAACGCCTACGCTCGCCCCTACCTGACTTTGGCTAGAAGAGGCGTGTTGAGTCGACTCTCCCGCCTGCAGAATTACATTACGGGCAGACTCGAGGGTCACAACGCCGTCTGCTTTTACTTGCGTGTTCGTGAGTGATATATCGCCTTCTCGACTCGTGAGCGAAATATTGTGCCCTGCTTTCAGCGTATTCCCTTCTGAAATGCTCGTGCTCCGTTCTGCTTGAGATTTTGAAGACTGTACACCGACACCCGCTTCTACTTTAAGCACACTCCCTTGCTTTAAGCTGTCGCTCGCAATATAGCCTTGCGCACCAGCTGCAGCTGCTTGCAGAACTTTGGTGCGATCATCAAACTTACTCTTTGCCGCATCTTCTGCGGCTTGTGCTAAATCGATCAAAGGTGAACTGACTTTACTAAAGACCCCGACTTTAAGGTCTTTATTCAATTGGCTAGCCCTTTGTGCGTTGTCCGCATCGCTCATCGTAATGCGATTGGCGCTAATTGCAATATCTTTGCTAGCGACAATATCAGCGACTTCTTGTGTATAGTTGCCCTTGACCTCCATCACAACACTACCCGTTAAACTGCCTACTTGTGCACGATTTTGTGTGTTGGATGAAGAGGCACTCTCGCCCTTTGACTTCATGAAGCCATCAAAGCGTTCCGTATCAGAGATAAGCGCACTCCCAAATCCTTTACTTTGATGAGTTTCTGCCTCGTGAGAGCTAGATTGACTTGAAGCAATACGGATATCCTTGCCAGACTGCAGTAGCACATCTTTTTCTGCAACCAGAGAGCTTCCTTGAATATCGATATCGCCTCGCTCAGCTTGAAGCGTAGCTTTGCCACCAACAGCGATTTCACTACCTTGCGCGGTTTGAAGGCCGCCTTCACCCTGCTGTTTAGCCTTATGTATGCCAAGTGGCATACTTTGGCGATTATCAAAGCTCCACCCACTTCGACGAGTCTGTGCCGTTTCTTCGTGTGTAGTCTGTGCGGTTCCTACATAAATATTGTCTTTTGCTTGCAGAAGCGCATCCCCTTCTGCGGTAATTTTCGCCGCCTCTGCACGAATATCGCCTCCTGTTGCTGAAATCATGAGATTGCGCCCAGCATTGAGCTCAGTTTGCACAACGC
Organism: uncultured Sutterella sp.; assembly: GCA_905197905.1. Lineage (GTDB taxonomy): Bacteria > Pseudomonadota > Gammaproteobacteria > Burkholderiales > Burkholderiaceae_F > Sutterella. Next base: position 188,876 of record CAJKAP010000001.1, on the reverse strand, counting down.
CACTGCCTTCAGTATGACGAGTGGACGAGGATTTCTGACTCCCCATCGTCACCACAACAGCCGTCTGTGCGGCGGTATAACCTTTAGCTAAAGCACTCACCTGCTTCATCTCGCGACCGACAAAGGTGTCGCTAAAGCCACCATCTTTCATCTCTTCTCGAGCACCATGCACAAAAGCGGCCTCGGGAGAATACGTGACGCCAACAGAAATCCCTGATGATTTGGCTTTAACGGAACTATCGCTACTCGTTTCTGTAGCACCAGCTTTAAGAGAGACGTTTTCACCTTGCAAAGTGAGATCTCGCCCTGCGGTGAGCTGAGAAGCTTCAACATCCAGATTCTTACCAGACAAAATTCGGGTATCTCCACCACTCGCTACCTCACTCTTCGTGAGTGTGGTACCCGTTCCTGTAGTTTTCGCGTCTAGAGAAGAGCGCTGATAGCCAATGCTCGCTACACCATGAGAGAGGCTTGCAGTAAGACCAGATTTCTTTTCAATACGTTCTTCACTCGAAGTTTGCGTATTTTGAGCAGCCTTAATAGAAACGTCTTCTGTAGCCAATAAATCCGTCTGCGTTTCAGAAAGCACGCGACTTCCTTCGATGGCAATCTTTTGGTCTGCCACCAAGGCTACTGTGTTCCCAGTGACGGTACCGCCTACCGCAGTATCACTAAACGTTCTATCACGATGTTTTTTCACCGATTTTGAGAGAAGCCCGCCACCCGTTTCCGTCGCAGCATAGATTTCTTCTTTCACTTCACGGCCCGCTTCAAGACGGATATCTCCAGCTGCGGCAATTTGCGCACGCTCACCAGCTGCAAGGGTGCTGGCTTTTAGCGTCGTATCTCCGCCGCTTTCTACGCTGATGGATTTGTTCGCCACAATTTGAGAACCCACGTCTTTGGCGTAATAGCGTTTGACCTGATCCCACTCAGAGCCGTATACATGCTCTAAAACTTCTGTTTTGACACTATTGAGGTCTACGTTTCCTCCAGCGACCATCACAATATTGCCTGCGCTCACCACTTCACCCGCTTTCATGCGAATGTTGCGTGCAGCTTTGAGTGTGACTTCTGCTTCGGGGCTCGTTGCATAAATCCCCGCCACGCGCTCAAGCGCTGTGCGTCGGAATGCTCCTTGCTCTGGATTTTGTTCAGTCATGACCGTGGTGCTTTCGTTGAAAATATCGCGCCCCGCTTCTAGCGAAAGGGCTTTCTCTGCCACGATCTTGCCGCCCAGATTATGAATATCTTCAGTCGCTTTGGCTTCAACGCTTTCCCCAGCAATGCGACCACCTAAGTTGCTAATCGTGTGCGCATTCATTTCGACAATGCGACGCCCTGCCACGGTTCCTTGGTTTGTCAATTCTCCTGTTAGGTTGAGACGAACACGGTCGGCAGCAATTAATGTGCCTGTCCCATCTAAGTCGCCTGAGCGCACCTTCACATAAACGCGAGGAACGAGTACTTCAACGCTCGTCCCATCTTTAAGAGTGACGCGCTCTGATTCAAGCCATACAATGTCGCTCGTGAGTCTTGCTACTTGCTCAGCGCTAAGCTTAATCCCTGGCGTGAGATTAAATGTTTGAGCAAACGTCACCCCATTGTCCATCAAGGCTTTGAACTGCTCTTCTTGCGTTTTATAGCCTTCAAGAAGGAGGTTACCCGTTAAGCGACTCACCTGCTCTTGAAGAAGTTTTTGCTCGTAGTACCCGTCCCCTAAACGCTTTTGCATGAGCTGAGGATCGTGTCCCAGCGCTTGTAGCATGTAATCACTTCCCAACCATTGACGATAGTTCGCAAAGGCAGGATCCGTTTCAATCAACGGGCGGTGATTATTCTCTTCATTGATGTGGTAAAGAGACTGGTTAGGCAAATTCGTAAGGGATGCAACACGGCGAATCTCTTCCCTATTCACAGCAATGCGTTCAATCGCACTGGTATTGGCATGGAAAGCATCAACGCTCCCCTGATAATGAGGATCGTATTGCACTACCTCTAGCGAAATCGGTGTCACCACGTCCGCTGGTGTATAAGGTTTTTCCCCACTCCAGCGCCCTCGCTTTCTCCCCCATTTGTTATACGAGATATAGTGATAATTCTGTGTTCCCACACGGATTTCTCGGTGCTCCCCGGTCGAATCAATGTTGGTGACCTCTGCGCCTTTGATGTCGATCTCTTTGGCCAAAATATGGCTCTTATTATTGCGAATCGTTTTCCCATCAAGCGTTAAGGTACCACCCGAGAGAATCACCGCGGGATCGCTTTCTATCACATAGGGTTGCGTTTCGTGATAGTTAAATTTATAGCGGTAGTAATCCTCTGTTCTTTTGCCTTTGAAATAAATAACCCCCTTACTCCCAGTGTCGGTAATATCTTCAGGCGTATAGATCGCACGATCCTTATCGTTTTCATCACGAATATATTCCACTAAGTCTTTGCGACTTCCAGGGACTTCTTTGACTTCCGAGGCAAAATGCAAATTGCGATTCTTGAGCGTTTGGGTGGTAATCGCCATGTTGCCCGCAGCACTGATCGTTGCGCTAGCATTGTCTACTAACTCAGCTCTCCCTGTAGCTTGGTGTGTATCATCCAATTTTCCAGCAATGGCCAGTGTGCCTTCACTAGACAAAAGTGCATGCTCTCGGTTTGTGACTTTCTCCGCGCCAATTGCGAGCGACTTTCTTGCCGCAATGGTTCCTGTTTTTCTTTCCCCATTAAGGTCTTCTTCGCGGTTGACCACACTTTGCGCTTCAATCGCAACATCATCCCCATAAATACGACCTGTCCCCAAGTTTATGAGTTTTTCGTCGGTGTCTAAAAGCGTTAAACCTTGAGAATTGACTAGCCCACGATTGGTGATGCGCCCTTTAGTGATAAGTGCGACTTTCTCTCCCCCAATCATCTCGGCTGGATCAGCCAATTTCACCGTATTGCTTTTAATCGTGAGGGCACGCCCAGCTTCCATACGAGCTGTACTCGTGACGCCTTTTTCTGTTTCAAGCGTTAAGTCTCGCCCTGCGGCAATGTCTACCGTTACCGAATAGGCATCTTGAATAGAAATTTTGAGGTCTTGATTGGCATTGATCACGCCAGTGTTTTTAAGTCCCTTAGCGCTGACCGTGGTGTCTAGCCCCGACTGGATCTTTCCAGAATTGACAAGCTGTGGCTTCTCGCCTTTTAGCGAGATTTGAATATTCTCGTTTGCCTGAAGGGATCCGCTATTGCTTGCCGATTGCCCTTTTAGCACCAGATCTTGGCCTGCTAGGATTGAGCCCGTATTCGTTACTTTGAGAGTCCCTTCGTCTTGATCGCTCAGTCGCACATTCTCTCCGGCTTCAATTTTTCCATCGATGTTCTGAAGCGACTCTTTAATATTGGCTCGAATCGCGTTTTGCGACAGCACTTCGCCTTGCGTGTTATCCCAGTGATTTAACGTCAATCGGACATTTTGCGCAAGCACTTTCCCTTCGACGTTACTAAAGTCCCCTGCGCTTACTCTCAACGTATTGAGAAGAATCGTCCCCTTATCGTTGGTCAGGTCCTTTTTGATGAATAAGTCCGCCGCCCCATTGCCCACCAAAGTGCCACTTAGGTTTTCAAGCGCCTCCGAGACGATTAGACGTCCTTCAGCGAGGGTCGGCAAAGAAGCGATTGCACCCACGTCTACCACTGGTGTACTTCCGCCACCCTCTGCTGTACTTGGGATATCGGTCGGTTTAATCGCAGGTTCGGTAGGAGTTTCTGTACCTGGATTGGCATTTTCTGAAAATTTTTCAATATTACCTAATCGAGCTGAGGCAACATTTTTCACGCTTCCTGCACGAATCGTAAAACCTTGCTCTCCAGACTGCACGATCTGTCCTTCGCGATTGGTGAGTGCTCTCGTTTCAATATCCAGCCGTGTCGCGTTGATGTCACCCGTATTCTTTATCGAATCTTGGTTACGCACAACTAGTTCAGAGGTACTGGCTAAGAGTCCACTATTCTCAATATTCTGAGCATCGATTGTTGTGCGCCCTTGCCCAGAGAGACTCCCTGAATTGGTGATATCGGCTGCCTTAATCTTGAGTTGCGCTTTCTCGGGTGAAGTTGCATCTTTTTCTGAAGTGACAATGCTCCCCGTGTTGTGCAAGTTCCCTTTCACGTCTAGCGTCAACTGATGCGCAAAGAATTGTCCTTCTATTTTCACCCCAACGCCCTGATCCGTAGCGATAAAGTAAATGGAATTCGCATACATCCCACCTAAAAGCTTGCCATCGACTGCCAGAGCTGGGTGTGCGCCTTCAGAAAGTACAGGCGTAATCGCCCCATCAACGCTAATATCGTTACTGCCTGCCACCACCTTAACGTCATTGCCCCAAAGCGCACCTTGGAGTTGAACAGTTTTGGCGAGAATTTCCGTGGCACTCACTTTGCTCGCATCAACTCCATCTGGACCAATCACGAGTTGTCCTTCTCGAACAGAGAATCCCGCTAACCCTCCGTCGTGCCATTGAGGAAGTCCTGTTGTCAAAGTAACGTGAGGCGTATTGATAAAACCAGCGCCATTGACCAAAATCCCTGCTGGGTTGGCAATCACTAATTCAGCGCTACGTCCTGCGACTTCTAAATAACCCGCAATTTGGCTAGGATCTCGGCTATTGACTTGATTCACGATAATGCGCGCTTCGCCACCTGCGAGCATCGGGTTCTTTTGGATCCAACCGCCTAATTGGCTCTTCACATGGGTGCGACTGTTATTAAAGATCGCCCCTTTCTTATCCACATCTAAATGCGAATACTGGTTGATCGAAACGCCCTTAGCGGTTGGGGTTTGAATATTGATGAGTGGCGTTCCATTAGCCGACTCCATAATGATTGGTTGCTGAAAGTGCGGTGCACTTTTGTCTGCCGCAATATTAGGAGTGGCGTGCACCAGCATCGGAACGCACACATTGAGCGCTAATACTAAAAGCTTTTGCGTAAACGATAACTTCCATGAACTCGAAGAAAGCGCAGGAGAAGAGGTTCTTTCAGACTCACGTCCTTTAGAGTTGCCCGATTCCGTTGACGTGATTTCCGAAACCGCCACCAGTTGACCACGTTTTTCGTTAAAGAGAACTCGATAAAGGTGTTTATTCATGATGCTTGCCCTTTATGCGTTATCGTTTAAAAAGTCCAAGTTGTCGAAAAGCCCAGCGTATTTTCTGCTGTTTGGAAGAATTCAGGCTTTTTTAGTGCACGGCCGACAAAGAAGTCGTAATAAAGGTCGCCTGCGAAACTCCACTGCCCACGAATCCCTAAAACTGCACCAACGAGCGTTTGTCCTAACTGGTACTGAACTTCAGAGCCCATAATCCGTCCTGCGTCTACTCCTAAATAGAGCTGATGCGCATTGGCGTATTGCCAAGCAAGAGTGTTTTGCCAGTACCATCCGCGCTCGGCCATTAAATTCACGTCACCATCAAAACCACGAACGGTATTGCGCCCACCAATGGAGAGCTGATCCTGAATCATGAGAGGAGTGAGGTTATATTGCGCGTGAAAACTCGTTTGAAAAGAGAGCGCTTGCTGAAAAATCTGAAATGGTACGGATAGGCTCGCATCCCAGCGCAAGAGTTGCATACGGGAGGTTCCTTCACCAAAGTCTTCTTCTGGCGTGCGTAAACTTCTATTTGCTCCAGTACCGCGCTTATATTGCAAAGTGGTATCGAATATCGCTCTGCCTAAACGTTCTTGGTGCGTCAGGGCGAATAACCACCCCGCTGTGCGCCGATATTGGATATCAATCGGAGCGTCATTAATAAAGCTCTCCGTTTCCCTCGTCCAGAAACCTAATTTGGCATAGGTTTTTCCTGTCGCATTGCGATGAAGTAATTGCGATACGGAAAGATTAAAGAGTTGCGATTCGCCACTGTAGTCGTAGTTTTCTTGAAGTCCAGCAATCGCTTGGTGGTAGGTATAGCGTTGATGCTCAACCGTGAAAAGACGGTTTCCGAAAGGAACTGAATAGTGAATGGCGTAACCGTGAGTGCCTCCCCTTGTGCGGTGTCCGTCTGAATCGGTCAATCGTGTTTTGTGGCCTAGGTCGTGCGAAAAGTTGAAATAAAAGAGGTCGCTCAAACCCAGAGGATTATCACTGGCAAAAGTCACCCCCAGTTGATTTTTCCCCGTGTATTTCGAGCCTGAATCATCTAAACTCAGCGCTAAACGAAAGGGAATCAGTCGTTGCCGCCATGAAACCACAATATCACTTTCGCCTTCCTCACCATCACCCGCAGGCACAATCTGAAAATCAGCTTCTACCGTGGGATTGCGTCGCAGATTCTCTAATGCTTGCTCTAAGTCATGCACGTTGAGGATATCCCCTTCTCTCATCGGGAATTGATTTCCCCAAGCCATAATACGCCCAATGTGGGTTTCTTCTGCGTTTTCTTGGTTGTAAGTAATGTGACGGATGCGACCAGGAATAACGGTCAGTTTCAATTGACCTTCTTTAAGATTTTGCTCTCCCGCTAAAACGCGAGTCGTGCTGTAGCCTGCTTCGACAATCGCATTTTGTGCCGCCTCCATCAGCGTATTAATTGCCTCCGTTCCTAAACACATATTGGATTCAAATTTTGTTTTGCGTACCGCACTACGAAGGGCAAAATGAAATTGATCACTCTTCTGACCAACCAAAATCACCTCATGAATTGGAAAACATGGCTTTTCAGTAGTATTGAGAATCCATTGACGCGGGACTTGTGGAGTATCTTCGCGTACATCGACTGGCGGTTGGATAAGACGACTGAGTTCTTGCAGATTTTGTTCGCGTTGCTGAAGAAGCCCTTCCCCATGTTGCTGGAGTTGGTCTAAATCAGGAGAAGCGGCTTGAGACGTCGCAGAAAGTAGCGATAAGAGAGTGAAAGCGGTCAAAAAAGGCTTCATAGGCTGTTTTTGAATCAATAATGAGAATGATTCTATGTTGCAAAATCTGTCAGGAAAAAACAATCATTTTCTGGAACTCTGCCGTTATGTAGTTGCGTTTTAACCAAAGCTGTGTATTCCACCCCTAAATACCTGATCTCTTAGATTTCATTCCTTGCGCACTTTTGTACAATAGTTCTTTAACCTGTTCTCTTTGCACTAGGAGCCTTTTGCGCGTGTCTAACCTCAAACGACCTGATGGTCTTAAAGTCCTCCACGAGCTCATTGCTTTTGAGTGGAGAGCGCACCGCGCTGTATGGCTTTCGCTCATTGCGCTCATTTTTGGCATGAGTATCCTCTTTGGTATTTGGACGGCTAGCGCAGAAAATTGGATCGTGAGCGTACTAAGCTATGCGCTCTTAGCGGGTATCCTTTTAGGGGGACTCGCGATTCTTGCGCTAGAGCTTGTTCGACTAACGCTAAAGCGTGCGCTTAATACGCCTCGAGATTCTGCGCTCACGCGAGTGCGTCTTTATCAAATCGGCATTGGTGCCCTAATGGTCGTGCTCTTTCTTGTGCGACTCTTTTTGCAAACGATGAACCTCTAAACTAATTAAAACACGACCCCATGACCTCAGAAAATACTTCTTTACGCCTCACCATCGAAAGCTTAGCGCCCGATGGACTTGGCCTTGCTCATGTTGAGGGCTTCCCTCTTAAATTCGCGGGAACTTTACCTGGCGAAGAAGTCATGGTGAGTATTGACCGCACAAAGCGCCCTTGGCGTGGAGAGGTTCTTGACATCTTGACGTCTTCACCATTGCGCCGTACCCTTACTTGCCCGCACATTGAAGAAGCGCCTCGTTGTGGGGGTTGCCCTTGGGGTATGGTGACGCCAGAAGGACAGGCAACGCTCAAACGTCAACTCACACTCGATGCCCTCTCGGCAGAAGGGATCTCTGCGCCTTCTGAAGTGATTCACCACAGCGCTACTCAACAAACTGGTTACCGCTCTAAAGCGCTTTTCACACTCACAAAAAATGGAGATACATGGCTCTGGGGACTCTATGCCAACGGCTCTCATGAAGTCGTCGTCACCCCTGTTTGCCAAGCGATTCCCAATTGGATGAATTCGGTAGCTGGAGTGATTGCGACCGTCTTAGGGAAAACTGATCTCACACCTTACGATGAAAAAACTCATCAAGGGGACGTGCGCTCTCTTTTACTGCGCGAAGGAGTGAATCGCGAGGGAAAGGTCGAGCGACTGGTATCGCTCATTTTGCGTAACGTCACGGAAGAAACGCTATCACTTCTGAAAAACCCATTACTTGAGGCGCTACTTCCGTGGGATGTAAAGGTCGTGAGTCTTTACGAACACACAACGAGAGGCAATGCCGTCTTAGGCGAAAAAGAATATTTTTTGACCGAAGCGCACACCATCTCCACCACCATTGATGAAGCGGAATTTGCGGTGGGTTCTTCTACCTTTTTACAGATTCACCGCGAACAGATGTTGGCGCTTTACCAAGAAGCACTCAATTGGGCAGAAATTGAGTCTAGTGATACCTTCCTTGACCTCTACTGTGGTGTGGGAACCATGACAATTTTGGGCGCACGGAAAGCGGCCAAAAGTATTGGTGTAGATGTTGTGGAAGCCAGTATTGCAGCGGCACGCGAAAATGCCAAGCGCAATCAGATTGCGAATGCGGAATTTTTTGCAGGCACCGTAGAAACGGTCTTACCCTCTCTTATTGTGAAAGGCGTTCGTGCCGACAAAATGATTGTGGACCCTGCCTTTAAAGGAATGGAAGCTTCAGTACCCGCTATGATTAAAGCGCTTTCTCCTCGCCGCCTTGTCTATGTGAGTTGCAGCCCAAAGAGCTTTGCAAGGGATGCTAAACGCCTTCTGGAACTTGGGTTCAAGCTTGAACGTTTAGCGACTTTTGATCTCTTCCCGGATACGGCGCACGTTGAAAGCGTTGGGCTCTTCACCCGCGGATAAGCTCTTCCAAAGGCCTCGATATTAGGAATAGAGGCCTTCTTTAAAGAGCTCTGGCGACAAGAAAAACTGCAGCGCCTTATCCTCTCTGCGTGTACGGTAGAAGTCGGGCAAATTTTTGAGCACAATCTTTCCGTAACCCTTATCGATCACACGCGAATCACAAAGTACCACCATACCTCGATCGTTTTCACTACGGATGAGGCGTCCAGAGCCTTGCTTCAAGGCAAGCACTGCCGCGGGCAGTGTATGCACAGCAAAAGGATGCTTTCCTTCTTTCTCAATCGCCTCGCAGCGAGCAACTTCCACAGGATCGTCTGGCGGCGAGAATGGAATCTTGTCAATAATGACGAGCGAGAGTGCATCGCCCTTCACATCAACGCCTTCCCAAAAGCCCATAGAACCCACCAAAATCGCGTTTCCATGCTGACGGAATTCACTAATCAACGTGGGCTTCGGGGCAGAGCCTTGCACCAAAAGTTTATAAGGCAAATTGTTTGCTTCGAGTTTCGCCTCAAGCATTTCAGCGGCATCTTTCACCGCGGCCAGAGACGTACAAAGCACAAAGGTGCGCCCTTCGGCTGCGTTAATGAGCGGCCAAGTCGCCTCGATCACATTTCGGGTGTGCTCGTGAGTGTTATTTTTGGGCGCAGGTAACTTTGGGATATAAAGACACCCTTGCTCCCAATAGTTAAAGGGACTGTCCCAGGATTCTTCCACAGCCTCATCAATGCCAAGTTCGGCTTTGAAATGCGTGAAATTCTTATTGTTCGAGAGCGTAGCCGAGGTAAAGACCCAAGCGCCCCCCATTTGCTCTCGCATATAGCGAAAATCTTTGGCAAAGGAGAGTGGCGTATTGTTAAAGCGCACCCAACTGCGCCCCACGGTAAACCACAACACCTGGTTGGCCGACTCTTTCTCTGAGGGAGGCGTCACCACTTCACCTTGCTCTTTAATGCGCTCAGGAATAGGCGCTTCGAGTTCGCTCTCTGAGGGGTTCACACGTTTTTTGATGAGCTCACCCCAGTCAAAGACTTCTTCATAGAGTTCGTCAAACCACGCAATGAGTGTGTCGAATTCGTTATCGCGCCCTTCATTGACTTTCATCTGCTCTTTATATTCATTGCAGACGTTTTCGAGTTCAATAAAGGGATCAAGCAACTCTGAGAGATTGCTCATCGTATCAAGTGAAATACGGTCCCCTTCTTTAAAGCCCATCTCGTTGATGCGCAACACAATGCGTCGGCAAGCGTTTTGCATCTTGGTGTAGAGCTTATTCCAAAGCGCACCAGCCCCATTTAAAGTCGCACGAGCCCCTAGCGCTGCCGCCTCTTGCCCAATGCTATCGAGTTGGTTTGTGGAAAAGCCTGTGCCAAAGAAGTCTGAGGCAATATCAGGGAGCTGATGTGCTTCGTCAATCACGGTGAGTGCCGCTTCTGGGAGAAGTCCATCAATGGCGCCACGAGAGCTATTTTTGAGCGCCAAAGAGCTCAAATAGAGGTGATGGTTCACAATCACCACATTACTTTGCATGGCGCGCTCTCTTGCGCGGCGCACAAAGCACTCTTCCCAGTGTGGACAACGATCACGACCCAAACAGTTTTCACGAGTACTCGTCACCATAGGCCAGAGCGGATCGTCTTCAGGAACGTCAGGGAGCTCTGCACGGTCGCCCGTCTCAGAGGTTGCCGCAAAGCGCTGAATTTTGCGCAGTTTGATGAAGGAATCTTTTTGTGGGAGGCGATCGTTACTCGCCGTCACTTCTAAGTGAAAGTGGCAGACGTAGTTTGCACGCCCTTTTAAAAGCGACACCGTCACAGGAACGCCTAAAGCACGGCGAATGGCGGGTAAGTCCTTGGCAAACAGCTGATCTTGCAAGGACTTCCCAGCGGTAGAGACAATCGTTGTCACCCCAGCCACAATAGCAGGAATCAAATACGCAAACGTCTTCCCCGTCCCTGTTCCCGCTTCCGCGATCAGAGTTGTTTTTCCTTCAATGGCTTTTGCAACCTCTCGGGCAAACTCCTGCTGTCCCGGGCGAGGGCGAAAGTCATTGAGCATCTGGGCCATAGGACCATCTGCATCATAAATACGGGCAATACGAGTGGGAAAGTCCAGTTTGGGATCTTTCCAGTCTTGATTCGGGGCCATGTGTGACTGATTCAATAAAAAATCAAATAGTTAGAAATACTTGCTCAACGAAGAACGGTTTTGGTTTTGCTGATCTTGGAGGCGCTTTTGGGCGTCTTCACGCTCTTGGCGAGACTTTTCATAGTCTGCCTGCTGAGCGGCACGTTCGGCTTGGCGCTCTTTGGCTTGGCTTTCAGCTGACTCTAAGCGCTCTTTAGCGGCACGCTGCTTTTCTTCGTAGCGTCGAATATTTTCCGCCTCTTGCGCCTTTTTCTCAGCCGCTTCCTGTTGCTTTTCCTTGACGCGATCCGCTGCCGTATTGTTGATATTCATCGGTTCGCTCGCTGCCTGAGGCGTCTTTGGCGTCACGCCCATCGGGGTGCTTGCGGCCTTAGGTGTTTTAGGACTCACCGTGCTCGGTGCTTTAGGTTCTTTCACCGTCTTAGTGCGAGGCTTCATAGGCGGCTCTTTAGTTTCTGCTGCGGCTTTAGCACGTCGCTCTTGAATTTCACGCGTTTTTTGAGCACGAAGAATACTTTCCGCTTGATTGCTAATCTGGCGGATTTCACGCGTGCGAAGCATATTCTGCTCACGCGCCTCTTCAATACAGTGGTTCACGAAAAACTTGCTGTAGCAAACCTTCGTCATGTCTTTGAGAGCCGCTTCCAACTGAGCAGTGGCGCGTTCACCTTCGCTTTTAGCCTGCTCGGCTTGCTCTACGCTCTTTAAAGCCTCTGGCTGGGACCACTGACGAAAATAGCTATCGTCCTTTAAAACAGCGCTCGCTTCTTCTTCCGTCATGGAGGCTGCGCTTGCAGTAGTCATAACGCCTAACGCACAAAGCGCTAAAAGAAATTGAAACGGACGACGATTCATGGAAAGCTCCTTGCCGGCGATTTTTAGTATCACTAAATGATACCAGTAATCAGTAAGGCGTGCAAAAAAGAAAAAGGCCAATCATTTACTAAACTCTTGCAAGTCTAACAAAATGATTAGCCTTAGGCGTCATTGGGCAGCGCTATTCGCGTATGAAGTCGTAGCGATTCGTGACAAAACCGAATCGCTCCTTTTCACGCCGTAGTGCTCTAGATTAAAGGACCGTAATGACCTTATCAGAGCTCAAACGGGACTTCGGACGCGTAGCGTTGCCATCCTGAACGGAACGGTGACCAAAGCTCACCGCCACGGCCGTGCGCAAGCCCTTACCCTTCAAGCCCAAGATTTCGTCAATCTTGGCATAGTCCAAACCTTCAAGGCTGGTGCTATCAATGCCCATTTGTGCAGCCGCGTAAAGCACAAAGCCTAAAGCGATGTAGGCCTGACGAGAACTCCAAGCAAAGAGTTGGTCTGGCGTCTTGGTATGCAAACCAACAAAGAAACGGCGACCCTGGTCTTGCTGGGTGCGAAGCGCATCGTTAGGATAGCGACCGTCAACCGTTTCCTGTTCCAAGCGAGATTCAAAATCGGCATCCGTGTAGGCATCGTTAGCCGCAATCACGAGCACAAAGTCAGCGTCCAAGGCACGGCTCTGGTTAAAGTCCAAAATGCCAGGCAACAATTTTTTCTTGGCTTCTTCCGTGCGAGCCACGAAGAAGTGCCAAGGCTGAGCGTTCACAGAAGAAGGAGAAAGACGAGCCACTTCAAGGAGTGTGGCGACTTCTTCGTCAGTTAAGGGCTTCGTTTTGTCGTAATGCTTCGTGGTATAACGCTGGCGAACAATCTCAAGAGGAGACATAGTTAAATCCTTGTTTAATTTGATAATGAATTCTGTTGATTTCGCGCACTAGAGAAAGAGAGGCGCGAAAAAAGTGTCGTAGAAATAGTTTGGCGAGAATGCCGACTGTCTAAGTCGGGCATTAACATTTTTTTTAAAATATTCTTCTTGTCTTTTCATGCCTTCTCGCTTTTGGTACACTTTTGGCAATGTTTTCACACGCTCCCATCAGTTTGGTGCGAGAAAACCCGAATTTCTTATCGATGTTTTATTGAGCAAGGCGGACTCTCTGCGCCTTCTCGCCTCGGGACTAATTGTTATGAAAAAACCTATTCGTGTTGCTGTCACAGGGCCTGCTGGCCAAATCGGTTACTCTCTTCTTTTCCGCATTGCCTCCGGCGCAATGTTGGGTCCCGACCAGCCTGTTATTCTCTCGCTCTTAGAGCGTGATAACCCCCAGAGTCAGAACGCTTTAAAGGGCGTAATGATGGAATTGGAAGACTGCGCTTTCCCGCTCTTAGCGGATATGACGTGCTCCTCCGACACAAAAATCGCCTTTAAGGACGCCGAATACGCTCTTCTTGTCGGGGCTCGTCCCCGTGGCCCCGGGATGGAACGCGCTGACCTCTTAGAAGCTAATGCTGAAATTTTCCAGCTTCAGGGTCGTGCGCTCGACGAAGCCGCTGCTCGCAACGTGAAAGTCTTGGTGGTAGGTAACCCCTGCAACACCAACGCCTACATTGCTATGAAGAACGCACCTTCCCTCTCGCCTCGTTGCTTCTCCGCAATGTTGCGTTTGGACCAGAACCGTGCCATGAATCAGTTGGCCAAGAAAGTGGGTGCCCACGTCACCGATGTGAAGGATGTAGCTGTCTGGGGGAATCACTCTCCGACGATGTACGCCGATATCACGCACGCAACCGTGAAGGGCGATCCAGCCTTGGGCTTAGTTGATCAGGCGTGGATTAATGAAGATTTCATCCCCACGGTGGCTAAACGTGGTTCTGCCATTATCGCTGCGCGTGGTGCCAGTTCTGCTGCTTCGGCCGCTAGCGCTGCCATCGACCATATGCACGACTGGGCGCTTGGCTCGCGTGGCGAATGGGTGACGATGGGAGTGCCGAGCGACGGCAGCTACGGAATTCCAGAAGGTCTCGTCTTCGGGTTCCCCTGTGTGATTGACGAAGCTGGTAACTACAGCATCGTGCAGGGCTTAGACTTCACTGAAGAAGGAAAGGCTCGTATTGCTAAGACAACCGAAGAGCTTCTTAAAGAACGCCAAGCGGTTGAACGCTTCTTCGCTTAATTGTTTTTCAAGCAGGATTTGGCCACAAACTAAATCCTGCTTTTTTCCTTCATGACTTCCTAGATGCCTATTTCTGCCCAAATTATTGAAGCGATCGAGCAGCTCGAAACTCAACTCCCCGCGTCAGCTCTCAGTAAAGAAGATCTCAGCACCCAAGAGAAAACCGTCTGCGTTTTTGATACCAATGCGCTCCTGGATATTCTCTTTTGGAAAGATCCCCATATTGCACCGCTCTCTTTTTCGCTCTCGAAAAAGCAAATCATGGCGCTACGCTCTCGCGCCACGATGATTGAGCTCTTAGATGTGCTCGTTCGCCCTCAGTTTGCGGGTTCGCTTGAAGCGGCGCTTCCTTTTTTGAAAGAAGCCTACGCTCTCACCACGCCAATTGATGAAGCGCTTCTCAAGCCAGAGGAGACCCTCACAGGGACGCTTGCTCCAAGTGTGTGTCGTGATAGTGACGATCAAAAGTTTTTAGATCTCGCCTTTGTAGCACAAGCCGCCTTCTTATTCACCAAAGATAAACTCGTCTTGAAAGCAGGGAAAAAGCTGAAAAAATTCAACCTTCTCGTAGTCACTCCTGAGGAGTTTATTAAGAAAAATCCCTTATAAATCAATAAGTTATAGGTAAATCTAATCAAAATACTGTATGAACTGTGAGCAATCACAATGAGTGAGTGGTCTATTTGAAAATAACTTATCTGTTTCAAATGAAGGCTTTTTGCTAAAAATTTATACTATGGGTGGAATTGAAATGCTGTTCTTCTTTTTGAACAGCATTTTTTCTCCCGCCACTAGAGACCGGTGGTAGCGATCTTTGCTAGGTTGCTAGCCGTTCTATGGTTCTAGGTGCAGTCGCAGTCCAACGCTTTTTTCCTTGCGCTTGGAAGAGTAAGTCGACTTTCGTGGTGTGAGTTCTTGGCGCGTTGCTCTTCGTGCCCAAGAATTGTTGGAACTATCAGGAGAATCTCTCGTGGATCAAGCTACTCTCATCGTCCAGAGTATTAATAGCATGCTCTGGGGCGTGTACTGCCTTATTCCCCTCTTGGTGGGAACGGGCATTTACTTTACGTGGAAACTTCGATTTGTCCAAGTCAAGCGTCTTGGACAAGCCCTTCGCCAAGTTTTTGGCGATTTTTCATTTTTCGGTAAGTCTGCTGGTAAAGACGGGATGTCTTCCTTCCAGGCTCTCGCTACCGCCATTTCAGCTCAGGTCGGTACGGGTAACTTAGCGGGCGTTGCAACTGCACTTGCTATGGGTGGTCCTGGAGCCATCTTCTGGATGTGGTTGGCCGCTTTCTTCGGCATGGCCACCATCTTTGCTGAAGCCGTGCTCGCTCAGCTCTATCGCTCTCGTGACGGCAAAGGCAATATCACGGGCGGTCCAGCCTTCTACATCTCTGAAGGTTTAGGGAGTAAAGCGCTCGCCACTTTCTTCTCCATCACTATCATTATCGCCCTCGGTTTTGTGGGCAATATGGTGCAGGCCAATTCCATTGCGGATGCCTTTAATACCGCCTTTAACATCCCCACCTGGTTAACGGGGATTGGGATCATCGCCCTTTCTGGCTTCATCTTCATTGGTGGGATTAAGCGTATTGCCAGTTTTGCCGAAAAGATGGTGCCCGCTATGGCCCTCGTCTACATCGTGGGCTCGATCACGATCATCTTCTCGAACTTTACGGAAATCTTCCACGTGATCGAAATGATTTTCGTGGGCGCATTTGATCCGCAAGCCGCAACGGGCGGCGTGATTGGTGCTGGTATCCGCGAAGCTATCCGCTACGGTGTGGCCCGTGGTCTCTTCTCTAACGAAGCTGGTATGGGTTCTACCCCTCATGCTCACGCTGTCGCTAAAGTCAAGCACCCTGTGCAGCAAGGTCTCTTTGCTATCGTGGGGCTTTTCTTTGATACGTTCATCATCGTGAATATGACCGCTTTCGTGATTCTCTCCACGGGTGCCTTAGATGGCGTCTTGACGGGGAGTGCGTTAACGCAACGCGCCTTCACGTTAGGTCTGGGAACAATCGGTAACGGCTTTGTGGCCATCTGCTTACTCTTTTTCGCTTTCACGACGATTGTGGGTTGGTACTTCTTTGCTGAGCAAAACGTCAAGTACCTCTTCGGTATGCGTTGGCTCTCCACTTACCGTGTGCTCGTGCTTTGCTTCTTGATGTTGGGCTCTTTCCTGCACGTCACGCTCGTTTGGGAATTGGCTGACCTCTTTAATGGGTTAATGGTCATTCCTAACGTGATTGCCTTGATTGGGTTGTCAAAACTCGTTGAAAAGGCGCTTAAAGACTACGAGCAAAACTTCACAACGGGTGAAGTACCGCTTTTTGGGGCAAATGCCCCAGACGGTGGTCGCAGTCAAATTCCGATGCGCATTCGTGTGCGTGGTGATCGTCCGTTCGAGACGGAAGATGATGACGATGAAGACCTAGAAGCTCGCTTTGGTAAGCGTCCAGTCAATACGCGCCGCTTGGTACGCTTTATGAATTTGCGTCACCACTTGCGCCGTCGTCATCCACCAAAGAAGAAATAACCCTCTTTTTGAGTGATACATTCAATATGGGCTCTTCTCCCAAGTAGGAAAAGAGCCCGTATTTTTTTTGCTCGATTTTAAGAGGTTGGTGTTTGCACTTCGTGCTCTGCTATCTCTTCTGAGGCATTAGGCAGAGAAAGTGTAGCGGCACTTTCCTCCGCCTCCTCTTCTGCTGGAAGGCTCTCCTGTGGGAGCGTCACATCAATGCTTGCCATCGTCTTTTGCATCTGATTCTGACGAGTCTGCATCGCAGCAAGGCTAGACTGCGCTTCACCAAACTTCTTTTGCACCTTAGCAAAGCCCTCCGCAAAGCGCAGAAATTCACTCTTCACGTCACCCAAGACTTTCCAGACTTCACTACTGCGCTCTTGCAGGGCCAGTGTCACAAAGCCCATCTGAAGACTATTAATCAATGCGCAAATCACCGTGGGACCCACTGGCGTGATGCGGAGTTCTCGTTGCAATTTATCAAAAAGTCCAGGAATACGGAGCACTTCTGCGTAAAGCCCTTCGCTAGGCAAATAGATCACCGCAAATTCCGTGGTATAGGGCGGGCGCACATACTTGTCGCGAATCGACTTCGCTTGCGTCCAAATCGCACGTTCTAACCCCTTACGGGCCTCTTGCTCTGCGGCAATATCCCCCGCTTCAAGCGCTGCCATTAAGCGCTCGTAGTCTTCCATTGGGAATTTCGAGTCAATCGGAAGCCAGCAAGGCTCTTCGCCAGAAGCCCCGGGCAGGCGCACAGCAAAGTCCACCGTGGCAGAACTGCCTGGAATAAGCTGAAACTGCTCTTTATATTGGCCTGGCGTCAACATATCGGCGAGCAGAACCGAGAGCTGCGTTTCCCCAAAGGTGCCACGTGTTTTCACATTGGTGAGCACCCCTTTCAAATCGCGCACACTCGCGGCCATACTGCGCATTTCGCCTAATCCATGTTCCACCAAACCTAACTTTTCGTCTACCGTTTTAAAGCTTGCGCTCAAGCGCTCGTTTAAGGTGCGATCCAACTTTTCCTGCACCGTCTCGCGCATGGCTTCAAGCTTCGTTTCGTTTAATTGACGAATGCGCTCTAAGTTTTTGTCAAGCGCCTCACGCATCTCGTTAATTTTGCCGTGAAGCTGCTCTTGGAGCTGGCGCTCTGTTGTGGCGTGACTTGCTGTCATGCGCTGGAAGCGTTCATCGACCATCGCCTGAATCTCAAGGAGGCGCTTGTGCAGAATATTGTTTAAGTCGTTAAGACTCATCTGCGCCGTTTGATTAAGGGACTTCACCTCAGCCGCATTCTTTCCCTGCTGATCAGTCACAAAGGCCATTAAGTTCGTAAACGACTGGCGTGAATTACGATCAACATTGAGAATCTGCTCCTGCAGCTCGTGGCGCTCACCACGCTGGCCCATCAAAATCGCTTCGATGATTTCATCGCTACGGATTTCCCAATCACGTTGCTGTTGGGCTTCCATATCGAGCTGACGCTTGTAGAGCATCGCAATCATGACAACAAGCAACAAAATCAAAGCACAAAGTATGGTCAATATGACGTTTGGCGACATCAGGTCTCCTAGAAAAGTCAGGAGAGAAAGTGAATGCTTCAAACACACTCACCTTCTCTTTAATTAATGGTCAGCGGGTGGTGGCGTATTGGAGTTGGAATCTCCACGGTGGCGCGCTTTATGGGCGAGCTCAGTAGCCTTATGCCAAAGGCTACTTGCGCCGGCCTTCAAATGTTGTCCTTGTTCTGCCAACACTTCTTCGACTCGGTGCATCACTTCCTCAGTCTTTTTCGCCTTGGAGCTTTCGCGCTTTGGAGGCTCGACCTTCTCTTCGGGCTTAGTCGCGGTCTCTGCTTCGTCTACGGGCTCCACCGTTTTCGCAACATCGGCTGGCGCTTTGGCATAAGCACGCAAGAGTTTGTCAAGGAGCGCCAAGCTCATCGCCTCATCGCTACCCATGACATGGGTGAACTGATCGTCTGCTTCGTTACTGAGTAAGCTGTCGTCTGCACCACGCACCAGTACGCGAAGGTTGGTGCGCAACTGGCGAATATTTTTGAGCACCTGACGGTTAAGAAGTGGATCGCTTAGTGCTAAAACCACATACGCCGCCGAAGTGATACGGGCTTTCACGAGCGTCATCGGGTCTTTGACTTCTCCTACCACAACGCCTGGCGCGTTTGCCCCTTCAAAACTCGGGTCGTTCTCTGTTTCCGAAGGACTTGTCACGCAAATCGCTGGGATGGCTACCGCTTGCAACTGCTTCAAAAGCGGTTGCGTGACATCAT
Source organism: uncultured Sutterella sp. (assembly GCA_905197905.1). Taxonomy (GTDB): domain Bacteria; phylum Pseudomonadota; class Gammaproteobacteria; order Burkholderiales; family Burkholderiaceae_F; genus Sutterella. The sequence continues at coordinate 170,013 of CAJKAP010000001.1, read as the reverse complement.
TCAATCCCACGACCACAACGTGTCCACGTTGCACCGTGCTAGTTGTCGGTTGCTCCGCTAGGGCCTTCACAGGCGTTTCTCGCATGGCCACTTTGCGGAAATACGCACGTTTTGTCACTAAGAAGTGACGTAACTTCGGAATCGAGGCGAAAAGGAGCGGGTTAAACGCAATCGAGACAATGGAAGCTGCCACGATTAAGCTCATCGTAGAGCGGTTCGCTAAGCCTAAACTCATCCCCTGACCGCAGAGAATGAAAGAGAATTCTCCAATCTGCGCTACGCAAGCACCCAAAATCAAGGCGGTATCAAGTGGCCACTTAAGCCACAGCACTAAGAGCGCTGCCGTGGCGGAAGTCACAAAGAGAATCACCAGCAAGATGGTGAAAATCGTAAAGGGTTGCTGAATAAAGACGTGCCAATCAAGCAATAGCCCCACCGAGACGAAAAAGAGCACTGAAAAAGCGTCCTGCAAAGGAAGCGTATTTTGGGCAGCTCGGTGAGCAAGGCTACTTTCACGCATCACCATACCTGCGAAGAAAGCGCCCAGAGCATAACTCACATTAAAGAGCGCGCCTGCCCCATAAGCAATCCCAATGGCGAGCGCCAACACGCAAAGCGTAAAGAGTTCTCGGCTCCCTAAGTCAGCGACTTTCTTCAAAATCCACGGGAGCACACGACGTCCCACGACGAGCATCACAACAACGAACACCACGACGCTCAGAAGTGTGGTGGAAAGCTCTTTAATGATCATCTTAGTGGAGAGATGTTCTCCCCCGGCGGCAACTTGTGCGAGAAGCGGCAAGCACACCATGATAAAGACCGTCACTAGGTCCTGTACCACAAGCCAACCAATAACCACCTGTCCATTAATCGTGGTCGTTAAATGGCGCAATTCCAGTGCTTTCATCACAACGACCGTGGAAGCGCAAGAGAGCGTTAGGCCAAAGACCACTGCTTGTGGGAATGACCACCCCCAGGCGAGCATCGCCAGGGCGCTGTCGCCCAGCGTCGAAACCGTCATCTGAATGAGTGCCCCAGTCCCTGAGACAGCCTTCACACGCATCAAATCATTAAGCGAAAAGTGTAGGCCCACGCCAAACATCAGGAGCATCACCCCGATTTCGGCAAACTGTTCCGTCATAGCACGGTCCACAGCTGGGAGTCCTGGGATTAAGGAGACTGCCACCCCAGAGATGATGTATCCCACCAAGGCTGGCGTTTTGAGGAATCGTTCTGCAATATAGCCAAAGACAAGGGCTAAACCAAAAGCAGTGACGAGCGTGGTAATAAGGACGAATTGATCAGTCATCGCTAACTCTTATGATCAAAAAAAGCGACGTGCATTCTTGTGCGTCACGTCGCTAAAAGCTTGCGGCTTGATACTCTTCATTTTGCCACTTTTTCTTCGCTGCTGAACGCTTTCTTTCGTTTCGTTAAATTTTTTTCTCCGCAAACGTTGATAGATAGCAGAAAAAACGCTCACCAGAGCGGTCTCTCTCTTTTTTTTGAGAGAACATCTAGTGAGCGTTGTTTAAATGACTCAAAGCGATTTGCTTTGAAGAATTGTTCTAATGATTACTTCTGGTTAGGAACCTTGGCAGCAACACCTTCAACGAAGTACATCATGTTCTGGAGATCTTCGTCAGAAGCGGTCTTACCAGCAGGAATCATTTCCTTGCCTTCGTTAGAGACGACAGGACCATCGAATGGGCGGAATTCACCCTTGGCCATACGGTCGTAGGTCGCCTTGATATCGTCGACGATAGCCTGCGGGGTATCCTTAGCGATATCGGCCAATTCAACCATGTGAGCCTGCACGCCGCCCCAAACAGGGGTGTTGTCCCACTTACCATCAAAGACCTTCTGGATTTCCTTGGTGTAGTACTCTTCCCAACGATGCACCACAGCGCCCTTCAACATCGTCGGAGCAGCCTTATGCATAGCGGAGTGGTACGAAATCACAGGCACTTTAGCTTCTTCAGCAGTGCTTGCCACAGCGGTCGAATTGGTGTGGTGCGTAATCACGTCAGCACCTTGACCAATCAAAGATTTCGTCGCGTCTGCTTCTTTACCCGGGTCGTACCAAGCATTGGTCCAAACCACACGAACGGTCGCCTGCGGGTTCACCGTACGAGCACCCATCGTGTAAGCGTTAATCCCTTGGAGCACTTCAGGAATCGGCATAGCAGCAACGTAGCCCAAAACGTTCGATTTCGTCGTCGCACCAGCCAACTTACCAGCCAAATAGCGAGCTTCATAGAAGCGAGCCGTGTAGTTCTTCACGTTTTCAGCTGTCTTGTAGCCCGTGGCATGTTCAAAGTAAGCGTTCGGGAAGTCTTTGGCGACCTTCAGAACGGAGTTCATATAGCCAAAGCTCGTGGCGAAAATCAACTTGTTGCCCTGCGTGGCCAAGTCGCGAATCACACGTTCCGCGTCAGCGCTTTCAGGAATATTGTCGATCATCGTCACTTTGATCTTGTCGCCAAACTGCTTTTCCACGTACTGGCGGCCCAAATCGTGCTGAGAGGACCAGCCTTCTTCATTGGCCGGGCTCACATAGACAAAAGCCACTTTCATGGGTTCCTGGGTAGCAGGAGCGGTGCTCGTGCTAGCGGCGGGAGCCTGAGCAGCAGGAGCCTGCTTGGGTTCTTCTTTACCGCAAGCGCCTAACATCACCGTAGCGACACCAGCCATGCAAAGCTTGAAAGCGAAACGTTTATTCATGGAAAAATTCTCCAAAAAAGTGAATGGTTAAGAGTAAAAATAAAAGAAAATCAACACATTAGCAATCGAGAGCGCCTGAAAAATACACTTAGAAAAAAGACCACTTCGTCCGCTTTCTCTAACGAGAAGAGTGGAACGGTTTTCCAAGCGAGGCGGGTACATTCAAACGAATCCACGTGGGGTTACGGCTAATTAAGACCAGGACCAAAATCGTGGCCAAGTACGGCGTCATCGACATCAATTGCGAAGAAATCGCCAAGCCCATCCCCTGCACGGCAAACTGCAACATCGTCACGCCTCCAAAGAGGTAAGCGCCAACCAAGACGCGGGCAGGACGCCACGTTGCAAAGGTCACTAGCGCTAGGGCAATCCACCCACGCCCAGCGACCATACCTTCGACCCAAAGCGGCGTGTAGACGAGCGACAAGAATGCGCCAGCAAGACCCGCCATGGCAGAACCAAAGAGCACAGCAAAAAAGCGAATCTTTCCAACGGGGTAGCCCAAAGCATATGCGGATTCTGGCGACTCTCCAACCGCGCGAAGAATCAAACCCCAGCGAGTTTTAAAGAGGAAGAACCAGACCGCAAAAAGAAGCAAAAGCGCCACGTAAACGAGCCAATGCTGAGAGAAGAACGCTTCTCCGACAAAGCCTAAATCCTTGAGACCAGGAATACCCAGCTGAGCACGCACAGGAAGCGAAGCGCCCTGCATCGGCTGACCAATAAAAGCGGAAAGCCCAGAGCCAAAAAGCGTTAACGCCAGCCCTGCAGCATATTGATTGGCCTGAATGCCCACCACGAAAAAGCCAAAGAGGCAACCAAGAAGGATCCCCACGGCAATCCCTGCTAAAAAGCCCAACGTGAGGCTTCCCGTAGAAAGCGTGACACCAAAGCCCGTCACCGCTCCCATGAGCATTAACCCTTCAATACCGAGATTTAAAACGCCAGACTTCTCGTGAATCAAAATACCCACAGCAGCAAGTAAGAGTGGCGTGCCCGCGTTAAGAGTTGAGGAAATAATCGACGCAGCTAAACTCATTTCGCAACTCCTCGCGTCCAACCAATCCAACGCACACGGTAGGTGATCATCGTGTCACAAGCCAAAATAAAGAAGAGCAAGAGCCCTTGGTAGACCCCAGTAATCGAGTTTGGTAGCCCTAAACGGCTCTGAGCGAGTTCGCCCCCTAAGTAAAAGAGCGCCATCACAAAGGCCGCTGGAATACACCCAATCGGAGAAAGTCGCCCCACAAAAGCCACGATAATGGCAGCAAACCCGTAGCCAGGGCTAATCGAGAGTGTGAGCTGTCCCAAAGGACCCGCCGCTTCAATCCCACCAGCTAAACCTGCCAAGGCGCCACTAATTAAAAGCGATGCCCAAATCAAGTGTCCTGGTTGGTAGCCTGCGTAGCGAGCGGCCAAAGGAGCCATCCCGGAAATCTTAAATTCCATCCCGAGCGCCATCTTGTCCATCAAGATCCAGATGCCCAGCGCACTCATCAAAGCCAAAATAAAGCCAAAGTGCAGACGTGTCCCGTCCATCAAGACGCCCAAGGTTGCAGCGGATTGAAAGAGTTCCGTTTGCGGGAATCCGTAGCCTTGTGGGTCACGCATCGGTCCTTGCACAGCCCACTGTAAGAAGAACTGTGCCACGTAGACCAGCATCAAGGAAACCAAAATTTCGTTGGCATGGAAGCGATGACGAAGTAGTGCGGTAATCGCACCCCAAATAGCGCCACCGAGCGCAGAAGCGATAAGAACAAGGATCACCCAGTAGGGACCTGTGTTGGGACCAGCCATCAGCGCGACAGCCCCACCCGCAACAGCACCCATCACTAATTGTCCTTCTGCCCCGATATTCCACATATTGGCGCGGAAACAGACCACGAGACCCACCGCACAAAGAAGAAGCGGCGTCATTTTGACCGCAACTTCAGTCCAATCGCGTAACGAGTCAAGCGGATCAATAAAGAAGGTATAGAGCGCCGTGATCGGATCTTTGCCAAGCGCTAAGAAGATAAACCCACTCGTGATGACCGTCAAAATAAGGGCTGCAATGGGAGAAATCCAACGCAGTGCCTTTGCCTGATCAAGACGGGGTTCTAAATGAAGAGGAAACTGCATGATTTACTCCCCGTCCTTTGGTGCGTCAGCCTTCTTCACCGGACCATTTGGCCAGAGACCAGACATCCACTGTCCCACTTTTTCGATATTCATCTTTGCCTTATCCTCGCAGGGCGACAAGTACCCGCGGTACATCACTCCAATGCGATCACAGATTTCAAAGAGTTCTTCAATTTCTTCAGAGACGATCAAAATCGCCGCACCATCATCACGCAAGCGCATGAGCGAGCGACGAATATCTGATGCAGCCCCTACGTCCACCCCCCAAGTCGGTTGATTGACGATCAGGACTTTCGGGTTTTGCAAGATTTCGCGACCCATGATGAATTTCTGCAAATTCCCCCCAGACAAGCTCGCCGCCGTCTTTTGAGAAGAGGGAGTCTTCACATGGAAGCGTTCAATCACGAGTTCGGCAAAGCGGCGTGCTTTATCCGCGAGAATAAAGCCACCTTTGACAAACTGGTCACCCGTTAAATAGGTGTTTGTTTGAAGCGTCACATCGGGCACTGCGGCGTGACCTAAGCGCTGCTCAGGCACGTAGCGTAATCCTTGCAGACGGCGTGGTTTCGTGTAGAGGTGTCCAACGGGCTTACCAAAAAGCTTCACGCTTTCGGGGGCTGTTAACTGTTCTCCAGAGGCCACCGCCATTAAGCGCACCTGACCATTCCCAGAAATCCCGGCAATCCCCACGATTTCCCCTTCGCGCACGTCAATCGAAACATTCTGGATGCCACAAAGGCGCAGGTTTCCTTCAACAGAAACGTCCTTCAAAGAGAAAACGACTTCGCCTGGCTCACGGGTAGCTTCGCGCATCTTGGGCGGTTCTGCTCCAATCATCAATTGCGCAAGGGAAGCCGCAGTTTCTTCTTTGGGATTAACAGTGGCGATGATTTCTCCGTGGCGCAAAACCGCACAGCGGTCTGCTAACTCACGAATTTCATCGAGTTTGTGGGAGATAAAGAGAATGGAGACGCCTTCGAGCGAGAGTTTGTGTAGCGTCTTAAAGAGTTTTTCTACAGCTTGAGGAACCAAGACAGACGTAGGTTCGTCCAAAATGAGCAACTTAGGCTCCGTCATCAAGGAGCGAATGATTTCCACGCGCTGACGCTCACCCATGGAGAGTTCGTAGACGACTGCGGTGGGGTCGACTTCAATCCCATAGCGCTCGCCCAAGCGGCGCACTTCTTGGGCAATTTCAGCAATTGGGCGCGGTTCTGGAAGGCCTAGGGCAACATTTTCCGCCACAGTGAGGGTGTCGAAAAGCGCAAAGTGCTGGTGCACCATGGAGATCCCTGCTGCACGAGCCTCTGAGGGGCTATTTAAGTTGAGCGGTGCGCCGTCAAACTCAATAGTGCCTTCATCAGGACGCACTGCGCCGTAGATGATCTTCATCAGGGTGGATTTACCCGCCCCGTTCTCCCCCAAAATGGCCAGCACTTCGCCTGGAGCAACCTCCAGAGAAATGTCATGATTGGCCACGATATTGAGGTAGCGCTTAGTGATATTTTGGAGTCTAAGTCTTGGAGTCATGAGCCAGTTCACTGAGCTAAGCACACCTTAGCCAGTGCAGATAAAAACAATAATCCGGTCATCTCGATTGGCATTAGCTCTTAGAGAGCGAATTCAACTCAACAGCACACCTCGTACTGGAGGAACTCAAGCCCTCAGGAGCGACACCTCACAAAAAAAAGAAATTCTTCCCGTTTGAGAGCATCGCTCATCGCCTTAATTGATAGCCCGCATTGTAGCGATCTTTCAGCCTTTTTGCCGATAATTCTTTTAAAAATCGCTCACTCTAAGGATTACTCCTCACCTGCTCTTTTGTACCTACAAGAGACTCGAAAAAAGAAGACGCCTTCCACACAATAATTTTTTTGCATTTTCTTTTTAAACGTGCTATGCTTCTCCTCTCTCTTGATCTTTCACGCTCAAGAGGGCATAAATCGGCGGAGAAGTGGCAGAGTGGTCGAATGCACACCCCTGCTAAGGGTGCAGGTCCGAATAAGGGCCTCGAGGGTTCGAATCCCTCCTTCTCCGCCAATTTCACTTCTTTTTCCCTGTCTAACAGGCGATTCCATCAATTTCACAAAATCCCCAAATCTTTTAAGGCCCCATCTTCGTTTTTTCAGAAGAGGCTCTGTTGCGCCTGTACACAGCGTTTTAAACGCGTTTTGACGGGCAACAAAAAACCCGCTGCAACGCAATTCGTGCAACGGGCTACAAGAATTCTGGAGCGGGTGAAGGGAGTCGAACCCTCGTCTCTAGCTTGGAAGGCTAGGGTAATAGCCGTTATACGACACCCGCAATTGAGAAGTTGAATCTTAGCATACTCTTTTAAAGTTTGCCAAGATCACTTTGCAATTTCCAAACCTCTGGTTTAAAGACTTCTTTTTGCCGTCTTTTAAGCCTTTCGGCTTTCTAATTCTTTCTGAAGCCAGAAAATCCCTACGAGTGTTTTCACGTCCGTGATGCGGCCATCAAGGCACATCGCAAGGGCTTCCTCAAAGGGCACTCGGTAGAGTTCGAGGTATTCGCCAGGGTCAAGCTCTTGCTTACCATAGGTGAGCTCTTCGGCCAAATAAATCACGATATGCTCGTCGCTATAGCCAATTGCATTATTAATGAGCCCTAAGCGCTTCCACTTTGCCGCACTCAAGCCACACTCTTCATGAAGTTCACGCTTAGCGCAGGTCAACTCATCTTCTTCATCGTCAATTTTGCCTGCAGGGATTTCCCAAAACGCTTTGCGAAGAGGATGACGCCATTGGCGCTCGAGCACGATATTGCCATCGTGATCTAACGGAATCATGGCACAAGCACCGCGGTGCGGGAAAACAAAGCGCGTCGAAGATTCACCCCCTGGGAGCGTCACCGCTTCTTGACGAACTTTGATGAAATGGTTGTGGTAAATGGTCTCAGCGCTCACCGTGGTTTCCGTGAGCGGATCGTTTTCTCGCTCAGCGCGTGGCGCAGGCAAAGAGACGAGAGGAATACTGCAGTTGTCGCACGTCTTGTCCATGGTCTATTTCTTCTTAAAAAGGAAAAGTCGTTGTGGCGAATAGCTATAAAGCGATTCGGAGGAATCTTTTCATTGTAGCGAGGAGAACTCAAAGGTGCTAATTTTCCCGATCTTCGATACAATGTGAAAGCTCGTTTTTAGAATTCATCCTCAAAAAAATATCATGCAGGTTTTAGTCGTCGGAGCTGGGATCACTGGGCTCATGACAGCGTATGCGCTTTTTTCTCGTGGCATTCATGTCACGCTCCTTGAAGGACGCCCCTCGCCTTGCCAAGGAGCGAGTTATAGTTGCTCAGGGCTCATTGGCGATGCCGAGCCTCAGCTCTTAAGTTCTCCGAACACTTCTCTCGTCTATGGGGCTGGCCTTGTTTTCCAGCACCCTATTTTTGCGCATCTAATGAAAAAGAGTCGCAGCGAAGAGCGTGCAGCGGAACTCAACCGTCTCACGAAAATTTTCTCCGACGCGTCTATTGCCTGGTTGCGTCAGCACTCTGAATCAGAAGGTTTTCTCCTTCAGGAAAGTGCTGGCACGCTCATTGCCCAGTCTGACAAAAACAAAACCGAGAACGAACACGAAGAGATTCCGCTCGATATGTGGTTGCAGATTGAGCCTTCGCTCTACGGGGTAAAACCTGGCACGAGTTTTCAAGTAAGCCGTAGTGTTTCTTGGTCGATTAGCTACTTCGCGAAGCAACTCAAAGAATGGCTTCTTGAGCATGAAGTTCCTATTCTCAACAATCAGCTCGTCACCGATTTTGTGATTTCTGACGGACGTTGCCGCGGCGTGAAGACCGCCACGGAAACTTTCAGTGCTGACGCAGTGGTGATCGCTGCCGGTCTTGGGGCTCAAGCGCTCCTCAAAGCCGCCAAAATTAAATTCCCGATGTTACCTCTGACGCGTTGCGTCTTAAATACCACGCTCTTTGGGGATGCCATGCGCATCCGTCATGCCATCATCGATCCCGATGGATTCCTCCTTTCGCCACTCGAAGACTTCTTGCGAGTGCAGGGACGCTGGTACCTTGGTCTTGAGGGCGACTTCGATCGTGATGCCGAATACCGAGCACTCTGGGAAGCTGGCATGAAGTACTTCCCCGATATTGGTGACTGGAAAAATGCTCGCTACTTCTCGCAGAGCGTTCTCACCACACCCGACTCTTTAGGGGTTGTGGGAGAAAGCGGTATTCCTGGTCTTTGGCTTAACGTTGCGGGTGGCATTCATGGTGCCGACTTTGCGCCCTACTATGCCGATACGCTAGCGCAACTTCTGCGTGGCGAAACCCCAGAACACGCCCAAGCGCTCAGCATTTCGCGTTTCCGCTAAATTGAGCCAGCGACTTGCCAATCGGCTTTAAGCTTGGGCGAGTAGAATGTGCGCAACAATCTTGCTGATCGAGAAAAGAGCGAAGCTTCTTCACAGAGCTCGCTCTTGACCTCAACGGTCAGAAAAAATATTCCAAGCAAATTATCAAAAGGACAGTTTCAAATGAGTCTCACCATTTTCAATGATGACGAATTTCAAGCCTTAGAACACCGTGCCGCCAACCAGCTCGGAGAAGCGACGCTGATGGAACGCGCAGGGATCGCTGCTGCGCAGTTAATTGAATCTCGTCTCCCGAGCGATGCCAAAGTCAGCATTTTGGCGGGACCTGGTAACAATGGTGGAGACGCGATTGCGCTCGCCTGTGAATTAAAACAGAAAAATCGCGACGTCGTGCTCATTTTGCCCGCTGGTCGTCGTCCGACGACTTCGCTTGCCTTAGCGCAGCTCGAACGCTGGAATGCTTCAGGTGGAGAAATCGAAGCCGACCCTTACATGGCACGTAAAGCCGACTGCGTGGTCGATGGTCTTTTCGGTATTGGGCTCAAAAAACCGATCAGGGGCGACTATCTCGATGCCGTGCTCTGGTTCAATGAACGTCAAGCACTCAAAATTTCGCTAGATGTGCCTTCTGGTTTAAATCATGCAACTGGGCACTGGATTGGAACATACCCGGGTTGCCGTGCTGACATCACCCTCACCTTCTTAGCGACCAAAGCAGGGCTCTATATGAATGATGGTGCTGATGCCGCAGGTGAAATTGTGATCAACACCTTAGACGTTTCTGTCCCACTCTCGAACCTCTCCGTCATTGGTCCAGATGAAATCCAGCATGTGCTTCGTCCTCGCGACCGAAACACGCATAAAGGGAACTTTGGTCATGTTGCGGTCGTTGGTGGTGCAGACGGCATGATCGGTGCGGCACTGCTTGCAGCTCGTTCTGCTTTAGTCTCGGGCGCAGGTCGCGTGACGGTCTACCCTCTGAGTAAAAATGCCCCATCGGTTGACATGCTCTACCCAGAATTAATGTTTGGTACGCCCTCTTCTGACTTTACGAGTGCGTCTGTCATTGTTGTGGGTTGTGGCTTGGGTCAAACAGAGGAGGCTAAAGCACTCGTCATTAAGGCACTTGACTCTGATAAGCCCGTGGTCTTTGACGCGGATGCGCTTAACATCATTGCAGCCAACATGCCCTTGCAAGACAAACTCCTTGCTCGCCAAGCTCCTACGGTGATCACTCCGCATCCTGGCGAAGCCGCAAAACTCCTTCGTCGTGACACGAAGGGTGTCACGGTTGATCGCGTGGCAGCTTGCCGAGAATTGGCCGTGCAAAGTGGCGCGATTGTGGTCTTAAAGGGCGTGGGAAGCGTGATCTCGCTTCGTAGCGCTCGCGCTTGGATTAACCCAACAGGCACGCCTGCGCTTGCTACGGCAGGAAGTGGCGATGTGCTCGCTGGCATGATTGGTGCGATGTTCGCGCAGGGTTTTGATATGGTCGAATCCGTTCACGCTGCCGTTTACCTCCATGGGTTGGCAAGCGAAGGGATTGAAGCTGGCATGACCGCTAGCGATATTGCCCCTAACGCCATGGCCATTCTTCAAGATGCTCGTGCTGATGGACACTTGAAGAATACGGACGCTTGCTTCATTTAATCTCTCTCTGAGACTAGGTAAAATATCGTGGGTTGAGGTAATACCTCAACCCATTTTCTTTTTCTCCCACAAAAAAATTTTCCTTTCGGTAAAGTAAAAGTACGCCCTCCTGTGAGGAGGGTGTAGGAAGGTCTCATTTGACACAGCTTGTGGTGCCTGCACTTTCAAGTTAGTTCTCTCTCCTGGTCGAAGGTCAGCGGTTCCTCTACCGCGAAGCCCCTCACAGATTGCGCCGCGGGCGCGCTCTGGCTACCAACCTCGACCAAAGTCTCTGCTTCATGGGTAATTCACCGCTTTGCTCTCTTTTTTGAATCCTAAGGCAATCAGCGCTCTACCCAAACTTTTATCCAAACATAAACATTGAATCCAGATACTTTAGGAGTTTTATTATGTCTCTCTCTCGCTTCTTGACGCCTGTTGCCCTTGCTGCTGCACTTGCTTTTGGTTCCGTTGGTACGTCCGCTTTTGCAAAAAATATTGAATTGAAGTTCGGTGTGACGCCTGTTCCACACGCTGAAATTGCTGAATTCATTAAGCCAAAGCTTGCCCAGGAAGGGGTTGACCTGAAGATTGTTGAATTTAACGACTACATTCAGCCGAATCTCGCTTTGAAGTCGGGCGACTTATCCGCTAACTACTTCCAAACGGTTCCTTATTTGGAAGACTTTGCCAAGCAGCACAAACTCGACTACGAAATTCTCGTGAGCGTGCACTTGGAACCCTTGGGACTCTACTCGAAGAAAGTGAAATCCTTGAAGGACATTCCTGATGGCTCCCAGATCGCCATTCCGTCCGACCCGACGAACGAAGGTCGCGCTTTGAAGGTGCTCGAATACTCTGGCCTCATCAAGTTGCGCGAAGGAGCGACGCTCTTGGCCACGACGGCTGACATCGTCGAAAATCCGAAGAAGTTGAAGTTCCTCGAATTGGAACCTGCCCTTCTGCCGCGCTCCTTGGATGACGTCACCGCTTCTGTGATTAACGCTAACTTCGCTTTAGCCGCTGGTTTGAACCCCGCTAAGAATGCCATCGCACTCGAAGAGAAATCTTCTCCGTTTGGCAACGTTGTGGTGGTTCGCAAGGGCGACGCCCAGAAGGAAGAATTCCAGAAGTTGAAGAAGGTTCTCACTTCGCCTGAAGTGAAGAAGTTCATCGAAGAGAAATACGAAGGCGGGGTAATCCCGGTTTTCTAAACTAACGTTTGAGTTTCTCGAGATGTATTGATAATGAGGCAAAGGCCGTGCTCAAGTTGAGTACGGCCTTTGTTTTTGAGAAGAGGTTATTGCAGACGCATAGTGTGCTGCACTTGATCGCGCACCACTTGAAGAACGCCAGGGACCTTTTCAAAGAAAGTAATGGCCTCTTCGATATTGTCCTTTTCAGGAACGCTGAGCGCTACAGCGTTAATGATCTTGTAGTCATAAACGACCTTAGCGCCTTCTTTTTTCGCGGCCTCTAGGAGCGCTTCTTTTCCGTGAGAGACGTCATAGTACACAATCAACGTGCGGGAAACGTATTCTGCGCCATGCTCTACAGGTGGCATGACGGCTGCAGCGGGTTGCGTAAGAAGCATGGTGGCGCTAGAGAGCAGCGCAAAGAAAACGGGTTTTCGCATTTCGTCTATTCCTTTGTTGCGGATAGGTGGTATGCGCATGTTGACGCATTTCACTAAAATGAGAAGACTTTTTCGTGAAAAGCAAAAGCAACGAAATGCAATTTTTCGCCTTTTCGCCACGATATTATCCGTTTCCTTTGAAGTGGCCTCTATGTTTTCACCGCAATTGCTAAGCAAAGACTACTTTGTTCGTCCTCTCAAAAAAGAAGATATCGAACTTCTTTATCGCCTCTGCGCGCGACATACGGACTACTATCGTCATCTTGGCAAAGCGCTCAGCAAAGCTTCGCTTTTGCATGATCTCTCCTCCTTGCCGCCAGGAGCTTCCTCTCAAAACAAACACTACCTAGGCTATTTTGACAAAGACGGTCAATTAGTGGCCGTACTTGAACTCATCTTCGCTTATCCAGAAGAAGATTGTGTGCTACTTGGCTTTTTCATGATGAACGATGCGCTCCAAGGCCAAGGTATTGGAAGCAAACTAATGAAAACGCTTTTTGAAGTTTGCCGCAAAGCTGGCTTCAAAGAAATCCTATTGAGTTATGCAGAAGGCAACCGTCAGAGCGAACACTTTTGGCGAAAGCAAGGCTTTCTACCAACAGGCGACATTGATGAAGAAGAGGACAATGACGTGCGACTTATTGCCATGAGTCTTCTGCTTTAAGAGCGGTTCACCTTTCTTCCTGCCGCCTCCCTCTAGGTCGAAAAACGGCCATTTTTCGGATACTTTGAGCGTATTAGAGAAAAAACAACAAAAATTCGCTTTATATCAATAATTTCAGTCGGTATCTGTGTAGGACAAAAGATAAAGTTATACTTTTTGGTCTATCATACTCAGAATTAAGCCTCTCAAAATTATTGACCGTTTTTATCTAACTTTAATTTTTGTCTTATAGAGGTACTAGTATATTTTTCAATACTTATAGGCTAATCTATGTTGTATTTTTTCTCTTCTTAGGAAGCCTTATTTTCGGGAGGTAGTCCCTATTTTTCGAGTGAAAACACTTTGTCCAAAGAAGGTTTATGGTTGGATAAAAGTAAAAATACCTTCAAAAAGGACAAAATATTGAATACTCAAATCGCTTCATTTTACTAAGTCCAAATTTACTTACTTTAACTTTTGTCTGATAGTACTATACGATAAAATTTTCCTATTTATCAACATATTATGAAATACAATTCATTTCCATAAACTGGAATACTCACTTATTGGACAATCAACATAATTTGATATTTTTGGACAGGCACTTTTGGATTGGAAATTTACGCTTTAACCAGGAGGGGGAAAGTTCCAGTGAAGCGTTTTCCCGAGGATTCCTGAGTCCGTGAAAACCCTAGGGATTTTGTTCAGTTGAGTCCTTAAAATAGAGAAAATAACCTCCTCTCATTGACCACTGGAGTCAAACCGCATCATGAAAAAACTCATCCTTGCACTTAATCTCGCTCTCTTGGGTCTCACTTGCCAGGCGCAAGCAGCTGAAAATACGCAACCTCAATACACTTTCAAACCTGGTACCTATACCGCCACCGTGACGGGTCACAATGCGCCTGTCACCGTAAAAGTGACGGTTTCAGAGCATCGTATTGAAAGTATTGATGCTAGCGAAAACCTTGAAACGATTGGCGTTGGACGCAAAGCCATTGAAAAAGTTACCGCCAAAATCTTGGACTATCAGAGTTTAGGGGTTGACGGCGTCACGGGTGCCACATTGAGTTCTTTTGCCGTGCGTGAAGGTGTGAAGAAAGCCCTTCAAGGCGCCACTCAAGATATGGAGGCCTTAAATAAGAAAGTAGAAACGCATCCTGTAGGCGTACTCGATCTGCAGTCTGACGTGGTCATTGTGGGTGGTGGCGGCTCTGGGCTTGCCGCGGCGATTTCTGCCTACGAAGCGGGTGCTCGTAAGGTCATCATTCTTGAAAAGTTGGGCTTCTTGGGTGGCTCCACCAACGTGAGTGAAGGGGCTCTCAATGCTCCCGACCCGCTTCGTCAAGGCAAGCAGGGTATTGAAGACTCCACTCGCTACTTCTTTGAACAAACCATGCACGGTGGTCACGATAAAGGGGATCCCGCCCTGGTGCGTCACTTAACTTCTCGCGCACTCGATGCTGTTCATTGGATGGAAATGGAAGGCGTGATCTTTAAGGATGAGGTCGGTACCGCAACGGGCGCGCTCTGGCAACGTAGCCACTATCCTTCTACCCCGTCTGGCAACAGCTACATTCGCGCCTTTGAAAAGCGCATTGCCGAAACCAATGGCGCTATTGAGGTCTACACCGACGCTCAAGTTATCGATTTAAAGAAAGAAGACGGTCGTATCACTGGGGTCGTGGCAAAGAATTTCGGTCGTACGATCAACGTGAAGAGCCCCGCTGTAGTGATTGCTACGGGCGGCTTTGGAGCCAATATTCCGCTTCGCCAGAAGGTGAACACGGGCGTATGGAAAGATGTGGAATTAAATAGCCACATCGGCACGACCAACTTAAATAAAGCAGCTCAGGGTGAAGGCTTGATTTTGGCTGAAAAATATGGTGCCGCACTGGTGGGCTTAGATGATATTCAGCTCCATCCTTGTGGCACGCCAGGCACTGGCTTGATGGAACATATCCGCACCTCGGGTCGTAACCGTATCTTTGTCAACAGCGCGGGCGAACGCTTCGTGAACGAAGGCGCTGCGCGTGACGTCTTAGCCAAAGCGATTTTTGCGCAAAAAGGTGGTCAGTACTGGATTGTGGTGAACCATCTGCGTTATCCCTCTCGCGACTTTATCGACAACAATGGCGATTCCATTAAGAATATGGCCGCCGTTGGTGCTGTTGTGGAAGCTAACACGCTCGAAGAACTCGCTCAGAAGTGCAAGATGGATCCCGCTAAGTTGAAAGCTAGTATTGATGCTTACAACAAGGCTGTTGAAACCAAGGCACCAGATGAATTGGGCTTCGTTGCGAACAATAAGGCTGACCGTCAAATGACTGAAGGACCTTGGTACGCTAGCCGTAAAGTGCCAACGGTGCACCATACGATGGGCGGCATCAAGATCAACCCGCAAGGCCAAGTGCTTGACGCCGAAGGCAACGTCATTCCTGGACTCTATGCTGCTGGTGAAGTCACTGGCGGTATCCACGGCTCGAACCGCTTAGGCGGTAACGCGATCGCAGACTGCATGGTCTTTGGTCGTACAGCTGGTACGAATGCGGTAATGCTTCGTTAAGCGCCTCCCACAACAAAGCAAAGAGCCAAGGATTTCGGTCCTTGGCTCTTTTGCTTTGGTTAAAAAGTTTTTAGTCTTATTGGAAGGCTTTTTCTCGTCCTTTGCGAATACTTGGTGCAAGCACTAAAAGAAGCAACACCAACGAGACGAGGAGCAGTCCTGCGGAAATTGGGCTTGTCACGAAAGTCGTGAGGTCTCCTCGCGAGAGAATCAGCGCACGGCGCATATATTCTTCCATCATCGGTCCCAAGATGAACCCTAAGATAAGTGGTGCCCCTTCGCAGTCGAGCTTATAGAAGATGTAGCCCAAGAGCCCGAAACCAATCGTCATCCAAATATGGAAAACGTTGTTGCTAATGGAGAAGACCCCAATACAGCAGAAGCACAAAATCGCAGGGTAGAGCCAGCGATATGGCACACGCAAGAGTTGTACCCAAAGCCCAATCAGTGGCAGATTCAAGATGATGAGAATGAGGTTCCCTACCCACATCGAGACAATCAGCCCCCAGAAAAGATCTGGGTTCATCTGCATAACTTGAGGACCAGGCGTGATGTCATGAATCATCATTGCCCCGATCATCAACGCCATCACCGCATTAGACGGAATCCCCAAGGTGAGCATTGGAATGAAACTCGTCTGGGCACCCGCATTATTGGCGGACTCTGGACCCGCAACCCCACGGATATTCCCTTCCCCAAAGGCGGGAGAGGCGTTTTTCCCGGCAAGCTTCTTCTCTAAGGTGTAAGAGGCAAAGCTTGAAAGTAGCGCGCCGCCACCAGGCAGAATCCCCAAAAGGGAGCCCAAAATCGTCCCACGAGCAATCGGACCCGCCGAGGCTTTCATTTCTTCTTTGCTAGGTAAAACGCTTTTGATTTTCTCTGGAACAAAGGAGCGAGTCTGGCTCTGCTCAAGGTTTCGCATAATTTCGGCAAAACCATAAATCCCCATGGAGAGCGCCACGAAGTCAAGCCCTTCCATCAGCTCATCAATGCCAAAGGTATAGCGCAATGCACCAGAGTTGACGTCCGTACCAACCAGCCCCAAAAGAAGCCCCACCAAAATCATCGCGATGGCTTTTAAGAGGTCACCATTCGCAAGCACCACAGCGCTCACAAGCCCCAGCACCATCAAAGAGAAGTATTCGGCTGGACCAAACTTAAAGGCGAGTTCGGTCAAGGGTTCCGCAAAGGCGGCGATCAACACCGTGGCAAAACACCCAGCGATAAAGCTCCCAATCGCAGCAACCCCTAGCGCAGCACCAGCACGCCCTGCGCGGGCCATTTTGTGCCCATCTAGGCACGTTACCACCGCAGCGGCTTCACCAGGAATATTGACGAGCACTGCTGTCGTCGAGCCACCATACTGGGCGCCATAGTAAATCCCCGCGAGCATGATAAGAGCCGTCGCAGGATCGAGCGAGTAGGTAATCGGTAAGAGCATGGCTACGGTTGCCACAGGGCCCATACCAGGAAGCACGCCGATGAGTGTCCCAACAGAGACCCCCACAAAGCAGTAAAGCAAATTTTGTAGGCTAATAGCCTGCTCGAACCCGAGCCACAAATTAGCAATTAAATCCATGACCAGGCTTCCTTAGAAAAAGCTTGGCCAAACAGGGACTTGGAATCCGAGTCCATAGACGAAAACGCCCCAGCAGACTGCGCAGAGCACCACAATCAACACACCGACCTCTTTACGACGAGCCATCGGAGAGGCAAGCGAAGAGACGGCAATCATCAGTGCCAACGCAATCATGAGCCCTAAGCTCAGGAGCGCAAACGCAAAGCAGGCCACACCACCCAGCACAAAAAGGAGCACGCTCCAGTGCACGGGTTCAATACGGCTACTGCCCTCGGCAGGTTTGATAAAGAGAGCCTTCACGGCAATCACTAACCCTAAAATCACTAATCCTGTCCCCAGGATCGTTGGAAAATAGGCAGGCCCCATATGGGAAAGACTTCCCAAATCGTTCTCTTGAGCAGCGATGACGGCGATCGCGCCAATTAATACGAAGAGAACCCCAGCCCAAAAATTTTTTTCGTGTTTGATTCTCATAGGTGTCCTATGGGTAATTGGATACGTCATAGCAACGTTAGCCCTTTAACCAATTTCTTTTTGCACGGCACACAGAACGCAACGGCCCCGAGCATCTCGGGGCCGAAGTAGTGTCGTGCGAGTTAATCCACTTTAGCGCCCGAAATCTTTACGAGTTGGGCGTACTTTTCACTTTCACGACTAATCAGTTGAGCGAATTCAGCAGACGTTGTGGGGGTAACCATGCCACCCAACTTTTCCAATCGCTTTTGTAGCTCAGCTGAGGTCAACGCTTTCGTCAATACCTTGTTCAAATCAGCAACGACATCGTCTGGTGTACTTGCCGCGACGAATAGACCGTACCAAGTTGAAATGTCGAAATCCTTTACGCCAGCCTCTTCCATTGTCGGAACGTCTGGCAACATTGGGGTGCGTGCCTTTGTCGTGACGGCTAGCGCAATCAACTTACCGTTTTCAATATTAGGCAGGCAACTGGCGAGATTGTCGAAAATCAAGTCTGTCTGACCTGCCAAAACCGACATACGAGCGGCGGCCGCCCCATTGAACGGGACGTGCACCATATTAATGCCTTCTCGGTTCTTCAAGAGTTCCGCAGCCATATGACCTGCAGAACCATTGCCACCCGAGGCGTAATTCAATTCACCAGCGTGCTGTTTTGCGTAAGCAACCAAATCAGCCACAGTTTTCACGCCCGACTTTTGCGCGAACTCTGGCGTAATCACGAGCACATTCGGCACGTGAGCGATCAAGGTCACTGGCTTGAAATCCTTCACAGGATCGTAAGGAAGACGCTTGTAGAGGTGCGGATTAATGGCATGCGTTGCCACAGCGCCCACAACGAGCGTGTAGCCATCGCCTGGTTGACGAGCAACGTAGGCCATCCCTACACCACCGCCAGCACCAGGACGATTGTCGACAATCACATTGCCCAATTCATCCTTCACCGTGTCGGCAATCGCACGAGCCGACACATCCAACGGACCTCCCGGTGGATAAGGCACCACTAAACGAACGGGGTTACTACCTTCTCCCTTGGGTAAGCTCGCAAAAGAAGCTGCCGGAAAGCTCAATCCAGCAGTTACGCAGAGTAAACCCATGGCTTCTAGTAGTAGACGTCGTTGCATTTTTATCTTCCTCATTAAAAAGGTGATTCGGAAGTACTGTTAGAGTCTTCAACAGCACTGCATAGTCTCTATTTGAACACAGCCACCGCAAGAATGCAAAATAAGGAAAAGAGCTTAGAGAGTCAAAAAATCCTTATATTTCATAGACTTATCATCACTCTAGTCACTTTCTCTTAAGGTGTATTTCTTTTTTCGCATTTTTAGAGTCCCCAAAAATGCCCTTAATCGTCCTAGAATGAGCAGACAAACTTCTCTTTCTTTCACATAGTGTGGAGTTTTCAACGATGTCTACCCTTCTTCCTTGGCCCTTTCGAAAAATCATTGCGCATCGCGGCGCAGGTACCATGGGCCCGGAAAACACCATGGCTGGTTTCCGCGTTGGTTTAGAGCACGGTTATCACGCTTTTGAAACCGATGCCATGTTGAGCAAAGACGGTATCCCTGTGATCATGCATGACCCGAAGTTTGGTCGCATTATCCGTGATAGCCGTAGTGTTCCAGAATTGACCGCTGCCGAAATCCGTCAGCTCGATGCGGGTAGCTGGTACAGCCCCTTTTATGCGGGTGAACCTCCTGCTGGTTTTGAACAGGCTGTTCGTTGGTGTCGTGCCAACCAAGTCTGGCTCAATATCGAAATTAAGCCCGCTCCTGGCTTTGAACGTGAAACGGGCGAAGTGGTCGCTCACTTAACTGCAGAGCTCTACAGCGACTTGGTCAAGGCGGGCGGTGGCAAGGCTGCGGGTATTGTGCCTGAAGTTCCGCTTTTCTCTTCCTTTAAGCCCGACGCTCTGCGTGGTGCCTATGCTGCAGCACCAGATATTCCCCGTGGTTTCTTGGTGGATGAATTCCCCGAAAACTGGCGCGAAATCTTAGAAGAAACCGACTGTGTGGCCCTTCACTGCAACCACAAGCGCTTAACGCAAGAGTTGATCGATGAAGTGCACGCCATGGGTCGTTGGATTTTCTGCTACACCGTGAACGATCCCAAACGAGTGCATGAAATTTTGCGCATGGGCGTGGATGGTCTTTGCACCGATCGCTTAGATTTGGTTCACCCAATCGCCTAACCGACCAGAATTTCACCTAGTTCTAGCGACTGTTAGTGAATGTTCACTTTCATGAAATGCCGTCTCGCACAACAAAAGCTTGACGGCGTTTTCTTTTTTCCAGAGTATTTTTAGGTTATGACGGAATCCTCGATTCTGTGACAATTTGCACCGAACGTATGTCTTCGAGGACATATCCTCTAGAATAAGAAAATATCTATCGCTTAACTGAAATCGATAACTTTTTAGTAAGTACCAGAGAGACTTCTACAGAAAAACTGGAGCAGTTATTGGTTTTATCAAGGAAGCGAAGAAAAGGAAGCGTCTCCTAGCAAGAAAAGTGAGAAAAATAGAGCCACTAGGTCTGGATCTTTTTCTCTACCCCAATAAAACAAGGAAAGATTGCGTAGTGAGTACTTCCTTTCTTTTTAAACTTTTGACTATAGGAAGCTATGAAATGTCCTCTTTAACGACAAAAGTCACCCTTTCCAATGGTTACGGTATGCCGATTCTAGGCTTTGGTACCTGGCAGGCGCCCGATGGCGACACTGCTGTGAACTCTGTGATGCGCGCTTTGCGTGCTGGCTACCGCCATATTGATACGGCTGCGATTTATGGGAACGAACGTAGCGTGGGTGCCGCCATTAAGGCTTCTCGCGTAGCTCGTGAAGACCTCTTTGTGACAAGCAAAGTGTGGAACGACTTCCGTGGCTATCAGACAACGCTCGACGCCTTTGAGCGCACGCTGACGGATTTGCAGCTCGACTATTTGGATCTCTACCTCATTCACTGGCCTGCCTCCTCTTCTCGCTTTGAAAATTGGGAAGAAATTAACCTGGAAACCTGGCGCGCTATGACGGAGCTCTATCGTGCTGGTCGCATTAAGGCCATTGGCGTTTCCAACTTCAAGCCGCACCACTTGGCCGCCTTGATGAAGACCGATGTCAAGCCGATGGTCAATCAGATTGAATACCACCCGGGTTGGACGCAAAAAGAAACCGTGGACTTCTGCAAGGCGAATGGTATTGCGCTTGAAGCCTGGAGTCCGTTAGGCGCTGGCAATCTTTTGAAAGAACCAAAACTCGAAGCGCTCGCAGCTAAGTACGGTAAGACCGTTGCTCAAGTGGTGCTCCGTTGGGTTCTCCAAAACGGTTTGGTGCCGCTGCCTAAGTCTGTGACGGAAAGCCGCATTATCTCCAACACCGAAGTCTTTGACTTTGAATTGAGCGCAGAAGATATGAAGGCAATCGATGCCTTCCCAGAAATGGCCTTCTCGGGGCAAGATCCTGATAAAGTGACGTTCTAATCACTCTCGGAGAGGAGAAAAGGCGAGAGTAACTACTCACTAATTTTCTCCTTCTTCAAAAAAAACGGTGGAATTTCTTTTGAAAATCCACCGTTTTTTGCGTTTCTTTTCTCTTATTCTTGTTCTTCTTTGTAGGGCACCACATTGATGCGCTTACCGTAACCCGACTTTTCATAGTCTGGCGTGCTTCGATCAAGATTCACCGCCGAGACAATTGCGCGCAGTCCTTCTGGATCGAAGATTCGCACGTGTTTCTGATTCACCTCAATCAGACCATCGTGCGAGAAGCGAGACAGCACACGGCTCACGGTTTCGAGTTTAAGTCCCAAGTAGGAGCCAATTTCAGCACGCGTCATACGCAAGACGAATTCGCTACGGGAATAACCACGGTTTTCAAAGCGTTGTGAGAGCGAGAGCAAGAAAGCGGCCAAGCGTTCTTCAGCGTGCATGCTACCCAAAAGCAACATCACACCGTGCTGGCGCACGATTTCGCGAGAAAGCATTTTCTGGAAATGAACGCCCATCGCCTTCATACTCGTCGTAGCTTCTTCCATTCTTTCGTAGGGAATCACGCACACTTCAGTATCTTCTAGAGCGACAACGTCACAGGAATAGACACCACTCGAAATCCCATCGATACCGATCATTTCACCGGCCATAAAAAAATTCGTGACCTGTTCGCGACCGTCGCTACTCATGACAGTGCTTTTCAAGAAGCCCAAGCGCACAGCATACAAATTGTCGAAGTAGTCACCCGCACGATAAAGCACATCACCACGACGAATGCGGCGACGCGAGGCAACGAGCTCTTCGAGTTTTTCCACCTCTTTGAGTGTGAGGCCTAAGGGCAAGCAAACTTCCCTTAGATTGCAGCTTGAGCAGGCTACACGAAGCGCAGAAAGATTCATAAACTACAGTCCTCTGGAACCTTCTGCCAACTCTACGGGGGGCGTGGCAGAAGAATTTTTTGGGTGAACAGCCTAGAGGGCCATCCATCGATTTTTTATCAGAGCGAGATCACCACCTCACTTGAGTGAGGGATCTCCATGACCTGAGCGTCCGTGATTCTGGAAATGTCCAAAAAGACCGTACCCGCATTGTTCTCCCACGCTTTGTGCGACACAATGCAGTCACCTCCACACGGTTGCCCGTTCGCCCTTCTCCTTACTGCTTCTTCAGTTCTACTGAAGCCCTTTCTCAAAGAATCAAATTTTTCAAGAAAACGTTCATTTTCGAGAGGCTTAATAATATTGCAGTAATCTGAGGAACCTACAATATTCAGCAGAACCTTCCTCAAGTGAAGCATGAGGAGGGCTACTCGCTAAGTTTAGCGAAGTATTTCTGATTTGACTAGTATCAATAAACCACTATCTTCTTAGGAGTTATTCCATAGAAGTTTAACCTAAGTCACAAGCCGGAGAAAAACGAGATGACGAATCCAGCATCAAGTGGTGTAGAGCTCCCCGACATGGACTTGCTTCGCAAGTTCGATGTACCCGCACCCCGCTACACGTCTTACCCTACTGCTGACCGCTTTCACACAGAATTTGGCGTCGCAGATTATGAAAAAGCACTCGCTACGCGAGCTCAAGCCAAATTCCCGGCTCCGCTCTCGCTGTACGTGCATGTGCCGTTCTGCAACGATATCTGCTACTACTGCGGTTGCAACAAAATCATTACGCGCGACCATTCGCGTAGTGCCGAATACATTGATGTGATTGCCCAAGAAGCCCAGATGGTGAAAGAAAAACTCACCGGTTCTGGTGAATTGGAGCAGTTGCACTTTGGTGGTGGTACTCCCACCTACCTCTCTGAAGAGGAAATGGCTCGCTTGATGCAAGAGCTCACCTCGCGCTTCCCGCTTGCCAAAGATGGTGAATTCTCTATCGAAGTTGATCCGCGTACCTGTGACGCGAGCAAAGTCGCTAACTTGAAGAAGTTAGGTCTCAATCGTATGTCGTTGGGTGTTCAGGACTTTAACCCCGAAGTCCAGAAGGCCGTCAACCGCATTCAGCCTTTTGATATGACCAAGGCCACGATTGATGCAGCTCGTGAAAACGGATTTGAATCGATCAACATGGACTTGATCTATGGTTTGCCCAAGCAAACGCGCGAAACCTTTGCCAAGACGATCGACCAGGTGCTTGAACTCTCGCCCGATCGTATTGCGCTCTACCACTATGCGCACTTGCCAAACCACTTCAAGAGCCAGCGTCGCATTTTGCCGGCAGACTTGCCCGATACCGTCGAAAAAGTCAACATCATGTTTGACGCCATTACGCGCTTGACCGCTAACGGCTATCGCTACATCGGGATGGACCACTTCGCTAAAGAAGATGATGAACTCTCGATTGCTCAGCGCGAAGGCACGTTGCAGCGTAACTTCCAGGGCTACTCCACTCGCGCAGAATGCGACATGGTAGCGTTGGGGGTTTCCGCTATCTCCAAGATTGACAACGCCTACGCTTGCAATCCGCGCGAACTCGAAGACTACTACGCTGCGATTCGCGCTGGTCACTTAGCCACAAACCGTGGTTATTGGCTCAATGATGACGATGAATTGCGCCGCTACGTGATCATGACGATCATGTGCAACTTCGAGTTGAAAAAGCGCGACGTGGAAGAACGTTTCGGCATCAACTTTGACGAAACCTTCGCCTACGAATGGTCGAAGATGAAGCCCTACGTGAAGCACGAGCTCGTTGAACTCTATGACGATCGCTTAGTCGTTTCCGCCAAAGGCAAGATCTTTGTGCGTGCTGTCGCTATGCAGTTTGACCGCTACTTGCGTGAATCGAACCGCACGGGTGGCTACTCTCGTATCGCTTAAGGCCTGACACGGCCACTTCGCCCTCACAGAATTCTCTCCTTTCTGTGGGGGCTTTCCTTTTCCGAGAAGCCTTGAAAATCAAGACTCTTTAAGAGGAAACTCGCGAAAAACTTTTCTTCTTATTCGCGTGAAAAAACGAGTTAGAGGTAAAATAGGTGTTTTCGCATGAAGGAAGCGCATTAAGCGCGACTCCTTCACAGACAGAATTCCCGCACTCAGAACTGGCCTCTCTCTGTGGCTCTGAGTGCTCCTATTAATCAATGAAGAAACAATTACTATGAAAGTCGCAGATATTCGTCGAACCTATTTGAAGTTCTTCGAAAGCAAAGGACATACGATTGTTAGCTCGAGCCCTGTGGTTCCGGGTAACGATCCCACCTTGCTCTTCACCAATGCTGGTATGAACCAATTCAAGGACGTCTTCCTTGGTTTCGACAAGCGCCCCTACTCTCGTGCCACCACCAGTCAGAAGTGTATTCGCGCTGGCGGCAAGCACAATGACTTGGACAATGTGGGTTACACCGCACGCCACCACACTTTCTTTGAAATGCTCGGCAACTTCTCGTTTGGCGATTATTTCAAACACGATGCTATCAACTTCGCTTGGGAACTCTTGACGAAGCACTTCATGCTTCCAGCTGAAAAATTGTGGGTTACCGTCTACGCAGAAGACGACGAAGCCTACAACATCTGGAACAAGGAAGTGGGCGTTCCCGCAGAACGCATCGTTCGCATCGGTGACAACAAAGGCGCTCGCTACATGTCCGATAACTTCTGGATGATGGGCGACACGGGTCCTTGCGGTCCATGCTCGGAAATCTTCTATGACCACGGCGCTGATGTGCAAGGCGGCCCTCCGGGCAGCCCTGACGAAGATGGCGACCGCTACATCGAAATTTGGAACCTCGTGTTCATGCAGTTTAACCGCGACGAACGCGGTGTGATGCATCGTCTGCCTAAGCCTAGCGTCGATACGGGTATGGGTCTCGAACGTATTGCTGCCGTTCTTCAGGGCGTGCACAACAACTACGACATCGACCTCTTCAAGAACCTCTTGGCTGCTGCTAAGAAGGCTGTTGACGCAGTGAGCGAAACACCTGCTGATATCAACTCGCCCTCCTTGAAGGTGATTGCTGACCACATCCGCGCTTGCGCTTTCTCCATTGCTGACGGCATTTTGCCTGGCAACGAAGGCCGCTCTTATGTGTTGCGCCGTATTTGTCGTCGCGCCATTCGCCACGGCTACAAGTTGGGGGCTCGTTCTCCCTTCTTCTACACCTTGGTGGATGCCCTTCGCACGGAAATGAGTGAAGCCTATCCTGAACTCAACAACCCGCGTATCGCTGAAGTCATTAAGGAAGAAGAACAGCGCTTCTTCTTGACGATTAGCAAGGGTATGGAAATCCTCGAAGACGCTATTGCTCATTGCGAAAACGGCGTTTTGGATGGCGAAATCCTCTTCAAGTTGCACGACACCTACGGCTTCCCTGCCGACTTGACGGCTGACGTCTGCCGTGAACGTAACCTCAAAGTGGACATCGAAGGCTTTGACGCTGCGATGGCTCGCCAGCGCGAAGCGGCTCGTGCCAATGCCAAGTTCAAGATGGCTCAGGGGCTCGAATACACGGGCGCTGATACGGCCTTCACCGGTTACGAAACGCTCGAACAAAAGGACGCCAAGGTTATCGCCCTTTATCGTGACGGCGAAGCGGTGCAAACCGTTGACGCTGGTGACGATGCGGTGGTGGTCTTTGATAAGACCCCGTTCTACGCTGAACAGGGTGGCCAGGTTGGCGATAAGGGCCGTTGCACGAACGACACCTCCATCCTTGATGTGCTCGATACGTTCCGCGTCAAGGGCAAGGTGACGGGTCAGCACATTCACGTGGTGGAAGGCCATGTGAGCGTTGGTGAAACGTTCACGCTTCGTGTGAATGAAGAATTGCGTGCTGCTACGACGCGTAACCACTCTGCTACGCACTTGTTGCAGAAAGCTTTGCGTAAAGTGTTGGGCGAACACGTCCAGCAGAAGGGTTCCTTGGTGAGCCCCGATGTTTTGCGCTTTGACTTCTCGCACAACAAGCCCATGACGGCTGAAGAAATTCAGGCTGTGGAAGACATGGTCAACCATGAAATTCTCGAAAACACCGCCACGCAGGCTCGTGTGATGCCGATCGATGAAGCCAAGGAAACGGGCGCTTTGATGCTCTTCGGTGAAAAGTACGATGACATCGTTCGCGTTTTGAATATTGGTTCTTCTATCGAATTCTGCGGCGGTTGCCACGTGGCTCGCACGGGCGACATTGGCTCCTTCAAGATTGTCTCTGAAGCTGGTGTGGCCGCTGGTGTGCGTCGTATCGAAGCTCAGACGGGTATGAACGCTTTGCGCGTTGCCCAGCACAATGCTGACGTCTTGAACGATGTGGTTCGTCGCTTGAATGTGAAGACGGAAGAATTGCCCACGAAGGTTTCTAACCTCCTTGACGATTTGAAGGCCTTGGAAAAGGCACTTGATCAGTTAAAGAGCAAGATGGCCTCTCGTGTGGGTGATAGCCTCATTGATCAGGCGATTGAAGTGAAGGGCATCAAGGTCTTGACGGCTCGTCTTGATGGCGTTGATGTGAAAGCTTTGCGCGAAACGATGGATAAGGTCAAGGATAAGCTTGGCACGGTTGCCGCTGTTCTTGCTACGGTCTCCGCTGACGGCAAGGTTCAGCTCGCTGCTGGCGTTTCTCGCGACCTCACCGATCGCATCAAGGCCGGTGACTTGGTTAACGTCGTCGCTGTCCCCTTGGGCGGTAAAGGCGGTGGTAAGCCCGACATGGCGATGGCTGGTGCGCAGTCTGCTGATAAGCTCGACGAAGCGCTCGCAGTTGTGAAGGGTTGGGTGGAATCGAAGCTCTAATTAAATTAGAGATCTTCCACTATTGAGTGTTGGTCACCACAAGAGACAACACACAAAGTTAAACCAAAACGGACAAAGGGTTGCTGCGGAATTTTCCAGCCAGCAGCCCTTTCTTCTTACTTCGATTTTTTTGTTTGAGAGATTTCTCATGGCTAATGATCTGACGATTACCGAGCTCTGCTTACCAGGAGAGGCCTGTCCTATTCCTGTGCTCAAAACAAAGAAGGCCCTCGCTAAGATGGCAGCAGGGGAAAAAATTCGCGTGATTAGCACGGATCCTCACAGCATTCCTGACCTCAAAGAGTTCTGCGCCCAGACGGGGCACCACTACCTTGAGGAACTTACACGTGAGGGAGAACACGGTACCGAGTACCTCTCTCTTATCGCACGGCGCGATTAAGAAGGCTCTCTGTGCGAAGGCGTTCATGAGTGAGGATTGCCTTAAAATTAAGCAGTCATCACTTTTTTACGGTATTTCGCCCTTTCCTCTTGTATTCTTGGAAAAAAGTGTGTAATATACGTTCTCTCCACTTTTTGAAGCGGCTGTAGCTCAGTTGGATAGAGTATCTGGCTACGAACCAGAGGGTCGTGGGTTCGAATCCTGCCAGCCGCGCCAAAACTAAACAATTTTGTTGAAAAGTGCCGAGATAAATTTGCGGCTGTAGCTCAGTTGGATAGAGTATCTGGCTACGAACCAGAGGGTCGTGGGTTCGAATCCTGCCAGCCGCGCCAGAATTTCAAAACGCTGTTTCTTCGATGAGGAAACAGCGTTTTTTCTTGCCAAATTTTTTCTCCCACTCGTTCGAGAAAAAAGCGCTTGAGGGTTTCCTCGAATACCCTTTCAGAGCATAAAGAAGAAGTCCACAGTTGCTTAAAAATTGAGCAAATACCTAAGTCATTGATTAACAAGGATCTAGGACTAAAAAACGCTCTTTTTTCCAAAGTTACACACAGTTTCTGTGAACAACTTTATTTTGGCCGTGTGAATAACTAATCAATCACTACACCGAAAAGTCTACTCTGTCAAGGCTTATATCAAAAAAAACCAGTTGCTCAATTTTTAGGCAACTGGTTTTTTTATTCACAGGCATGAAATCTTAACGACGGTGGTACTCATTAAAGCTCACCGTGTAAGGTCGAGTATCTGTCGGGGACAAAATGTGAGTGACTGTTTCTTTCCAGACCGAGGGATCAATCTCGGGGAAGGTCGTATCTCCCTCAAAATTTTTCCCCACAATCGTCACCCACATATGGTCAGCCAATGGCATCGCTTGACGATAAATTTCGCCACCACCGATCACAAAAACTCGCGCTTCATCACGCAACAATTCGAGAGCTTCTTCGAGCGAAGAGACCACTTCTGCGCCTGTAGCGACATAATCCTTTTGACGCGTGATCACAACATTTTTGCGTCCAGGCAAGGGACGTCCTAACGACTCCCACGTTTTTCTCCCCATGATAATGGGGTGACCCATGGTCGTCTTTTTGAAGTGAGCAAAGTCTTCTGGAATATGCCAGAGCATCTTGTTGTCAGAACCGATCACGCGATTTTGCGCAATGGCGACGATCATATCGAGAATCATCTCTGCTTGCTCCTTATACCGCAACAGGTGCCTTGATATGAGGATGCGGATCGTAATCAACGATCTCGAAATCTTCATAACGATAGTCAAAGAGCGAGTCCGGGCGACGATGAATCACCAACTTCGGATACGGACGAGGTTCACGGCTCAACTGCAACTCCACCTGTTCCATATGATTGTCGTAGAGGTGGCAGTCGCCCCCTGTCCAGACAAAGTCACCAGGTTCCAAATCGCACTGCTGCGCGACCATATGTGTGAGAAGCGAATAGCTTGCGATATTAAAGGGCACGCCTAAGAAAATATCGCAGGAGCGCTGATAGAGCTGGCAGCTCAACTTCCCATCGGCCACAGAAAACTGGAAAAGACAGTGGCAAGGGGGAAGCGCCATCTGATCAATGAGCCCTGGATTCCAAGCACAAACAATCATGCGACGGCTATCTGGGTTTTCTTTGATCTGCTTGAGCACATTGGAAATTTGGTCAACGTGGCGACCATCGGGCGTTGGCCAGCTGCGCCATTGCACGCCATAGACTGGGCCCAAGTTACCGTTTTCATCTGCCCATTCATCCCAAATGCTCACCCCATTGTCTTTGAGATACTTAATGTTAGATTCCCCCTTGAGGAACCAGAGCAATTCATGAATGATCGAGCGCAGGTGCAACTTTTTCGTGGTCACCAGAGGGAAGCCTTCCTGAAGGTTAAATCGCATCTGATAGCCAAAGACGGATTTCGTTCCCGTCCCCGTGCGGTCAGACTTATGAGTGCCATGCTCGTAGACATGACGCATTAAGGTTTCATACTGATTACTAGGCATGACTTCCCCTTATAGATAAAAATAGAATTCTTTTCGCGCGCAGAAATTTCGTTAGGCCATCTCGTTGGCTTTGTGTAGCAACAACGGTAGTGGAGTCAGGAGTCGATTCGCTTTTCCAGCAAAAAGTGCAGACCAGCCTTCCATCAAATCATTGTAGTCTTTAGAAGGCATTACACGGCCCGAGTCTTTTACGCTTTGTTCGTACGAGGTCAATAAATTTAGGTCATCTAAAAAGCGTTCCATTGCTTCACGGATGATGCACTTATCGGTCTGTCCATCAAGTCCTAAACTCACTGCCAAGTGCGAGGCCAGCCGGTCTCCCGCCCAAGTATTCGGTTTCACGCGTCTAGATTGAGCTTCGCCAGAAAGGATTGTGAGCAAGTCACCAAAAAAGGCAACCGCCTGCGCATGCACTGCAGCCGCGCCAGAGCGCTCTGGTTCATGCTTTTTAATCCACATGCTTTGCAGATGTGCCAAGCCCAACTCTTCAAGAACGAAAAAAATATTCTCTTCGTCCTCAAGATCAATGAGAGCGGGCGGCGCAAATCGTGCATTTCGTTTGAGAGGCATGTAGACATCCTTCCTTGTCTGAAAGCTCAGACAATCGATGAGTTTAGCAAAGAAAACACTCTTATAGATTCTGGCACAGCTCGAAGAGACTGAAAATCCTCTAGCCGACCTACTCCAAACAGCGATCTCGGGTTTATCCTAAAAATACGGTATGGACAAAAACTTGCTTTTTCTCAAAAACCGTGTATACTTTCTCTTCTCAACATTTGACGAGGCGACCTTTTGCTGAAAAGGTTCTCTTCGTATCATCTCGGAAGGATGGCAGAGTGGTTGAATGTACCGCCCTGGAAAGGCGGCATACGGATATTCCGTATCGAGGGTTCGAATCCCTCTCCTTCCGCCAGTTTATCTTCAAAGCTTCTTCCCCACTTTTTTCACCTACGCTGAAAAGCCCTTTGTTTTCTTAGCTTTCAGGCGGAGTTGCACCCTTATTGTCTGTACCCGCTTCCCATTTTATTTCGATTTGATTGGGGTCTAGGTTGGGGTCTAGGTTGAGGGCTTAGGAGGACGCGCGGTGGGTCCTATGATGGGTCCAGACAACTCAGACTGTCTTTTGCTCTTCGCTTTATTCTTTCAACGGCCAAGGAGCGCTGACTTCATCACATCGCGATAGGCTCGCGCTCTTCATGTGCACGTTGCCAAAGAGAGATCACACGTCCGACACACTCTTCTAAATGGTCCGTTAATTCATGTCGCCAGAGACGATATACGAGCCAACCTTGTGAGACAAGATCCGCATCAAGCCAGTACGTTGCCCCACGCATTGAGGTGCTAAGCATCAGCGCTAATTTCACTGAACCGTCTTCAAGAGCGATATCGATAAAACGTCCGCCTGATTTTTTATGCAAAGAAACGGGAAGACCAGCCTCTCGAAGCTGTGCGATGAAACGTTCTTTTTCAGACCATTCATTTTCACTTCGCGTTTTGTCCAATGCATCTTGCCAGCTCTTCGTAAGCCCTTCAACAAATGGGATGCGCGAACGCGCTGCCCACATCTCGTCCCCGACAACAAGCAAAAGTGCTCTCGCACGGCTAATCGCTACATTGAATATCGAGGGGTTATCCGCGATAAAGCGTAAGCACCCAGGGGGCATCCCCGCTCCAGCACACAGACTCAAAATCATCACATCACGCTCTCCTCCTTGGAAAGCATGTGAAGTCGCAGAAACGAATTGCGCTTTCTGAAGAATCTCTTCTGGAATTTCCGCTTCAACCGCCTGACGAATCACCTCGCCTTGATAAGCAAACGGGGTGACAACACCTACGGTGCCTTCATAGTGTTCATCGAGCAAAAGGGTTTTGACGAGCTCAACCACTCGGTCCACTTCTTCTGGCGCGTAGCAACTCGTGCCCTCTCTCCCACGCTTAACAGCACTTTTGACCGAAATCCATTCAATTCCAGGCTCCCGCAAGAAGGGAACTTGAAGACGATTTTCATCAGTGGCGGTACGCAATCTCCCACCATAAAAATAGTGACTGCAATAAGCCGTAATAGGCGCACAACTTCTAAACGTATCTGCCAAGAAGACGCGTCGTGCCGTGCGACGACGATAGGCTAAATCGTAGAGGGAAACTTTGTTGTAGCAATACTCTCTGGCTTCCTCGTCGGTAAGCTCTGCGCGTTCACGCGCAATCTTTTCTTCTAACTCAGTGACACTTGAAATAAAGGCAAGCTGCATGGGGTCTCCCACCACTGCGGCTCGCTTTGCTCGAAAGAGCAGAGGGAGCGCTTGTGCCACATTAATTTGAGAAGACTCGTCAATCATGAGAAGGTCAAAAGTGGCCGGAGAAAGAGGAATTTGACTTCCGACCGATAGCGCAGTCACACCCCAGGTAGGGAAAACCGACCGCAAAAGTTCTTTTTCCTTATCGCGATGAGAAGCGCACCACGCGATCAATTCTTCACTGTCCAAAAGGCTTTTCTTTATCTTTTGTCCAACGCTATCTTTGATGGGGAAGTATGCCGCAAGCGCTTCATAAAGGCGTAACGCATTAAGCGAGCGAATCGTCGCCGGGAAGGCTTCAACAATCGAGAAATTGCGCTCCGCAATCTGCTGGGTATACAGAGAATAGTTCCCTGGGAGCGCCTCTTTTTCTTGCCACGCCTGAGTGAGACTCGTTCGGGCGAAAACATAATTTTTGAGGTGCTTTAATTCTTCAGTGATATGAGAGAGTCGCTCCGAAGTCGGAGCCTTCCAATAAGGAAGAGTGCCTTTTCCTAAGGAGCGAACCCACTGCCGAAATAAAGTGTTTAAGAGCGGATGACGCAGCTGGAAAACGGTGCGCTCCCAAGCACTACCACTCCAATTCGCAAGCGCGCGTTCATAGCCTCGCACTCGTCGAATATCCTTTTCGCGGGCTTTTTGAGGAATGTTGGGATCGAATTCCCGCTCTTTTTTCATGACGCGGTAGGCGATCTCCATTTTCTCGCGCAAGAGTAGATAGCGCTTTGCTCTCTCTTCGACTTGGGAGCGGAATTGTGCTGCCTGCAAAAGTTTTTCTCTGGCAACAGCGAGTTGCTTCCCTGCCTCCTCATTTATCACGAAGTGAAGTTCTGGCAGGAGAGCCGAAAATTTCTCTTCTAATTTTTCTAAGAAAGTGGCTCTGGGAGACTGCAGTCGTAAAAACGGATAGTCTCCCACAAGCTCTCGCATTTTCCCAAGGCGCTCTTCGATCGCATCGATTGCTTTGTGGGTCGTTGCTGACACGAGGACTCTGCCGCCGTGCGCATTCATGTTAAGCATGGCGCCCACTAAAACTTGACTCTTTCCAGTGCCTGGTGGTCCTTGTACTACAGTGAGCGCTTCAGAGAGCATACAGCTCACCGCTTCTCGTTGACGCAGTGTGAAGCGCTCCAAGTCAAAAGCATCACCAATGAGGAGAGGCTCCTCATCATGCGAGGTTTTATCATCATTAAAAAACGCCTTGAGTGCTGTCCCCTCTAAAACTTGATCGGGCACGCTCTCCAAATAGCGCAATTCTTTTTCTAAATTTCGGGTAAAAGCTGAAGCTTCTTCATTAAAGAGAATGGCACGGTTGTAATACCCTGTCTCGGGTTCTCCATCAAACCCCACGCAGTGCAAATCTTCTGGATTGAGCGTTTCGCGCATATGACGCGCAAAATGCGACTCCACCACCTTCACTAACCGCGAAAGAGAATAATCCGTAGGACTCTCTTCCTCTCGATCAGCTAACAGCGTTTCTGGAAGCATGCCGACGTCTCGCAAGAATCCTTCTTCTTTTCCCTTACCTCGACAAACACGGCGTAACCAGGCGTGGTTCACTTCAGGCTTTGCTTCTGGGTCGAGCAACTGGCAGAGAAAGCCTGGCTTTTCTCCAGCGTGCTTCGTCACAGTAAGCCGCCAATAAAAGACAGGTTCAATAGAAAGGCGCGTTTTTCCCTGTGTGTCTTTCACTGGGTGTACACAAAGAGGATACCCAAGACTCACATGGTGCTCAAAAGGATTGAGTTCCTCGTAGTGTTCACTTCCCTTTTCGGGAATCCAGCGCTGCCAGTCTCCCGCGCGAGGACACCAATCTTCGTCATGCGCGAGAAAAACCGCTTTTTGTCCAACCATCTCTAAGGGGATCGCGCAAAGTGCATCGTTTTCCAGTCGCACACACTCTCGGTAGTAACGAACCAGGTGGCGAAACCGCTCCCACGAAATGGGAGCGGCTGTGGGTTCTGGGGACGGCCAACCGCCAATTGGCCCGAACTCTTCAGATCGGCGAGCCAAGTATTGGCCAAAGGGAATCAGGGCGTAGTAGCCCAAACCTCTATCGCCATAAAAATCAATCTCCCCCTCGGCATTCAACAAATCGGTTTCAGGACTAAAAGCTGGCTCTGCTCGACTTTCTTCCTCCCAATAGCGCCAAGTTTCCATTACATGCAAATCTAGCTCACGATGAGAAAATTCCTCATCGAAAGGCGTGTGGTGTGAATACATTGACCCGAACTCGTCTTGCATATCAAACGGTTCGAATTCAGATGGCGGCATGAGTGGTCCTGATAGGAAAGAAGTGGTTGTTGGTGTGAAAATTTTAGCATAGCGCCAGTCGCCTTTTTTCTTTGACCTATCTCAAAGTCATAGCAAAAAGGATTCTTCAAACATGAATAACTAACTACTCTCACAGGGATAAAAGTAGTTTACAAGTTGTATGTGTAAGTATTACCTTAAAACTAACAGAATTGCCGTTATTTTTTACCAGAACCTTATCTCTTTCCCTCTTAGAGAATTGTGTTCGATGTTTTTCATACTTCAAAGATCGGCAGAATTTTTGATACGGGTAAAAAGTTGGAGAAGTCACTTTTCCTCAAGAACGAAAACTTCGTTTTTGCGTGAGTTTGAGGTGTAGAACTTCCATTTTTTGCATGAAAATTGAGTTGAAAATTTTCTAAAATTTTCTTTATTTTCCTTCTTAGAGAGTATCTTTCGCTATTTTTTAAAGAAATTTTTTGAATTTACGGTCACTTTTCACGTGACTGGACTATTTTTCAATGATCTCTAAAAACGATCTATACAATTTATGATTATTTGCTTATATTTCATTCTTAAAGAAGCATTTCCATAGATCAAGATGTTCAGTTTTTTGATATTTTACTTATCTATGAAAGAATTAATACTCCTAGTTTTGCTTCTTAGAGAGTATAGTAGGCGATTTTTTAGGTATAAAAAATTTTTATGTAGTCTTTTTCTTAAACTTGAGTAGTTAGTCATTTGCTCTTTATTCCATAAAAATTTTATGGAAAAACTTAAAATACCTGTATAAGAACTGAATGAACGATACTAGCAGTTTTTCATAGCAATTCCACTCTTCTCGATAGATCTCCGAAATTTTGCCAAAGAGCGTGAGATAAGCCGATTTTTCTGTGACTTTTCCTCTCGCAAAAAACTCATTTTTGATGTAGCACCTACACGGCAGAAAAATGAGAGAAAAACATCTCAAAAACGAGAAAAAGAAAGAAAAATTTCGCTAGGGAAAAAATGGGCAAAAATCTCCTCAATAGCATTCATACCAAGCTATTGAGAGAAATGGTGCATAAAGGCCAACTTTCCGATTTTTCTTAAAAAAGAAAATTCTAAAATTTTTTTATCAAATCTCTCACATTTACCTATTAGAGAAGCTTATTCGCGTTTTTCTATACTAAAAAAAGAGGCACTCTAGAGCGCCTCATTTTCTGAAAAAATTCCCCTCCTTATTTCCCCTCTTGCCAAGTGCGATAGGGGTTTATCGAGAGCATGGAGTTATAGTAGCGGGGGTCTCCTGACACTTCTTCCCCGATCCAAGATGGCTTTTCAAAGGGCGTGTCCTCTTCAGGTAACTCAATTTCTGCCACAATTAGCCCCTCGTTAACGCCTAAAAATTCGTCCACTTCCCATACGAAATCTCCAGCAGGAATGCGATAGCGAATCTTTTCAATGATCGGTTGCTCTACTAACGAGTTCAGCATGGTGAGCGCATCTTTGAGAGGAATCTCATACTCAAACTCTAAGCGAGTAATCCCATGCGTAGGTCCCTTCACCGTTAAAAAGCCTTTTTCTCCTACGGTACGCACACGCGCCGTGCGATCTTTCTGACTATTGAGATACCCCTGGCGATAGTGCACCCCTGTAGCGAGTTGGCGCCACGCGGTGCCATGCACTAAGAATTTACGTTCAATTTCTTTACCCATAATTTCCTCCATCCTGAAGGCTGCTTATCCTTTTTTGAAAGTGTGCAGCCTTCTTCTTGTGCTTTTCACTTTAGCACCACTTTGAAAGAAGTGTATGCAATGCCACCAGCCTCGTCCTTCCTCCAGTATGATGGAAGAACTGCCAACCAAAAAAGAATGGAGCTCGCCCAATGTCTTCCACGCTCTTTCGTCCTATTCCCAGCACTGGCCTTCTTCCCCAGGTTTGTGTCTTCGACCTTGATCACACTCTGATTGCTGGAGACGCGACCGTCGACTGGACTCGCTACTTATTAGAAGAAAAGCTCGTCACCGATCCTCGTTTTCTTGAAGTAGACCGCTTGATGGAAGAGCGCTATATCGCAGGAACCTTATTGCTTGAAGATTATCTGCGAGAAATCATTCCTTTTTTCTCCTACCTCTCGATAGATGAACTTGCAGTGCATGGGGAGCGCTTCATGGCCCGCTACATTGCCGATACGGTTTATCAAGAAGGGCTCGATGCGATTGCTGAAGCGCGTCGCCTTGGCATGGATGTGATGATTATTTCCGCTTCTAACGCTTTTCTCGTCCAACCTATTGGCGAAAAGCTCCTTGGTATTAAAGAGAGTTTTGGCGTAGATCTTCTTGTCGAAAATAACCATCTCACAGGGGAAGTCATTGGCGTGCCACCCTTTCAAAAAGGCAAAATCCATTGCCTAGAAGGACAACTCGCTCAACTTGGTCACACGCTCTCTGAAGTCGTCTTTTTCACGGATAGCCACAACGATCTGCCACTTGCTCTGGCAGCGGGCGACTGCTACTGCGTTAACCCAGATCCTCAGCTTGCTCTCGAAGCGAAAAAGCACGACTGGCTGATTTTGCCCTGGAAAAACGAAATCGGCAAAAACTCCTGACGAAGCAACTTATTGTGTCGACTTAATACCTTGATTTGTCGACAAATTGTCGCCATTTGAGCGCTAAACACCAACCGAATGAATTTTCCCCTCAAAAAAGGGAAAAACGTCAAAAAATCTAGGTAGAAAATCGGAACAGACAAAACTTTGTTTCGTTATAGTGATTCTCACGATCGTTGAGTTCCCCCTCTTTCATAAACTCAACGCGACAAAATTTCAGATCTTGGAGCACTTACCATGTTGAAAAAAATCATCCTTGCAGCTACTTTGTCCGCCGCTCTTGTGAGCACCTCTTTTGCTGCTGAAAAATTGCGCGTTGGTACGGAACCGACCTTCGCCCCGTTTGAATTCTTGGATACGAAGAGCAACCAGATTACGGGCTTTGATATTGAATTGATCAAGGCTGTCGGTAAGAAGGCTGGCTACGAAGTGGAAGTCTCCAGCATGGGCTTTGATGCCTTGATCCCGGCTTTGAGCACGGGCGCTATTGACGTTGCTGCCGCTGGTATCTCCATTACTGAAGAACGTCAGAAAAAAGTGGACTTCACGAAGCCCTACTACGAATCGGGTCTCTCCTACCTCACGCTCAAGAAGAACGCTGAAAAGTTCCCGACCTTTGAATCTTTGAAGGGTAAGACCATTGCCGCTCAGATT
This sequence comes from uncultured Sutterella sp., assembly GCA_905197905.1. GTDB lineage: Bacteria > Pseudomonadota > Gammaproteobacteria > Burkholderiales > Burkholderiaceae_F > Sutterella. Next base: position 132,899 of record CAJKAP010000001.1, on the reverse strand, counting down.
GGTAACACGGGGGCTGAATACGCCAAGAAGACCTTGAACGCTAAAGTGTTGACTTTCAATACCACGAGCGAAGCCTTTATGGATCTCTCCTCTGGTCTTTCCGCTGAAGCCGTTGTGCTCGATCGCCCAGTGCTCGCCTACTTCTTGAAGACGAAGCCCAACCAGGCTAAGAACTTCCAGCTCTCTAGCGAAATCGCCGATGCCGAATGGTACGGTTTCGCAGTGAAGAAGGGCAACACGAAGTTGCTCGACGCTTTGAACAAGGCCTACGACGAATTGAAGGCTAGCGGCGAAGTCCAGAAGATCTATGACAACTGGTTCGCTCAATAAGAAGCTTTATTGATGGATAACGCCGTTTGTTGAGTTATGAGACAAACGGCGTTTTCTCAATCTCCCATCTTCTTTCTCAATTTTCTGCACAGAGAGCCCCGAATCGTTGGACACTTCGCGCAGCTATCGGTAGAATGATGGGCGTTTTACCTACACCTTTGCGAGCCCCTCCTCATTAGGCTCAAAAAGACCAGACTGACAATATATAGACTCACCGCTTAGAGGTTACGAGATGGATTTTGACTTATCACTGATATCAAACAGTATTCCACTTCTTATTAAAGGTGCTGGGGTTACGCTTGAAATCACCGCCTTGGCTGTTGGCTTTGGCTTACTCGTTGGCCTCTGCCTTGGCCTCGGTCAGCTCTCGAAGTCGAAAATCCTTCGTTGGCCTTGCAAAATCTACGTTGACGTCATCCGCGGTACGCCTTTGCTCGTTCAGATTTTCATTATCTACTTTGCCCTGCCAAATATCATTGGGCATCGTATCGATCCGTTTGTCGCCGCAGTAACCGCCTGCTCCCTTAACTCTGGTGCCTACGTTGCTGAAATCTTCCGTGCTGGTATCCAGTCGATCTCTTTGGGTCAGATGCGTGCAGGTTTATCGCTCGGGATGACCACCGCTCAGACGATGCGCTACATCATCCTCCCGCAGGCGATTAAGCGTATTATTCCGCCGCTCGGTAACGAATTTATCGCCATGTTGAAGGACTCCTCCTTGGTCTCCGTCATTGGCTTTGAAGAATTGACGCGTTCTGGTCAGTTGATCATTGCAGAAACCTACGCCACGATGGAAATTTGGACCGTCGTTGCCATCCTCTACTTAGTGATGACGTTGACGATCACGCAGTTGGTTGGTTTCATGGAACGCCGTTTACGCTTAGTTGAACGCTAAAAAGCACTTCTGAGACTAGTCTGGAGAGGACGCAAATTAAGAAAGCGTCCTCTTCTTTTATTCTCTTCTTTTAGAGAGTTTTTCCTCTTCTGAAAGAAGTACATAGAAAAACCGCACTTTGACTTGCATTACATAGTCCTGATGAGTAAAATGCGATTTTTCACGGCTCGAGTTTCAACGCTCGTGTCCGCCAGTTTTTATTAATATTTCTTTTTACAGGAAATCAAATGTCCGTTGAAATGAACAAGTCCGAGATCGTTGCCAAGTTCCAGCGCGCTGCCGGCGACACCGGGTCCCCTGAAGTGCAGGTCGCTCTTTTGACCGCTCGTATCAATCATCTTACGAACCACTTCAAGGAACACAACAAAGATCACCACTCCCGTCGTGGTCTTCTCCGCATGGTGTCCCGTCGTCGTAAATTGCTCGACTACCTCAAGCGCACCGACCTCAACGCTTACCGTACGTTGATTACTGCTTTGAATCTCCGTAAGTAAGACGGTACATATTTCCCGACACGGCCTGCCTTTATGACAGGCCGTTGTCACACCATTAAAGGTGTTTTCAAAGAAAAGCGCATCGCTTTTTCATGTATCGGCTTAAGCCGGCATGCGCGTTGCGACAGAAGTAAATTTTTTGACCAGATTTTATTTCTGCCGCAGCGTGCCAGACAATGACTTTGCCAACCCAAGCTTAGCTGAGAGAGCGACTAGCTTTGACGAGAAAACCCTTTCATGACCATTCTTTTATAGGAATAGTTTTCTATGTCTATGTTTAACAAAGTCTCCAAGTCCTTCAAGTTTGGCGATCACACCGTCACGTTGACGACTGGCGAAATTGCCCGTCAGGCCACCGGTGCTTGTATTTGCCAGATGGGCGAAACGGTTGTCTTGGCTACGGTTGTTGCTAAGAAAGAAACCAAGCCTGGTCAGGACTTCTTCCCCTTAACCGTTGACTACATCGAAAAAACCTACGCCGCTGGTCGTATCCCTGGTGGCTTCTTCAAGCGCGAAGGCCGTCCTTCTGAAAAGGAAACGTTGACCTCCCGTTTGATCGACCGTCCTATCCGCCCGCTCTTCCCAGAAGGCTTCTTCAACGAAGTGCAGGTCATCATTCACGTTCTCTCCGCTGAACCCGAAATCGATCCGGATATTCCTGCCATGATCGGCGCTTCCGCTGCTTTGGCTATCTCTGGTATCCCGTTCCGTGGCCCGATCGGTGCCTGCCGCGTTGGCTATATCGACGACATGTTCGTGATCAACCCGACCAACTCCCAGTTGAAGAACTCCCGCCTCGACCTCGTTGTCGCTGGTACGGAACGCGCTGTGTTGATGGTGGAATCTGAAGCTGATTGCCTCACCGAAAAGACGATGTTGGACGCTGTGATGCTCGGCCACCGCGAAATGCAGGTCGCCATCCAGGCCATCAACGAATTGGTTGCTGAAGCTGGTAAGCCCGCTTGGGATTGGCAGCCTGCTCCGAAGAACGAAGCGCTCATCGCTCGTATCGTCGAATTGGCTGACGCTGGTCTCAAGGAAGCCTACAGCATCCGTTCCAAGCAGGCTCGTACTGAAAAATTGCGTGAAGTTTATGCCGCTGTTGAAGCCCAGTTGACCGCTGATGCGGAAGCTGCTGGTACGGAACCGGCTGACATGAACGAAGTGCACGGCATTCTCTTCGAACTCGAAGCTAAGCTCGTTCGCTCCAACATTTTGAATGGCGAACCGCGTATCGACGGTCGCGACACCCGCACCGTTCGTCCGATCGAAATTCGCCAGGGCGTGCTCCCGCGCACCCATGGTTCTGCTCTCTTCACCCGTGGCGAAACCCAGGCTTTGGTGCTCACCACCTTGGGTACGAAGCAGGATGAACAGATTATCGATGGTCTCTGCGGTGAATCCCGTGACCGCTTCATGCTCCACTACAACATGCCTCCGTTTGCCACTGGCGAAACGGGCCGCGTGGGTAGCCCGAAGCGTCGTGAAATTGGTCACGGCCGTTTGGCTAAGCGCGCTCTCAAGGCTGTGTTGCCCTCTGAAGAAGAATTCCAGTACACGATTCGTGTGGTTTCCGAAATCACCGAATCCAACGGTTCTTCCTCTATGGCTTCCGTCTGCGGTGGTTGCCTCTCCATGTTGGACGCTGGCGTGCCGCTCAAGGACTACGTCGCTGGCGTGGCCATGGGCTTGATCAAGGAAGGCAACAAGTTTGCCGTCTTAACCGACATCTTGGGTGACGAAGACCACTTGGGCGATATGGACTTCAAGGTGGCTGGTACCGAAAACGGTGTTACGGCTCTCCAGATGGACATCAAGATTGAAGGCATTACTGCTGAAATCATGCAGGCTGCTCTCGCTCAGGCTCACGAAGGTCGTCAGCACATTTTGGGCAAGATGCACGAAATGGCCGGTGGTGGTGCTAAGGAACTCTCCAACCTCGCTCCGCGTATGGTTTCCTTCAAGATTGATCAGGACAAGATCCGCGAAGTGATCGGTAAGGGCGGCGCCACGATCCGTGCTTTGACGGAAGAAACTGGCACCTCGATCAACATCGAAGATGACGGTACCGTGACGATCTCTAGCCCCGACATGGCTCGCGTTGACGAAGCCCGTCGTCGTATCGAACTCATCACCGCTAAGGTTGAAGTGGGTCAGGTCTACGAAGGTAAGGTCACCCGCTTGCTCGACTTCGGCGCCATCGTGGAAGTACTCCCGGGTAAAGATGGTTTGTTGCACATCAGCCAGATTGCCAACGAACGCGTCAATCAGGTGAGCGACTACGTCCAGGAAGGCCAGACGGTTCGTGTGAAGGTGATCGGTAGCGACGACAAGGGTCGTATCCGCCTCTCCATGAAGGCCTTGCTCAACGACGCTGAATAAGGACTTTTCTTCTAGGCTCTTCTCCAAGAGAGTTTGAGCCTAGAGTAAGTACTTCATCACTTTCAGAGAAGCGCCCGACAGTCTCAAGATTGCCTCGGGCGCTTTCTTTTCTCAAAAGAAAATTTTTCCTCTGCAGGCGCGCCTTTCTTTTGATTATCAGAAGGAAAATCGCTAAAATGCACTGTAGTGTGTCGAAGTGTCCCAAACGGCATTTGGTCACACTATTATTCTTTTGACCACCGATCACCAACAGGATAACCATGCCTAGCAAAAAACTCGTTATCGCAGCTAACTGGAAAATGAACGGTTCGCTGTGGTTCGGTAAACAATGGCTCGCTACTGTGGCGCCCCAAGTGGAAAAGCTCCCTGTCACAGCGCTCGTCTTTGCACCTGCCCCTTATGTCTTTCCATTAGGGCTCGATGCTCAGCCGACCGTTTTGAGCGTTGGCGCACAAAATGTCGCCTCTACCGCAAAAGGCGCTTATACTGGCGAAATTTCTGCCTCTATGCTCAAGGATATTGGCGCTCGTTGGTGTATCATCGGACATTCTGAGCGTCGCACGCTCTTTGGGGAAACTGACGCGGATATCGCAAAGAAGGCTCGTCTGCTTGCTGACGAAGGCATTTTGCCGATGCTCTGCGTGGGGGAAACCGCTGAAGAACGTGACGCTGGTCGCACTTTAGAAGTCGTGATTTCTCAGTTGGATGCCGTCTTAAGCGTCATTGACGTTGCCCAGTTGGGCGCAATCGCTTATGAACCAGTTTGGGCGATCGGAACAGGGAAAGTCCCCACTCCCGAAGAAGCGCAAGCTGTGCATGCAACACTACGCGCACATGTGGCAAAATATGCTCCCGAATGCGCGCAAGCGCTACCGATCCTCTATGGCGGTAGTGTGACCCCGCAACGCGCGGCCCCTTATTTAGCACAACCCGACATCAATGGCTGTTTGTTGGGCGGTGCAGGTCTTAAGACCGCTGATTTTGTCGCTGTGTGCCAAGCTGCCGCAGCCTCTTAAGTTACATTTTTCTCTATCGAGTAGGTTGATATACCATGCATTTTTTACTCAGCATTGCTCTCGTTTTGCAAATCATCTCCGCTGTGGTCGTGATCGTTTTGGTGCTGATGCAACACGGTAAAGGCGCTGATTTGGGTGCCGCTTTCGGTTCTGGCGCTTCTGGCTCTCTCTTCGGTGCGACAGGCAGTGCAAACTTCCTTTCGCGCTCCACCGCTGTGGCCGCTACGGTGTTCTTCTGCTCCACCATCGCTTTGACGCTTGCCTCGGGCGCTTTCAACAAGTCCGCTCGTCAGCAGCAGCCCGGTGGCGTGTTGTCCACCGTTGAACAAACTGCAGATCAGCCTGCAGCATCCCAAGAACTTGGTACTGAAGGGGTAAAAAGTGAAAAGTCTACCCCCGAAAACCAAATTCCGCGCTAAAATAGCTCCTTCCTGTTATTTGGGTTGCCTCTCACAACCACTTCAACAGCTAGCAGGAAACAACGTGTAAAGACGCTGCGGTCGTGGCGAAATTGGTAGACGCACTATCTTGAGGGGGTAGCGGAGCAATCCATATGAGTTCGACTCTCATCGACCGCACCAGATGACTGGGGTATCGCCAAGTCCGGTTAAGGCTCTGGATTCTGAATCCAGCATGCGTAGGTTCGAATCCTACTACCCCTGCCAACCTCTTCTTGAAGTCTTTACGCGACAATTTGACGAAATGCTGCGGTCGTGGCGAAATTGGTAGACGCACTATCTTGAGGGGGTAGCGGAGCAATCCATATGAGTTCGACTCTCATCGACCGCACCAGATGACTGGGGTATCGCCAAGTCCGGTTAAGGCTCTGGATTCTGAATCCAGCATGCGTAGGTTCGAATCCTACTACCCCTGCCAATCATTCAGTAGCAGCTCTAAGGTCACCATGGCCTTGGAGCTGTTTTTCTTTCTCCTTCGGTTATACTGTGCTCATCCTTTTCCTCTTCTTTTCTGGAAAACTCTCTCATGCAACGTTTTACCGTTTCTCTGGATGACGACCTGGCCATTGAGTTCGATAAACTCATCAAGTTGCGCAATTACACCAACCGCTCTAAAGCAATTCGCGATTTGCTCCACGAGATGTTGAGCACCAATGAATTTGATGAAAATCCTCAGGCAGAATCCGTCGCGGTGGTGAGCTACGTCTACAACCATCATGAACGCCAACTAGCAATGCGCCTCACTGAACACCAGCACCACCACAGTGGGATGGTCGTGTCCACGATGCACGTGCATATCACGCCAGAGGACTGCGCTGAGACCGTGGTGATCCGTGGTCCCTATCAAGACGTCAAAGCTCTCGCGCAAGGCCTCATTGCTGAACCCGGCATTCGTCACGGCAACATTAACATCATGCCAGTGAGCGAACATGAAGGACACACGCATGAGCACTGTCATGATCACGCTCACACGCATGACAATGAGCACGAACACCATCATCACCACTAAGCGCTGAAGACGCGCTTAGCGCAAAATAGGAAGGTTTAAAAAAGGGCACGCTTCATTAAAAGCAGTGCCCTTTCTCGTCAGAATTGTCTCAAAGACTTATTGGAGTGCGCTCGGCGCCACCAAGGTCTTCACATCAACCGACTTTTCCATCATGCCATTTTCACGCAAGAAGGCCTGATCGGCTTCCATGCCAGCGATATCGTCTTCGGTGAGCGTATCGTAGAAGTTGGACCAGTCGTAGAGCTTCGCGGCGTCTTCAACCGAAATCCCCTGCTCTTTAGCACCGATCTTCAGCGCTTCTTCTTTATTGGCCTTGATCCAAGCGAGTGCATCGCGCTGCGTCTTCACAAGAAGCGCGGCGGCTTCTGGATAATCCTTCACAAAACCTTCACGAGCCACCATCACAAGGTTGGGCTTCACCAAGCCTTCAGCGGTCGTAATCACATCAGCGCCAGCGGCCTTTGCCTTGATGATCAAATTCGCAGCGAGTAAACCCGCATCAGCCTTGCCAGACAAAATGGCGGAAAGCGCAGAGGCAGGATCCATGCTCACGAAGTTCACGTCCGTAATAGCCATACCTTCGCTCTTTAAAGCGGCAACGAGCAACTGATGAAGCACGGTGCCCTTCGGACCCACAACGGTCTTACCCTTCAAATCAGCAATCTTCAAGTGTTCGCCAGGTTTGCCGACAATCGCAAAAATGCTGTTAGGATGCGCCACACCCGTCACCACGCGAAGGTCCACGCCATTAGCCGCAGCCATCAAAAGCGAGGCGGTATTCATCACAGCAGAAGCGTCAAGGCTACCCGATGCCAAGGCCTGAGCCTGCTGAGCACCAGAGTTAATCACGTACCAGTTGACCTTAACGCCTTCTTTTCCGAAGCTTTCTTCGAGCATGTTGCGTTCTTTCATCACGATGTTCTGAAGGTTAAAGGGGCTCTTCACATAGGTGATGTTGAGCTCTTTAGGCATTTCAGCAGCGGCAAGCGCAGTACTCACGGTCAAGGCCAAAGCGGCCACGAAGGTTTTGAAGTTTTTCATGGGTTTTCTTCAACTTTAAAAAGAATAGGGAAACGGAAAACTTAAAGAAGAATTGATTCTCATTTCGTTTTCCATCAAAAGTGCCCCCATTCTATCAAAAGCCGTGTCGCTCAATCGAGAAGAAAGGATTTTTTCTGCAAGCAAACTTTAGCGCTTGAGAAGTAATAGCTCATCAAGCACGTTTTTTTCAAAAGGCGCTACCTTAGTGGCATCAAGGCGTTCTTCGTTGGTGAGAGAAATCGTCAAATCTTCCACGAGTCGGCCTTCGCTCAAAATGCACAAGCGATCTGCTAGACGTACCCCTTCTCGCACATCGTGCGTGATGAGCAAAACACTCAACCCCCTTTCTCGGAAAAGAGGTAGCACAGCGCGCTGCAACTCAATGCGAGTGAGTGCGTCGAGCGCTGCGAAGGGCTCATCAAGAAGCAACAATTTAGGGTGACGTGCGAGTGCTCTCGCAATACCGACGCGCTGCGCCTGACCGCCAGAAAGCGACTCAGGAAGGGAGTTGGCCCAGGCGACTAAATCCACCTTTTCTAGGGCTTCGAGCGCACGCGCTTCTTGCTCTTCTGGAGGAAGGTTAAGAAGCCCCAATTGCACGTTTTCTTTCACCGTTTTCCACGGTAAAAGACGAGGTTCTTGAAAGACCACGCCAATTTCTTCACGGGCAACGCCGTAGTTCAGGGTCCCCGAGTTAGGCGCGAGTAACCCAGCAATGAGTTTTAGCAAGGTGCTTTTCCCACACCCCGAGCGCCCCATTAGCACGGTAATTTTCCCTGCTTCGAGACTCAACGTGAGATTATCAATGGGGCGGATTTCGCCCCCATTGAGCGAAAAAATTTTGCTCACGCCATGAAGTTCAACCGCGTTCATTAGTGAGCCCTCCCACGCTTAGAGAGGAGACGGTGGAAGAGCCAGCTGAAGATTTGCTCAGAGCCCAAACCTAGCACCGCAATCGTGAGAATCCCCACGAGCACCACATCGGTGTGCATAAACATCCCAGCGTCCGAGATGAGAAAACCTAAGCCCGAGGAGGTCGCAATGAGTTCAGCAGAAACAAGCGCTCGCCAAGCGTAGCCAAAGCCAATCTGCAAGCCCGTAGCGAGTTCTTCTCGTGCACCAGGAAGCAGAATATGTTTCAAGTGCTGAGAGGGCGTCAAAGCTAAGACTTGGCTCAATTCTCCAAAGCGCTTTTGGGCTTGTGCCAAACCCGATCTCACAGAAATATAAACAGGGAAAAAGGTTGCCAAAATCACGATGGCAATTTTGGGCCCTTCGGCAATGCCTAACCACAAAATCAAAAGCGGGATGAGCGCGAGCGGTGGGATCACACGGAAGGCATCGAGCAACACTCGCCAAGAGAGGTCTGCCTTTTCCGACTGGTGCGTCCAGAAGGCCATCACCATCGCAAGCGCCGCCGAGAGCGTAAAGCCACCCAGCACACGCAAGCAACTCACCCACACATGGTGGAGCAACTCCCCAGAGGTGAGTAGCGACCAGCCACGCGTTAGCACCGCCCACGGTGTTGGCAGTAAAAGGGGAGGTACCCAAGCGTTAGCGCTCACAATGGCCCACAGGACAAGAATCGCGAGCGGCATCCAGGCGAGTAAAAGAAAACGACGCACCATGGCTCCTTTTTCTCTAAAGGCAGAAACAGCAATAGCGCCGAGGCGATTCTCCTACAGCGCTATTGACTGAGTTTAAGCGGTTTTGCACGTTACGTGCAAGAGGCTTTAGGCAACAAAAACCAAGTCCATGATCATGAAAGTCGGGATCAAAATCAACACAGACCAGACCATGTAGCCAAAGAAGCTTGGCATCTTGATGCCGCGTTCGTTACAGATGGCAACCGTCATGAAGTTCGGGGCGTTACCAATATAGGTCATAGCGCCCATGAAGACCGAACCCAAGGAAATAGCCATCAACGTATGGGAGTGCGTCGTCATCAAGGTTTCAGGCACACCACCGGCCAAATTAAAGAAGGCCAAGTACGTCGGGGCATTATCCAAGAACGCGGAGAGCATACCCGTCAACCAGAAGAAGACCGTGTTATTGAATTCCCCATCAGCGTTCGTCACAAGCGCCACGAGCGGAGCGAATTCCCCATTGTGACCTGCGCGCAACATTTCGAGCACTGGCACGATACAGATGAAGATCCCGAAGAAGAGTTTGCCCACTTCCAAAATCGGATCCCAGGTGAAGCGATTGGCTTCACGCGTTGCACGCGTCGTGAATTTCAAGGAAAGTGCCGCAGCGATAATGAAGAGTACGTCACGCAAGAGGCCTTCCACCGAGAAACCAACGCCCAAGAAGTGTACTTCCATGCCAGAGCGCCAGAAACCAGCCATCAACACAGCGCCAATGATCAACGCCAAGAAAATCACATTGATGCCACCATCAATCCCGAAGCGGCTCGTCGATTCAGGGGCTTTAAAGCCAGCAGCGACGTCCTTGCGGAACATGATCGAATCGATCACGAAATAGATTGCCAGCAACATCCCGACCGTCATCAACCACGGGGCCATCAAATGAATCGAGGTCCAGAAGAAGTCCACGCCCTTCAAGAAACCTAAGAAAAGAGGAGGATCGCCCAGCGGCGTCAATGCGCCACCGACGTTCGCCACCAAGAAGATGAAGAAAATGAAGGTGTGCACCTTACGCTGACGGTTTTCGTTAGCGCCAATCAACGGACGAATGAGCAACATGGCCGCTCCAGTCGTCCCCATAAAGTTCGCGAGCACAGCACCCAACGCTAAGAAGGCCGTATTCACAATCGGGCGACCCACAAAGGAACCGCGCACATGAATACCGCCAGCGACGATAAAGAGTGAACCCACGAAGATGATGAACGGTACGTAGTCCGTCAAAAGAATATGCGCAATAGCGTCAAACGCGATATGCCCGCCAAAGATAAACCAGAGTGGCACGGCGCAGCAAAGCGCCCAGAAGACAGCAATCTTACCGAAGTGATGATGCCAGATATGAGGAATGAGAAGAGGACAGAGTGCAATGGAGAGCAAAATCCCGGCAAAAGGAATAGCCCAGGTCAGCCCTAGCGTGGAACCATCAAGTCCAGCCGAGGCAAAAGCCGCCATCGGCGCGAGCGTTCCTCCCAGAGCGAGGACTCGTCGGATAAAAGAAGACATCATCAACAAAACTCCCAGTCTACTCCCGCCTTCTCTGGGCTCTACCCTACTGGCAGGAGTCTATCAACAGTTCAATCTAAAAAGTGTGCGTTGGAAGAATCGCAAACTCGTCCACCTGGGAGAGAAGTGATTTTTACAATGCGCACCTCGCTATAAAGAGGTCACCTTTTTTGGGGTGACCTCTGAAAACATACACTTTTTTTGAAATTTTTGCTAACTTTTCGCCACTTCTTTGAACTTTAAGCTAGCCATTAAGTGTAATTCCTTAGAAAGGTTAAGCCTCTTTTCGCTTATCCTCTTCAGTTTTAATCCCGAAGACTTGGCGCAAGTAACGAAGGTAGCCCTCATCCTCACACATCCCTTTTTCGGGTGCGTCAGAAATCTTCGCAACGGGCTGACCGTTGGCTTGCACCATCTTAATCACGACGTTAAGCGCTGTCGGACCCAAGTCATTCATCAAGTTCGTCCCTACCCCAAAACCAATCCCTACGCGACCATGGAAGCGTCGATAGAGTTCAATCACACGAGGAATCGTCAACGCATCACTAAAGATGAGCGACTTACTGCGTGGGTCGCACTTATTGCACGCCCAGTGCTCAATCATGCGTTCGCCCCAGACAAAGGGATCCCCAGAGTCGTGGCGCGCCCCATCAAAGAGCTTACAGAAGTACATATCGAAGTCTTTTAAGAAGGGTTCCATCCCGTAGACGTCCGAAAGCGCAATCCCTAAGTCTCCACGGTACTCTTTTGCCCACATCTCAAAGCCATAGACCTGAGAGTCACGAAGGCGTGGCCCCAGGGCCTGACAAGCCTGAAGGTATTCGTGCGCCATCGTTCCCAAAGGAATCAAGCCAAACTTCTTTGCCAGAAGCACATTGCTCGTCCCAGAGAGCATCGGACCCAATTCCTTTTTTAGGGTCAGCAACACTTCTTCTTGCCACGCGCGAGAAAAGCGCCGGCGCGTTCCATAGTCCGAAATGTGCAAGTCCCCATTATTGGGTTCAGAGAGAAGAAGATGAATTTTTTCAGCTAAACGGCGGCGCCCTTCGCTCTTATCTAAGTCGCCATAAAGACGGCGGAAGTAGACCTCGTTCACAATCGCTAAGACGGGGATTTCAAAGAGAATGGTGTGTAGCCACGGGCCCTTAATGGAAATATCGATGCCGCACGGGTAATCGTCGCTCTCAACGACTTGAATATAGTTGCGCTTTAAGTGAAAAAGACTCAAAAAGTCGACATAGTCAGACTTAATAAAACGCAACCCACCCAAATACGCCAGCTCTTCATCAGTAAAGTGCAATTCGCACAAGTGGTCGATCTCAGCATTGATTTCGTCTAAAAAAGGACGAAGGTTAATGTTGGGAGTACGACACTTAAAACGATACTGGACCTGCGCGCCAGGGAACTGGTGCAAGACGCACTGCTGCATCGTAAATTTGTAGAGGTCCGTATCTAAGAGCGAATCGATAATCATAAATTTTCCCCTCCGCACAAAAAAGCGAGAGTGTTTGGCGAGTGTTAGGCCTTAGGCAAAAAGCACTGCTTTAGCCTGCGCGAGTGTTTTGGGTGCCTGAGCCACTTGAGGACGCAAACGATCAAAGCGTCGATCAAAGTCTTTCGGGCGAGTCCACTTGAGGCCCGCTAAAAGTTCGTCAGCTTCTTCAGGATGGTTACAGATGAGCACCATATCGCACCCCGCCTTCAAAGCGTGCTCTGCACGATCGACGATGGTATCAACCACGGCCGCTTTCATCGAAAGGTCGTCCGAGAAAATAAGCCCATCAAAGCCCAGCTCCTCACGGAGCACTTTCTTTAAAAGCGTAGAGGAAAAAGTGGCGAGCTCGCCATGGTAGGCCTCATAGCTCACATGAGCGGTCATCACAGAGGCGAGCTTTTTAATCGCGCGATAGGGTTCCATATCGCGCTCGAGCGCTTCAACTGAACGCTCATCAGTGGGGAGCGCAATGTGGCTATCGGCTTCAGCCCAGCCGTGCCCCGGGAAATGCTTCCCACAGCTTGCCATCCCTGCGTCAGCAAGCCCTTCGATAAAGGCCCCTGCGTTCTTAATCACTTCGAGAGAATTCTTGCCAAAACTGCGGTTCCCAATGACGCTCGAGCGACCATAGTTAATGTCGAGCACTGGCGCAAAGGTAAGATCCACCCCAACTTCACGAAGTTCTTCAGCTAAGACTTGACCCGCTGCACGGAAAGCTTCTTCGGGGTGTTCACGCCCAGCAATCTCTGCCATGGCAGGAACTTCGGTAAATTCGGTACGAAAGCGCTGCACGCGACCCCCTTCGTGGTCCACAGCAATCAGAATTTCTGGGCGCGTCGCATGAATATCAGCACAAAGCGCTTTGAGTTGCTCGCGGTTAGCGTAGTTGCGAGTAAAAAGGATCACCATCCCTGTTAAGGGGTGGCGCAGTCGGTCACGTTCATGATCAGTTAATTCAAGACCGGCGATATCAACGCAAACGGGACCGGGGGGAAGAGCTCTGCTTGTTGTCATGCTAAAAAATATCTCACTCAAACCCTCTCTTCACTTCAAAGAGAGGCACTTTTCAAAAGAATCTGTTCATTATAGGACCCGCACCTTCGTCTCTGAACGCGAAGACTCGTTTAGATACGGTTTTTTCGTCTTCAAGCGTCAAAAGCAGGGTTTTCCTCTAGGGAAAATAGCGCGCTAAGTCTTCTCCTTATTAGGATTTTCCCGAGCTTCGCGTTATTCCTATTTTCTCTTTTTGTGCGCTGTGTTACGATCTCAGGTAACTAACCACATGGGTTGTTTGGCACCGTGCATGAGTACTCCTAGACTGCACGAAGAGCGAAACAACCCCTTTTCTTTTTAGCCACGCGAGAGTTGCTTTAATTCGGCGAGAATACGGCGCGTATTAATCATGCGATTTCCTAAATGGCACTGAATTAACTCGCGAAGCATATCGCGCAATTCGCGCTGTGTGCTTTTGGCTTGAAAATCCTCTTCGATCAAAGCTTTAACGGCCTCGCGGCTATAGCGCGTCGTGCCCTCTACCACTTCACTTTTCTCTGAAACACCACGCAATATCCCTTCTGAGACCACGTAGTGCTCTGCAGTGGGATACCCTTCTGTGCCAGGCTCCCAACCCGCAAGCGTCAAAATACGCTTTTCAAAGTGACGAAGAGCAGGTTGAATCCCTTCTTTTTCACCCAACGAAAGGGCATCCATCACGCTCACATAGTCAGCAAAAAGACCAGGATGCACCTCCTCTCTTGCACAGAATTTAATGATGAGTTCGTTCACGTAAAAGCCCGACATCAGGCTTTCTCCAGTGAGCGGCATCAGGGACCCTAGCCATTCCACTTTGGTGAGGTTCTTCCCTTCTCGCTTCCCACTCCAAGAAAAGAGCAAAGGACAAAAGCCAGTAAGAAGTCCCTTGACGCGAGAAGAAGGGCGTTTAGCCCCTTTCGCGACAATAAATACGCGCCCATAGTGAAGCGAGAGCACGTCTAAAAGTAGGCTCGTTTCGCTCCACTCCCAGCTGTGCAAAATAAAGCCTGGTTCATCTTGCACTCTGGCGGGCATCGTCACCCCAGCCTCTTCTTCATCGACAAAATTTTCGAGCAATTTCGAGGCGCTTTGCCGGTTCGAAATTATCTTCGCCACTGAGTGGCGCTTATCGGTTTTGTCGAGCGAAAGCCCCCTTTTACTAGGTGCAGAACGTCCCCCCGAGAAACGCTTTTGAGGAAGCTTCGCATCCGCTTTTGCGTCCTTAGTTTCTCGGGTTGCAGGAGTCTCTGGGTTCTCGAACGAACCAGGAATAGGAAGAGGCATTCTGTTATTCGTAGCCCAAAGTCTTCAAGGCTTTAATATCGTCAGACCAGCCACGGCGCACACGCACCCAAACTTCTAAGTGAACGGGTTTACCGAGCATGTCCACAACGTCTTGGCGCGCTAAGCGGCCGATTTCGCGCAACTTGCCGCCACCCTCACCGATCACGATCGGCTTGTGGCTTTCACGCTCAACAATGAGGGTTGCAACGATATCAGCGTGCTGATCATCTTCCACCCACTTATCAATCGTCACGGCAATCCCGTAGGGGAGTTCATCGCCCAGGAGACGAAACGCTTTTTCGCGAATCGTTTCTGCCACGAGGAAGCGAGGCGAGCGGTCCGTGTACATATCGGGGTCAAAGAAGGGAACGCTTTCTGGAAGGAGTTTTTCCACTTCGTCTAAAAGTTCATCCAACTGGCGACCCTTTTCGGCAGAAACTGGCACCACCGCAGCAAATGGGAACTTCGCCATCGATTCTGCGATGAGGGGCAAAATCTGTTCTTTTTGCTTATTCAAGTCCGTTTTGTTGATCGCCAAAATGACGTTTTTCTGCTCACGGTTAAGAAGCTTCAAGACTTCCAAATCCGCAGGACGCCAACCGAGCGATTCAATCACGAAAATCACCGCATCCACTTCACCCAAGGTGGAGCGCACAGTGCGGTTCATACGGCGAATGAGCTGCTTACCCACTTTCGTCTGAAAGCCCGGCGTGTCCATAAAGACAAACTGTGCCTTTTCGCGGGTCACGACGCCTAAGACGCGATCACGCGTCGTTTGCGGCTTTTTGGAGGTGATCGAAACCTTCTCGCCAATCAAATGGTTGATGAGGGTTGATTTCCCCACGTTAGGACGGCCAATCACCGCCACGTAGCCACAGCGAAAACCTTCTGGGAAGGACTGAGTATTCGCGTTCGGGAGCGCAGCGAGCATCGCCTCCAAATCGGGCGTTGCGCTTTGATCATGTTCACTCATTCGTGGTCCTCCTGAATGATGCTAGTGGGCGCATGCAACAAATCCAAGGCCTTAGCCGCCGCTTCTTGTTCGGCGCCACGGCGATTCGTTGCCTCTCCGCGAGTCACAATGTCTTTACTCGGGATACGGCACTCGCACTCAAAGCGCTGGGCATGCGTGGGACCCGAGACATTCACCACCACGTACTGTGGCAGACCAATGTGTTGGGCTTGCAAGAATTCTTGCAGACGGGTTTTCGCGTCTTTACTCAACTGCTCTGGCGTTAAGCTCGAGAGAATCGGTTCAAAAAGACGCATTACCACGCGCTGGGCTTCTTCAAAACCAGCTTCAAAAAAGACTGCGCCAAAGAGGGCTTCTAAGGCGTCGGCCATAATGGAAGCACGCTGACGACCGCCCATCTTCACTTCCCCTTCACCCATGAAGAGGTATTCTGCAACGCCAATTTGGCGAGCGATCTGCGCTAAAGTCTTTTCACACACGAGGTTCGAGCGCACACGGCTCAATTCCCCTTCCGTGAAATGCTTATCACGCAAAAAGAGCGAATAACCCACGACGCAATTTAAAACCGAGTCGCCCAAAAATTCCAAACGTTCATTGTGCTGCGAAGAGAAACTGCGATGCGTAACGGCACGTTCCAGTAACTGGCGGTTCGTGAAGTGGTAACCGATGCGCTCTTCGAGCAAGGCTAAATCTTTAGCTCCCTGCACGGCTCTCTCCTTACTTAAAGGATCCAATACGGCTCATATCGCCGAAATTGGCCCAAATGAACGTCGCGCGTCCCACTAAGTTTTCATCAGGCACAAAACCCCAGTAGCGACTGTCTTCCGAGTTATCACGATTGTCGCCCATCACAAAGTAGCTATTTTCTGGCACTTTGCACACAAAGCCCGTATCGCTATAAGAGCAGGTGGGTTCTTTTTTCAAAATCGCCTGCGGATAGACCCAAGCTGGACGAGTTCCATCCACGGCCATCAAGTGCTTCACGCCGTTTAAATCTTCATCGCGCTCATTGAGCGTACGAAGGCTCTGTTCGTCCACAAAGTCGCGGCTACCCGTCTGGGGCTGTTCTTTGCCGTTAATAAAGAGCACTTTGTTGCGATATTCAACTGTATCGCCAGGAAGCCCCACCACGCGCTTAATGTAGTCCACGCTCGTATCCATCGGATACTTAAAGACCACCACGTCACCGCGCTCAGGCGAGCCCAAGGGGATAATCTTCGTGCCCGTCACAGGCAAGCGAATACCGTAGTCAAACTTATTGACGAGAATGAAGTCGCCGATATGCAACGTCGGCAACATCGAACCCGAAGGAATACGGAATGGTTCAAAGAGGAAACTGCGAAGAATAAACACCACACAAATCACCGGGAAGAGTCCAGCGGTATATTCGAGCCACATCGGCTGCTTGATGTGTTCGTTTTCAATACGGTGCATTTCATCGATCACACGCGTATCGTGGCGATCAATCGCCTCGGCATTGGCGGCACGGAATTCAGCTAAAGCACGATCCGCCGCAGCACGTCGGTTCTTCGAGAAGACCTTCTTATCCGCAATCCAGCAGATAAAGGTCACCACCGTCAAGATGGTCAAAATTAAAGGAAAATTCATAGTTTGTACAGCGTTTGCTCTGAAAGAGACACTCTCTCTTTAGGCCTCCCGCCGACTCCTTAAAAATCGAATAAATTCATGGGACGCAAAAACGATTCAGAGACTTCTCTCGCGCGCCTCTCGCGCTTCTCAAGAAAAGTCTCTGTGCTCTTACTTATCGTCCACCTGCAAAATGGCCAAGAAGGCTTCCTGCGGAATCTCCACCGATCCCACCTGCTTCATGCGCTTCTTACCCGCTTTTTGCTTTTCCAAAAGTTTGCGCTTACGCGTAATGTCGCCACCGTAGCACTTCGCCAACACGTTTTTACGCAAAGCTTTCACGTTCTCACGCGCCACAATGTTGGCACCAATCGCAGCTTGAATCGCGACTTCATACATCTGGCGCGGAATCAAGGAGCGCAGACGTGTCACGATTTCGCGACCACGAGAGACGGCGTTACTGCGGTGAAGAATACTGCTTAATGCGTCCACCTTGTCGCCATTGATGAGCATATCGACGCGCACCACGTCAGAGGCGCGGTACTCTTTAAATTCATAGTCCATCGAGGCGTAGCCACGCGTTAAGGACTTCATACGATCAAAGAAGTCGAGCACAATTTCGGCAAGCGGCAATTCATAAGTCAGGTGCACCTGACGGCCGTGGTAAGCGAGGTTAAGCTGTACGCCACGCTTTTCTTGGCAGAGCTTCATCACCGCGCCCACGTATTCATCAGGAACGAAAATCGTCACCGTATCGATTGGTTCACGAATCTCCGCGATCTTGTCGACTGGAGGCAACTTCGAGGGGTTTTCCACGTGAATGACTTCCCCATTGGTCATCAACACTTCATAGACCACAGAAGGGGCCGTCGTGATGAGATCCATGTCGTATTCACGCTCCAAGCGCTCCTGCACAATATCCATGTGCAAAAGCCCCAAGAAGCCAGCACGGAAACCAAAGCCTAATGCCTGGGAGACTTCGGGTTCAAAGTGAAGTGCCGCGTCATTTAACTGCAACTTCGTGAGCGCTTCACGAAGCGCTTCGTACTGATTCGATTCCACTGGGTAAAGCCCCGCAAACACCTGAGACTTCACTTCTTTAAAGCCTGGGAGCGGTTTTTCAGCTGGCCGGTTAGCGAGCGTTACCGTATCGCCCACCTTTGCGTCCTTCAATTCTTTAATCCCAGAGATCACAAAGCCCACTTCACCAGCGGAGAGCTCCATGCGGCCTTCAGACTTCGGCGTGAAGACACCGAGCTGCTCAACTAAATGGTTGGCGCCCGTTGCCATCAAACGAATCTTGTCTTTGACGCGAAGCGTGCCGTTCACCACACGCACGAGCATCACGATACCGACGTAGTTATCAAACCACGAGTCGATAATCAATGCCTGCAAGGGCCCTTCTGGATCGCCCGAGGGAGGCGGCACATCGCGCACGACGCGCTCGAGGATATCATCGATCCCCATGCCAGTTTTGGCCGAACAGGGAATCGCGTCCGTGGCATCAATACCAATGACGTCTTCAATTTCTTCGGCAGCCGCCGTCGGGTTGGCACTATTTAAGTCCATCTTGTTGAGCACAGGGATCACTTCGACCCCAAGGTCGATCGCCGTGTAGCAGTTAGCCACCGTCTGTGCTTCAACCCCTTGCGTTGCGTCAACCACCAGCAAAGCTCCTTCGCAGGCAGACAAAGAGCGACTTACTTCGTAGGAGAAGTCCACATGGCCCGGGGTGTCAATCAAATTCAATTGATAGACTTCACCGTCTTTGGCCTTGTAGCGTAAGCTAGCCGTTTGAGCTTTGATGGTGATGCCGCGCTCGCGTTCCAGGTCCATACTATCTAAGACCTGTGCGCTCATTTCACGATCAGAGAGCCCGCCGCAGCGCTGAATTAGGCGGTCTGCAAGCGTCGACTTACCGTGGTCGATATGCGCGATAATGGAAAAGTTACGGATGTTTTTCATTGCGAAATAAAACACCAAAAAAGAGAAAAATACTTCATTGAGTCAGGAAAAGCGGTGCACGAGAAATCTGTAGCGCCCTTTTCTAGAACCTATCATTGTACCATTAGCATTGATGGGATCTAAGAATTTACGCCCACAGTAAAAAAGAGCAACGCATATTTTTCAATACGTTGCTCTTTTCGTTGCTTTTCTCAAAAAGCAGGATGACTCGCTGCTTTTCGACAGAAAGGGTTTCGCTTAGGCTTCAAAGCGCTTATAGATCACTGTGGAGTTGGTACCACCAAAGCCAAAGGAATTCTTCATCGCGTAGCGGATCGTCATCGGGCGAGCCTCATTCGCGGCGCAATCAATGTCGCATTCCGGATCCTGATTGAAGACGTTAATGGTCGGGGGCGAGATCTGCTCTTCAATGGCTTTCACCGTGAAGACCGATTCGATACCACCAGCGCCACCTAACAAGTGACCCGTCATCGACTTGGTGGAATTCACAACCATATTCTTCACATGCTCGCCAAACACTTCGCGAATCGCCTTCACTTCGTTCGCGTCGCCAAGCGGCGTCGAGGTGCCGTGAGCATTGAGGTAATCAATGTCTTCGGGCTTCAAGTTCGCATGGCGAAGAGCGGACTGCATGCAGCGCGTCGGACCATCGGTCGATGGCGTCGTGATGTGGTACGCATCTCCCGTTAAGCCGTAGCCCACGATTTCTGCGTAGATCTTGGCACCACGGGCAAGAGCGTGTTCGAGTTCTTCGAGAACGAGCACCCCAGCGCCTTCACCCATCACAAAGCCGTCACGGTCCTGATCAAACGGACGAGAGGCGGTCTTCGGATCGTCGTTGCGACGAGAGAGCGCGTGCATCGCGTCAAAGGCGCCAATGGCCAAAGGATGAATCGTCGCTTCTGCCCCACCCGCAATCATCACCGTGGCGTCACCGCGCTTAATCATGTACATCGCTTCCCCAATGGCATGTAAGCCCGTCGAGCAAGCGGTGGAGTGAGCAATATTAGGACCACGCAAATTCTTCATGATGGCCAACTGACCAGAAGCCATATTGACGATGCAGCCAGGGATCATGAAGGGAGAAATACGGCGAGGACCACGTTCGCGATAGGCATCATGGTTCGTGCAGATCACAGGTAAGCCGCCAATCCCAGAACCAATAGCACAACCCACTTCTGGGGCCAATTCATCCGTAATTTCGAGGCCAGAATCTTCGAGAGCCATCAAGCCTGCGGCAACACCAAAGTGGACGAAGCGATCAAAACGACGCACTTCCTTCACGCCTAAGTATTGGGCCGCATCAAAATCTTTCACTTCAGCGGCGATTTGACACCCAAATTCAGAGGCATCAAAGTGCGTGATCTTATCCACGCCACTGACACCTGCCAAGGCGGATTGCCAACTCGTCGCCACATCGTTACCGATGGGAGAGATCATGCCAAGGCCAGTAATAACTACTCGACGTTCTTGCATAGTGTGTTTTCCTTCTGAGCCAAGAAAAAACGTTCTTTTTGCGCTCAGTTTCCAAAAAAGTGATCAACTGCACGAAGAGTGTGTTTGCGCTTGCTGATTTTTCCCCATTTTTCCTATTGGCGGAAGGAGTGGGATTCGAACCCATGATCGTGCAGTAGCGCACGGGTTCACCTTTTGCAGCAAAGACGCTTCTAGTGAAAAATGAAAACATTTCTTCACTAGTTTCATCCGTCTAGATTACTTAAAAAAAGACTTTTCGTCTCTCATAAATGACGATGGGAC
Source organism: uncultured Sutterella sp. (assembly GCA_905197905.1). Classification (GTDB taxonomy): domain Bacteria; phylum Pseudomonadota; class Gammaproteobacteria; order Burkholderiales; family Burkholderiaceae_F; genus Sutterella. Next base: position 112,034 of record CAJKAP010000001.1, on the reverse strand, counting down.
CCGCATCTCGCGGATCCCAACTTCATTGAGACGATGGTCGCGCAATGCGGCTCGTCTTCATTCGGAAACAAGACGGACTTGTTCTCCGATTACTTGTTAGCGTGTTCTTTCACGTAGTCGATAGCCAACTGAACGGTACGGAGCTTTTCCTGATCGGTGTCAGGGATTTCAATACCGAAGGCATCTTCAAGGGCCAACGACAATTCAACGGTAGACAAGCTGTCAGCACCGAGGTCGTCGATGAAGGAGGCTTCGTTGCGCACGTCGGCTTCTTTAATGCCCAACTGTTCAGCAACAATCTTCTTAACTTTCTGTTCGATTTCGTCCATTTCTCTTTACTCCGCAAAGGGGTTAACCCCCGCTTAGTGCGGGGAAAGGTAGTTGAGGGAAACGTTCCCTAAAAAAATTCGTAGCTTAGTATTGTACCAAGTGTAGGCGATTTTGTGTAGCCAAACACTAGCCCATATACATTCCACCATTCACATGAAGGGTGGTACCCGTCACATAAGCCCCTGCATCAGAGGCTAAGAATAGGCAGGCTTGAGCCACATCGTTAGCACTTCCCAAGTGTCCGAGAGGAATCTGGGAGAGCAAGTGAGCACGGTGCTCTTCCGGCAAGTCCGCGGTCATATCCGTATCAATGAACCCCGGAGCCACACAGTTTACCGTAATCCCACGAGAACCAATTTCGCGAGCAAGGGCCATAGTCATCCCAACGAGCCCTGCTTTAGCCGCAGCGTAGTTTACCTGACCAGCGTTCCCCATAGCACCCACCACGGAGCTAATGGAGATAATGCGACCTGCGCGCTGACGCATCATTGGACGCACCACAGCACGAGCCAAGCGGAAAGCCGCGGTCAAATCCGTATCGATCACTTCATTCCACTGCTCGTCCTTCATGCGCATCACTAAGGTGTCACGCGTAATGCCCGCGTTATTGACGAGCACATGAAGCGCACCAAAACGTTCGAGCACTTCAGAGATCACCGTCTCAGAGCGAGCCGCATCGGTCACATTCAAGACCACACCGTCGCCCTTGGCGTTCAATTCTTTCAAAAAACCACGGATATTTTCTGCGCCCGACTCAGAAGTCGCAGTCCCTACGACGGTTGCCCCAGCACGAGCAAAGGCTTCCAACACAGCGCGACCAATACCACGGCTCGCCCCAGTGATCAAAACCACTTTATCAGCAAGCGCGGTCGGGGAAAAAATCATTTCTGCCATAACATCCTCAAAATTAGGTTTGACTTTATTGAGCCTGAGCGGCTTTCAAATCAGCAATAGCCTTCGCGAGCGATTCTTCGTCCGAGAAGTTATAAAGACGCACATTCGGGTCAATGCGGCGGATAAGCCCAGTGAGCACTTTACCTGGACCGCATTCCACAATGTCCGTCACGCCCATCGAAACGAGTGCTTTGACGCATTCAATCCACTCAACGGGGCTATAGGCCTGGCGAGCGAGCACATCTGGCAAATCCGAGAGCGGATGCACCTTCGCATCCACGTTCGCGACAACGGGAAGGGTTTCTTCCGAGAGTGCCATTTCGCTCAAACGAGCACGGATAGCTTCACCAGCGCTCTTCATCATCGGACTATGGAAGGGAGCCGAAACAGGCAAAATCAAGGCGCGACGGCATCCTTTTTCTTTTGCGAGCTCAACGGCGCGTTCCACGGCATTGACCTCACCCGCGATCACAATCTGCCCAGGGGCATTTTTGTTAGCGGGGCAAACTAGACCCACCTCTGAGGCGGCAGCGCAAATTTCTTCCACCGCCGCATCATCGAGCCCAATCAACGCAGCCATGGTGCCAACGCCCACAGGCACAGCGCTTTGCATGCATTCTGCACGATAGCGCACCAAACGAATCGCTTCTTCAAAGAGAAAGCTACCCGCCACAGTGTGAGCACTGTATTCACCGAGCGAATGACCAGCGAGCGCCACAGGTTCTGGGCCGCCCGCTTTGCGCCACGCCTCGCGATAAGCCACAGAGGCAAGCAACATTGCTGGTTGCGTATTGAGAGTAAGGGATAAGGTCTCGATTGGTCCTTCGGCAATCAGTCCGGAGAGCGACTCTCCGAGTGCGTTATCTGCCACGTCCATTAATTTTTTAACTTCAGGCAGATGGGCAAAGCCGTTAAGCATGCCGACACTCTGACTTCCTTGTCCAGGAAACACAAAGGCTATTGTCATGCGATTTATCCTCGCTATGAATATTGAAGGTGATAGAGTCTAGCAGGTCTTGCTTCGGCTCTACAGATGAAGACCTCTACCATATTCGTATGAGTCGGTGAAAAAGAGGAGGCCTTCTGAGAAATCCGGTCGTTTGTGATTCTCGTTGATGCCTGAAGTGAAGAAAAGCGCTTGAAGCTCCTCTTCACTTCCAGTGCATAGTGTCGTCTCTTTAGTGCTGTACGTCAAGCGTCCAGCGAATGAGTGCCGAGCCCCAGGCCATCCCAGCGCCTACACCTTGGAGGAGCACCAGGTCGCCCGGTCCCACGCGCCCTGCGCGCACGGCAGAGTCAAGCGCGAGCGGCACAGAGGCAGCCGAGGTGTTACCGTGTTCAGCCACAGCTTTCACCATCTTCTCTTCATCAATGCCCAACTTTTTCGCCACCATACTCATGATGCGTAAATTAGCTTGGTGCGGTACAAAAAGCGCCACGTCTTCGGTCTTCACGCCAGCCAAAGTCGCCACATCAATGGCGCTATTGGTGAGGCCTTCGACCGCCAACTTAAAGACTTGACGACCGTCCATGCGAATAAAGGGATCGCCACAAATCTGTCCATTATCAACGCGAGCGCTCAAACCAAGCACATTTTCGTCATAGCGACCATCCGCGTACATGCGAGCTGCCAAAATACCAGGCGCTTCATCAGCCTTCAAAACAACGGCGCCTGCACCATCGCCAAAGAGCACGCAAGTCGAGCGATCTTTCATGTCAAGAAGGCGCGAGAGCGTTTCAGCGCCAATCACGAGGGCGGTTTTGTATGGTCCCACGCGAAGCATCGCGTCAGCCACATTCAAAGCATAAATAAACCCAGCGCACACGGCCTGCACATCAAAAGCCGCACAACCCGCCGCCCCCAACTGCGCTTGCACGTGGCAGGCCACAGAGGGGAAGACCATATCGGACGAGGTCGTCGCCACGATGATCAAATCAACGTCAGCACCGTCGAGCTGGGCCATTTCAAGCGCACGGCGAGCCGCCCCCACCGCCATCGCAGTGGTAGTTTCCCCTTTGCTCACATCGGCAAAGTAGCGGGCTTCGATCCCGGTGCGGGTACGAATCCACTCGTCGCTCGTTTCAATGCCATCTTTAGCTAAGCGCGCGGCTAATTCGTTATTGTCTACTCGGTTCTGGGGTAAAAAGGACCCCGTCCCTACGACTCTTGAATACATGCTGACTTATTCTCCGTTAACTGGCAAAGCGCCAGTACCTCCCTCCCGAGCACCAGAGCTCGAGAATACTGTGCTTTGAGAGAGCCTTTTGCTCTCAATTCGGATAGTTTACATTATGGTTTTTCTGAAAACACAGCCCGAAAACATGAGTTATGGCGGGACTTGTGAGAGAAGTTTACAAAATCCGACGGTCGCAGTCGAAAACTTATGGGTATTAAAAAGGGACCTACTCACACACAGAGAGTAGATCCCTTCGACTTTTTTCTTACCTCGTTCGACAACATTTGGCGTTTGGAAATCTAAGCGACTTCTTCACCAAAGGAAGCTTCTTTGTCGTCCACAAGGTGAAATAACGTCAATTATTCGTCAGCCTTAGTCGCAATCACTTTCTTGCCGCGGTAAAAACCGGTCGGGCTGATGTGGTGACGGCGATGCACTTCACCGGTCGTAGCTTCGACAGCGGTGGGCGGATTCGTTAAAAAGTCATGAGCACGGTGATTGCCGCGCTTGCTGGTGGATTTTTTGTTCTGCTGAACAGCCATGGTAAACCCCACGTTGTTTACGAGTGCATTTTCTTATGTCCACAGGCTTGCACTCGTCAAGGGGCTTGTAGACATTCCGGAAAAAAGTTTCTGCTAGGCAAAGCAATAAAACCAAGGCTTTACGCTTTCGATGGATCGCATACCACCCGTGGCGGCAGTTATACCGACCTATCGCCACCCAAACAGAAAGAAACGAATTCTACCAAAAAACTCTGGACTTATCATCTCAAGGCGGCATTTTTTTATTGACGCCCTTCGTTGGGTCCATTCTGGCGTTAAAAAAGGGGAGGCCTCGATAAAAAGCTTCCCCTTCTCTTGGAATTCTGGAGCGGGAAACGAGTCTCGAACTCGCGACCTCAACCTTGGCAAGGTTGCGCTCTACCAACTGAGCTATTCCCGCAATATTTTCTTTGAGAACGGGCAAAATGGAGCGGGAAACGAGTCTCGAACTCGCGACCTCAACCTTGGCAAGGTTGCGCTCTACCAACTGAGCTATTCCCGCCTACGTTCATCAAAGATGAAAAACTATACCGACCTTTTTCGCATTTGTCAAAGATCTTTCCCCAGAACTCCCCAAAAATACCAAAAAAGCGGTACTTAACGAAGTTTGAAGAGTTCTTCGAGTTCGGCGGTAGGCAAGTCTCCTAGCCACTGCTCTCCCGTTGTGACAGTAAGTTCCGCGAGCTCTCGCTTTTTCATCATCACTTGATTAATGCTCTCTTCGAAAGTGCCGCTCGTGATGAAGCGATAAACCTGAACCTTGTTTTTTTGCCCAATACGGTAAGCGCGGTCTGTTGCCTGGTTTTCGACTGCGGGGTTCCACCAGAGGTCATAGTGCACCACGACTGTGGCGGCCACAAGGTTTAAGCCCGTACCCCCAGCCTTGAGCGAAATAATCATCGATTCCACTTCTGGGTCGTTCTGGAATCGGTCCACCATTTCCATACGCTTTTTGACAGCAATCTTCCCTTGCAAAAAGTCGGGTTTTCGTCCCGTGTGCACTTCGATCCATTTTTGTAAAAGCTCGCCCATCGTCACGTATTGCGTGAAGATAAGCACTTTTTCGCCGCGCGAGCGCGCGGCATCGAGAATTTCTAAAAGTGCCTGCCCCTTACCAGAATCGGGATAAAGCACGCCATCGGTCTCTCCTCTGAACTGCGAGGGCGAATTACAGATTTGCTTGAGCTTTGTCATCAGGGCAAGAACGAGCATATTAGCGCGCCCCTGATCGTTCGCCTCTCTTGCCTTGACCATCTGCTTCATCATATCGTCCAAGGTATGCTGATAAAGCGCCGCTTGGTGTTTGCCAAGCGAGACAAAGTGGTCAATCATCATCTTGTCAGGCAAGTCGCTGATAATCGACTTGTCGGTTTTGAGACGTCGAAGCATAAAGGGTGCAATCAGCTGCTTCAAACGATCAGCAACCCGAGGATTATGTTCTCGCTCAATTTGGAAAACATAGTTTTCCGAGAACGCATCCCAGGAACCTAAAAGACCGGGCTCCACCAAGTCAAAGATAGACCACATTTCGCTTAAGCGATTTTCCACGGGGGTGCCCGTCATCGCGATCGTGCTACTTGCCTTCACTCGACGTAATGCTCGGGCGATAAGGCTAGAACTTTGCTTTGCCGCTTGCGCTTCATCAATGATCAGTAAGTGCCACTGGTGCGCACTCAGAGCTCCAATATCCATTCGTGCAGTGCCATAAGTCGTGAGCACAATGTCAGCCTCGCGGTCAAGCACACGGTTTGCCCCATGGTAGAGATTGACACTGAGCGCTGGGGCGAATTTTTCAATTTCTCGACACCAATTACTAAGGAGCGAAGTGGGTACCACGACCAAATGAGGAAGAGAAGTTTTCCCCGCTTCCTTGAGTTTTAGTAGCAGCGTAATCACCTGTAAGGTCTTCCCTAACCCCATATCGTCAGCAATTAGGGAGCCCACGCCCAACTCTTCGTTTTTATAGAGCCAAGCGTAGCCACGCTCTTGATAAGGGCGAAGTGTCGCCTGCAATCCTCGCGGCAGAGGGACTTCTTTGACGCGTTGAAGTTCTTCCACTGCAGCACTTAACTCTTCTGTCACGCGGAAAGAGACACCATCCACCATGCCCGTTTGCACAGCACCCAAAATTTCAATGCGCCCCACTGCTTGAGGTTCCTCGAGGCGCGCACGAATTTTGGCCATCATTTCTGGGTCGAGATAGACGAACTCATCCGCAGTCCACGGAATCACTTCGCCAGCATGCTTTTCAAGCTCGGCAAATTCTTCTGCAGTGAGCGTTTTGTCCCCAATCGCAATCTTCCAGTCAAAGCTAAAAACTGCTTCTTTGTCGAGCAAAGAGACTTGACCAGTAGAGGATTTCACATCGGCGCTTAGCGTGGGTTTCAAAAGGTTGGCTAAACGCTTGGGGAGCATCACCTGTACGCCCAAGAAACTAAGCGCAGGGACCGCTTCAAAGAGAAAATTCGTGAGATGCTCTTTGGGAAGCGTTGTCGCTTTCCCTCCCGACTCGATAATCGGTTCTAAGTCAGGATAAGCACGCGTCAAGCGCTCCATCAAGGAAATCACTTGGTAGCGCTGAGATTCGTAGCGCGCATCAGACAAAATCGTTTTGTAGGGTGTGGGCTTTGCCTTCTCTTCACCGCGAGTGCGCACGCCCAAATTAAGCGAAACGGATTGTTCTTTTCCAGAACGCACCATCAAAACGGCTTGCTCTACTCCCGCGTAGTTTTGGAGCGAGAGAGGCGCCACAAAGCCACAGAGCTTATTAAAGAGTCCGCTGGCCACAAAGGGTGTTTTCCCCGCTAAAGTGAGTGGCGAGAGATTGGTGAGCGATTTCGAGGCCTCAAGCGTCACGAGCTGCAAAAGCCCCGTGATCATCCCCGAGAGAATCATGAGCGCCATCGAAGGATGCTCAGCAGTATTTAAAAAGACGTGCTCTGGCTTATGCTTAGCGTAAGCGCGCTCCCACTCGGGCGCGGTTTCGACTAAATGCTGCTGCACACTCGCCACAATACGAGCGACGACGTCAGACATGACCGCAGGCATCCATAAAATACCGTGGTTTTCGCCCGCCTTGCTATTGCGATAAACCATTGGCACAAAAGCACCACGCTCCACCAAATAGAGCGCAATCTGCGCCATCTGAGCCCACGTCGTTAAAATGGCGGGCTCATATTGGAGCTCCTCTTTCCTAAGGGAGGCTAAAGAGCGAACAATGTCCCCTGTAAATTCCACTGGGTACTGTGTCCCTGTGCGAGAGAAAATCCCGAGCTGTACCCCTTGCGCATCGATTTCCGCGTAAGGAAGGCCCGACTTGAGACGCACACCCTGCTCCAAGAATTGGGTCCAAAGCCCCCCTTCTGCGTAAACGCCAGAGGTATCCGCTTCCTCATCACCCTCTTCTGAGAAATCTTCCAGGTACGTTGACCAATGCGCAGCTCGCTTTGCGCTCTGGCGGTATAACGCCTGGAGGGCACTCATCGTAAAGGGGGCTTCTGCGTACTTCGCATCGTAGAGCGTTGGAACCGTTTCCTCTAACGAATAAAGAAGATAAAGAGGCAAAGACGTGATCGGTTCTTTAAAGGGCTCTACGCTCTCTAAAATTCGCTCTGAAGCGATTCTCTCTACCGTCCAGTAGGCAGTGTCTTGGGCGAGGTCTAAATTGACGCCATAGCGTTTTAATTCATCGATGAGATCAACCCCTCGGAATTTAAAAATCCAAAATGGGTCAGTATCGATCGCCTCAACGGTTTTAAAAAAAATGGCCGCCAAGTGCTTGCAGGGGATCGCACTATCTGGGCAAGAGCACTCCATGCGGAGTTCAGACCAGTCTTTGGGAAAGAGCTCTAAACCAGCTTTCTCAGCAATATCGCAAACCTCTTTAGGGAGCTCACCTTGAAGCAGCGCGGAAAGAAGACGCGGCTCTTGGCTAATCGCTTCCACTAGCGCTTGCACTTTCTTCTTAGGAAAAGGGCGAAAGCGGATTTTTTCCACATAAGGGAAATAGGCCGAGCCGTCCACCATCGCTTCAACGATGCCATCGTGAAAATTCATCTCTACGATGCGATTCTGGTTGAAGTAGGTTTTCCCTCGTGCCAGGCGGTTGTAGTAGTCAATGGCTTCAAAGGCTTCTAGCCATCGACGACTCCACCAGGTTGTTGCAATTTTGCTTTTGCTCGCCATAGAGCGCCCATCAAAGAAGATTGTGAAAACGCACCAAACTTCTGCTCGGTGTCGTACCGAACATTGTACAAAAATTATTTTTCTTCTCTTTTCTCTACGAGTCGATCGCTCGGAAGCTTGACAATTTTTCTATTTCGTGTAAAATTCATCTTCTCAATGCGGGAATAGCTCAGTTGGTAGAGCGCAACCTTGCCAAGGTTGAGGTCGCGAGTTCGAGACTCGTTTCCCGCTCCAGAATTTTTGGCGCGATAGCAAAGTGGTTATGCACCGGATTGCAAATCCGTTGACGGCGGTTCGATTCCGCCTCGCGCCTCCAATGCGGGAATAGCTCAGTTGGTAGAGCGCAACCTTGCCAAGGTTGAGGTCGCGAGTTCGAGACTCGTTTCCCGCTCCAAACGACTTTTGAAAAGCAAGGAACTTGTCAAAGGTTCCTTTTTTTCAATCTATGGTTGCCGGGGTGACGGAACTGGTAGACGTAGCGGACTTAAAATCCGCCGCCATTTAAACACGGCGTACGGGTTCGATTCCCGTCCCCGGCACCATGATCTTACTTCCACAGGCTTTTGTCTGTGGTTTTTTCTTTTCTGCGATAGCGTTCCTTCTCTTTCCTACCCCATAGCAACACCTTGTTCCACTTAAGTTGCTCGATAGTTCGATATCGAACTATAATATCCCTTACTATGATTACAAAACATTTTCGTCCCTTCGTTTCCCAAGCCTCTTTGATCACGTTTCATGCAGGCCGCATCATCACTGATGAATTGCAGCGCCATGGCATCACGGATCTCATGACTTGCCACGGTGACATCTTGAGTAAGCTCTACCAAGAAGATGGTCTCACTGTGACAGAGTTGGCTACGCGCACGAAACGCACCAAATCCACGGTGTCGGTGCTCGTTGATAAGTTGGTGAAACTGGGCTACGTGGAAAAACGCGCTAGCGAATTTGATGCGCGTGCTCTGGCGGTTTGTCTCACCGATAAGGCTCTAGAGATCAAACCCATCTTTGAAGAAGTGAGTGCAAAGCTCAATGAGATCATGCTCAATGCGCTCACCGAAGAAGAAGCGCAGAGCCTCGAGGAGTTACTCAACAAGCTCTTCGAGCCACTCGCGGCAAACTAATCCCGTCTTCTTTAGTACAGAAGCGAATGACCAGCGTCATCTCTTGGGTGGCGTTGGTCATTTTTTTTTTGCGCAACGAAAAAGGCACTGTACCAATTCAAGCACAGTGCCTATTTTCTAACCAGTATTGAGCATTAAGAGGCTAGATGGGCAAGACTAGCCTCTGAGGGCAAAGGTACCTTCTTAGTGGAAGAGACCAGCAGCAACGAAGCCGAGCGCAACAGCAATCACGATTGCCAAGACGCCAGGGATGAAGAATGCATGGTTGAACACCCACTTACCGATACGCGTCGTACCCGTGTAGTCCATCTGAACAGCGCCCAACAACGTCGGGTAGGTCGGAAGAACGAACAAGGCGGACACAGCGGCGAAGGAAGCCACGAGCATGTAGCTAGCATCCGGGTTAGCAGAGGTGATACCCAAGGCAGCGATAATAGCCGGGGTAATAGCCTTAGCCGTAGCAGCCTGAGAATAGAGGAGCATAGCGGCAACGAAGAACACCACAGCCAAGAGAGCCGGATAGGAGCTAACCGTTTCAGCAGCGAAGGACTTGATTTCATTGCTGTGAGCAGCGACGAACGTGTCACCCAACCAGGCCACACCGAACACGCAGATACAGGCAATCATACCGCTCTGGAACACGGAGCTACCACCGATCTTGGAGATGTCAACCTTACAGCAAACCGTAATCAAGGAAGCGATCATGAACATGAACGACCAGATAGCGGCGTCACGCTTGACGATAACCGGGTCGATCAAGCCAACAGCTGGAGAAATAGCGGAGGCGTAGAAAACGATCACGATAATACCGATCAAGAAGATCAAGACGGAGAGCTTAGCACCCTGCGGCAAAACCTTTTCTTCAGCAACAGGAGCCTTCACGAGACCCTTAGCAAGACGATCCTTGTAAACAGGGTCGCTGTCGAGGTCCATGTTGGAGATCTTGCTCATGATGAAAGCGGTCAACATGCAGGCGATAAACGTCGTGACGATCCAAATGCCGAGGAGCAACGGATAGCTCCAACCGAATTTTTCCAACACGCCGGACATGTAAATCACAGCAGCGGAAACCGGGGAGGCCGTAATAGCGATCTGGGAGGCAACCACAGCGATGGAAAGCGGCACGCAAGGACGAATGTGCTGTTCCTTAGCCACTTCAACGATCACAGGGATCATGGAGAAAGCGGTATGACCGGTACCAGCGAACAACGTCAAAGCGTAGGTCACGCACGGAGCCAAGTAGTTAATCTGTTTTGGGTTACTACGAAGAATGCGTTCCGCGATCTGAACCAAATAGTCCAAACCACCAGCCAACTGCATAGCAGAAATAGCAGCGATCACGGAAGCAATGATCAAGATCACGTCCCAAGGCACATTACCTGGGGCGACACCGAAGCAGAGACCGAGAACGATCACGCCAGCGCCGCCGACGTAACCAATACCGATGCCGCCTAAGCGAACACCGAGGAAAATCGCCACGAGGACGACTAAAAATTGAAGAATAATCTGAATAGACATAGCATTGGTCAAAGGCTGTTTGCCCGAGCCTTTGATTCCTCTTTGTGGTTGGTATAGTTATGCCGCCAACCTTAACTGGTCGATAAAGCTGGCGGTAGTCTTACATCTGGGGCAGGTCACAAACTCCTACCCCAGAAGTTTCCCAGTTCCTTATTTCTGGAACTTCGGGTTAATCAGGTTTTCGTAGGTGAACGTCTTGTCCCATTCTTCCTGCGTCATCATGCCCTTTTCTTCAACAACGAGCTGATGCAAGGACTTGCCAGTCAAGAAGCCTTCGCGAGCAACGTTAGCGCAGGGCTTGTAGCCGAAGTGGGGCTTCAAGAGCGTCACGATACCGAGGGAACCCATCACGAGATCCTTGCAGTGGTCAGCGTTAATGACGATGCCTTCAACGCATTTTTCACGCAAAGCCGTGCAAGCATTCGACAACACCTTCATCTGGAGGTAGAGGGCGAACGTGATCACAGGTTCCATAACATTCAATTCGAGCTGACCAGCGGAAGCAGCCAACATCACCGTGGTGTCAAGACCGATAGCCAAGAAGGAAGCCTGGTTGGTCACTTCAGGGATAACAGGGTTGACTTTACCCGGCATGATGGAGGAGCCAGGCTGGAGCTGCGGGAGAACGAGTTCAGAGAGACCCGTACGCGGACCAGAAGCCAACAAGCGCAAGTCGTTGCAGACCTTCGTCAACTTAACGGCCAAGCTCTTGCAAGCGGAGGAGAGGGCCACATAGGAACCGCAATCGCTCGTAGCAGCAACCAAGTCGCAGCTATTCTTGAAGTCGATGCCGGTGAATTCGGCCAAGTACTTCACAGCGAGAGCAGGATAGTCAGGGTGAGCCGTCACGGTCGTACCAATAGCGGTAGCACCGAGGTTCACAATCTTGAGGTGAGCCTGAGCTTCCTTGATCACCTGGACTTCGTCTTCAATGGTCTTGCCCCAGCCATGGAATTCCTGGCCAAAGGACATCGGGACGGCGTCTTGCAAGTGGGTACGGCCCATCTTCAAGATGTTCTTCGTTTCATCAGCCTTCTTGTAGAGGGAGCCAACGAGGGCTTCAACCGTCTTCAAGAGTTCGTTAGAACGGAGCAACAAGGAGAGGTGCAAAGCGGTCGGATAGGTGTCGTTCGTGGACTGGCCGAAGTTAGCGTGGTCGTTCGGGGAAACCTTCTTGTCGCCCTTCTGAAGACCCAAGTGTTCGCAAGCGAGGTTACAAATCACTTCGTTAACGTTCATGTTGGTGGAGGTACCAGCACCGCCCTGCAACCAGTCAGTAACAAACTGGTCATTGTACTTGCCAGCGATCAACTGGTCGCAAGCCCACATCAAAGCATCAGCGACGTCAGCCGGAATGCAACCGAGTTCCTTGTTAGCCTTAGCAGCGGCTTTCTTCACATAGCCAAAGGCGATCGGGAAGAAGGGTTCCTGAGACATGGGCATTTCGGTGATGTGGAAGTTCTGCTTACCACGCATGGTCTGAACGCCATAGTAAACATCATCAGGAATCTCGAGTTCGCCAAGGAAGTCGCTTTCAATACGGGACATATTCATGCTCCTCAAATTTAAGTTTCGGGGGGGAAGTCCCCCAGAGTTTTCTAAGAGTTCGAGAGTGGTCCTGGACTCTTAGTGAGTAATCATTCTAGCTACTTCAAAAAGGGTGAAGTAGCTAGAACTACCTAATTACCTAATATTACTGCCGAACTGGCTTAATGGGAATAGCTTTTTTCTGGGACGGTAAAACCTTATCGTACCCACGCATACCCTGTTCAGCCATCTTACGACGGATAAAGGCAATCTGTGTCTTCAAAGGAAGATCCTTCGGGCAGAAGTCGTGGCAAGCGAGCAACGACATGCAACCGAACACACCAGATTCGTCACCAACCACTTCATAGTAGTCAGCATCGTTACGGGTGTCACGCGGATCCAAGCGGAAGCGAGCGATCTTGTTGATGCCCACGCCACCGACGAAGTCCGGACGGATACGGACCGTACCGCAACCAGCGATACAGCAACCGCATTCCACGCAGCGGTCGAGAACGTAAATGTCTTCGGCCAATTGCGGATCCATCGGTTCTTCCTTCTTGCGAAGATCCACTTCTTCTTCCTTCATGTGAACCCACGTTTCCATGCGTTCGGACATGTCACGCATCCACTTACCGGTATTGACGGACAAGTCGCCAATCAATTCAAAGGCCGGCAACGGAGCAAGCGTGAATTCCGTCGGAAGGTCGCGGGTCAACGTACGGCAAGCCAAACCAGGCTTACCATTGATCATCATGGCGCAGGAACCACAAATCCCAGCGCGGCAGACGAAGTCAAACTGTAAGGTCGGATCCTGGGTGTCACGCAATTCGTTCAACGCGATGAAGAGCGTCATGGAATCGGATTCTTCCAATTCATACGTCTGCATGTGCGGAACACTTTCGGGGTCCTGGGGGTTGAAGCGCAGAATGCTAATTTTCAGCATGCGGTGCTTCTTCTGTTGAGTATCAGCCATTTGCATCAGCTCCAAAATTAATCGTTCAGCGGTTCATCAATACGTTCGTTCTTGCCCTGCAAGCGCTTCGGCAACAAGTGCTGATACGGCATGAGAGCTTCCTGAATAGCGAAGCGGTCCTTGCCTTCTGCTTCCATCTTGGCGCGGATGGCATCCACTTCAGCTTGACGCTTGACGGATTCGGGGCTTTCGATGTAGTTCTTCACACCGTAACCACGGAATCCCGGCGGCAATTCCATCTTGGAAATGTCGAGCTTCTGATAGTTGAGCGTCGGTAACGTATCGCCTTCCTTCCAGGTAGCGAGCGTGCGGCTGAGCCATTCCACGTCGTTACGCACGGAGTAGTCTTCACGGTAGTGAGCACCGCGGGATTCTTTACGGTTAAGAGCACCGCAAGCCACGGAGAGCGCCACGCGAAGCATGGACTGTGTACGGTAGGCGTAGATGAGTTCCGGATTCGGACCAACCACATCCTTGACCGCCACATTGAAGGAACGCTTATAGAGGTCTTCCAATTCGGAGACGGCGCTTTCCATATCGGCGCCACGACGGAAGATACCAATCTTGGTAGTCATGATTTCCTGCATACGAGTACGCAGTTCATAGGCATTTTCGCTACCACCGTTAGTGGTGAAATGCTTCATACGATTGGCTTCTTTGTTCACAGCGTCGTAAACAATAGAGGCTGGAATATCGATAGCATTTTCGGGCTTGTCGCAGAAGTCAGCGATGAATTCGCCAACGATCATACCAGCAACCACCGTTTCAGCCACCGAGTTACCACCCAAGCGGTTAAAGCCGTGCATATCCCAGCAAGCAGCTTCACCAGCAGCGAACAAGCCTTTCAACGTGGGGCTTTCGCCAGTGGGCAACGTACGGATACCACCCATCGTATAGTGCTGAGCAGGACGAACAGGAACCCATTCCTTCGTCGGGTCCACACCTAAGAAGTAGTGGCAAATTTCATAAACTTCGCGCAACTTGTGCTTGATGTGCTGTTCGCCCAAGAGCGTGATGTCCAACCAGATGTGTTCGCCGAAGCGGCTCTTCACACCCTTACCCTGGGCAATACGTTCTTCCATACGGCGAGACACGACGTCACGGGAAGCCAATTCTTTCTTTTCAGGTTCAACGTCCGGCATGAAGCGGTGACCATCAACGTCACGCAACAAACCGCCGTCACCACGGCAACCTTCGGTCACCAAAATACCAGCCGGGAAAATACCGGTCGGGTGGAACTGAATGGCTTCCATGTTACCCAAGGCAGCCACACCAGTCGTCAAGGCGAGGTCGTAACCGATACCTTCGCAGATCACGGCGTTCGTGGTCACGCGATAAATACGACCAGCACCGCCAGTAGCAATAGCGGTAGCCTTCGAGACATAGGCCATCAATTCACCAGTGATCAAGTCACGAACCACAGCACCATAGCAGCGCTTACCGTCGTGAATCAAGGACATGGCTTCCACGCGTTCGATAACCGGAACCTGTTCAGCGATGATGCGGTCAGAGACGGCATTCAACATAGCATGACCGGTACAGTCGGACACGTAGCAAGTACGCCACTTCTTGGTACCACCGAAGTCACGCTGGGCAACCAAGCCAGCAGCTTCTTTACGTTCCGTAATCGTGACTTTTTCGCCATTAATAATGACTTGACGATCACCCGGGGTGATACGACTCCAAGGCACGCCCCAAGCGGCGAGTTCACGAACAGCCTTCGGAGAGGTATTCACGAACATACGCACCACTTCCTGGTCAGCACCCCAGTCGGAACCGCGAACGGTATCTCCGAAGTGAATGTCTTCGTTGTCACCCATACCCTTAATAACATTACCAAGGGAGGCCTGCATACCACCTTGAGCAGCCTTAGAGTGGCTACGCTTCGGCGGAACAAGCGACAGGACGATCGCGTCATGCCCACGGCGCTTGGCAGCGACTGCCATACGCAAACCGGCAAGACCGCCACCGATCACGAGCACGTCGGTGTAGATGATTTTCATTTCCTATGGTCTCCTAGATTAAAGACTTTGCATTGATTGACGGGAAATCAGTGATTGACAGATCACTTGCGACAACCAACACGGGGTCAAATCTTTAGTTGCTCAAAGCTCTAACCACAGCGCTTCGAGCTAGATTTTTCCATTACCTAAGTTCATTGGGTTTGTTCCCCAGATGCTGTCTACCCACAGTGGGAAACGTCACACCGCAAAGAACAAGTTTTTGATTAGCAAATCAGCCTAGGTCAACTGGTTTCTCATGGCGTTTTTATAGCAGAGTCTTCAGAGGTTGTTAGGGTTTCTTTTAAAGAGTTTCGCTTTAATCAAAGAAAATCGACTTCTTAACATTCGAGGAGTCTCAGAAAATACGTGTAAATACTTAATTTCTTTGAGAGGGCTTCTCTAGTTAATCACCTCTAGTGACTTAGATACTAATCACTAATCACGGAAAAGTTTAAAGAGACTACCCATTCAGTTATATTAGTGAAAACCCTATATGTTGACTAGTTGCGGATCAATAAACTTTTACATCGTTGATTTATTTGAGTTTTTCTTGCAAAATTTTTTCTAAAATAGAATTTTTTATGTGTTGTATACTTGCCAAATACTTGTTTATTCCCGTCAAGATTTTTCAAAGAAAGATTTCATTCCTTGTTGACTTACCTCTTTATAGGTAGATATTAACCCTTTAAAAATTTGGTTGAAGCACGCTTGTCAAAAATTTCGGGAGACTCATGTATTTACGTATAAATACGTATGTTTGTTTAGATCTCTTGAAACCGTCAATGTAAAGAACTGCACAAAGACTACTTGAAAGACCACTTTTTCAAAACAAACAACAAATAGAAGTACTTTCTTCGAAAAAACTTTTAACTATCAATCTCAAAAATTCGATAGAATAGAAAACTAATAGTCGTTATATGCTTATCCTTTGGGGAGGTTTGATTCCATGTCGCTAACGGTTATACGAAATGATGCAGCACCACTGCCTATTGGTCCTTATAGCCAAGGCATTGTGCACAATGGCGTCTTTTATCCAGCTGGTCAGATTGGGCTCAATCCTGCTACGTCTACTCTTGAAGAAGGGATTGAAGCGCAGGCGCGTCGCGCTTTCGCGAATCTCGCGCTTCTTTGTGAAGCGGCCCAGACCGATATCAGCAAGACGATCAAGGTCACTTTGCTGCTGGCGGATATGGCAGATTTCGCGGTCGTTAATCAAGTCATGATGGACGTCTTTAAAGCGCCCTTCCCTGCCCGCACTTGCTTTGCCGTTAAAGGGCTCCCGAAGGGCGCTCTGGTTGAAGTGGATGCCCTCGTTGCCCTCTAAAAGAGGGGAAAGGACTGAGAGACGCTTATGCCTTCCAGTAAAGACAGCAAAGACACTGGCAAGTCGAAGTTGAGCACTAGCGAGAAATTGGCCTCTTTAGGGTTGGTCAATAGCTGGGACTTTGCTCTTCATTTGCCCTTGCGCTATGAAGACCAGACCCGCATCACGAAGGTGGCTCATCTCGTGGAAGGCGAGCCCGCGCTTCTCTCCGTGACGATCGTTGATCAGCGCATGATTCCAACTTCGCGCGGTGCGATGTTAATTGCTCGCGCACGAGACGATTCTGGTGAAGTGCAGTTGCGCTTTATCCACTTTTACCCCAACACTGCCCAAACGCTAGCAGCAGGTCGCACCGTCCTTGCTTACGGTGCGCCTCGCGTGGGCTACCAAGGGGTATTGGAATTGGTGCACCCGAAGTTGCGCACGAGCACTGAGCTCTCCTCTTCTCTGACGCCGGTTTATCCGGGCACAGAAGGGTTGCAGCAGCCCACGATTCGTAAGCGTATTGATCGTGCGCTCCTTGACTTAGATCTCTCGGACCCCATTCCTCTGAAGTACACAGAGGGCTTGGGATTACCAGGGTTTCGTGCCTCTTTAGAGTACTTACACCATCCGCCCAAAAATGCGGACCGTGAAAGTCTTGATGATCGCACTTGCCCGAGCTGGCAGCGCCTCATTTTTGATGAACTGCTAGCTCAACAGATCACTTTGCGTATGAGCCGCGAGGTGACCTCTTCAGCGCAAGCACCAGTTTTGGCGCCAGCTGAAGCACCGCTCTCAGTGGCGCTACTCTCAGCGCTCCCCTTTGCGCTCACGAATGCGCAAGAGCGTGTATTGAAAGAAATTCATGCCGATATGGCAACCTCACACCCCATGCACCGTTTAGTGCAAGGGGATGTAGGTTCTGGCAAAACGATCGTCGCCACGCTCGCTGCTCTGCAAGCGATTGAAGCGGGATACCAGGCGGCCTTCATGGCGCCAACTGAAATTTTGGCCGAACAGCACTACCAGAAGATGAAAGCCTGGCTCGAACCTCTGGGCATTCAGTGTGTTTGGTTGAGTGGAAAAATTAAAACTTCAGAACGCAATAAAGCGCTTGAAGCGATTGCCTCTGGAGCGGCGAAATTTGTTGTGGGCACGCACGCCATTATTCAAGATGGGGTGAGCTTTGCTCATTTAGGTTTAGCGATTGTGGACGAGCAGCATCGATTCGGTGTTGCGCAGCGTCTCTCGCTTCGCACCGCATCGAGCGATGGGTTAACCGCGCACCTCTTGATGCTTTCTGCAACGCCAATTCCTCGCACTTTAGCGATGAGTTATTTGGCCGACTTAGACGTGAGTGTGATTGATGAGTTGCCCCCGGGGCGCACACCGATCGCAACGAAACTCTTTCGCCAAAGTCGCAAGGAGCAGATTTATGCTGCGCTACTCGCCTCGATTGACGAAGGGCATCAAGCCTACTGGGTGTGTCCTCTTGTCGAAGAAAGTGAAGCGCTCGAGTTGACGCCTGCAACGCAGCGCTATGAAGAATTAGTGAAGGCGCTCCCCAGCTGTCGCATTGGCCTTGTGCATGGGCAGCTCTCGAGCGCGGAAAAGGACGAAGTGATGGCTCGCTTTGTGGCGGGCGAAATTGATGTCCTCGTCGCCACGACGGTGATTGAAGTGGGAGTCGATGTGCCTAACGCTTCGCTCATGATTATTGAGCACGCTGAGCGCTTTGGACTCTCTCAGCTTCATCAGTTGAGAGGTCGTGTAGGACGCGGAGCCGCGCAAAGTAGTTGCGCCCTCCTTTTTAGTGATGAACTCTCTGATATTGCGAAAGAAAGATTGCGCATTATCCGTGAATCGACTGACGGGTTTGAAATTGCCCGGCGCGATTTGCAATTAAGAGGTCCTGGTGAATTTTTGGGAGAACGCCAGTCGGGGATGCCCTTCTTGCGTTTTGCCGATCTTGATCGGGATAGTGCACTCCTAAGTGCCGCCACGCAAGTGGCACAAAGCTGGCTCAAAGAAGACAGAGAAGGCGCGGTAAAACACGCAAAACGTTGGTTTGAGCAACAAACAAATTTACTGTCCGCCTAGGTTTTCCTAAGCAGTCAGTCCTTTAAAATTGACACATATATCGTGAGGTAGATCAGTTATGACACTAACCGAAATGAAATACATCATAGCCGTGGCGCGCGAGCGTCATTTCGGCCGAGCGGCGGAATCGTGCTTTGTGAGCCAACCGTCCCTGTCCGTTGCTGTGAGAAAACTTGAAGAAGAATTGGGCGTGCAGATTTTCGAGCGTCGCACTTCTGACGTCGCCATTACGCCGATTGGCGAACAGATCGTTGCTCAGGCCCATCGCGTTATCGAAGAAACCCGTCACATCTTTGACATTGCTGCACAAGGTCAGGATCCTCTCTCTGGTGGTCTTCGTTTAGGCGTTATCTACACGATCGCCCCGTACCTCTTACCTTCGCTTGTGCGCGAAACGATTGCTGTTGCACCAAAGATGCCGCTCTTCTTGCGTGAAGGTTTCACCAACGAATTGCTTGCTCTCTTGCGCAAAGGTGATATCGACGTCGCCATTATGGCCGACACGATCCATGACACGGGCTTCATGACGCAGACCCTTTATCAAGAAGACTTCGTCGTTGCTGTTCCCTCTCACCATCCGTGGGTGAACCGTAACTACGTGACGCCGAATGAATTGAAAGATCAGACCATGTTGCTCTTGGGTGCAGGTCACTGCTTCCGCGACCAGATTTTGAGTGTGTGCCCGAACTTGGCAGCGCCAGCTTCCACTCGCTCCCCTGAATTCCGCCATACAGTGGAAGGTTCGAGCTTGCTCACGATCTGCCACATGGTTGCTCAGGGCATGGGCATCACCGTGTTGCCAGCTTCTGCAGTGCCTTTCCTCACGGTAAACGACAGCAACCCGATTCGCTTTATCCCGTTCAAGTCGCCGGCCCCAAATCGCAAGGTGATTTTGGTCTGGCGTAAGAGCTTCACGCGTCAGCAGGCTGTCGAAGTTGTGCGCGATGCAACGCGTCGCCTCTCGCTCAACGGTTGCTTTGCTGTACACGATGAACCGCAGCAGAACTAACCCAAACTGAACTGAGTGTTTTATGGGCAAACAAGACAACGGTGATGATACCGATAACAAGTTGAAGGGTACGTTTAACGACCGTATCGACCTATTGATCAAAACGTTGGTCGCAGCCGCGATCGCGATTGGTTGCTACTTTGTTGTCGAGCCATTCCTCACCTCGATTATCATTGCGGCCATTTTGGCAGTCGTCACTTGGCCGCTTTATAGCCGAGCAAGAAGTTCGTTTGGCAATACCACCACGATCCCTGCGTTGATCATGGTGATTTTGCTCATCACCTGCGTGCTCATTCCAACGAGCTTTATTCTTGTTGCCCTTGCTCAGCAGATTCCAAAGGGAGTCACGCTCATTAAAGCGTGGCTTGCTTCTGGGTTCTCGCTGCCAAGCGCCATTGCTGAGTTGCCTGGCGTGGGTCCTTGGCTACACGAACAGCTTCTCTTTGCCATTGACCCAGCAACCCTCACGAGTACAGTACAAAAGCTGATTGATCCAGTGACGAGCTGGGTTTTGAATGCCGCTGTGCATGTGAGCTCTGGTCTCTTTCAAATGGCCTTAGTGACCTTCATCGTCTTTTTCTTCTACCGCGATGGCCCATGGTTTGCCGATAAGGTCCATACCGTGCTCGAACGCGTTAGCGGAAACTTAGCCGATGAAATGAACAAAATCCTCATCAACACGACGCGCTCTGTGGTGTTGGGGCTTTTGGGAACCGCATTAGGTCAAGGGATTGTCGCTGGGATTGGTTTCTGGATTGCTGGTGTGCCAGGGATGCTCACACTGAGTGCTCTCGTCTGCATCCTCTCGATTGTGCCTGTAGGACCCCCTTTAATTTGGGGACCCGTTGCCATTTGGCTCTACTCTCAGGGACAAACGGGCATGGCCATCTTTATGGTTCTCTGGGGTGCACTCGCTGTTTCGAGCGTTGATAACTTCTTAAAACCAGTGCTGATTGCGCGAGGAACCTCGCTCCCCTTGAGCTTGATTTTCCTTGGGGTTTTCGGTGGGGTAATTGCGTTCGGATTCCTCGGGTTAATCTTGGGGCCGATCCTTCTCGCTGTGGGTATCGCTATGCTTCAGGCGTGGATGAAAAACGCGCCAAAGCGTCTTCTTGCTCGTCAACGCGCCGCTCAGTCCTCTACCTCCGCTGAGTTGGTGACGGCAAATAGTACAGCGCACGAAGAGGCGGCCGAACCTGAAGAAGTGTCAGCAAATAATGATTCTCAGTCCTCATTAGAAAATACCGAGAATGTAACTGAGAAGCCCGATTCTGAAGCAAAACAGTGATCTAAGGGAAATTCCTAAGTTTCTCGTTTTCTTCAAAATAAACTCGCGCTGAAAAAACGCTAAGTGGTTGAAAATTCAAAGGATTTTCAACCACTTTTTTTCGTCCTCTCACTCTCAGTGGTAGCTCATCTGACTCGTTAGGAGTAATTCTTTAAGGCAATTTGAAGCCTTTTGTTGCATACTTACCAAGATACCAACCACCACCAGAAGTAGACCCAAAGTCCCCAAACCCGAGAGATGCCGGGTCCTACCTCAAGACATATTAATACGGAGTTCCTATGTCTATCCAAGCTTGGATTGCCATTCTCGTTGTCTTTGCAACGGTCTGGGCACTCATCAAACGTCTAGAGACAAGATTTGTTTTAATTACTGCCGGTCTTTTCCTTTGTGTGATTAGCTGGTCCTTCTTAGGCGGCCTTAACGCTTTCGCCAAATCCATGACTAACGCCTCCCTTGTGATGGCGATCTGTAGTTCGATGGGTTTTGCGTTTACCGCTAGCTACACGCAGTGCGACCGCTCCTTGGTTCACTACCTTGCCTCCCCGATTCGCGGTTTGGGCATCTTCCTGATCCCAGTTTGTACCGCCATCACCTTCTTTGTGAATATCGCTATTCCTTCTGCAGCTGGTTGTGCAGCTGCTGTGGGTTCCACGTTGATTCCGGTGATGTTGCGCGCTGGCATTAAGCCTGCGGCTGCCGCTGCGGCTATTTTGGGCGGTACGATTGGTTCCTACCTCTCGCCTGGTACGTCCCACAACCCGATGGTGGCTGGTATGGCCAAGATGGAAGTCATCGACTTTATCGCTTTCCATACGCCCTATTCGCTCCTTTGCGGCGCTATCGTGATCGCTGGCTTGCTCGTAATCTGCTTCGTGTTGGGCGACCACCGCGGTGACTCCAACGCTCAGGTCGACGCTTCCAAGCTTCAGGCTCAGGGTGACTTCACGCCTAGCGTTCTTCGCGCTATCGTTCCGCTCGTTCCGATCACGTTGCTCGTTGTGGGTAACCTCTGGGTCCCGGCTATTAAGATGGGCGTGGCACAGGCCATGATCATCGGCGCTATCGTCGCCATGGTTCTCTCTCGCACGAATCCTCAGGAATTAACGAAGCAGTTCTTCTCCGGTATGGGTAAGGGCTACGCTGACGTGATGGGTATCATCATCGCCGCTGGTGTCTTTGCTGCTGGTTTGAAGGCCACGGGTTTGATCGACGTCGCGGTTAGCGCACTGAAGAATTCCAACGAATTCGCTCGCTGGGGCGGTTCCTTGGGTCCATGGATCATGGGTATCATCACGGGTTCTGGCGACGCTGCAACGCTTGCCTTTAACGAAGCTGTGACCCCACATGCTAAAGAATTCGGTATGTCTATCGAAGGTTTGGGTGGCTTGGCCTTTATTACGGGCGCCCTCGGCCGTACGATGTCCCCATTGGCTGGTGTGACGATTCTCGTCTCCGGTATCGCCATGGTTGACCCGATCGATGTGATCAAGCGTACCGCTATTCCTTGCACCATCGCTGTGATTGCTTGCGCACTCTTGATGGTCTAAAAAAGAAGTTTTTAAGAGGAAGAGCCCTTTTCTTGCTTCCTCTTAAAACGATGTAATGATTAAGGGCCGTGTTCTTTTGGAACACGGCCCTTTGATATTTTCTGAGTTAACGCTAGTTAGATCTTCAAAATCGTTTCACGATAGTGCTTCAACTCATCAATACTTTCCTGAATATCGGAGAGGGCTTGATGGCGCGTTGCCTTGGGGAAAGTCTTCACTGCGCTCGGTGCCCAACGACGAGCCAATTCTTTCAAGGTCGACACATCCAAATAGCGATAGTGGAAGTAGCGCTCTAAGTTAGGTAACCAACGCGCCATAAAGCGACGATCCTGACCAATGGTGTTGCCACACATCGGGCTCTTACCTTCAGGGACAAAGCGCTTAAAGGTTTCTAAGAAAATCTTTTCACATTCCGACTCATCAATGGTGCTTGCACGCACACGGTCAACGAGACCCGAGCGAGTATGGGTATCGGTGTTCCATTCATCCATACCGTTTAAAACATCATCGCTCTGATGAATCGCAACAACGGGACCTTCGTGCAGGACGTTGAGGTTTTTGTCGGTAATGATCGCTGCCACTTCAATCACACGATTGATTTCTGGCTGCAACCCTGTCATTTCCATGTCGATCCAGATGAGGTTTTCTTCGGAATAGCGAGGATCGCGATCGATATTGTCTGTCATGAATTTTGTCCTTTGAGAGCGCTCGCTCTCTTCTTTTTTCTTCTTGAAGGAAGGTGAGTTATTTTATCGCAATGAAAGAACTCTGTTCTCTCTCGTGAGGGAAAGACTTCTGCCTCATTTCTTTCACGCAAACGCTACGAGCTTCTTTTATACTGTGCGCTATCCGTTTTAGTGCTTTCCCAAGCGCCTTTCTTTTTAACCACTTTTTTGATTTATGCCCAAATCTGTCAAACGTTCTTCTGCGCCTTCTCGCGAGTTGCTCCCAGGGCTCGTCATCGCTAGCCATGGACGTCACTACAAAGTGCTCATCGAAACTGGTGAAGTACTCGAAGCGCACCGTCGCGGCAAGCGCGGAGATGTTTGCGTGGGAGACCATGTGCAGTGCACCCCGCCAGACTCTGGCGTAGCGGCAATTGAAGTGGTTGATGAGCGCCGTAATCTCCTTTATCGCTCGGATGAATGGCGCATCAAGACGCTCGCTGCTAACGTCGATCAGGTCTGCATTATTTTTGCCTCTCGTCCGACCTTTAACCCCTGGTTTATCTGGAAGGCGCTTTTAGCAGCAAGTCAAGCAGACATTGATGCCGTTGTTGTTCGCAATAAAGTTGAACTCACCGAAGGTGCCACTGAAGCCGCTGAAGCTATCTCGCTTTTAAAGCGTATTGGCGAAAAGACTATGGAAGTCTCAGCGCTCGAACACCCAGAGGAAACCAAAGCACGCCTCCTTGAAATCCTTCAAGGCAAGACCACGCTCTTTGTGGGGCAGTCGGGGATGGGGAAATCCACCCTTTTGAACCTGCTCATTCCGCATGCGGCTGCTGCGACGCGAGAATTCTCCATCGCTCTTAACTTAGGCAAGCAAACGACGACCGCTGCTCAGTGGTATGATGCCAAGCCCGATGGCTGGGAAGGCGCGATTATTGACACCCCCGGATTCCAAGAGTTTGGGCTTGCGCATTTAAGTCTCAACGATATTTTGCGCGCGATGCCAGATATTCGAGAACACGTCACGGGGTGTCGCTTCTTTAACTGCCGCCACCTGCATGAACCTGGCTGCAACGTGAAAGCCGCTCTAGAAGCGGGACTCATCTCGCCAACGCGCTATGAGTTCTACTCCTCTATTGCCACCTACGCCGATACGACTAAGCTTTAAGAGAGAGGGACAAAACGCGCGATCCTCAATATAATCGAGTAATCGCTTAGCAATAATGTCCCCATCCCCCAAAAAACGTCGAACTTAAGGGGGCACTATCAGCGAGCTCTGGAGATAGACTAATGACCACTAGCCAAACTGTGATTCCCATTGCGATGGCTTCACGCGTAGGAAGCCTACCTATACCGCAAACGGGCACGGTCAATCGCGAGGCTGGCCACTGGCAAGATCGACGCCATCGCCCATTGCGCGATTTGCGTATTTCAGTGACGGACCATTGCAACTTCCGTTGCCGCTACTGCATGCCTAAAGAAAAATTCGATAAGCAGCATGCGTTCTTAGGCCATACCGAACTCCTTTCCTTTGAGGAAATTTTGCGTATCGCTCGTCTCGCTGTGAAAAACGGCGTAGAGAAGTTGCGCTTAACGGGTGGAGAGCCACTCCTCAGAAAAGGGATTGAACACCTGATCGCCGACTTGAGCGCTCTGCGTCTCCCAGACGGTCGTCCCGTGGATATCGCGATGACGACAAACGCCTCGATTCTCGTCAAAAAAGCCGCTGCGCTTAAAGAAGCGGGCTTACAGCGCGTGACGGTTTCGCTTGACGCTATCGACGAAAATATTTTCCAGGCCTTTAACGACGTAGGGTTCCCAGCGGCAAAAGTGCTCGAAGCAATTGACTATGCAGTCGAGCAAGGTTTTAAAGTTAAGGTCAACACCGTTGTTAAACGTGGCGTCAATGAGCAAGAAGTGGTGCGTATTGCTGAGCGTTTTCGCAATACCCCCGTTATTCCTCGCTTTATCGAATATATGGACGTCGGCACGGCTAACGGCTGGCGTATGGACGAAGTGGTGCCAAGCGCTGAAATTGTGCGCCTCATTGGTGAACACTGGGAAGTGGAACCCATTGGCGCCAACTATCTTGGGGAAACGGCTTCTCGTTGGCGCTATGTGGATGGCGCTGGAGAGTTTGGGTGTATCTCTTCCGTTACACAAGCCTTCTGCCACGATTGCTCGCGTGCTCGCTTGAGTATGGACGGGCGTCTTTTCCTTTGCCTTTTTGCCAATCAAGGCTATGACCTACGCACGATGCTTCGTGGTGGGGCAACGGACGATGAAATCGAAACCGCAATTGGTCGCATTTGGACTGAGCGCGATGACCATTACTCTGAATTACGAGCTTTGGGGCTTGCGGGTGAACGCAATAAAGTCGAAATGAGCTTTATTGGGGGCTAAGATCAAAATTCCTCAATCAGAAGGTAGCGTCGAAAAATTTTCGCGCTACCTTTTTTGTTCTCTAAAAATCATCTTTCTTACCATAAAAGTATCAAAATTTAATCCTTTATTTTGCTTATTTCCTTATCTAAAACCCGAAAATCAGCCTTTCTTTGTTAGGGTTTTCTATTAGATCGGACGCTAGGACTATCGTTTAAAATGAACACGTCCAGAACAAGGTTTTGTTTTGCCCTGCGATCGTTCTTAACCCTCCTGATCGTTCGTTGTGCTTGCTAAGACTCCTGTTCCGTTTTATAACCACCAAAAGGACTCACATCATGTCTGCAACTCCACAACAAGACACAGCCCCTGATAACGGCAAAGCCGGTATTGGAGCCTACATATCACTTGTCTTCGCTATCATCTTCTTCTCGGGGATTTGCGCGAGTAAGCAGTGGTGGGGCGTTTTCGACTTCACAACGCTTAACGGCAATTTCGGTACCCTCGTTTCTTCCGTGACAGAAAAAGCTGACGTCATCAGCACGACGATGGCCAACTTCCGCGGTAAAGGCGGTTCTGGCGCTATCGACGGTTTCATGTTCGCTATCGGCTTGATTCCTGCCGTGATGTTCGCTTTGGCAATGGTCACTGTGTTTGAATACTACGGTGCTCTTCGTGCCGCTCGCAATTTGCTCACCCCGATTCTTCGTCCTTTGATTGGCGTTCCTGGTTCTGCCACGCTCGCCCTGATCGCTTCCTTGCAGTCCACCGACGGTGGCGCCGCTCTGACACGTCAGTTGCGTGACGCAGGTGAATTAGATGACGTAGAAACCCTTAACTTCGCAGCCTTCCAGCTTACCGCTGACGCCACGATCACCAACTTCATGGGTTCGGGCGCTGTGCTCTTTACCTTGACCGTTCCAGGTTCCGACGCGCTTGCCGTGCCGACCTCCTTGGGGGTGTGCTTGGGCGTGATGCTTATTGGTAAAGTTTTCGCTGCTAACGTGATGCGACTTTTGCAGATCCGCAAATCTCGTAAAGCCAAGGCTTAATCAAAAGAGATAACAGCACTGTTATTAAGGTTTTAAGAGAAAAGGATTTACTATGTCTGCAAATACTAATTCCAAGCCCATGGTGACCGACGTCTTCGTCAAAGGGGCTGTACACGGCTGGCAGATTGCTACCAGTTCAACTATTCCTAACGTTTTGATGGCCTTCGTGATCATCAAGATCTTGAAGCACTCTGGTCTTCTTGACATCATTGGTCAAGTGTTCGACCCTGTGATGGCTCTCTTCGGTCTTCCTGGTCAGGCTGCCACGATTCTCTTGGGCGCATGGATGTCCATGGGTGGTGGTGTTGGCGTGGCTGTTGCCTTGTTCGGTAGTGGTGTCGTTGACGGCACGCACTTGGCCATTGTGACGCCGGCCATCTACTTGATGGGTTCTCAGGTTCAGTACATGGGTCGTTGCTTGGGCGTGATCGGTATTAAGGGTAAAGACTTGCCGATCATCATGTCGATTCCTATCCTCACGGCTTTCTTGAGTATGGTCGTGATGCGCTTGCTCGTCCTCTTCTAATCGACTGATCAATTCATCACAAGTCCGCTCTATGGGATATCCCCTGGAGCGGACTTTTTTGCTTTTTTGTCTTGCGAAATTGGAATGTTCACCTACGATAAACATTCTAGAAATTCACGCAATTCACGACTTTTTATGCGTATACTGCATTGTTCCTCGTATACTTGAGAAATCCTTTGCAATCGAATAATTGATTGGGCGCACTATAGTGCCTTTTTTTGTGTTTTCCCCAGCGACCTATGTTTAACAATCCTACTGCGATTACCTTTATCAGCTACATGATCATCATGGTTGGTATTGGGTTCTTTGCTTACTACTACACTCGCAACTACAGCGACTACATTTTGGGTGGCCGTAGTTTAGGCGGCTTTATTACTGCACTCTCTGTGGGCGCCTCTGACATGAGCGGTTGGCTCTTGATGGGCTTACCGGGCGCTGTGTATTTAACGGGGATTGCCTCTTCTTGGATCGCCATTGGGTTAACGATTGGCGCCTATATCAACTGGTGCATTGTCGCCACACGCCTGCGTCTTTACACCGAAAAAGCCCACAACGCACTCACGCTCCCAGACTACTTTTCGCACCGCTTTGCCGATAAGCAGAATATTTTGCGTATCGTCGCGGCAACGGTCATTCTGATTTTCTTCACGATTTATTGTGCTTCGGGCGTTGTCGCTGGCGCCCGCCTCTTTGAAAACACGTTTGACCTTCCCTATAGCACATCGCTTTATATCGGTGCCATCTGTACGATTTTCTACGTTTTTGTGGGTGGCTTCTTAGCGGTTTCTTGGACCGATACCATTCAAGCGACACTGATGTGTATTGCGCTTGTGGTAACGCCCTTTGCCGTCATTTCTGACCTTGGAGGCTTTTCTGAAGCCACCGCTCGCGTTGCGAGTATTGACCCCACTATGCTCAACATTTTGAAGGGACACACCTTCGTTGGGATTATCAGTTTGCTCGCTTGGGGCTTGGGCTACTTTGGCCAGCCACATATTCTCATTCGCTTCATGGCTGCTCGCTCCATCAAAGTGATTCCGAACGCTCGTCGCGTGGGGATTCTTTGGATGATTTTCTGCTTGGCTGGTGCTGTGGCTATTGGTTTCTTTGGGGCCGCCTACTTTGTGGAACACCCCGAATCCGCTTCGCTCGTGCAGCAAAATAATGAACGCGTCTTTATCGTGCTCTCTAGCGTGCTCTTTAACCCGTGGATTGCTGGCGTACTGATGTCCGCGATTTTAGCTGCCGTGATGTCTACCTTGTCCGCCCAGCTCCTAGTCTGCTCGTCCACGTTAACGGAAGACTTCTATCGTACGTTCTTGCGTCCTAAGGCCACGCAAAAAGAACTCGTCTGGGTAGGCCGCACGATGGTGCTCGCCATTTCCGCGATTTCTGTTTGGTTAGCGAGCGACCCAGATAGTTTGGTGCTTGCACTTGTGTCCTACGCTTGGGCTGGCTTTGGTGCGGCCTTTGGTCCCTTGATTATCCTTTCGCTATGGTGGCGTCGTATGACGCGAAATGGCGCGCTTGTGGGGATGATTGTGGGGGCTGCCACAGTGCTGATTTGGCATAAGTTTGCCTGGTTCGGGCTCTATGAAATTGTGCCAGGCTTTATTCTCTCCACGCTCTCGATCATTGTCGTGAGCCTTCTGGATAAAGCCCCGCCCGTAGTCGTGACGCGCGTCTTTGACGATGTGAGTTCCATCATCAAAGCAAATCGCTAAAATTTTGTCTAGAGTGGGAGGCGCAGGAAGTTGTTGCGCCTCCTTTTCTTCTCCAATAGGATAGATCCCGTCTTGGCGCACCAAGACATCCTTGCAGATAACTCGATATGCCCAACGCTTTACTTCAATTTCCAACCATCATTTCAACGATTTGTGAGAACCTTCTTCACCCTGCATCGTTGCGCGAAACGGAGATGCTCAAAAATCATCTTCTCTCGCTTTTTGAAGAAGCGTCGTTGAGCGACCCTGAGCTCTGGAACATGATTAACCAGTGCTTGGAAGAAGTGGATCAGCGCCATCCTGGGAGCGCAGACTATCTGCTCCCCCTCATCACCGAATTGATGTTGAGCAGTAAGTTTGAAATGGACACAGAGAATTCTCGCTCTGCGCTCATGCTCTCAAGCGTTGTACTCTATGCGCCATTTAAGCCGCAAATGCCTGCCAAAGAACTGAGCGACATGCAGGTGCAAACCTTTATTCGTTTGCTCAAAAAGCACTACTTAAATCCCCATGCGCGTGTGGTGGTGTATCCGAAATTTTTGACCGCCACAGAAGCCGCTACCTATGCGCCAGACACTTCGCTTGAAGTCTTAAAAAATATGGTTGCGAGCAAAGAGGCGATCTTCGCCGATCCCTATAAGCAGCTCCCGCATCAGATGGATCCCGATCCGATTTTGCAGATGGAAGCGTTCCGTCAGTTTGGGCTTTATGTGCGCCACATTCTCTTCACGGTGACGGTGCCCAAAATGGAAACCATCATGGCGCACCCCTATAGCTTCGTGAATCCGTTGAGCTTTATCCAAACGAAAAACGAGCTGGGACTCCCTGACCCACAGGTCATTGAACACCTCTTTGATATGCCTTGCACCAATCCCGCTTGGCAAGAGGATATGTCCGCGCTTTTTGCGAAACAAACAGAAGGCTTTACCGCGATCTTCACAGAACCCGCCAATGCCATGGTGGCGGACCGTGATAGCGAATTCGCAGCGCTCTGCCCACGCATTCGTATGCTCGTGCAAAACGCTTGTCAGCTTTTACATGTTGCGCCCTCGGACCTTTGTGCCTCGATTTCTCACTACCGTGAACCGGATGAGGAAAAAGCGGACAATACCGAAGCCGCTGAAGCCGAAGCACGAGTTTGTCTGGCACTCAAATCCATGCCAGAAAAGCCCTTCACAGGGGACCTCATTACGATGTTTGATGGCTACTTCCCGCCACAGTTAATGCTCCCCTTAATCACCACGGAATTTATGCGTCAGCAAGTCTCTCCGCGCCTACACATGGTGCCACAAGACTTTGCCTACGCCGAAGATGATCGTGATTTACGCTTAGCCAAAGATGAGAGCGTGCCAGACGATGCGCCTGCCTTTGATCAGCCACTCTTTCTGGACTTTAATGGCAACTCCACCACGCTTTTCCCCATAAGCGATGTGGCGCACGAGACAAAACACATTCTCTACAGCTAAGAAAAAACCAGTGTTGCGACAAACAACACTGGTTTTTCGTATTAGGCGCGAGTGATCTCCTCTCGCGCCCCTTCCAAGTAACGCTTCACCTCGATTAGGCAGAGCCTGCCTGGCGCACGTCGAAGTGGAACTGGCCTTTTTCAGCAGTCACATCAACGATGTCGCCCGCACCAGCACGCCCTTCAAGTAAGAGGCGAGCAAGCGCGTTTTCGATATTGTCTTGGATAGCGCGTTTCAGCGGACGTGCACCGTAGTGGATATCAAACCCAACCTTGGCCAATTCGTCCAAAGCCGAATCCGCGACCACCAATTCGATCCCCTGCTGGAGCACGCGCTCGGTGAGCGAGGCCAACTGGATCTTGGCGATATTGCAAATCGCTTCGTTACCTAACGAATCAAAGACCACGATTTCATCTATACGGTTGACGAATTCAGGGCGGAAGTGTTCACGCACTTCTTCCATCACCGCCGCTTTCACCGTTTCGCGAGGTTTACCGATCATCTCTTGAATTTCGGTTGCCCCCAGGTTCGAGGTCATCACAATCACGGTGTTCTTAAAGTCCACTGTACGGCCCTGACCATCGGTCATACGACCATCGTCGAGCACCTGTAGTAAGACGTTAAAGACGTCCGGATGCGCTTTTTCTACTTCGTCAAACAAAATGACCGAGTAGGGTTTACGACGCACGGCTTCCGTTAAGTAGCCGCCTTCTTCATAGCCTACATATCCCGGAGGCGCACCGATCAAACGAGCCACACTGTGTTTTTCCATGAATTCACTCATGTCGATACGAATGAGCGCATCTTCAGAGTCAAACAAGAACGCAGCCAAAGCTTTCGTCAGTTCGGTCTTACCCACACCCGTAGGTCCTAAGAAGAGGAAGCTACCATAGGGGCGATTTGGATCCGAGAGACCTGCACGGCTTCTCAAAATCGTTTCGCTCACACGGCGGACCGCTTCATCTTGACCCACCACACGTTTACTTAACGCGTCAGCAATGTGAAGCAACTTCTGGCGTTCCCCTTCCATCATCTTGGAAACAGGAATCCCCGTAGCACGACTCACCACTTCAGCGATTTCTTCCGTACCAACTGCTGTACGCAACAGAGTCGGACGGCGACCTTCTTCTTCGAGCTGCTCAGCGGTCTTGAGTTTTTCCTCTAGTTTAGGTAACTCAGAGTACTGCAATTCAGCGAGCTTTTCATACTGAGCGGTACGACGGTATTCGTCCATCTGACGGCGAACACGATCGATCTCATCACGCACCGACTTCGCTCCAAGCGCTTCGGATTTTTCTTTCTTCCAGACTTCTTCAAGATCAGCGTACTCTTTCTCGAGTTTCGTGATTTCTTCTTCGAGTAAGCCTAAACGCTTCTTCGAGGCGTCGTCCGTTTCCTTTTTCACCGCTTCGCGTTCAATCTTCAATTGAATTAAACGGCGATCAAGTTTATCGAGAGCTTCTGGCTTACTGTCGATTTCCATCTTCACGCGAGCTGCCGCTTCATCAATGAGGTCAATGGCCTTATCGGGTAAGAAACGATCCGTGATATAGCGGTGAGAGAGCTCAGCTGCGGCCACCAACGCAGGGTCGGTAATTTCGACACCGTGGTGCGCTTCATAGCGCTCTTTTAAGCCACGCAAAATAGCAATCGTGCTTTCCACACTTGGCTCATCGATCATCACCTTCTGGAAACGACGCTCAAGAGCGGCATCCTTTTCAACGTACTTGCGATATTCGTCCAAGGTCGTTGCCCCGATCACATGGAGTTCGCCACGCGAAAGAGCAGGCTTTAGCATATTGCCTGCGTCCATGCTCCCTTCGGTCTTACCTGCTCCCACGACGGTATGAAGTTCGTCGATAAAGAGAATGATCTGACCGTTAGCAGCCGTGACTTCTTTCAGAAGCTTCTTCAAGCGCTCTTCAAATTCACCACGGTACTTAGCGCCAGCAATCATGCCAGCCATGTCCAAAGACAAAATGCGTTTACCGCGAAGAGTATCAGGCACTTCGTTATTGACAATACGCTGAGCGAGACCTTCCACCACAGCCGTTTTACCGGTACCTGGTTCACCAATCAAGACTGGGTTATTTTTCGTACGGCGCTGCAAAATCTGCATCGTACGGCGAATTTCATCATCGCGACCAATGACCGGGTCGAGCTTACCTTGACGAGCACGCTCGGTGAGGTCAACCGTGTATTTCTTCAACGCTTCACGCTGCTGCTCTGCATCGGGGTTATCTGCCGTATCGCCACCGCGCACACTCGCGATAGCGCCTTCCAACGCTGCACGCGTTAAACCTGCCTTGCGAGCAATTTCACCCGCGGGGCTACGATCATCCACCAAGGCAAGAAGCATCATTTCGGTTGAAATGTAGGCATCGTTGCGCTTCATCGCCTCTTTTTCGGTGAGGTTTAACAGATTCAACGAATCGCGAGAAATTTGGACTTCCCCGCCCGTACCAGACACCTTCGGCAAGCGCTCAATCGCGTCCTTTAAGTCACGCGAGAGCTGCTGGACATTCACGCCAGAACGTTCTAACAAACTTCTGGACGAACCCTCCGTATCTGCGAGCAAGGCACTCACAAGGTGCACTGGTTCAATGAACTGATTGTCGTGGGCAAGAGCCAACGACTGAGCTTCACCGAGTGCTTCTTGGAGTTTTGTTGTGAGTTTATCTTGACGCATGTAATTTGTTCCTCCAGAACCTCCGCTAAGCACCCTTGCTTTGCTGAGGCTCTTTTCTTTACTTAATGTCTATATGGGGGTAAAAAAGAGGATTTCAACCTTGAAGTTGCTACAAAGTTTATCAATTCGTCATTGCCCTTTTAAGACAAGAAAAAGGCCCTTTCCGCTTCTCCGAGTATGGAGAAAAGGAAAGAGCCCTTCAGAGGAAAGTCTCGTGTTTTTAGAGCCACTTCGTGAGAAGCGAATAGCCAATCCACGTCGCACAAATCGTGCCACAAGTATGAATCCCGATGTGTTCTAACGCTTCAAGAAGTTCGCCTTGCATCAGATAGGCTAAGTTTTCCGCCGAGAATGTCGAGAGGGTACTCAACCCACCCAAAAAGCCCGTAATCACGAAGAGGCGAACGGCAGGGCTTAAGCTCGGATGCGTACTAAACCAAGCAAGCGCCAAACCGATCAAAAAACCAGCAGACAAATTGGCTGTCAACGTCCCCAAGGGAATCCAAATTGCTTTGGAATTGAGCCAATACGAGAGCCCCCAGCGAATACAGGCGCCCAAAGAGGCGCCTGTGCTTACCGCTAAAATCACGAGCCATAACGGACCGTCACGGGTCATGCTACACACCTATCAAAATAAAAAATTCTTCATTTTGATGAGGCGCTTAGCATCAAGAACTAGCGTTTAGTCCCAGCGTCGTTTGGCCTCATCATCACTATCGCGAGCATCGACCCAACGAGCGCCATCAGGGGTGTCTTCTTTCTTCCAGAAAGGAGCTTCAGTCTTCAACCAATCCATGATGAACTCACAGGCCTGGAAGGCTTCACCACGATGCGAGGCGGCTACAGCCACCAACACGATCTGATCGCCTGGAAGGAGGCGACCAACGCGATGGATCACTGTAATGTCGCCCAATTGCCAACGTGCACGGGCACGTTCCACAATTCCAGCGAGCGCTTTTTCCGTCATTGCCGGATAGTGTTCAAGCTCCATAGCATACACCGCTTCCCCTTCATTGGCACGGCGAACCACGCCTAGAAATGAAACGACGGCGCCACAGTCGGCTTGATCATTGAGTTTGGCCAACTCTTCGGACACGCAGAAATCCGCTTCTCCGACTCGAATCGTTGTTGTGGGCATAGCGGCTTAACCCCCAGTGACGGGCGGGAAGAAAGCGACTTCGTCACCGTTCTTAAGAACGGTATCTGGTTCAGCCATATCTTGGTTAACCGCAGCACGAAGGCGCTTTGTGTTAGAAAGGGCGCTAGCGCTGGGTTCGCCACGCGACATCAGCCACGTGCGCAATTCGCCAACGGTACGAACCGTTTCTGGAACTTCCAGAGCTTCTTCAGCGCGTTCCATCGCATCTCGCAAGAGAGCAAAGTACAAAACTCGAATCTTCATAAACAAAACCTCCATGCCTGATCGCTTCAACCAGGACGTGAGTGGGAGAAAAAAGCCTAAACGCAACATTTAGGCGTGATAAAAAGGAAAATCTAAAAGCCTCTATCGAGTGCTATTAGGCAAAAAACTGGCAGAACGGGTAGTAATTCACCACGTCACCCTTCTTCACGGTTGCGCCCACGGGAATATCCACGAGCCCATCGGCCCAAGCGCAAGAAGAGAGGACCTGAGAATTCTGTGTGTGGTAGAGATCCACCCCACCCGTCGCATTACGGCGCACGCGCACAAATTCTTGTCTGTCGCCAGGTGTTTCCCAGTCAAAGTCAGCACGTACGCTCAAAGGATGAATTTCCGTATCCGTTAAGCCCATACGGCGCAGTAAGAAGGGACGTGCCATCATCAAGAAAACCACAAAGCCTGCGACCGGGTTACCTGGACAGCCCACGAAAGGCACTCCCTTCACAGAGCCAAAGGCCAAGGGTTTGCCTGGTTTCAGCTTCACTCGCCAGAGCGAAATTTCGCCCAGCGCTTCCACGGCATTTTTTACGTGATCTTCTTCACCCACGGACATCCCGCCCGTAGAAAGAATCACGTCAGAGGCTTGCGTTGCCTTTTCAAAAGCCGCAATCGTCGCGTCCAATGTATCGGGCACATTTCCTAAGTCCACCACTTCGCAGCCCAACGTCTGCAAAAGGCTACGCACCATAAAGCGGTTAGAGTTGTAGATGCCACCAGGAGGCAGGGGTTCGCCAGGCTGCACCAGCTCATTGCCGGAGAAGAAAATCCCCACACGCAAACGGCGATACACCTTCACATAAGCGCGCCCAATCGAAGCAATCATCCCGATGCGAGCAGGCGTTAACCGCTCGCCACTTGCGAGCACCGTAGCCCCCTGTTCCACGTCACTACCACGGCGACGCACCCAGGCACCAGGTTTTAAAGCAGTGCGGAAAATCGCAAAGTCCCCTTCGCGTTCGACCAACTCTTGAGGAATGACCGTATCAGCATCTTCTGGCATCGGAGCGCCCGTAAAGATACGAGCTACGGTCCCAGCCTCGAGTTTGTCACCGACATTCCCAGCTGGAATACGAGCAGAAACAGGAAGCTTGACAGGGTTTTCCTCCGTGGCGCCCACAAGGTCTTCGTGGCGCACTGCGTAGCCATCCATTTGCGAATTATCCCAACTCGGAACCGCAATCGGGCTCACGATTTCTTCTGCAAGCACGCGGTGTGTGGAATAGAGAAGAGGTATGGTTTCAGTGTCGGCAATCGGTTCTGCCTTCTCGAGCAGACGCGACAGAGCTTCGGTATAAGTAATCATTTAGGACTTGCCACAATAAAATCCGCGACAGCAATGGGGTCATTGATATCGAGTTCCACGAGGGAATGGTTCAGGTCGGTTCGGTCGGTCGCAATCGCTACGATGTCGCGGTGACTCAAATAAAGCCACGGACCCGTTTTCGGTTGTGCCGCGCGTATCACCTCAATTTTAGGGAAGTTTCCTTCATTTTTAAACCCCTCAATGAGGATAATGTCGGGGTTATCCAAGTGGGTGAGTAACTCGTCTATAGAGGGAGTGCTCGGCGTGCTCGTTTGCAACACCCACCGCTCTGGCGTGCGCAAAATGACTTGCTTTGCGCCATTTTCTCGATAGCGCCAAGTATCTTTCCCTGGGGTATCCATATCCACCTGATGATGGGCATCTTTGAGCACGGCCACTTTAAAGCCACGCCGTGACAACTCAGCTGTCACGGCGGAGGCTAATGTGGTTTTACCCGACTCCGAATACCCAACAAACCCAAAGCAAATGGGAGTTGGCATGGTGTCGATTCCTTTTTATTCGCCAAGGATGCGGTTAATTTCCGCACGAATAACTTCAATGTCGCTCGGGAGCGAAATCTTGCGAATGGGTCGCTTGTAGATATCCTTGAAGTCATCAGGCAACTCTACGTCACAGCCCGTTGCCATCTTAATCATCGGCGTAAATTTGAGCGGATTCACCGTCTCTAAGCAGATCGTGCGCATGCCCACTGGGTGCATATAGACGCCGCTAAAGAGCGTATCGGCGGTATGCGGATCGACGTACATGTCGTACTCCACGTGCATCCATTCGATCATTTCGAGGCGGTTTGCATGGTCGGAATTCCCAGAAATTGCGCCACAGAGACGCAACTTCTTGAATTCTTCACGCGTGAGCTCGAATTCACCCTTTTCTTTGAGATCAGCCATCAATTCACACACACGCTCAGCATTACGATCCAAGAATTCAAAGAGGAAGCGCTCGAAGTTTGCTGCGCGAGAAATATCCGCCGACGGAGACGAGGTTGCAATCGTTTCGCTTGCGGGTCTCGGATGATAACGACCCGTACGGAAGAGCGCATCCATCGCATCGTTTTCGTTCGTGCTGATGATCATGCGCATAATCGGCAAGCCCATCATCTTCGCGACCCAAGCCGCAAAAGCGTTACCGAAGTTACCCGCGGGCACCACGTAGACGATTTCTTCGCCACAATTCGGCACCGCTTCAAGGTAAGAGTGGAAGTAGTAGACCACCTGCATCAAGATGCTAGGCCAGAGCACCGAGTTGATGCTCTTTAAGTGGCTCTTCTGCGCGAATTCACGGTCTTTCAAGAGCGTATTCACAATGTCCTGGCAGTTGTCGAACGTCCCATCAATTTCGATGTTGTAGACGTTAGCTGCCTGGCAAGAATAGAGCTGCTGGGCCTGGAAGTCACTCATACGGCCTTTAGGCGACAAGAGAATCAGCTTGACGCCTTCTTTACCTGCAAAAGCGGTTGCAGCCGCAGCCCCCATGTCCCCAGTACTTGCTCCTAAAAGGTTCAAGGGCTCCGTCGCTTTATTCGGACGGTGATCATAAAGACGCGCCAAGAACTGCAACGGGATATCGTCAAAGGCAAGCGAAGGACCGTTGGAGAGTTCCAAAAGGCCAATGCCATCGTCGCCACGCAACCAAGTCACTGGCGCAACGGTTTCAGGGCGGAAGGAATCACGACGGTGGAT
Organism: uncultured Sutterella sp.; assembly: GCA_905197905.1. Taxonomy (GTDB): domain Bacteria; phylum Pseudomonadota; class Gammaproteobacteria; order Burkholderiales; family Burkholderiaceae_F; genus Sutterella. The sequence continues at coordinate 74,581 of CAJKAP010000001.1, read as the reverse complement.
GAAATTCTCTCCCTGATAAGTTTCATTCGCCAATTGCCACACTAGGTCTTTCGGAAACTCAGGCGCGAAAAGACGGACGATTTCGTAGGCGAGAGCGGCATAATCCAGCCCTTTCCACAAACGAAGTTGATCACGCGTGACTTTGGGATATTCCTGCGGTACGTAAAGACCATTATCTGGTGCAAAGCCTTCGTAGAGAATATCGGTAAAAGAACGAGGAGTATTGTCTCCTCGGGTGGATACATACTTCATATGTAACTTCCTGGTGAATCTTGATTTATCAAGTGGAAACTTGGGATTTCCAATCTAATAGGTCTAGAGTCATAGTACCTGATTTTCTGTGTTGCGCAATGAGTGCTTGATAAAAAAGAAACCCTATCCGCCAATAGAGGGAAAAACGTCATGCTGAATATCCGTCTAAAGGAGTACTTTTAGGAGCTTTTCCCTATAGTGTTCATTGCAATTTGCCTCTCCGAGAAGACGTCTTCTTCTTTCCTTTTTTGGCTGATCTCGTTTTCCTCTACCGACAACTCATTTGCGGGCCTTTATAATGGAAGTAATCAATGACTTTTTAAGAGGAAGTCTCCACTATGCCCTTACCTCAAGCGCCCTCTCAGTTAGGCGATATCCTTACGGACTACGGTCCTGAAGCAAAACCCAAAGCACGAGCGAAAAAGTCTCGCTCAGCTCCCTCAACTGAGAAAAACGCAACGCTTCCCCAGTCCCCTACTTCTGAAGTTTCTCAAAGTGCACCCAAAGCGCCTGTAGCGAAAAAAGCCGCCAAAGCGACCGCGAAAGCTAAACAAGTCACACCGCCCTCCCAAGCTAAGAGTAAGAAGAAAGCGAAGTCTCCCGAACTCACGCTGGAAGCAGCGCCTGCGCCTTCGAGCGCCAAAGCGCAACGCGTGGCTAAAGCCAAGGCACTCTCGCGCGTAAAAGCACCTGCTGCGCCAGAGAGTGCGCCCACACACAAGGCAACAGCGCCTCAAGTGAAAAAGGTACCTCAAACGGCAGAAGCCCCCGTTCTCGCTAAGTCTGCAGACGGTACAGAAGAAACTAACCCGCGTCGCATTCAGGGTGGTGCCTCCACGCGCTTAAGCCGTCTCGCCATGCTTAAAGACGGGCCAAAACTCTTCGTGCTCGACACGAATGTGCTGATGCATGATCCGCTCTGTCTTTTCCACTTTGAAGAGCATGATGTCTTTATCCCGATGATCGTGCTCGAAGAGCTCGACAATCACAAGACTGGTGTCACAGACGTAGCGCGTAATGCACGCAGTGTGAGCCGCTCGCTTGATCAGCTCACGGAGCTCCATCATGGTCCCCTTGATCAAGGAATTCCGCTCTCGCTTCTTGGAAACTCCGAAGCCTCGGGTCGCCTTTTCATTGAAACGCGCCCCATCGCAGGAAAACTTCCTGCTGAGCTCCCGATCACCAAGGCTGACAACTTGATTTTGGCCACCGCCAAGGGCGCCGAAACCGCGTTTGCTGATCGCACCATTGTGTTGGTGAGTAAAGACATCAACATGCGAATCAAGGCTTCCGTCCTCGGCATTGCGACGGAAGACTACCTCTCCGATAAAGTCATTGACGACACGGAAATGATTTATTCGGGGCGCTTAGAGCTTCCTGTCAATTTCTGGCAACAAGTTGAAGACTCTCTTCAGGTGAAAGCGCAAGCCGATGGCACGCGCTACCTCTTTGATTGGCCCTATGGGGAACTCCCCTTCCTCAATCAGTGCCTAACCGTGAGTGGTGACCCAGACTTCATGGGCGCCGTCTCGCACGTTCAGGGTCGTCGCGTCGAAGTGCGTATTTTGAAGGACTACATTAAGGGCTTTAAAGCTTGGGGAATTCACGCTCGCAATGCTGAGCAGAATATGGCCCTCAACCTCTTGATGGATCCTAATATCGACTTCGTGACGATTCTGGGGCAAGCGGGCACAGGGAAAACACTTCTGACGCTCGCAACGGCCCTCGTCCAAACGATGGATCAAAACCGCTTTAGTGAAATCATCATCACGCGTGCTACGGTGAGCGTGGGCGACGATATCGGCTATTTACCTGGAACGGAAGAAGAGAAGATGGCGCCTTGGATGGGTGCCCTTGAAGACAATCTAGAAGTGCTCCAGAGCTTTGATTCGAGTGCCGGTGAATGGGCTCGTAAAACAGGGATGAATCTTCTCAAGAATCGTATCCGCGTGAAGTCGATGAGTTTTATGCGTGGCCGCACTTTCTTGAAGAAATTCTTGATTATCGATGAGGCCCAGAACTTGAGTCCTAAACAGATCAAGACCTTGATCACCCGTGCGGGTCCTGGCACCAAGATCGTCTGCTTGGGGAACCTCGCACAGATCGATACGCCCTACCTCACCGAAGGGAGCTCCGGGCTCACCTACGCGGTTGACCGATTCAAGAATTGGGAACACGCTGCCACGATCACCCTCGCGCGTGGCGAGCGTTCTCGCTTGGCGGAATACGCCGTTGACGTTCTCTAAACGCTTACAGCCATTAAAAAGGCGCTTTCTCACAAAAAAGAAAGCGCCTTTTTTCGCTTTAAAGCGAGGCTTAGACGAGGTAAGCCCAGATCAAAATACCAATCATCATAAAGGCGATGGCAATCTTCGCGGCGGTTCCTACAACCATACCGATCCAAGTTGCCACACCAACGCGTCCTGCGTGAAGCATATCGCGTTTAGCGACAAATTCGCCTACAAAGGCTCCTAGCAAGGGGAAAATTAAAATCCCCACAAGACCGCCGATGAAAACCCCGACGACAGTCCCGATCACAGAGCCCCAAATCCCATAGGCACTCGCCCCGGCTTTTTGCGCACCAGCAGTTTGGGCAACCGTATCGATGATGACCCCGACAATGGCAAAGACGGCAAGCACGATAATCGTGCTCCAGCCAACAATCTCAAAGTTACCAGCCCAACCGATTAGCGCGGCGCCCGCGGCAATCAGAGGAAGGCCAGGAATAGCGGGAATCACTGTTCCCGCTAACCCAGCAACGATACAAGAAATGGCGCCGAGCCAGCAGAGCACGGCAAACCAGTCGACTTGATGAAACCATTCCATCATGACGGCTTATCTCCTTGAAGGACGAGATGCTTATTCAGCACCCGCCCAATAACCCTCGTCACCCGACCAGGTTTCAAAGCGCGTGTTTCCGCCACGGAACACCATACGCAAAGTACCAATCGGACCGTTACGTTGTTTAGCAATAATGAGTTCTGCCAAGTCTTTGTCTGGCGTATCGGCGTGGTACACCACGTCACGATAAATAAACATGATTACGTCCGCGTCCTGTTCGATAGCGCCAGATTCACGCAAGTCAGACATAATCGGACGGCGATTTTGACGCTGTTCAAGAGAGCGGTTTAACTGCGACAAGACCAAGACTGGACAGTGCAATTCTTTAGCGAGCGACTTCAAGCCACGAGAAATTTCCGAGAGCTCAGTCGAGCGGTTATCCGCACCAGCACGCCCTGTCATCAATTGAATATAGTCGACGACAATAAGCGCAAGAGGGCCCGTTTGATTCATCAGACGACGAGAGCGGCTAGCCAGTTCAGAAATGGTGAGCGCTGACGTGTCGTCAATGTAGATTTGTTTGCTCTCTAGAGTGTGGATTGCACGCGTAAACGCACCCCACTCTTCATCGTTGAGCTGGCCTTTGCGCAAGCGCTGAGCATCGATATTAGCAATGGAACTGATGAGACGTTGTGTCAATTGGTCTCCACCCATTTCCAAAGAGAAAATGGCCACAGGGAGTTCTTGCCTGAGCCCCACATATTCCGCGATATTCACAGCAAGCGAGGTTTTACCCATGGAAGGACGACCTGCCAGAATGATCAAATCGCCTCGTTGCATCCCCGCTAATTCACGGTCCAAGTTAGAGTAGCCTGTGGGGACCCCAGTAACATCAGAGCCTTTCCTATTCTGGTAGAGATCAATAATCTTCTCGGAGACATCACGCACCAAGGTTGCTACGGACTGGAAGCCCCGCTTACCACGAGCGTTGCGCTCATTAATGGCCAACACTTCACGTTCCGCTTCATCCAAAATCGCGCTTGTTTCGCGACCATCTGGATTGAGCGCGTCGGACACAAGCTTGTCGCCCACAGTAATTAACTGGCGCAACACTGCCTTATCGTGCACGATTTCAGCATAGCGGCGAATATTCGCTGCAGAAGGCGTATTGTTGACGAGTTCATTTAAGTACGCAAAGCCACCCACTTCGTCAGCGAGTCCCTTGTCGCGCAAGCTTTCCATGACAGTGAGAACGTCTGCAGGACGACCAGTACCGATCATGGCGACGATGTGTTCAAAAATAAGGCGATGGTCTCGACGGCAAAAATCCTCTGGCTTTACCAAATCTACAATGCTATCGAAGGCGTGGTTATCAATCAGCAGCCCGCCCAAAATTGACTGCTCACTTTGAATACTCTGCGGCGGTCGACGTACAGACTCGGCAGCAACGTCTGTTTCTGGTAAATCACTCATGCTTGTACGGTAAAAATACCGCCTCCTACTGAAATATTGGCTTTGGAAAAATTGAGAGGTTTAATGAAAAGTCTATAGGAAATCCTACAGGATTGACCTGAAAAAATCGATACCGTTTTTGAGTTTTCGTTGGAGAAAAAAAGAGCTACTCCTCCGAAAAGGAATAGCTCTAATTTTTTTTAAACCCTCGTTAAGGTATTAGGCTTCAGCCACAACCTTCACAGTCACGTCAGCGGTGATGTCAGACAACAAGCCGATCGTGATAACGTATTCGCCAACGGCCTTGATAGCACCGAGCGGCGTACGAACCTGAGACTTCTTGATCTGGAGGTTGTACTTAGCATCGATAGCTTCAGCAATGTCGTGGTTGGTGACGGAACCGAAGAGACGGCCATCCACACCAGCCTTGCTAGCGATTTCGATATCAGCACCGTTGAGGGTGTCAGCAATAGCCTGAGCGGCAGCAACGCGTTCAGCCTGAGCCTTTTCGAGCTCAGCACGACGGGTTTCGAATTCAGCGATCGCAGCCTGGGTAGCACGCTTGGCGTGACCCTGGGGGATCAAGAAGTTACGAGCGTAGCCGTCTTTGACCTTAACCACGTCACCGAGGTTGCCCAAGTGAACGATTTTTTCAAGCAGAATAACTTGCATTTGTCTTACTCCCTAGCGATTACTGGTTATCCGTGTACGGAAGGAGAGCGAGGAAACGAGCACGCTTGATAGCGGTATCGAGCTGACGCTGATAGTGAGCCTTCGTGCCAGTCAAACGGGCCGGCATGATCTTGCCGTTTTCCTGAATGAAATCGCGAAGCGTTTCAATATCTTTGTAGTCAATCTGTTCAACACCTTCCACCGTGAAACGGCAGAACTTTTTACGCTTGAAAAGCGAATTTTGCTGGGAACGGCGACGAATGCCTTTACCCTTTGCACCAAAAGCCATGATTAGCTCCTAAATATATTCTTTAATGTGGACGATCAGGTTATTGCCGCGCATATAGCGTGGAGCGAGAAATCCTGTAATCTTCAATGTCTTGCCTAGCGCTTCTGCGTTGAGGCGGTGGGCGGTTTCGCCAAACGAAACCAATTTCACTTCAAAAGACAGCTTGCGAAGACTACCTGCTTCCAACTGTTCCCCCGTGTACTGAAGAATTCCTTCGAAAACCTCAATGCCTGCTGGGGTATATCGCACTTCTTGCTTCTCGAGCAACGTGCCTTCAATCTGGAGAGCGTTCACTTTCTCTTAAATCTGATCGAATGAACGATTAGGCGTTTTCGTTATCTTCGCCGTCGTCACCATCGCTGTCGATGTCTTCTTCTTCGATGACTTCTTCAGCAACCGTAGCCTTCTTGGCTTCTTCCTTCTCGACGAACTTCATCATCGGGGAGGGTTCCGTTTCGGCCTTCTTGGTCTTAACGGTCAAGTGACGGAGCACAGCATCGTTGAAACGGAAACCGTTTTCGATTTCGGTAATCGTTTCGAAGTTGCACTCAATGTTCAAAAGAACATAGTGAGCCTTCACGAGCTTTTCAATCGGGTAAGCAAGCTGACGACGACCCCAGTCTTCAATGCGGTGAATCTGACCGCCCTGTTCGGCGACGAGAGCTTTGTAACGATCGATCATAGCGGGAACTTGTTCGCTCTGATCAGGGTGCACGATAATGCAAATTTCGTAGTGACGCATTTAGCCTCCTTGCGGAAAAAACTGCCCAGGCGTCGAATCTGGTGCAGCAAGGACAGAAAGAGGGAAATTTTACACACAAAAGCGGATCTTGTGTAGTGAAATTCCCGGATTTTTTATTCTCTTCGTGAAAAGAGCCCGAATTCTTCGGGCTCTTTCTCTTCAAAGGAAGAATATTGTACTTATTTTTTCGCCGCAGCGATACGTTGACGCACGGATTCAAATAGACAGATACCCGAGGCAACCGACACATTCAAGCTTTCCACCGCGCCCAACATCGGAATCGCCGCTAAATCGTCGCAGCGCTTGCGCGTTAACTGACGAAGACCGTCACCCTCAGCGCCCAATACCCAGGCAAAAGCACCAGTCTGGTTAAAGTCGTAAATACTCTTTGTGGTTTCGCCCGCGGTGCCAATCACCACCACACCAGCGTCACGCAACTCCACAATCGAAGCGGCCAAATTCGTGACCGTCACGACAGGAACCGACTCGGCTGCGCCAGCAGCAGACTTTAGCGCCGCTGGGCTCAAGTGTGCGCTACGATCCTTGGGGCAAATCACAGCCTGCACACCAGCCGCGTCTGCCACACGCAAACAAGCGCCAAAGTTACGCGGATCCGTAACGCCATCCAAAATCAAAAGGAGCGTCTTCGGGGTAATCTGATCGAGCAATTCGTCAAAGGTGAGCGAGGCTTCGACTTCTTCGGCCATTGCCACAATCCCCTGATGGGGAATATCGGGCGCCATGCCATCCAAACGAGAGGCATCAGCGTTCATCACTTTCACGCCAGCGGCGATCAACTTTTCACGCATGTCGCGCATACGTTTGTCGCGACGTGTCGGATCAATATAAACACAATCAATTGTGGCGGGGTTCAATTGCAAACGAGCCCCAACGGCATGAAAGCCCGCTAAAACCATTTTCTTCACAGGTCTATTCTCACTAGAAATCTTCTCTTCTCAATGTCTCAAGTGAAGAGAAAAAATTGCGTTTCTTGTTTTTTAGAAACGAAGGCATTGTACAAAGAAAACGCCTTCGTCCTTCAGAAAACATCTTCACTATTTATGGGCCAAGAGGTTCGAATCCTCTTCCGGGCACCATGCTTATCTTCTCTTACGCTTAAAGCTTCGCCCATACTCTTTTTCCATCTGCTCGAGCGCACGTTCCCAGTTTTTGTGCTCGAGTTGGCGGCACTGCATAAAGGTGATACGACGAGACTCGAGTTCGATATCAGGGCGCTCCACTTTCACGCGATCCCCTACCTGGTAGGAGAGCATTTCATCGTAGGAGTAAAAGAGCTGGCGAGCCGCATCAAAATCAAAGTAGCCCCAACCTAAGTTGGACACATGCACAAAGCCTTCGACCATCAGTTCATCGACTTGCACAAAAATCCCCGCGGGAATCACGCCCGTAATCACGGCAGTAAAACTGCGCTTCGGATTATTCTTTGTGAGGCGCAAGAAGTAGTCGCACTTCAAGAAACTCATCACATCACGCGTGACAATATCAGCGCGGCGCTCTGTCGCAGAACACATCGTTCCCAAGCGCTCCCAGACCGCATGATCTTTATTGGCCGAGGGTTTCGCCTTCTTACTCACCGTCTGAGCACCTTGCGCTCCACGCTGCTTACGAAGATCTTGTCCAATATGGCTTTCGAGCAACTCTGTCGGATCAATTACGATTTCAGGCACATAGCGTCGGCGAGACAAAATCCCCTTGATCGTGCGATGAAGCAGCAGGTCGGGGTAGCGACGAATGGGCGAAGTGAAGTGGGCATACGCTTCAAACTGCAAGCCAAAGTGGCCCACATTGTCTGGCGAATAGCAAGCACGCGCCATGCTACGCAAAATCTGCGTCTGCAAGAAAGGTTTATCTTTGGTGTTATTGATCGCTTCGCAAAGACTTTCTGGCGAATCATCCACCTTGCCCACTTTAAAAGTGGAGAGCAAGCTATTGAGCGCATCAATCTTGTCGGCACTAGGTTTATCGTGCACACGGAAAAGCGTTTCGCGTTTAGACTTCAACACAAATTCTGCCGCGCAAACGTTCGCAATCAACATACATTCTTCAATCAAGCGGTTGGCATCATTGATGCGGCGCTCTTCAAAGCCTGTGATATGGCCGTGATCATCCAAAATGGCTTTGGTTTCTGTTGTATCAAAGTCAAGTGCGTGGCGCGCCGCGCGCAACACCAAGCGAGCCTTAGAAAGCGCATAAAGGCACTCGATATCTTCAAGGCGATCACCCAATTTTGCTTTCGCGGCTTTCTCCCCCTGAAGCGCGTCCCAGACGAGCGTATAAGTGAGGCGTGCATGCGAATGAATCACTGCGGGATAGAACTGGTAGGCGATCACTTGCCCCTCTTTATCGAGCATCGCGTCGCACACCATCGTTAAGCGATCTACCTCGGGATTCAACGAGCAAAGCCCATTACTCAAGGCTTCTGGCAACATCGGCACCACGGTTGCAGGGAAGTAAACACTCGTCCCACGCTTTTGCGCTTCTGCGTCTAACGCAGAGCCTGGTTTCACATAGTGACTCACGTCAGCGATAGCCACCAACAAGCGCCACCCCTCACCCTGACGCGTAGCATAGACCGCATCGTCGAAGTCTCGAGCATCTTCGCCGTCAATCGTCACAAAGGGGATGTCACGCAAGTCCACGCGCTTTTTCAAACTCTTTGCGTCAACCTCCTCACCCAAGCTTTCCGCTTCGGCAAGGGTGGCTTCTGGGAATTCCACGGGAAGGTTATATTCAGCCTGAGCAATCGCCATTTCGCCTAGTGGGTCAAAGCGCTCGCCCACCATACGAACAAAATGTGTCGAGAGAGGAAGCTGATTCGACCACATGCTATCGAGCTCTACTTCAAAAGCTTTCCCACGCAATTTGTTGGCCGTCACGCCATCTGGCAATTTCATCTTCATTGGCGTGGGCGAAAACGCAGAAATCGGAAGGATTTCCACTTCTCCTGGCGTACGTTTAGGGGCTGAGACTAAACGACAAACCCAGCGTGTTTGGCGAGAAAGAAGGTCCTTACGATAAAAGCCCACAGGGAGGCGACGAATAATCACTTTGTCGCCCGGAAGCCAAGAGGTTGCAGGAAATTCACTGCGTTCTCCGAAGTAACCAAAATCTTCGCTACTCCATGCCTCGTTATTTTTATCCACTAGAGTGTAGCTTTCACGTTGTCGTGCACCACGCACAACCATTTCCATGTCTTCGCTTTTGCCACCTAAGAAGTAGCGTTTACCCTCGGACATGGGCCAGGCGCCATTGATCATTTCCAACACAACACAATTGGCTTTGCCTGCGCTCGTGGTGAATTTTTTCAGTCTTTGTTTGAGATTCTGTGGTGACAGGTCAAAAGGCGACTCTCTCAACAACTCCAATGTTTTTTCTATGAGTTTTGGATCAGGAGTGTGTTGAACGTCCTTAGTGGCCTTAGCGGCCTTGGTGGTTTTCATCTTTGTATTGTTATCCATATTTAGTCAAAAGCTCCAACGCTCGAGCACGCACAGTGATACCACTGCCGCACCCAAGGTGGAGTTAAATGATTGTTTTATCAGCAATTTTAACGCACAAATCGGTGTCTCCTCATCTTTTTGCCCGTTTATCGTTGATGCCAGAGGCTAGTATAAAGATCAATAGGTGATACTTCAAGCGAGTTTGCTGTTTTCTTAGTTTTTATCGCTATTAGGGAGATTTCCCTTAACGGTTATCCGTTTTATTTGCGCCTTGACAAGCATCGAAATTTTCTGCATAATTCGAGATCTGTGCCCGGATGGCGAAATTGGTAGACGCATCAGCTTCAGGTGCTGACGCCTTAACGGGCGTGGAGGTTCGAGTCCTCTTCCGGGCACCATGATTTTCAAGAGCTCCGCTACTTCTTTGAAGTAACGGAGTTTTTTTATTTCTCAAAAAGAAGAAGCACTCAGCCCGAGAATGCTAGAATTTCTAAGCATACGGGGATCTCCGGCCCAATGCTGGTGCAAAAGAGATCTAATCTGTTCCTAAATGATTCACTTTGCCATCTAGGAGTGACTATGACTGTTGACCACTACCGTTATTGGTTAGAGCAAACTGATCAAGGTGGCTTCCGAGCCCATTTTCCTGATTTGGCAGACTTCCAAGTCGAAGCGCCCACCCTTGCCCGCCTTTTCCCTATGCTCCACGATGGCGTGGTGGGCTATCTGGAAGAGTATTTCAAGAGTTCAGACAATATGACCGCCCCAGAGCCACTTCCGGCTCGGTTAGGCGAAGAAGAACTCTCGCTTCGTCCAACGATTGTGGCAAAAATCGCTCTGCTTGAACGAGTGAAAAAAGAGCATCTCACGGGCGCAGAACTCTCACGCCGTCTGGATTGCCTCCCACAGGAAGCAACACGTATTTTGAAGCTCTCTCACCCCACGAAGATTGACACCATGATGAGCGCACTCAATAGCGTGGGAATCACGCTTCGCGTTGAAACGCTGGTGATTGACACTCCTCAAGACGCTAACTAATTTTTTGGGCGCCCTATTTGTGGGCGCCATTTTTATCCCTAAAAAAGCGAAAGCCCTACCATTTAGAGTAGAGCCTTCACTTTAATAGTCAATCAATTAGCTTTAGGCCTCAGCCTTCGCAGCATTGACAACTTTCACGGGAACTTCCTTCGCATCCACTTCACGCAAATTCACGTCAAGACGGTCGTACGGAATTTCGATCCCTTCTTCAGCGAAGCGCTTCCAAATAGCGAGCGAGATCGCATTGCGCAAGCCAGCGGAACCATTCTTCGGATCCTGGATCCAGAAGCCCAACGAGAGGTTAATCCCCGAAGCCCCGAAGGAATCAATGTAGACCCACCCACGGCGTGTCGTATCGATACGAGGGCGCTCACGCATCCCTTCTTCAAGCATGATAGCCATGGCGCGCTCCACATCCGCATCGTAAGCGACAGAGACATTAATGTAGTAGACACAAGCTTCAGAACCATAAGAGTGATTCATCACAGGGCTCGTCACAAAGCTTTCATTTGGCACGATGTTTTCCACGCCATCGGCGTTGCGCACCACGGTGTAGCGCGTATTAATTTCAGTCACTTCCCCGCGGAAGCCACCCACCGTCACGAGGTCACCAATCTTGATCGACTTATCGAGCAAAATAATGAACCCAGAGATGTAGTTAGAGGCAATCTTCTGTAAGCCAAAACCTAAGCCCACACCAAGAGCACCACCAAAGACCGAGAGCACCGTCAAGTCAATTCCCACGGAACCCAAGGCCGTCACCACCGCCAAAATCATAAAGAGCACGGTGACGATACGTGAGAGCACCACCTTGATATTGCGCGAGAGGTTATCGAGCCCTTCGATAAACTGATGCACCAAATTCGCCAGCCAGTTCGCAATCGCCAACGTAAGCAGAATGGAGAAGATGGCCATAAAGAGCGTCCAAACGGTCATCGAACCGGAGCCGAGTGGAATGCTCACAGAATTAAGCTTATCGACCAAGTCCGTCAAGATGCCAAAGAACTGCAACACGGCGAGCGTCCAGAACGCCGTCGTCACAAAACGACGAATGCGTGGCGTAATCCAATGCTGACCCAACATCCCCTGCAAGCACTCCATCAAGAGAGACAAGAGCGCAAAGGAGAAGAAGAGGTTATAAGCGACTCGGCAAACAAAAAGCGAGGCAGGATGGTAATTCAACCCTGCAATCAAAATGTAAGCGCCAAGCGCTAGGGCACAGCCCGAAATGACGCTAAAGGAGACGTTTTTGACAAATTTCACAAACAGTCGGCGAAGGTAAACGCCAATCCCCTTTTCTTCTGGGCTAGGCATCCAACGGACCACGAGTCCATTGAGCTGACGAGAAATCACGTAGCCAATCAAAATACTGACCAGCACAATCGCGATTTGGAGCAGTAAATTTTCCACCGAGACGTGGTTCATAAACTGCGAAACAACTTTTTCAATACGATCCCAGAAACTCACCACTGCATCGGCAGCGGCCTGTAACTGTCCGTTATCGATTCCTGCACTCTGCTGAGCCGCAGCTTCTGTGACTTGAGAGGTAGCCATATATTTAAATTCTCTTTTTTCGTTGTTTAAACGGGTAAGTCTTCTTACCTTACAAGGAAATCATTTTTCCTTGGCACAAAAAAGCCATGGGAAATGTTGCGACATTTTATCCCACGGCTTTTGAGTGTCATGCGAAAAAGACGACTTTATTCGCCTTTTTTCTCGTAACTATCTACGAGCTTGATGATCTCTTCCTTGCCCATACCGTCATAGCTTTCAAACGGCTGGTGAATCCAGGGATTGTCTGGGAGGTATTCAACGTACCAATCAGGTTTCAACACAGAGTGGGACTTGTACCAGAGCACAGCCACGCGGATTTCCGTGATTTCAGGATAGCGCTGCTTCAAAACTTCAATCACTTCCTTGATCGTCTTGCCAGAGTCAACCATATCGTCAACGAGCAACACACGACCTTCTAAGCGAGAAACCCCAGTCACGCATTCAGCGATATCCAAGGTGCTCTGCACCGTACCCTTGGCTTCACGATAGGAGCTCGTCGACAAAATGGCCAACGGCATATCGTACACACGACTAAAGAAATCTCCAGGGCGCATACCGCCACGAGACAAGCAAAGAATGCTATCGAACTCCCAGCCGCTTTTAGCAACGGTGGCAACCAATTTTTCATTGAGGCGAATGTAGTCGTCCCAGGAATAGAACTTATCAGCCATGTCTAACTCGCTATGTGCTTAAATCCACTTCTGTCGAGGGCGAACGGTGAGAAAAACTCTCACTGTCGATTGAGAACATTGAGCGCTTGAGACCCTTTCTTGGGGTGAGGCACTCCTAAAAAGCCTTTCCTTTGGGACAAGTGCTCAAAAAGAAATGCTTTTTTCGAGAAAGGAGAGATTCTACATGAAATTACTCAGTTTTACCTAAAAAAAGGGTGGCGGAATGTCATCACACTCTGCCACCCACTTCGTCAAATCACGACTTTTTTGAGCTTACGCAAACGGATTTTCGCGCAAAATCGTCTGTTCACGATCAGGACCCGTCGAAACGAGAGCGATCGGAGCGCCAGCCACTTCGGCCAAGCGCGTCAAGAATTGACGAGCCGATTCAGGCAATTCTTCCCACTTCGTCAAGCCGAAGGTGCTTTCCGACCAACCGGGGAATTCTTCATAAATCGGTTCGCATTCAGCCACAGCGTCAGCCCCAGAAGGCATCACGCTCAAGGTTTCACCCTTATATTTGTAGCCAACGCCCAACTTGACGGTTTCAAGGCCGTCCAAGACGTCCAACTTCATGATAGCCAAGCCAGAGAGACCATTGATCTGAACCGCGCGGCGAAGAGCAGCACCGTCAAACCAACCGCAACGACGCGGACGACCCGTCACAGCACCGAATTCATTGCCCTTCTTGCGGAGTTCTTCACCCATATCGCAGAACAATTCCGTCGGGAACGGACCTTCGCCCACGCGAGTACAGTAAGCCTTCGTGATACCCAAAACGTAGTTGAGCTTATCGGGACCCACGCCAGCGCCAGCACAAGCGGAACCAGCCACCGTGTTGGAGCTCGTCACAAAGGGATAGGTACCATGGTCGATGTCGAGCATGGAGCCCTGAGCCCCTTCAAAGAGGAAGCTCTTCCCTTCAGCCATCTGTTCGTTCAAGAGTTCAGAAACGTCACAGACCATCGGGCGCAAACGTTCAGCGTAAGCGAGTGTTTCTTCAATGACCTTTTCCGGATCGAGCGGTTCAGCGTGCAAATAGTTCTTCAAAACGAAGTTGTGGTACGTGAGCGCAGTGCGGACGATTTCAGCAAAGCGTTCGGGCTTAAAGAGGTCAATCACGCGCACGGTGCGGCGAGCCACCTTATCTTCGTAAGCAGGACCGATACCACGACCCGTCGTACCAATCTTATTGGCGCCAGCAGCGGCTTCGCGAGCGTGGTCCAAAGCAACGTGATACGGCATGATGAGCGGGCAGTTCAACGAAACGTGGAGGCGTTTTTCCACATTCGGCACGCCCACGGCGATCAATTCATCGACTTCGCGGAAGAAAGCTTCCGGCGAGAAGACCACACCGTTACCGAGGTAGCACTCAGAGGTGGGATGCATGATGCCAGACGGAATCAAGCGCAAAATTGTCTTCTTGCCGTTGATCACCAACGTATGACCCGCATTGTGGCCACCATTGAAGCGCACGACACCGGCAACCTTTTCGGTCAACCAGTCAACAATCTTCCCCTTACCTTCGTCACCCCACTGGGCGCCGACAACAACCACATTTTTGGCCATTTGGATTTCCCTTATTTACGAAATTCGGTGGTTTGCACCACCCATTGACTGTCGAGACGCACGAGTGCGCGATCGATTTTGAAACTAGATTTCAAGTCTTCGACTTCTTCACCAGGAAGAAGCTGAACAACAATGTGCCCCTCTGCTCTTAAGGCCTCAATCGCCTGAGCTAAGGATTCACTGTCTTCTGCTGGAGCCACAATGGCTTCAGGCAGCGGTTGATATTCAATAGAGATGATTTCTCTCAAGTAAAGCGTAAAGCCCACAGCAGGACGAGCGCAGCCAAAGGCAATGCCAATATCGTCGTAGCGACCGCCACGAAGCACGGGCTGAGAGAGCCCTTCAACATAGCCTGCAAAGCTCACCCCTGTGAGGTAGCCGTAGCCATGTACATCGCAAAAGTCCACCGAAACGTGAGGGGCGTCTGCTTCGCGCGCAAGCGTTTCTACTTCGTCAAGCGCTTCACGAACCCCAGCGCGCGCAGGGAGCTTTTCTCGAAGCTCATCCAGCACTTCAACCGCACCAAAGGTTTGCATTAAGGTAAGAAGCGCCTGGTAGCCTTCTTGAGAGAGTTGATCTTTAATTCGGTCGAGTCGAACACGATCTTTAAGGCGCAATGCTTCAAGAAGCACTTCCATCGCATTAGCGCCAAGCTTTTCTTCCTTCAGAATCGCTCGCACTAAGCCCACATGCCCAATATCGAGGTGCATGTCGGTCACTCCAGCGCAACGCGCCACTTTCACCGCGAGGCGAATAACTTCAAGGTCGGTGCGCAATCCGCGAGAACCAAAAAGTTCTGCGCCCACCACATAGGGTTGACGGCTAGCGAGCGGATGGGCGGGCGTTTGATGGACCACAAAGCCTTTATAGCAAAGGCGATTCACCCCACGACGACCCAAAATATGCGCATCAATACGTGCAATCTGTGGCGTCATATCAGCGCGCAAGCCAAGTAACCCAGCATCGTACTGATCGGTGAATTTAAATGTGTTGCGGGAAAGATCTGAGGCGCTCCCAGTGAGCAGTGAGTCCACGTACTCTACGAGAGGCGGTTCGACGAGTTCAAAACCGTAAGAAGTTAGGAGGTCGATTGTGTTACGCGAAATCCGCTCCAAGCTTCGAGCTTGGCGCGGCAGAATATCGGCAAAATGTTCCGGCAATAACCAGCTGGCCATGCACGCACACCCTTATAAGTTAGTCTAAATCTCAACCTGTTGAGCCTTAGACGTCGATAATCGACAAATTCGCTGACCCAATTGGAGAGTTTAGCAAAGTCTGCATTCATTCACATGAGGGAAGGCGAACTTTTCCCTCAGCAAATACCCTTGTTCTAAGAATTCTTGCCCCTAAGTGGCTTCTCAAAAAGCCTTCAAAGTTAAGGGGAATGCTCAGAGCATTCCCCTCGAAAGACAACGGCTAGTTGATGTCGTCTTACTGTTGCGGATTTTCTTGCTTCAAATACTTGAAGAAGTCGCTAGACGGATCAACCAACATCACGTCGCTCTTATCTTTAAACGTGTTGCGATAAGCTTCGAGCGAGCGATAGAAACGTGCGAATTCAGGGTCACGTTGGAAGGCTTTGGCATAAATATCTGCCGCAGCAGCGTCCCCTTCCCCTTTAATCTTCTGCGCGTCACGATAAGCTTCAGCGAGAATCACTTCACTTTCACGGTCAGCCGAAGCGCGAATGCGTTCAGCCTGAGCGTTACCCTTGGAGCGTTCTTCCGAGGCCACACGTTTACGTTCGGCTTCCATACGGCGGTAAACCGATTCGGAAATTTCGGGCGTAAAGTCAACACGCTTCATACGCACGTCCACAATGCCAATACCCACGTCTTTGACGCGTTCTTGGAGCATCGTCGAAATTTCACGCATAGCCTTTTCACGTTCAGAAGACGTGATCTGGTTGACAGTGCGCTTATTCACGACGATGTTCAACACGTCACGCAAAAGTGCAGACAAGCGGTTTTCGGCAGCGAGTTCATTACCCTGGAAAGACACCCAGTAGAGGCGTGGATCTTCGATGCGCCACTTCACAAACGTGTCGATCAAAAGGTTTTTCTTTTCGCCGGTCTGAACCAAGTCAGAATCCACACCGTCCAAATTGAGAATGCGCTTATCAAGATAAACCACATTCTGGAAGGGCGGCGGCAACTTCACGTGAATGCCCGGGGTATCGACCACGGTCTTCAACTCACCCAAAGCAAAGACTAAAGCGTATTCGCGCTCACTCACTGTGTAAAGGCACATACGGGCCAGTACGCCTAATACGATGAGCACGGTCACCAAAGAACTTAATTTCTTCATGATTATCGGCTCCTATTAGCGTTCACGGCTCAAACGATACGTCGTGTCGTTGCCAGAGCGGCTACTTTGACGATCGGTGTTAGTGGAAGTGCTCTGCGACTGCTGCTGAGCGCCACCCCATGCCATGGGAGTCGGATCGCCCGTACGCGTCGTGGCATTCACTGCCTCTTCAGCACTCTGCTTGGTCTTCTCAAGAATCTTCTCGAGAGGCAAGTAGAGCATATTGTTGCCACTCTTGGAGTCGACGTAAATCTTCGTAGTCTTCGCAAAGATATCCTTCACCGTATCGATGTAGAGACGATCACGCGTGACCTGAGGAGCCTTCGCGTATTCGGTCTGCAAGGATTCAAAGCGAGAAGCATCGCCTCGTGCCGTTTCCGTCACACGAGCCTGATAACCCAAAGCGTCTTCCTTCAAGCGAGCCGCTGTACCTTGAGCGCGCGGGAGCACCGCATTGCGGTACTCTTCACCCAAGTTAATCGCACGTTCGCGGTCCTGACCAGCCTTCACCGCATCGTTAAAGGCGGCCTGCACTTGCTGCGGCGGCTGAGCATTCTGAATTGCGACGCTCATGATTTCGATACCAGACTTGTAGCGATCAAGCATATCCTGCATCGACTTACGCACGTCGTTTGCGATTTCGGCTTTGCTTTCAAAAAGCACGCTGTCCATCGTCTTACGACCCACGACTTCACGCATCGCGGATTCCGCTGCTTGTACCACAGTGCGTTCAGGCTGACGAATATTAAAGACATAGTCGCGAGCGCCCATGCCGGGCTTAATACGGTACTGGACCGTAAACTGCATATCGACAATGTTTTCGTCATCGGTAAGCATCAGTGCTTCACGCAAGCGGTTTGCCTGACCGGCTGAACCGATTTCAGCCGTACGCACGCTACTCACGTCAACTAACTGTACGCTCTGAATAGGCACTGGCATATGCCAACGGAAACCCGGTGCCGTCGAATCGGAGTAGCGACCAAACGTGGTCACAATCCCGGTTTGACCTTCTGGCACGATATAAAAGCCCGTAGCTGCCCAACCAGCAATCGCCAAGAAAAGGAACACTCCCATCCCAATTCCTGTTCCACGACCGAATCCCTTCGGCGTGAGCGGCGGAATGGGCGGACGCCAGTTATTACCGCCACCACTGCGGCCTGAGTTTTGTCTCATAGGGCTACTGGGTTCTTCGTCTTCATGACGATTGTTGTAGTAACGAGAGCGTGGTGGCACATCGTCCCCTTCATCATCAAGGGAGAAGTCATCACGACTCTTTAATTTATTTTTGGCATTTTGGTGACGCGACTTATTGTCGTCACCAGACGGATCAAATCCGAAAATACTCGAGAGAATACGAGAGACTTTCTGCTCGATTTTTTCTTGGTATTTATCGATCTCGTCCTGAGTCATCCCATTGAGATCTCGCCAAGATTTACCTTTTTTATTACCCTGAGACTGGTTTTCTTCATCATCAGGGCGCTTTGGGGGCTCTTGAGAGTTCTCTTCTGGTTTGTTCTTGCTGTCTTCCTCTGTCGACTCGTCTGAGTCGCGGCCCCAACGGGGGTCATTCAGTGACATCTTTTTACTCCAAAACGTATGCTCTCCCCTAGAGAAGAAACCTTCCTTCTTCGGGCGAGAGTTGCGAACTGATATTCTTCTGATTGTAGCCTAACTTATTGGCACTCTGTCGAGCCTAAGGCGGGCAGTTTGTGCCAAGTTGTCTATTCTTTTGAAACAATTCGCCTTTCTAGAAAAGCTTGATTGGTATACACTCAAAAGATACCTAGCTTTTTAGGAGGATTTCTTGGTATTTCGTGCCAAGAGTCCTTTTCCTCAACAGAAACCTTGGAGTTTACTATGAGCGTATTAAACGATTACTTGAATGATCTTGCCCCTCTTGTCAATCTCGATGCGGGCACAGCCAACACCGCTGGTGTGACTCGTGCTGCCGAAATCATGAAAGCCCACTACGAAAGCATTGGTTTTACCTGCGAACTCGTGGACTTGGGCCCAGAAGTGGGTAGTGGTCTTATCGCTCGCAATAAACCCTTGGCAGATCACTATGACGTGTTGATGAACGCCCACTTGGATACCGTCTTCCCTGATGGCACGGCTGCCGCTCGTCCGCTTCGCGTTGAAGGCGACACGGCCTACGGTCCCGGTTGCTCTGACTGTAAGGGTGGCGTGCTCTCGATGTTCTACGCTCTTAAAAACGCTCGTCCCGAAGACCTCGAACGTCTCTCGATTTGCGTGGCGTTAAACCCCGATGAAGAAACGGGGTCCAACTACTCCGTTGATTGGTTAAAGAGCCACGGTGCCAAAGCTAAGAACGTCCTTATCTTTGAAGCCGCTCGCTCTAACGGCAAGCTCGTGCGTTCTCGTAAAGGCGTTCAGGCCTTTATCGTCACCTTCCATGGTCGCAGCGCTCACGCGGGCAACAACCCCTTTGATGGTGCCAACGCCAATATCGCCGCAATGAAGTTCTCGCTCGCTGCCTACGAACTCGCGAACGCTGACAAGGGCACGACGGTCAATCCTGGTGTCATCCACGGCGGTACGGTCTCTAACGTCATTCCAGACACCTGCACGGTTCAGATCGATACGCGCTTCTGGTTCGATCCTGATGGCGCTGAACTGCGTAAACAGATTGAAGAACTCGTTTCTCGCACTTGGGTTGAAGGCGTGACGCAAGAAATCGCAGTGAAGAGCTACACCCCCGCAATGCCGCTCTCTGAAGACACCAAGCACTTGGTCTCTTTGATCACTGAAGCCGCTAAGCTTGAAGGCTTCACAGCTGAATGGGTTGACGCTGGTGGCGGCTCTGACGGTAACCACATCGCGGAAACGGGCGTGCCAGTTGTTGACGGTTGCGCGCCGAACGGTGGCTCCTTCCATAGCGATAAGGAATTCTTGAGCCTCAACACCGTTGAAGAACGTATCCGCATGATTTCTCGCTTCTTGACGCTTGTCTAATTGAAGCGTAGTTAAGCTAAAGGCCACCGGATTGTCAAAATCGGTGGCCTTTGTATATGGTGAATAGGTGTTAGAGGTAGTTTTCGATGTTATCTTCCGCTAAGAGCTTATGCTCTTCTTCGATTTCACCGACTTCCCACTCTTCTAACTCGCGCGGCTCTTTCGGATTATCTTCTCGCCATTGGTGAGCAAATTCACCAATTGCCGAGCGTAAGAGATCGAGCCCCTCGCCCGTTAGGGCCGAAACCGTGACGGACTTCGGACGTCCACGCTCATCGCGCAAAATCTCGGGCTCAAGCCCCGCTTGATCGATTTTGTTGTAGACCAAAATCGTTGGCACATTCAACGCATCAATTTCGTCAAGCACAAGGTTGACTTCACGAATCTGATCTTCACGCACAGCGGAAGACGCATCCACCACGTGCAGAAGCAAATCCGCGTGAACCGTTTCGTCGAGCGTCGACTTGAACGCTTCAATCAACTGGTGAGGAAGCCCTCGGATAAATCCGACGGTATCACTTGCCACCACGGTTTCCTCATCGTTTAACCAGCAGCGTCGCGCAGTCGTATCCAACGTCGCAAATAGTTGGTCTGCCGCGTAGCTATTGGCACGCGTGAGTTTATTAAAGAGCGTTGATTTCCCTGCGTTGGTGTAGCCCACGAGCGAGACTGTAAGCGTATCGCCACGACTGCGCGCACGACGCTGTGTATCGCGCTGGCGCTTCAGTCGTTTGAGCTGTTCGCGCAACTGTTTCATGCGCACACCAATCATTCGACGGTCCAATTCGATCTGCTTTTCCCCAGGCCCACCTGTCTTGGAGAGACCACCACGCTGGCGCTCCAAGTGAGTCCA
The DNA here is from genome assembly GCA_905197905.1 of uncultured Sutterella sp. GTDB lineage: Bacteria > Pseudomonadota > Gammaproteobacteria > Burkholderiales > Burkholderiaceae_F > Sutterella. The sequence continues at coordinate 53,967 of CAJKAP010000001.1, read as the reverse complement.
CCCACGCACTAGGCGAGTTGACAAGTGTTCAAGCTGAGCTAATTCGACCTGTAAGCGCCCTTCGCGGCTCTTAGCACGAGCACGGAAGATATCCAGAATTAACTGGGTGCGGTCGAGTACGGGAAGATCAATGGCACGTTCGATGTTACGTTGCTGTGCCGCGGAAAGAGCGACGTCAAAGACGACAACTTGCGCATTCGCTTCATGAGCGAGCGCTCCTAACTCTTCCACTTTGCCCGATCCAATGAAGTAGGCAGGATCGGGTTTGTCACGTTTCGTGGTTAGCAAACCACAGGGTTCCAAGTTGTCAGACTTCACTAACAACGCAAGCTCTTGAGCGGAATCGTCGTAGACGGTCCGCCCAATAGTGACAGATACCAAAAGAGCACGCGAGGTATTAACCTCGCGTTGTAAATCAATCTGAAAAATACTGATCTCAGTTCTCCAGTTCGCCGTTCATCGACACACTGCGTGTCGGGACAACGGTACTGATGGCATGCTTGTAAACCATCTGGGTGACGGTATTGCGCAAAAGAATCACATACTGGTCAAAAGATTCGATTTGACCTTGCAATTTGATCCCATTGACGAGATAAATCGAGACAGGAATATGCTCTTTACGCAAGCTATTAAGGAAAGGATCCTGAAGGAGTTGACCTTTTGTAGTCATAATTATTCTTCTCCAAGCTAAGTGGATTTCTGCGGTGGGCAGTCTTCCCTCAGCAATATTGTTGTTCTTCGTTGCGACTTCCTTGGTAAAAAATCGCGTTAACGCTTCACCTCGATAAAGTGAAAGACCTGTCTATATTAACACTGTACGTCGTACAGTGTCGCAGAAAAAGTCTGATCTTAGTGAAGTCTTCTTTAGTTTACAGCACTTTCCTCTAACGAAAAGTATCGAACTTTGCTATTTGTGAAGCTCCTCTCGTTTTCCCTAAAACGATTGAGGAAGGAAAACTTCTCTTAGTTTCCTTCCTCAATTTTCAGTCGACTCGCCTTAACCCAAAAGCATGTCAATTAATTATCGTTTTTCACGAAAGGGTTATCCTTCGTGCGGAATTCGATACGTAACGGAGTCCCCGCAAGATCGAACTTTTCACGGAAGAAGCTTTCCAAGTAACGGCGATAAGATTCCCCGATATCCTCCAAGGCATTCCCGTGAATCACCACCACTGGCGGGTTCGAGCCACCCTGGTGAGCGTAACGCAGCTTAGGACGGCCACCGCGAGCACGTGGGGGCTGTTGGCGCTCCACCGCTTCAAAGAGCGCACGCGTTAACTTCGGCGTCGGAATCTTACGATAGGCTGCTGCGTGAGCGTCGTCGACAGCTTTCATCAAATGGTTCAACCCGTTTCGCTTCAAAGCAGAGATACGAATCATGCGAGCCCAACGAATGAAGTGAAGCTTGCGCTCCAAGTCAAGGCTAAACATTTCGCGCTCATAGCTATCCAAGAGGTCCCACTTATTGACGGCCACCACGAGAGCGCGACCGCTCTCGAGAACGTAACCCGCAATATGCGCATCATGGTCGGCGATCCCATTTTTGGCATCCACCACCAAAATCACCACGTTCGAGTCTTCAATAGCCTGAAGGGTCTTCACTACGGAGAATTTTTCGATGGCTTCAAAGACCTTCCCTTTCTTACGAAGACCAGCGGTATCTACGAGCTCATAGGGACGGTCGTTATATTCAAACTCAACCTTAATCGCGTCACGCGTCGTGCCAGGCATATCGTAGGCAATCAAACGTTCTTCCCCGATCAAGGCGTTAATCAACGTGGATTTCCCTGCATTTGGACGTCCTGCAAGCGTCACTTTGAGGCGCTTAGGTGCATCGGGATCCACTTCTTCTTCGGGCTCGGGCTCAAAGCCTTCCAGTACCAAGTCCATCACCTGGCGCACACCCTGACCATGAGCCGCGGAAATCAAGTACGGCTCGTTCATACCGAGTTCATAGAACTCAGCCTTGGCAATATCGCTCAACCCTTCGGCCTTATTGACCACCAAGTAGATCTTGCGACCCGTTTCACGCAAATAGCGAGCAATACGCTGATCGTGCGGCGTCAACCCTGAGCGCGCGTCGCACACAAAGAGCACCACATCGGCCTCTTCAATGGCAAGTTCAGCCTGACTCGCCATCGCCTTCACAATCCCTTCGGATTTGACGGGTTCAAAGCCACCGGTGTCCACCACAATGTAGGGGAGCGGACCCACACGGCCTTGACCATACTGGCGGTCACGGGTTAGCCCCGGAAAGTCAGCCACGATGGCATCGCGCGAGCGAGTTAATCGATTAAAAAGGGTGGACTTACCCACATTCGGGCGTCCAACTAAGGCAACAACTGGAAGCATAGGACTTCTGAAAACAATAAAAGCGGTTTAGTAGCGAGCCCGCTCCCAAACCGCTTAGATATCTGAAATAACGTTAGATCGCTAGTGTTTATTGCATGAGCGAGTCTTGCACAACATAGGCAACATCGCCATCAATGGTTTGGAACACAGCACCAAACGCGAGCGGAGCGGCGGGCGTACGGATCGCACCACCAAGGCGCAGTCGGGAAACAGTTTTACCATTGGCTGGGTCGTAGAAGGAGACATAACCGTCATAGTCACCCACAGCAATGGTGTTCCCGATCTTCACAGGAGCAGAAGGACTACGGTAGAGAAGCTCTTCGTTTTTCCAAGCTTCATTACCGTTTTCGCGATTATACGCATGAATAGTTCCCTTCGCGTCCACTATGTACATCTTTTCTGGGTCGGAGAAGGGACCCGTCACAGCATCAACCTTTTGAGACCAACGAGTCTGGCCATTCTGAGAATTCATGCAGACCAATGCACCCTGGAAAGTCGCCGCGCACATCATCTGAGCATCCACCCAGGGACGACCCACCACGTCAACCAAGCGTTCCACTTCGGTAATGCCGTGAGATTCAGAAATCACCGCGTCAAAGACCACTTCGCCACGAGCGCTAAGCGCTAAGAGGCGACCGTTAGCCTGACCCACCAAAATCCCAGCAGGAGACCAAGCCAGCGCACGATAGGCCTGCAGAGTCAACGCAGGAGCCTGACTCTGGTAGCTCCAGAGAAGGTTACCCGTGGTGACATCAAAAGCACTCGTACGAGCGTCCGCTGCGGTCACAACGACTAAGCCATTGCCAACGAGCGGGGAAATCGAAGCGTCAGCCGTCAATTTGCTCGTCCAGAGAGCCTTCCCTTCGGCGTCAAAAGCTTCCACTAAACCGCCGTCGGTCACAACAGCCACCGTCGTGCCATCGCTACCAACGCCAGCGGAGACTTCACCCTTCAAATCAGCACTCCAAACCTTGGAGCCATTGTCGCGCGAGAGACGATAAAGCGTCTTACCGCCCGCCGCATAAACGGCATTGTCCGTCACAGCCGGCACCATGTAGGCAGATTCGCTCTTGCCAACGCTGGTGCTCCAGACCGTCTTGGTGCTGACGCTCTGGGTGATCGACTGCAATTCAGCAGGTTCATGAGGATCGCTCGAAGAAAAGAGTCCGCATCCTGCTAAGGGCAGTGCCAAGAGAATGGTGGCGAGTTTAGAACAGTTTTTCAGCAACATTACCGTGCTCCGTGAATAGCGTTTTCTTGATGAGCTGCTCATAAGAGAGCTCGTTTTGAAGGAGAAATCCGCTTGATTCCCAATCGTTTTAAGAGAAGTGAGTACTTCCCTTTCATTAACAGCAAAGAAGTTGAGAAGACCGTTTTCCTCTCAACCTCTTCAATCTCTATCTTACTGTTTTGCCGGGATAGAACCCAACTTCAACAGCACTAAATTGCGTAAATTCTCGTCTAAAAGCGCAGGCATCTTGATCACTTTTTCCCAATGGGATTTGGCCTGATCATAGTCACCCTTAGAGAAATACGCATCGCCCAAACGGTCGTTCAATTCCACTTCAACCGAGGGAGAGCTCTTCACTGCGCCGAGCGACTTCAAAGCTTCATCGGGCTTATTCATCGACAACTGCACAGCGGCCAAGCGCAAATGAGCGATATCGGCATATTCAGGGCGGCCAGAGCTATTGATCACCCAGTTCAAAAGGTTTTCAGCAGCGGCGTAGTCACCCAACTTGGCCTGAGCCGAAGCGGCATTCAATGCGCCCAAAGCGGCATAAACCGTGGAGCTGTAACCGTCGATCAAACCCGTCGACGTGGAAACAATGTTCTTCTGATCCAAAGAGATCACCGCATTTTGAAGCGACACGTAAACGGCGCTAGCCTTTGCCACTTGATTGCGTTGATACCAATTCCAGACGTTCCAGCCAGCAAAAGCCAAACAGCCAATGCAGACAACGGCGGTCACGGGCGTACCCCATTTTTCCCACCACGCTTTCAGTTGGTCAATACTCTCTTGTTCTTCTAAGTCGTAAGCCATGGTATTTTCCTATGGTTTTGTGATTCGCTTGCGAAGTGCCCTCTTTTTGAAGTGGGCACTCCTCAAACATTACTTCAAGGCATTCATCGCCGTGCTCAAAGAGAGTGGCAAATCATCGATAGACACGGTGGTTTGTTCCGTGAAGTACGCAACATCACCAGGATGTTCACGCAAAGCCTTCACAGCGACTTCACCGCGAGCCAATTCTTCTTCCGTGGCAAAGACCACAAATTCAGCACCGCTCGCATCGGCCTTCTTCATCTGAGACTTCAGGCTTGCTTCGCCCGGGTGCACCACAACGCGCACGCCAACGTCACGAAGTTTCTCTGCGATAATCGTTGCCGTGAGGTGCGATTCATCGGCATGGTGCACGATATAGACGTCCGTTGCTGCACGCGTCGGCGCAACGTTACATTCACGCATCAATTCAATGACACGTTCCATACCGATAGCAAAACCCACACCAGGAGCAGGACGACCGCCCAAGAGTTCAATCAACGGATCGTAACGACCACCGCCACAGATCGTGCCTTGCGCGCCGAGCTTATCCGTGATCCATTCAAAAACCGTGTGGTTGTAGTAATCCAAACCACGAACCAAACGAGGATTGATCACGTATTCAATGTTGTGAGCGCTTACTACCTTTTCCAAACCGTGCAAGAAATGACGGCTTTCTTCGCCCAAGAAGTCCAAGAGGCGAGGCGCATTTTCAACGAGCTCTTGCATATCCGGGTTCTTCGTATCCAAAATACGCAACGGGTTGGTATGCAAGCGACGGCGGGCTTCTTCGTCCAGAATATCCTGATGTTTTTCAAAATATTCAATCAACGCAGCACGATGCTGGAGGCGCTCTTCAAGCGCACCCAGTGTATTCAATTCAAGGCGAACGGTGCCAATGCCTAATTCACGCCACAAGCGAGAAAGCATCACGAGCATTTCAGCGTCCACATCTGGACCAGGCATCCCGAGGGCTTCTGCGCCAAACTGATGGAACTGACGGTAGCGACCACGCTGGGGACGTTCATGACGGAACATCGGACCGCAGTACCACAAACGCTGTACAGCGCCGTAGAGAAGATTGTTTTCGTTCACACTGCGCACAACCGCCGACGTGCCTTCAGGACGCAAGGTCAACTGGTCGCCGTTGAGACTATCGGTAAAGGAATACATTTCCTTTTCCACGATATCGGTCACTTCGCCCACACCACGGGTAAAGACGCGAGTATTTTCTAAGATAGGCGTACGAATTTCTTGGTAGCCGTAGCGTTCCACTACATTGATAGCGGTCTGCGTTAGCTTCTGCCAGGTTGCCGCATCAGCCGGCAACATATCATTCATGCCCTTAATGCCTGTAAATTGGCTGTTGGAGCTCATGAGTTTTCTTTTCTCGGTTTAGATGTTAATGAATTCGGTACAAAGCAGTATCTGGCTTATTCAGCCTTTTGGCCACCATAATACTGCGCAACATAGTTCTCTATCATAGCGTGAAATTGCTCTTGCATGTCGTTGCCCTTAAGGCTTCCGACTTTCTCGCCACGAATAAAGACCGGGGCTACGGGGCTTTCCCCAGATCCAGGTAAACTAATCCCAATATCGGCCTGACGGCTTTCACCAGGACCGTTAACAACGCATCCCATCACAGCAACGCTCATAGCCTCTACGCCAGGATAGCGCTGACGCCACTCAGGCATACGATCACGCAAGAAGGCCTGCGTCGAAGCCGCTAAGCGCTGGAAAAGGTCAGAGGTGGTACGACCACACCCTGGGCAGCTCGTCACCAAGGGAACAAAACTACGGAAGCCCATGGACTGCAAAATTTCCTGCGCCACCACGACTTCTTCCGTGCGCGGAGCGCCTGGTGTCGGAGTCAACGAGACACGAATCGTATCGCCAATCCCTTCTTGAAGAAGGACAGCCAGCGCAGCCGTTGAAGCAACAATCCCTTTGGAGCCCACGCCCGCTTCCGTTAAGCCCAAATGTAAGGCATAGGAACAGCGCTTGGCGAGCATGCGGTAAACCGCAATCAATTCCTGCACAGCCGAGACTTTGGCGCTTAGCACAATGCGATCTGCACCCAACCCCAAGTCTTGCGCTAACTGTGCGCTTTGCAGAGCACTCTCAACGAGCGCTAAACGCACTACTTCAGCGTTGCCCAAAGGCTGTTCGCGCTTCTGGTTTTCGTCCATCATGCGAGCTAGTAGCGCTTGATCCAAGCTCCCCCAGTTCACCCCGATGCGAACCGCGGCGCCATACTTCTTTGCGGCTTCAATCATCAAGGCAAAGTTTTCCGTTGCCTTGTCGCCTTTACCTACGTTGCCCGGATTAATACGGTACTTCGAGAGCGAGGCTGCGCACTCAGGGATATCGGTCAAAAGCTTATGCCCGTTGTAGTGGAAGTCCCCCACAAGTGGCACATAGCACCCTTTGCGATCCAATTCGTTACGAATTGCCACCACGGCACGAGCCGCTTCAGGCGTATTTACCGTTAAGCGCACAAGTTCACTACCAGCGCGCCAGAGTTCCATAATCTGGGAAACACTACCTTCTACATCGGTCGTCGCCGTATTAGTCATCGACTGAACCACGACTGGCGACATCCCGCCGATCACCACGGTGTTATCGCGCCAATTCACTTTCACGGCGTGAGACTTGCGATGAAATTGTATTCCTTGCACTGCCACGTTTTTCTCCGTTGACTTGCCTTCGTTTGAATTCTTTTCAGTATTGGGGTTTTTGAGAATAAAACGAAAGGGCTGATAACACAAAATCAGACCCTTTCATCATCTAGGTTGACCTCTCTTTTCGACTTACTTAAGCGTAAAGCGAGCAACCGCATTTTTGGAATATGGACCCATATCGTAGGCGGCGCCATCAACCTTAATACTCGCTGCTGGAGCGTTACCCACCGTAAAGCGAGAGCCAGTTGGCACATTCAAGCTTTCCGATGAACCTGGGACCATTTCTCGGCTAAAGAGCACATCGCCCTTCGGGCTCACCACCTCAATCCAGCACTTAGCCTTCACCTGAATCGTCACTTGACGCTCGCCTGCAACCTTAGGCTGGGGTTTGGCGTTTTCGGCGTTCTTGGCATCATCATTTGCCTTCTGTGCGGTAGCGGTAGCGTTTGCTGCAGTACCAGCGCTAGACGCGGCAGCAGCAGGAGCAACTTCAGCAGGTTTTGCTTCAGGGGTTGGCGTCAGAGCGGGCGTCGTTGCGACTGGAGCATTCGTATTGGCGGCAGGGGCAACTGGCGCTGGGTTCAGATCCAACGTCGAAGTACTGGCATCAGCGGGTTTTGTCACTTCACCATTTGAGGCAGCGACAGCTTGCGCTTCCGTTTCCGTATGCGCTGGTTTCACGGTTTCCTCGCTATTGGTACCCATCACCTTGTCGATGAGTTGCGAGCGCAAACCACCCTCATCGGTGTAGGCATACCAAGCGCCAGCAACGAGGAGGATCAAAAGAATGATGATCCCAATTAAGCGCAATCCACGGTTATTGGAAGTACGTGCCAAAACGGGTTCACGTGAGAAATCATTGGTTGGCAAAACGCCGACCTGCCCACCCGAGCCGTAACGATTGCTGTAATCAGCTAAAAGAGGGGCTGGATCAATACGCAAGACCTGCGCAACATTACGGATAAAGGCGCGCACGTATACGGGCTCAGGTAAAAGCGCCAAGTCTTCTTCTTCGAGCGCTCTGAGCTGAGCAACCGATAAACGCGATCTAGCTTCCATGTCGCCCAGCGAAATCCCTTGTTCTTCGCGATTTGCCTTTAAGACGGCACCAAAACCGCTCAGGCTGTTACGGGATTCATTGGCTTGACTATTTTGCGTCTTATCCATCATTTTTGCCTTCCCAGCGTCACCCTACTGCCAGTGCGGTTACTTTGCACTGGAGAGAGTTTTATGAAAATAAATCTTTGCTTGTACTTTCTGCTCGGCTAAGCGTTCCGCGCGGCGCGTACGATCTCGCACTTCGCCTGCGAGCTGACCACAAGCGGCATCGATATCGTCACCACGCGTCTTACGCACCGTAGAGACAATCCCTGCCTCGTTCAAACGACGGCAGAAAGCTAACACCTGGTCTCGATCCGGAGCATGCAAATCCGACTGATGGAATGCATTAAACGGAATCAAATTAAATTTGCACGGGACCTTTTCGCGACGCACCAAATCGATCAATTTATCGGCATCTTCAAGGCTGTCGTTCATCCCACCGAGCATGACGTACTCGAAGGTAATAAAGTCTCGTGGAGCCACCTTCAAGTAACGACGGCACGCTGCCATCAAATCACTCAGAGGATGCTTACGGTTGACTGGCATGAGTCGATCTCGCACCTCATCATCCGCCGCGTGCAAACTCACAGCCAAGGCCACGGGGGCTTCAGCGGCAAGCTTATCCATTTGTCGCACCAGACCAGAGGTGGACACCGTCACACGACGACGAGATAGCCCATAGCCGTTGTCGTCCAAGAAAATCTTCAATGCACGAATCACGTTATCGAGATTCTGCAGCGGTTCACCCATCCCCATCAGCACCACGTTCGAGATGATGCGATCGTTGGGATCGGTGACACCATTAAGAGCACGCAACTCATGCTCTGCATACCAGAGCTGACCCACAATTTCTGCGGTAGAGAGATTGCGGTTAAAGCCTTGTTTGCCCGTCGAGCAGAAAAGGCAGCCCATTGCGCACCCAGCTTGTGTAGAAATACACAACGTGCCACGGTCATCTTCAGGAATGTAGACCGTTTCGACCGCATTACCGTTACCGACGTCAAAGAGCCACTTACGCGTTCCATCGGCCGAATTTTTCTCAGCGATAGGAACAGGCGCACGCACCTCCGCGAGCTCCGTCAACTTGGCACGGAAAGACTTCGCAAGATTTGTCATCTTCTCAAAGTCTCCCTCCACGTGACGATGTAGCCAGCGCGAAAGTTGCGTTGCACGGAAAGGCTTTTCACCAATTTCTTGACACCAAGCGACTAAGCCTGCGTGATCAAAATCAAGCAGGTTCACTTTGCTAGTCATAGCGTTCGGCTCTTTGACAAGTTCGGTCACGGATAAATCCTCAACTTACCCTATTAGCGGCTGTGGATAGCCAAAGACGGGAAGAAGTAGGCGATTTCAACAGCAGCCGTTTCCGGAGCGTCGGAACCGTGAACAGCATTAGCGTCAATGCTTTCAGCGAAGTCAGCGCGGATCGTGCCAGGAGCAGCCTTCTTCGGATCGGTAGCACCCATCAATTCACGATTCTTCTTAATCGCGTCTTCACCTTCAAGAACCTGAACCATCACAGGACCAGAGGTCATGAACTTCACCAAGTCAGCAAAGAAGGGACGTTCTTTGTGAACGGCATAGAAGCCTTCGGCTTCAGCCTGGGAGAGGTGACGCATCTGGGCAGCAACGATCTTGAGGCCGTTGGTTTCGAAACGCGAATAGATCTTGCCAATCACGTTCTTGGCAACTGCATCGGGTTTGATGATAGAGAGGGTACGTTCAATAGCCATTTTTGACTCTCGAAAAACTATAAATAGGAAAAAAATGCACATCCGTGAGGTTTTTCTCACGGTAAAGCACAAGGGGAAAAAGGCTCTCCTCGTGCGAAAAACACGGGAGCTTGCCTTAACTCAAACTAAAGATTTTACCATGCAGTCCCTCGCTACTTAAGTTTGAGCGCAATTTTTTTATTTTGACATTGTTTCAGTTTTCATACCTAAAACGCTCAAGCTGTGCCAAAATACTATGCACAACCCACACGATGGATCCGTCCCCCTTTTTTTGAGTTCCTTCGTGTGAATATGACACTTAAAAAATTTTGGGAGACCCCACATGGCCAATTCACGTATCACTAAAGCCTTTGCGGAAGAACTTGGGCAGTCCTTGGGCGGCTGTGCCGCTGAACTCACTCTCGGGATCTATTACCGTGAAGCAGCTAAATATGCCAAAGCTGGTCTCAATTTCATTCCATTCTTTGGGCTCAATAAAAAGCGCCGCTTCCAGATTCTTTGGTCTTGCTGCTTAGAAGCTCTCGCTTTCTGGGTCGCCAAAGATCGCATCCCCGAGCTCTGGGAAAACGAAAAACTCTCTGGGAAAGTGCTCTTTCAGATGCAGACCTATGACAACAGCGTTTTGAATGAAGCTTTTGTCCCTTACTTCTCTGACGAAGAAATGCGCCACTTTAGCCGTGTGCGTAAGGAATTCATTCGCTTAGCAGATAAGCGCGACCTCTCCAAAGAAGATCTCGCTCGCCATTTTTTGGGAATTCTTCACGAACAAAATCCCAGCATCATCACGGATAAAGTTGTGGAAAAAACAACGCACCAGATCGGTTTAGCGATGAATGTGTTTGAAAAAATGATCACGATTTCGCTCGATAAATTCAACGCGGATCCTGCTGAAACGGAAGAAGAAAAGCCTTCTGAATAAGGCTTTGCGATGAAAGTTAGTACACACTAACTTCATAAAAAGTCAAGGGCATCTACGACGGTCTTAGCGTAGATGCCCTTTCCTTTTTAGGCTAGGAGACCTGAGAGGCTAAACGCCTCTCAAGCGTCTTCTTGACTAACCGATTACTTACCAGCGGCTGCCGCTTTACCTGCCAAGCGTCCGAAGACCAGGCAGTCCAAAATGGCGACCGAACCCAGACGCACTGCACCGTGCACACCACCAGTGGCTTCACCAGCTGCGAAGAGACCCGGAATCGGCATATCGTTCATGACGTCAATCACATGACCGTCGATATCCGTCACCAAGCCGCCCATGCAATGGTGGACCTTCGGCGACAATTCACCGATGTACCACGGACCTTCCGTCATCGGAACCTGGTCGTTATTGATGTAACGATGGAGAACTGGATCCTTCTTAGCCTTGACGTAGCCGTTAAACTCATCGATCGTCTTTTGCAGTTGTGCTGCATCAATACCGCAGGCCTTAGCCATATCAGCAACGGTGTCAAACTTTTCAACGATCTTACGTTCAAGCATCTTTTCCAAGAAGCCAGGACGCTGTTTCTTCAACGGAGCAACGTTAGGTTCATTAGCGATAGCCCAGCACTTCAAGCCGTGAACCTGTTCAACCATAATGGCGTCAGCGCGAATCTTACGGTTAGCCAATTCGTTCACGAAGCGATCGCCCTTCGAGTTGACCCAAACACCGTATTCAGCAGCTGCGGTCTGGTTAAACATCCAACCAATGCCCATGCCCTTTTCACGCGGGTTACCCCAAGGACCGCACTGAATCCAGTCGTTCTGGATTTGCAAAGCACCGATATTGGAGGTTTCACGCCAGAGTTCGGACGTTGCGCCAGGCTGGTTCGTCGTGTCGAGCTTGTCAGAGAGCTTCGGATCCTGATAGGTACGATACTTCACGTCAGCAGAGAACCCACCGTAGCAAAGCACCACACCCTTCGTGGCCTTCAAGAACTTCGTCTTGCCAGAGTCTTTCTTCGGGAACTTGTACCCTTCGCGAACTTGTAAGCCGACCACACGACCGTCTTTGGCACGGATGATGTGTTCAACGAAGCACTTCGTCTGAAGTGGAATGCCCAATTCTTTGACGCGTTTCAATTCTTGGTTCACGATACCAGAGCCAGAACCATTCGTTGTTGTGACATAACGCGGCACAGAGTGACCACCTTCCTGGCCGATAGCGTCAGGAAGATACTGCACACCTAATTCCTTAATGGTCCATTCATAGTTGCTCAAAGCGCTTTGAGCCAAGAGGCGAACCTTAGCGGAGGTGTTCATGTAAAGACCAGCGGCCAAAATGTCTTTTTCGAGCAGTTCAGGCGAGTCTTCAATGCCGTGCATCTTCTGCTGCGGGCACCCCGTTGCGGTCAAAATACCGCCGTTAATAATCGAGTTACCGCCAGGCGTGGCCATCTTTTCCAACACGATCACATTTGCGCCAGCCTTCTTGGCTTCAATAGCAGCTGCTAAACCAGCAAAACCTGAACCCACCACGATCACATCGTATGTCGCATCCCATTTTTCGGGAACTTCAGCTTCAGCGGCATGTGCCACACCAGCAAGCATTGCTGCACCACCAGCCAAAGAACCGCCCAACAAACGACGACGGGAAATATCAGTCATGGTATTCACTCCTTCTAGAGGTCAAAAATCAAACCAGGGTAAAGCAAGCAAAGGCTAGTGTTGCCAGCAGGTCCTGATTGCTCTATCCCTTGAAGTCAGTATGAAATTTTCCGTGTCCTAAGACATTTGTCTTATATCAAAAGTTTCTGGTTTCTAAGGTTTTTTTCTGATTCAAGGATCCATCTCAAAGACCTAGATGAATAAGGACTTTCGTCCATTTTGAGCACTTCGGACAAAAGACAAACCTAAAGACCAAACTACTCGTTTTTGACCCTTTCTTCCCAAAAGAAAAACACCCCGATTCCGAAGTGGTTTCGAGGTGTCTTCTGAAAAGGCGTTATTGAAAAAGACTCAAATTAAAAGGTCTTATTCCGCAGAATCGTCTTTAGCTTCTGTGATCTTGTCGTCACCTTGCGCCTGAATGCGGCGCTCAATACTTTGCGCTTCTTCAGACAATTTTTCAGGTTTGGGACCAGGCTCCAATACTGCGATCGACTCTACGTGACCCGTATGCGGGAACATATTCATAATGCCCGCTTCACGAATATGCCAACCACCTTCATGATGCAAAATCGCACAGTCGCGTGCCAAAGTCGCAGGATTACAAGAAACGTAAACCACACGAGCAGGACGTTTATCGGTTGCCGCTAATACGCGAGAGAGCGCCAGAGCGCCTTCACGCGGCGGGTCAATCAAAACGCGATCAATGCCACCCAACTTATTCCACAACTGATCCCAGTCGCTTTCAGACCAAGTAAAGAGGTTGCGAGCCACAAAATCCGTCTTATCGGCAAGCCCATTGTCAATGGCGCCCAAACGCGCACGGGCAACGAGCCCATCAGAGCCTTCAATGCCTGTCACATGGGCCGCTTTTGTCGCAAGAGGCAGCGTAAAGTTTCCTAAGCCACAGAAAAAGTCCGCCACTTTGTGCTCTGGGTGCACATCAAGTAAACGCACAGCGCGCCCCACCATCACTTCGTTGACGGCAGGATTCACCTGTGTGAAGTCCGTAGGTTTAAAGACGATACGCACGCCAAATTCGGAAAGCGTCAAGGCGAGCTTTTTCCCGTCTTCAGGGAGCACGGGGTAAACGCTGTCTGGCCCTTTGGGCTGCAACCAAATAGCAGCATTGTGTTCTCGACCAAAGGAGAGCAGTTTTTCCATATCGCTTGCGCTCGGCTCATCGAGAGTACGGAAAACAAGCGCCGTATGACCATCGCCACCCACTGCAATTTCAATCTGCGGCATGCGCTGAGAAATCGAGAGCGAGGCGACTAATTCACGAAACGGAATCAACATGTCGCACACATTCTTCGTGAGAATGTGGCACTCACGCATATCTGCGACATAGGAAGAACTCTTTTCATGAAAGCCAACCAGCACACCGCCCTTCTTTTCAACGTTACGCACCGTCAAACGAGCACGGTGACGATAGTGCCACGTGGGGCCGACGATAGGCGTCAGGATGTTTTCGGGCTTGACTTTGCCAATATGCCAAAGCGTATCGAGCATCACACGTTCTTTAAACGCGACTTGAGCGCGGGGCTCCAAATGTTGCATAGCGCAACCACCACAGCTCCCTGGTCCATGACCGAAATTCGGGCAACGTGGCTTCACACGCATCACGCTTTCATTAAACACTTCGGTGACGCGGCCCATTTCAAAGCTAGGCTTATTGCGAATGCGCTCATAGGTGACACGCTCACCGGGGAGCGCCCCTTCAATGAAGGCGACCTTGCCATCGTTATAGGCCACACCGCGACCTTCTTGGTCGAGGCGCAACACATCCACTGTGAACTTATCGGGCGTTTTATTCTGTCTTCTTGCCATAGGGGGTCTCTTTAGCAAAAGTTATTCCAAAGGGCGCGCACTTTACCGCGTCCCATAAAAACACAAAGAGGGCCGGAATTCGATTTCTGGTCCCTCCACTGTGTTAGGTTCGGAAGATTAGCACAGGAGACTAACCTTCCGCCTGGTCAATTCGATTAACGAGGCAAGAATTGCATCGGATCAATCGGACGACCTTTTTCACGCACTTCAAAGCGAAGCGCGCTCTGGCCACCATCTGTGCCCATTTCGGCAATCTTTTGGCCAGCACGCACACGGGTGCCACTAGCCACCGTGATGCGATCGTTATTGCCGTAAGCGGTCACCAAGGTGGGCGAATGCTTCACGATAACCAAGTTACCGTAGCCCTTCACCACGCCCACAAAGAGCACTTCACCGTCAGCGGCGGCAACCACTGCGTCACCCTTGTTACCCGCGATATCTAAGCCTTTACCGTTGGCCTTGTAATCAGAGACGACCTTGCCCTTCACTGGCCAGCTCATGCGAGAAGAGCCCGTTGTGGCGCTAGTTGCGCTCGAAGCTTGGGACTTAGCTGCCGCTGCGGCAGAAGCCGTAGCAGCGGTTGCAGCAGCCGCTGCGTTTTGCGTTGCTTGCTGAGTCTGCGTCTTCGCATTCTGTGCAGCCGTCGTAACCTTATCGCGAGCATTCAACACGTCGCCCGTCACGGTTTCCGTACGAGCGGTGGCAGGCGTTGCCGCCGAAGGCACTGCGATCGGCGTCACGCGCACATCAGAAGGCGTATCGTCGTAGGCCTGGCGCACCGTGTTCGTGAGCGCTAACTGCTGACCCACGCGAAGTTGCGTCGGATCGGAAATGTTATTCAACTGCTTGAGTTCATCAACCGACAGACCATGACGCAAAGCGATGCTGTAGAGCGTATCGCCACGTTGCACGGTATAGGTTTTGCCAGAAGCTAAACTAGCACGGCGCTGTGCTTCAGCGTCAATCAAAGCCTTTTGAGCACTGCTCGGCTGAGCATAGGTCGACTTATCCACGACCGTTGCTGGCTTATGGGGAGTGGTGGAACAACCAGCCACCACAACAATAGAACTAACCACAGTAAGCCAGAGTAAGGGCTTCTTCATCCTACAATCCTTCCTTATTTTGCGCTGGTAGATTCAGAGAGTGGCGCGTGCATCCACCCTCCGACCATATCAATTTCTTTGTGAGCGGTTAAATCGATTTGCATTGGCGAGACAGACACATAACCGTGGCTGGTCGCCCAGAAATCGGTCCCCTCTTTGTCATCCTCAGGACGACCAGCGGCTCCCATCCAGTAAATAGGGAAGCCACGGGGACTCATTTCTCGTATTACTGACTCTGCTGCCATTCGTTTTCCTAAACGCGTACTCCGAATGCCTTGCAAAGCAGAAAGAGGCATATTGGGAATATTAACGTTTAATAAGACTGGATGGGGGTAATCTGAGGACTCTAAATAGCGTTCGATAACAATTTGTGCCACTCTTGCAGCGCTTTCTAGTTCGCTCCACCCTTTGTCGAGCTGAGAAAACGCAAAAGAGGGAATCCCGATCATATAGCCCTCAATAGCCGCAGCGACCGTGCCCGAATACATCGTATCGTCACCCATATTAGCGCCACAGTTAATCCCAGATACCACGATATCGGGCATTTCGGAGAGTAACCCTCGCAGAGCCAAGTGTACGCAATCGCTAGGCGTCCCACTCACCACGTAAAGATTATCCCCCTCGATATGATCCACCGTCAGCGGTCGATTGAGCGTGAGAGAATTTGATGCGCCTGAGTGGTTACTTTCAGGGGCTACAACGGTCACTCGACCAAAACGACTCATCGCTTTAGCTAAAGCTTGAATCCCTGGCGCGCGATAACCATCGTCGTTGGAAACCAAAATATGCATGTCTTTGAGTGTCTCGAAAAAGTATCGATTTGAGTAGTTCCAGAATCTTAGCACGATGCCTGCAACCACTTGATAATTCAAGGAAAAATTTATGTTTCACCGAATGGCTGAATCCGACTAATTCGTGAGGATTAGGTCGAATGAAACGTTTTTTCTTTGATGTAAATCAAATTTAAAGCCGATATTAACGTTTCTTATTTGAGCCTTAAACACAAACGGAAAATTTCACAGTAATATTTCTCTCACCAGGAAACGCCATCGTCGCTATGTTGCGAAGAGGTCTGCGACTGACGAAGGCTTTTGTTAGGTCATGCTTGGACGATCTAGCAAAATTTGTTTCACTGTAAGCTTTTAACGGCATGCACTAACAGGGTTGCATGCCGTTTTTTTATGCGCTTTTCGCACGCAAATAAAAAGAGGAAGCTCTTTTTGCAAGAAACTTCCTCTTGTGTAGGGAACGCTATCGTTCAACGATTAGATGAACTGTGCAACCACGATCCCCGCGATCAGGAGCGGCACATTAAAGGCCATAAAGGTCGGCACGCAAGTGTCCCAAATATGATTGTGCTGTCCGTCCGCGTTCAAACCACTCGTTGGCCCTAAGGTACTATCCGAAGCAGGCGAGCCCGCGTCACCCAAAGCGCCAGCAATCGTCATCAAAAGGATGGTTGCTGGTACGGAGAAGCCCACCGCAGCGCAAAGCGGCACATAGATCACCGCGAGAATAGGCACCGTCCCAAAGCTCGTCCCAATCCCCATCGTCACTAAAAGCCCAATGAGCGTAATGATCGTTGCGGCGACCCACTTACTTTCGCCAATCAAGGGCACAACACTTTCCACGAGAACAGGAACCGCATTTGTCCCTTTCAAAATGGCCGCATAACCACCAGCGATCAACATCACGAAAGCAATCAAGCCCATCATGGAGATCCCGCTAGAGATGTGTTCATCGAGCTTATCAAAGCGGAAGGCTCCACCGATAAACATCACAATCAAGCCCACCAAGGCTGCGAGCGGAAGCGACTCCAAGGTCAACTGAACGACAACGGCGATCAGAATCGCTAAGAGCATCATGATGTGCTTCTTATTAAACGAGAGATCCTCTTCTCGCATCACGTTTTCGGTACCTGGCATCGCGATGTCTTTATAGGTACGAGCGCGACCATAATAGAAAACGGCCAACACCAAACCGACCACCATCGAAAGACCACCGATCCACGCCACAGACGCGACATCAGAAACCGTCACCGGCATACCGTTAGAGGTCATATTGTCTGCAACGATACCCTGGAAGATAAGGCCGAAGCCCACTGGCAAGGAGATATAAGGAGCTGTTAAACCAAAGCCTAACGCACAAGCCACCGCACGGCGGTCAAGCTTCATTTTGTTCATCAGCGAGAGGAGTGGCGGAATTAAGAGCGGAATAAAGGCAATATGCACTGGAACGACGTTCTGCGACAAGCAGGCGATAAACGCGATGATGAAACAAAAAATTTTTGGTTTCGTCCCGACACGACGACCAATCCAGCGCACCAACATTTGCATCAACCCTGTCTGGGCAATGCCAACGGCAAAGGTGCCTAACAAAATGTAGGAGAGCGCGGTTGTGGCATTGGAACTAAAACCGTTGGAGAGAATTTCCATCGATTTCGTGAGACCCAACCCACCGCTCAACCCTGCAGAGAGTGCGGCGATAATCAAGGCAATCAACACGTTGACCTTGGCTAAACACAACACGCAGAGCAAGACCACGGAAATAATAATCGGATTAAGAAGTAACTCCACGATGACTCCTGACTCAGGCGTAAAAAAGAGGGATGTTTGCTAGAGCGGCAAACTTTTTTGGGGAATGTAAAAAATTATGTGCTAAAAGTAATCCGTTCGGGGGATTCTGAGGGCGTTTTTTTGCACTCTAGGCAATTTCTCTTAGCGGTTTACGTGAAGCGACTTCTCGAAAATAGGCAATAAAAAAGAGAGCTAGATTACTCTAACTCTCTTTCCTGGAATTTGGTCGGGGCGGCGGGATTCGAACTCGCGACCCCTTGCACCCCATGCAAGTGCGCTACCAGGCTGCGCTACGCCCCGAAAGACCATAAGTATATAGGAATCTTGACTAAAAAGAAAGATTCTTCTCGAACAATACCAACTTTATGGGATATTCAAGAGCCTTCCTTTCTTTCGCTTCGCATTCCTTCCCGAAGCGAATTATTCTTCATCATCCTCAGCAGCTTCGCTCTTTTTGTTGCGAACCTTGCTCGGATTAATGATCAATCCCTTAGGAATCAAGTTGTCACTGACGCGATTCGAGAGCAACGTCGACGGGTGGAATACCACCACGCGACGGTCATCAATCATCACAAGCTCGCCAGTGCGCAGATTGCGACCTGGGCGAGACTTCTTATCGCGCACCATAAAGTTCCCTAGCCCCGGTAATTTCACCGTTGCGCCAGAGGTCAGGGCATCAACAACTTCATTAAAAAACGTATCCACCATCTGCGCAGAGATTTGGCGGTCTAAAGAAAGATTAGAAGCCAAGCTCTCGATGAGGTCGGCTCGGGTTAATGTGGCGGCAACAGCTGCTCTTGCTGGCGTTTTCTCGACAGTCATAAATTGCAATTAACAGTAAGAGGGTTCAATAACAAATAATCTCTTTGGCCTTCGAAGAGGTCCCTTTTTCAAGAGACCTCTTTGCAATAGGCCTTTTTTTCTTAGCTACGCAGACGAGCGCCCACAAGTGTGAGAGCTTCGACGATACCTTGCACAGCGGCATCAGCGTCCTGTTCGGAGAGCGCTTCTTCCGAGGTCGACACTAATTCGAGTGTAAAGGCCAAGGACTTTTCATCCTTATGTTCGCCGTCTGTCGGGCGATACAAGTCAAAGAGACGAATATCGCTGACAGGCGCCGTACGCACGTCGCCCAAACGAGCTTTTTGCATAGCGTTAAAGAGCGTCTGCACTTCCATATCCGCAGGTACCACCACGGCAATATCACGGCGCATCGGCTGGAACTTGCTCACCGGCGTGTAGTGCGGTACATAGACCGAGCAGATCGGGGCCACATCAATTTCAAAGACGACTGGCGAGTGCGGTAAATCATAGGTCTGCGCTAAGCGGGGATGCAATTCACCAATCACACCAACGCGGCGTTCACCCACGTAAATCGCGGCAGAACGACCTGGGTGGAAAGCAGGAATCTCTTCGCGCACAAAACGTGCATGAAGCGGTGCCACCAAACGTTCCACATCACCCTTCACGTCAAAGAAGTCAACGCGACGAGCAGGTTCGCCCCATTGAGGATCGTTCACATCACCGTAAGCCAAGCCAGCAATACGCTGCGGCTGGTTGATCCCCTTCACAGACCAAGGACCATCATTGATGGTAGGATCCGGCAAGAAGACGCGACCCAATTCAAAAATGCGCACACGTTCGGCCTTGCGGTTCAAGTTGTACTTGAGAATGTCGACCAAACTGCCGATCATTTGTGTTCTCATCACCGACAACTGCGAGGCGATCGGGTTCAACAATCGAATCGGGTGTTCGTTACCCGCGAAGTCTTTTTCCCAGGCTTCTGGCACGAAGGAGAAGTTAATCAATTCCTGATAACCCAAGCCCGCCATTTCACGACGCAAATCGTGGCCGGAGCGAGAATCTTCGCGAGCAGCCTTCATCGCGATACGAGCAAGTGGCGGACGATCTGGCAACTTTTCGTAGCCATAAAGACGAGCCACTTCTTCGATCAAATCTTCTTCAATTTCAATGTCAAAACGATAGCTCGGAGACTTCACCGTGAAGACTTCACCATCAAAGCGGTATTCAAAACCTAAGCGCTTGAAGGTGTTTTCCATCGCTTCCACAGGAATATCGATACCCACCACCTTGCGGCAACGAGCCACACGCATCGTCACTTCAGAGCGTTGCGGCAAATTGATAATCTGGTCATCAACTGGACCCACCTTCGTTTCGGGCGTGCCACAGATATCGAGCACCAAACGCGTCACATATTCCATGTGTTCGACGTTGCTGCCGAAGTCCACACCACGTTCAAAGCGGTGAGCAGCATCGGTGGAGAAGTTGAGACGACGGCAACGTCCCTGAATACTCACAGGATGCCAGAAGGCCATTTCAATAAAGAGATCGGCGGTGTCTTCAGAAATTGCAGAAGCTTCACCACCCATAATGCCAGCGATGCATTCTGGGCGATCACCATCACAAACCACACCATAGTAAGGGGTGAGTTCGATCGTTTGTTCATTCAACAACTTCACCTGTTCGCCTTCGCGAGCCCAACGAACCGTCAAATGATCAGACTCGAGCTTCTTCAGGTCGAAGAAGTGCGAGGGACGACCAAGTTCCAGCATGGCGTAGTTCGAGATATCCACCAAGGCGGAAATATGACGAAGTCCAGCGGCTTCCAAGCGGCGAACCATCCAATCAGGGGTCTTGGCTTTAGCATTCAAGCCACGAATTACGCGACCCGCAAAGCGACCGCACAAGTCAGGTGCTTCCACCTTCACGGGGAGTTTGCATTCGCAGGTCGGAGCCACTGGTGTCATTTCCGGCAACTTCAAATCAGCGCCCGTTGCAGCGTGCAAGTCACGAGCCACGCCGATAAGCGACAATGCGTCACCACGGTTCGGCGTCAACTTGATTTCAATACGCGCATCATCGAGGTGAGCGTACTCGCGAATATTCATCCCAACAGGGGCATCATCCGGGAGAATCCACAAACCATTGTGATCTTCACTCGTACCCAATTCACGAGCCGAGCAAAGCATCCCGAAGGAGAGTTCACCACGCAACTTCGATTTCTTAATCTGGAAACCACCAGGTAATTCAGCACCAATCAAAGCGCAAGGCACTTTGATTCCAGCGCGCACATTGGGCGCACCGCAAACGATTTGGAGCAATTCGCCAGTGCCAGCGTTCACTTCGCACACATGCAAGTGATCAGAATTTTCATGATCGCGACAAGAAACCACTTCAGCGACCACCACTCCCGTAAAATCGGGGGCAAGGCGAGTGACTTCTTCCACTTCAAGGCCAGACATGGTCAACGTTTCAGCTAACTCTTCAGTGCTCAACGCTGGATTCACATACTGACGAAGCCATTCTTCAGTAAACAGCATAATTTTTTCCTCTGTTCAGTCAATGCAGATCGAGATTAGTTGAACTGGTGCAAGAAACGCAGATCACCCTCAAAGAACAAGCGCAAATCGTCAATGCCGTAGCGCAACATCGTCAGGCGTTCCAGACCCGAGCCAAAAGCAAAGCCAATGTGCTTTTCAGGGTCTAAGCCAAAGTTGCGAACGACGTTGGGATGCACTTCACCTGCACCCGAAATTTCGAGCCATTTGCCCTTGCGCGGGCCACTCGTGAACATCATGTCCACTTCCACGCTCGGTTCTGTGAACGGGAAGTAGCTAGGACGGAAACGCACCACCAAGTCGTCCGTTTCAAAGAAACGACGCAAGAAGTTGCTGTAAACGCCCTTCAAGTCCGTGAAGCTCACATCGTCACCGATCCAAAGACCTTCGACCTGATGGAACATCGGGGAGTGCGTTGCGTCAGAGTCCACGCGATAGGTACGACCCGGCGCAATCACCTTGATCGGTGCTTCATGCGTACGGGCATAGCGCACCTGCATCGGAGAAGTGTGCGGGCGCAACGGCAAGGCACGGTCTTCTTCGTCCTTACGATCCACGTAGAACGTATCCTGCATCGAACGGGCAGGATGGTTAGGAGGGTTGTTAAGGGCGGTAAAGCTAAACCAATCGCTTTCAATTTCAGGACCATCAGCCACCTCAAAGCCGATGGAGCGGAAAATTTCTTCGATACGAATCCAGGTGCGAATCACCGGGTGGATACCGCCAGCACTGCGAGCGCGACCAGGCAAGGTCACATCGATCGCTTCGCTTGCCAACTTAGCGGCAAGCGCGGCGTCAGCGATTTGCTGACGACGAGCGTTCAAAGCTTCTTCAATCGCGGTGCGAGCTTGGTGAATCTGCTGACCACGGGTGCGACGTTCTTCGGGGGAAAGTTTCCCTAATTCTTTGGACATCAACGTGATGACGCCCGTTTTGCCAACGTAGCGAGCCTTTGCATCTTCAAGTGCAGCAGCTTGTTCGGCCTTGGCAAAATCCTGTCGAGCGGACTCAACAAGTTCAGTAAGATCCTGCATAGTAAATATTCCGACAACGTTAAATCATAAATGCCGCTCTCTGCTCTTCATAACACGACACAAAATCCTGAAGTACTTCAAGCTCTCTGTGCCCATTCATCACAAGCGGAAAAACGGCGTCAATCCTGTTCTTCTCAATACTCTCTAGCGCGAAAAGCCTGCCAGAGAGGAAAGAACTTAAATCAAAAGAGGGGCAACCCCCTCTACTCATTCAAATACTCTCGAACCTCATTACCCCAAAAGTCACCTCTTCTCGGGGGTGAGGAATTTTCTATTTTACAACGAAAATACCAAAATCGGGGAACTTTTTCCCTATTTATCACCTACTTAGGTCAAAATACCCAATTTTAGGATAAAAAAAAGAGAGACCCGAATTAGAATCTCTCTTTTCTTTTGCTGCAGTAGAAGAAAAAGGATTGCTCTCTTTTTCTTCTGGCTACTCACTTCAGAGAAGTGAATTAGCCCTTGATCTGAGCAACAAGAGCGGCGAAACCGTCCTTGTCATACACAGCCATATCAGCAAGAACCTTGCGGTCCAAAGCGATACCCGCCTTGCGCAAACCGTTCATGAAAACGGAGTACGTCAAGCCGTTGGCGCGCGTACCAGCGTTGATACGAGCAATCCAGAGACGGCGGAACACGCGCTTCTTGTTGCGACGGTCACGGTAGGCGTACTGACCAGCACGCATAACGGCCTGCTTAGCAACACGGAAAACGTTGTTACGACGGAGGCTGAAACCCTTAGAAAGGGCAAAAATCTTCTTATGACGGGCACGAGCCGTCACACCACGCTTAACTCGGGGCATTCTCTATTCTCCTATTACGCGTAAGGCAACATGCGACGCACAGATGCCAAATCCGATTCATGGATATCAACCATACCACGGAGATGACGCTTGTTCTTAGTCGTACGCTTCGTGAGAATATGACGCTTCGTAGCGTGGGCACGCTTGATCGAGCCACTAGCGCGCGGCTTAAAACGCTTAGCAGCGGCGCGCTTGGTTTTCATTTTCGGCATTTGCCGTTACCTCATTATTATATGAACCAGAGGCGCTTTCCCAGAATGGAAAGACTTCTTTAGCCCATGATCCACTTGTTATCCGAAAAAGTACTCGGCTGAAAGTTCAGGGAGTACTTTTTCAGGGAAAGAGCAGAGTGTACCTCAAAAAAGAGAACTCTGCACAAAATTATTTCTTCTTTTTAGGAGCCAGAACCATAATCATCTGTCGCCCTTCAAGCTTAGGCTGATGTTCAACCTGTGCAATCTCGTCGAGCTCAGTACGAATACGATTCATCAACTCCATACCGAAATGCTGATGTGCCATTTCGCGACCACGGAAACGCAACGTCACCTTGGCCTTGTCGCCGTCGGTTAAGAAACGCACCAGGCTGCGAAGCTTCGTCTGGAAGTCGTTTTCGTCGGTCACCGGGCGGAATTTCACTTCCTTTACCTGAATAACCTTCTGACGCGCCTTGGCCTCTTGAGCCTTCTTCTGTTCCTGGTAACGGAACTTGCCGTAGTCCATCAAGCGACAAACTGGCGGCTGCGCGTTCGGGGCAACTTCCACCAAGTCCACGTCGGCTTCTTCAGCCATACGCAGGGCTTCACTGGTTCGAACAATACCGATCTGGGCGCCATCGACGCCTGTCAGTCGGACCTCAGGGACTCGGATCTCATGATTGATCCGATGCTTACGATCTTGTGCTATGACTCTACTCCTAAAAAAGTAAATATTCTTGCCGTGCGTTTTTAGTGAGCAAACGCGGCACGCGTGGCATTTTCTTCAACGATCATGTTGAGGAAGTCCTCAACCTTCATTACGCCGAGATCCTTACCACCGCGTACGCGGACGGCAACCGTACCAGCCTGTTTTTCCTTATCCCCAACAACGAGGATGTAAGGAATTTTTTGCAGGCTCAATTCGCGAATTTTATAGTTAATCTTCTCACTACGCAAATCAGATTGCACACGAATTCGCGCATTGTGCAATTTTTGTGCCACTTCCTTGGCGTAATCCGACTGAGCATCGGTGATGCTTGCAACAGCCACCTGAATCGGAGCCAACCAGGTCGGGAAGGCGCCAGCAAAGTGTTCGATCAACATGCCAATCCAACGTTCCAAGGAACCCAAGATAGCGCGGTGCAACATCACTGGAACCTTGCGGGTGTTGTCTTCAGCAACGTATTCAGCGCCTAAGCGACCAGGCATCTGGAAGTCGACCTGAATCGTACCGCACTGCCAAGAGCGACCCAAGCAGTCCTTCAAGTGGTATTCCACCTTAGGACCGTAGAAAGCGCCTTCGCCTTCAAGGATGTCGTACTTGATACCCAAGTCTTCCAAAGACTGCATCAAAGCACGTTCAGCCTTATCCCAGGTTTCATCCGAACCGATACGCATCGCCGGACGAGTAGCCACCTTGTAGGAAATATCCGTAAAGCCAAAGTCCTTATAGACCTGAGCCACGAGGCGAGTAAAGGCTTCGCATTCAGAGAGAATCTGGTCTTCCGTACAGAAGATGTGACCATCGTCCTGCGTGAAGGCGCGAACACGCATCATACCGTGCAAGGAACCAGACGGTTCGTTACGGTGGCACTGACCGAATTCACCCAAACGGAAAGGAAGATCACGGTAGCTGCGCAAATCGGAATTGAAGAGCTGGATGTGACCCGGGCAGTTCATCGGCTTCAACGCGTAGTAGCGGTTTTCCGATTCCGTCGTGAACATGTTTTCACGATACTTGGCCCAGTGACCAGAGCGTTCCCACAAGGAACGATCCAAGAGCTGAGGAGCCTTCACTTCCTGATAGCCGTTGTCCTGATAGACGCGGCGCATATACTGTTCGACAACCTGCCAAATGGACCAGCCTTTAGCGTGCCAGAAAATCATCCCTGGGGCTTCGTCCTGGAGGTGGAAGAGATCCAATTCCTTACCCAAACGACGATGGTCGCGCAATTCTGCTTCTTCGAGCATCTTCAAGTAGGCTGCCTGATCTTCCTTGTTGGCCCAAGCCGTACCGTAGATACGCTGAAGCATTTCGTTATTGCTATCACCACGCCAGTAGGCGCCTGCAACCTTCATCAACTTATGCACTTTCAAGCGACCCGTGCTCGGCACGTGAGGACCGCGGCAAAGGTCAATGAAGTCGCCCTGACGGTAAAGAGAAATCACTTCACCCTGCGGGATAGAGCCGATAATTTCAGCCTTGTAGTGTTCGCCCATGTTCTCGAAGAACTTCACCGCCTCGTCGCGTGGCATTTCAGAGCGTTCCACTGGAAGGTCTTGCTTGACGATTTCGTCCATACGTTCTTCAATCGCCTTCAAGTCTTCGGGCGTGAAAGGACGCTTGTAGGAGAAGTCGTAGTAAAAGCCGTTTTCGATAGCCGGCCCAATCGTCACCTGAGCTTCAGGGAAGAGTTGTTTCACAGCCTGAGCCATCAAGTGAGCGGTGGAGTGGCGCAAGAGTTCAAGCGCTTCGGGATCACGCCCCGTGATAATGCTCACCTTCGCGTCGTGATCAACCACAAAAGACAAGTCCACCAAGCGGTCATCTACGCGACCAGCCAAAGCGGCCTTAGCTAAACCTGCGCCAATATCTGCAGCCACTTGTGCTACGGAAACTGGGCCTTCAAATTCTCGTTTGGAACCGTCGGGTAACGTAATTGCAACCATTTTTGAGACCTCGATCGAATGTAAATACAAAAAAAGCGCGGACATGAGCCGCGCTTTTTTGTCTGAGTTGTTGTGACAATACTCCGCCCACGCCCTCTGTCATTAAAGAGAGGGTGTCGCTGTTCGGATAGCTTCAAAAGCACACATCATCAACAAACCCTATATGAATTCTGGTAGGCACAATTGGATTCGAACCAACGACCCCCACCATGTCAAGGTGATGCTCTAACCAACTGAGCTATGTGCCTGTCAAGGATTTAATTATGCCGTAAAGTTCGCGAGTTTGCAAATTTTACGACTAGGCGATCCTTGGCGCCTTAACCCTTCCGCTTTAGTTTCTTTGCTTTTCTCGGCGCACCCAGCCGGAAGACCGACTAGGGGCGCCATTGAGAAAATCAGGAAAAATTCTGGTAGGCACAATTGGATTCGAACCAACGACCCCCACCATGTCAAGGTGATGCTCTAACCAACTGAGCTATGTGCCTGCAAAGAAGGAGTAATTATGCCTAATTTTGAGAAAAAATCAAGGGGTACACGCAAAAAAATTTAAAAAAGTGGCTTTTCGATCAAAGAAAAACCACTTTTTCTTGTTTGAAAAAGCTTTTGTTTGCCTACACACGACGAGCAGACAAGACGCCTTGCAATTCACGCAGTGCTGCCAAAGAGACATGCAAGCTGTCGACCGATTGAATTTCAATCGTAAAACGCATACGCATATCGGTCTTCTGACGCTGAGAGCTCATGCCAATCACGTGCTGCTTTTGACGCATAAAGATTTCCGAGACATCCTTTAAGAGGCCTGGGCGCTCCTGCGCCACAATCAACACATCAACTGGGTAGACGCTATCAGCGCGCGGTTTACCCCAACTCACTTCAATCAAACGCTCATGGTCTTGCTCAGACATGTTGCGAATATTAGGGCAGTCACAGCGGTGAATCGTCACCCCGTGGCCTCTTGTCACGTAACCAATAATCTCGTCTGGCGGAACTGGGTGGCAACAACGAGCTAACTGAGTGAGAAGCGAGTCCACCCCGACCACTAGCACGTCGCTCTTTTCCTTACTGTGGCGAGATGCCTTCACCTCCACCACTTCGGGTTCAGGTTCAACGGGTTTCGGAGGTTGTACGGCCGTTGCTAGCGCTTGAGGAGAAATTTCTTCTTTTGCGTAAGCTAGGCAGAACTCTTCGATCTTGTCATAGCCCAAACGCTTAGCGAGATCTTCAAGTTTGACAGCAGTCTTGCCGAGGCGAGCCAACTCTTTATCAATCTTTTCACGTCCTTCTGCCGTGAGTTGAGCAGCTTGCTGCGCATTAAACCACTGGCGTACTTTATTGCGAGTGCGCGGGCTCACCGCATAACCTAACTCTGCGGTTAACCAGTCGCGCGATGGTTGCCCCGTTTTCCCTGCAATAATTTCGACCGTTTGTCCCGTCTTTAGCGGGGTGTTGAGCGGTACCATCTGTCCGTCGACTTTCGCTCCACGCGTACGGTGCCCTAACTCCGTGTGCACCTGGTAAGCAAAGTCCACTGGGGTAGCGCCACGAGGCAACTCTAAGACTCGCCCCTGCGGCGTCAAAACGTAGACATGATCCCCTTCAATCGCCTCAGGGGACTGCTCTGCAGAAGCAGAGCCACGCTTCATATCCGTGCTCCAGGCTAAGAGTTGGCGAAGCCAAGCCACACGATGCTCTTCTGCTGAAGTCGCCCCATTGGAATTCCCCGCTTCTTTATAGCGCCAATGTGCAGCCACCCCTAATTCAGCAAATTCATGCATCGCTCGAGTGCGAATCTGAATTTCCACGGGGCGGTCTTGCGCATCGGTCACCACCGTATGCAAAGACTGATAGCCATTGGGTTTAGGCTTAGCAATATAGTCGTCATACTCTTTGCTCAACACGGGATAGTGCTTTTGCACGATAGAGAGTACTTGGTAACACTGTTCCACCGTTTCCACAATGATTCGCACAGCTCGCACGTCAAAGAGCTGATCAAAGCGCAAGTGTTTGCGCTGCATCTTCTTCCAGATGGAGTAGATGTGCTTCGGGCGACCGCTAATTTCTGCAGAAATATTGTTTTCGAGAAGCAATTGGCGAATATTCGCCACCGCCGCTTCCATTGACTTGAGACGGTCTTCACGAGACTCATCAAGCTGGTGAGCAATGTCGTGATATTCTTCTGGACGCGTCAAACGAAGCGAGAGATCCTCGAGCTCCCACTTCAACTGCCAAATCCCCAAGCGATTAGCGAGAGGGGCATACACTGCAAGCGTATTTTCGCCATATTTGGCGCCCACAGGGGAAACTTCTTGTGCAAGCCATCTCAAGGTTTGCAAGCGGCTAGCAAGCTTCAAGAGCACCACGCGTAAGTCATTACACATGGCGATGAGCATCTTACGCATGACTTCTGCCTGATTGGAAGACTGCTCATCTGTCGTATCGTTTCGTGTCACTTCCGAGAGACGGGTGACGCGATTTAATTCCTGTACGAGACGATTGACTGACTCTCCAAAACTTTTTTCAATCCAATCGCCAGAATTCTGAATGATGCTCGGCACCATAAAAAGATAAGCCGCCGCCAAAAGCTCAGGATCGTCCTTCACTTCTCGCAATATCGACACCATGGCATCAGCATGCTCTAGCGCAGACTCTCCCGTATCCAAGGCAACATCCTTGTAGAGAGGTTCAACCAGACGTCTGGCTAGACCCACATCCAGGGTTGCTTCCATGTGATCCTCCTCGCCACTTTTATTCTTTCTTTACTTTGTTTTCCTAACGCGGGCAGACGAGAAAGCGTTGGCTTTTCTCGTGCCTAATTCACCTCTTGAGAGCGACGCATTTTTCTCCCTAAAAAAGTGAACTGATCAATGTCTGCCTATTTTAACAATCTTCTTCTCATCAATTAGGCAGAAACCGCATCACGCAATTGTGCGCTTATGCAAAAAAGAGCCCAGAGCTTTGGTTCCTAAGATTTCTTAGCAATTATTCTGCTCTGGGATCTTTTTCTTTCATGGGGCGCTTAGAACGTCATATAAAACGTTCCCATCACCTCTCGGCTTCTTCCGCCCTCTGTGTCGTAACCCAATCCCGCATTTACGCCAAGATCCCCATAAGGAGTATGAAGTTGCAGACCGAGGTTATAGCGACCTTCATAACGAGCGAGGGTTCGCGCGCGTGTCGAGGCCGAAGCTCCTCTCGCGCTCGATGTGAGCCGGGTATCGCGAGAGCCCACGTAAGCAAAGCCTTCCAGCGCTGTCCTGAGGGTCAGCGCATAGCTTTCCCCTGTGGTGGCTAGACGCGTCGCTAATCCAACTGCACCCTCTAAGCGCCCAAGAAGTTGTGCTTTTTCCTTCACTGCGAAAAAATCTTCCCCATTGACTTTGATGTTGTATTTCGCCCCTTTTTCCCAGAGCAGAGAACCACCCAACTTAGACCAAAGTTGCGCTTGGGGCAAAAGTTCTGTACTCGAATCTAAGCGTGCGAGTCCCACCTGCATCATGGTGCGCGTGATATCGTCGCTTTCCACCTTGAAGAAGGGATAAGGCACATCGGCCATATCATTGGCCACTGATGCCCCTGCTGAAAGAACCCACCAACGATTCGGCACATTCTCGGCCACAGCCCAATAACCGCGTGCCGTTACCATATCCGAGTCCCCCGTCCAAGGAAGGTCGGAGGAGGAACGATTAACCAACCGAATATCGCTGTTGCTATAAGCAAGACGCACCCCCCAGCGCTTCATCCCACTCTCATAATCGCGCTCAATGGAGAGTTCAAATCCAGTGGTCTCACGCTGAATATCGGTGCTGTAGCGTACCATTTGACCGTCTTCGACGGTGTAGCCATCAGTGCGGGTCTTGCCCCCAAAAATACTTACTTGTACGGGCTGGTTAAAACTAGGAATTGTGGGCCACTTAAAGCCTGACTCCTCTGGCTTCTCAACTAAGAGTCCGTTCTCAAACTTCACTTTGGAACCCTTCAGCTCATTTTTGAGGGGATCCCCCTTGCCGACAAGCGCATAGCGCATCACCTCTTCACCAAAAGTCGTCATAAAGTCTTGAGCACTAAACCCAAGGCTACGACGCATGGCAAGTTGCGTACCAAGAGAAATCCCTTTGAGCGACATTTCTTCGAGCTCAATCGTCCACATATTAGGCGTGATAAGCGCACTTCTAAGCTGATGTTGTGTGTTGCTTGAATTTGCGGAAAGCGCGTAAGTATGAAGCGCTGTAGCAAGCTCTGCATAGGGACCATACGCAGTCCATGGATGCGGCGTTGCCCAAAGCGTATTGCCTTTCACGGTGACATGACCGAAAAAGAGACCATCGCTGTCGTCAGAGGGGCGAGCTGTGAGCGTAATATTGTCAACGCCTAAAATTTGCGCACCCTCTTCCCAATCAAAAAGCTTGATATCGCCTTCTTCAAAAAGCGTGGAAGGCTCTACGGTATAGAGAAAAACCCCAGAGCCTTCGTTAAATTTCACTGTGGCTCCACGCTTCACTCTCAATCGGTTTTGATCGTCCAAATTGACAATCAAAAAGCCGTTTTGTCCAAAGATAAGACTCGCATTCCCGTTGAGATCCGCCTCAGTCATTTGCCCAAAACGAAGGCGAGCAGAGGGGCCTATAGCCAATGAATCCGCGAGCGTTAGTGCATTAGCTCGACGACTGTAATGAGCAAAAGGCATTTGTCCCGGGTAGTCTTCGTCATAGATTGAGGCTTGCGCACTAAACCACACCAGCCCCATAGACTGGTCGTAGAATTCTTGTGCACTCAACTCATGGTTGGCGTAAACCATGCTAGTAAG
This sequence comes from uncultured Sutterella sp., assembly GCA_905197905.1. Classification (GTDB taxonomy): domain Bacteria; phylum Pseudomonadota; class Gammaproteobacteria; order Burkholderiales; family Burkholderiaceae_F; genus Sutterella. Next base: position 23,100 of record CAJKAP010000001.1, on the reverse strand, counting down.
ACCCGTTGCGTGATAGCGAACACCTTCGAGGTTAGCTTTTTGCAAAAGCAACTGTGGTGCCATCGCAGACATTATGATTGCGGGATCATCTTCTCTAAAAAGATTTTTTGAAAGATCACTATAAGGGGTCACAAAATCAATACTGGCCCGCTCTTCTGGGTTCATCTGAAAAACAAACGTCGGATTTCCTCCCATGGGGTCTCCCCAATCGTCATCCTGGTTGTAGTCTTTTAGTGCGACTCGATAAGATTCTCCGTTCTGTTGCACCGTGTACATGGCGTTCGGAAATTCAAAATGAAGGTTCTCCAAAGAGAGGGCACTACATTGGGTACTCGCAAGTGCTAACCCAAGGGCGTGCCAGAGCAAGCGATGTGAAAATCGCATGACAGGGCTCCTCTAAAAAATAAAAATTTTGACTAGTCTTCAGGGGTTGTTGCCTAGCCAAAAAAGTGACAAAAAAATACCGCCGGAAGCAAAAAAAGAGTGCTTACGGCGGTTATTGAATAGGTCTAAATGACCGTCGGTTGGCAATGGGTCCAAAAAAACGAGAAAAGCTCTAGTTCTTTAACGAATGAATCGGCGCAGGAATGCGTCCACCCAATTGGACAAAGCGCGTCGCGTCGCCACCTGGGACGCGAATAATAGCGGCTTCACCCAACAATCCGCCAAAGACAGCCTTATCGCCCACGCTCTTACCTGGAACAGGAATCACGCGAACAGCCGTCGTTTTGTTGTTGATCATGCCAATCGCTGTTTCATCGGCAATCATGCCGGAAATCGTTGCTGCGGAGGTATCTCCTGGAATTGCGATCATGTCTAAGCCCACGGAGCAGACAGAGGTCATCGCTTCGAGCTTTTCAAGCGTCAATGCGCCCGTGCGAGCAGCTTCTTCAATGGAGCTATCTTCAGAAACGGGAATAAAGGCACCAGAAAGACCACCCACGTGAGAAGAGGCGAAAACTCCACCCTTTTTCACGGCGTCATTGAGCATAGCGAGCACTGCAGTAGTACCAGGAGCCCCAATCGAAGAGAGACCCATCGACTTGAAGATTTCCCCGACGCTATCGCCCACGGCAGGAGTCGGAGCAAGCGAAAGATCCGCAACGCCAAAGGGCAAATCAAGTGCACGGGCCACATCGTTACCGATAATTTCACCCACGCGGGTCACTTTATAGGCCGTTTGCTTAATTACTTCCGCGGCGTCCGTAATGGTGAGGTATTCTCCCTTGGCGGCAAAAGCACGATCAAGCGCTTTTTTCACCACACCAGGACCAGAAACCCCAACGTTGATCACCACATCAGGTTCACCAACACCTAAGTAGGCACCCGCCATAAAGGGCACATCCTGAGGAATATTGCAGAACACGACTAGTTTCGCACAACCAATCGCATCGCGATCTGCCGTTTCATGGGCCACCTTCAAAATCGTTTCGCCCATCAACTTCACGGCGTCCATGTTGATGCCGGCCTTAGTGGAACCGACGTTAATGGAGGAGCAAATACGATCCGTGCTCGCTAAAGCTTCTGGGAGCGAATCAATTAAATTCTGTTCGCCTGGCGTGATACCTTTTTCGACGAGAGCGCCAAAGCCCCCGATAAAGTCAACGCCTACGGTCTTAGCGCAATCGTCCAATACTTTGCAAACGGCAACCATCTGGTCACGCGTAAAGCCTGCACAAACCGTACCGATCGGGCTAATGGAAATACGTTTATTGACAACAGGCACACCATAGCGCTGACCCACTGCATTGCAGGTTTCCACTAAGCGCTCGGCGTGACGCAAAATCTTGCTACGGACTTTGTAGGCGAAGGTATCAAAGTCATGACTAGCACAGTCAAACAAGTTGATCCCCATCGTCACCGTGCGAACATCCAAGTGTTCGCTACGCAACATATTGATGGTGGAGAGGACTTCACGATCAGTTAACATCACTTTCTCCCTAAATTAGTCCACACGCACGCGATGAATCGCTTCAAAGATATTGGCGTGCTGTACGTTCAAACTGAGACCCATCGTATGGGCACGTTCTGCCATTACGCTCTTCAAACTGCGGGTATCAACCCCAGCGGGGATACGTACTTCGAGCACCTGCAAACTTTGGCCTTCCTCAATGCGGAAAGCACGCAGTGCTTCAATGTTGATCCCTTGCTCAGCGCAGATATTCGAGAAGACAGCAATGATGTCGTTACGATCCTTGCCCCAAATGCTCACCACAAACGGCTCACCTTCCGAGAGTTGCGGAGCATTTTGTTCTTCAAAATCGCGGATGACTAAGGACAGGCGGAATTTTTTGGCCTTAAATGCGGTCATCATTTCCAGTTCAATGTTTTCGTTAGACAAACCTTCAGGTTTGTTAACTAGGAAAATACTGGCAAACTGATGGCGCAAGATAGACTGGGTCATTTCTTCGACGTTGCAACCCAATCTAGTCATAGTGGCGGTGGCTGTAGCGATCACCCCTGGCTGGTCGTGGCCGATCACAGCAACAACAATGCTATCTTTATCGAGCATAATTCCTGGTGTCCTTCAGTTAAAAATGAAAAAGGTCTTCTGAAACTCCTCATTTTCTAAGAGGGTTTCAGAAAGACCTTGCTAAGTCTATCACACTGATACACGGAATATGTCGAAGACCACCCCTCTTCTAAAGAAGAGCTAATTCAGGATGCCGATCTTTCAGACGAGGAAACGCACGAAAAGCATTGCGTAACGCCTCAAGCGCAGACTCTTCTGGCGTCAAATGCCGTAGCTTTGCAGCGAGTGTGTTCGTTGCGACAATATCGGCTGGTTCTGTGCGCAGATTCCCGGTATTTCGTCTATCGCTTGAGGGGATATCAGGTGCATCCGTTTCAAGCACCCAACGATCAGCAGGCGCCCCGCCCAAGTGACGACGGATTCTTTGGCTTCCTTCATAGGTTGCTGCGCCACCGAATCCAAAGTGAAAACCGAGCTTAGCGAAACGGTCAAATTCGTCCTGCGAGCCATTAAAAGCGTGAATAACGCCACCCACAGTGCCAATCCGATTGAGGTACTTGAGAAGGCGCGAGCCACTGCGACGAATATGCACCGACATAGGAAGCGCATAGCGCTTGGCGACTTTGAGTTGCTCTGCAAAGAACCACTCTTGCTTTTCGTCGTCAAGCGTACCGACAAAGCCATCGATCCCTATTTCCCCAATCCCCACAAAGTGCGGATCTTCAAGCGCGTTTGCTACGCGCTTATCTAAAAGGTCAATATCCGAAGCAACCACCTCGGGTGTAGCAAGCGGATGAATGCCCAAGGTATAGGAAAGGGAATAGGTATGAGCGATCTCCTCACAACGATCCCAATCGTTAGGAGCGCCTGCACAAATCACCATATCCACGACACCGCGATCGCGTGCCGTTTGGATAAGTACTCCTAAGTCATCATCGAAAACCGACGCTTGTAAATGCGTATGGGTGTCTATGAAATACATTGAACCTTCTTCCCTTTCCCGAAACCTTAGAAAGTGATTTCCACAAGCTTGCCTTTTTCAAGTCGCACAGCGCGGTCGCACTGTGCGGCAAGCGACTCATCATGGGTCACAATCAAAGAGCTCGTTCCGCGACTGCGAGCAAGCGATACAAAGAGTTGGAAGACCGCCTCGGAAGTATCCTTATCTAAGTTCCCTGTGGGTTCGTCTGCCAAAATACAGGCCGGCTCCGTCACCATGGCGCGGGCAATGGCCACGCGTTGGCGCTCACCCCCAGAGAGTTGGCTAGGCAAATGCGTCAAGCGATGGCCTAAACCAACCGCTTCAAGCATTTTCTTCGCTTTTTCGCTAGCAATCCCCCGGTCTTCGCGACGGATCCAAAGTGGCATAGCCACATTGTCGAGCGCCGAAAATTCGGGGAGCAAATGGTGGAACTGGTACACAAAGCCTAACGCCTCGTTGCGCAATTTTGCGCGAGCGTTGCTATTGAGGTGGCTGATATCCACTCCAGCGACCACGATTGAGCCAGCGTTAAATTGATCAAGCCCCCCCAACACATGTAATAGGGTAGATTTCCCTGAGCCCGATGCTCCCACAATAGCAACGATTTCGCCGCGCTTCACTGCGAGGTTCACATCGTCCAATACTCGCACTTCAGATACGCCATCTTGGTAGAGCTTTTGGACATGTCGAGCAAGGATCACTTCTGCTACTTCATTACTCATAGCGCAAAGCCTCCGCAGGTTCAGTTCGAGCAGCACGCCAACTTGGGTAAATCGTTGCTACCACGCTCAAAATAAAGGAGATTACCGCAATCGGAATAATGTCACTCATGCGCGGATCACTTGGCATTGAAGAGATAAAGTAAACTTCTTTTGGGAGGAACTTCACGCCAAAGAGCTGTTCAATAAAGCTCACAATGGTGCCTACGTTTTCAGCGATCAAAAGCCCAGCGACGACACCCACGCCAACACCCACTAAACCCACAATAATCCCTTGCAAAATAAAGACCATCATGACAGAGCCCTCCGTCGCACCGAGAGTACGCAAAATTGCAATATCCGATTGTTTTTCCTGCACTGTCATCACCAATGTTGAGACCAAACCAAATGCCCCAACCAAGACAATCAAGAACAGAATGATGCCCATCATGCGTTTTTCAACTTGAACCGCAGCAAACCAGGTGCGATTTTGCTGAGACCAGTCTGAAGCAAAGACCCCCATGGGGAGCACTTGGTTGAGCGCTTCTGCCACAGCAGGCGCATTATTCATATCCTTTAATCGCAACCTCAACCCTTGAGGACCAGAAGCGCGGAAAAGTGCTTGGGCGTCCTTCAAGTGGATAAGCGCCATAGAGCTGTCGTACTCATAGTGACCTGAATTCATGAGCCCAGCCACGGTAAATTGACGCATACGAGGCACGATCCCTGCTGGCGTGATGTTACCTTCAGGTACCATGAGAGCCACTTTATCTCCCACCGTGACGCCTAAAAGATAAGCCAAATCCTTCCCGAGGATAATGCGAAATTCGCCTCCTTCCAGAGCGTGCAAATTGGGAGTTCCAATCAAGTGAGTGCTAATTTCACTCACTTTAGGCTCTTGATCTGGATCGATTCCCTTCACAATTGCTCCACGTACGCTTCTACCAGCAGTAAAGAGTCCCTGCCCCTGAACAAAAGGCGCTGAGGCAACGACTTCTGAATTAACCGAAAGAGCTTTCTCAACATCCTTCCAATCAGGTTGAGCCCCTGCCACTGCTCGAACTTCAATGTGTGGCACAACACTTAACATGCGATCACGGACTTCTTTCTGGAAACCATTCATCACAGAAAGTACGATAATCAAAGCCGCCACACCGAGCGCAATAGAGGTGACCGACATCACCGAAATAAAAGACATAAAGCCGTCTTTTCTACGACCTCGGCGGCCGGCTCGCGTATAGGTAAGACCGATCGTCCATTCAAAGGGAATTTTCACAAACACACCTGTTTAACAGAAAAGTGAAAAAATCTGATTCTCACATTCTACCTATTGATAGGCACAGTACAATGTGAAACCATGTCAAAAGCTTTCATTCTGATTCCAGGTGCACGTCTGCCGAGTGATATTGCCGAAAAGGTTATCGGCACACTCACTGCTGAGCAAAAGACGGCCCTTCTCACGATTCAAGGGGACAATCCCCAATTGGTCACTCAGCGTTTCGATGAGGGACCATACCGTCGTGCGCCCCATCGTTTGTGGCTTTGGAAAGTTTTAACTCGTGAAGCAACCTATCCGCGTGAAGCTCCTTGGCATTGGCTCTCGTTAGGTGCACGCGAACTCCCTTCGGAATTGTGGTGCCTTTCAGCCTTAAAACTTGATGTGGCAACTCAAACCATTAAGAGTGAAGTATTACTCTCAGACGAAACCTATTTCGCCGCCTCCATGGCACTTCAAAAAGTCTTGCGAGATTCGAAATTTCAGCTCCAGATGTGGGACGGACGTTGGTTTGTAACGCGCAAAGAAAACTACCCTATTGTGAGCGCACCGCTTGAAAGCATTTTGGGGCAGAAGTTTTCTTCCGACTGGATCGTGGGCGAGGCAAAAGATGACCTCTGGAAACTTTTAACCGATTTGCACGAAGTGCTTCCCCCTGCTGCTCGTGAGTCTGGCATTGACGCTTTTTGGCTTTGGGGTGGCGGACGCGATTGCCGCTTTAATCCCCCAACGCTCGTTCGAAGTGTTGCCTCTAATGACCCTGTCATTCTGGGATGGGCTAACGCTTCTGGTATTTTGAACACTTTTTTAATTTCTGAGAAAAAGGGTTGGCCCGAAGACACAGCGCCTGGTGATGTGATTGTGCACTTGAGTGGTCTCTATACTGCTTGGCTTGCTGGTGATTGGGAGACATGGAAAGAGTCTCTAGAAGTCGTCGCTGCAGAAGTTGATCGCTACCGAACAAACGCTAAAACGAGAGACAAAGAGGTCGAGATTTTCACCGTTTGCTTTGGTGAAACAGGTGCCGTTACATTAACACCTCAAGAGCCTACTTTGATGCAACGCTTCTTTAAAAACAAAAAGCCAAACACTCTTCTTTCTTGGTATATCGACTCCTATGACTCGAATCATTGAACGCTCTTTTGATGCTAGCGCTGCGCAGACCCTAATCGAACAAGGGATGTTGGCCCCACTTGCGCGAGCACTTGCAGCGCGCGGTATTCATCATATTGATGAAATGGCACTCGACTGGAAGGGACTTATTCCGCCTTCACAACTCGAAGGTACAGACCTCGCAGCCGCTCGTCTTCTTGAGGCACGAGAAAAAGGCGAATCCGTGACTATTGTGGCCGACTACGACTGCGACGGGGCAACAGCCTGTACGCTTGCTATTCGTGGTCTTACCGCTATGGGGCTTCATGTCAGTTATGTCGTTCCTGATCGTGTCACACAGGGTTACGGTCTCACGCCTGAATTGGTTGACATTGTGAAAGAGCGTTTTTCGCCTCAACTCATTGTAACCGTGGATAACGGCATTACCTCTGTTGCCGCAGTCGAACACGCTAAGGCACTTGGAATTGATGTGATCGTAACAGACCATCATTTGCCTGGTGAAGAAGAACCTGCAGCTTGCTGTATCGTCAACCCTAACCGCAAAGGCTGCTCTTTTCCCTCCAAAAATCTCGCTGGAGTGGGGGTAATGTTTTATGTGCTGCTCGCTCTTCGTGCTTTAATGCGCGAGAAAGGCTACTTCACAGCGCAAACTCAGCCTCGTCTTGACCAGTGGGTTGACTTGGTTGCACTTGGCACAGTGGCTGACGTGGTCAAGCTCGACAAAAATAACCGCATTTTGGTTGCTCAGGGGCTTAAACGTGTTCGAGCAGGAAAGGCACTCCCTGGTCTCAGTGCACTCTTTACCGTGGCGAGAAAGAAACCCGAAGCCGCCTCTGTACGTGATTTTGGTTTTGCCATTGGTCCACGTATCAATGCCGCTGGGCGATTAAGCTCTATGGAGAGCGGTATAGAATGCCTCTTAGCGGACCAAGAAACCGTGGCACTTTCTTTTGCTCAAGAACTAAATCTTTTCAATAGCGAGCGTCAAGAGCTTGAAACCGAAATGCAGCAATGTGCTGAAGAAGTCATTGCCTCTTGCAATATGTCTGAGCGCTACACACTTTCGCTTTTTAATGAGCACTTCAACGAAGGAGTAGTAGGGCTTGTTGCCTCTCGTGTGAAAGATCGCATTCATCGCCCTGTCTTTGCTTTTGCTCCGAGTGAATCGGGCTTTTTAAAGGGCAGCGGTCGCAGTATTCCTGGGATTCACCTGCGCGATACGCTTGACTTGGTCGCACGCGATTTGGGTGGCGCTATTATTCGTTTTGGTGGTCATGCTGCCGCAGCAGGGCTTACGCTTAAGGCGGGAGCTTTTAACGACTTCCAGCGCGCTTTTGAACAAATTGTGCGTGAAAACTGCAGTCGCGAACTCTTTGAACGCATTGTATACACGGACGGTCCCCTAGCACCTAGCGATATCACCGAAGCCCTTATTACCGATATTGATGAGCGCATTTGGGGGCAAGCCTTTGAAGCACCACTTTTTTCGAACGAATTCCGAGTAGTGCGCCAAACCGTGCTTAAGGAAGCTCATTTGAAACTCGTCTTGGATTTAGAAGGTAAACTTTTTGAAGGGATCTTCTTCCGTCGCAATACACCGCTCCCTGCCGTAGCGCGCTTAGCCTACCGTCCCAACGTCAATGAATACATGGGGAGACGCCAATTGCAACTACAAATCGAAGCGGTTGAAGAAGGTACTCATATTTAAAAAGTTCAAAAGCCAAAAAAAGCCCTCTCCTTCAAGCACAGCAAGGTCTGGGCTTTTATAATATTTGATTCTATTTTTTCCATGCCTGGCGTATTTTTGGACTCTCTAAGGTCGACGTCAGCGCGAACTTTATTGGATTAGAACCATGGAAGTCGAACGCATCAACCTTATTCAGAATCTCATCGAAGACCTGACTCACCGTCTCGTCGAACTTCGGGGGTATCTTTGACGTCGATCGCAAAGCGCGCAGACTCGAAGAAGTCAACCGTGAGGTCGAAAATCCTGACCTCTGGAATGACCCTAAGCATGCCCAAGAGGTCAGCAAAGAAAAGAAATTACTCGACGGTATCGTCGGTAGTTTCCAATCGCTAACCACGGGCATTAACGATGCCGCCGAATTGTTTGAACTCTCTATGGCGGAAGAAGATTGGGATACCGTTGAAGCCGTTGGTCAAGACGTTGAGAAGATTGAAAAAGCTGTCGCTGACCTTGAATTCAAGCGTATGTTTAACCAGCCGATGGATCCAGCTAACTGCTACCTCGAAATCCAATCGGGTGCTGGTGGTACGGAAGCTCAGGACTGGGCCAGCATGCTCGAACGTATGTACATGCGCTACGCTGAACGCAAGGGATTTACCGTTACGCTTGAAGAAGAAAGTGCGGGCGACGTTGCGGGGATTAAATCTGCTACGCTTTACATTCAGGGCGACTATGCCTACGGTACGCTGCGCACCGAAACGGGGATTCACCGTTTAGTTCGTAAGAGCCCCTTTGACTCTAACGCTCGCCGTCACACTTCGTTTACCTCTGTGTACGTGTACCCAGAAGTGGACGACTCGATTGAGATTGAAATTAACCCAGCCGACTTAAAAATTGACGTCTTCCGCGCTTCGGGTGCTGGTGGTCAGCACATTCAGAAGACGGAATCGGCCGTGCGTATTCACCATATTCCCACTGGCATCATCACCATCTGTCAGGATGACCGCTCTCAGCACCGCAACCGCGAAAAAGCGATGCAGCAGCTGAAAGCTAAGCTCTACGAATTTGAAATGCGTAAACGTATGGAAACGCAGACCAAGCTCGAAGAGTCGAAGTCTGACATTGCCTGGGGGCACCAGATTCGTAGCTACGTGCTCGATCAGTCTCGCGTGAAAGACTTGCGCACCAACGTAGAAACGGGTAACACTGGCGCTGTTCTTGATGGCGATTTAGACCAGTTTATTGAAGCCTCTCTTAAACAAAACATTGGCGACATTAACGCCAACGTTCAATAAAAAAGATTCCTCCCTTCTTTAAAAGGTCTTCCTTTCAAGAAGGGATCTTTCAACAGGATTGCTCTTATGTCTGAAGATTTAGAAAACAAAGTCGCCCCCGTTCAAGAGGACGAAAACCATATTATTGCTGAACGCCGTGCCAAGTTAGCGCAGTTGCGCGCTGAAGGGGTTGCCTATCCCAACAACTTCAAACGCACGGACCTCTTTGGTGACCTTGTTGAAAAATATGGCAACGTAGATCAGGCTGAGCTCGAAGCCCAGCAGGTCCAGGTGGCTTGTTCTGGTCGTGTGATGCTCAAGCGCATGATGGGTAAAGCGAGCTTTGCCACGGTGCGAGACTTCACGGGCGAAATGCAGTACTTCATTTCCCAAAACGACATCGGACCTGAAGCCTATGCCCGCTTCAAGACATACGATTTGGGTGACATCGTCGCAGTAAAAGGTGTGCTTTTCCGCACCAAGACTGGCGCTCTCGCTATTCGAGCTCACGAGCTTCAATTGATGACGAAGAACATCCGCCCGCTTCCTGATAAGTTTAAGGGGTTACAAGATACGGAAATGGTCTATCGTCAGCGCTATGTTGACTTGATCATGAACGAAGAAAGTCGTAATCGTTTTTTGGTTCGCTCCCGCGCTATCGCTGAAATCCGTAATTTCATGTTAGGTAGTCGCTTCCTTGAAGTGGAAACGCCAATGTTGCACCCGATCCCAGGTGGTGCTAACGCTCGCCCGTTCGTGACGCACCACAATGCCCTCGACATTGATATGTACTTGCGTATCGCTCCAGAACTCTATTTAAAGCGCTTGGTCGTCGGTGGTTTGGAACGCGTGTTTGAAATCAACCGCAACTTCCGTAACGAAGGCGTCTCTGTGCGTCACAACCCTGAATTCACGATGATGGAATTCTATGCAACCTACTGGACGTATCACGATCAGATGGACTTCACCGAAAGCCTTCTTCGCACCGTCGTTGAAAAAGTCTTGGGTAAAACCGTCGTGAACTATCAGGGTCAGGATATCGACTTTGGCAAACCTTTCGATCGCTTAACCCCAATTCAGGCCATCCAGAAGTACGCTCCACAATACACGCTCGAGCAGTTGAACGATGAAGCTTTCTTACGCGCTGAATTGGCCCGCTTGGGCGAACCGCAGCCTGACTATGTTGGTCTGGGTGCACTTCAGATGGCTCTTTTTGAAGAAAGCTCCGAAGCGAAGCTTCTCCAGCCGACTTTTATCATTGACTACCCTACGGAAATCTCGCCACTCGCACGTGCATCGGACACCGACCATGACGTCACGGAACGCTTTGAGCTCTTCGTGGGCGGTCGTGAGCTCGGTAACGGCTTCTCTGAATTGAATGACCCTGACGATCAGGCAGCTCGATTCAAGGCCCAGGCCGATGCGAAGAGCCACGGAGACGATGAAGCCATGTACTACGATGCTGACTACATCCGTGCTTTGGAATACGGTCTCCCGCCGACCGCTGGTTGCGGTATCGGTATCGACCGCTTCATCATGCTACTCACCGATGCACCTAGCATCCGAGACGTGTTGCTCTTCCCGCATATGCGTCCTGAAGCTGGCAACTAATTACTATTTTTTGCCGTGCTTGATCCAGCACTTCTTAAGCGAGCGCAACAAGTGGCCTTACGCCTTGAGCGCTCGCTCAATCCACCTCTAAGCCAAAAGCTTCACCCCTTTTGGCTTCATTCTGTTGCGGTGGGTCATCTCTCAGCAGACCTCTTGAACACACTTTTGAGTTCTCCCGATCTTACTATCTATTTTGAAGCCTCAAAAGAAGGTGGAGGCTCTTTGCGCAAAAATTGTTCTTGGACAGAAGCCCAAGAGGCCTTATTGCGTCATTTTGGGCTTTTGCCGCAGCATGAATATCTCTCCCTTAATGCTCACTCGGAAACAATCGATCGTGCGCTCTGCCGCGTTTTAGGAACGTCTACCACGGTCGTACGTCTATCTGTAATTGTGGACGATCAAATTCTTCTGAGTGTACGTAGTCCCACGAAGCGGATTAATCCTGGGCGCTACGATAACCTCGCCGCTGGCATGGTGAAGCACGAAGAGACGCCAAGAATGGCACTTGAACGTGAAGCTTGGGAAGAGGCGGGTATTAAGCTAGGCGAGACAGAGCGCGGCGCAGAAAAGCTTTGTCGCGGCTTTCGCTCCCATCGCCCCCTTCCCGAAGGACTCCTCTCTGAGAGCACAGAACTTTGGCGTTTAATCGAACGAATCACCCCACACATTAATGACGGAGAAGTCCAGCGCTTTGAATGGGTGAGTGTAGAGAGATTCCTCGACTTAGCTGAGACTGAACTCATTGTGCCCGAAGCAAGTTTAGCGATTTTGCTCTCGCTTCTTAGTAAATAAAAGAAAAGCACCTCTTTGGAATCTTCACCAGAAGTGCTTTTTCCTCGCTTTTAGCCATGGAGCGGGATTCGCGTAGTTAATCGCGCTCGTTTAACCAAACGGTCAGAATGGCTTCCAGAATCTTTTCATTCGATTTTTCTGGGTCATCTTCAAACTCATTGAGAGCACAAATCATCTCATGGAGCTTGATAAAACTGATCGTCAGCGGATCTAAATCCGGATTTTCGTCATAGAGCGCCTCACCAATGGCTTGCGCATCCGTCCACTTCAAACCCATGATTATTCTTCCCTTGCGTGATTGCGAGAATACTTCGGAATTTCGACCGTGATGTCAGCGTTACCAACGCGAGTCTGGCAAGAAAGACGGGAATAAGCTCCCGCACCCCAAGCTGCATCTAAATGGTCTAATTCATCGTCGTCGGCTTCGTTTAAAGAATCGAAGCCTTCGCGAATGATTACATGGCAAGTCGAGCAAGCACAGGAAAACTCGCACGCGTGTTCAATTTTCACACCATGATCCAACAAGGCCTTGGCCAACATGGCACCTGGTTCAACCGTAAATTCCATCCCCTCAGGACAAGCCGTTTCGTGGGGTAAGACTGTCACTTTTGGCATTTTCTTATTACCTCTTTAATGATTATCGGAGTCTTTTTGCTCCGTCTCTGTGGTTTGATCAAAAAGCTCATCTTCAACGTTGAGCCCAGAGAGCGCACGGCGAATCGAACGGTCCATACGCTGTGCTGCAAAGTCCTCTGTTCCTTTGGAAAGGGCTTCAATTGCAGCCTTAATTTTGTCAAGATCCTCACTAGTGACCAGAGCTTGCAACTCCGCCACCTGAGCATCGATCACACGGCGTGCTTCTTCAGAAAGTAAATCCCCGTCCGCCTCTAGAGCGGAATGAGTCGATTCGAGCAGGCGACGTGCTTCAACTTGTTGTTCACGCAATTCACGTGTGTGCATATCTTCTTCAGCACGACCATTGCCATCTTGAAGCATGCGGATAATATCTTCGTCAGAGAGGCCATAGCTCGGCTTCACCTGGATCGAAGCTTCTACACCAGTGGTCATTTCTCGGGCTGTTACGCTCAAAAGACCATCGGCGTCCACCTGGAACGTCACGCGGATACGAGCCGCGCCAGCGGGCATAGGCGGAATGCCGCGCAATTCAAATCGAGCTAGCGAACGGCAGGCACTAACCACCTCTCGCTCACCCTGCAAAACATGAATCGCCATTGCGGTCTGACCATCACGGAACGTCGTGAAGTCCTGAGCACGAGCGATAGGGATGGCGCTATTGCGTGGAATCACCTTTTCCACCAATTCGCCCATGGTTTCAAGCCCTAAGGAGAGTGGCGTCACATCAAGGAGCAACCAATCGTCTTCTTCGCTACTGTTGCCCGCGAGCTTATTGGCCTGAGTAGCGGCCCCAATCGCAACCACACGGTCTGGGTCAATATCAGCAAGGGGTTCGTGGCCGAAGAGAGTTTTCACTGCGCTACGAATGCAGGGCATACGCGTTGCGCCACCAACAAGCACTACTCCCTTGACATCTTCAACCATTACTTTGGCGTCCTTGAGGACGTTCTTCACCGCTGTGAGCGTTTCATTCGTTAACTCTTTCGTAAGTGCATCGAATTCTTCACGAGTGATCTCAACTGTCGCATCTCCCAATTCACGGTGCCAGATGAGCGTTGTCGAAAAAGACTCGGTCAAGGCTTCTTTCGCAGAACGAGAAGCTTGCAAAAGAGCACGGCGATCACGAACACTCAAATCGTTTGCCGATTCGGCGTCAACGCCTAGGCGCTTCAAGACTTCAGCATAAACTGCACGATCATAGTCGTCCCCGCCGAGCGAAGAGTTACCACCCGTGGCAAGAACTTCAAAGACGCCTTTACTCAACTTCAAGAGCGAAACGTCAAACGTCCCTCCCCCCAAATCGTAAACGAGATAGAGTCCTTCAGCCGCATTGTCAAGCCCGTAGGCCAAGGCTGCTGCAGTAGGCTCATTCAGAAGGCGCAACACTGTGAGGTTAGCCAAGCGAGCTGCATCTTTAGTCGCCTGACGCTGAGCATCATCGAAGTATGCAGGCACAGTAATCACAGCGCCCGTCAAATCTCCACCCAACCGTGATTCGGCACGGTTAGCAAGGTTGCGAAGGATTTCGCTACTCACTTCAATTGGGCTTTTGACACCAGCACGCGTTTCAATCTTCACCATGGTTGCATCATCAACCAAGCGGTAAGGTACTGCGTGCACATCTTTCAAATCCTCGAGCTTACGACCAATCAAACGCTTAGCGGAGGTAATGGTATTGGCGGCATCGTTAACTGCACCTTCCAGTGCTTTACACCCCACTGTCACTTCTCCATCTTCACCATAGTGCACGGCGGAGGGGAGAAGCACGTCGCCATTTTCATCCGCAATCACCTCGGCCACACCACTGATCACACTAGCGACCAATGAATTCGTGGTACCTAGGTCGATGCCGATAGCCAGACGGTGTTCATGCGGAGCGGCCGATAAGCCAGGCTCGGAAATCTGAAACAAAGCCATGTCAAAAATATCCTTGGGTGGTTAGTGTTGTTCTTTTTGTTGAAGCTGAAAATGAAACTTCGTCACAAACATGAGTTTGCGTGTAAGAGCGACCGCGGCTTGGTAGTCTTGCTTCACGTCGAGCGCTTCGGTGAGATCAGCCAAAATACGTTGCTCTTCTTCTTTCACTTCATAATTAAGCGTCTCTTTTACTTTTTCGTCTTCTGGAGCATTATCAAGCATTTCGCGCCAACGCATTTGAGCCATCAAGAAGTCCATTGGCATAGCGGTATTTTTTTCCGCTCCAACATCAAAGCCTGCCACTTCGCAGAGGTAAGTTGCACGACGAACGGGATCCTTGATGGTTTGGTAGGCTTCGTTTAAGCGTGTACTCCACTGTTCTGCTACACGACGTTCAGCAGCAGGACGAGCAGCGAAAAGGTCTGGATGCACTTTTTTCATCGCTGCCAGATAAGCGGCTTCCAGACGTTCTATGTCAACTACAAAACTCGGTTTCAGACCAAAATAGCTATAAATGCTCGGTTGAGTCATCGTTTTCTGACTCCTCTCCATATACGAGTAAAGGGAGCTCTTCGCTCCCTCCCACGCTCTCGTGTGCTCTAGTGGCACCTTCGCGTGTGTTCGTACCAGTTTGCGCTGGTACATCGATTGGCGTTCAACCGAGCGAGAGCTTTTTTAAAGTGCTACCACTCGGGAGTCGCGGTTAAACGTGGAAGGATTCCCCGCAACCACAGTGACTCTTTTCATTGGGGTTGTGGAACTTAAAACCTTCTTGGAGACCTTCACGCGTGTAATCTAACTCAGTGCCATCCAAATACGGCAAGCTCTTCTCATCAACGATCACTTTTACATCAAAGCTTTCATAGACATGATCGTCTTCGTTAACAGCATCCGCAAACTCTAACTTATAAGCCATGCCGGAGCAACCAGAGGTTTTCACCCCTAAGCGCAAACCAACACCTTTGCCTCGACGCGTCAGATAGTTTTGCACATGCTTAGCCGCAGCTTGAGTTAAGGTCACAGCCATGATTTATTTTTCCTCTTGTTTGTGACGGTAATCGTTAATTGCCGCCTTGATCGCGTCTTCTGCCAAAATCGAACAGTGGATCTTCACTGGTGGCAAAGCCAATTCTTCAGCGATCTGTGCATTCGTGAGTTGTTCTGCCTCCTGCAAAGTCTTACCCTTAACCCAGGCCGTCACTAAGGACGAGGACGCAATAGCGGAACCGCAACCATAGGTCTTGAACTTCGCATCTTCAATAATGCCCTGATCATTCACCTGGATCTGCAAACGCATCACATCGCCGCAAGCGGGAGCCCCCACCATACCGGTACCAACGTTATCGGCTTTTTCATCCAAAGTACCCACGTTGCGGGGGTTTTCATAATGATCAACGAGTTTTTCACTGTATGCCATGATGTATATCTCCTTGTCTCAGAATATTTTTTCTAGGAGGTTCTACCGTGCTTGTCTTTGTTGGAGACGGTAGAACCTGTCATCTGAGTCCAGCGTAAAGTAAGGATTAGTGGGCAGACCACTGAATCGAGTTAAGATCAACGCCCTTCTGGTGCATTTCCCAAAGCGGGCTCATTTCGCGCAACTTCTGAACTTTTTCCTTCAAGAGAGCAACGACATAATCAATTTCTTCTTCGGTGGTAAAGCGACCAAGCGTAAAGCGAATAGAGCTATGAGCTAATTCGTCGTTACGACCCAAGGCACGCAACACATAGGACGGTTCCAAAGAAGCAGAGGTGCAAGCGGAGCCAGAAGACACTGCAATGTCCTTTAATGCCATCATCAAGCTTTCACCTTCAATGAACTCGAAACTCACGTTCAAGTTGTGTGGGGAGCGATGTTCCCAGTCGCCATTGAGGTACACATCCGAGATGTTGTTGCGGATACCATCCCAAAGACGGTCACGCAAAGCGCGAATGCGAGGTACTTCCGTCGCAAATTCTTCTTTAGCAAGGCGATATGCCTCACCCATACCGACGATCTGATGGGCCGGCAACGTGCCAGAACGCATACCACGTTCATGACCGCCACCGTGCATCTGGCATTCAATACGGATACGGGGTTTACGGCGGACATAAAGTGCACCAATACCCTTCGGACCGTAGACCTTGTGACCAGAAAGGCTCATTAAGTCAATGTTGAACTTATCGACGTTGATTTCCATATGACCGGGGGCCTGCGTTGCATCGCAATGGAAGACGATGCCGTGTTCGCGGCAAATCTTGCCGATCGTTTCCAAATCCTGGATAACGCCAATTTCGTTATTCACTGCCATCACAGAGACGAGAATCGTATCGGGGCGAATAGCAGCGAGGAACTTGTCCATATCAATCAAGCCATTTTCCTGCACATCAAGGTAGGTGACTTCAAAGCCTTCACCTTCAAGGTGACGCATTGTGTCGAGCACAGCCTTGTGTTCGGTCTTAACGGTGATGAGATGACGACCTTTTTCTTGGTAGAAATGGGCGGCGCCCTTAATGGCCAAGTTATCAGCTTCCGTAGCGCCAGAGGTCCAGACAATTTCGCGAGGATCCGCCCCCACCAAAGCAGCAACTTGTGCACGTGCTTCATTCACAGCCTCTTCAGCCTCCCAACCATAAGAGTGGCTGTGCGAAGCAGGATTCCCGAACTTCACGCCAAGATAGGGAACCATCTTGTCAATGACTCGGGGGTCTGCCGGGGTTGTCGCAGAGTAATCAAGATAAATAGGCAGCTTCATTTTTTATTTTCCTTCTATAGAACCGGCACAACCAGAGTAGTGCCGCTATAAGACCGATATTCGGTTTCGTTGTAGCTTTTTATGCCACGCGTTTATGTACGTGTGACAAACGGCTTGGATCACGTGGCTTGCGTGTTTTTTTCGGTTTCACAGGAATCTTTGCAGAAACCGTTACACGTTGTGGGTGCTCGGTATGCTCAGTGTGAGACTGCACCATGCTCTCCAACGTAATCCCGTCGAGGAACTTGGAAGTCACTGAGTTCAAACTTTCCCACAGATGGTGAGTTAAGCAAGCAGCTCCGCCCAAACACGTCCCATCGCCACGGCACTGTGTAGCGTCAATGTCTTCTTCGACAGCGGCAATGATTCGACCAATCGTGATCTCTTGGGGTGTTTTGGCTAAGAAATAACCACCACCCGGGCCGCGAATACTTCTGACCATATCGGCACGACGAAGCTTGCAGAAAATCTGTTCCAAGTAGGCAACAGTAATCTGTTGACGATCGGATATTTGCGTGAGAGAAACAGGCTTGCCTTGACCGTACAAAGCAATGTCCAGCATGGCTGTCACGGCAAATCTAGCTTTAGTGGTGAGTCGCAACTTGCACTCCTTTGTAAGATGAAAGGGAAATTCCCGATTTATTTAGTCGGATATTATACAGGAATTTTTTGTTGTGCAAGTCTAAATTTTGTGTAGCCCGTTGGGAGGATAGGCTAGTGCTTTGTGAGGATATACTGAATTGAAGTGCCCATCATTATAGGAAAAAACGAACACAAACACCCTTACACCACGCCTTGAGTCTCCGTGTTAGAGAGGACACTTAACTCAATGGACGTGGCATAAATTGGTGTTAGGCGTAAAACACACCAGGATAAATTAGTCCACGCGTTTATTGCGCCACAACTGGTACATCAACAGGTGCACCATTCGCAGCTTCACGCTGCTTATCGGCTTGCATCTTGCGAGCTTTGCGCTCCAATGTCTGCAACAGGCCAGAACAGGCATCCGTACAGAGGGTAAACATGAGGTTAAACCCTTCATTGAGCCCATAATACGGGTCTGGAACAACGGCTTCATCGTTGTCGTTGGCATAGCGCATCAAGAGATGCACCTTGTGCTTGTACTGCACAGGCGCTTTTTGTTGCAGTTCTGCGAGGTTTTCCCAGTCCATCACAAGGATGAGATCGGACTTTTCAAAATCCTCCGCAGTAATCTGTCTCGCGTGATGATCGGCAATATTGTAACCACGCTTGCGACAGGTTAACTGTGCACGCACGTCTGGTTGCTGGCCCACATGATAAGCACTCGTGCCAGCGCTGTCCGAGGTGATCACATCCTCAAGCTGTGCTTCCACCACCATTTTGTGGAAGATTGCTTCGGCTGTGGGACTACGACAGATATTCCCAGTACACACAAATAAAATATGGATCACTTTTAGGTTTCCGTATCAAACTTTTTTGTCTTACCGTCTATCGTTATTTTCTATGACGGTAGTCTGTTGTCTATATATGCTACTCTAGGAAATCGCTTATGCCTAGAGTTTTTTGTAATTCCCCTCTTTTTGGAGAGGTATTTTAACTTAGATTGCTACTGATTGGGAGAGGCGCCGAACGCTTGGGCACGCAAAGCCATGAGCTCTTCGCGCAACTTGGCCGCCTTTTCAAAGTCCAAATTTCTCGCGTGCTCCATCATTTGTGCTTCGAGCTGCTTCAAACGCTTCGACAAATTCTTCTCTTCCAGAATCGATGGATCCTTTGTGACATCAACAAGTTTACTCTCTGGTATAGCCTTCACGTCTTCACCACGATAAACGCCATCAATGATGTCACGAATTTCCTTCTTAACACCCTTCGGCGTAATGCCGTGCTCTTTATTGAATGCCTCTTGCTTTTGGCGGCGACGCTCCGTTTCGTCAATAGCGTGGCGCATCGAATCGGTAATGCGATCTGCATATAAAATCGCACGACCATTCAAATTTCGAGCAGCACGACCAATTGTCTGAATGAGCGACCGTTCGCTACGTAGGAAGCCTTCTTTATCAGCATCCAAAATTGCCACTAACGAAACTTCTGGAATATCCAATCCTTCTCGCAACAGATTAATCCCAACGAGAACATCGAAGAGACCTTGACGCAAATCTCGGATAATTTCAACTCGTTCAACCGTATCAATATCTGAGTGTAAGTAGCGCACTTTAACGCCATGTTCACTCAAGAAGTCCGTTAGATCTTCCGCCATGCGCTTAGTGAGTGTAGTCACGAGAACGCGTTCACCACGCCCTACAACTTCATTGATTTCACTCAACAAATCATCAACCTGTGTTTGCGCGGGACGCACTTCTACTTGAGGATCCACTAAGCCTGTTGGGCGAACCACCTGCTCGACGACGTCGTTATGGCTCTTTTCGAGCTCATACTGGGCTGGTGTTGCCGAGACAAACACAGACCGGCGCATCTTGCGCTCAAATTCATCAAATCGCAGAGGGCGATTATCTAGTGCAGAAGGTAAACGGAATCCGTAATTAACGAGCGTTTCCTTTCGCGCTCTGTCACCTCGGTACATGCCACCCAACTGGCCAATCATGACATGGCTTTCGTCAAAGAACATCAAGCAGTCAGCTGGCAAATAATCAATTAAGCATGGGGGTGCTTCACCAGGCGCGAGCCCCGTCAAATGGCGCGAGTAGTTTTCAATCCCTTTGCAGAAACCCACTTGATCGAGCATTTCTAAGTCAAACTGGGTGCGTTGCTGTAAGCGTTGCGCCTCGACAAACCGACCTTCGGAGATTAACTCTTCTGTGCGTTCTTTTAGCTCTGCCTTTATGGTTCCCATCGCGCGCACGATTTCTTCTCGCGGTGTCACATAGTGACTAGCTGGGTAAATCACAAAGCGCATGATGTTTTGCTGTACCAGCCCGGTAAGTGGGTCAAAGAGCAAAATAGCATCGACTTCGTCATCGAAAAGCTCAATTCTCACCGCGCTTTCTGCATGCTCCGCAGGAAACACGTCGACCGTATCGCCACGCACACGGAAAGTGCCACGCACAAATTCCATGTCTGTACGCTTATATTGCATGCGAACGAGCTGACCAATTAAATCGCGCTGGGTTTTACGATCGCCCTTGCGCAAAATACAACGCATCTCCGTATAGCTTTCTGGTTTACCTATACCGTAAATTGCGGAAACGGTTGCCACAATAATCGTATCACGACGCTCCAAAATTGACTTCGTAGCAGCTAAACGCATCTGTTCAATGTGTTCATTCACTGCTGCATCCTTTTCAATGAAAAGGTCACGAGCAGGCACATAAGCTTCTGGCTGGTAAAAGTCGTAGTAAGAGACGAAATACTCGACCGCGTTATCAGGAAAGAATTCTCTCATCTCTGAGTAAGTCTGCGCGGCCAGCGTTTTATTCGGAGCCATGATTAACGCAGGAACACCTTCACGCGCAATTACATTTGCCATCGTATACGTCTTTCCAGACCCCGTCACCCCGAGGAGAGTCTGAGCCATCAAACCCTCTTCAAGTCCTTCGCACAATTTATCGATTGCAGTGGGCTGATCGCCTGCGGGAGGAAATGGCTGATGTAAAACATAGGGAGAATTAGGAAACGTAACGATATTTGGCACTGTTCTCATATGTCATCCTTCACAATGACACGTCTTTAAGAGGCAAAAAGATTAGTGTACACCACAGCGGATCTCTAATCTATACCACCATTGGGAGGAGATCCTAGGCAGAGATAGCATTGGGTTGATTACCTAGTTTGCGAAAATCCGCCTTTTCATCTCCACGTTAACCCTCAGAGGGCTGTATAGTGTTTAAACGTTTTCCATTTTTTTTCGGGAGTATTTATTTATGTCCTACACCTTGTTCTCTAGCTTGAAACCTCTGCCGGACGATCCCATTCTTGGGCTCAATGAAGAATTCAAGAAAGATGCACGGCCCGAAAAAGTCAACCTTGGCGTCGGCGTTTATCTCACGGAAGAAGGCAAGTTACCTCTTTTAAAAACCGTAGAAACTGCAGAAGAACGTTTGTTGGCTCGTCAGACTACGCACGGTTACACCGCTATGTCTGGCAACCCTCTTTTCTGTGACGCCGTGCAGGCGCTCGTTTTTGGTGACAACGAAGCTCGCCAGCAAAAACGCATTTGCACGATTCAAACCTTGGGGGGCACGGGTGCGTTACGTCTTGGTGCAGAGTTAGCACATGATTACCTCGGTGCAACCAATGGCTATGTCTCCAACCCAACTTGGGGCAACCACATTAGTCTTTTTGAACACGCCGGTCTCGCCGTTGAAAAATATCCCTACTACAACCCAGAGACGCACGCTGTTGATACACCCGTGTTCTTCGACTACTTGAGTAAGCTCGCCCCGAAATCTGTCGTTTTACTACATGGCTGCTGCCACAATCCAACTGGCGCTGATCTTAGTAAAGAAGATTGGCAAACCGTTCTTGAAATTGTCCAAGAACGCGATTTAATCCCATTTGTCGATATGGCCTACCAAGGCTTTGGTGAAGGCCTGGAAGAAGACCCATACGGCATCCGTCTCTTGGCAGAGGCTAAGGTGAATTTCTTTGCTGCAACCTCTTGCTCTAAGAATTTTGGTCTTTACGGCGAACGTACAGGAGCTTTGCACTTAGTTAGCTCTTCGGCTGAAGAAGCCAAGACTGTCGGCTCAATCATCAAGTCACTAGTGCGTCGTGAATACTCCAATCCGCCTGCTTATGGTGCGAATATCGTGACTGAAATTTTGAGTACGCCAGAGCTCTATAAAGCCTGGCAGGACGAAATCACCGAAATGCGTACTCGTGTGAAAGCCATGCGTACTTTGCTCGTTGCTGAAACACAACGTCAGGGTTTAAGTATGGGCTTCATTGCCAAGCAGCAAGGTATGTTCTCCTTCACAGGCTTTAATGTTGACCAGATGGTTGCCTTGCGTAAGGAGTATGGGGTTTATGGCATTAACAATGGACGTATCTGCATTGCTGGCTTGAATGAACACAATGTCAGTTATGTCGCCGAAGCCTTAGCTAAAGTGGCCTAAAGAGGAGAAGGAATCCCATCTTTATGGTATTCGCTCTTTTTGCCCTTGCGAAGATAAAAAAATCAGTATAAACTTAGCACTCTTGATTCCCCGATAGCTCAGTCGGTAGAGCGACGGACTGTTAATCCGCAGGTCGCTGGTTCGAGCCCAGCTCGGGGAGCCAAGCCAATTTCTATAACAGCAACCCCTACCGATTAAGGTTGTTGTTGGATTCCCCGATAGCTCAGTCGGTAGAGCGACGGACTGTTAATCCGCAGGTCGCTGGTTCGAGCCCAGCTCGGGGAGCCAAAACTCAAAAGCCAGCTCAATGAGCTGGCTTTTTCTTATCACCCCTCTCTAAGACCTCTCTCAATCGCTCTATCGCATCTAAATTCATCCTACATAGAACGGAGATAACGTTTCCCTAAACGAGCATAATCGTTTCTGAGCAGTCTATTGAGCAACGATTTTCAAGAAACTCCTTCTCAAAGAAAAATCATCCACAAAGTCTAAAGAATTTCTCCTAGCTGATTTGGTGTCTGTCATCGTAATGATTCTTTCTTGCGTTTTCTAAGATATTTACCCAAGACAGCACAAAAATAAACTCGGTATCCTTAAAGGGCTTATTCATGCATCCTTTGTTTTGAATAAGTTCCTCTGCGTTATTCTGTCTCCGCAGTGAACACAAGGTGGTTCCACATCTCACTCGAAAGGGTGAGATGTGGTTTTTTTTCGTCTGGGCTAAGAGCATACAGCAGTATCTCTGTACGATCAGAAAAAAGACGAAACCCCCGCTACCGTCAAGGTAACAGGGGTTTCTAATGGGAGAGCTCGGCAATGTCCTACTTTCACTGGAAATACAACCAACTATCA